>NC_015707.1:0-1200000 GCF_000217815.1 Pseudothermotoga thermarum DSM 5069 | reverse complement strand
TACGTTTTCAATAGCTCCTTTTGGGCCAACGATGGTAACAGTTTCCTTACAAGCGAATTGTCCTGGTTGACTTAATGGCTTTAGCTCGGTAAGCTGATAGCCAACACCAAAAAGTGCCTCGAGATCTTTTTGAGAAAGATGAACGTGCCTGTTGCTCACTCCAACGTTGATACCAGGTTCTTTTTTGATCATATTTGCTCCTCCTTTCGAAGATTTCTGTATGGATTAACAAGTGCATTTCTTTTCTTGACCAAAACCGTTTCGGGAAGAGTCACCTTAACCTTGAAAGGTCCTCGTCGAACGCTCAACCAACCCAAGCCAGCGATTGAAAGCTCTTGGCCAATATCCAAGTCAAAGAATCGTTCAACCCATTTGACTTTTTCTTTCGAAGGCTGCGAAGATTTGCAGGGTGGAACAAGCATTTTTCCATAATGTTTTTCCCAAATTTGATCTTTCTTTGTTATGTTTGTAAGATGAAACTTCACCTTTTCGCTTGCAAAGAATTGGAAAATGGGTCTAAATGGTCCTTCGAAATCAAATTCAAAAACACACATTCCTCCAACGAAAAGAACGTTATCTTTGTCCGGTTTAAAAGTCATTCTGCTCAATTTTTTCACGGCCCAAATTTCAGCTTGGCATTCCACAGGAAGAAAGTCCATCAGCCGCTGGGAGGTTATCAAACCGGGTGTGTCGAAGATTTTGGTTTGAGAATCTTTAAGTTTAGCGCTTATTATATCAAGCGTTGTGCCAGGAAGAGATGTCACGGTAGCCTTTTTCCCCGACAGTTTGTTGAATATCGAAGATTTTCCAACGTTTGTCACACCAACAAAACACACTTTGTTGAACTTTTCAAGGAATCTATACAAGGAATTTATTCCGTAGTTTTTCTCAGCACTCAAAAGGAATATTTTTTCAAAATCATCAACGTTGACGCATGTTTTAAGCCAGCTTCTTATTTCGTCAATTTTAACGGCTTTTGGAATCAAATCGATTTTGTTCACAACAAGCGCAACTTTTTTTCTAGCCAAAAGTTTTTTGATTCTTTCATCGTAACTTCCTTCGAAATCCGAAATATCTATTATCCAAACTACTAATTCGCTTTCTTTTACAACCTTCTCAAGACTTTCCAAAACGTTTTGATCGATTCTCACAGGTTTTACCTTACGATAATGTTTTAGCCAAAAACACCTTTGACACAGGATTTCCTTTCCTTCCGCCTTTCTTTTTTTGAAAGCTTCAAGCGGAATGTAACCAGGTTTGTATTCATCGTCGTGCTGCAGTTCTACTCCACATCCAGGACACTTCATATTATCACCTTTTCCAAAGTGGTTTTGTTATCAATTCCAAAAATCGAAAGAACTTCGTGCCGAAAAATTCCTTTTTGCTAAGCGGTTCGACTTTTATCGTGTAAGCCTTCAAAAACTTTCCCACCAAAACATCGGTGAAAATTTGATCGCCAATCATCACAATTTGATCGTTTTTAACTCCTTTTTCCTTCAAAACTTTTCTTAACTTGAAGGCAAAAGGTTTTCCAGATCTCCAAAAAACCTCAACACCATCTAGACAAAGCTTTCTTGGTTTTCCGTTTGAAGCTATTAAAACCTCTCCTCCTGCTTCCTTGATTTTTTGAAGAATCTTTTCAAATCCATCGAGTATCTTTGAAGATCTCCAATAACCAAGCGTGTTGTCAAAATCGAATATGAAAAAGGTTTTCCCTTGTTTGATAAGTTTTTCAAAGTCTATATCGTCAACTTTTTCAACGATCATGTCGGGTTTAAATATCACCGTTGTTCACCCTCACATCCACCACTTCAAGCGGAATAAAGTTTTTCAACTCGTTGAGAAAATCAAGAACCTCATCCTTCAATCCCTCGGTCGTCAATATTCTCAAAAGCCCATTTTCGTACTTTCGAATGTTGACTAAATTGTCCTCAGCTTCAACTATGTATCCAAGGGTGTGAACATCTTCTCTTGCCATCTTCACATAGATGTCGTATTCCACAAACAACCACTCCTTCCAAAAAACATTATAAGTTATATTTTGAATGGTTGACACGGTTTTTGAAAATTTTGAGAAAAAGAAACAACCATCTAAGTTTCCTTGTCGAAAAACATCCACTTGCAATAGCAAAAAATGGCAAAATGGATTATATCAATTGGTGGCAAAATCGTGTTTTATAAAGTACAATATTTTTGAGAGATTTCAAGACATTATTTTATGATGAAGTATCAACCAAGGAGGGTGAAAAATATGAAAGTGATTCTTCTAAAAGATGTTCCAAATTTGGGAAAAGCGGGTGAACTTAAGGAAGTAAAAGATGGATACGCCAGAAATTACTTGATTCCAAACGGATTGGCGAAAATTGCAACCGATTCGGAGATAAAAAAATTAGAACATGAAAAAGCAATGAAAGCTCAAAAGGAAGAAGCAATTAAAAGAAAAAGCGAAGAACTTCTTAGAACACTGCAAAAATCGGTTCATAAGATTTCTGCAAAAGCCGGTGGAGGTGGTAAACTCTTTGGGGCTATAACCGGCGCCAATTTAGCAGAAATACTTTCCCAGCAAACAGGTTTGGAGATCGATAAAAAGTGGATCAACTTGGAAAAGCCCATAAAGGAAGTCGGACTGTACGATGTGGAGTTTCGACTGCCCGGTGGTGTGAAGGGAATTGTAAAAGTTGAAATTGTCGCCGAAGAGAAAGGGTGAAATTGATTGATACTGCAAATATACTCCAAAGCTTTGTATTCCACATGGGTTTATTACGCACCTGAAAGAATTCTTTTTGACGCTGGTGAAGGCGTTTCTTTAACGATGTCAAACAGAATTTACGCGGTGAAGTACGTCTTTTTAACGCATGGGCACATCGACCACATCGCAGGTCTTTGGTCAATTGTCAACACCAGGAACAACTCGATGGGAGATAGGGAAAAGCCACTTTATGTTTTTTATCCAAAAGGAAACAAAGCCATAGAAGAATGGCTTCAGTTCATTCGAAAAACGAGTGATGATTTGAGGTTTGAGTTGATCGATCAACCTGTTTCAGCCGGCGAGAGAATTTTCTTAAGACAAGCAGGGGGTTTTTCAAGGTACGTTGTTCCATTCAAAGTTCGTCACACAGGTTCAGATCCATGTTTTGGATACAGCGTGATAGAAACCAGAAAAAAGCTCAAAGACGAATACAAAAATCTTCCAGAAAGCGAGATCGCAAAACTTGCAAGAACACTTGGTTCAGATGCAATCACCGAAATTTACGAAAAAAAGTTGCTAACAATATCTGGCGATACCTACGGTATAGATCCACAAGATGCAAAGGACAGTGAAATTTTGGTACACGATTGTACCTTTTTGAAAGTATCAGACAGGAAGATGAACGCCCATGCATCCATAGAAGAAGTCATAGAAATAGCCAAACAAGCCAACGTTGAAAAGTTAATTCTTTACCACATATCCACGCGCTACAGTGGTAAAATAGAAAGGTACCTCAAGAATATCAAATTCGATGGAAACTTTCAGCTGATGTACGTCGATCCGGAAAGTCTTTTCACCTATTGAAGAGGGGGTGAAAAATAAATGGAACCTTTTGTCGTTTGGCTGATACTTGGCGTGCTGCTTGTAATTGGAGAAATACTAACCCCGACTTTCTTTCTGCTTTGGTTTGCAATAGCAGCCTTTGTCACGTCGGCCGTCAGCACGATGTTTGGAACACTTGTACAACTTTTAACCTTCATAGCTGTAAGTGCAATCCTTGTCATTCTTACAAGACCACTTGCGAAAAAGTTGGTTAAGCAAGAACCAAGAAAAATCCATATCGACGAAATCATTGGTAAAATAGCAACAGTTGTGGAAACCATTGACAACAAAGCTGGCAAAGGCCTTGTGAAAATCCAAGGTGATATTTGGAGAGCCTACTCTGAAGACGACACTGTAATCGAAGAAGGCAAAAAAGTTCAAGTGCTCAAAGTTGAAGGTGCCCATGTTGTTGTTAGAAAGGTAGAAGGAGGTGAACAGGGATGATAATAGCGTTGGGTGTGCTTGTTTTATTGATTCTCATAATAGCCGCAACTGGTATCAAAATCGTTAGACCTTACCAAAGAGGACTTGTAGAAAGGCTTGGAAAATTCCACAGAGAAGTCGGCCCAGGTTTACATTTCATCATCCCATTTTTTGACAGAATGACAAAAGTGGACATGAGAGAAATGGTCATCGACGTTCCACCACAAGAAGTCATAACCAAAGACAACGTCGTCGTAACAGTCGACGCCGTCATATACTACGAAGTCACGGATGCATACAAAGTTGTTTACAACGTAAACAACTTCCAATTTGCCACTTTAAAGCTCGCCCAAACGAACCTGAGAAACGTCATAGGTGAGCTAGAACTGGATCAAACGCTTACAAGTAGGGAAAAGATCAACGCAAAGCTTAGAACAGTTCTCGACGATGCAACGGACAAATGGGGAGTTAGAATCACAAGAGTTGAAATCAAAAAGATCGATCCTCCAAAAGACATAACCGACGCGATGAGCAAGCAAATGAAAGCTGAAAGAACAAAACGCGCTGCCATACTTGAGGCAGAAGGTATAAAACAAGCCGAAATATTGAAAGCCGAAGGTGAAAGGAACGCCGCGATATTGAGGGCAGAAGGAGAAGCGGAAGCGATCAAAAAGGTGGCTGAGGCAAACAGGTACAAACTCATCGCGGAGGCCGAAGGACAAGCCGAGGCAATTTTGAAAATCTTCAAAGCCATTCACGAAGGCAACCCAACCAACGACTTGATAGCAATCAGATACCTTGAGGCTTTGAAAGAAATAGCTAATGGAAAAGCAACGAAAATCTTCCTGCCGTTTGAGGCATCTGGTATACTTTCAAGCATAGCTGGAATTGCCGAAATTTTGAGAAAAAATGAAAAAGAGGAGGAAAGCCAAAAACAGTGATGGAAATTGTAACTGATTTAATCCTCGGTCTTATTTGTTCGTCCATTGGAATAGTAGGAGCGCTTTTACTTGCTTGGCTTCAGTTCACAGAAACTGTGATTTTTTCCCTGTCACCGTTTTCATCGATCAACTTCCTTGTGGTGACAGGGCTTTTGATCATGTACAATTCTTCATTCAGCAAAAACAGCATAGGAAGCGTTGTTATATACTGCATCATAGCCTTTCTTTACCACATAGGAAGGATAACAGAATATCTGGAAAAAGAAGACAAACGATTCCGAATTCTTTTCCTTTCCTTTGGATATACCAAAAAGGAATACGTTGGGATGTACCTGTTTAGAAAATCAACACACAGAAACCTTTCGTCGCTTCTTTCGTGCTGGGGACTTTTAACTACAGGCCTAGTTTTGTCAGACTTTTACGCCAACGCGTCGGGTAAGTTGATCTTAGGAGGATTGTTGATTATCCTAGGATTTACATCGGCTTTACTGGACAGAAAAGAATAAATTCCGACTAATATGGTAGAATTTTTATGGAAAACGAAGGCAAAACTTTCGGAGGTGCAAGAACATGGCATTGTTGAGCGAAAAAGACGTACAGTACTTGAAAAGAGCTTTTGAAGAACAGTTGAAAGACAAAGTGAAGATTTTGTTGTTCGTAGACGATGCAACTGAATGTGAATACTGCGATCTGACAAACCAAGTTTTAAACGAGCTTGCAAGCATAGACAACAGAATTGAGGTGACAACGTACCACATTAAAAGGGACAAAGAAGTTGCACAAAGATACAACATTGACAAAACGCCTGCCATTGTTATGCTCGACAAAAACGGTAACGACACAAGGATAAGGTTTTTCGGTATACCCTCTGGACATGAATTTTCAACCTTACTTCAAGATATAGTCGCTGTTTCAACTGGAAAACCCGTTTTATTCAACCAAAAGCAGATAGAAGAAATTAAATCGATAAACAAACCTGTGAACATCAAAGTCTTTGTCACACCGACTTGTCCGTACTGTCCAAAAGCGGTCTTGCTAGCTCACATGGCTGCCTTGGTGAATCCAAACATAGTTGGAGAAATGATCGAAGCAAACGAGTTTCCAGAGTTAAGTATCCGATATGGCATCGCGTCGGTACCTCATACTTTCATCAACGACAAAGTTGACTTCATCGGAGCCTATCCTGAAGGTGCGTTCATCAGAGAGCTTTTGAGGGCTGTAGGAGGCGCATAAAAAATGTTCTTTGATTTTCAGTTTGCAAAGCAAATCAAAGACTATTACGACGTTGTGATCGTTGGTGGTGGACCTGCTGCGCTTGGCGCAGCGGTCTACGCTCGTCGAGCAGGCTTGAGCGTGCTTGTTGTGGAAAAAGTTCTTGAGGGAGGGCAATTGAACTTCACAACAACTATAGACAACTACCTTGGCTTTCCAAACATCGAAGGAAAAGAGTTGGCTTCGAAGATGAAAGAACACGCCGAATACCTTGGCACAGAATTTCTTAACGAGACTGTTGAAGAGGTAATCTTGAATGGAGACTTGAAAGCCATTAGAACTGATTCTGAGAGAATTGTGAGCGGCAAAGTTTTGATGATCGCAACTGGGGCTGAACCAAAAAAGCTTTCCGTTGAAGGTGAAAAAGAACTTGCGGGAAAAGGAGTTTCTTACTGCGCAACCTGCGATGGTTATTTTTTCAAAGACAAAAAGGTCGCGGTTGTGGGAGGAGGAGATACGGCCATAAGCGATGCGCTCTATCTTGCAAGAATTGCTGAAAGCGTTACAGTCATCCACAGGCGCGACAAACTTAGAGCTGTGAAAAGCCTTCAAGAAAAAGCTTTTGCAACTCCAAAAATCAAGTTCATGTGGGATACGGTGGTTGAAAAATTCGAAGGCGATCAATACCTTAGAGCCGTTGTTGTGAAAAACGTCAAAACTGGAGAAACAAGCAAGTTAGAAGTCGATGGAGTCTTTATAGCCATAGGATTAACACCAAACTCTGGGCTAGTCAAAGACATAGTTCAACTCGACGAACAAGGCTATATAATCACCAACGAGTGGATGGAAACATCAGTTAAAGGGATTTACGCCATAGGTGATGTCAGAAAGAAAAACGTTAGGCAGATAATAACCGCTGTGGCCGATGGAGCTATAGCTGCCATCCACGCAGCGGAAAATTATTTCTAATCATTGAACAAAACTTCAAAGACATTCTTTCCTTGATCGTGGTAATACCTTATCTGTCCTTTATGAAGTTCAACGATGGCTTTTGCTATTGGCAAACCCAAGCCAAGCCCTTCTCCTTTTGTTTTTGAACCTCTGAAAAATCTTTCAAAGATTTTGTTTCTTTCTTCTTCTGGTATCGCTCTTCCAAAGTTTTCAACTTTGAAAATCACCGTGCTGTCGTCTTTATAAAGTCTTACAAAAACTTGGTTTGAACCTTCACAGTACTTGCAAGCGTTTTCCACTAAGTTTGTAAAAACATGTTCCATCAAATCTTTTATGCACGAGAAAGTCACCTTCGGTTGTATGTCAAGCTCGAATTCTATATGTGGAAACTTCTGCATGAGCTGTTCCAAAGATTCCATCAAAATTGAAGACAAATCCTCCTGCACGAAGTTCCCTTCCTTTTGATGTTGAATCCTAGCCAGCAAAAGCAATCCTTCAATGATTCGAACCATTTTGTTCAGATTTTTCAAGACAGATTCCAGTTCCTGGGAATGTTCTTGGTATGAAAGCAAAAATTCAACCTGCGCTTTTGCACTTGCAAGGGGATTTCTAAGCTGGTGAGACAAATACGAAGCAAAACTTCTGAGTTCTTCCATGGTTTTCTTCAACCGATCCAAAGCTTCGTTGATCTGAGTTTGAAGTTTAAAAACCTCCTTGCTGGTGGCTTGAACCTCTATTTTTTCCCTTAAACCTTTTGAAACTTCGTCCATCTGTAGCCCGATATCTTCAATTGGTTTAACAAGCTTTTCAACAAGCTTGCTTCCAAAGTACATTGCAAGCAGAATGACTCCAACCAAGGTTGAAATCAAACTGAACGCAAGCGTTAAAAGCATTGTATTCCTTTGCTTTGTGCTTTTTACTATTATCACTTTGTAAACCTCGAAAGGTTTTACAAAAACCTTGTAGCCTGAAAAGAAGCGAAAACCTTCTTGAAAAGAAACAAGCTGAAAAATCAAGTCGCTTGGGATTTGAAAACTTGCAATGGTTTTACCGTCTTCAACAACCAAAAATCCAACGTCCCTTTTGCCAAACAACGCCACAGGTTCTTTCGTCGGTTCTTCAAGATATCTGATCAAATCCGCCATGAAATATTCAAGTTCTCTGTCGATTTGATTTATTGAAAGTCTTTCCACCACGAAAAACAAAACCAAGGCTATCGAACAAAGGCTGATGATGAGAATCGACAGGTAGAACTTCTCTATACTCTTTCGAAGAGATTTCATAACCTTTCTTCCCATCGGAATCTATACCCAAGGGTTGGCACAGTTTCTATATACTTATCGTACCCAAAATCTCTCAACTTATTTCTAAGGTACGAAATATACACGTCCACCACGTTGCTTCTGATGTACCTTTCATTCTGCCAAACTTTTTCAAGAATTTCTTCCCTAGTGAAAACCACGTTTGGATTTCTAAGGAAAAACTCCAAAAGTTCGTATTCTCTTTTGCTAAGCTTAAGTTCAACATCTTTTATTCGAACGCTTTTAGCCTTCGTGTTGATTTTAAGATCTTTGAACTTCAACTCTTCGCCTTTAACCATTTGAGATCTTCGAATCAAGCTCGCTATTCTTGCCGAAAGCTCTCTCAAATCGAAAGGTTTCGTCAAATAATCGTCCGCGCCAAGAGAAAGCCCTTTTACCTTGTCTTCCACAGCATCCAAAGCGGTAAGCATCAGAACAGGAACTTCTATGCCACTTTCCCTCAACGCCTTGACGAACTCAAAGCCATCGATCCCTGGGAGCATTATGTCCAAAACTATGCAATCGTAACGATTTTCAAAGGCTTTATCCAACCCTTCATCGCCATCGGTTGCCGTATCAACCACATAACCTTCTTTTTCAAGAAACTTTTTAACGGTTTTGAGCAAATCTTCGTTGTCCTCGACGATTAGAATTCGCATGTCAACCACCTTGCACCTTCAAACTTTCAAAGTATTCACGTCTATCCTTTATCCAAATCACCGCAGTCGTTTTCATACTGACGGCTGCTACTTTTTCTTTAGTTCCAACTATCCAGCCTTCGTGAGTTGGATATGCAAACAAAACATTCTTTCCGATCGAAAGAATAGCCAAAGAAATCGCATTTTGAAGGTTAATGGAATAACTGTAATTGTCCATCTTTAAAGTAGACCTCGCAAGCATTCTTCCATCAATTGCAGAAATTTCAACTCTTTCCACAACGCTTAGAACAACCCAAACGTATTCATCTTTTGAAAGATCAAGGTAACAAACCATTGGATCCTTAATACCGCTTATCCTTACTGCATCCAAAATCGATACTTTTACCAAACTCAAGTCAAGAGCATCGTAAAAAGCTTGAATTTCTTTTATCCTAGCAAGAAAATCTTGCGAAAAATTGACCAGGGAAATGCACACCAAAATAAGCACAAAAATTTTTCTCACAAGCTTCACCCTTTTTTGTTTACCAAAAAGTGCTTAAAAAACGATTAAAGCCTCATTCTTTAACCACCAAAACACCAAAGGTTTCAGGTCCTGCGTGCGCAGCCACCGCTGGTCCTATCCGAGCAAGTCCAGCTATCTTCCCAAGTTTTTCCTGAAGCTTGAAAACAAGCCTTTCCATGGTCTTTTTTCCATATCCAGCGTAAACGGTTCGTCTGTCTGGTGCGAAACGTTCAACAAGCTCAACTATCTTGTCGATCATTTGCTCTTCACTTTTGGCAGTTGTGACTTTGTAAACTTCGCCTTCTTCGTCTATAGAAAGAATGGGCTTGAGGTTGAAAAGCTTTCCCATAAAAGCGCTCAGCTTTCCTATCCTTCCTCCTTTTTTGAGGTATTCAAGGGAATTTAAAACGAACAGCATCAAGGAACTTTTGTTGTATTCAAGTATCTTTTCTTGGGTGATTTTCTCGCCTTTAAGCAAATCTGCGGCAACGCGTTGAACTATATGAAAAATTTTCCCACTCACAGCTTTAGTATCAAAAACGTTGACTTTCTTCAAGCTCATTTGTTCGACCAACATTTTTATCATGTTGAAGGTTCCGCTCAGCTTACTGGAAACAGTTAAAACAACTATTTGCTCAAACTGTTTGCTCAACTTTTGCAGCAAACTCAAAGCGTCAGAAGGACTCGGTAAGGACGTGGTGATTTTCTTTCCTTTCTCGAGTTCTTCATAAATTTCCTCACAAGAGATATCCACTCGATCTTTGTATTCTTTGTTATCGATGAATATTCTAAGTGGCAAGATGTACAACGGAATCGGGCAAACGTAATCTTCAGGTATATCTATGGTGCTATCAACAACGATTGCACAATTCATTTTTCCTACCTCCAACATGAAAGTTTTTCATTTCAATTTTACAGCTTTTGCCGCGCATTTGTATTTAGATTTGCCCCCTTGAACTAAAAAAGATCGTGTGGTAGAATTATCAACGAGTGCCGAGGTGGCGGAACTGGCAGACGCGACTGACTCAAAATCAGTTGAGGGTTGACCCCCTCGTGCGGGTTCGACTCCCGCCCTCGGCACCAGCTATAGACAAATTGACTTTTAACATTTCAAATGTTAAAATAGTGTTGTAGTGCCGAGGTGGCGGAATTGGCAGACGCGCATGGTTGAGGTCCATGTGGGTTCTAGCCCGTGCGGGTTCAAGTCCCGCCCTCGGCACCAACCCCGCCAAAAAGGCGGGGTTTTATATTTTTTGTTTTTCGAGCCACAAGACAACCTTCTCTGCGACCTTTTTAATCGTCTCTTCCTCGAACGGTGAACTTAAATTTGCAAGTTTAACGAGTTCCATGAAGGATTTGCTTCCACCTGCATCGCAAAGCTTAAGGTAATCTTCGAAGGCTTTTTTCCTATTTTCTTCCCATTTGATCCAAAATTGGAAGGCACATATTTGTGCAAGAACATAGTCGATGTAGTAAAATGGGCTTTCAAAAATGTGAGTCTGTCTGTGCCACCTTCCACCGTTTTCCAAAAATTTATTTCCATCGTAATCGAGTTCTGGCATGTATATCTTCTCAAGACTTCTCCAAAGTTTTTTCCTTTGCTGCGGCGTCATCGATGGATTTTCGTAGACCAAATGCTGAAATTCATCCACAAGGGTTCCATAAGGTATGAAGAAAAGCGCAGACGAAAGATGTACAAACTTGGCTTTTTCGGCATCTTGACCGTAGAACAGCTCAAGCCATGGCCATGCAAAAAATTCCATGCTCATGGAATGAATCTCGCAAGATTCGGTCGTTGGCCAATAATATTCTGGAACCGTGAAATTTCTGCTTCGATAAACTTGGAAAGCATGCCCTGCCTCGTGTGTTAATACTTCCACATCGTCCTGCGTACCGTTGAAGTTGGCAAATATGAAAGGCGATTTGTAGTTGGGTATGAAATGGCAAAATCCTCCTGGATATTTACCTTCCCTGCTTTTCAAATCCATCAGCTCGTCTTCGAGCATGAAGTTGAAAAACTCACCGGTTTCCGGCGACATTTCTTCGTACATCTGCCTTGCCTTTTGAATTATTTCATCTGGTTCTCCCTTTGGCTTTGGATTTCCCTCTTTCAACACAACGCTGAAATCGTAGTACTTAAGAACATCCACTTCCAATCGTTTTCTTTGCTCTTCCCTAAGTTCTGAAACAACCGGTACAATGTACTTTTTTATCGCTTCTCTGAATTTTGCAACCATTTTTGGATTGTAATCGGATCTACCCAATCTATCGTAAGCAAGTTGAACGAAATTTTCATACCCCAATTTGTGTGCTATCTTTGTTCTAACCTCAACAAGCTGATCGTAAATCTTATCTGTTTTCTCTTCATTTCTCTCAAAAAACGAAAAGTAAGCCTCAGCTGCCTTCTTTCGAACCTGTCGATCTGCAACTTGCATGAAAGCCGCAACCTGCGGCAAGGTAAGGTTTTGCCCTTCAAAAGGTATCTTGGCCGAAGAAACTAGGTTTGAATACTCAGTTCCAAGTTTGTTTTCAAGAATTAGATCCTCAAGCACCTCTGGTTTGAATGTTTTTGTTTGAAGCTGAGCTATGGTGAAAAGCTGATTTCCAAATTCCTTTTGAAGTTGATCTTTAAACGGTGAACTCACAAGCGCTTTGTAAAGCTCGACGATTACACCCTCCATTCTTGGTGACGCTTCATCGAAGTATTCTTTCTCCTTTTTGTAAAAATCATCCAAAGTGTTCATGCAGTACCTTATGGTTGCAATAGCTGAAGCCGTTGAAAAATCGTTCCTAAGCTGGTTGATCTGGTTTAAAATATCCCGCGCTTGTTCAAAGCTGTTTGCTTTTTTGAAGCTTTCGATCAAATTTCTAAGCTTTTCCTCCAGTTGATCAACGTTCGGCCTTTGATAAACAAATTCTGAAAACTTCAAATCTATCACCTCCAAATACTATTTTATTGATAGAATAACTGGCAGATAAAACTAAAGGAGAGATGGGATGAAACTTTTCATCTTCGATGTTGGCAACGTTGTTTATTCAAACACCTCTGTGGCACCTAAGATAGCAAAATATCTTGGTATAACCTTAGAAGAATTCCTAAAGTTGGCAAAGTCAAGCGGGCTTGATTTGCTTCAAAAAGGTTTGATCAGCGTGGAAGATTTTTGGAGTAATTTTTCCAAACTTTTTGGCAAAAGCATTTCAGAAGATCTTTGGGCAAAATTTTTCGATCCATTGCCGATCGATGGAACAATTGAGCTCATCAAAAAGCTAAGAAAGCATTTTAGAGTGGTGGCAGGAACAAACACCATTTTATCACATTATGAAATACATCTGAAAAAAGGTCATTATGATATATTCGACGCAGTTTATGCATCACACGTGATACATTACACCAAACCAGATCCCAATTTTTTCATGTACATCCTTAAAAGTGAAAATGCCGCTCCGGAAGAAACGTTTTTCACTGATGACGATCCAAAAAACGTTCAATGCGCCTTAGCCTTGAAAATCAACGCCTTTGTTTTCACTGATCCTAAGGAGCTTGAAAGCAAGTTGAAACAGCTGCTTGGACATTGAATTTTGTAGCGGCGCTCCATTCTTCATAGATAGTATCCAAAATTTCAGCGTTTTTGTACGTTTTACACAGTTTATTCGTTTCTGTTCCCTATAAGTAGACCAAACGAACATTCGTTGAGACATTAAATTTTGAAAAGGAAGTGTTTCCATCCCTCATAGGTGGTCTGCAAGTCGTGGATGAACGCAAGTCTGCTTGTCGTCGGCCTCCAGTAGTTTTTGCATTATCATAGGTCGACGACAAGTTAGCTTTGCGAAGTAGTTGTTATTTGAAAATTTCCTCAAGATCAATCAGTTTTAATTCCTCAGATTCTTTGAGGTTTTCAAATCCGCTTTTTGAGTAAAGACAATAAACAACGTTGAGGTTATCCATCTGAAGTTCTTTCAAAAGATAGGGAACTTTACCTTTAAGTTTGTTCAGAGTTCTGTTGTCAACCTTTTTGTTGGTCCATTTGCATTCTCCAACGTATAAAATATCATTCTTTATGGCAACCAAATCTATTTCCACATCCTTTGACCACCATCTTCCAACCTTTTCTACACCAAACTTTCTTAAAAGATGCTGTCGAGCTATTTTTTCAAATGTGAAAGAGACATGTTGGTCAAAAGATGCAAGTATTTTTTCTTTTACTTCTTCTTTCTTCCCTCGGTGTATTAGATCCTTATAAACATGGAGGTATCTGAAATAAAACCTCAAATACTCATCCGAAATGCGGTAATGCGGCTTTTGCTTTGGTTTTTTGCTAATTGAAAATGGGAATTCCTTTTCCACAAACTTCAGATCAACCAATTTTGAAAGATAAACGTTTATGCTTTTGTAATCAACACCGGAATCTGCGGCTATTTCATTTGGCGTAGTCTTACCGTTGGCTATTGAAACGAGGATGGAAAAATAGTTCGAAGGATCGTTGAATTCCTCCAAGGTGATGAATTTTCCTTCGTCGACTAAAAATTCTCCAGGAGAAAGGATTTTTTCCATCAAAGCGGTTTCAAAGTCTTTGTATTCTGCAAATTCAAGAAGATAAATCGGTATGCCGTCTGTGATACTGTAGGCTTTCACATAATCTTCTTTGCTTTCGAAACTTAGAAATTTGATCGAATCAAAAAAATCAAGCGGGAGAATTTCATATTGCCCAGTTCTTCTTCCATACAGTGGGCTGTTTTGAGAAAGAGCAATTTTCTCAATTATTCCAACGTATGAACCACATAAGATGATTTTCACTTTCATCTTTGAAAAGACTTCGTCCCACCATCTTTGAAAGATACTCATAAAGCTTTCATCACGCATGGGAATGTATTGAAATTCATCAAATACGATGGTCTTTAAATTATTTCTTGATTCAAAAACATTCTTAAGAAGAGCAAAAAATTCGTCCCAAGAGGATATTCTCAAGGTTGGTGGTAGCTTCAAAATGTCTTTTATTTCATCGAGAAATCGGTTCATCAACTGCAGATTGTTCGAAAGATCAGCGGTGAAGAACAAAGCATTCTGCAAACAATTCTGGAGCAAAAAGGTTTTTCCAACTCGCCTTCTACCGTATATGACCAAAAGCTCGGCTTTGTTGCTCGCTACTTTTTTCCTCAAAAATTCACATTCCTTTTCCCTGTTTATGAGCATCTCCTCACCCCGTTGATATTATACACTTTGCAGAATCAAGATTTACCAAATTTGCATTTAATAAATTGGAATTTATACTTTTTCCAAAAAATGCATCTTATTCTGATTCAGATTTCGTTTCTCAAGCTTGGCTTGTGATATTACTGCTATTGTTAAGTTCTCGAAAGTCTTTTGAGTTCCCCCTTGCTAACCACCCGATTAAGGTTTGGATTTTCAAAACGTTGAAGTTCAATTCCAGGACTCCGGCAAGGTGGGCTATCTAAGCAGCCTTTATCCATTTTCTTTTTGCGGTGTACAAATAAGCGTATTAACATCCGTTAGATAAGGCGCTGACGAGTCTCTAAACTCCTTAGGTGCTGTTCGAACGAATGAATGATTAACATGCTCATAGATGAATTAACAGTTTCCCATTACTCATAGGTAGTATTCAGACAGCTAAAAAGAGGGTACACGCAGATGCGATGTTAGCGTTTCAGTTTCTCATCGTTATGCTCAAACAACCGACCTCTCTACCTGCCATGCGACCTGAATATATTGTTTCCACTCCTCATGGGTAGGGTTCAAACCCTTTATTCAGCACGGTTTCAACGTTTAAATTGGGGTTTCCATTCCTCATAGGTAGGGTTCAAACGGGTAATCGCGGCCAAAGCCGCCGAGAACCTTATTTCGGTAGTTTCCATTCCTCATAGGTAGGGTTCAAACCTGCTTCAACGAGCAGGTTGTGGTCCATTTGGTAGAAACGTTTCCATTCCTCATAGGTAGGGTTCAAACAACTTTCCAAGTACTATCTACTGCATACAGACACACGGTTTCCATTCCTCATAGGTAGGGTTCAAACCAGGGTGGATCCCTGCTGGGATCTGTCAATCCGTTACTGTTTCCATTCCTCATAGGTAGGGTTCAAACTTGAATTGTCCGTGGTATGGACCAATACGATCATCACTGTTTCCATTCCTCATAGGTAGGGTTCAAACATTACAAATTGGATTGCGGAAAATGTTAGTGCGTATGTTTCCATTCCTCATAGGTAGGGTTCAAACGTGAAAATATTGGTGATGAAATAGCCGCAGGAGGCTTAGTTTCCATTCCTCATAGGTAGGGTTCAAACTTTTTACTTGTCACAGATACCAGGGAGAAATTCCCGTTTCCATTCCTTATAGGTAGGGTTCAAACCCCCCCATACCCATGGCGGGCGCAAAATCTCAGAAGGTTTCCATTCCTTATAGGTAGGGTTCAAACCAGGGGTTCAGGATGTTCAGGTTCGTACTGGAAACGAAGTTTCCATTCCTTATAGGTAGGGTTCAAACTCGATGGTGTTCCGGGAAAGGTCAAAGGTATGAAACGTTTCCATTCCTTATAGGTAGGGTTCAAACGCATTAACGAGCGGGTTGCGGTCTGGTTGGTTGAAAAGTTTCCATTCCTCATAGGTAGGGTTCAAACTATATCTTATATCACACCACGACCAACTTTCTAATAGTTTCCATTCCTCATAGGTAGGGTTCAAACGGTATTGATGGATTTCGTTTTTGAATTGTTTATAGAGGTTTCCATTCCTCATAGGTAGGGTTCAAACCTATACAGATTTCCACATTCCGTCGTGGTCGCTCAAGTTTCCATTCCTCATAGGTAGGGTTCAAACTAGATGTGAGTGGTTCTGTAAACGACGAGGAACTCAAGTTTCCATTCCTCATAGGTAGGGTTCAAACCCGACTGGGAAGATAAGTTTTTTCTCGATTGGATGTTTAAAGTTTCCATTCCTCATAGGTAGGGTTCAAACCACTTACTCGAGAAACAACCTTTCTGCAGATTTCGAGTTTCCATTCCTCATAGGTAGGGTTCAAACGCGATACAATATAGTAAACGCCTTCCTGCTTTTCTGGGTTTCCATTCCTCATAGGTAGGGTTCAAACTCTTGCAAACGTAGCACTATATGCAATCAAGAAAAGGTTTCCATTCCTCATAGGTAGTGTCCAAACTTTCTTTATTAGAAAGTGATGTTTATGCTAAAAAAGTTTCCATTCCTCATAGGTAGTGTCCAAACACTAAATCTGCGCCCAAAATCAGGGCGCTAAAACAAGTTTCCATTCCTCATAGGTAGTGTCCAAACGTAGGTGTTAAAAGCGAATATGTCCCGGCAGGATTGTTTCCATTCCTCATAGGTAGTGTCCAAACCTTGACTGGATTATAGTTGGTATGAACGAATACGGCAGTTTCCATTCCTCATAGGTAGTGTCCAAACTAATTATGCGCTCATAAATAATTGTACCACATTCCCGTTTCCATTCCTCATAGGTAGTGTCCAAACAATTGGAAAAGTACCAAAGTTTTGTGAATTGGTATGCGTTTCCATTCCTCATAGGTAGTGTCCAAACCAGATTCCGATGTTGTTGGTGCAATGCTGTATGCTGGTTTCCATTCCTCATAGGTAGTGTCCAAACGGACAGTCTTCCGGCATTGGCATTGGAAGAAGAACTGTTTCCATTCCTCATAGGTAGTGTCCAAACCCGTTTTTTCTATATGTGATTATACCAGCATTTTTGGATTCTGGTCAAATTATATCACTTTTGCTTTTGCCAAGTCAACTTTTTGGAAATTCGTATAGCTAATTTGTCGTCGACCTGGGGGGTGAAGGTGGACTTGTGAGTGAGAGTTAAAAATATCTAACTTGAGTTTTGTCAGTCGTAGAGAATAAAAACTGTTTGTCGTCGACCTCCAGTAGTTTTTGCATTATCATAGGTCGACGACAAGTTCGCATAGCGAATAAATTTTGCCTACTCAACAACCACTATTCCCACAGCAGCCCAGCTTTCCATGCCCTTCTTTTTGTCATAGCTTTTGGTGGGATAGAATTTGACTTTTTTGTTTCGCAACTCGTGAGCGCTTTTTGGGGCATTTTCCACATCCTCTAACTTGAAATAGTAGCTTTGAGAGTCAGAAGATTTTATGAATCCAGCACCGTTGTTGATAACTTTTGCGACCGTACCTTCAAGTTGCTTTTCGTTTCTGAATTTGTTATCTTTCCAAAACTTCGCCAGTTCTGATCTGACATCTTGTTCTCTCATTTTTACGACGTTCTTGTCGGTCAAACTGCCATAGACTCTCTTGACATTTGTGTCGTTTTTCTGACCATCCTTCATCTTTTCCAAGGTTTTTAGATAGAGATAATAGTGCAAGTCCGCTTCACGTTTGTAGTTATGTGCCTTGAGAAAATCCGCGAAATTCAGGTAGAACGTCAACTTTTGCGAGTCACTTGCACTGTTAAGGGCGGTTCTGCATCCATATTTCAGCGCATTGTCAAAGTCTTTCATCTTAGCGTATATTTCAAAGAAAAGTTTTTGAACATACCAGTCATCTTTGTAAAGTAACACTTTTTCCAAGGCTTCGAGACCTTCTTCGTATTTTCCAATGTAAGAACTTGCACAGGCGATTCTATAATAAAACCATACCGGATCAATTAAATTTGATACTTTTAAAGCATTTCTACACTGTTGAATACATTCGTCGTACTTTTTAAGGACAAGCAGAATCTTGGTTTTCAATTGATACCATTTTTCTCTTTCAGATGGAAGCACCTTGTTTTTACCTGCTTTATCTTTATACTTTGAACTTTCCAACGGTTTGTCGCTGAGTTCATCAACATTTATCTTGTCCAACAGTTCATTCGCCGATTGCAAGATTTGCAATCCCTTTTTACGATCAGCCTTTTTAAGGGTTTCCGAGGCAAGAATAGAAACTGAGCGCAAAACAAAACCGTTCTTTCTCTCGCTCAGCGTTACTATCGTTTCAACGGTTTGGTGCAATTCTTCTAAGGATATTCGTTGGGATTTCAGCTTGAGGTTGAACAAAATCCAAGGAAGGTATCTGTTGACTTGCTTCGTCCAAAATGGGTCATTCTCATTCAAGATCGCAGTCGCAATCTCATAAGCTTTTTGAAAATCCTTAGCATTAAGATGGGTCTTCAACGAATTATACATCTCTCTGAGCATTTGATTGCTTCTTTTTGGTTGTTGATTCAAACGCCCCACCTCCAAGAATCATTATATCTTTATTCCAACAACGTTTTTATAGGCAAGTCGGTAAAAACAAAATTCATCAATGTAAGTGTCGTCAGAGGACGTCAGAAAGTTGATCTTTTCAACAACCCATTGCTGTTTTGATTTTATAACAATTTCATCAGCTCTTCCACAATATAGCTTGAGAATTTTTGCAAGATTTTTGTATTCCAAGTTGACTTTCTTCTGCTTATCCAAAGTGCTCTCGTAATATTCGAATTCCCGATTAATCAAAGAAGATTGCACACGGAACTTGCCCGTATTTGGCTCGGAGATTACAGTAACCTCTTCAACAACGGCAGATTCTTCATCACAGTATTTCGTTGTTTCATCCCTTTCAAATATGGATAGCTTCAAAGCTTTGATAGCTTTTTGTTTATCGAATATATACTCATAGTCAACCCTGCGGATCGCCATACAATTCGTGCAACCTTTAACGCAGTTGCACGTGTTAAGAGAATCGTACGCAACTTTAAGAATGTCCATAAAATTTTCTGCGATGGTCTCAAACTCGATCTCTTCGTTTCCTGTTCTATCGTAGAATAAAGCGAAAATGTGGTCTGAATCGTTGAGGTTCATTTTCTCATCCACAAGGAAAAAGAGCTCGTTTTCACCGTAGTTGAAAAGTTTCTCAATTGCCTTGCAGACTGCCGAGCAAAGGTTAATCACCATTGTGTAGTTGAAAAATCGCTTATCAAATCTAATAACTAAGCAATCTCTTGCGATCTCACAACCTATTGCTCCCGTGAGGTTACCATCCTCAGTTTTAACTTCGAAAGGTATGACGTTGTAATTTGATTTACCTGCAATGCGTTTTCCACATTCCCTGCCATTGTTTATGTACCTTATTCTGCATTTTTTTGCCAACCAAAACTTCATTGGGCTTTTTTCGTTTGAATCTTCCTGTACGTCGAAAGAGGAACATTTGACTTCAACGTACCTGTCATAGATGTATTTTTTCCTTTTTCTTGGCACATCGCTTTCTTCGATTTTGTAATGGATGAATTTATAGGTTAAAAGAGTTCTGTTAACTAGCACGTGATAATAACTGATTAAAGAGAACATTAAGAAAATCATTTTCAAAATACTTTTAGGCAATTTGGTATAAACATATGAAGATTCGCTATCTAAACTCATATATGGTCTAGGACCTGTCAACTTAAGAAGGAAAACTGCACCAATAAAAGAAATTGAAATAACCACTTCACCAGCTCCTCATCACTTCTGTTGTACCATAACCGGTTCCTGTTAAAACACCTCAGCTTGTGTCTGTAATGCTCCCAGAGTCTTTGAAGAATCTCATATCTTCAACTATTCTCCTCACTCAAACCTGCAGCCTTTAATCTCGATAAAACAAAACCCAAATAATGCTTCTTTAATTCAGCCGCAATCTCAAGCATTTCTCCCCCCATCGCATCACCGCCTCAGCCAATCCTTTCACTTTGTAAGCTGCCAACGTACGATTTGCACTCAGCAACCAAGTTGGATAAGTTTTCTGTAAATCTCTCTGCTTGGTTTTTGCTTTATGCGCTGTTGTTGGAAACGCTTTATCATCCTTCTGAAAATCGTTTGAAAATTGTACACTCCAGCGGCGATCATTTCCATGGCTGTTATTATGAGTAAAACATCGTCAAGCAAGCCGAAAAACGGAATGAAATCTGGGCAAAGATCAAGAGGCAATAGCACATAACCAAGCACCAACGAAGCGATGAGCAAAGCCTTTGGCTTGCCAATTAATCTAAGGAAAACCATAAAACGACGTACTATATAGACAATTTCTGGTACGTGATACCTTCTCAAATATCTCAAAACCTCGTTGAAAAGTTCATCAAGTCTTTTGTTCGAAACGAGATTTTTCAGACGATTGAAGAAATCACCCAAGCTTGCCATCTTAAGCACCCCCCAAAGTGTTTATTTCCTCTGTTTAAGCTCTTTCAAACCCAGTATACCTTTGACGATGAAAAAGACCGCAAGGCACACCACGAATATTCCAAAAATGTATGTTGTTACGATGATAATCACGGGTAAGGCAATCAACAGGATAACGGCGATACTTATCAAACCTATGGATCGAAGTGCATGAAGAAAATTCTTCAAAGTACACACCCCCTTGGTTTAGAGAAAATCACTCTTCCACCATGGATTTGCTCATCCTTACGTATAACTCTGTTGCCTTTACAATTAAACCGTAAATTTTCTTGAACGCCTCCTGTGCCTCGTCTCTCAGGTTCTGTACTTCTATTGTATAACCTCGTTCAGTCGGTAGCAAATTTGCTAAACTCTCAAGTTCTTGGACAGACAGATGAAGTACATTCAACGCGTCCTCCGTAACCTCACTGAATTTACTCAAAGCCTTCAGAAAATCCGACACGACCGAACTACCTCCTTTCATCAACCCAAGATAATTGTCCTCGTTACTGTAGACTTCCAAGTCGGTGTTTTCCGACATAGTTTTCATAATCGAGTCCACTTCGTTAATCACGATCGGTGTCTTGTACACGATACAACCTGGTTTTATCAGCGCACGCGTAAGCATTTTGATTGTTTTCTGCTTTTTCTTGTTCTTGATAATAGCCGTACCTATGACCAAGACTTCTTGCTGAGTCTGTGCCAGCACACCGAAGATTTTGAAGTATGCTTCAACATCTGACTCAAAATCCAATGGTTCGAGCATCATTGGTAGGCGTCCTTCGTTGTCCATTCCAGATAAATCCTTTAACCTTTGGTATTCCTCATCGCTCAGAGCATAGATGGGTTTGACCACCATCTCACCTCCTTTTTCCTCGCACAACAAACAATTTGCTCTCAGTTAGTCGAGAGTCATCCCAAAGATGCGTATGTTTGCAATGAGGAACAAAGCAAGCGAGAAGGCAAGAGCAAAATCTGGCAGGTTCGAAATGATTTCTTCGACTTTCAAAGAAGACTGAACGTCACACCGTATAGAGAATTTACACCGTATCTTGGGATTCTAAAATAGTAGCTTTTGAACAATTTTTAGTAGCAAATTATTACCAATAACCGTTCAACTTCAAGGTGTGCTTTTTGCTTTATTTTAAGCAGTTTCAATAAATGACATGCGCATTGCTGTTATCCACAAGATCTATTAGGTATCAGGATGGTGGTGTTTTCATTCCTTTTAGGTGACGCACACACGTTTGTTGCGGACATTACACTTTTGTGCCTGTAATACCGTTTCCATTCTTCATAGGTAGGGTCCAAACAAAAGCGTAAGGCAATCAATTGGTAACGGAAGACCGTTTCCATTCCTTATAGGTAGGGTTCAAACACGACAGAAGCAAGCTCGCACGGCTCGCACGACGAGTTTCCATTCCTTATAGGTAGGGTTCAAACACGGTAGGTCTTATTAGGGGTGATTATGAACGGACGTGGTTTCCATTCCTTATAGGTAGGGTTCAAACTTTGCACAGTTCCGAACTTACTGGTATACTCGAAAAATTTCCATTCCTTATAGGTAGGGTTCAAACGTTGAGGATTCCGTGCTTAAGGCGCTAAACATCAGGAACAAGTTTCCATTCCTTATAGGTAGGGTTCAAACTGTGATTCAAATTTATCAGACGTTTGTGTATACGTAGTTTCCATTCCTTATAGGTAGGGTTCAAACGCTCGCCCGCCTTCGCAGCGCCCGCTAAAACCAAAGTTTCCATTCCTTATAGGTAGGGTTCAAACGGATTTCAAATTGTACGTGACACCGTGTTCTGAATACGTTTCCATTCCTTATAGGTAGGGTTCAAACGTCAGAGATAAAAATGTGGTCACAGTCTATCACAATAGTTTCCATTCCTTATAGGTAGGGTTCAAACCTTAGCATACAATCTGCGCCAAGTGCAGACAAGCTGTTTCCATTCCTTATAGGTAGGGTTCAAACGATGCTTAACGAAAGACCAGATGCAGTAACAGATCCGTTTCCATTCCTTATAGGTAGGGTTCAAACAAGAATATAGACTAAGCGTAGGAACGGCGAAGAAAAGTTTCCATTCCTTATAGGTAGGGTTCAAACACAGCGGTTGGATAGATTGCCGGCATGTACTAGTACTGTTTCCATTCCTTATAGGTAGGGTTCAAACAATCTTTCAAGGCACTATCTCTTACACTCAGATACAGTTTCCATTCCTTATAGGTAGGGTTCAAACATTTTCCGAGTGATTACGGATTTCACGCGTATATATCAGTTTCCATTCCTTATAGGTAGGGTTCAAACCCAGAGAAGCCTGTTGAATTAACAAATTTGTCTAACGCGTTTCCATTCCTTATAGGTAGGGTTCAAACCTTTATAAAGCAAAAAATAAAAGTTACCGAATCAAAGTTTCCATTCCTTATAGGTAGGGTTCAAACTTTGCACAGTTCCGAACTTACTGGTATACTCGAAAAATTTCCATTCCTTATAGGTAGGGTTCAAACGTTGAGGA
The DNA here is from genome assembly GCF_000217815.1 of Pseudothermotoga thermarum DSM 5069. Lineage (NCBI taxonomy): Bacteria > Thermotogati > Thermotogota > Thermotogae > Thermotogales > Thermotogaceae > Pseudothermotoga > Pseudothermotoga thermarum. The sequence goes on along the minus strand of NC_015707.1, from coordinate 1,176,770 downwards.
TTCCGTGCTTAAGGCGCTAAACATCAGGAACAAGTTTCCATTCCTTATAGGTAGGGTTCAAACTGTGATTCAAATTTATCAGACGTTTGTGTATACGTAGTTTCCATTCCTTATAGGTAGGGTTCAAACACCTGGTCCATAGTACGAACGAACACATCATATGGTGTTTCCATTCCTTATAGGTAGGGTTCAAACTGAACGGGATCGATTGGACGCATTGGTGGAAAACATGTTTCCATTCCTTATAGGTAGGGTTCAAACTCATTTCGTGTATCGAATCAATTTTGCAAAAAAACAAGTTTCCATTCCTTATAGGTAGGGTTCAAACCAATGGCGGAAATTATCATCGGAGACTATACGTACGTTTCCATTCCTTATAGGTAGGGTTCAAACGATTGGAGGTGGTTGAATGATTACAATGAATGTAGGTTTCCATTCCTTATAGGTAGGGTTCAAACGTTAAGTGCTTCACTGTTGTTCAAAGATGGAAAGTTTGTGTTTCCATTCCTTATAGGTAGGGTTCAAACTGCATTAACATTTGAAGGTGGTGGAAGAATCAATCCTGTTTCCATTCCTTATAGGTAGGGTTCAAACTCAGCAATATATCCCGACAGATTCGAAGTTAGAGTTGTTTCCATTCCTTATAGGTAGGGTTCAAACCCGTTTTCTCTATATGTGATTATACCAGCATTTTTGGATTCCAGTCAAATTATATCACTTTTGCTTTTGTCAAGTCAACTTTTGGAATGTTTGCATAACTAATTTGTCGTCGACCTTGGGGGTGAAGGAGGTCTTGCGATTCAGAGTTAAAAATATCTAACTTGAGTTTTGTCAGTTGTAGTGTATAAAAACTGTTTGTCGTCGACCTCCAGTAGTTTTTGCATTATCGTAGGTCGACGACAAGTTCGACTTACGAACAAAATTACTGCGTACCAAAACCTTTGGCATGAAAGCTTAGAAAAAAAACAACGTGCAAAAGTTTATATGGCAGAGCAGGACAAGTTGAAAGCAGTGAAAGGATGCGTGTTTCTACTAAATATCAAACGCTTCTTTCTCATAGGTAGCAATCAAGTGTAGTTTATAAGTTTGACACCATTGTCATAGCAGTAGTTTCTACGTTATCATCGGTTATCAAGCAAAAAGAGTGATTTTGCTATTGCTTGTCATTGAAGAAAACAATCGAATTGACACAATTAGTCTTAAATCATTTCGAAAAATACTTGCCAGCTGATTTGCATCCATTTGTTCAGTACTTTTGACCAGTTATTTTCTCGAGCGCTTTTGATGCCGAACTGCGAACATTTTCATCATCATCCTTTAACGCTTGTATCAAAGGTTCAACAGCCCTTGAATCACCTATTTTGCCAAGAGCTTCGGCTGTTGATTTGCGAACGTATGGGTCACTATCCTTCAATCGTTCAATCAACGGCTCAACAGCCTTAGGATCACCTATTCTACCAAGAGCTTCAGCGCTAATTTTCTAAGAATTGAATCATTATCTTCCAGTGCTTGAATCAAAGGTTCAACGGCTTTTGGATCACCTGTTTTTCCAAGTGTTTCAGCTGCTAACCTGCGAATACGCCAATCACCATCCTCTAGTGCTTGAATTAGCTTTTCAATTCCTTTTGAACTGGCTATTTCGCTAAATTGATTGGTTTGTTGATTTTCAAACATCTCAAAATTCCCCTTTAATATGATAAGCTGATTATATTGTTTTTTGCTCTCATCAAGTCAGCTTTTGTAAGATTTTTTACGAATGATTTTGGGTTGATCTCAAAATAGTAAAATGAGTCGACAATAACTCAGCATAGCGAATAAATTCTGTTGCGATGTCTTTTTGAAAATGTATCCAAAAGGTTCGGGATTTTACCTATTCGCTGATGTGATCAAGCAATCTCCTAAGTTCGTCATAGATTCCCTTAGCTTTTTCGACAGCTGTATCTGCACGGATAGGTGATTCGCGCATTCCACAATGGGCTATGTCGTTTCTGACAGTTGATATATCCTTCCAAATTCGCCCCAAGGACGCTTTCAATTCATCTGGGCAGCTTGGTTCTATCCTACCATCTTTTTGCGATTCTTCCCTCTGTTCTTGTGCATATGAGTTAATCAATTTTTCTATCTCTTCCCTTTCACGTTGTTTTAACCATCGATCCTTCATACCACACGAAAAAAACAAGCAGTTGATGGCAAGCTCTCTCGCCAGCGTTAAGGCTTGAATTATCAGATTTTTCCTAATGCAGTAGGCAATTATGGCGAGTTGTTTTTCCAGGTTCTGTTTGGTTAATTTTTCTGCTTCCGCGTACGCAAGCTCAGAGATTTCCTTACTGAGAGTTTTGGCAATTGCAGCAAACGGTTTTGCCCAAGTTTGCAATTCAGCCTGAGCCCTGCCCAACATTGACAAAAGATCGTTGGCATCTTTCATCACTTCAATCGGGCGATTCATATGAAGGTTTAAAGATAAAGTCCGGAGCTTTTTACCTATTTCTTGTAAATGCGTTGGCAATTCAGAGGAGATTGTTCCACCACCCATTCGTAGTTTTTTCTGAGTATGAACAAGCTTTTCTGCAAAAATCTCTGCTGCTGCATAATTTACAAAGGCGTTCACACCGTTGATCCAATCCAAAAGATCAACCATAGCTGTAAGGTCAAAAATCGGGGCACAGTTATTCTCATCCCTTGCTTCGAAGGCTCCATACACAATGTGCTTGACTGTCACATTTTTGGTCTGTCTTAAGTACATCGCAACCGTAAAGACAATCAGCGGAAGACTTCTAAAGGCATGTGTTATATCAAGAATGATTTCATCTCCGTCCTTGACAATGTCTGCGCACTTTTCGAATATTTCCCAGAGCTGCCCTTCCGATTTGCCATCTGGTATATCCACTGGGTACAGTTTGTCTTTGAGCCGTTCTTGAAGCTTCGGTAGGTAACGCTCTTTGGCTTCTTTGGTGACGAATACATAAACCATGGAAGGTTCAAAAATGTGGTAAACAGCCTCTGGAAAAAGCTCTGTTGAATAGCTTTTTGCATTGCCATCGGTATCCACCCATGTGTATGTCACGGCTTGGTATTTGCCGGTGCCTAAAAAGCACAGCGCTTTCATACCCATCACCTTGCTTTGAATTCATCTTAAGCTAAACATTTCACAAAAGGTTTTGGCAAGTTCATCGGACGAAAAAATCTGTACGTCTCCGAAAAACTCCAATCTATCTGCCAAAAGTTTTTGCTTTCTTATCTCACCTTTCAATCTAATGAAGAATCGTACATCGTCGGGAATTGTGCCATATTTCAGCTTGTGGATTTGAAGTAAATACTGCCTCAAACACTCGGAAAACAATTCCGGAGATTGTTCATAGTCTATGCATCTTCCATCGAGATTTGCAAAAACACCGCTGAGAAGTTTTCCAGTTTTTCTAACCGGTGCGCTTCTGAGAACCACCTGGCTCAATTCAATTCCCTCGTGGTAGGCATTAAGGATTTCGTGAAAGTCAACAAAGTTTCTCCCGACTGACTCTATGAATGGACTTACCAAATATACTCGAAAATCCTTGAAAACCCACAGCCCATCCTGAACCTCTTTTTTGTTTTTCGTGATAATAGGACTGATTGAGAAGATGTCCGTTTTCATGATGTTTCGGACGATTTCAAAAAAGTCAGCATAGTATGAGAAGGGGAGAAAAATCCCATCCTCCCTTGCCACAAAGTGGAGGATCGCATAGTAATAGATTAGCTTTGTTTCGGTGATTTTGGATATCACATTATCTTTACCCTGATCCATCCTGGAATAGCTAAAATTTTCCCGTTGTTAAATACTATGCGTCTTGTTTTTGGGAATAGCTCAGGTTTGGCATTTCTGTAAGCAATTTCAGCAACTCTTTTGAGAGAATCTGGTTTTAGCAACATTCCAACGGTCTTTGAAAGATAGCCAGTTGAAAAACCAACCTGCAAAATGAACTCGTTTTCTCTAAGTTTTGGCATGTTGTCGAGAATCTTTTGATAAAGATCGGCAATCTCATAGATGCCGTATTTCTTGTAGAAATTCATCTCATTTTCTATATAATGCTTTGCAGCATGGTTGATCAACTTTGCCAGGAATTTGACAGGATCATCTACCTGAACTTCTACCTTTTCTTTCAATTTTTCAACAAACTGCGGATCGATTTTTATGGAACCAGTTACGCTCATTTTTGAAGGTAGTCCTTCAACAAAGTTCGAGAGAGCATCTTTGGGATTCTCAACGTTTTGAGGCTTTGCATACCATTTTGCTCTTCCATTGCATATGTTCAATATCTTGACTTCGAAAACTTCCAAATTTTCAGGCGAAATAGGATTCGAATCGCTGATTTGAAGATACTTGAAAACGGAAGCATACGGATCTCCGAATACTTGCCTTTCAACACCAGCATCGCTGATTTTATCATTAGTTTTAACTCTGGCTATTTCGTTATCGTAAAGTGCGATAAATTTCTTTTGAAGTGCCTTAGTTATGAAAGATCTTATGGCTCCTTTCAAAGATGAACCGGGTATGTAAACCTTCCCAGCGGTTTTGACAAAGCACGCAATCTCTTTCCTTGTTCCTGAGGGAAAAGTACCCCGAAAGTTCATCGCGTATCTTTTGCATTGTTCGACTTTTATTTGATACTTTTGAAGAATTCTTTTAAGATCGAACGACGCCACAGAGCCTTCAAGACCTAACAAAATCTCATCGAGCAACCTTTCGTTGTTCTTTGTCAAAGAAAGCAGTTTGTCAAAATCGATGACAACGATTTTGCCGTTTTCAAGGAAAAAATCTATCTCTGTCAGCTTGTCTCTAAGGTCTGAACATATGAAAAGTGGTGTGAGAACTGTTATCTCATAAGTTTTCGAGTGAGTTATCAATGAAACTCACCTCCTTGGGGAGGGGTACAGGAAACGTCAAACCGTACCTCAATGCTGGATGTTCCTTAAAGCTTGGTGGAGTTACATCAACGGCACGACCAAAAGCTTCCCCTTCAAAAACACTTCCCTCGATAAACATCCTCACAGCTTTTCGCTTGATGCCTTGATCTCCCTTGGAGTACAGATAACCAGACCTGTTAACAATATCGTAGTACCTGAATTTTTCTGCCTCTCCTTTGCGAGGATTTACCAGCGACAAAGTTGTGTAAAGTTGTGTTTCATCGTGCTGAGCGAATGGCAAATCCATCGGAACCGGAGCCGTTGCAAGCTCGAAGAACCCCAATCCAATTGACCTATCTCCACCTAAACCTTCATCTCCGAGTAGTTTAATTGCTGCAAAAATTTCCTTTTCCACGGATTCATCCAGTATTTCAATGTAGAACCACAAACCGGAGTTTTTGTGGTAGGAGTAAGTTGGAAAATAGTAAACATTTGAGGCTGAGCTGGTTCTATCAAGACTCACTCTAACTCTTTCCTGGGGAATTGCAAACGGTGTGAGTTTGTCAGCATCTTCCTTTTTGACAAACAATTCTCCAACCGTCGTGAATGAACCTTTGAAACCATTTAAAAGATTCTCTTCAGGGATATACTTGGCCTTTTTCAGTTTCTTTTCTTCTTCGTCTGGTGCATAGATTTTCAAATTCATCCCAAGCGGCTTGAATACAAAGAAGATATCATTTATGTAAGGCATCGTGGACGAGATTCTGAACGGAGGTTGACCTTCTAAGAAAGCTTGAACTAGTTTGGTTGTTCTTTCATCTCCGTATAACAAAGAATGACAGTTCATTATTCCGCTGAAGAGTGTGTCGGAATGGGATATGGTATCAACGGAACCGTGGGTTTTCTCCTTTCTTCCAAGATGAAATGGCGAATTAAGTTTTAGCTTGATCTTATAGACTTTTCCCCTTTTCATAGACGATCATTCCTTGGAGGAAATCTTTTGAGCAAAATCAGCCAGCTTTTCAGTCAATTGTTGGAGATTATCAGCCTGCAGTATTTCTTCCTCTTTTTTAGAACCTTCGTAGTACTCCTTACTTCTATAAGAAAGCTTTATATTCACGAACCTAACCTTACCTGATCCTCTTGATCCATGCCCTCCAAGATAATCGTCTTCGAGCAACTTCATAGCTTGAATGAGCTTCTCGATGAACTTTGTTCCATCATCTTGATTATCTACAACCAATCTGTTGACCACAAATTCTGCACTAAACTTAGCTCCGGCTGGTATTCTTTCAGTTTGCCTTGGGTTTGCTTTTGATGTAATTCTATCCAATGAGTTCTCCCACTTTACCTCAGTCCATTCCATATCCAAATAATCTTTCATTTCTTCACTGATCGAGTCTTCTACGAGTTTTGCGTCCCTAACAAGTAATCGTGTTGGAAGTACAGATTTTGTGAAATCACGCTTTTGACCGTTCTTAAATGTGTGATCACCATGGTTTCGACCAAACAACCCACACACTACACAATCTGGATCGTCGCACATGTGCATGTATATTTCTCCTTTTTTGCCCTCAATCAAAAGATTTTCCTTGACCTTTTCCTCGGCAAATTCCATAAGCGACCTCATCTTACCTTTTAAAGATGATCCTGGTATATATGGTTTCCCTTCAGCATCCTTGATAACGGGATTGTCATTTCCCCCTATTTCCATGCTGTTTCTGCCTGTGCCTATGTGAAGACCTGTTACGGCTTCTATTTCACAACTGACAACAAACTTACCTTTCAAAATCACGTTCATCGTGCTCACCTCACTTCACTGAAAAATACTTGTGATAAGCCACGATTGCCTCAAAGAAGTCTAAAAACCTTTTAAAATTCTCTGCATTTTTCTCTGCGACCGTAATCGCTTTCTTGACAATTTCGGCGAATTCTTTTAGTTCTGAGAACCTTCCAGCAGCATATGCAACCCTTGCTCGTACAAGTTTCATCTTGTACTTGTACGCAGGATCATTTGCCGAGAGTCTTTTGACCTCGGTGAAAATCCTCCTGAGCTGCGTTGGATTCACATTCGATATGAACCTCCCTGTTCCTTCCGCTACTTCAGAAAACACATTTCCATCTGGATCTTTCTGTGGATCGAGGGCAGTGTCAAGATTCTGCAAAATCGTCGAAAGTAATTCCTGAGTTGGTCCTCTGCCTTCCCGCCCCCTTGTTTGCTGATTAGCCCTTGGATCAAACTGAGGCATGCTTTATTCCCCTCCTTTCGATCTGGTTTCAAGTTCAGCCCACCGTGTTGAAAGGTAGGCGTGTTTATACAAAGTGTTTGTTTGTTTTTCAATCAACCATTTGTACAAAAGCTCCTCAAGTTCCTTTTTCAAGTCCTTGTAACGGTCCATCATCCTGGCTATGTAGTAAACCAACCTCCAAGATTTGAAAACCTCTTTTTCCCTTTTGGCTTCTTCCTCGAGCATGCAGGTCTTGTAGATGGAGTTTATAAGAGATCTTGCTACACCCTTGACTTCGAGAAGCTCAACAAGTTTTTCCTTAAGGTCTTTCATCTTATCGAATTCTTCCCAACCAACTTGATTTCCACCAAAGCAAATGCAGTCCTTCTTTTTACCGTTCTGTCGCACATAGGCTTTCGCTTTTTCAAGACTTTCACCGCATGCTACGGCTACTCTGTATATTGGGAATTTTCTGCTTTCAGAGATCTCAAAGCCCATTGAAACCGTTATATCTGGGTTGCTGCAAACGTATTTGGAAAAGTCTTCACGAATCAACCTTGCAAGATAAGGCAAATCCGACCAAGGACCTATGACACAAAAATCGTCCCCACCGGCGTAGACGACTATGGAATAATAGCTTTCTTCCTTCACAAGCTTGTTGAAATGATAACCAAAGAAAAGTGAAAACTCCTGAGAGAGCGTCATGATTCTTGAAAGAGAGTTTCTTTCCCCGAGACCTTCCTTGAAGATTTTCCCAAGACTGTCTACGTCTCCTCTGAGCATCCCCCAGGTTTCAACACCCTTGGCATACTTGACTATGTCATCAAGGGAAAGTATTTGACCTCCACCTGCAAATGGTGCCGTTAGTGGGGCATGGGTTGAAAGGTCCAGAGCTTCATAAATGTAGAATTCTTCGGCAGGTTGACCGTATTTTTCTTGGATTTTTGCCATATCTATTACTGTGGTATTTGAGATCTTATCTTCCTCTTCCACCAATTGCACCTTTCTACCAAACTCGGCGAAAACCTCTAAAACGTTCTTTGGTTTTTGACTGACCTTTTCCATTTGCCACTCTTCTTTGATAAACTGCGATTTTATCAACAGATCTCCGAGTTCTACAAAGCTTTCGCAGTATCTACAATTTCCTTCACTGGCTGTATTCGTGGTCATCGGATTTCCGCAGTAAGGACACGCATTCTCCGGATCGATAAAAGGTTCAAAAAAGTCCTCACGCTTCATAAGTTGGTTGAGTTTCTTAACCTTCTTTATCTGTAGTTTTCTTGTGATCGAATCAAACTTGGTTCCCATGTTTTGCTGAAAATCGTTCAAAGAAACCTCAATACCTTCGATGAACACGTTTAGAGATCCGTTGTGGGCTTTGAAAAGTACTTCATCGATTTTGGATTGAAAGTCATTCAGAGATTCTTCAGAATACTTCGGCAATAAAAGATAAAAATGACCGCCGCCGTTGTAAAGCATGTTGCAAATTGGCAAGTTGATTTCTTTGAGAATATACTTTGCAATCGTGTCTAAGAGATAAGAGATATAGAAAGATTTGCCTTTCAAGGCTTTAAGTGCACCTTCAGTTGAGGTATCAAAGACGAAATCTTGAATACCCGACGCATCACCTTTGACAAGTAGAAACTGAATATTTTCATCGGAAAGAGGTGCTCTGTTGTTCAGCTTTTCTACCATTTGTTCGAGTTTGCGTTTCATAAGATCTTTGTTGCCACCAAAGACCATTTTCAGCTGTCGATCCAAACAGAAAGCGATTGCTGCGGTTGATTTGCTGTGAGCCCAAAGAGAGATATCCGGTTTGCTGTAATAATACGCTGAAGGTATGTTGTAGGTGTAAACCTGAATTAAGTTGTAAACAGCGGTTACATAGTCGTTCAGGTCGATAAAACTTCGTTCGTATGAATCTTTCAACTTTCTCATTTGCGATTCGAAAGACTTCCAAAGTTTCTTGTAAGCGTCAGCCAGATTATTCGCAGCAGAGGGGCTGGGAAATCTTACGTCGTACTTTGCAACAAGTTCCTTGAAATGAACAGGAGTGGTATTTGAATCCGTAAGCTTGATGCTTGAGAACACGGAGGTCATTTGCGCGATTCTTTCTTCAAACTGGTTTTGGTCGTATGATTCTCTATCAACAGACGCAGAGAGTTTGTCCGCCACAGCGACAAGTAGTTCTTCGTAAGAAGATGGTTTATGGTGATTCAAAACGATCGATTGCACTCCTTTAAGTGAGCTTGGAAGAACCTGCTCAACAAAATAAGCCCCCCAATGTTGATGCATAGGTGCGTACGAGCCTTCTTGTTGAATGAAATAACTGTATTTTTCGCTCACACGGGATTTTGTGGTTTGATCTTCTGTTCTCATGTAGAACTTGCCGATATCATGCAAGAGTGCTCCAAGGAGGATAAAAAGATCATTTTCGGAAGTTTGTTTAAAGACAACCATCTTTCCATCACCCCTTACGGCTCAGATAATTCACTCTGAAAAACACAAATAACCCCCACGAAAACAAGATATCAAGACGCGATGAAAAGATCGTCTAATTCAGATTATACAAAAATTCGCCTTCGATTAACAACTTCACCACATTGCTTTCAGTGACTTGTCTGTCTTCCCAACAGTGTAAATTCAAAACGCAGAAACAGCCTCCCAAGCCCCTAAGGCTTGTTTCTATTCCTCATAGGTAAGGTTCAAAAACGCACTACAGAGTCTGGATAGGGTTTCCATTCCTCATAGGTAGTGTCCAAACGGGAGGTGAGTGGAGTGAAAGTTGCTGTTGTAGGCGTTTCCATTCCTCATAGGTAGGGTTCAAACAGGAATGGGCAGACATATGTCTGCCCTGCAAAGCAACGTTTCCATTCCTCATAGGTAGTGTCCAAACACATTTGTTCAGACTCGCTAAATCTAAACTTGGAAAGTTTCCATTCCTCATAGGTAGTGTCCAAACTTGATTGCAGTTGGCCTCAGACACAGAGAGGCAAGCGTGTTTCCATTCCTCATAGGTAGTGTCCAAACCGTATAGAATACTTCTTAGTTTTCATCGAATAAACGCTGGTTTCCATTCCTCATAGGTAGTGTCCAAACTTGGTGCTGATACATCACAACCAATTATGTTGAAAGGTTTCCATTCCTCATAGGTAGTGTCCAAACAATCAACACAAACGTCAGTGCAATAAGTCAAAAAGCGTTTCCATTCCTCATAGGTAGTGTCCAAACGAGGTGAACGTGAACACACGTGTAGATGTTACGTAGTGTTTCCATTCCTCATAGGTAGTGTCCAAACTCGTAACAGTGACAGGCGAACACACGCAAACGGAAATGTTTCCATTCCTCATAGGTAGTGTCCAAACTAAGTCTTTTGATTCAAAACTTGCGCCCACATACCCAGTTTCCATTCCTCATAGGTAGTGTCCAAACTAGAGTGGATCGAAGGTGATGTTATAAGAATTCACAAGTTTCCATTCCTCATAGGTAGTGTCCAAACGAATCTGTGTCGCAGTAGTATACAGTTCCTCCCATTGTTTCCATTCCTCATAGGTAGTGTCCAAACTTGAACCGACGTTGCCAGTTGAGCCGAAAAAGCCTCGTTTCCATTCCTCATAGGTAGTGTCCAAACGCAATCACCGCAAAACTGCTTGAAGAAGCAAACGAGCGTTTCCATTCCTCATAGGTAGTGTCCAAACGGATATTCTCTTAGTCTGCCCGCAAGGCGTTCAAGTGTTTCCATTCCTCATAGGTAGTGTCCAAACTGTAGTGGGATTTGTAATATCTAGAAAGCATGAATGGTTTCCATTCCTCATAGGTAGTGTCCAAACACAATATCCAGACCCTTCATCACTTGTGTATACAAAGTTTCCATTCCTCATAGGTAGTGTCCAAACCCGTTTTTTCTATATGTGATTATACCAGCATCTTTGGATTCTGGTCAAATTATATCACTTTTGCTTTTGCCAAGTCAACTTTTTGGAAATTCGTATAGCTAATTTGTCGTCGACCTGGGGGGTGAAAGAGGTCTTGCGATTCAGAGTTAAAAATATCTAACTCGAGTTTGGTCAGTCATAGAGAGTAAAAACTGTTTGTCGTCGACCTCCAGTAGTTTTTGCATTATCGTAGGTCGACGACAAGTTTGTTTGGCGAACTTTTTGTGTTCTTTACTTTAATAGCCAATTTATAAGATTTCGAACAATCCGTATCCTAGTGATGTTTTTGCACCTATTCCTATGGCTTGAAGGGCTTGTTTTAGATATCTTTCAGCTTCAATAACGATTTTTTCGTTCTCGCCTGCCAACACAAATAAGAAATTTGTGTTTGCAACGGTTAGAAATTTGATCGGGTTAGGATTTTGATAGTCCGCAGGTGGTTTGTTCCCGGAGTAGTAATCCGGATAATGTGGATTAATGATGTCAAGCACGAGATTTATTTCTCCTACGGGAAAGGCATCGAAGAATATCACTTTTCCTTGGTATTCTTGCGTACCAAAAATGTTCGAGTAGAGATCGACAAGTTCTCTGTCGTAATACTCTGGAAGTTGATTCTTTGCGCTTTTTGGATTGTAATTCTCGAGTCCTGCGACGAATTTACTTAGATCTATATTCTCCGAAACCAAAGCTTTTTTAACCTTTTCAAACCAATCGAGTATGAACATAGATCTTGTGACACCTTTTATCGAGCTTCCTGGAATGTATGGAAATCCATATACGTGGTGCAATATCATGGATGTTTCTTGAGGATGAGTTCCTCCAAGACCGACAACCATTCTCCAGCAGGGCTTTGCGGTGAATTCTATCACCTTATAACCGAATTTTTCGAGCGTTAATATGCTTTTCTTTCTTCTCTCGTTTATGTCGGAAATAATGCTTTTCTGGCTGGTGAAAATACTTTTGCCTACCTTATCTATGTCGTTTATTATCTCTATTTTGATCTTTCTTTCTCCTTTCTTTTCTGATTCCGTAATCTCAGGAAACCTAAACCGCAGTGCGAAATTATCTATTGCGAAATTATCTATTTTGTTAATGACAGACTTTATCTCATCTCTTATGATCACATCTTCTTTTTTCATGTGTTTACACCTCACTATCCTCTATCATTCCTTCGGCGAATCGTTTTACCCAGCTTAAAAATGCAAGAACTTCTTTTGTTGCCGCCCGATAGGTCTCCTTATCGCAGCTTATTATCCACTTGGTCAGTTCTTCATTGCCAATGTCGAACTTTCTGATGCTGTGGTTGCATAGATATTCTTTAATATGCTTATACAACATACCCCAAGCGTTTGTTTCTTTTTTCTTTGAAAAGACAAAAGCAAGCGCTTGAGCCAGTCCATTTGTCAGTATCATCATTGGCAATTTTTTGGAATACGATTTGTAATCCTCTGCAAGGTCTTTGCCTATATCCTTGCTTTTTTCTATAACATTTTCAACGCATTTATAAGCAAATTCCGCTCGGCCAAATTCGATTTTGCTTTTTCTGTCTTTGTCTTGTTCAATTAAGCTCGTCATTTTCCATCACCTTCCTGGTTGGATTCGTAAAGTTTCACTCTAACCAACCCTTTGCCAACGGTTTGATTTCCACCTATTTGCATCACCAAATTGTCGATTACTTTGAATTTTTCAAAGACTTCATTTTCATCTTTCAACGTGGCTCCCTTTTTCCTTGGTTCGGATGCTAACACAAAAGAGTACAAAATGGTATCCTGAGGCAAGTACTCCTCGGTCCAAAGAGCTCCCCTCTGTACGGTTCCTGTGGTGGTATCAATCTTTATCCTGGTTACCACTTCCGTGGAGTTTGTGACAAAGTCGCGAAAATCATTATCAGGAAGTATCACCAAGCTTTTTTGAAGCTTTTCTCGCCAGAACTTGTAGGCAGGATCATTTGGAAATACCAGATTTGAAAGTTCTTTCGCGATATTTGTTGTACCTTCATCCTCACCCACATCGAACGAAAATTCCTCAAGAATAATGCTTTTACTATCTACTAATAAGTCTGATCCCATACACACAGTTGACTCTTTTATCTGTACATTTTCAAAAACTTTTCCACCAAGTATGCTTGAAAACTCTTTTTTGAACCTATTCAGGGTGAGAGGGCAAGTAACGTACGCAAAAACTCCTTTAACGGATTTGACTGGAAACAAAAGCAGCTTTGCATCAGTTATAGATATCGCACCGGCATAAGCTTCTTCGCCTATTTCTTCCGGTCCAAAAATCTCTTCTACGATGGCAAAACTATTCTTTTGCATTCTTCTAAACGTTTCTCTTAAGCATCCCTTCAAACTTGTGCTTTCAATCTTTGGAAAATTTGTGTGTACCTCTCTTTGAATTGGTAGATCAACAATACCTATGCTCGAACCACTTCCAGGATGAACCGACGTCTCACAAGCTATGAACATAGCACATCTTTTTTTCCACATTCCCATCAACCCCCATTTCTAAATTTTTTTCTTAAGTTAGTACTATCAAACCGTCCTTACAAAGTTTACACAATCTGTATCCACCGACCTTCAGAATCTTTTCAGCACTTTCTCGACATTTATTGACGTATTCATTCTCGGCGTTGTGAACTTCTTTACCTATGTAAAATTCGTTGACATACACTTTGTAAGTGTTGTACAACTCGGTTTTTTCGCATTTCCAAATTATTCTCAGCTGGAGTCTTTCTTTTTCGTCTTTGAAAATGCAGAAACCCTTTTTCTTCAACTCTTCACAGCCGACATCGTGACACAATTTGTCTCTGCTTTTGAAGTTTTCACCAACATTGTGCAACTCCTTTAGAAGTTCTTTCAGCGATTTTTCAAAAGCTGTAGAGTGGTTCTCGTCACTCTTCTTAAGCTTCTCATATTTTTTAAGCGCTGAGTCCGACAGATAAAGTGCATGAATATCGTTGATTTCCAAATATTTTTTCCAAAGAATCCTTCCAACACCTGTAAACACGTATTTATCTCCGGATTTTTCAACCAAGGATCTTAATTCTTCGTATGATTGTTTACTGATACAACAATCGCCGAATTCAACTTCCAAAAGGTTTTTTTCATTATTCTTGATCAAACTCCAATCTATGCTGATAGGTAAAGGCGGTATTTGGAAAAGCTCATCTGCCAATTCAAATTTGTAAAAAATCCTGCTTTTGTTTACCATAGCAAGAAACGTAAGGTACGGAACGATAGATTTGAAGCCTGTGGTGATGTTGAAACAAACCTTTTTCCAATTGCGATCCGCGATCTTGTACACCTCGTTCAAAAGGTTCACAAGTCCCATTTTGATGAATTTATCCGAATCATCTATCCGTAGTCCTTGAATTACCGACGATTTGGATTTTATTCCCATCTTTTCGAGCCTATTCTTCACATACTCAGCTGCCAATTTTGAAATCAAAGTATCGGTGTATAGTAAATATATTTCTACCCTTGAGTGATCAATGTTGTTCTTTTTCAAAATTGTCATTATGGAATCTAACTCGGCGCAGTTGAGATTTTCATTTTGTTTATCTTTTAACTTTTTCTCAAGTTTTTTGCATTCTCTTTCTTCACAGTTGGCAGGTGATCTTTCCGCTTTCTCTATATCGTCCTTGCCGAGTAGTTCGTTCCTTTCAAAAACAGAACTACCTACAACGGTGATTATCCTTTCGATTTCCTCGTAGCTTGAATGTTCATAGGTTTCCAGGAAACTTTTGCTATCAAGAGCATATTTTCCGCATTTTTTGAAAAGCTCTTTAGCAAACGGATTCAAATAATAAAACTTGCCATTTTCATTTTCGTCAAGGATGTCCAACAATTCTTCCGGAAAACCATTTGGAATTTCATTTTCTGGGACGATACCATCCTTTTGAAATAGTTCTTTGTATTTTTCAAAGAATGCGAGATCTGGTCTTATAGGTGCTGGAGGGATTTCTATCAAGCAGTCTGTGTCTTCGTAAACGTAAAAAGCAGGAGATTGATTGATCTGCGCAAGTATTGATAAAACAGCTATAACGCTTTTATAACCACCGGTTATGTCAAACACAAGCTTACCCTTGTCAAAAAAGCTTGAAACCTCACAAACCAAGTTTTTAATCCCCTGTCGAAATGTTTTTGGATTTTCTAAATTCAAATCCTTTATGAATTTCTTAGAAATTTGAAGCTGGATGTTCTCTTGAAGAACAGACCCTAAAACATCTGGTAAGACTTTTAATAAAACTTCTACAGATATGTGGCAACCAATTGTGTCAGATTTGATCAAAACAACCTCCAAAGCCTGATTACTGCTTTTGTTTTCGAGCCGTCTAACAATTTTCTCTAAACTTTTTATCTCAGCACAACAGTTGATACACTCTTTTTCTTCAAGTTTTGAGATCCATGATTTTATATCTCGTTTTTCAATTTCATCTTTGTATATGTGACAATTTTCGCTCTTGCTTTTCTGCAGTAAATCGCTTGAAAGGTACGCAGTTCCCCCGTTTTTTGAATAATTTTCAACCAGCGATAGTCCCACCGAAGTTATCACGAAGATTTTATCTTCCATCGCCATTTACTACCCCCACCACGGAAAAACCAAATCCTTCTTCGGAAAACTCATCGGAAATGTTTTTAAAGTGGAATGTTTCGAAAACATCTTTTTCATCGCCTTCCAGCAATTTAAAGTAATAAACTGCGCCAGCTGGAACGGCTTTCTTCAAAGGTTTGGGCTTGTTTCTTGCAAGATCCCACCCACCAACTTTGATGTACCTTCCAGTCGCAGCCGCAACAAGCTTTACCTTCAATTTACCGATTTTGCCTTCCTTTGTAGCTTCATCTATCCAGCTTGGTAACCATCCTTTCTTAAAAACTGTCGGTGTCAGCAGACAAACTTTAAAAAAGCCGTCCTTAAGATCAACGTTCAAATCTTTCAAATCGTTTAAATCATCGTCGATATCAGTTTTGTCAATTTCAAAAACAGCGGATTTTCTTTCTCCACCAAGTTGCAACATATCTACTTCTTTGTCAAACAAGCATCTCAATGAATCCTCAAGAACAGCGGATATGCAAACATCGCGCTCAAGTTGAACAAGTGGTATTTTGTAAATGTAAGATTCCTTGGATGATAACGATTTCTCATCCCTTGCAATGCCTATTTTTTCACTTATTTTGTAGAAAGAATTCTTGCTAACCGTTGCATCCTTTCCGGTAAGATATTTTTTCAATTCATAGGTATCAATCCATCCACTTGGTTCTTCGACTTTTTCTCCTCCACGGTAGAAAAGTACGTATTCCAAAGGATAGTTTGAAATCATCAACTTCGGTTTTTCCATAAGTTCTAAGGTTTTTAATTTGTCTTTGCCTTCTATCAACACCGAGTCGTACGGAATCTTAAAATAAAGGGTACCGTCTTTGTTTAAAAATATCCCCTTGAGTTTGAATTTTCCATATGTATCAATTGTTCCAAGATCTTCTTCGAATTTTCCTTGTTTAAACTCTTCTATGCTGCCTTTTTGCAAGATCAAGTAGGTTCTCAAAGCTCCGTAAACGGTTCTTGGCAAGGGAGGAAACACGATCTCAGCCCAGTTTTCTCCCCCCACTTCAAAAGGTTTTGAATTTCTGAAGAACAAAGTATCAACAGGTTTGATGTTTATAACCATTTCCAATCCCCCGCTCAAAGTAGATAATCGCTCAAAAATGCAGCAAGATAAATGAAGCAAATAAACGATCCAAAGTTGTAATGGAAAGAAGCGTAAGTCAATTTATGGAGTTTTTCGGCTAAGCTTTCAATTTCCTCGTTTGTTATTTTGTTTGGATCAGAGGATCTTTTTATCAAACGTTTGAGCTCGTATTCCAGCATTTTTCCACGAAGGCGAAGCTGCCCATTGGTACTATTCACAGTCTTAACAACTGAATCGTAAACTTTGGACACAAAGGTTTTTGAAAGCTTTTCTTCCTTGAAATACCTCAAGATATTCTCAAGCTCGCTTAAAACATCTGTCTTATTATCTTCAACGAACCATTTACTCACTATTATCCTTTCTTTGCCTCGTCTTATTAAGTTGATTGCGAATGAATTTCTATCATTTTGCTTGGCTTTTTCTTCCATTTCTCGAACCTTGTTCAAGACGTACTTCAACGGCTCTTTGTAGTGTGCAATCACAACTCCACATGAAGCAGTTGCATTTGGTCCCATTGTTAAGATCAGTTTGTCGTCCTTTTCAACGAATCCTGTTTTGTTGTCAGACTTGACTTGAATTCTTCCATCGACAATTTCAACCTGTCCACTGAACGCAGCCCTGAGTTTTCTTAGAACGGGTATTAGATCCTTCAGATTAACGAAAGCAAGTACGTCGTCCCCACCGGCGTAGACGAGCTTTCCAAGATGTTCTTTTTCAACTATAGGTTTGACAAACTCTATAGCATAGTTTCTTAAAGCATGTGAAATAGAAGCATGAATGGCAGGAGTTAGCAGCTTTCTTTCGGGTAGATTATTTTTAAAGCTATCAGAGAAGCTTTCATAAACTTCGGTGTTGTAACTGTATCTAATATCAGGTAAAAGCTCGCCGGAAAGCCATTTTCCCATGTTGTCACCATCGAGCATGATCACCGCATAGTAAGGTGATGGCTTACCCACCTTTTTGTGCAGCTCTTTCAGCCGTTCTCTAAGCTCTGGAAGATTTTTCTCAATTCTCTCAACTTCACCAAGCTCCTCTTTAATCTTTCTTTGAGTTAGATTTTCCTCAAATAGCCATTCACCATAGATGTTTTCAGCTATCTTATCAAAGTCATCTTTCAACTTGGGCACGACGGAATCTTTAACAATTCTCACAGA
Source organism: Pseudothermotoga thermarum DSM 5069 (assembly GCF_000217815.1). NCBI lineage: Bacteria > Thermotogati > Thermotogota > Thermotogae > Thermotogales > Thermotogaceae > Pseudothermotoga > Pseudothermotoga thermarum. The sequence goes on along the minus strand of NC_015707.1, from coordinate 1,158,886 downwards.
CAAAAGTTTTGAAAATTCTTTTGAAAATTCCTCATACGCAGTTCTGCAGTCTTCGCTAGAAAGAATCTTTTCTCTAAAGTCTGCAAGACATATTTCCGCTGTCGATGGAAAGCCGCCAAATGTGGCACCGGGGAATTCTTTTTTCTCCAAATACTCATCCAGCATTCTTTTTGCAAAGCAGTTTACGCACAAACATTCTTTATCTTTCAAAATATGCTTTTTGTCGGGCTTAACGTTACCTTGTGAAACTACTCCTTCACGTTCGCCACAAATGGTACATTTTTTCCCATATTCTTCAGTTTGCACAAAGTTTCTCAACTGCTTTCTTGCTTTGAGGAATTTTTCACCAAGAGAATAGATCAAAGGATAGTATATTCCAACGTTTACAGGAAGGGACTGCTTCTTGAGAGTTTTTATGATCTTCTCAATAGTCTCGGTTTCTATTTTTAATTCTCTGAAAGCTTCAATCTGCACTTCTTTTCCATTTATTCTCCATGGAACAATAACCCAGTAAATTTCTGGAAAGTCTTTGATTTGTCTGTCAATTATCTCTTGCTGTGGTTTGGATGTGAGGAAATTATCAAGTACATATTCGACTATATCGTTCCATTTTTCTCTTACTTCCTTTTCGCATTTTTTTACTATATCTTCCAACTCTTCTTGTTTTGAGGTTGGAAGTATCGCAACAAATTTGTTTGGTATGGTTGCAAGATCAACCAAGCTTGAAAGTGAGTTTTTAACTTCAATTTGCTTCTTCTTTTCCAAAAACCAATCGAACAAAGGCTGTCCATAAAGTTCGGGATAAATTATGGACATTGGGCCATATTCTTCCGCAACTACCCAAGTAGCGACAAATGTTAAATAGGAAAGCAAATAACTTGAGTTGTACAAATCCTGCGTTTTTCGTGACTGCGAAATGAACGATTGAACAGGCCCAATCGAGAAGAAGAATAAGGAATTATCTTGGTATTTTTCATACGAGTTTATCGCAGAAGCAATTTTCAAATGCTCGAATATTGAATGATCAGGTACACGGGTATCCGCAGGCAAAATCGGCATGTATTTTGAAAGCTCTACATCGCCTTTGACTTTAAGCTTTGCCACTACTTCGTCTATGTAGTTGCGGTAAAGCCAATAAACCATTTCCTCTGGTTGAAGATATTTTATTTTCTTAAGAACATCCTCTAAAATCTCTGGAATGCCTTCTGGAAAACCTTCTGGTACATCAAGCTTTCCTTCGCACAACGGATGACGAATTTCGGTAAACGGTTGAATCTTTTCAGTATCTTCAAGCAAAGTTCTTTCCATAGCAGCGGCAATCATATCCGAGTCTTTGGCTTCTTCAAAACCAGAGATTCCAAGAATTTCCATGCACATTTTGGCTCTACCCACGTGACCTGGAATCCTTAAAACTTTGTCAATTGGATCGTGAAGAAAGCCTTTTAAAATCCTTTCACAGTTTTTCATACTCGATCACCACGGCATTAAGAAATTTTGTAAACTCTTTTGTAAACTCGTCGATAACAGAAAAGTTGAGTTTTTTCCTCTCATTTACGGTTGCTGTCATCCATCTTTTCCCGTCTTTGCTCTCTTTTCCAGCGAAAATTGGATCGACCGTAAGATGAATCAGAACAGGGAAGTATTTACCGTTTGACCTTACGATTTTTATTATCAAAGGTGAGGCGAATCTATCAGAAATCCTTCCTTTTTGATCATATGGGACAAGCCTAACGGAGAATTGGTTATGATGAATGGGCATGCCAAAGGCTGCCATATCGAAAATTTTACCTTTATTCTTGCTTCTGTATTCTTTGAATACTATCCCGACTTCTTCAAGAGCGTCAATCCAAGTTGGCTTAGGATCAGCTATGTATATCTTAGCCTTCGAAAGATTTGAATATCGACCAGTTTTCGCAGGCTGAATGACTTTTTTGATTTCAGCTAAGTTTTTTCTGTACCAGTTTTCCAGTTCCTCTTTTGTTGAACCCTTTGGATTAAAGTCCAAAAAATCAAATGCAAAGTCATGAGATATCACGTTAACACTACCAGCACCTCTTCTTGAACGCGAACCAAATGCTCCAAGGTACATCGCAAGCCAGAATGAAGCAAGAACTGCTTTAATCTTTTCGTCGTTATCATCGCGAAACGAAAGAATCAATTTAAACCTACTGCCAGGTTTTAAATAGCCCTTTATCAACCTTTTTCCACCAGATTTGAGAGAAAAAGTTGAATACAAAAGATACTTAATGCCTTGGTAGTTATTTCCTTGCTGGGAGTTTATCAAATCTAGTATATTGTTCCCGGCTTTCAAACTTTCTCTTTCGATGATTACACTCACAGAACTTTTGAGACTTTTCGTATTGCCTTGATCCATTCCACCAAAAATCTCAGTTTCTTCCTTCTTCAAGCTACTTAGATCATCCAGTGCCCTAGCTGCACGCCACCAAAAGCGCATCATACCTTTGATTTCCGACGGTCTCAGTTCAGCAGTCATCGTATCCGAACCAGACATGAACATTGGTGTAATTATTTCACACTCGAAGGATAACCTCTTCACCGCTGTCCCCCCAACAACAATATGGATTTCGATAATTACGATACCGCCTTTCACAATAAGAATCTCTTACCATTTTTTCAGGAACTCTTCTCAAACATAAATTTATACGTACGTGTTTTCAGGATACCGTTTCCGCGACTAACATGCGGGACTCAAACCTAAACAATTTGAAACATGTTATTTCAGCTGTCTATATGCTTTTATTCCTTATAGGTAGGGTTCAAGTGTGTGCGACTCGACGTTGGATAGGACCTGACGATTAGATATTGGGTATTTCCGTTCCTCATAGGTAGGGTCCAAACCCGTTTTCTCTATAAGAGATTATACCAGCGTCTTTGAGTTTTGGTCAAATTGTATCATTTTTGCTCTTCTCAAGCCAACTTTTGAAGTGTTAGCGTAGTCAATTTGCCGTCGATCTCGGAAGTGAAGGTCGACGACAAGTTTGTAGTGCGAACTAATAGACGAAATCAGATTTGCCCTGCGTTCAATATTTTATCATAGAGGTATTTGAGCTCATGAAGGAACTTTTCTTTTATGTCGATGAACATTTCCCTGGATTCTTCAGCTGAGTAAGTGCGTACAAGTCTGTTTCTGGCGTCTATCATTTCCATCCATATTTGATCGTTTGCTATCAATCCATTTTGATAAGCTAACCTAAAACAGTCTCTTGGATTTTTGCAAATAAGTCCAAGGTCTGCCAAATATTCCTTTATTAGTTTCCAGCTGAGTTCATAGCAAAGTTCAAACCTTTTTATTGTTCCATCGATTTCTATATCTGTTTTTGCGTACTGTACTGCCTCTTCCAGATTTCGCAAAGCATTCTGAAATTGTGTAAAGTATTGTTGCACCCTTTCTCTCATCACAGCTCGATCCCTTCTTTGATTATCTTTTCCCTCAAATCATTGCTGACTTTGTTCAGATTTACCAAGTCAACATTCGCTATTTTCTCGAAATTGGAAACTGCTTTGCCTGTTACAACAGCAATGTCAATGTCTGATTTTTTAGTCGCATCTCCACGAGCTCTTGAACCAAAAAGTATCACTTTTCTTGCATCAAGTTCTTTTTTGATCTCAGCCGCAAGTTTGTTCAAGGTTTCAGGAACTGACAGAATATCTTCAACTGCATGTTCTTTCAAAATATTCCAAAACTCATCTATCAAAGAAAAGTCGGGCTTTTGTGTTCTACCTGACAAATTCAAAACAGATCCTTCGGGAAGAAATTCTCCACTCATACGAAGCACCATCCAGCGGTATTTGTTGCCAAATCTAAAGACCTTGAAAATGAGAGGAGAAGTTCGCCGATCATGGTCAGAGTCTTCATTTTGATCATTGACCTTTTTCCAAGTGATTCTCGTCCTCCTGTAATTGACCGGCAGTCCAAAAACCCCAATCTGAGGCTTTTTGGAAGAATTTTTCCTTCTGAAATCTATGTATTTTTTCCCAAGATCGTCCAAAGCATCTTCCCAGCTGTTGAAACTCTCCTTGCTTATCAAGAACCTTGACAAAGAAAGATTAGAATAGGAAGAGCAAAAATCCTTACAACCGTTGATGATCTTTCTCACTACATAAAAATTATCAACGATCCACTTTGTTACGTTATTATCGTCGTCCTTTACAAAACTCAGTGTTTCTTCTCTTAGTTTTAACTCTTTAGGTTGCAGAATCCTTATGTCTCCTGCGCCTCTTTTCGACCTTGTTCTAAGTCCTCCCAAATTAACGGTCAGCCAAAAGGCAGCAAGAACTTTTTGAAATTTTTCGTAATCATCGTCTCGGCATGACAGAATCAGCTCAAATTTCGTTCCAGGTTGTAGGTATTTTCTTACAAGCCTCTCGCCAGCAAACTTCAAAGAAAAGGTCGAATAAAACAGATACTTAATGCCAGCTCGCTGATTTATTCTACCTTGAATGTTTTCTCCCAACTTGACAGCCTTTTGTTCCGATGTATCATTCAAGTTTTGAATAATTCTTATGCTCACGGGGCTCTTCAGATTAGTTGGCTTTATTCCTCCAAAAATATCGGTTTCTTCCTCTCGCAATTTTTCCTTGTCATCCAGTGCCTTGACAGCGCGCCACCAAAAGCGCATCATTCCCTTTATCTCGGAAGGTCTAAGCTCAAAAGTCTGTACATTAGATCCTGACATAAACAGCGGAGTAATCACTTCACACAAGAAAGACACCGTTTTCACCCTTGTCACCCCGTTATGACAATGAAGTGAAAGTGCAACAATCTATCCAAAATTATACACTCGCGTTTTCCTTCTCCTATGGGTGGTATTCAAAAGGGCGCAGGCGCAATGGGGATAAGAATCTGAGAGGAGTATTTCCATTCCTCATAGGTAGTGTCCAAACGTGGCAAATGTATCGCTCTTACATACTGTAGGCGAAGAGATCAACAGAGATGTGTTTGAGTGGGACGGGACAAGAATCTCGGATGTAATTATCCGCGGAAAGGGACCGCATTCTTTTGTGTTGGCGTCAAAGTTGTGGATACGTCGCTCAAGCTAAGGTTTACTGTGGATAAATGCAAAGTGTTCGTGAATCTAGATAATTTGGTCCTTGCCACAGACAAAGGTTCATGCGTAATAATGCCAGAAGGTTACTACCCGAACAAAGCAATCACGCTGAATAACCTTAAAGAAAGTACAGAAATATGAATTTAAGACCGCTGCCAGGCCGTATTATTAGTTTGGGCAATTTCAGGGAAGGTAAATATCCAAGTTTGGCCCTGCAAAACGCAGGGTCTTTTTTTGCTAATATTTAGTCGAGGAGGGGTTTTATGTATTTTGTTTTGTTTCCGGAGGCTTTGTTGGGTCTAATAGTCGTGAGTCTGATTTTGGTCGGTGTCGGATTAATCATCAACGCAAAGAATAAGAAAGATAAGAAGTGAGCACAGGAGGTGGTCGTATGGAGATTCTTGGATATGCATTGTTTGGAATACTGCTAATCATACTAATACGCGGACCTATCGGCAGGTTGCTAGGCGATTTGACAAACGGAGATTGGGAAAGCATCAAGAAAGGACTGTGGTGGAAAAACTACTGGCGTGATGTAAAAGCCGCAAGAGAAGAACAAAACAAGAAGTAGTGAATATATCCATACCAGAGAGGCGGGCACACAAGCCCGCCTTTTTGTTTGCATATTTAATGTTACAGCTGCGTTATAGGATTGCGTTGGAGGTGGATTGAATGGACCTTTTGCAAAGATTAAGACAGATTTGTCCGCAGGATCAAGAAGTCTTGGAAGAGTACATTAAGACAATTGAACAAGCGGCAGTTTTGTTTGCAAAGAAACAGGCTGATTATGGACCTGGAAACATAGCTAAGTTCGGCGAAATAGGTTTGCTTGTGAGAATGAGTGACAAACTTGAACGGTTAATCAATTTAATCACGTCGAAGAGAGAACCGAACAATGAAGCGATAGAAGACACACTGTTGGATATACTTAATTACGCGGCAATTTGGCTGATCGTAAGACGTGTTTCCATTCCTCATAGGTAGTGTCCAAACCGGTCAGCATCGCAGCTTACGACGGCGCAGGGTATGACGAGTTTCCATTCCTCATAGGTAGTGTCCAAACAAATGAACTATGACGAAATTTGCCGCCGTGCCGCAAGTTTCCATTCCTCATAGGTAGTGTCCAAACTAAGCGGGCCAATGCCATTTACGTAGATCCCATTAATGTTTTCATTCCTCATAGGTAGTGTCCAAACATGTCTAAGAAAACAGAGATACTATAATCCGCATTCGGAGTTTCCATTCCTCATAGGTAGTGTCCAAACGATTTTCTATGCGGAATTGTTGGAATACACAAGGCATGTTTCCATTCCTCATAGGTAGTGTCCAAACCTTTAACAAGCGGGTTGTAGTCCACCTGCTTGAAGCGTTTCCATTCCTCATAGGTAGTGTCCAAACACTGGCAGAGAACTCATCACTTTGCTTTTAAGCCAGAGTTTCCATTCCTCATAGGTAGTGTCCAAACCTTCAGTGTTGGAAAGATTAAACATCACGAATAAGGGTTTCCATTCCTCATAGGTAGTGTCCAAACGGATATAGAGAAGAACCTGCAGGCAAAGAAGGGGCAGCGGAGTTTCCATTCCTCATAGGTAGTGTCCAAACTGGGGAGAATCCACCGTTTACGATTAAGTATGTTAACGGGTTTCCATTCCTCATAGGTAGTGTCCAAACGGGTATGTCTCCGTTACGTGCCGCAGCGAAGGCGATTGACATGTTTCCATTCCTCATAGGTAGTGTCCAAACGAGATAGGTCTTAGCGTCAACTTGAACGCCTTGCAGGCGTTTCCATTCCTCATAGGTAGTGTCCAAACGATCCATCTGAAGCTGCATAGATCCGTGAAATACAGTTTCCATTCCTCATAGGTAGTGTCCAAACTAATCAGAGTTAGTATCAACGGCGAATCAGAAAAAGAGTTTCCATTCCTCATAGGTAGTGTCCAAACTCTGCCAGATGCCGTGCCTGTTGGCTAGTACACCGTTTCCATTCCTCATAGGTAGTGTCCAAACTATCATGTAAATCCCTCCTTCTTTTTGCGCCCACCATGTTTCCATTCCTCATAGGTAGTGTCCAAACGGTTTTTTACCCATCAAACCCCCCCTTTATTAAAATCATGTTTCCATTCCTCATAGGTAGTGTCCAAACAGAGGGAGCAACAGAACTGCCGGAAGATGCACAAAGTTTCCATTCCTCATAGGTAGTGTCCAAACGTACGGATAGACTAGCAATGCACAAGGTTTTAGACGTGTTTCCATTCCTCATAGGTAGTGTCCAAACTGGAACAGCAAAGCCCGCTGTCCCGAATATTTTAGCGTTTCCATTCCTCATAGGTAGTGTCCAAACTGTCAATTTCGACTGCGAAGTATATTTTTGAAAAAAGTTTCCATTCCTCATAGGTAGTGTCCAAACCCGTTTTTTCTATATGTGATTATACCAGCATCTTTGGATTCTGGTCAAATTATATCACTTTTGCTTTTGCCAAGTCAACTTTTGAGATGTTCGTATAGCTAATTTGTCGTCGACCTGGGGGGTGAAGGTGGACTTGTGAGTGAGAGTTAAAAATATCTAACTTGAGTTTTGTCAGTCGTAGAGAATAAAAACTGTTTGTCGTCGACCTCCAGTAGTTTTTGCATTATCGTAGGTCGACGACAAGTTCGTATGACGAACTGCTTGTCAAAGTACCCAGGTCTCTTTGCCTTTTTGTGTACCAATGGTTTCCCTCGAGAGGTTTTTCCCATCTGGTAGTTTGTAAAAAATCAGTGCGTCTTCGTTGGGATCTATCACTTTGCTCAGATCTCTTTGAAGTTTTTTGAGTGTTGCTTCGGTGAGTTCTCCTTCGAGTACCGAGTTTTGAACCCACGTTAGATATTTTCTTGCTATCTTCAGAACTTTGTTGACCCTCTTCACGTTGACATCATAGACGAGGATGATGTACACCAGATACTTCCTCTCTTGTGGTGTGTTTTACCATCTGCTGACAAACGGTTCGTATTCCTTTTCGCCCATCAGGTGTTTTTCCAACTTGTAGAGTTCCATACGCATCAGATTTTGATAGCTTATATTTCTCTTTAATTCTCTATGGTAGAGGGTTGTGGAGAGTTTTTCTTCAAACTCTTGAACGTACTTTTTGGCGGTTTTTTCCTTTAAAATGCACATTTCACCTTTATATTCAAAGCCCTCCTCATCGATCATCCTTTTCCCCAGAATGGAGAACAAAGTTCGATCAGCTAGTATGGGCTTGAATATTTCGGCAACATCTAAGTTCAGCGTGAAGCTTCGAAAGTTTGTCGTATGTAAATAGCCTATCCTTGGGTCAAGATGGGTCATGTATATCTCCGTCAAAAGCTTCATGTACACAAGAGAGTTACCATAGCTGATAAGCGCATTTATCGGATCTGTCGCGGGTCTTTTTTCCCTTTTTGCCAAACTAAACGGTGTGTCCTCAAGGATGACGTTGAAACTCTCATAATAACAACGTCTTGCGTTTCCTTCAATTGCCATCAATTCTTCAATTGAATTGCAGTTTTCAAGAGTTCTGAGTAATGAGCTAACTTTTTCGCAGTACTCTTCAAGATTCTTCTTCCTTTTTTCGTAGTATTTCAACACCTGAAGCATGTTTTCCAAGGATCCTTCGACGAATTTTCTGGCGAGTTTAAGTCTCAGCGAAGGATTTAGATAGTGTTCGACTTGTTTGACTATCATATAACCAGAGTTGTTGTGCTCTCTGGGATAGAACGTTCCAACATAATTACCATAGTATCCGAAAAAGTGTGCGACGATTTCCTTTTCCTCGAGGAACTCGAGAAACTTTTTGTTCAAATCCACTTCGCCCATGATGAAGATATCCCTTACACTCTCAACAGGGAAGTACTTTTTTCCTTCCTCAGTTTCAGCGCAAATGGTGTTGTCCTTTCTTTGCAATCTTCCGCTTGCAAAGATGTAAAGAGTCTTTTTTGCCATGGCAACCATCCTTTCAAGCCCAACAAAATTCCGAGTGAGCGCAATTTCTACAATAACCAATCCATTTTGGCTGAGGGGGTTTTTCCGATTTCAATAGTTGTTTGATATCTTCCATAACAATTTCAATTTCCTTTTGCAGGCTTTCGTCTAAAATCAGTCGTTCGCGTTTTCTTTCTTCTGGAAATCGAAGCTCTCCTTCAGCTTCGATTCCCATGCGCTTCAATTCATACAAATAGAAAGCAAGTTGCATCCTTGCTGCTTTTTTGGCTTTGGAGGATTTTTTGACCTCAGCTATGATCAAGTTTTCATCCCTGATGATAACTACATCCAACGCCAGATGCTCAATGTGAACCTCCCTAAGTTCCCTTTCGTAGCTTTCTTGACGCAGGATTTCTCCAAGTTGAAGATGAATGTTGTCTTTGCTGGGACCGATTTGTCTGGAAACAAGCCAGACTTTTCTTGGACAGATCAAGTAACAGTTGACCAATATACCGGTGATCTTCGGCGTCATGAACTTCCCCCTCGATTTTTCTATAGTATTTCCATATTTGAGGGCATCTTGTCCTTTGAGGGAGGCAAAAGTCCCAACTTTTGGTCGTACTCAAGATCCACTTGAAAGCAGGATAGGTCGCTTATCGGTTGGAACCAGTCTTTGTAAGCATAAAGCCAACCTATTGGCACGGGGACAAGGTATTCAACTATCTGCCAACTTTGGTTGGTTTCCATAAGTTTTCTTGCTTCGTCGAAAAATTTAGCAGGAAGAACGTCTATAGACAACTGACCTTTTCGAGTCGAGAATCTCCTTCTCATATCTTCGTCGCGAAGATCTATCGTGTAACAACCAAGCATCTTTCTGAGCTCATATAAAGTTCTTTTGCCTTCATTGAATTCCTGCTGGAATGTTTGACTTTCCCAGATGGCTTTGTAAAGCTGATCTGCCGCTTCAGCCCACTCTCTTTCAGTCGGCGTTTTTGGCAAATTCATCGTTATTTGTCGACTTTCTTGTAATATCTCCGCATCGTAAATCCTTTTCGAGTCCTCGTCTTCATATAGGGATACGAAGACTGGGGCGGCTTGGTTTGATCGGCTTGGAAATCGATTGACTCTGCCAAGTCTTTGAACTAAGGCATCTATCGGGGCTATCTGGGTGAACAAGACATCGAAGGATATGTTCAAACTAACTTCAACCACTTGGGTTGATACCAATATCACTCCTCGCATCTTATTCTGGTTTTCAATCAAATGTCTTTCTTTTTTCAAGCGATCTTTGTATATGAACCTTGCGTGCAAGAGTTTGACTTTGCGGTATCTTTGGCTTATGTTTTGGTACATTTGCTGAGCTTTTTTGACGGTGTTGCAGACTACAAGAACGTTTTTCCCTTGGTTTGCATACCGTAGGATTTCATCAACACAGTCTTCCAGTGGATTTTCTACAAGCTCAACAAAGTGTCTTCTTCGGTTCCATAGCTTCTTTTCGGCTTCGATTTCTTGTCCTTGTGGAAGGATGTTTTTGAGAAACTCGGGCATTGTGGCGCTGGCGAAGGCTATTTTTAAAGGTTTTTCGAATTCCAATGCCTGAGACAGCAAGCCAAGGGTGTAACCATCGTAACAGTGGATTTCATCGATTATAACCGTAGAATTTCTTATGAGAGTTCTTTGTATTTCCCAATGCCTTGTGTTCAGATGTGCAAGCAAAAATTGATCGAGCGTTGCAACGGTTACAGGTTTGCCAAACACCTTTGCCAAGAGTTTTTCATTCCAATATTCTTGTTCATCCTTTTCTTGCGATCTTAAAAGGTATCCTGACATTCCATGGGAGATTGAAACCTTCCGCTTTCCAAAAAGTTTTGCCAGCCTCTTCCACATGGCGTTGACTGTCGCCTGGGTTGGAAGAAGGTAGATGAGCTTTTTTGAATCCCTTGCCCAAAGTAACAGTGCCTCGGTTTTTCCAGTACCCGTAGGAGCTTTCAACCACAGGACGTATCCAGGAGAAGATAGAACCTTTCGCTGGAAATTCCTCAGATTGTACGTGCTCTTTATCTTCTCAATCCATGCATTCGATTTTCCAAGGAAGAGATTTCTAACACTCAAGCTGCTCGACGAGACAAGCCAGTCGGAAAGTTGTAAGATCGCTTTGACGTTTGAAAAATCATCAATCGGCAGATTCATAAGCTTGAGCCTGATTGTTTCAGTATCACCATCTTGATAGGTTATTTGTGTATCGAGAATTGCCGCTGGATTTTTTCCAAGTGTTAAGGCTTGCTGCGTGATCTCATCAACTGTCTGTGAATTTGGGAGACGCATGTTAATCTCCTGGAGTAACTGTGCAAGTAGTTTTTTTATGATCTCTTTATCCAAGTAATCTGGTTCCTTACTTGAACTTTCAAAGCCCTTGTAAAGCATAGGTGTGAAAGGTGAATGATGAGTCAACACCGCCGCTGTGGCAAGAAGGTTTTCATCAAACAGAATCGACTCAACAAGCATAATAAAAGGCAGAGAAGCAAGAGCATGCGGATACGCTTTCTTTGTTTCTTTTCGCACGAATTTTTGAAAACTGTGTGTGGATTTTCCTATGTCGTGGAAAGCACAAGCTAAGATGGCTCTTTGAGAAATGCCATTCTCTATGATCAAGATCTTTGCAATTTTCTGTGCAAGTTGAACAACTTCGCTGCTGTGTTTTATCAAAGGAACATCCGGTTTTGCAAGAACGTCTAAGACATCCATGTGAAATTCCTTCCTTTGAGAATTTCCAAGGTGTAAGAGTTCACTGGTTCATTTAGCACGACGTGCAAATCGTAAGGTAAAAAGGTCAGAAGCTGTTTTGATCTCGGATAACGTCTGCCATCTTTATCCACTTCAAAAGCAACAGGCATGTTCTCGCAGATTGGAGGTTCGAACTTTACGCCGCCTTTTGGTATCCAGTGGAATTTCATTTTGGATATATCCCCAGCAAGAGCTGTTCCATAGAAGGTTGTTCCGCCAACCTGCAGCTCTGCTATGTCACACTCTTCCACCAACACAAGTTCGTCTTCTCTGCCAAGCGATAGAGCGTACACAGGATCGAGGATAGCTTCTTTCAAGCGCTTCAAAAAATCCTCATCGGCTGAGCCGTATACAAGCATGTAGCGGGCGTTGAAAAGCATTTCTCGAAAGTACGGAGAGCGCTCGGAGATTTTGTAGTTGTCTATTTTCAGAATCTTCCACATATCTTTCGCAAAACCAGGTTTGTTCAACAAGAGTGCAGATACTTTCACATTTAGCAACGGACTTTCTTGACTCCAGATAGCTTTGTCCTCAAGTCCAAGTGCTGCTCCGGCAAAACCCAAAATTGTCGTTGGTGGCGGAAGGGGCAACGTTCTTTGGTAGACATGATCCAAAGGAGGTCTGAAGGAACATGCCTGCGCTATGACTTTGACCCACAACGCCTTCATATGCTCTCAACATCCTTTTTCGCTTCTTCGAAGGCTTCGTGAATGTGGCATACTGTAACTTTGTTGTGCTCCGAGAAAGCTTTCCGTATATCGTTTTCGTTGCTAAGAAAACCGGACTCAAAACCAAAGATAAAACGATCGGCGTAGTCTCCAAACTTCTTAACAGTTGAAAGGAGTGGATCTAAGATCAACTCGTATTTTCCTTGGGAGTACTTAACTTCGATGGATTCGAGAAAAACAGGATGCTTTGTTGTCAGCTTGGCATATGCAAAGAACTTGGGGGATAAATCGCTCAACAGCCTTGCCGTTCTTCCTCCACCCCAAAGCGTTTTCACAGCTTCAAGCAGCCATTTCAGTCTTTCAACGCGTTTTTCCTTTGGTAATACCCAGATTATTCGACCATTCTTTTCAACTCTTTCGAGGTCCTTCAGGTGTTTCCCTGCTTCTTCACCGATTTCCAAATCGCTGAACACTCCGAGTCTATCCAATTCAACGAGTATGTTTCCTCTGAAAAGGTTTGCGTATACCTCCGTTTCGTACATATTTCCACCTTCGCTGGCTTCCAGACCGAATCTTTGGAAATTTCTTGTTCCAAGGTCTCTGTCACCTTGGTACTGGAACAAACCTATAGCCGCGGAGACCCTAACGGGGGATGTTCTTTTCCTTCCGCCTGGTTCCATGTAGCCGAAAAGATCTTCGTCGATGAATTCCCAAGGTCTTACCGGTGGGAGAACTTGTTTGTTCTCGACCTTAGCCGCCAAATCGGAGACTTCAAGGGAGAAGTCCTCAAACCTGTCTTTGATTATTCTTCTGATGCACTGCCCCGAGTAGTAGGGTATGAAATTCCCATCCGGTAAAGTGACTTTCTTGGCGACTATTACATTCCCTTCGGTGTGAGATGAATTCACGTTACCGACTGAAACCTTTGAAAGATAACCTATGCAGACTGCCTTTGGTTTATTCATCTTTCTCGCCTCCTTGTCCCTCGTTTCCACCCTTTAAGGTCCTCAGATAGCTGTTCATGGCGTATATTGACAGAAGTGTTTTCACTCTCACCCAAGGTGTGTTGAATATCTTGGATTCTTCCTGAAGCTCAACTATCTCCCTTGGAACCATCATTTCGAATCGAAACTGCGCGTCGTTGAGTACTTTGAGATACTCTTCAACGTTTTTCGCGTTTCTTAAGGCATAAAGCACGCTCATGTCCTTTTTCTCAGCAGACTGTTTTCCAAGGTTTGATCCAAAACCCATGAGTACTTTTATCAGTTTTTCCTCCATACTAAGCACCTCCTTGCAGTAGTAATCGATCACATTCACAGTTCCCCAAACAAGAGGCGTCTTGTTGTCGCTTCTCAGTTTGCCTTCAAACAGGTAATCCTCAACATACGGCAACGGATCGGAGAATTCGAGAATTGCCCAGGCTATCTTTTCGCGCCAGATCGTCTCTTCTCTCTGTTTTTGGCTGACTGTAAACTGCCTGAACACTTGTGTGAGAGCTTGCTTTGGATTCTGCGAATCTGCCAATGCTGCGATCCAGCCTTCGTAGAGTTTATAAAGCGCATGAAGTTGCGTGATATTTGAAAGATGGCGCGCTTTAAATACCTGTCTTGTACCTTCAATCGATCCGCTCAAGCAATACAAACTCAGTTTGCTGCCTTTTGAGCCAACAGCAGCAGTTTCCACGCCGAAGATCGATGCCAAAATCTTTCTTCTCTCATCTGAAAGCGTTTTGGAACTACCAATATGTGAGAACAATTCCAGCAGCAACGCAAGAATTGTTTCATGTGGATAATCACCGTAGAACGGAAGCTTCACATTTCCAGCTTTGCTTTCTGACAGTTTGAGATAGTCAATCACTTCTTTGCGCAATAGTTCAAGGTCTTTCAGATCTCCGTGGAACAGGAAGATGTGCAAGGTCTGGCGACCTTGCACAACCCAGAGGAGGGATAGATAACACGCCACCCCGGCCACGGCGCATCGAGGGCAGAGCAGTGTTCCTTTTTTGGAACCAGAATAGAAATTGCCAAACTTGTCAACTGCCGCAACCATTGGAAAGATCCACATTGAGGTGTCAACGACCAAGCCATGTGTTCCGCAAATCTCGCAATCTGCTATCTTTGATTTGTATTTTAAATTCAGCTCTGGGTTCGCTGGAGCGGTTCTGTATTCTTTGCCTGCAACGCTGATTTTGTTGCTCGACGTATCGTTGACCTTTATGAAATGGCTTGCTGGGGCTATCCAACCGAGTTTTGGGTAAGTAACCAGCTGTTTGGTATTCTGATCATAATATTGATCCATCTTACCGGTGGGTTGAAGAAGGTCGTTCCGCAGTTCTCTTAAAAGATCATTTGCGGGGTAAATTCCAGGTCCTTTTTTGATTAGAAGGTGAACTAAACCATTGTCTATCCAGAAGTTTCCTGTCGGAGTGTAATCCACTTTAATTGGTGGATTGGTATTCACTTTTTTCGAACTTGCTTTGGATTTGCCGAAAACTCTTCACCTCACTTTCCTTGGACAACTTCGCAGCATCCATAACCCAGAGAGTTTTTCGAGCCCAAGCCTGCATCGAGCGCCAGTTTCAACAGCTTTGGATTTCCCCTTAGTTCGTACTCTCCCATCCAACCTTTGATCCAGGTGTTTTTGTAGGAAGTGATGACAAAGTGTCTCCCGCCGACTTTCACAGGTTCGATCAAGAACCCATCCTCCGAGAGGTTTTCTCCATAGACGATGAAATACTTTTTCTCGAGGTTCTGTTTCACAAGTTCGTTAAACCTTTCCTCAAACGGCGAATAATAATGCGTCTGTTTGTTTTGATCGGGTTTTTCGAAAGTGCTGTAGACGACTATCGGGGAAAGCATCTTCACCCGTATTCTGCTTTCGTTGACATCGTTATTCATGGTGGCTATCTCGCTTATCTGTAGTAGATTCTCACCGAGCCGTATGTATTTCTTTTTTAGAAGTCCAGAACCGAGTTCACGCATTATTGAGTTCATTGGGGAACACACAACCAGTTTCACCGGCGGTTCAAAGATTATTCTCTTTGTCGATTCTTCAAATACGCTTTTGCCCATGAGCCAAGAAAAGGTGAACATCTTGAAACTTCTTTTTCCAAGCTCAAAACCGTGTTCGTGTAAATAAGCTCGAAAAGTTGGATCATCCATAACGTTGTAGATCATCGCTTGGATCATGTGATTGTAATTCACAGGAAGATTGATCTTTTCATCGCTTTGAAGAGTGATTGTCAGCCTCATCCAACCACCATCCTTAAGGGTTTCTGTTGACATAATCGTGTGTTCCCACGTGCCTCAAAAACAGCATACCGTTTCTTTCCTCGCAAGAGACTCTCCAACCTTCGTTGATTCTGAAATGCCCAAGTCTGTCTTCACGGTTTTTATAGTTTTCGTATAACAATCCAGGATCGGCTTTTAAAGCTGCAATCCCTTTTTCGGAATAGTTCACCGATACTTTGGCAAGAGTGAGTATCAAGTCAACTTTTTGCTTGGAATTTGCGATCTGTTCAAAGTCCTTCAGAAAACTTTTCTCGTAAACGATTTTTGGAAAGGTCAGTTTTTCCAGTTCCATGTTTTTCAAGATCTCGTACTTGTTCTCGTTCCAAACCAGTAAGCCCCATTCGCTCAAGGTTGCTCTACCATTTTGGTCTTTTTCAAGGTATATCTCAGGTATGTTCGAAACCTCGTGTGGCTCGGCAATGTAGCAATGTTCCATCATCGCAAAAAGAACCACTTTTTCTTTCAGTATTGGTTGATCTTCCATCTTTATGGGTAATTTTGGGATCCTTATCAAATCCGCCGAAGGTGCTTCAAATATGTAGATGACTTCATCCGCGTAGAACATTCCCAAGGTGTTCATAACGCTTTGAAAACTTTTGAACCCTCCGACAAGGTTGAAGACGACATGATAACCTTCTTCCCTGTAGCCTTTTGCAACCTCATAACACCATTTGACGATGGCTTTCATCCCTTCTGAGAAATTCTTCGTTGTCGAAACGTCGAAGTTGGGTGGTGTGAAGATTTGAACATTTTCCACACCGAATTGCCTGAGACGTTCCTGAACAAGCTTTGCCGTGCTGATCCCTTGATAGGTATCGGTGGACATCAAAACATGGATGCTTGTTGGATCTGGTTTTTGGTTGTTGAAGTAGCTCAATATTCCATTCAGCTCGGCGCTCATGCGTTTGATCTCCTGAACAGTGGATAGCTCAAGTCTTTTTCCAACTTGATCTATGAGTTTCTGAAGAACCTCTTTTTGATCCTCTTTCAAATCTTTTTCCTTTAGGTTGGCAGTTTCTCTGAGTAAAGATTGAAGCTGCTGATCCTTCACCGCCGCGTTTGTCAACAGACTTGTACCAACTGTTGAAACCATGAAAATAAGTTTTGCTGCTTTCATCGTTCTCACCCCCAATTAGTCCTCGGATTCAAATATCGGCATGAACATGGTGATTAAGACCTTTCTGTTGATTTTCATATCCTCTTTGCCGAGAAAGTCCCTTAGTTTATTGTTTATGTTCTGCAAATGGTTCGCAACGGTTTGTTTTTCGATGTACATCTCTCTTGCTATCTCTTCGTTCGAAAGTCCCTTGCAAACAAGCTTCAACAACTGTCTTTCCCTTTCTCCGAGGTGCTGTTCCACAAATTCGCTAAGCTTTTGTTGGTTCGCCTTCTTCGTCAGTTTTTTGTACCAGATGGAGATTTCCTTGGGATCATTCAGCTGTGCAACCTGTTCCATGAAGGTATCCGCTTCAGACCAACGTATGACCGGCATGTCTATAAGCCAAGCTTCCTCGTGTTGTTCAAGATGAAATTTTCTTTCACAGCCAGCCTTCCAATTCTTTGTGATCAAATACCAAAGTTTGTCCTCCTCACCGAACAAAAGCTGTGCTACAACGGTGGCAACGACCCCCATCACCTTACGCCCACCCGAGATGGACAGATGCACGATTCTACCGCTCTTTTTTTCATCTCTTACGACTTTATAGATTGTTCTAAATAAAGCGTTCAAAGCCTCTTCCGAAGTGAAATCGCTTAAGATCACATTGTTATGTTGAACCGGTTCGCAAGTTAAGGTGATGTTAGAATAGTTCTCGTTCTGTGAAAACTCCTGCTTGAGCGTTGCAAGGCCATTTGAAACGTTATTGTCCGAGGTGTAAATCACCACGACCTTTTCAACCAAGTACTTTTGTTCAAGCAGTTTGTCGAGAGTGATCGTGACTACCTGTGGCTCAGTGCCGAGAGTGGCTATCAAGACAGAAGATTTCCCACCACGTTTTTTCCTTGCCAACACAGCTATCACCTCTTCAAATTTACCTTGTGTTCGAATCTCTATGAAGATTAACTTTTACACAACTTTCGATGGTAAATTTTTACCAATCAAGTGCTATATCCACCTGAAAGATATGTCGCTAAGAACATAGACTGCGAAAGATACAAGCCCCCACGATTTGGCAAGCGCAGGCAATTCATACACTGTTCACATTAATCTTATAATACGATTTTGCCACATGCAAACAGAGAAGCAAAATGAAGGTGAAAAAACTATGTTTGGGAAGAACCTTTCCATCTTTCGAGGAAAGCTTGAAGGTGGGGTTTTTGCGAGGAGGAGAGATAGTCGCGGACAAGATTTATCTCTTGGTCGTATTCTTCCTTTGAGAGATTTCCTCTAAAAAGCTCGAAACGAAGGTAAACAAGAAAGGAAGCTCAAAAACTAATCCGCTCGAAGATATCGTACTAAGTGAGGTAAGCGCCCGAAATCATAGACACTTTTCCATGAACTTTTCCTAAATGGAATTGTGCACAGCAAGGCTTTCTTAACCGAAAAAAGCAAGCTAAAATACTCCACTTGCGAACAATACACTTTTGACATGCTTGTTTTTAAGTATCCGCGTTCAGATCACCTCCTATAGTCACATTTCATCTAATTCTGGCATTTGCTTTAATTCTGGCATAAGTAGTTTTGCTCCAAAACCTAAACTTATTCTGTAATACACTACAGATGGAGAAAGATAATTATATGGAAATTCTCTTCCCATTTCCGTAGTTTTTATCGGATCATCTGGTTTGCGACTTTCATCTCTGTGATAACCTAAATCAAAAACGTGGCTGTCATCATTTAATCCCATATAGAATCTGATATCCACTCTATCATTATCTTCTGTATTACATAGTGATAGTGCATCTCGCACCTTTTCTGAGTTTTGAATCACATTTACCGGGCAAATATCTCTAAGTTCTTCAAGAGCTACTTCATCACCAATTATTCGTTTTATAAGTGGTCTGTCTTCATTGAGTTTGTCTAACACTTCCCGCATTTTATGCTTTCTTTCAGAATTTTCCAAAGTGATTTTACATAGAAGTGAATACATGCCACGCATTGGAGCTATCGTATCTGGATATTGTTCCATGCATGAGAAAAATCCTCCCGTCATTTTTTCAATCTTATATCTATTTTGCCCTAGAACTTGCAAAAGATAAATTGAAAACAGCATTCCTCCACCGGAATGATCACCTAAGATTGGTGATTCATCAAAAGTGTCCATGTATATGACATATTTTCCAAAGTCTTCAAGCTTATCTAATTTCAAATCTGTATAAATCTTCTTGAAGAATGCATAGCTTAGCTTCCTGGTAAGCAACTTATGAAACGCAATTTCGTTTGTGTTGTGACATATATAGAACTTCAGCAGCTGACCATCTTTCATATATGCGAGTTTTAAGTTTCCATATACGGTCATGGTAAATTCATCATAAACAATATGATTATTAAAAAGATCTACAACGTTTAGTTTTAGATTATCTTGACTCGAATCCTGGGCGCATAGAGTAACATGTACTGTTCAATTCCTTTAGGACATCTTCATATTTAAAATCCAAACCTCGGAATTTCTTCAAATTAACTGCTAACTCATCGTATGGACGTTTTAAAAAAGAGAAAGTTATAAACCCTGTGGATTCGTGACTATTTCGCATTTCTTCTTTCATTCTTTGCGGTATTTCTTTTCTTTCGACTCCCATTTTTACTCCCATCCTTCCAGTTTCCATTCCTTATAGGTTGTAATGCCATCAAAATCCTTAGGCAGGTTCTCATGCACTTTCAATAAGCACATAACTCTCATAATACTACCTTGGATTCTTGTGACTCAGGCTGTTGTGTGGATATTGATTTGCTTGATTTTATCAGCCTTCATCATACCTCCTCGTCCTCCTTCCTTTCCACCCACGTCAACAATCAGTACAAGAGCCCAGACAATTTTGCGCCCGATTCTTGTTGTCAGTATGAAACTATGATCAGGGATACTGCATCCATTGGAAGAATTCAAACAGAAAATAGTCGGGACGGAGTGAAATGCCATCCACCTGAAGAGGCGGAGGCTTCCTGCTTCATCGACCAGACTTGCTGCCAAGCTTCTCACCAGCAGTAGAGGTCCAATCTCCACAGGCGTCTATTCGGGCTGTTCCTTCCCTACTCGAGATTACATAATCCCTCAGATTCCTCGCTGCATTTTCGTCTCGATCATGCATGCTTCCATATCGCGGACATTTCCAACTTCTATCTCTCAAGCTAAGATCTTTATTAATATGTGTTTTCCCAATCTTGTTCTTGCCAATCCCTTTATGTTCAATCTTTCTACCACCACGACTTGGTTCTCGTCTATGATGGTTTTGAATATCTTGTGCAAAAAGTCTTTCTTTGAGTTACTCACATATTCATATTCCTTTGCAAGCCTTCCTCTTGCTTTCTCCCTGTTTTTAGAACCTTCCTTTTTTCTTGATACCAGTAAATACAAAAGTCCTTTCTCAAAGTCTACCTTAATTGTCTGGTTCCCATTCTTCAGATATTGGTTGTTCGTTGTATATGACTGCTTGTCTTTCTTTCTCTTAAACTTCGGTACTCCAAAATGCTTTGGATCTCTGAAGAAGTTTTTGAATGCCTTTTCTTGCTGAAGCTGTACATTTGCAAGAGCAAGGTATCTACCCTCTCAAGAAAGGATAGCAAGATCATATTGCATTTTCCATTCCTTATAGGTAGGGTTCAAACTGAAGAAGTTAAAGATGGAAAATGAAGCTGTGAAGCGGTTTCCATTCCTCATAGGTAGGGTTCAAACGCCTAACCAACTGTTGATGTGTCTAATTAAGTCTTTGTTTCCATTCCTCATAGGTAGGGTTCAAACATGGCGAAAGGACTCAATGAAATAGCAGACGAAACATACAAGTTTCCATTCCTCATAGGTAGGGTTCAAACCATAATGATGGTGGAAATTATCATCGCAGACTGTACGTGTTTCCATTCCTTATAGGTAGGGTTCAAACGCGAGCAAAGCAAGTGAGAACCTTATTGCCCTTAGGCCGTTTCCATTCCTTATAGGTAGGGTTCAAACCAGACGTAGTAATCGATTGTAAAGCAACAGATACAATCACGTTTCCATTCCTTATAGGTAGGGTTCAAACACTGGCAACAAGGTTACAGAAGTTGCCAGTTTCAAAGCGTTTCCATTCCTTATAGGTAGGGTTCAAACACGCAATCTCGTCAAGTGTTCCGCTGATTTGTGAAATGTTTCCATTCCTTATAGGTAGGGTTCAAACCGTGCCAAGCTGGGCGGAAGATTGGTTTGCGTGTAAAAGTACGTTTCCATTCCTTATAGGTAGGGTTCAAACTATAGGTGCACTCGTTACGCAGGAAAAGCTAAAGCGGTTTCCATTCCTTATAGGTAGGGTTCAAACTTAAGGTTGCCTACTGAGCTACATGAGAAGCTAAAGAGTTTCCATTCCTTATAGGTAGGGTTCAAACAAACAGAATCCAAGTCATAGCAGCGATCGCACAACAGTTTCCATTCCTTATAGGTAGGGTTCAAACGCGCAAAAAACGAAAGGAGGGACAGCATGTCAGTGCTGTTTCCATTCCTTATAGGTAGGGTTCAAACTATACACCAATCACCATGGCTCTGCTTCAAAAAGCAGTTTCCATTCCTTATAGGTAGGGTTCAAACACAATAGCTCGTCCACATAACCCCGGGCTGACGCCTGTTTCCATTCCTTATAGGTAGGGTTCAAACTTGGCAACCAGGTAACCAGGGTTGCCAGTTTTGCGGTGTTTCCATTCCTTATAGGTAGGGTTCAAACCCAAGAGCATTTAAAGTTACAGATGAACAAAATCCGCGTTTCCATTCCTTATAGGTAGGGTTCAAACATAGACCATACCGGTTGAGTAGAAGAAATATAAAATGTTTCCATTCCTTATAGGTAGGGTTCAAACATGATCCAGAAGTGCTTCAAGAATTGCTTGAACAACTGTTTCCATTCCTTATAGGTAGGGTTCAAACAAGCGCGTCAAAACAAACGAAGTCATATCGGTATCTGGCGAGTTTCCATTCCTTATAGGTAGGGTTCAAACAGTAAACCACAAGCCATTCCTGCTTTTGTCAGATACAGTTTCCATTCCTTATAGGTAGGGTTCAAACGGGTGGGTCCAATTAAAACTTCGTATGGAACGAGAATGTTTCCATTCCTTATAGGTAGGGTTCAAACGGCCCATGGGTAGGCATAAGTAACAGAGAAGATATAAAGTTTCCATTCCTTATAGGTAGGGTTCAAACGATGGATGTGTTTACACAACAACAACGCATCCAGACACGTTTCCATTCCTTATAGGTAGGGTTCAAACATGAATATATGCCACTCGTCTGTATATCCCACTACGTGTTTCCATTCCTTATAGGTAGGGTTCAAACGTATATGGTGTGAGTGTAGAGCTTCAAAGTTCAAAGTTTCCATTCCTTATAGGTAGGGTTCAAACAAGACCAACCACAATCAAAAATGAATACGTTGAATACGTTTCCATTCCTTATAGGTAGGGTTCAAACCCGTTTTCTCTATATGTGATTATACCAGCATTTTTGGATTCCAGTCAAATTATATCACTTTTGCTTTTGTCAAGTCAACTTTTGGAATGTTTGCATAACTAATTTGTCGTCGACCTGGGGGGTGAAGGAGGTCTTGCGATTCAGAGTTAAAAATATCTAACTCGAGTTTTGTCAGTCGTAGTGTATAAAAACTGTTTGTCGTCGACCTCCAGTAGTTTTTGCATTATCATAGGTCGACGACAAGTTAGCTTTGCGAAGTAATTGCTGCCTTTTGTTTGAGTAGGCAGGGTACTTTTAGACTGTCAACACTATTTTTCCAAAGTGTTTTGATTGTTCCAAATATAGATGTGCCTCTCTTGCTTGTTGCAATGGAAAGATTTTGTCAACTATTGGTTTTAAAACACCTCGCTCCATAAGCTGGGTTATTTTGAAAAGGTCGGCTCGACTGCCCATGTACGCTCCAAGAAGTTCTATTTCTCCAACAAAAAGATACCTTATGTCTATCTGCGCTTGGCTTCCAGTCGTTGTGCCAAAAAAGACAAGCTTTCCACCTTTTTTAAGGCATTCAACGCTTTTCCAAAACGTTTGAGCTCCAACATGGTCGACCACTAAATCTATTCCTTCTTTGAAAAGTTCTCGGACCTTCCTTGGAATGTCATCGGTGTAATGGTTTAGCACAACATCTGCTCCAAGATCTTTGCATTTTCTCATTTTCTCTTCGTTTCCAGTTGTTGTGATGACAAAAGCTCCCAATAGTTTTGCAAGCTGTATCGCCGCCACTCCTACTCCAGATGAACCAGCCCATATCAATACTTTTTGATGTGGCCTTATTTTTCCCTTACTCACCAAGGCATTCCACGCTGTGAGAAAAGTCAATGGATAGCTTGCGGCTTCTTCAAAGCTCAAATTAGATGGTTTTTTGATCACATTTCTTTCAGGAACTTTGACAAACTCGGCATAACCACCTTTGTTCTTCATTCCCAGAATATCGTAATCTTTGCAAAGATTGTCTCTACCGCTTTGACATTCATGGCACACTCCACAGGAAAGTCCTGGGGCTATTATGACTTCATCTTTTTCCTTTACATTTGAAACCAACGAACCAACTTTTTCGACGATCCCACTTACATCAGAGCCAAGTATGTGTGGTAGTTCTGGTTTCACAGCCAAAGCCCCCGTTCTCACCCAGATGTCAAGGTGGTTCAAGGCAACTGCCTTAACTCTAACAAGAACCTCATCTTCACGTATCTGTGGCGTTGGAAAATCTTCAACGTAATGCAGATTTTCCACCCCACCAAAATCTTTTAGTATCACGGCTTTCACGATATCACCTCCAAATGGTATTTCTTGTGTTGAATTTTACCACTTTTGTTGCTAAATTAATTGTAGGGGGCCGAGGTGTGAATATTGAAGCCGTGACGAACGAGATCAAGCTGGTGGCAAGCCGGATTTCAAATCAAAAGCTTTGGGTTATAACTGAAAACGCTTTCAAGGAAGCTTTCAAAATGACGTTTATTCACAAATATTACGCTTTTAAGTTTTTCCTTGCAGCAAGTTATAAGGCGTTGAAGGCACTTGCAAAATATTTCAAAGAATCGTTTCAGGCAAAAGGTATCAAAGGGATTTTGATTGAAGCACCGATAAGGGCAAAGAACAAAGCCGTTGAGAAGATTAACCAATTTTGGAAGGATTGGAAGAGCATGGATGAAAAAGAAAGGTTCGATAAGCTTTTAGGATACGTTGTATTTGGAATATCCGCTGTGATAACAGGTGGGGGATTTGATTTCGAAGGTGGGATACCGGATACAGATATAAAACTAGGTGGAATAGGTAGTCATAGAAATTTGCTTTCTCATACGATAATCATAGGCTTTATCAGCGAATTTGCAATAAGATTTGTGACACAACTTGCAGTTGAAGCAGAAAAAGAAGAAATTGCGGAGAATCTTCCTTTCATAAAACTACTTGCGGAATTTTCAAGAAAGTATCAAGATTACTTGGTCAATGGTATGTGGTTTGGTTTGTTTGTACACTTTTTGAAAGATTCAAAAATCTTTTCAAGCTCAAGAACAAAACCTTACGTTGGCTTGAAAAATCTCACAGTGAAGCAGCACAAACAAATCTTTGCCGCAAACGCTTTCACATCGATGGCTTTTTCAGTCGGGAAAGCAAATCACAACAAAAGGCTTAAAAGTTCGTCGTAATTTTTCACCGTCTTTCCGGAAAAAGAACAAGCGCCGGTGGGATCGAACAGTATGAAATCCACATCGGCGTTTTTGGATGCTTCAAAGTCTATAACTGGATCATCACCGACGTAAACAGATTTTTCCAAACTAACTCCACTCATCTTGGAAGCAACGTGGAAAATTGTTGGATCAGGTTTGGGTTTTCCAACTGCCTCGGAAGTCAAGACAAATTCGACAAATCTTTCCAATTTCAAGAGTTTACACCTTTTCTCTTGCACAGCCTGAACACCGTTTGTCAAGATTGCCATCCTTTGACCTTTCGATTTGAGTTTTTCAAGAAATTCTTCAGCTCCAGGCAAAAAGTACGCAAGGTTTGAAAGTTTTTCAAGGTAGTTTTCAGCAATTTCAACTGTGTTTAAATCAGTTCGACCAAGTAGATTCAAAAATTCTTCAAACCTTGCGACGACGATATAGTCCTTTGGATAAAGCCCCTTTGCGTAGTATTGCCACCATTTTTTGTTGATCAAGACATATTGGTTGATCAATTCATCGGTCAAATCGAAACCCTTTTCCTCAAAAATGCTTGTAAGGGCTTCTTTTTCAGATCTTGAAAAATCAAGCAACGTGTTGTCAAGATCAAAATAAACCATTTCGTATTTCAAATCACTTCACCTGCTCGAGTATTGAAAGGTTTTTGTCCAATATAACGATACTACCAGGAATGACGGTTTTATAGCTTTCAAGTGTTCTCCAGAGTCGGTAGAAGTATTCATCCTTTCCAAACGCTTCGGCGTAGATTTTTGCAGCCATTGCTTCACCCATTCCCTTGATCTTTTCAGATTCACTCATTGCCTCCGCACGGATTATCGCGGCTCTTTTGTCAGCCTCTGCTTTTATTCTTTGAGCTTCCCTTTGACCTTCGGCTCTTATCATGGCAGCGATACTTTGTCTTTCCGATTTCATTCTTTCAAAGACGGCTTGCTGGTTTTCCTGTGGCAAGTCGGTGTGTTTGACTCGAACATCGATGACCTCAATACCAAAGTCTGCCAAATTAGTTTTCGCAAAGTCAGTTATGTCTTTCAGATAAAGTCTTTCGCTGGTTACAATGTCGTCGAATTCATATTTTGCAAGGATATTTCTCAGTCCAGAGTAAACCACGTCGTCGATTCTCGGCAAAGCCAAGGAAACCGTTCTCAGCCTTTCCATGAACCGTCTTGGGTCTGAGATTCTCCAGACTGCGTAGCTGTCTACCAACAAAGTCTTTTTGTCAAGGGTGATCACTTTTTCAACGGGTATATCGTAAATGTAGTATTTCTTCGAAAATCTAACTACATTCTCGACAAAAGGCGTTTTCATGTACAAACCAGGTTCCTCGATAACTTTTCTAATCTCTCCGAACCGCAGTACTATGGCATATTCAGCTTGATCGACTATGAAGAACGAAAAGGCAAGAAACATTCCAACAACTGCAAGAATAACCAATGAAATTATGAGTATCGCGGTTTTCATCATTTTGAACCACCTACCAGCAAGTCTTGAAGGTTAAAGAACAAGATTTTTTGGGAAATATCCAAAACTATGATCCTTGTCGCCTTTGGCAAAACCTCTTCGAGTGTTTCAATTCTCAAACGCTGTTCTGTGATCCCCGGTGAAGATTTGTATTCTCTCAAGATGCTTGCAAACCTTTCTGCTTCGCCTTGGGCTTTGAGAATTCTTTGTTCTGTGTAGGCTTCGGCTTCAAGAAGAATTCTTCTTGCTTCACCTTCAACTGCTGGAATCAAACTGTTTGCGTATTTCATCGCTTCGTTTATGTACCTTTCTTTGTCTTGCTTTGCGTTGTTCACATCGTCAAAAGCAGCTATGACAGGTTGAGGTGGTACAACTTCTTGCAGAAGAACGTTGAGTATCGTCACACCGCAATCGTAAGCGTTCAGAAGCTCTTGAGCTATTTGAGCAACTTCAGTTGCTATTCTGTCTCTTTCGCTTGTCAAGACTTCGTCTACGGTTCGTTTTGCAACGCGATCCCTGAGGACTGATTCCACGGTGAACTTAACAAGGTCGTTTGGATTGGTCACCTTGAACACAAATTTTGCCGGATCAGAGACTTTGAACTGCGCCACTGCTTCGACACTCACTATGTTCCCGTCTCCTGTTAGCATCAAAGCTTCATTTGGCTTTGCCGCATATTGGCCAGGTTTAATGGTTCTAAAACCTATTTCTATCTTTCTTACAGTTTGAACATCCACTTTCATATGAGATTGAAATGGCCAAGGGGCTCTTAAATGAATCCCTGGGCCAACCGTGGCAACGTGTTTTCCAAAGGTTTTCACAAGGGCAACCTCAGAGGGATCGACTTGGTAGATCCCTGTTGCAAAATAAACGATGAGTAGTAACAAAACGATCATTATCACAACAAACTTGGTTTTCAAGAAATTGCCCTCCTTTCAGTAAAAGATGATTTTTTCGTTTTCATTATACCCTAGCTTTTGAAAATAAAAAACGGCGCCTTTGGGCGCCGTTGAAGGTTTTAAAGTATTCATCTGTTAAATTTTAAATTTTTTCACCTGTTCCACCAAAGATTCTGCTATTGCACTAAGCTCTTCACTTGATCCACTCACCTGCTGACTTGCCTCAGCCTGCTGCTTAACCGCATTCAACATCTCGTCTATCTGATGCGCTATGTCCGTTATCGACCTTGTAGCCGCATCCATCGCACTACTCATCTCCTCAGCCGCCGCACTCATCTGCTGCGAACTTGCAGCTAAGCTTTCTATCATCCCACTTATCTCTCTAACTTCACTCAATATGTTCGAAAGCTCTTTCTCTATCACAACAGACTGCTCTGCTGTCTTTTCCACCTGCTTCACTGCTTCCACCGTCTCCATACTCGCCTTCTGTGCACTTTGTTGTATCTGACTCAATATCTCACTTATCTTCTGCGTCGCATTCTTGCTCTCCTCAGCTAACTTCCTTATCTCATCCGCCACAACCGCAAAGCCTCGTCCCGCCTCACCAGCCCTAGCCGCCTCTATCGCAGCATTCAATGCCAGCAAGTTCGTCTGCTCTGCTATGCTGTTTATCGTCTCTACAATCTGACCTATGTTCTTCGCACTCTCGGCAAGTTCTAACACAACCTTCTCTGTTCTCTGAGCACTTTCTTTCGTCTGTGTGATCATCTGAACTATTGTTTTAACTGCTTCGTTTCCTCTGTCTGCAGCTGTCTTGACTGAACTTGCTTTCTCTGTCAAACTTTGTGCTGCTTTGGATACGTTCTGCGCGCTTGCCGCAACTTCTTGAACACCGGATGTTACTTCTTGAATCGAAGCAGATGCATTCTGTGCGTTCTTGTTCACATTGTCCATCTGAGCTGCTAGCTCCTCACTTGTGGCACTGAGTTCTTCTGCAGTCGTAGAAAGATCACGCGATGCTGAAAGCATTTTTTCTGCGCTCGCTTGAAGTTGCTGGAACAAAGGTGTAAGCTTAGAACGCAATTCATCAAGATGCGTTTTTAGCTCGGTGAACTCTTTTGAGATAGTTTTGATATTATATGCTGCAGTAAAATCGCCTTCGCTGAAAGATTTGATAACTGGATACAGCTTTTTCACAGCTTTAGCCATTGTTATTTCAAAAATAACAACGACCAGTATGATTGAACCTGCAACAATTATTGCAAGGGCTATGGACATGTTTTTCATAGCTTTGCTTTGTTGCTCCTTTGCTAAAGCATTCAATTTTTCTGCCGGAACACCAACAAACAATATTCCTATAACATTACCTTTATCATCAAGATATGGATCGTAAGCAGTGAAGTATTCTTTTCCAAGTATCATTGCCCTTCCGATGTACCTTTGTTTGTTCCGAACGGGGTTGTATGCTGCACTGTCTTTTCCAAGGAATGTACCTACTGCTCTGCTACCGTCGTCTTTTCTGATTGAAGTCACAACTATTATGAAATCATCTCCCTCGGCTTTGAAAATAGTTGCAACGATGTCCATGTTTTTCGAAATGGTATCCACCAGCTCAAATCGTCCATCCAGCGGCACACCGTTTGCATCAACCAGTCTGTTGTTTTCGATTCTTAGTTTTCCATACGTTCTTGCGACAAGGTCTACAAACATGTTGATAGCTGCGGTGACTTTGTCTTGGAAAGCTAGTTCTGATAGTTGTACGGTTGATGTTTTCAAGGCCACTATTGAAAACCAAAAAAGCACACCTGTAGCCGTACCTGCAAGAACAATAGCGATGATCACACCTATTATTCTGATAGACAATTTCACTTTCTTCCACCTCCGCAAAGTAGTTTAAAACAGAGCGTATATTATTATACACATATACACATAATTAAAAAGCGGAGGGGAAAAATTTTGTAACAGCACGACAAAACTGACCAACCAATTTTGGTTGGTCTTCTTGGACTGCAGCCCATTATATAATATACAGCGCGAAAAAATTTAACATTTTGCCGTTTTTCTTTTCTAATCAGCTTTTTCAACGAAGTTGTCGCCAAATAAAGGCAAAAATCGAAATCTTAAAACAGCCTATCTTGATTCATAGCCAGACTTTTCACATCTCTTTCTTTCACGCCTTTTTCATCGTATTCACCAAAAAGGATGGGAGAATTTGGATCGTGAAGTTTGTAATTTTTCAAAGCAGCTTCTTTGTTCACGTTGGCATAGCAGTAAACACAACCGTGCAGGCAAGTGTCGTACTCACCTATGTCTATGCACTGATGACATAGACAAGCAGGTCGTTGTTTGTCGAGCCTTGGGATTTTCAACTTTACTTTGGATATTCTTTCTATAAGCTCTGCATCAACGCATCTGCCGTGTTTTATTCCAAAATTGTCTAGGTCGATTTTTTCTGCACAAGTTTCAACCGCAAGGTTGCGAGTGCTTGCTATTTTACCAAACTTTTCAGCAAGTCGGTATATATCATCCTCGGTGAGCTCTTTCACTTCGATGTTTTTCATGTTTCTGGACACCTTTCTGTAATCATCAAGGAAGCTTATCACGATTTTTTCGGTATACTTTCCAAGTTTTTCAACAAGTTTCTCAAAGGTTTCTATGTGAAAATCCACGGAGTACTTTTCGGTTAAAAATATCGGATCGTAGCGAAGTATGACGCGATGTTTTCCAAGTCTTTCAGAAAGCTCTATAAAGGTTTCTATTATTTCAGCTTTATCCCTTAAGTTTGGTTCTATTTCCTTTCCATAACCAGTTATCGTAAAATGAAAGTAATAAACGTATCCATAGCTGTCTATTTCGTCAAGATATCTCATCAAAGGCTTTGGATCTTTCGACCAAAAAACTATTCCATCGACTACATCGGGAGTTATTTTAACTTTGCTTATTTGCTTTGCGTTGAATGGATTTCTCACATAAACGAAACCTTCTCTTACCCTGTTGATGAACCATTCGCTGTAAAAGGAAGGAATGTCCGTCCTTCGACTGACACTCAGAATCAAGATGAACAACCTCCTTTCAGAATTCTCTGATGATTTCTATTTGGGAATCGCATTGCACGGAGATTTCCTTTTGATTGCACAAAATTCTTCCAGACTTTACAGAGACTATTGCCCCTGTGTCAATACGTCGAATCAAATCATGGTTGGGAAGTCTTACCCAGATTTCGTTTTCACCGTCACAAATGGCGAAAGAATTATGATCCCAGCTCTTTGCTTTGACGACACCAAAAACAGATCGCGAACTTCTTTGGCCTTTGTCGAACCTCTTTTGTCCATCCTTTCTGAGTATAACGTACGAGAAAGGATGACGTGTGTGATGTTTTCTTTTATTTGCGCCGCAATCAACAAGTGCCTGGATAAGCCCGCAATTTTCGATCTCAACTTCAAAGGCTTGATAGCAGTCATAGCATTTTTCATTACCATTTGAAGGATCAACAAGACAGGGGGAAAACAGGTTGCATCGTCTGCTTTTAACAAGTATGTCTCTAATCCCCTTCAATGGACGGGATAATTCCTTTTTTGATTGCTCAATGAGTATCAAACTTCCCTTCTCGTCGAGAATCTCCAACACGTTTTCAAAAAACGGAAGATAACTCATGGATTTTTTGCCGTGTTCGTAGTAATTCAAGAAGTTTCCAGCGCATATTATGTCGAAGAGTTCTTCGACCCTGAATCTCGTCTGTGGCTGAATCGTTTGTGTCACAGTTGAGTAGACGATTTTCAGATTCTTTGGCGCACTGTCTTTGACAGTATCAAGAAGAATTTTGGCGTAGGATAAAAACTCTTCTTCTTTGTCAACAAGACAGATTCTCAAAAGGTATGATTTGCTGGGGTTTTTCAAAGCGAGCTTTTTGTAAAACTCAGCTATTCCAACTGAAAGTGTCCCTGGACCGCAGGCTATGTCCAAGACGTTCACTTTCTCTGGTAAGAGATTTGCACTGTGTAACTCGCTCAAAGGTCTGTGAATTTTGAAAAGATTGTACGGAAAATAGTACCAAAGGTATGCGATCTTTTTTTCTTTGGAGTAGTTCGTTGAGTAATTCTCGACAAGGTTTTCTTCGTTCTTGTTGTACATGCCCTCAAGAGCTTTAACAATACAGTCGATGGAAATGTTTTCCTGATTTGTAATCTTTCGGACAGCTTGCTCAAGGTAAGTTGGAAATTCTACCTTGAAAATCACCACCTCCTCTTAAGACGAAACACTGGTAGACCAACAGACTTTTCGAATGGCGGTGTGAGGTTTGCAGCTGATTGACTGGTTCTTACCACGACGCAGCAGTTTGACTCTATCATTTTTCCAGCAGACATCACAGATTAGTTTTTGTACAACTTTGAATAGTATTTTTTTACTATTCGCCTTTCTGGAATCTCTTCGAACTATATAATTTAACTACGAATCATTTTGTAATTTCAACGGCAAGTTTGTGTATAATTATCTAGAAGCCAACGTTCAGGGGGAATAAAGATGGCACTTTTTCAGAAGCAACCGCTGATGAGAAGAGTTCTTTATTCGCTTGTGCCGATTTACGTGTTTGCTTTTTTTCTATACGGTCTGCGTGTGCTATGGTACAGCTTGGTGATTTTCACAGTTGGCATTCTGACTGAATACGTGATGGAAAAAAGAAAGGGAAAAAGCGTCACCGAAGCGGTTCTTGTCACCTGTTCACTTTTAACCCTCTCAATGCCTCCAAGCGCCCCGCTTTGGGTTGCTGGGATTGCGAGTTTCTTTGGAGTTTTCATAGCCAAAGAAGTCTACGGAGGTTTTGGGAGAAATGTTTTCAACCCAGCAATCGTTGGAAGATTGTTTGTTTACATAACTTTTCCAGTTTATATGACAACAGGTTGGATCATACCAAGAACCGATGCTATAACGTCCGCAACACCACTTGATCTTTTGAGAGCTGGAGAAACGGTGAAATTCTCTGAGTTGATAGTAGGTGTCAGATCAGGTTCACTTGGTGAAAGTCCTATTCTTTTGATAGTTGCCGCCGCTGTATATCTGATCGTCACCAAAACGGCAAGTTGGAGAATCATTCTTTCAACGGTAGGGTCAGCCTTTGGTTTGAACCTTTTGTTGAACGCTTTTGGCAAAGGCATGCCTGTTTTGCCTGCAATGCTCTCTGGGAGTCTTTTGTTTGTTGCCGTTTTTATGGCGACCGATCCAGTTTCAGCCCCCAAGAAAACTATTTCCCAATGGTTTTATGGAATGATAATCGGCTGTGTTACGGTGATAATAAGAAATTTCTCTTTGTTTTCAGAAGGAACAAGCTTTGGTGTTTTGATGGGTAACATTTTCGCTTCCCTTTTGGATGAATTGAGAATAAAGAAGGTGAAAAAATGAACAAGGAATCTAAACTTTTTACCGTAATTTTCACCTTTGTGTCGACTTTTGCCTTCGTTTTGATCCTTTCGATAATCAACTTTGCCACGACCGCTCGGATTAAACGAAACGAAGAATTGTTCAAAATTAGAGCTATTTTGAACGCCTTTGGGTTTGAGTACAAAAGCGATCAAGAAGCATTTAAAATTTTCAACGAAAAAGTTTCCACACAAAAAATTAGAGATGTCGTTGTTTACAAAGCAACGGTGAATGGCGAAGAATATTTGGCTTTCATTTTCACAGGCAGTGGATTGTGGGGCACAATTCAAGGTGTCATCGCTTTTGATTCAAATATCGAAAAAGTTGTTGGGATCGACTTCATATCCCACAGTGAAACCCCTGGACTTGGTGGAAGGATCGAAGAAAAGTGGTTCAAAGACCAGTTCAAAGGTAAGAAAATCCCAGATGGTGGTTTTGTTTTAAGAATAGGTGGAAGTGGAGATTACGATCCCGATAGTGGCAGATTTGATGCCATAACCGGTGCAACTTCTACTTCGAAAGCTGTGGAAAAAATTGTGAACGAAGCGATCTTGACCTTCAAAAAAGTCGTCGGGGGTGAAAGAAGATGAGCGAGTTCAGTAAGATAGCAAAGAAGAATATCCTGTATGAAAACCAAATACTAGTTCAGATTCTTGGTATATGTTCAACCCTTGCCGTTACAAACAAACTTTTGAACACGCTGATAATGGCAGTTGGAGTGACTTTTGTTACTGGGCTTTCCAACCTAACAGTTTCGCTACTTAGAAACTTTCTTCCAAGAAAGGCAAGAATGATGATTGAAACGTTGATAATCGCTTCTTATGTGATAGTTATCGACATCATTTTGAAGGCATATTTACCGGATGTGAGCAAAGCGTTGGGACCGTATGTTGGTCTTATCATCACAAACTGCATCATCATGGGAAGGACGGAGGCTTTCGGACTATCGAACAGTCCTATTCTCTCACTTTGGGACGGGTTGACGGCTGGATTTGGTTATATGTGGGTTTTGATGCTTATAGCTTTTATCAGAGAACTGCTCGGTTTTGGAACAGTTTTCAATGTTCGAATCATGCCGGTTAATTTTACACCATGGACGATAATGGTCATGGCTCCAAGTGCGTTCTTCCTTCTTGGGATAATGATCTGGTTCTTCAAATCATTGATTTTGAAGGTGGGTGAGAAAAAATGAATATTGATCCAATTACGCTATTTTTCGCCTCGGTTTTTACCAGCAACATTGTTCTTACCAATTTCCTTGGAATGTGTTCTTACATTTCAATTTCAAAGGATTTGAAATCGGCAAGTGGACTTGGTTTAGCCGTCACTTTTGTAATGACGATAACAACGACGATAAATTGGTTTGTTTATCACTATATCATTGTTCCGCTTGGTATTGAATATTTAAGATATATCGTTTTCATAATAGTAATCGCGGCAGTTGTTCAAGTGCTTGAAATGCTGATTGATCGGCTCTCACCGGCGTTGTACATGAACCTTGGAATTTTTCTGCCTTTGATAACAGTTAACTGCGCAATTCTTGGCGTCACTTTGTTCATGCAACTTAGAAACTACAATTTGATCCAAGCTGCAGTTTATGGTTTTGGTGGGGGGGTGGGCTGGTGGTTGGCGATAGTTTTGCTTGCTGCAATAAGAAAGAGAATTGACAACAATCCAGTTCCTGCAGGTTTAAAAGGTTCGGCGCTAACTTTCATAACCATCGGCATTATGGCGATGGCTTTCATGGGTTTTGCCGGAATGATTAAAGTTCAGTGATAAGGTGAGGTGAAAAATTGTGCAAATTTTGGTTGCCCCGATAGCAGTTAGTTTGATAAGCGCTGCCTTGGCAGGTTTAATAGTCCTGATAGATTCAATAGTGAACAACTATGGCGAAGTCAAGATAACGATAAACGGAAAAAAGACCATAAGCGTCAAAGGTGGTGCGCCACTGTTGTTCACACTTAGCTCGGCTGGT
Organism: Pseudothermotoga thermarum DSM 5069; assembly: GCF_000217815.1. Classification (NCBI taxonomy): domain Bacteria; kingdom Thermotogati; phylum Thermotogota; class Thermotogae; order Thermotogales; family Thermotogaceae; genus Pseudothermotoga; species Pseudothermotoga thermarum. The sequence continues at coordinate 1,124,570 of NC_015707.1, read as the reverse complement.
ATTTTCCTACCGTCTGCCTGCGGAGGAAGGGGAAGCTGTGGAGTTTGCAAAGTAAAGGTTTTGACAGACATAGGACCTCATCTTCCAACAGAAATACCTTATATGACAAAAGAAGAAATTGCAAGAAACATAAGACTATCTTGCCAAGTCAAAGTAAGAAAAAACTTGGAAATTGAGATACCAGAAGAGTTACTTTTTGTCAAAAAATTTAAGGCTATTGTGGAAAAAATTATCAACGTCACCTACGACATAAAGGAATTGACTCTCAAATTGATAGAACCAACCGAAATAGAATTTAAGGCGGGACAATACATCCAGCTGAAAATTCCTCCTTATGGAAACATAAAGGAATCAGTAGAAAGAGCTTATTCAATTTCTTCCCCTCCAAGTTTGAAGAACAAAATCCAACTTTTGATAAGACTCGTTCCCGGTGGTGTGGCGACAACCTACGTTCACAATTATATGAAAGAGGGAGAAACGGTGGAATTTATTGGACCATTTGGTGAGTTTTACGTCAGAGACACGAAGGCAATGATGATCTGCGTTGCCGGTGGTAGTGGTATGGCTCCGATAAGATCGATTTTGCTGGATATGTACGAAAAAGGTATCAACGACAGGGAGATATGGTATTTCTTCGGCGCTCGTTCGTTGAGAGATCTCTTTTACGTTGAATTTTTCAGAGAACTTGAACAGAAATGGAAAGTTTTTCACTTTATACCGGCTTTGTCTAACCCACTTCCAGAGGACAAATGGGAAGGTGAAGTTGGGCTGATCACACAGGTTCTTGATAAGTATCTTAAAACTGTTATAAGAAAGGATGTCGAAAAAGAAGGTTATCTGTGCGGTAGCCCAGGAATGATCAATGCATCAATTGAGGTTATGACGAAGAACGGTATACCAGTGGATAAGATCTACTATGACAAGTTCGCGTAAGGAGGATTGATATATATGAAAATGCCTCCAGAATACATAGAAGCTCAAAAGAATATGCAACCTGGTGTTATAAGTTCTGTCGGTTTTCTTGGAAATGACGAAAGAGATTTGATGGAAATAATCACGACAGACGAACAAGAGATGATAGCACTTGGTTTGGATTTTCAAAAAGTTGCAGAATGGTTGAAAAAGATGATGAAAGAAGCTGAAAAAGGCTTAGGAGAGCCTGTTGTTCTTGATAAATTGGAAGTGCAGATTTTCGAGGCGAGAGGTTTTTTACCGTGTCCTTTTAAGGATGGAATTTTCAGAAAAAAAACAATGTATATCAAAAGACTGGATAAGAACTTGACTTTGCAAGTAAGTGAGCTTTCAATACACCTTCTTGAAAAACACCATTTTCTGCAGGGAAAAGGTTCACCTTTTAGAATAGAACCAAAAATTCTAAAAGAGTTGATTGAATGATCTATCTTTCATAAACTACTGTTCCAGGAATTCTAAGTTTCTTCTCAAGCGCTGAAAGTAGTGCTGTTGCAAGCCAGACTATCGAAAGGTATATAAGCGCCGTGACAAGATACACTTCAAAGAACTGAAAATTTCTGCTAGCGATGAATTTTGCTTGAGCCATCATCTCTGGTGCTCCTATTATGTAAGCCATCGAAGTGTACTTAAGAAGGTATATAAACTCGTTGGTCCAGGAAGGTATAACCCTTCTTAAAGCTTGAGGAAGGATTATCAACCTAACAGCTTGCCATTTTGTCATTCCTATGGAAAGTGCAGCCTTATACTGGCCAATTCCGATGGATTGTATTGCCCCACGAATATATTCAGCTTGATAAGCCCCGCTGTTTATGCAAAAGCCTATCAATGCAGCTGCCAAAGGAGTTAATCTGACTCCGTACGCAGGTAAACCATAGTAAAGAATGAAAAGCTGAACAAGCATCGGAGTGCCACGAATGAGCTCTATAAATCCAGTCGATAGAATACTCAAAAATTTGTTTGCATAGACTCTGCCAAGACACAAGATTATACCAAGCAAAAGTCCCACGGTGGAAGCTATAGCTGTCATATACAAAGTTACTATTAAACCGTTTAATAACTTAGGGAGTGAAGTTATTGCAATCTGTAAAAGACTCATCTTGCTTTCTCTCCATAAAGTTCTGTGAGTTTTCTTAAAAATATTTTTGTTCTTTCCATCTTTGGATTTGTGAAAAGTTGATCTGGAGGGCCTTGCTCAATTATGACGCCATTTTCCATGAAAATTATTTCATTTGCAACAGTCCTTGCAAAACCAAGTTCATGAGTTACAACTAGCATCGTCATTCCAGATTTTGCAAGGTCTATCATAACTGTTAAAACTTCTCCGATCAACTCGGGATCTAAAGCCGAAGTTGGCTCATCAAACAAGATCAACTTTGGTCTCATAGCAAGAGCCCTTGCGATAGCCACCCTTTGTTTTTGACCTCCTGATAACTGCGAAGGATAAAGATGTGCTTTATCAGCAAGTCCTACTTTTCTAAGTTGTTCCATTGCTATCTCAGTTGCTTCTTGTTTTGAAAACTTTTGTACCTTTATCAAACCTATTCTCACATTATCAAGAGCAGTTAAGTGGTTGAAAAGGTTAAAATCTTGAAAAACAAAACCTATCTTTTGTCTCATCTTTGCAGCATTGTGGTGTGTTATTTCTTCACCTTCAAGGTATACTTTTCCCTCATCAGGCTCAACCAACCTGTTTATGCAGGCAAGTAAGGTACTTTTACCGGTGCCACTTGGACCTATTATCACTTTAGTTTCACCTTTTTGAACCTCAAAACTTACACCATTCAATATCACAGTATTTCCATAGCGTTTTTTAAGATTCTCAACCTTTAAAACAGGAATGTCACTCATTGCAACTCTCCCTTTAGTTCAAAACCTGGTATTCTAAGTTTTTTCTCAACAAAAGACATTAATTTGTTCGCCGTCAAGGTAAGGATTAAATAAATTCCAGCGCAGGTTAAAAATATCACCATAGGTTCATAAGTCCTTGCAACTATGTAGCTTCCCTGTCTTAAAAGCTCAACCACCCCTAAAGCGTAAGCCATGGAGGAATCTTTCAAAACTATGGTTAATTCATTCGTCCAAGGTGCTATTGAAAATCGTAAAGCTTGCGGTAATATGATATACCAAAAAGCTTGCATTTTATTCATACCTATTGAGAATGCCGCCAAAGTTTGACCTTTTCCAACCGAAAGTATCGCGCCTCTAAAAATTTGCGATTGATAAGCTGCGCTTCTTATTCCCAAACCAACAACACAAGCGGTGAATGGATTGAGCCTAATTCCAAATTCTGGTAAGCCATAAAAGAGGATCATTAGAAGAACAAGTAAAGGTATACTTCTAAAAATTCTTTCATACAAAGAAGATATAAATTTGGCAACGCCGCCACCGTAGACTTGAAGAAAGCTCACAGGTATTGCTATAACCAAGCCCAAAAGCAAACCTAAAACCGTGAGTTGAACGGTGACGAGCGTGCCTTTTAAAAGAACAGGTAAAGAAGATACAACTAAATGAAACTTGTCTACGGCTTAGTCCTCCCACAGCTTAGAAGTATTTGTCTATCAATTCTGCCAGTTTCCCTGTTTCTTGCAAAACTTTCAAAGCTTCGTTTATGGCTTTCAACAAATCGGTGTTTCCTTTTTTAACAGCTATTCCATACTGCTCTCCCGTAACTATTATTCCAACGATCTTAACAGGTTTTGTTGCAGCAAATCTGTTTGCCACAGGAGAATCAAGAACTATTGCATCGATGTTTCCATTTAAAAGATCAGTCAAAGCAAGGACAAAGGTATCGTATCTTTTCAAATTCTTTTCAGGAAGGATACCTTTCTTAACCAATTCTTCGGTACACCAAAGATCTCCAGTTGTTCCAGTTTGAACACCTATTCTATACTTTCCAAACAAAACAGTGATGGATAAATTTGAATCCGCTTTGACTATGACACTTTGGTCTGCCGTCCAATAGGGGATGGAAAAGTCAACAACTTGTTTTCTTTCTTCTGTTATAGTCATACCAGCAATTGCTATGTCAATCTGGCCAGCTCTCAAGGCTGGTATAAGGGAATCAAAACTCATATCGACAAATTTTACCTCGAAGCCAGCAATCTTTGCGATCTCTCTAATGAGATCCATGTCAAAACCAACGAACTGTCCGTTTTCGATGTACTCAAATGGTGGAAAGTCCGCGCTTGTTCCAACAGTGTATGTTTTTGCCAAAGCTAGGACACTTACAAGAAGTAGAACAATCAAGATTTTGCCAACCTTCATGCTCTCCCTCCTTTCTTTTTCAAATTATAGCATAGTCTATCTTCACTGAGACTGCTTCTTAGACAGTGTAAAGGAAAGATAAGTAGTAACTGCCATGATGACCAGCACAAAAAGTACTGTCAAAATACTCAAATGCTGTTTACCAAAAGGTTGAATCTTGATCAAAGAAGCTAAAAGTAATCCAAAGATGAAATTGTACGTTTGGTTTTTGAAGTTGCTAAGCAAATATTTCATTCCCACCGCTGCTATAGCGATTCCAACAAGCACGCCTATTCCAAAAGGAATTATCACAGATAGTTCTAAAGAGCCAAGTGCATCGATAACCTTTTCATAGATACCAAAAATCAACATCATCAAAGAACCACTGATACCTGGAAGGACCATAGCGATCGCAGCAACTATACCACCGATGAATAAAGATGCTTTTCCAAGATTAACAGTTACATTACCAAAAACCTCAACAATTAATAAAAGAAAAGCTCCAACCAGCACATACGCAATTCTCAATTTTGGAATTTGTACGTAAAACCTTGGCAGCATACCTATCACAAGACCAAAAAATGCAGAATAAGCAAAAGCTGGGTAAAACACCAACAAATAACTCATCAATTTTGAACCAACAAGCAATGCTAAACCTATTCCAATAGCAATTTTGACGAGAAAAAAGATGGAATCTTTTGAAAATCTAAGCTGTAAAAACGAATTCAAACAATCAATTATCTTTTCATACAAATTAAGTAAGACAGCTATTGTGCCCCCACTCACACCCGGTACCAAGTTTGCAAGTCCTATGAGAAATCCTCCAAGAAATGTTTTCATTATTTCACCTTCTTCAACGGTTATTGTGTATCCTGTAAAGCCTACCAAGAGTATTAAACCAGATCAGAGCGATAAGTTTTGTTAAATAGTCTTGACTACTACTTGAAACGGGCGTAGAATTTTTTGAAGGTACGTACGTTAAAATGGAGGGATGAAAAATCGCGCCGAAACACAAAATAATAGAGCGTTATTTAATGGATGAGCTAAGATCTGGTCGATACAAACCTGGCGATAAGCTTCCTACAGAAAAGGAGCTGATGAAAAAGTTCAACGCAAGTAGAGAAACTGTGAGAAAAGCTCTCGATAGGCTTGCATTAAAAGGAATGATAATACGCAAACCCGGTTTAGGAACTTTTGTAAGTTCAAGTAGTACCAATCATTTTGTTGGAATCATCGTTCAACAGATAACAAGCTATATATTTCCATACGTTGTTCTTGGAGCCGAGGACCAACTTTTCAGAAATGGTTATAAACTACTTCTTGGAAATGCCGCCGAAGATCCTGTTAAAGAAAGACAAATCCTCACAGAATGGATGGAGCTGGGAGTAAAGGGTTTGATACTTGATCCAGTTTACAGTGCAACAAAACGGTGTAACAGAGATCTTGTGAAATCTCTTGCAAAGGAAGGCGTTAAAATTGTTACGGTTCACAGTAACTGGAGCATTGAACAGGTTAGCTCTGTAACCTTGAACGACAGCTATGGTGGTGAAAAAGCTGCAGAGATTTTTCATTCCTATGGGCACAAAATAGTCGCAGTGGTTTACAAGTCAATTCACCTTCCAGGACTTTTAAGGGCTCAAGGATTTCTGAGAAAATGTGAAGAACTTGGTTTTGAGAAAATCTACGATAAAGCTTTCAATGTATCGGAATTCACCGGCGCACCAATGCAAATTGCTTATGAATTGTTGAACCTACCAAAGCAGATAAGGCCTACTGCTATTTTCTGCTATAACGACGCAACAGCGCTTCAAGTGTACATGGTCGCCAAAAGACTGGGTATACGTATACCTGAAGATCTCTCGATCATAGGTTTCGACGATGCCCCAATAGGTGATTTTAGAGAAATACTTACAACTTTTGCTCATCCAAAAGAAGAAATTGGCAGAAAAGCTGCTGAAATACTTCTTGAAATGTTGGAAGGAAAAGATGCCCAAAATATCGTTTTGACCCCAGAATTGATTGAAAGATCCTCTGTTTCTTATGTTCCAAACAAGTGAGGGGATACCCCCTCACTTTTTAAAGAATCCCCAGTAAACTTCATTTGCTCTAAGTTCCGCTTTGAATCTTTCAAGATCAAGTTTTTCGTCTATAACCACGCACTCTATGTCCAGCATTTCCGCCCAGTCTATCAAATAACTTGGATCAACGGCGGTGCTGAAAGCTGTGTGGTGAGATCCTCCTGCTAGTATCCATGCTGTTGCCGCTGCTTTGAAGTTTGGAAGTGGTTTCCAAAGGACCCTTGCAACAGGCAGTTTTGGCATGGGTTTTACCAAGGGAACAGATATCACTTTGTTGACAACCAGTCTAAACCTGTTACCAAGATCAACTATCGAAGCGTTCAATGCCTCACCAACCTGAGCTTCGAATACCAATCTTGCGGGATCTGCCTTACCACCTATGCTCAGTGGATGAACTTCTATTCTTGGTTTTTCTTTCGCAATACTTGGACAAATTTCAAGCATGTGCGCTCCAAGGACAAGTTCGTTTCCCTCAGGCAAATGGTAGGTGTAATCCTCCATGAAAGAAGTTCCACCTTTCAAACCGACTCCCATGACCTTCAAGGCTCTGACCAAACCGGCAACTTTCCAATCTCCTTCTGCTCCAAATCCATAACCTTCTTCCATGAGTCTTTGAACAGCCAAACCTGGAAGTTGTGGAAGATCGTGCAAATCTTCAAAGGTTGTGGTGAAGGCTATTGCGTTCTTTTCCTTGAGGAATTCTCTAAGGGCTATTTCGATTCTAGCTTGTTCTTTGATGGCTTTCAGTTCATATTCCCCAGATGGCAAAACGTATTTTTCGGCGTAGTGTTTTATCAAATCTTCTACTAGGTTTTCTGAAACACTTTTCACTCTTTCTGCAAGTTCACCGACTCCCCACGTGTTGATCGACCAACCAATTTTAATCTGAGCCTCCACCTTGTCTGCTTCTGTGCTTGCCACTTCTCGCATGTTATCGCCAAACCTGACAATTTGCCCAGATCTTCCATCAGCTATCGCGCAAGCCACGCGCATCCACTTCGATATCTCTCGTTTAACCTCTGAATCCTGCCAGTGACCAACAACAACCTTTCTTGGAAGCCTAAGCCTTGCGTGGATATAACCATGTTCTCTATCTCCATGAGCAGATTGGTTGAGATTCATGTAATCCATGTCAATTGTATCCCAAGGAATTTCCCTGTTGAACTGTGTGTGTAGATGCAGAAGTGGCTTTTTGTTTGCAAGCAGTCCTTTTATCCACATTTTGGAAGGTGAAAAAGTGTGCATCCAAGTTATAACACCAGCGCAGTTTGTCTGGGCATTAGCTTGTTCAAAGGTTCTAAGTATTTCTTCTGGTGTCGTTAAAACTCCCTTGAAAAGCAAAGGTGATGGCAAATCCTTAGAAAGCTCTTCTACGATTTTCCTAGCTTGCTGTTCGACTTTTTTGAGAGTTTCTGAACCATATAGATGCTGACTTCCAACCAAAAGCCAAAATTCGTATTTTTTTAGATCTATCATGCTTCACCTCTCCCTTTTGTGAAACATTATAGTTGTTTTTAATCTTCGATCCGAACTCCCCAGATGCAAATTCCCTTTTCGCTAACTGCAGAGAAGGTTGTAACCCATTTTTTCTCTGTTGGATGCCATTGTTTTAGACAAACCCCTTTGTACGTTACTAGTTGACCTTTCTCTTCAAGGGATATATCGATAAAGTACCCATTTTTCAGCTGCCAATGTCCTTCGATTGCACCAGAGATTTTTCCATCTTCTAGTACTATCCTAACAGGTTGTTTTATGTCGCTAGTGATCTGTTTACCATGATTTATCAACATGTATTCACCAAGTAAATCTTCTTTTCCCAAAGGTAAAATGGTTTCACCAGCGTATGGAAATGGTGCCATCACAAACCAACCTTCTTCGTTCAGCAGAAGTTGGTGAACTCTAATTTGATGACTCTCACCTCTGCCTGGAAATCTGGTATGAAAGAAAATGAAGTATCTAGCCGTATCTGGGTCATAGTAAGCTGAGTTGTGACCAGGAGATACATACCCAAATGTCGCAGCGCTGATTGGGTTTGTTTCATTGAAATTGAAATTTCCAACAAGTTTAACTCCAAACTGCTCTGTTGTCCTTGCATCGCCCATACATTCGCGCGCGTCATTGCCTTCTATGTCATAGTATGGTCCAGTAACGTTTCTTGAACGCATAACTCGAATGTTATAACCGCCGCGTGAGTCAAGTCCCCCGAAGCTCACGAAAAGATAGTAATAATCGGTTTCTGGGCTATAAAGGATAAAAGGTCCTTCTATTGGGCTGTGATTACCACCGATAAGTCTTTCTCCATAGCCTTGTCCTGGAAGTGGCAAGCCAGTGTTAGGATCAAGCTCGATGATGAAAATTCCTCCAAAGTACGAACCATAAACCATCCATAATCTGCCGTCTTTATCGTAAAACGTATGAGGATCTATGCAATTGGGATGTTTCATTCTGTTGTACGGTGTGCCATCTTCACTTGGACCATCGGCTGGTGTCTGACCAGATCTCAAAATGACTGCATAATGTCTATATGGTCCTTCAACTTTGTCAGACACCGCTATACCTATGGCGGAACGCGGGGAACCAAAAGTAGATGCGCAGTAGTACATGTAAAATTTTCCGTCTGGCATTCGGATGACATGGGGAGCCCAAATCGAATCTGCTCGTGCCCAGGAAACGGCTTCCTTTAAATCTTGCTGAATATCAGGTACTATTGGATTTCCTTTGTAAACGTTTAAATTCACCTGCGTCCAACGCATTAGATCATTTGATTTAGCAACAGCAAGATGTGAACCAAAAAGGTAGTATGTATCATTGACTTTGATAACTGAAGGATCGTGTACAGTTGCCCAGTTGAATACCGCCTGTTCAGAAGCCGATAAAATGGAACAAATAAGACATATTACAAGGCACGGAAATCTTGAAGACTTACAACAAATTTTCATCAGACATCCCAACTTTCAAAGGCCCCCCACGAAGGGGGCCTAAGGTTAATTACAAAAACATCGTAAGCCGCCGTGAAGCAACGACTGTTTATTTCCTTCGTCCGACTGTTGCCCAGTAATCATCCAAAATTTCCTGCACTGCTTCCTCTGCTCGACGCATTGCTTCTTCTGGGGTTAGATTTCTGGTTATCAACACATCTTGAACGTAAACTGCAATCTCAGCAACTATTTCCGCTATGTATGGGAATGTTTGGAATGTTTTCACATAAGGAAGCTGCTGTGCAACTGTGTATATGTGTGGCAATCTTCTCTTCAGCTCTTCACTTTCGGCAATGGATTTTCTGGCAGGTGCCTGTCCGGCAGCATACCAGTCTATAGCGTTGTCCCACAAGTATTTGATCCATGTCATAGCTGCTTCATAGACTTTGGGATCTTCCACCATCACTCTTGGCATAGCGAGGACATGTGAACCACCGAAAACCGCTTTTGTTGTTCCAATTTGCGGTGCTGGTGCGTAGCCGAAGTTCTCACCCAAAACTTCTTTCCATGCACCCATGGTCCAGATTCCTGTTATCAAAATACTACCGGCTCCAGACTCGAATGTTGGTCCTGTGTCGACTGCTTCACGTGAGAAATATCCTTTGTCCTGCAGGTACATCAAATATTTCAGGGCTTCAACAGCTGCTTTTCTGAAAGCCGGTTTCTTGAAATCAGGCGTCAGAATGTCTCCACCAAATTGCCACATTGTGTGGATGAATATCCAGTCCCATGCAGGTGATTCACACCAAGGTGCAACACCTGCTGGTGTAACCTTTTTCAAAGCTTCCAAGGCTGCTTCGAATTCCTGTCTGGTATACGGTGGTTTGTCGGGATCGAGACCTGCTTTCTTGAAATTGTCCCTTCGATACGCCATGTAGAAGATCCACACGTCCAAAGGTATCCCGTACACTCCTCCGTCCTTGATCAATCCATCAAGTACTGACGGATAAACATCATCGATATCGATACCGTATTTGCGAAGTTCGTCTTTACCCAAAACTTTGAGATGATCAAAGAAAATTGGCATGTCATGCTTTCTAATGAACAGGACGTGTGGAGCGGTTTTCGTAGCTATACCTGCAGAGAGCTTCTGTTTGTAATCAACCGACGAAACAACGACCAAGTGGACAACTTCGATATCCGGATGAGTTGCGTTGAATTTCTTGATAATCTCGTCCATGTAAGCTCCGTCAGGACCTCCAAGCGGTGTCATGAACGTTAGCGTCACTTTCTGAGCGAATAAAACAAGTGTCAGTGCCAAAAGAGCCAGTACAAAAAGCCTTTTCATAAAACCTTCACCTCCCGCTGAGATTCTGTGAATTCTCCATAGGAAAACCAATAGAACCGTGTGACACTTAAGTGCTCACAACTGTACAGAGTTGCCTTTCTTACCACCTCCCTTAGGAAGTACAATCCAGCCAGAGTCTCATGCCGCTATTCCCTCTGTTGTTCCACATATGGTATGGGATAAGTTTGAACGTAACGTATTTGGACTTTGTTTTTGTTTTTGGCCTATACAATTTGCCTTGCCAACTTCGTATGTTCGTTGCTTTACCGTTACCGAGTAAGAAAAACATCCGCTTGCCAAGGATCTCTCCTGGAACCATTTCAAATGAGTCTGAATCAATTTTCAGTGTCCAAATGTCAAAATCGGGATTGTCAACCTGTTCGATACAGTAGAGAACTGGTCCAGATCTCACAGCCACTTTTCCATGGTTCTCGGATACGTAGGGATGGCTTTGCAGACATTCTGGTCGAAGCTTCAAGGTAAGCTGCACATTATTTGTACCCTTCCAAGAATTCTGGAGCTCCGCATAGCCATTGTTCAAATGAAATTTCACGCTTTTGCCGTTCAGTTTAAGATCAAAGTCGGCAGACCATTCAGGTATTCTTAGCAACAAGGTAAACGAAAGAGTTTCTCTGGCAGCTATTCTTATATGCACATCACCAGACCATGGGTAGTCTGTTTGCTGAACAATTTCGATCGGCACATCGTTGTGAATAATTTTGAACGTGCTGCTTTCGTAGAGATTCACCCAAAGCTTATCCTTTGATTGAGCATAAATATAGTGAGGCAGGGATGCTATCGTTCGTGCAATGTTGGGGGGACAGCAAGCACAATCGAACCATCTTTGTCTGCGTTTGGTTCCCATGTCTTCAAGCGGATTATCGTAGAAATACTTATCACCATCGAGCGATATGCCAGAGAGTAAACCGTTGTAGACAACTTGTTCCATGACGTCTACGAATCTTGCTTCACCGGAAGCAAGAAACATCCTGTAGTTCCACATAAAATTGGCGATTGCAGCGCAAGTTTCCGCATAAGCTCTACGATTTGGAAGTTCATAAGGTTCGCCAATTGATTCCCAATCATGCCTCGAGCCAACCCCACCGGTTATGTACATTTTCCTAGTAGTCATATCTTTCCAGAGATTCTCCAGTGTTTTCCAAATTGCTTTGCCTTCGGTTTCAAGATAAAGATCTGTCGCACCACAGCACAAATAAAGCATTCTCACGGCATGTCCAACAACTTCATCAAGTTCTACAAACGGTTTGTGATCAATGAAGTAAACTGGCCCTGGATTTCTTGGAACGCTTGCAAGACCTTTCCCTCGAGCCTCGATGAAATACTTAGCTTGATTCAGGTATTTCCTTTCCCCAGTTTCACGGTACAGTTCAACAAGTGACATTTCGATCTCGGGATGTCCACACGTTCCTTCTTTTTTACCAGGTTTAAAGGTTTCGCATATCAAATCGGCGAACTTCTTTGCCACCTTGAACATGTTGTCCTGGCCTGTGAACCTCCTGTGTGCTATCGCCGCTTGGATTAAATGACCTGCTGTGTACAATTCGTGCCCCCACACCAGATCCTCCCATTTGGGACTGTCGTTAATCATGAAGAAGGTGTTGAGATATCCGTCTTCACTTTGAGCATTTGATATATCTCGAATGATCTCATCAAGTGATTGAGCAAGTTTCGGATTTGACTTTTTCACTCTCTCAAATACATAACTCACCGCTTCAATCCATTTGTACACGTCAGAGTCGTTGAAGGGAAAATACCCGTTGAACGATCCAGACAGTTTCCCTGATGCGATTTTGAAATTGTCTATACGACCTGTTTCATACAACAGGGAAAGTTGAGTTGGAAGCGTTACATTGGCAAGCATATCCTGATACGGATGAAGGAAACCGCCCAATGTATAATTGTACAAACACGCCGGATGAATGGATTTAGACTTCAATGGCGAAACGTGAGCTTTCATTATAATCCCCCTAAGGTACGTACGTCTGAGAATATTGTACCAAATTTATATATGATGTCAAGCTACCATAAACTAAGGCAGGCGACTTGATTAAAACCATCAGTCTTGACACAAAACATTTCCAATGTGTATAATATGATTGGTCTTTTACGTACGTACATATTCTGACAGATTGTTTGACGGTTCATGCATGCGTAGGGCTTTGCCAAATTCAGGATTCCTTAGTGGGGTGATTGAATGCAAGAGTATCAAGTAACAGCATCAGAAGCACAGAAAAGTGTGAAATCTTTTAGCCGTCGAAGACTCCGCAGAGAACTTGGCGCTTGGGGCTTCATGGCACCGCATCTTTTCTTTTTCATCGTGTTTACCATGGCTCCACTTGTGTTTGGATTCATAATGAGTTTTCATCGCTGGACCTTGTTAGATGAACCTCTCTTCATTGGATGGGACAATTTTGTTCGTGTTTGGAGAGATTCCAGATTTTGGCAGGCCGTTAGTAACACCTTAATTTTTGCGTTGATAAGTGTCCCACTGACGATGCTTGTGTCGCTGGTTTTTGCGTTATTGCTAAATCAGAAATGGTATGGAAAGCTATGGTTGCTTGTTGCGTTCGTTTCCCCAACATTTTTCGGTTCGGTTGGCATTCTAACCACATGGCGTTGGGTACTCAGCTCAGCTCCAAATGGATTGGTGAACTATTATCTCAGTAGTATTGGAGTTATCAAACAGCCTGTTTCTTGGTTTACAACTGCAACAATGGCTTGGGTCTGTATAATTGGGGTTACCGTCTGGTGGATAGTGGGATTCAGTGTCTTGTTGTACCTAGGGGCTTTGCGCAGAATCCCCCCTGAACAATATGAGGCTGCTAAAATAGACGGTGCCGGACCATTCGAGAGATTCGTACACGTTACCCTTCCTTGGATGAGAAACGTTTTGTTCTTTGATACAGTCAGACAGGTTTTACTTGCGTTTGGGTTGTTTGACCAGGTATATTTCTTTACCGGCGGTGGTCCTGCTGGAGCTACTCGAACAATGGTTTATTACCTCTTCGAAGTAGGTTTCCAGAGACAACAACTTGGTCGAGCAGCAGCTATTTCTTGGTACATTTTTATTGTTGTCTTTGGTTTCGCTTTAATTCAGCTGTTTATACTCACAAAGAGCATCAGAAGTGCGGAGGAGTGATTTGATGCGTAAGAGAAGGGAGAAAATCATAAGAATCATCGGGTCAATTTTGCTGTGGATTTTTGCTGCTTTTTGGTTTGTTCCGATATTCTGGATGTTAATAACATCGCTGAAGGAATCCAGCTCCGCAGTGATGGAATATCCTCCTCGTTGGATACCAGATCCAGCGACGTTGAATAACTATAGACGAGTCTTCACCCCTGCTGGTGGAATAAGTGTTGTGCGCGGTCTTAGAAATAGTTTGATAGTCGCAACTGTTACCGGTATTCTTGGATTAGTCATCGCAACTCCAGCAGCTTACGCTTTGGCAAGGATGAGATTCACGGGTCAGAAAGTTGCCTTCTGGCTTTACATAGCAATCCTTGCTTTTCCCGGAATAATTTTCCTTGTTCCAAACTTTCTTATCGTACACTCTCTTGGTTTGATGAACACTTTCGCGGCGTTGATATTTCCTACCTTCGGTACTACCTTTGGTGTGTTTCTCTTGCGGCAGTACATGCTTGGTATACCCAGAGAACTTGAAGATGCAGCTTGGATAGACGGATGCTCACGACTTAGATTCCTGATAACCATAGTAATTCCGTATATCAAGCCAGCCTTGTTTGTACTTGCCTTGATGACTTTTCTTGGATCATGGAACAACTTCCTGTGGCCCCTTCTGGTCATGCAAAGTCCTGAGAAATTCACGTTGCCAATTGCTCTGGTTCGTTTTGCCGGTGGAACGCAATGGAACGATCCATATAGGGGCATTGGTGCGTTGATGGCTGGATCATTCATTTCTGTGGCTCCAACGTTGTTGATTTTCGTGGTATTCAACAAATATTTGATGCAAGGTGTGTACCTTGGTTCCGTTGGAAAAGAATAACCGCTGGCATTGTATTTGGATTTGCATTGAGACTAACCTTGATTTCGACCAGAGCATACGGAGCGTTGAGGAGTGATCTTGTGAACAGTATTTCTAAAGCCAAGTTAAGAAAACAGATTTTGAGAATCGTTGTTTCTGTATTGCTCTGGGTTTTCGCTGCAATTTGGTTTATCCCAATATTCTGGATGTTTATCACGTCTCTCAAGGAATCCACCCTCGCCACAAGTGAGTATCCGCCTCAATGGATCCCAAGTTCTCCCACACTCGAGAACTACCGTCGGGTTCTTATGCCAGCAAGTGGTATAAGCGTGGCAAGAGGAATTAAAAACAGTTTGATTATTTCGGTTTTGTCAACTGTCCTTGGCTTTGTGGTAGCAACACCAGCAGCTTATGCTTTATCAAGGCTTAAGTTTAGAGGACAGCGTGTAATCTTCTGGTTGTACATAGCTGTTCTGGCGTTCCCGGGAATAATTTGGAGGTGTCAACTTAAGCCGGGAAATACGATAAAATAAACGGGAACCAACTCTTCTCACCGAAAGGAGGTTCCCGTAAAGATGAAAGTTACAACAACAAATATCACCGAGTACCTATACCAAATTATACCAAACCTTTTTCAAAGACAAAGAGTTCCACATGAGGCGAAAGTATCTGCATTGGTTTTGTACTTTTATGGACTTGCATTAAGGAAGGCAGCAGCCATAATTGGAGTCAGTCATGAAGCCTTGAGGAAATGGTGGGCAAGAATGAAAGAAGAGATATTTGCTGAGAAGATAGAAGGCAATGCAGTAGTAGCTGTAGACGAGATGAAGGTGAACATAAACGGTTACTGCTGGTATGTATGGATAGCGTTTGAGGTTAAGAGGAAGAAAGTGATCTATGCGTTGGTCAGCAAAACGCGAGAGAAGGACAAAGCGAGCTTGGTGATGAAGATGGTGAAGAAGAGAGTGACAGGTAAGTTGAGGATAATAACGGACAAAGGGCCATGGTACTGGGAAGCGAGCGAAGAGAATATGGGATATTGGGAACACGAGCATGAGAGGTTTGGGGAGAGGAGTCTTGTTGAGAGCGTGATAGGGATAAAAAGGTACAGGCTGAGGCGTTTTAACATAAGCAGGTTATGGTACAAGAGGAGGGATGAGGACATAGTGAAGTGGCTATTTCCATTTCTTCTATTAGTGCAGTTTTCCTTCTTAAGTTGACAGGTCCATTTTCCTTGTACCTAATTCTTGGTTTAATAGATACGTTCTCGGCTTTGATTTTACCAGGTCTTGGTGGTACTTTCGGAGTGTTTCTGCTAAGACAGTACATGCTTGGTATACCCAGAGAACTTGAAGACGCTGCTTGGATAGATGGGTGCTCGCGACTCAGGTTCCTATTGTCAATCGTAATTCCATACATCAGACCTGCTCTTTTTGTCCTAGGATTGATGACCTTTCTGGGATCTTGGAACAGTTTTCTCTGGCCTTTGTTAGTTCTGAACAGACCAGACAAGTTTACGCTTCCAATCGCTCTGGTCCGATTTACGGCAGGCTGGGGTGATCCGTACAGGGGAATTGGAACGTTGATGGCTGGGGCTTTTATTTCGGTAGCTCCAACGCTGTTGATATTTATTGTCTTTCAAAAATATCTGGCGCAAGGTGTCTATCTTGGATCAGCGGGTAAGGAATAACCAGGGGGTATCAACGTGAGAAAATGGGCATTTTTAATAGCAATCATTCTTTTAATAAACACCTTGTCTTTTACTGTTGATCATGTACTGACTTTTGAAATGAGCCTTATTCACGCGATTCCACAGACTTTGTTTGGAATCTTTTTTGAAGATATCAATCACGCTGTCGACGGTGGTTTATATGCAGAGTTGATCAGAAATGGATCATTTGAGCATATCTTTTCTTTGGAAGGATGGGCATTGGAACTGTGCGAAGAATCTATTGAGGTTTCCGTAGATACCTCGAATCCGATTCATCCCAACAACAAAAACTACGTAAGGGTACGGTCAGACGATCCAAACGCTGAGATTGTGCTCATCAATCTTGGTTATACTGCTTCGCCCATAAGAGGCGGTATCCCAATAAAGGCCGGTGAAGCTTATAATTTGTCGTTTTTTGTAAGGACCGTTGGTTTTACTGGGGAAGTTTCCGTGTACTTGGAAAATCGAAGGGGAGAAAAGTATGCTGAAAGCCTTGTAAGGATTTCCGAACAAATTGACGATTGGATGAGAATCTCACTTGAGCTTGTACCAAAGGTAACCTTTTCCAATTCACATTTTGTGATGAGGATCAAAGGTCAAGGGGAACTTCACTTGGACATGATTTCTCTGATTCCGAAGAACACTTGGCATAATATGCGAACAGATTTGATTAACGTTCTCAAGGATCTAAAACCAGGATTTTTCCGATTTCCCGGAGGATGCTTGGTTGAAGGCGATAGTTTGTCAAACGCCTACCGTTGGAAGGATACCATAGGACCTATCGAGGAAAGAAAGCCGAACAGAAATCTTTGGGGATATCATCAGTCTTATGGTATAGGCTTTTACGAATATTTGTTGCTTGCAGAATACCTTGGTGCGGAGCCCGTTCCAATCTTCAATGCGGGTATTTCTTGCCAAGTTAGAGGAGCTGAGTACTGTCCAGTCGATGAACTTGACGAATGGATTCAAGATGTACTTGATTTTCTGGAATTTGCAAACGGACCTACTGATACATATTGGGGATCGATCAGAGCACAACTTGGTCATCCTGAAACTTTCAACGTTAAATACATTGGTATAGGAAATGAGAATTGGGGAGATCAATACCATGAAAGGTTCAAGCTATTCCACACAGCTATTAAGGAGAAATATCCAGAGGTAAAAATTGTCTTCAGCGGACCTCCTTCATACGAAGGTTCGAACTTCAGATATGCTATGAGGTGGGCGAAGGAAAATGACGTTGAAATTTTCGACGAACACATATACGCATCTCCAGAGTGGTTACTTGCCAACACCGAAAGGTACGATAGATACGATCGAACAGGACCGAGGATCATGTTGGGTGAATATGCTGCCCACGCACCGGGTAGACAGAATAATTGGCAAGCCGCACTTGCGGAGGCTGCGTTCCTCACCGGCGTTGTTCGGAATTCCGATGTTGTGATAATGGCTTCATATGCACCGCTTTTCAATAGAATTGGTTTTTCACAGTGGGTACCTGATTTGATATGGTTTGATTCAGCCAGCTTTTTTCTAACACCGAGCTATTTTGTACAGAAATTATATGCCGATCACACGGGCGATTATCTAATTCCGTCTGAAATAACAAACGAAGATCTCGTTCTAATTGGTTACAGATACAAGGCAATCTATCATGTTTGCACTTACAATTCAAAATCAAATGAAATAACAGTTTTTCTGGTTAATCCCTGGCCGGATGATAAGAGCGTCAAAATCCAATTACCCGAGAACATCAGGACTCGAAAAGAAATCAACTTGATTAGACTATGCGGATCGCTCACGGATATCAACAACTTTGATGATTATGCGATTGTACCTGTTCATGAGAAGATCATTTCAAACAGTTGTGGTAGTTTCGATTTTATCGCAAAAGGTTATTCGTTCAACGTGTTGAAAATAGGTCTTGAATAGCATCAATACGAAGGAACATTCGATAAGGAGGGTTTAAGGTATGGCTTACGAAATCAGTGTGAATCCGAGCAAGACTGTGAAACCAGTTAGCAAGTACATCTACGGGCATTTCACTGAGCATCTTGGAAGATGTATTTACGGTGGGATTTACGAAGAAGGTTCACCGCTGTCGGATCATCGTGGGTTTAGAAAAGACGTGCTTGAGGCGATAAAGAAGATCAAAGTTCCAATTCTACGATGGCCAGGTGGAAACTTTGTGTCGAATTATCATTGGGAAGATGGAATTGGTCCAAAGGATCAAAGACCCGTGAGGTTTGATCTTGCTTGGCAACAAGAGGAAACGAACAGATTTGGTACAGATGAATTCATCGAATACTGTCGTGAAATCAAAGCAGAACCATATATCTGTGTTAACCTTGGAACTGGTACCTTGGACGAGGCACTTCATTGGTTGGAATACTGTAATGGAAAAGGTAACACATATTATGCTCAACTTAGGAGAAAATATGGTCATCCAGAGCCATATAACGTCAAATTCTGGGGTATAGGAAATGAGATGTATGGTGAATGGCAAGTTGGGCATATGACAGCCGATGAATATGCAAGAGTTGCCAAAGAATACGCAAAATGGATGAAAGTTTTCGATCCTTCGATAAAAACAATAGCAGTTGGATGTGATGACCATGAATGGAATCTAAAGGTTTTAAACCAAGCCGGAGATGTTTTTGACTACATTTCTTACCACTTTTACACGGGATCTGAAAACTACTACGAAACGGTGTCCACAGTTTATTTGCTAGAACAAAGGCTTATAGGTCTTAAAAGGCTGATAGAAACAAGCAGAACAAAGCGAAGGAATGAAATAAAAATCGCGCTCGATGAATGGAATGTTTGGTACAGAGTAATGGATAACAAACTTGAAGAACCTTACGATCTAACCGATGGTATTTTCGCCTGCGGAGTTTTGATAATGCTTCAAAGAATCAGCGACATTGTTCCAATAGCAAATCTCGCTCAGCTTGTCAACGCACTTGGAGCAATACACACGGAGAAAAACGGAATAATTTTGACGCCCGTTTATAAAGCTTTCGAGTTAATAGTTAATCACAGCGGAGAAAAACTCGTTGAAACAATTGTTGAAACAGAAACTTACGATATAGAAGGAAAAATGTTCTACTTCAAAACGCCGTTTAAAGTCTACGATGCAAAGCTTTTGGACGCAACTGCAACGATTTCAGAAGATGGGAAAAAGTTGTATCTGGCAGTTGTAAACTACAACAAAGATTCAGAAATACGTTGTCCAATCAAAATCAAAGGTTGTGGAAAGAAGCAAGCAAAAGTTTACGTACTCAACGGTCCAGATATCAAAGCAAGAAATACTTTGGAAAAACCGAATGTTGTAGATATTGTTGAAAAGACAACAATAGTTGATGAGGAATTTGAATTTACCTTCGAACCACACTCTTGCACTGTGATAGAAGTAGAAAGATCATAAAAGGGGGAAGCTGAATGTACGAAAAACAAAAGCAAGAGCTTTACGAAGCTCATATGATGCTTGAAAGATACAACTTGGTTGCTTATACAAGCGGAAATATCAGTGTGAGAATACAAAATCATGTGATAATAAAACCATCGGGAGTGCCTTATTCTTCGTTGAAGCCTGAAGATTTCGTCGTGGTGGATTTGGACGGAAACATTGTCGAAGGGAATAAAAAGCCATCGGTTGATACAGCTACGCACTTGTATCTGTACAAAAATCTCGATTGGGTTTATTCTGTTATCCACACTCATTCAACATTCGCAACTGTTTGGGCAATTTTGGAAAGGGAAATACCTGTGCTTTGCACAGCACACGCAGATGTTTTTGGTGAAAAAATTCCGATCACAGAGTATGCACCCGTTGGTTCTGAAGCCATAGGCAAAGCTGCAATGAAAGTAATGGGAAAATCTGGAACAGTTCTATTGAGAAAGCACGGAGTACTCATTGCAGGCACATCTTTGGAGGATGCTTTAAAAAAGGCAATCTTTCTTGAAGAAGTTGCAAAAGCAAGCTATTATGCAATTTTAGCTGGTAATCCTATTGCAATGGATCCACAGGAGGTTGATAAATTGTACAATCAATATCACACAAAATATGGGCAAAAATGATTAATTTATGCATTTCCATAACTTTTCTAGCGAGGAGGTGTTTTTATGAGGTTGAAAGTGCTTTTGTTGCTGGTTGCCTTGGTAGCTTCTATAGTTTTTGCCCAAGTAACTATCAGCGTCGTTGCTTGCTCAGACAATGCTGATTCACTCAAGTGGCTTGCCGAAGAATTCATGAAGCGAAATCCCGATGTAAAAGTGGAAATCACAGTCCTGTCGTGGGAAGTACTCTATCCAAGAATTTTGGCTGACATTGCCGCAAAATCAGCTGCGTTTGATGTTTTCAACTGGGACGTCATGACAGCTGGGGCAGTTAGTCAAGGGTGTGTGGATTTGTTCCAATTCATGAAAGAAAATCCAGATTTAGTTGACCCAGATTACGACTTTGATGACTTACTTCCACTCGCAAGAGATTTAAGCATATGGGATGGTAAGCTAGTAGGCTTCCCGTATTTTAACAACACAATGCTGTTCTACTACAGAAAAGATTTGTTCGAAGATCCAAAAATTAAACAACAGTTTGAACAAATGTTTGGTAGGCCTTTAAGAGTACCAACAACTTGGGCAGAGGCTGTAGATGTTGCCAGATTCTTCACAAAGAAATACAACAAAAATTCTCCAACAGAGTACGGAATAGCTTTGATGTTCCCAACAACTCACACAATGTTCTACATGTATTTGTTGTTCTTTGGTCCGTACAGAAGAAGCCCAGAAGGTTTGGCAAAACTTGGCCCAGTTGACATCGATTATGGAGATTATTTCACAGCGGATAGAAAACCAGCCTTTGCAAACGAATTTGGTTTGAAAGCTTTTGAAGACATAAAAGCCTTGTTGCCGTATGCACCTGATCCTCTTGGATCAGATTACGGAGAAACGATAGAATACTTTGCCAAAGGAATAGTGGCAATGGTTCCACAGTGGACTAACCCATATTTGCAATTTGCATCTTCACCGGTGTTGCAACCAGCAGACAAAAAGATTGGAATAGCTCCAATGCCTGGCAGATCTGTGGCAGGAAACTGGGCTTTAGGAATCAACGCGTTCACAACAAAAGAGAAACAAAGAGCTGCCTTTAGATTCATACAATTTGCTACTTCAAAATGGGCAGACAAAGAAAAACTCATCAGATTTGCAATAGCTCCCGTTAGAAAGTCAACGCTAGAAGATCCGGAAGCTCAAAAAGCAATACCATGGGTTTCTGCTTTGCCAGCTATATACGCCGATGAGACATTCAGGCCAAGAATACCAGAAGAACCCAAACTTGAAGACGTCACCAACATTTACTTTGCAAAAATCCTTGCTGGAGAACTACCATTGACAATTGAAACGCTACAAAAACTTGCAGATGAATGGGAAAGAATCCTTGGCAAATGATTTAAAAATTGAACGGGAGGGCGCCAAGCTCTCCCGTTCATATTTGAGGTGGATATCCTATGCTGATGTTAAACAGAAAAATTGCTTTGACCCTGGTGCTACCTGCGATAGTTCTTTTTCTTGTTATGACTATTTATCCTTTTGTGTATATGCTTTATTCATCTTTCACAGACTTAGATCTTTCCAAACCAAATACTGGAAAATTTATAGGTTTGAGAAATTATGCTGACATTTTCCGCGATCCATTAGCTATTTCTTCAATCGAATATACTGGTTTATTACTTTTGATTGCTGTACCTATAGAAATGTTAGCAGGTTTGGGATTAGCTTATTTGATACGTGGATTAATTGGCGAGAAAGTAATTAGATCCTTGTTTTTATTGCCAATGATGGTACCAGCCGCAGTTGGAGGTTTTGCTTGGAAAATGTTATTCAACTACATTTTTGGACCTGTGAATTATTTTCTTAGTCTGTTAGGATTTCAAAAAATTGAATGGTTTGGAAAAGCAACTAGCGCCAAAGTAGCTGTAATGATCGTTGAAATTTGGCAGTGGACACCTTTTGTTTTTCTAATATTATACGCGGCTATGCAGTCTTTACCCAAAGATCTTTTAGATGCTGGAAAGGTTGATGGCGCAAGCGGTTGGAAACTGTTTAGATACATCGAATTTCCTTTGCTTAGGCCAATCGTATATGTGACACTCTTACTTAGGGTTATAGATGTGTTGAAAACATTTGATATCGTATACATGACAACCTTCGGTGGGCCTGGAACGGCAACTTCTACTTGGAGCTTTTACGCCTACAAAGTAACTGTGTCATATGGTTGGAACATTGGATACGGCTCTGCACTTTGCGTCATCTTGGTGATAGTCTCGATGGTTCTCGTCAACATGTTGATAAGGATACTCAACATAGGTAAAGAACTTGGGCTTGAAAGGGAGAGGAGAATATGAAAAGAAAAATAACGATAACAATCAAATTTGCAATAACTACGATTGTTCTTGTGTTCTTTCTTTTCCCAATTTATTGGATTGTCATAACCGCTTTTAAACCGGAAGCTGAATGGTTTACTTTGCCGCCCACTTTTTGGCCAACGAAGTGGACTTTGTCAAATTTCCTTGGCACGGGATCCACAACCTTTGGTACCACAACTACATCGATTGCTGGTATCAAACCGTTCTTGAGAAACAGCATTGTAGTTGCAACAACTACTTCTATAGTCTCAACATTCATAGCAGCTTTGGCAGCTTACTCAATATCGCGAACTAAAATAGGTGGAACCGGTTTGGTCGGATGGTTCATATCCATGAGATTCTTACCACCTATAGCCAGCGCAATTCCACTGTATGTGATATTCACAAGGATTAAATTGCTCAACACATGGTTTGCCTTAATATTGCCATACCTTGTTCCAACTACTGCTTTGTCAATATGGTTGTTGATATCATTCTTCAACGAAATACCTCAGGAAATAGAAGAAGCTGCTTACATAGATGGCGCATCAGCAACAAAAACTTTCATTTACGTTGTTTTGCCACTCAGTGCCCCTGGCCTGGCGGCGGCAGCCATTCTTTCGTTCATACAAAGCTGGGGAGAATTCCTTTTAGCGTTGGTTTTAACAAGTAACGCTTCTGCTCAAACTTTGCCTGTGTATCTTGGAAGATACATAACTGGTTGGAGAGTGGCGTGGGGACCACTATCGGCTGCGGGTTTGGTGACAATGTTGCCTGTAGTGATATTCGCTTTGATTACACAAAGGTTCTTGATAAGAGGTTTGACTCTTGGAGCTATCAAATGAACGAAAGCGCAGGAGGTGTAAAAGCATGTACTTACTTGGGAGCGATATAGGCACACAAGGTACTAAAACTGTTCTTGTGGACGAAAAAGGCAATGTGATTGCCGAAGCAAGCAGGGAGTATCAGGTAATAACACCACGGCCCAATTGGGCGGAGCAGTGGCCAGATACTTGGGCAAAAGCTGTTTTTGAAACGGTCAAAGAAGTGGTTGAAAAATCAAACGTTCCGAAAAATCAAATAGCTGGTTTGGCGATAAGTGGTCTTTACGGAGGGTCAGGGGTACCCGTTGACAAAGATATGAATCCCTTAAGACCTTGCTTGATATGGATGGACAGAAGGGCAGTTGAAGAAACAGAATGGGTCAAGAAGAACATTCCAAAGGATATGATATTTGGCATCACCGGTAACTACGTGGATTCCTATTTTGGCTTTACAAAGATCATGTGGATCAGAAACAACGAACCAGAGATATGGAAAAAGATCTACAAGTTCATTTCCCCAAAAGATTACGTGATATACCTTTTAACCGGTGAAATAGTTACCGACTATTCCTCGGCTGGAAACTTGGGTGGAGTGTTTGATCTGAAAAAGCTAACTTGGTCTGATGAAATGTGCAAAGCTTTGGGAATACCGAAGGAATACTTACCAGAAAGAATAGTCAAATCTTCAGATGTAGTTGGCAAAGTGAAGAAAGAGGCTGCTCAACTGTGCGGTTTACTTGAAGGAACACCGATAGTTGCTGGTGGCATTGATGCTCCGGTTGCCCAGCTTTCTGCAGGTGCACTCGAAGAAGGTGAACATGTTGCAATGGTTGGCACATCTACCTGCTGGGGAACGGTTCACAAGGGTGAGAAGCTTCCGTTTGGTCTGGTGAGCTATCCTTATGTAGTTTACGACACCGAAAGAATCTACACATTCGGTGGTTCAGCAACAACTGGGGCTTTGGCAAGATGGTTTAAAGAACAGTTTGGAGAAACTGAAACCGTCGTTGGAGAAAGAACGGGTATTTCACCTTACCAACTGTTCGACAAGGAAGTTGCAAATATTCCAGCAGGAAGTGAAGGCATAGTGGTTTTGCCTTACTTTATGGGCGAAAGATCTCCAATATGGGATCCGTTTGCAAAAGGCGTCATCTTTGGTGTAACACTTTACCACAAAAGGGCACACATTTATAGAGCATTGATGGAAGGTGCAGCTTACGCGCTGAGGCACAACATGGAAGAGGGTATGAAAGCCGGCTTGAAGTTGAGCGACGAATGCTGGATTGTTGGAGGAGTTTCAAAGTCAAATGTTTGGGTCAAAATTTTTGCGGATGTCACCGGCTTTAAGATGAGACAAGTTGCTAGCCTTGTTGAGGCACCGTTTGGAGATGCATTCTTGGCAGGACTTGGAGTGGGCGTTATAGACAGACCTGAAAGGATAAAAGAATGGGTCAGATACAAAGAAGTTGTCGAACCAGATCCTCAAAACAAACAGATTTACGACAAATACTATGAGATATTCAAAGAGTTGTATGAATCGGTTAAACATCTCATGCCAAAGTTATAAAAAGGCGGGTGAAAAACCCGCCTTTTTTATTCAAGAGGTTGCCATTCTATATGGTAGATACCAGGTTTATCAATTCTTTCGAATGTGTGGGCACCGAAGAAGTCTCTTTGAGCTTGAATCAGATTTGCCGGTAAGTTTGCTTCTTTCATCGAGAACAAATAATCAAGAGAAGAATTCAAAACGGGTGTTGGTATTTGAGCTTCCCTTGCGATTTGGCAAACCTTCAACGTAGGTTCAATCCTTGGCTTTAGATATTCCACCGTTTTTTGGCTTTCAAGCAAGTTCACGTTGGAAGGATTCTCTTTCAATATTTCTCTCAAAAAATCAATCATTTTTGCTCTGATTATGCAACCGCCTTTCCAAATTCTAAGAATTTCCAGCAGGTTTACTCCATAGTTGAAAGCTTTTGAAGCTTCGCTTATCAACCAAAGCCCTTGTGAGTATGCAAGAAACATTGCCAGGCTCAAAGCTTTTTCAAGATATTCGATCAAATTCTTATCTGCTTTAACAATTGGCTTTTGCCAATAGAGCTTTGACAATTCCATTCTTTGTTGTTTGAAGTGTGAAAGAACCCTTGCAACAACTGCAAGGTTTAAAGAAGGAGTTGGTACTCCTAAATCCAAAGCAGCTTCAACCGTCCATTTTCCAGTGCCTTTTTGTTCTGCTTTATCGAGTATCACATCAACCATTGGTTTTCCTGTTTCTTCATCGATTTTCTCCATTATCTTGTAGGTTATTTCGACAAGGAACGATGACAGTTCGCCTTCATTCCACTTTTTGAAAATCTCTCCTATTTCCTTTGGTTGCAAGCCAAGCACTTTTCTCATGATATCGTAAACTTCTGCTATGGCTTGCATTATTGCGTACTCAATGCCATTGTGAACCATTTTAACAAAATGACCTGCTGAATAATCTCCGACGTACGTGCAGCATGGACCATCTTCCGTCTTTGCAGCAATTTTCAAAAAAATTTCTTCAACCAATTTGTAAGCTTCTTTTGTTCCTCCTGGCATTATGGATGGACCATGCAAAGCTCCGTATTCTCCACCTGATACTCCTGTTCCAAGGAACAATATTCCCATCTTTGAGAGTCTTTCAAGTCTTCTGTTCGTATCTTCGTAATGAGAATTTCCAGCATCGATCAAAAGATCTCCCTCTTGAAGATAAGGTAAAAGTTCATCGATCATTTCATCAACAGGAGAACCGGCTTTAACCATCAAAATAATTTTCCTTGGTCTTTCTAACGATTCCACAAAGCTCTTTAGATCATATGCAGCAACAATTTTCTCACCTTTGACTCTTTGTTCTACAAAGTTTTTTGTTCTTTCCGAAGTTCTGTTATAAACTGCTACAATATAACCTTTCCTAGCAATGTTTAGAGCAAGATTTTGTCCCATAACGGCTAAACCTACGACCCCAATTTGTGCTTTCAATTTTTTGCACCTCCTTTGCTGTGAAAATATTTTATCACATCTACATTCCCAAATAAGCTCGTTTTATCAAATCGCTTTCCAACAGTTTTCTTGCTTCTCCTTCTGCTACAATTCTACCTGTTTGAAGAACATAGGCTCTATCTGCTATTTCAAGCGATTCTTGAACTCTTTGCTCAACCATAAGAATAGATATCCCTGTACTCTTGACCTTTATCATGATGTCAAAAACTTTTTCAACCATCAAGGGCATCAAGCCAAGAGACATTTCATCTACGAGCAAAAGTTTTGGTTCAGCCATCAAAGCACGAGCGATGGCAAGCATTTGTTGCTCTCCACCGGAAAGTGTCTCAGCCTTTTGATTTTGTCTTTCTTTGAGGATTGGAAAAATCTCAAACATTTTTTCAATATTTTGCTTTATTCTCTCTTTATCTTTTATCGTGTAAGCTCCCATGAGGAGATTGTCCAACACACTCATTTTTCCGAAAACATGTCTTCCTTCTGGGACCATAGCGATACCAAGCTTGACTATTTCATGTGCTGGAAGAGTGTGTATCTTCTTGCCCAAAAATTCAATTTCACCTGACATCGGTTTTAACAAACCCGCTATTGTTTTCAAAATGGTTGATTTTCCAGCACCATTTGAGCCTATGATTGCAACAAATTCGCCTTCTTTAACCTCAATTGAAACATCAAAAACAACTGGTACGCTGTTATACCCGACGGTTAGATTCTTTACTCTTAGCATGGTATCTCTCCCCCAAGTAGGCTTTTATAACCTCTTCGTTGTTTGCAATTTCCTCTGGAGAACCTTCTGCTATCTTTTTACCAGCATTAAGGACAACTATTCTGTTTGAAATAGGCATAATCGCTTCCATGATGTGTTCTACGATAAGCAATGTGATTCCTTGTTGATTGAGCTTAAGACACAGTTCCACAGCTTCTTTTATCTCCGTTTGGTTCAAACCTGCCATAGCTTCGTCGAGCATTATCATTCGTGGTTGTGTTGCCAAGACGCGCGCTATTTCCAACCTCTTTTTATCGGCTATCGTTAGGTTTGCCGCAAGCATAAATCTTTTATCGTAAAGGTGCGTTAATTCGAGAACTTCGTTTGCTATTTTTTCTGCCTCTTTTCTGGTCTTTGCTCTCAAAAAAGCACCAGTAAGCACATTATCGAAAACCGTCATATCAAGAAGTGGTTTGACTATTTGAAAGGTCCTTGTCAAACCAATCTTTGCTATTTGATGTGGTTTTTTACCTGTGATATCCTTGCCATCAAACAACACTTTTCCAGAAAAAGGCTTGTAAAAACCACTTATACAGTTAAAAAGTGTGGTCTTTCCTGCACCGTTTGGACCGATTAAACTGACTATTTCTCCTTCGTTAACTACAAAGGAAACGTTGTCGTTTGCGACAAGGCTTCCGAATTTCATCGTGATACCATTTACTTCAAGCAGCGGTCTTGCCATAGCTGACACTCCTTCTTCTAAAAGTCCTAACGATTCCTATTATTCCCTTTGGTTCAAAACATACGATAAGCACTATCAGTACACCGTAAATCATCAAGTCTATACCTTTTCCTGTGCCTCCCAAGCTTACACGAGTATACTCAGAAAGTGGTATCAATATACTGGCACCGATTATCGGACCATATATATTTCCAATTCCACCAAGGACAGTTAAAAGTACTATTTTCATCGAAATATCAAGTCCAAAAACCATAAAAGGGTCGATGTACAGGATATACTGAGCATAGACTGTTCCCATGACAGCAGTTAATGCTGCGCTTATTGCCATTGCTGAAAGTTTATAATTGGTGGTATTTATACCAAGCGCCTCAGCTGCTTCATGGCTTTCTCTAAGAGCTTTCAAATAATATCCCATCTTGTTTTGCTCAATTACGATTGCAACGATTGTAGAAATAAGGAATAAAAGATAAGCTATTACGAAGTATGGGATCTTTGATTGATGAAATTGCATAGCAACGAAACTATCCTTTACAACGGGAATAGATATTCCTGTAGCGCCTTCAACATAATCCCAGCTGATGAACAATTGCTTGATGATCTCTGCAACCGCTAGCGTTGCTATTGCAAAATAATGCCCTTTTAGCCTAAAACAAGGATAACTCACAAGAACAGCTACTACAGTCGCTGCAACAGCCCCTAGAAGCATTCCAACCCACGGAGAAATACCGAATTTGTGGAATAAAACAGTCGATGTATACGCTCCTATACCAAAAAACGCTGCATGTCCGAAGGAGGTCTGGCCTCCAAAACCTGTTATGATGTTCCAGGCTTCGCCAAGCCCAGCGAAGAGTACAAGCATTATCATCGTATGTTGGAAATGAACTTCTCTGACAATAAGCGGAAGTATGAAAAGCAAAATCATGAGAATCATAAGTAGCCTGAATTTTTGCATCATACGCATCATCACCATCCAAATAGACCCTTAGGTCTGAACTGCAAAACAAGTAGATATATTAAGAAAGCAAGAGCATATTTGAACTGTGTTCCTAAGTAGAATCCGCCGAGAGTCTCGGTTAATCCTATCAATAATCCTGCATAGAAGGCACCCCAGATGTTTCCAAAACCACCCAACGCTACAATAACGAATGCCAGCAACCCATACATGGCACCTGATTCCGGGTAAACAGGAAAGATATTCGAGAGAAATGTGCCTGCAACACCGACGCAAACGCCGGATAAAGCAAAAGTTATGGCGTATATTCTTTGGGTATTAACACCCATCAATTCGGCTATATCCCTACTCTGAGCAGTAGCTTGAATAGCTTTTCCTGTTTTGGTTTTTTTAATGAACAAAGCAATTAGTAACGTCATAGTGACACTTCCAAGTGCAGCTACCAGTTGGGGCAGACCTATTACGAGGCTACCGACAAAAAATCTCTTGTCACTCACTAAGGACTGACTAACAAAACGATAGTTCGGGCTCCATAGGAACTGTGCAAGATTCCTAATGAACAGACTTAAACCAAAAGTTGCGAGCAACGGCATCAAACCAGGAGCATTGAGAACCCGTTTGATCACGAACTGATAGGTTACTAGTCCAAGCAATGCTGCCACACCGGCTGCCACAGGTAAAGAAACGAGAGGGTCGAGATTAAAAAGACTGTAAAGCCAAAAAACTACGTACATTGATATCATCATAAAGTCGCCGTGAGCGAAGTTGATTATATCCATCAATCCCCATACGAGAGTAAGACCAACTGCAACCAAAGAATACACTGATCCTATCAAGATACCTGTGAGAATCAGTTGTCCTAGCATAAACACCCCTCTCTCTGAAAATTTTGAAAAGGGGGACAACGTCCCCCTTATAAACTCTCAGCAACAGATCTCGATTTTTTACCTCTTTGACCAATCTGGCATTGGAACGGCTGGTTCCTTTGTTCTGAACCGCTCAGGCCAGACAACCTCGTAGACACCGTTGATTATCTGCGTCATGACGTTGGGGTTGTAAATGTTCTGACCATCTGGTCCAAACTTTATCTTACCACTGAGCACATATGGAGCTTCAAATGTGTGGTTTCTGAGTACTTCGAGAATCTTCGTGGGTTCCGTTGAGCCTGCTAAGTTTATGGCTTCAGCTATTACAAGAGCCGAGGCAAAGTCTTCCAAAGTCGGACCGTCGATATCCACGCCGGATTTTGCTTTGTACATTTCATTGATCTTTGCAAGGGCTGGCAACAATGGCATGAGAACAGGTGTAGTTGCAGCTCCCCCAGAGAAGAAATCAGCGTCTTTGCCAAGGTTGATCACAAACTGTGGATCATGATAACCTCCACAGTAAGACAGAACAACCTTTGGAGCAACGTTGAATTCTTTGTACTTCTTCGCAAACATTGTCATATCACCTATATATGAAGCATGGAAAACAGCATCTGGTTTCGCAGCTTTCACTTTCTGAACCTCGATATCAACGTTTGTGGCGTTTACTGGATATTTTACATCGGCAACCAAGGTGAATTCCGGATAATTCTTTATCTTTTCCTTGACCATCTGTGCCGCGTGAACTCCATATTCGTTGTCTATATAGACAACTGCCACACGTTTTACATTCGCATTATATTTCCCGTTCAAATACCTAAGGTATTCAAAGAAGAAATCGGTTTCCAACCCATCATGAGGAGCTATTCTGAAGAACCACTGCAAACCTCTTTCGGTTAATGCCGCAGAACTTGAAGAACCAGCCACAAAGGGTATACCATATTTTTCAGCAACTTGACTCGCTGGTTTTGTACAAGAAGAATGATAACATCCAATTAAAGCAACTACTTTTTCCCTAGTTATCAATCTCTCAGCTCCTGCCATTGCCAGTTCTGGATTTGCTTGATGGTCTGCGAAAATAAACTGCACTTTTGCCCCGCCGAGATTTGGAAGTCCTGATGTCTTAGCAAGTGGTACGTCGAGATCCGGATAAACTCCGTTGATGATTTCCTGAGCAACTTCAATGGCATATTTAATCTTTGTCCCCGTCGCTGCAGCTGGACCGGTCAATGGAAAAATGGCACCGATCTTGAGACCTCCTGAGCAAACACCAGCAGAGATAGTGCTAACACCACGATAATCAAGAGTTTTCGCATGCTTCTACCCCCTCGAAGGATTTTTGCTCACAAAGATTTGTGAGCTATTAACGTTTTTGTACGTTAAACATTTTATCATGACGTACACTCTCAAGTCAAGTTTTGTTTTCCTGTGAGTAATAATTCTAAGTGATTCTTAACTCACCGACTTTTTGTAAATTCTATATGACCCCTGCATGCATGCTTAAAGTTAGAGCTATTATAGGTTTTCTGCTTAACCTTTGGAAAATAAATTTGACTATTTGTTTTGTGATGGTAAACTTTATCTTGGTGAAATTCATCAGGGGGTGTGGAAAATGTCAAAAGTTGTGACTTTTGGTGAAATAATGATGAGGCTGGCTACGCCTGGTTATGTTCGTTTTGTTCAAGCCAACAGTTTTGAAGTAAGTTATGCAGGGGCGGAAGCAAACGTTGCCGTTTCGCTCGCTAGTTTTGGTGTTCCGGCAGCTTTTGTGACTAAACTACCTAACAACGAGTTTGGTTTGGCAGTTTTGCGAACCTTAAGACAATACGGTGTTGACACCTCTTTCATAAAATTTGCAGAAGGTAGACTTGGAATTTATTTTCTTGAAACTGGGTTTTCTCAAAGACCGTCAAAGGTGATATACGACAGAGCAAATTCTGTTTTTGCCCTATCGAAACCTGAGGATTACGACTGGGATAAAATTTTTGAAAACGCATCCTGGTTTCATTTCACAGGAATAACGCCTGCTTTGAGTGATAACCTTGCTCAAGCATGCCTACAAGCAGTTCAAAAAGCAAAGGAAAAAGGTTTAACTGTCTCGTGTGATTTGAACTACAGAGCCAAACTTTGGAGTCCACAAAAGGCAAACCAAGTCATGAGCCAGTTGGTGAAATACGTTGATATCCTGTTTGCAAACGAAGAAGATGCCGAAAAAGTTTTTGGAATAAAAGCCGATGAGTCAAATGTTCAGGAAGGAAAGCTCAGTCTGAAAGGATACGAACAAGTTGCAAGAAGACTCAGGGAACAATTTGGCTTCAAGATGGTCGCGATAACTTTGAGAGAGAGTATCACTGCCAACGTGAATGGTTGGTCTGGCGTTTTACTTGTTAACGACGAATTTTTGGTCAGCAAACACTACACCATTTACATCGTTGATCGTGTTGGCGCAGGAGATTCGTTTGCAGCTGGACTAATTTATGGTTTAATAAATAATATGAAGCCACAAGAAGCTTTAGAGTTTGCAGTCGCGGCATCTTGTCTAAAGCACACCATAATTGGCGATTTCAACCAAGTAAGTGTGGATGAAGTTTTGAGTCTTATGAAAGGTGGAGGGGCAGGAAGAGTACAAAGATAATGGAGGTATCGTATATGACCATAGGTTCTGTTGAAAAAGCTTTGAAGATTTTAGAATATGTAATTTCAAAAAACGGTGGGGCTAGAATTCAAGATGTCGCCGAGTATATGAACATCACCCCACCTGCTGCTTATAAACATTTGGAAACACTTACAAAATGCGGTTATCTTTCAAAAGATCCATATTCTCTTAAATACCATGCTTCTTACAAAATCGTGGAACTTGGAAGCATTATACTTAGAAACGTTCAAGTCGGGGAAATTGCTCATCCATTCCTCGTCGATTTGATGGAAAGAACAGGCATGACTGTACACTTTGCGCTAAAAGATGGTTTTGAGGGAGTTTATATCGATAAAGTTGAAAGTGCTAGAACTATACCAACTGTGTCTAGGATTGGGATGCGAATGAGACTTTATTCAACCGCTTTTGGAAAAGCTATTTTGGCTTTTATGCCAAAGGAAGAACTTCAAGAATACTTAAGTCATGTTACTTTGACAAAGCAAACCCCAAATACGATAACGGATAAATCAAAGTTACTTGAAGAGCTTGAAAAAGTCAGAAAACAAGGTTATGCGGTGGACATGGAAGAAAATGAACCTGGTATAGCTTGCGTGGGTGCTCCTGTTTTTAATTACACAGGCAATGTGATAGGTGCAATAAGCGTAACTGGCGCTGCAAGCGTTTTCAGTGATCAACTGATAAAAGTTGTAGCGCAGGAGGTTATGAAAACCGCCAAGGAAATCTCTAAACGTCTCGGTGCAAAGGAAGATGTTTTAAAGCAAACGAGTTAATTTTTGGTAAGCTTCCTTGGCGACAAGACACGGATCAAGTTGCCAATATTTTTCGTTGAAAAGTTCAACCGATACTATACCTTTGTATCCAATTTGTTTTACAACAGTGAGAAACTCTTTCAATGGCAGGATTCCATCTCCTGGCATAATTCGATCGGAGTCTTTTGGTTTGTGGTTTAATCGTGGCAGATCATTCGCATGAACAACGAATATTCTCTCTGAGGGAGTTCTCTTGAGATCTTCAAAGGATGAACCGCCAGTGAAGAAATGGAAGGTATCAATCACAAGACCAACGTTTTCTCTATCAAGTGATTCGACTATTTCAAGGGCCATCTTAAGATTGTTCACAGAACAGTTCTCAAATCCAAGAAACTCAAAACCTATCTTGACGTTGTACAACTTCGCAAGATCAGAAAATTCCCTCAGAGCCTTTTTCGTCTTTTCTTTTATTTCCTCTGCAGACGGCATAGCTTTTACAAAACCAGGGACAACGATGATGGTTTCAACACCAATTTTGCTTGCGATTTTGGAAAGCAGCTCAAATTCCTTCTTTTTTTGTTCAAAATCTTCACAGAAGGTAAATTGCTCGACCGAGTTGATAGTACTTGGAAGTATTGAATAATCCTTAAACTGTTTTGCGATGAATTCGATGTCCCTTTCTTTTAGCTCTGTCAACAATTTGGTTTTCCATATCTCCAAAGCTTTGAAACCTGCTTGACTTGCACATCTGATATCTGTTAACAAATCTGTTTTGATCGTTGTGGCACCGTTGAAGGTGGGGGTCATCAAAAATCCCCCTTTTTGCTTTAGCATAATGAGCATTAAACTTCGTGATTAGTATAACATTTTTAGAACAGTTGTATAATCATCTTGGTGAAGATTGTGAGGATAGTTTTCCTTGGAACATCGGGGGCGGTGAGTTCAACAAATCGTGATAATACCTCTTTGTTAATTGATAATATCTTGATTGACTGTCCAGGTAACGTTTTCGGCAAACTCCTGAAGGCTGGATGTGATCCTGTGCAAACAGTTGATCACTTGATAATTACACACCGGCATATTGATCACGTTTATGGTTTGCCATCTTTTCTGGAGATGATCCGACTGAGTGGAAGAAAGAAACCTCTGTATGTCTATATCTTAAGGGAATACTTTGATTTTTTGGAGAAATTTCTTTCTTTGTTCGATCTTTTCGAAGAAAAACTTGGCTTTACTTTACAGGTTGTTCCGATTAGTGAAAGACAACAAGTGATCAATACTGACTTCATCACCGTTGAGTGTTTTCCAGTTTGTCATTCCATAAAAAACATTGGATTGAAAATATCTTCCCATGATGCGTTAGTTGTGTACACAAGCGATACACAGCCATGTGAAACCATAGTTGATTTTGCAAAGCAGGCAACTGTTTTAATTCACGAAGCAACGTGCAGTGAACTTTTAACTGGACCAAAAGAAGGACACAGCACAGTTGAGGATGCCGCTCGAATGGCCCAACAAGCAGGTGTGAAAATGCTTTGTCTTGTTCATCTTGGCAACGAACTGGATGGGCAAGAGGAAAACCTCGTACAAAGTGCTCGAAAACATTTTTCTGGTGAGATTCTTGTACCGAAGGACTTTGACAAACTTGTGGTTTGATTTTTTGTCTTATTCTGAAAGAGAAATGAAACAACTAATCTATTAGTTGTCTCTGCATAACCTTCTTATAGACCCCACAGTTTTTCAAAAGATTCTCATGAGTATCCTCACAAACAATTCTACCTTGATCAAGAACGATTATTCTTGTTGCCTTCTTAATCGTTGAAAGTCTATGCGAAATGATTATGATAGTTTTCACTTCGCTGAATATCCTATCAAGTATTCTTCCCTCTGCTTCACTGTCTAGGGAGTTCGGATAATTTTGTGTCTGGTGGTAAGATTATTGTACAATAAGGAGGTGTCGGGCATGTCGAACAAATTTCTGGAAGACAGGGAATACTTTGAACAAGTCAAGAAAAGGTCTTTAGAGATGTTGCTTAAGGAATATGCGGATGATTCTGATCAAAAGCAAAGGGAAACACTTGCAGATTTGTTTGAAAGGCTTTTGAACACGATAATGCTTTCAGAGAGAAAGATATATCTTGAGACTGAGGAAGGGGACAAAGGGAACGGGAAGTATGAAAGGGATCTTTACAGCACGTATGGAATTTTGGAACTTGAAGTACCGAGGACGAGGAAAGGCGGTTTTAGGCCACATTTATTGAAGGAAAAGTACAAGAGGCTGGACGAATCGTATGTTAAGTTATTGGAATCGATGATAGCGAGTGGGTTTTCGGAGTCTGAGATAATGAGTGTTTTGAAGAGGTTAGGGTTACCATACTCGGAGAAGGAGCTTGAGAGGATAAAGGAAGGGTTGAAGGAAGAATTGAGATGGTTCAAGGAGAGGGAGCTACCGAGTGAGGCATTTGCGCTAATAATAGATGGTTACCACAGTGAGATAAGGGAAGAAGGGAAAGTAAGGTATGGGGTATGTTACATAGTATTGGGGATAGACATGGAGGGGAAGAAGGACATATACGGTTTGTACACGTATTTGGGTAAGGAGAGCAGGGTGGAATGGGGGAAGGTATTTGAGGATTTGGTGAGACGTGGCTTGAAGAGGGTGATGGTAGTAGTAAGCGACGATTTAAGTGGATTAGGGGAGATAATAAGGATGGTATATCCATTAGCGGATCACCAGCTTTGTGTGAAGCATTTGAAGAGGAATGCGGATAGGCAAATGAAGCGAGAGGATGCGAAGGGGTTCAAGGAAGGGTTGGACGAATTGAAGAAACTCAGCTATGAAGAGGCATTAGGGAAGATGGGGAAGCTGCTTGAGAAGTACAAAGAGGAGTATCCGAGTTTTGTGAGATATTTGGAGGGTAAGAAAGAGAAATACGTGGCATATACGAAATATCCTGAGGAATTGAGGGGATACATATACACGACGAATGCGGTGGAGAGCATAAACAGCAAGATAGAGCGAGTAAGGATAAAAAGTGGGGGATATTTTGGGAGTGTTGAGCTATTGGAGTTAAGCGTGTATTTGCACAGGAAGAACCTGAGGGAGACAAAATGGAGGAACGGGATAATGAGGGTAAAGGGATGTATGTATGAGCTGAACCAGATGTTTCAACTGAGGTATTTTGTCCAGACACAAAATTCACCCTAAGTCTCCACTGTCTATTGCAGATGTTGCTTCATCCAAAACCAATACTTCTGGCTTCCGTATCAAAGCTCTTGCAAGTACTATCCTCTGCTTCTGCCCCTCAGATAGCCTCGCTCCTCTTTCCCCAACCACCGTATCTATCCCATCTTCTAATTGGTAAACAAAATCACATTCACACACCTTCAAAACTCTTTCTATCTGTTCTTGTGAATAGTCCTCAAACAAGGTAATGTTGTTTTTTATTGACGTGTCAAAAAGATAATCGTTTTGACGAACAACGAGAATCTTTCTTCGAATTGACGAAAGTGAATATTCATCGATCGGAATATCATTAATGAGTACTTTACCACTTGAAGAGGTTAGAAATCCGTTGAAAAGCGATACCAACGTACTTTTGCCTTCACCTGAACCGCCTACTATCGCAAGTCTTTCGCCTGCGGTTATCTCAATTGTGACTCCGTTAAGGACTTTGAGGTCGTTGTATCTGAATTCAACGTTTTCAAGTTTTAGGCTTTGGAAACTGTGTAGAATTTGGTTTCCCGTTTTCTCAGAAGGATTTGAGAAAATTTTCATAAAACTTTCCCAGTTGGGTAAGCTGGAAAAGAACATCATCAAACCTGTGATCATCATTCGTATTGAATCGTATACCCATGTCATGTACAATTGATACGCTGCAAGCGTTCCGACGGTTACTTCACCTTTTAAAAGCAAGTAGATACCCATCGAAATCACTAAAGCTTTGCCAATTTCTTTGTTTATTTCAATGTTCCTATTGGATAATTCATTCGATATTCTCAGTCTCAAATTTGATTTGATCCATCTTTTTGCACTCAAATCGGCAAATTTTTCGGTGACTTTTGAGTCAGGATATTGCTTTAAAGTATACATTCCCTCAAAGATTTCTTTGAATCTTTTCAAGAACAATTGGTAATCTTCTCTGTCTTTCGCAGAACAGCTGATTACGATTTTCTTTATAAACCTTGTTGAAAAGTAAAACAATAAAGCACTGGCAATAACAAGAATAGTTAATTTCATGCTGAGGATAAATAGTATACAAAGAAGAGCGATAAAGAAAATCAAGTTAAACAGAAACTGCAATTTTCCAAGATACACCCCTGTTGTTGCTTTCGGTATATCCCTCAAAAAAACCGATAGGTAATTGTTTGCGTTTTGAGTATTCGGGTCTCGAAATGGTAAAGCCAGTATTTTTGCAAAAAGACTTTTTGATTCTTTTACTTGTGATTTGTTAATCAAGTGCTTGAACGCAGAGTAATTCATCCTATACATAACTAAGGACTGAAGGAAGAGAACTACTAAGTACAAGCCGCCAAAAAGAAAAATTTCAACAATATTACGATTTTGAAATACGTTATCAATCAGTGCCTTGATGATCAAAGGTGTAAGAATGTTTGTTGTTAGAAATAAGAAGTTCATGAAAAATAGTAGTGGATAATGTTTTTTGTACTTTCGCTCGAATTTTGTGAGATTTTGAGCGTATTTTTCAAACGAAATCGTCATAATCAGTACCTCCTAATATTTTTTATATCATTTCATCACTCCATTATTGCTGCATACCAGTAAACACCTGAAAATCAAACATCGTTGTTTCAAAAACATCTGTCTATTCTACTTTTGATTTCACTATAATTTATTCAGTAACAACATATTTGTTCTCCGTCGTAATAACATCACAGGGGGAAAGATCCGTGAGTAAGTTGTTTCAGCAGGTTTTAAAGGTTCTTTTTAAACATGGTTATTACGCTAAACCGTTAGTCATATATGGAGTCAAATTTTCCGAAAGGGATGAACAATACTTTCTGAAAACTGTTGTGAGCGATTGGAAGGATGATGTTGAAAAAAGCATACAAACTGTGGAAAAAGGACTCAGATATGCACGCTCGCTCACAATCAAATATCTTCTTCTTGCAAAAAAGTTATCTGTATTGATTCGAACTGGCAACGATAAAACGGAGAAACTGTTGCGTGAGCTGAAAGACAATTTTTCAAACATTCCTCCGATTGCGAGAAAGCTGATAATCACAATTGTCACGAATAACTTCTATGACGGAAAAACAAAAACCTATATTCGAACGTGGGGAAGAAAATACTTTGAAGATCCTTCGGCAGTGGTTTTCATCAAAATAGCTCAAGCAAGGAAGTATTATCGCGAGAGCAAGATATCGATGGCACTACATGAACTTGTTCAAGCCTATAAAATTGCTAACAAAATTCCTCATCCAACCGCGATGATTGCAGCTTTAAACAACGCTGCTTGGTATATTAAAAACAAACATCCACTGATTGCTTTAAAGTTCTCCAAAGAATGTATCTACACGATGGGATGGTATAGGGAACTCGAGGAGGCATCGCTATATTCGCTGGATATTAATGACACTGTACGAACAGATTGGGGATTTCTATCGAATGTATCAGACTGTCGAGATAATGCTTTCTAAGGGCAAGAAAGTACAGAAGACATTGGAAGCACAGGAAAAACTTGCGCTTTTTTCGCAACTTGACCTATCGACTTCTATGTATGAAAATACTTTAGAGCTGAGAAATTGCATTAGATCACTTTGCAGCAATATCTCAGAACTTTCAAGAAGAACGGGCATCAGTCGTTCAAATCTTTCTAAGCTTTTGAATGGAAAGTTTAAAAGCATAAAAGGTGGGACAATATTCAAAATCCTTCCATATGTTAATAAGGAAACTATTCTTACCTTCAAGCCATTCTTGTGCGAAAAGATAAAGTCGCAAATCGATGGGCTTTTTCGAGAAACCTTTGAATATCTTCACAATATGGATTCAGTCGAAAGAAAGAAGCTTCTATTGGCAACATATTCTGCACAACTTGAAGGCACAAAAGGAATCAATTTACTGACAGTTATGAATAAGGATTTTCAAAAAGCTGATGGTACCAATCTATTGCTTATAAGATTTATTTGTGACGCATTTGAAGCTCACCCATATATTGAGGCAAGGAAAAATCTGGTAAAGAATGTTTTTGAGAGGATGAGTAAAGATAAATTCGAGAAATTTTTGCAAAGGTATATGGAACTTGAAGAAAAAGATAGAAAACTGTTGAACAAATTTTTGAGAAACTACGCGAAATATGAAAATACTCGGTTTTCAATCGCATTGCAAGATTCAGAAGTGTTAAAAGCGTTTTCGGTCGAGTATTCGCTAAAACCACAGGCCTTGTGTGCAGCTTACTGGTGCGAGGAAGATGGTAGGATAAGAAGAAAGTTGAATAGAATTCTAAAACACATGGTGGAGGTATAAACTTTAAGAAAGGGGGATAAGTGTGAACATGGAAAGGTTCAGTTATTCCAAGATTTTTCTCCTTGGTTTTGGATTTTTTGGCATCAGTGTGCTTTGGCCTCTGTACAACGCCTATGTTCCGATTTTCCTTAAAGATTTCGCCCTCAGTTCCTTCGTCATAGGCGCGATAATGACCATCGACAACATCTTTGCGATCTTCATGTTGCCATATATAGGAACGTTGAGTGATCAAACAAGAACCAAACTTGGAAGAAGAAAACCGTACATACTGGGTGGAGCACCGATAGCCGCAATCTTTTTCATGCTGATTCCAATGGCAAGAAGCATTGGCTCTTTACCGTTGATGATGCTTGTGATAATAATCATGAACTTTGCCATGGCGCTGTTTCGTTCACCTGTAATTGCGCTGATGCCCGATATAACGCCATCAAGGTTTAGAAGCCAGGCTAACGGAATTATCAACTTCATGGGTGGTCTTGGAGCGTTGCTCGCCTATTTTGCCGGCAAACCTTTGTATGATGCAAATTATGCTTATCCGTTTTTCGTTGGCGCTTTGATGATGCTTGGGGCGAATATTCTCATCGTTTTTTTCATCAAAGAACCTGAAGAATATACGGTGAAATCTAAGGTAAATCTCAGCGTCTTTGAAACTGTAAAGAAAGGAAATCAAGAACTTTTGAGCAATCTCAAGGATACCTTTAAATCTAAGGAAAGAAGTCTTTTGTTCATGCTTCTTTCCATACTTTTCTGGTTCATAGGTTTCAACGCGTTGGAAACGTTCTTCACAAGTTATGCGAAATTTTACCTTGGCATATCTGAGAGCACTGGAGCACTTGTTCTTGGTGTGTTCTCTTTGACTTTTATGCTTGCTGCAATTCCGGCAGGTTTGGTGGGTTCAAAGCTTGGAAGAAAACGAACGATTTTGCTTGGTCTTTCCGTTTTAATAACTTGTTTA
This sequence comes from Pseudothermotoga thermarum DSM 5069, assembly GCF_000217815.1. Lineage (NCBI taxonomy): Bacteria > Thermotogati > Thermotogota > Thermotogae > Thermotogales > Thermotogaceae > Pseudothermotoga > Pseudothermotoga thermarum. The sequence continues at coordinate 1,083,934 of NC_015707.1, read as the reverse complement.
CTAATAGTCGTTGTCGTTGCTGGACTTTCGGCGGGCAAGAACGTTTTGACGCAGCTTTTTGTTCTTTTCGCAATCAGTGGTGCTGGATGGGCTTTGGTAAACGTTAATTCTTTGCCGATGGTCGTGGATATGACCACTCAGGAAAAAGTTGGAGGGTACACCGGTTTGTATTACTTCTTTTCAATGGCAGCAAACATCTTTGCTCCACCTTTGGCAGGTGTTTTCATAGATACAGCTGGTTATGCCTCACTGATACCTTTTTCAATAGGCTTTGTGATACTTTCAGCCATCACAATGAGCTTTGTCAAGAAAGGCGAAGCAGTCAAATGATGCCAAGCATCTTGAACATTTGACGAATTTAAAACACAAAATAGCTTCCTGCTGGTATGGCTATGATCACTTTGTCACCATTTGCATAAATCTTGTTGCTGTTTAAATATACATATTCTTCTATTTCATCAATTTTCAATTTATATTTGTATTTTGATCCTAAAAAAAGCTTGTCAACAACAACTGCTTTTAGTATGAGATTTTGCTCAGGTACGTTTTCAGCGGTCAATTGTTTTGCTGACAGCAAATCAGCTTCGTCCACTCTTATGACGAGAGTTAAAAAATCATCTTTCGCAACAAAAATTTTGTTTCCAACTTTGATTTGCTCACCGGATTTAGTTTTAATTCGAATCAAACTATTTGCTCCAACAAAGTCGGCGACAAAAACGTCAACGGGGTTTTTGTATATTTCCTGTGGTGTACCAAGCTGCAAGATTTTCCCATGATTCATCACAGCTATTCGATCCGCTATGCTGAGGGCTTCTTCTTGATCATGCGTGACATAGAGAGTGGGTATATTTAACTTCTTCAACAGTTCGCGCAGTTCAGATCTTATCCTAGTCCTTATCTTGGCATCAAGGTTGGACAACGGCTCATCAAGGAGCAAAACATCCGGTTTAACCACAATAGCTCTTGCCAGCGCAACTCGTTGTTGCTGGCCACCCGATAATTGGGATGGTTTTCTATTGGCAAGATGGCTTATCTCCAGAAAGTTCAACGCCCATTCTACCCTTTCTCTGATCTCTGTTTTGCTCATTTTTCGAATTTTCAAACCGTATGCCACGTTTTCATAAACAGTCATGTGTGGCCAAAGTGCGTAATTTTGGAAGAACATAGATACATTTCGTTTTTCCGGAGGAACATTGGTCACATCGCGTGAGTTTATGATTATCCTACCAGAATCTAAGTTCACAAAACCAGCTATTGCCCTTAATAGAGTTGTCTTGCCAGATCCACTTGGACCGATGACAGCCAGTATTTCCGATTCAAATATAGAGAAAGTCACATCATCCAAGGCTTTGACCTCTCCGTAATATTTCTTGAGACCTTGAACTTTAACAACTTCCATTGTTCTCATCCTCCCAAGCCAGCGAGATATTCGGCTTTTAAGAATTTCTCGATAAGAATCATGAACACCAAGGAAGGTATCGTCAAAACGAGCGCGATCACACTTGCTATTTGCATGTTGTATCCCATACTTGCTGTGTACATTAAAACCGGCGCGGTTTGTATGAAAGGCGCGCCTATGAAAAACGCGGCGTTGAATTCACCCATTGACCAAAGGAAAACATATATTGAACTTGCAATTATCCCAGGAAGTGCAAGAGGAAGTGTGATGGTCCTAAATGTTACAAACTTATTTGCTCCAAGGTTTTGTGCCGCTTGCTCAAGCTCCACCGGAATTGATTTGAACGTTGCAGTTATTATCCATATTGCGAAAACCATTGAAGCCATGGTGTGTGCAAGAATTATACCCCAAACATTTCCCCTCAAACCAATTCTTGAGAAAATCTTCGCAAGATTTATGAAGACTGGTAGTTGTGGAAATGCTTGTGGCATCAAAAACAACAGTAACAAAAGTCGTTCAAAAGGTATTTTGTAGCGAGCAAAGGCGTACGCTGCAGGTATCGAAACCAAGATCGAAAGACCAACCGTTACTAGGGCAATAATCAAACTTAAGCGAAGCGAGTTCAGCACTCTTCCTTGTGTGAAGACATCCCTCCAGTACCGAAGGGTGTATTCTTGAGGTAACGGACTTGGCCAGTACCAAGTTTTGGCAAAACTCCAGATAACTATTCCAACCAACGGTCCAATCATAATACCCAAGATCAACGCAATTACTGCCGCCTTTATCGTTAACGAAAATATCGATATTCTTTTCATCCCTTTATACCTCCTCTTTCAGCGGACATAAATTTAAGATAGTAAACAGCAAGAATTACAACAATTAGATAAGAGACTACTCCCAATGCGTTGGCAACTCCCCAATCGTTGAAGAAATTAATCCTGAACATCATATCTATCGTTATCATCGCAGGAGAATTTGGCCCAACAAGTGCTGGTATTGTTAAGCTGCTGATGGTTCTAACAAATGTTAGAATCATTGTAACCACTATTGACGATCTGCACATTGGAATAATGATTGTAAACAAGACCTTGAGTTTTGATGCCCCAAGACTTTGGGCAGCTTCTATGTAAGAATTATCGAGTGCCCTAAATGCCCCGACAACGACTATTGCTGCATATGGTGTCATCACCCATATAAAAGCCCACAGAAGTCCAATCCAAGATCTTGACAAGCCGGGTAGTTCTTTGACACCTATTAAGCGTGTCAAAAAATTGTTCAACGTTCCATGTGGCGCAAGGAAAATTCTCATTGCATGCCCAACGATGAGAAATGGAATGAACAGTGGAAGTCTATACATTATATCAAGAAATTTCCATTGTCTAAAACGCAGGTATCCGGCTATTGCTATACTCAGCATAGAAACAATTAAGACAGTCGCCACAGTAATTCCAACAGAGTAAATCACATCGCGAAGATACAATTCTACAACTTTTTTGTAGTTCAACAAGCTGATCTTGTTGTTGGCAATGAAACTGGTCCAAATAGATGTTACTAGAGGATAAAAATACAAAAAAGCAAGAATAGTCAAAGATGGGAGGATCAGCAAAAAACCAAAGAAAGCTTCACGGAAGCGTTTGTGTTTCATATTCACCACCTCAAAGCGGCATAAATTAAGCAGGGGCAAGGCCCCTGCTATTTAGAACTATTTTTCAACCCATTTTTCGTATGCTTCCTGCATATCCTGCTTGTACCCAAGAAGCGGCATAGGTTTGCCATACTTGACAAGGTCGGCTTGTTTCACGTCCTTGTAGAGGCGATCCAACACGTCCTTACTTAGATAGGGTGCGACGTAATCGTCTCCAATTGCTGGATACCAGTTGAAGCGCTCCACTATGTATTTAGCTTGAACTTTTGGAGACAGCATGAATTCAATGAACTTGAAGGCGTAGTCTGGATTTGCCGCTTTCGCTGGTATTGCAAAATGCATTGGCTGACCAGGCATTCCGGGAGCCAGTAGGACGATTCTTATGTTCGGATCCATTCTACCTTCGCGCATCCAAGTATAAAGCATGTCAACCCAAACAGGCCCCATCCAGATCTCGCCACGATTCAATGCATCCAACGTTCCGGCGTTACCAGCTGTAATTGTGACGTATTTATTGAATTCTTTAAGCTCGGCGAAAATTTGTGGCCAGTTTTCTTCGTATTTTTTGTCATATGGTCCCTTCGTGTAGATATCCATATACCCAGACTTCCAGTAAACCCATCCAAAGACGAATCCAACACCAGACATACCACCTTTGATGCCGTTGTAACCAAACTTGCCGGGATTCTTTTTCACCCACTCAACCAACTCAGCGTACGATTTAGGTGGATCCTTTACAAATTTCGGATTGTACGCAAGCACAACTTGGCTGTGGAACATTGGTACTACATACCCTTCCACATTAACTCCCAAAGCCATTTTTTCGGTGCCTCGAACTAATAATCTTCTGTACGTTAAGAATTCAGTGTACGGTTTTAACAACCCAGCTTCAATAGCCCAAATGGCACCAGTTTCATGGATCACGACTAAATCAATTGACCATTTGTCTTTCCCAGACTCTTTTTCAAGTTTGAGTTGCTGCACTATCTGCTGTGAACCAGCATCGCCAGGTCCAGTACCGATGACTTTCAAGGTCACGTTTGGATACAGTTTTCTAAACTCTGGACCAACTTCGTACTCGAAGAAGTCAACCATGTTTTGATCTCCAGCTACCATCATTGTCAAAGTAACCTTAATGGGAACATCTTCTTGAGCTAAAGCAGCAAAGGTTATCAGCAACAAACTTGCAAGAAGAATTAAACCTTTTCTCATAATCACACCTCCCCCTTGGAAAATGATGTTCCTAGCGACACTATGCCAAATAGTTTTTAAGTTTGTTCAAGTGTTTTTGAAATCTTCTCAAAATCAAGAATAATGTTCTTGAGCGTTTCATAAGCCAGTCTTGCAGCTTTTTCCGCTCCACCTGGTAATGGTAAGCACTCAACAGACAAAAAACTGTTGTAGCCAATCTTTCGAAGAGTTCTAATTATGGAACCAAAATCAATGTGCCCGGCACCAGGAGCCCATCGATTGCTGTCAGCTACATGAAAGTGATACAATTTGTCCTTTACTTTTTCTAAACTTTCCTCGATCCTTGGTTCTTCTATGTTCATATGAAACGTGTCGGCGAGAATCCCCACACTGTCATGGTTCAAAACTTTGACAAGTTCGTAAGTTTCATCCAAAGTGTTGAGAAAATCTATTTCGTACCTGTTCAGCGGTTCAATTACAAGTTGCACAGACAACAGTTGAGCATAATCTGCCAGTTTTGCGATTTGTTCGATAAAAAGTTTTTGTACTTGTTTCTCATCTCTATTTTTCTTTTTGCCTCTAATAAAGCCAATGATGACTTTTGCACCAAAAATTGAAGCAAAGTTTATGTGATCAATCAGCCTTTCAAAAGCCTTCTTTCTGATGTTTTCATCCTCATCGATCAGATTCAATCCTTCAGCAAGATACGCTTGACCTGTACCTATGGCAACCACTTGTATTTTGAAATCCAAAACAACCTTTTTAATGAGATTAACATCTGCAAGCTTTGGATCTCTGATTGCTATTTCAACGCCATCGTAACCAATTTTCTTGGCAAGCTCTATTCCTTTCACAAGATCCCCCTTGAAAGCCAAAGAGTTAAAAGCCGCGTCGGTAGTGCTTATCACAAGTGAAAGTTTCATCTTAGTTCACCTTCCTTGATGAGTTTGTACAATTGATTCACAAGCTGAAAACCTTTTTTCGGTATTGATAATTTTGCTACATGTTTGATTACTTCAGTTGCATTGCCAACCGCTATTCCAAAACCAGCAATCTTGAGCATTTCCACATCGTTCCAGCTGTCTCCAACTGCAACTACCTCAGAAAAATCAATATTGTACATCTTACAAAGTCGTTCGAGTGCTGCTCCTTTGTTGACACCACAAGGAAGTATTTCAATGATGTCTTTTTCAGAGCGAACAATTTGAACCTGTTTGTCAAGTGATTGCTTAAGAATCAACTGAAAATTGTCAAGAATATCTTTGCTTGCTGAAATTACAATCTTGGTGATTGGTTTTTGCAAAGCAAATTTGCAATCGTTAACAGATATATATGTAAGAGAATCTCTCCAAAGATAGCTTGCCGCAGCAGAGAGCGGATTGTAGGAAAAAACATCTTCTCCAATGAAAAAGAAAACAGCCACATCGAAAGTACAAGCTTTGAAAATTTCAAGAAAATACGCCACAGCATTGTTTTCCAAGACTTCTTGAAACAAATATCTTTTTTCAGCAAGATTGTATATTCTTGCGCCGTTGAACAGTATAACAGGCAAATTTATAGGGAGTCTTTCCAGATAACCATATGAATTTTTCAAAGATCTTCCAGTTGCAACTGTGAAAAGAAAACCCATTTCAACTAACTTTTCAAGCATCAGGACAGTTTCTTTCGACAAGCTATGATCATCCTCCAACAGCGTTCCATCCAAATCAAAGACCAAAAGTCTCAAATCACCTCACCACCGTCATAGATTCTTTGTCGTAAGTAATACCAACATTCTCGTTGATTTCTGGAAGTTTTGAAAGATTGGGATTTTGAATTTCCACAGCCAAAATCCCATAATCTGTTTTTACTTCAAAGTATGCTGTTGAACCAGTGAAAATTCTTGTTATCACAACTCCTGTAAGCATACTTTTATCTGAATCAACAAATTTTCCACCTTCAGGCCTCATCATCAGAAAAACTTCTTCATTTTCTTTAAAATGCGCTCCCACTCGAATTGGAACTTCCACGATCTTTCCGTTTGGCAATTTGACTTTGCAAAATTTGTTTTCGCATTTTAAAACGAGCACCTTTATGAAGCTGGCTTTACCTATGAAACTAGCGACAAATCGGTTGGCAGGGAATTTGTAAACTATGTCTGGGGGGTCCTGCTGCATTATTATCCCGTCTTTCATAACTACGATATAATCTGACAAAACCATGGCTTCCAATTGATCATGCGTCACATATATACTTGTTATACCAAGCTCTTTTTGAATCTTTTTCAATTCTATCCTCATTTGTTCTCTTAATTTTGCATCAAGGTTTGACAAAGGTTCATCAAGCAGCAAAACCTTTGGCTCAACAACTAAAGCTCTTGCCAAGGCGACTCTTTGTTGCTGTCCTCCGGATAGTTGGCTTGGGTATCTTTTTTCAAGACCAGTTAATCCAACTATGGCTAGCATGCTTAGAACTTTTTCTCTTATCTTTTCCTTTGGTAAGCGTTTATTCTTCAAACCATAAGCGACATTCTGAAAAACATTCATATGGGGAAAAAGGGCATAGCTTTGGAAAACCATTGCCGTCGGTCTTCTATTCGGAGGAAGATCATTGACCACTACACCATCTATCAATATCTCACCGCTTGTTGGTATTTCAAATCCACCTATCAAACGCAAAGTAGTCGTTTTTCCACATCCAGATGGTCCAAGCAATGTTACCATTTGTCCTTTCTTAACACCAAAAGTGATACTGTTTACAGCTACTACTTTTCCAGAAGATCCAAATTCTTTAAATTCTTTAGTCAGGTTTCTTACTTCAACATAGTAATCACTCATACTCCTATCCCCCTGAGCTTGACCTGATAGGAGAAGTTAATTGTCAAAAACCTAAGTAGAAACATTGCCAAAAGAACTATGGCTATCAAAATCCAACTTAAAGCAGCAGCTTGTGCAAGATCTGCGTTTTCAACGGCTCCAAGTATTCGAACTGTTAGTAAGTTCCAACGAGCAGATACCACGAAAATAACAGCGCTTATAGCCGTCATGCTTCTGACAAAAGCTGTGAACAAAGCGTTGAAAAATGCTGGCATCAGTAAAGGCATGGTTATCCTCCAAAAAGTTTTGCCGCTGCTTGCACCTAAGTCTAAGGATGCTTCTTCTATTGATTTGTCTATTTGATACAAGACAGCTACACCATTCTGCACACCAACAGCTAATTCACGAAAGATAAAGACCAAAATTATTATCAAAGCGGTGCCGGTAAGTACCATCGGTTTGTCGTTGAAGGCAAGAAGATAACCTATACCAAACACTGTTCCAGGGACTGCAAAGCCAAGCAAAGCAGTTGCCTCCATAAGCCTTCTAGTCGGAAACTCTTTTCTTGCAACCAAATAAGCTATAAGTATACCTAGCACACCACAAATTGGTGTCGCAACCGAAGCAAGAAGAAGTGTATCAATTAAGTACTTTAAGGTTGTTCTTCCAAAGGCGTACTTGTAGTTAGCAAGCGTAAAATTGTGATCAACACCCCAAAGTTTTGTGAACGAACCTATAAAAACTGTACCGTAGATCAAAAGTATTCCTGCGATAAGCACCAAACATATTAAGATGAAAATCATCTTCACCCACCAAGGAGGTTCTAGCACTTTTATTGAAGAAGGTTTCCCAGTGATTGTAACATACGATTTTCTCGAAAGCCAGTACCGTTGGGCGAAGAACGCTATTAAGTTTGGAATCAAAAGCAAAACAGCAAGAGCAGAACCATGAGAAATTCTGTAAGAACCTGTTATCTCCAAATATGCAGCAACGCTTAACACTTGGAATCGACCACCAAGTATCAGCGGATTTCCAAAATCTGCCATCGATTGAGAGAAAACCAATAACCAAGCAGATAGTATTCCAGGCATGGAAAGAGGAAAAGTCACTGTCCAAAAAGTTCTCCACTTTCCAGAACCAAGACTCATCGAAGCTTCTTCAAGATCAGAACCTATGGATAACAAAACTGCTTCGATTGTCATGAAAGCCGTTGGAAAGTAAGCCAAGGTTTCAACAATGACCAATCCCCAAAATCCGTATATTTGAAAAGGTGCTTTACCACCGAAAATTGTTTTTGTTAGAATACCGTTCCTTCCAAGCAACATAATCAACGATAACGCCACAACGAATGGTGGAGAAACTATGGGAAATATGGCAATCGTTCTGAAAATTGCTTTCAATGGAATATTTACTTTCACTATTGAATAAGCAAAGAGATAACCTATGAGAACCCCTATGGATGCTACAGTGACACCAAGCTTTAGAGTGTTGAAGATGGGGGTTATAAAATATCTTCTGGTAAAAATCGTTCGATAAACGTCAAGTCCAAAGATTCCAGGTCTTGGTTGAAAACTTTTCAAACCAACCATTATCAATGGATAAAGCATAAAAAGAGCTAGCAATATCCAGCAAGAAACTATCAGAAACAACAATACAGGTTCATTTAAAACTCTTTTAATTTGCTTGATATACATAAACTCAAACCTCACTTTTTAAGGAAAATCTAATGGCGCGAGCAAAAAAGCCCGCGCCAAAACAGATCACTTACCGTATTCGATTTCTTCTTTCCATCTTTCAATGAGTCTGTCCTTTTCCCTTCCGAAATAGTCAAAGTCCATCGATACTACGTTTACATCTTGCATTTTTACCGCGCCAGGCGCAACTTCTGCGTCGGGATTGATTGGAATTCTGTACCATTGCTTGAACAAACTTTGGGCTTCTGCTGAGAGCATCCAATCGATGAACTTTTTGGCTAACTCTGGCTCGGGTCCTCCTTTGATAAGAGACATGGCTCCTATTTCATAACCTGTAGGTTCTTTCGGGAAAGTCAAAACAAGAGGATAACCTTTCGCAATACCTTTTGCAATAATATCGTGGGCAAAAGCTATAGCTATCGTTACTTCTCCCAAACCAGCTTCAGTTACAGGTGCTGAGCCAGATTTGGTGTAATGATGAATTTGCTTATCAAGTTCTTTCCAGTATTTGAAAGCCTCGTCTTCCCCCATTATTGCCACAAGTGCTGCCAGCACTGTATAAGCAGTTCCAGAAGTGTATGGATACGCAACAGCGATCCTACCTTTGAATTCTGGCTTGAGTAAGTCATACCATGATCTTGGTGGATCGACTTTAAGCTGTTTCAAATGCTCTGTGTTGGTTCCAAATCCTATTGCCCCAAAGTAAAATCCAACCCAATAACCTTCTGGATCTTTGAAAGCTTCCGGAACTTTTTCCGTTGCAGCAGATTTGTATGGTTCAAGAAGTCCTTTTTTCTTTGCAGCAATATGATCAACTGCAGGTCCTCCAAACCAAATACTTGCACGAGGATTTTTTGACTCAGCTTCAATTCTTGCCAAAATTTCTCCTGAAGACATTCTCACAACGTTAACTTTGATTCCTGTGGCTTGTTCGAATGCCTTGACATAAATTGGCCATTCGTTTTCATCAAGAGCAGTATACATATGCAGAACTTGTTCAGCAAAAATCAGCGTTGCAAAACACAGAATAGCAACCAGCAAAAACCTCTTCACAATAACACCTCCCCTTTTTAACCCTTGTAAGGACCAGGATATTGCATTTTTTTCGAGGTCACCTCCGCCGATATCTTCACAGCAACATCAAGTGGTTGATCAAAAGAAGCTAAAAAACTTGCAAGACAAGTATCTCCACGACCAGTTCTTCCCTCAAGTTTGTAAGGTGCAAACTTTGCTTCATAAAAATTCTTGCCGTCGTAGGCACAAACACCTTGATTGTGTGTGAGTAAAACTATTTTGACACCAAGCTCCTTAATCTTCTGGCAAGCAGTAAGCCGATCTTTATGACCAGTTAGAACGAAGGCTTCTTTACTATCAACTTTGAAAACATCCACAAGTTTCAGAAGGTCCAATCTGTCCCATTTTGAATACACCATTTGACCGTTTGAATCAATATTTCGAAGAAAACCTTGAGCATCCAGCGCTAGAAGGTCACAACCTTTCCTAAGGATCGGCAGCAAATCTTCTGGTATTTCCCCGTGCCAAAGGGCACTTATAACAAATATCTGACTTTCGATTCGCAAAATATCATCCAGCGAAAAGCTATCCGCTAAACTAAGAACTCTACTGATTCGATCATCTGGATTATCAGATGGGTAAAGATTCTCTATTGTTGTCGTCCTTTGACTACTTTTGAAAAAAACAGCAGCAACCGCTTGGGTCATCTCGGCAAATAAGGTCTTATCCTCCTCGGCACATTTGGTTATAACAGAACAAGTTGCACCAAGCCTGCTTGCCGCTATACTTCCGTAATAAACTCCCCCACCTGGTGCGATTGTAGTTGCTCTTAAAGTCTTGTTAATGTCCTTTGATACATGACCAATGAAAGTCATTTGCATACTTATCCCTCATTTCACACCAGCTGAGGCAGCGATTATGTCCATAACTTGCTGTGGGGTTACTTCATCCTTTTTGTAATCTCCTATTTTTTCACCCTTTTCCAATATCACTAGCCTGTCTGCAACCTCATAAACGTGGTAAATGTTATGAGTTATGAAAACTACCGATATTCCTTTCTTTTTTGCTTCAAGTATATGTTCTAAAACCCTCTTTGTTTCTCCCACCGAAAGAGCTGCAGTGGGTTCATCCATTATCAAAAGTTTGGCACCAAAATGTATAGCTCTGGCAATTGCAATAGCTTGTCGTTCGCCACCAGACATCATGGCAACCGCTTCATCAGGGTCTCGAAAAGTTATACCGATGTCTTTCAAAATCTTCAACGATTGTGTTTTCATCTCTTTGATTTTCAAAAACTTGAAAGGACCAAATTTTATCATCAATTCCCTGCCAAGAAAAAAGTTTCTCCACAACGGCATAAGATTGACTAAGGCAAGATCTTGATACACAGTTTCAATTCCAAGGTCTCTAGACTCGCGCGGAGAGCGGAATTGAACACGTTTACCTTCAAAATAGATTTCCCCTTCATCTGGTTGATAGTACCCGACAAGAATTTTTATCAACGTTGACTTTCCCGCTCCGTTGTCTCCAAGAAGACCTACTACTTCTTGCTTTTTCACGCTGAAATCAACTTTCTTTAAAGCCTGAACTTTTCCAAATCTTTTGCTTATCCCTCTCATTTCAACAAGCAGTTCGCTCATCCTGCCACCTTCTTTCGAATTCTTGCATTGATTACGGCAGCCACAATCAAAATGACTCCAATGAAAGCACGATACCAATAAGCAGGGGCACCAGCAAGAACAAGACCATTTCGAACCATGCTTATCATCACAGCTCCTACCGCCGCTCCAAGGACGCTTCCATATCCTCCAGTCAACAATGTTCCACCCATAACACATGCAGCAATTGCCTCAAGTTCCATTTCAAGTCCAAAGGTTGGGTCGACTATCCTAAATCTTGCAAAAGTTGTGATACCTGAAAAGCCAGCTAAAAGGGAACTTATCACAAAATTTGAGATTTTAATTTTCTCCGTTGGTACACCAAGAGCTTTCGCAGCACCAAGATTACCACCCGTGGCAAATGTCCAATTACCATAACGAGTTCTTTCAAGGATGAACCACACTACAAAAGCTAAAATGATAAACCAAATAGCTGAATAGCGAAGCCCACCGTAAATTCGTCCACCAAAATAGTTGAGCAAAGGAACACGTTTTTGAAGCATTATGGGAAAACCACCAGTCACAGCGAGCAGGATTCCTCTCCAAAACATCATCATTCCAAGAGTCGTTATAAAAGAAGGTATACCCGTCTTAACAGTTACCAAACCGTTGACAAGTCCCACAAGAGCGGATAAAAAAAGCGAGATAAACAGTGAAAAAAGAGGATCAAAACCATTGTTTATAAGTAAAGCAAATGTCATAGACACAACGGCAAAAACTGCTCCAACAGATAGGTCAAATTCTCCGCTTATCATCAACATGCAAACGCCAGCTGCTATGATTCCAAGCTCCGCAGCCATGGTCAATGTGTTGAAAAAGTTGTCTATACTCAAAAATCGCTTTGAAATCATAGAGAAAACAACAAAGAAGATCCCAACACCTACGATTGCACCAAGTTCCTTGATCCGGAATAATGGAATAACGGAGAAATTTTTTTGCTGCTGCAAAAATTTCCCCCCTTTGGAAAAATCAATAACTATGGCTGACCCCGTGAAGTTGGGGCCAGCCATGAGATTTTCTCAACGGTATCCAGCCTTGACGGTTTCCTCAACAATATCAACGTTTGATTTATCTACAATGAATGGGCCAGTTAGAACATCTCCAACCGGTATAAGTCCATATGTCTTGTACATGTACAAAAAGACAATTGGTAAATATCCTTGCAGGTACTGTTGCTGATCAATTGTAAAAACTACTACACCTTTTCTGATTGCTTCAGTTATTTTTGGCGTAAGATCTATGGCACCTATTTTGACCTTTCCAACAAGCTTCTCTTCTTCAACTAGTTGAATAGCTGGATGAGCGCCAAGCGGCCCAAGTGTGAAGATAGCATCTGTATCCGGGTATTTCATCAAGTAGCTCTTTAGCAACGTCAAAGCTTTTGTTGGATCTGTGGTAATATCAAGTTTCTCCACTGGGATCTTCTTCTCTCCAAGAACATCGGCAATACCCTTTGCTCTTGCTTCAAGCCCAACGTGCCCTGGCTCGTGAATCGCTACCACTGCTCGTTTCGGTGTAAATTCTTGAAGCATTCTTCTTGCTGCATAAACTCCTGCAAGATATTCATTCATCCCCACATAGCACAAGTATGGTATTCTTTCTCCAACAGGTCTATCATCCGGAACGTTGATAGCTACAACTGGTATTCCCATCTTGATTGCTTGACGCAACGGTTCATCTAAAGCAACAGGGTTGGTCATCGTCACAACCAATCCATCCGGTTTTCTCGCAATGGCACTGTTGACTAGGTCGATAAATTCTTTGATCGAAAATTTCTCTGGGCCAAGGTAAATTGCGTTTACACCGAATTTTTGAGCTGCATCCTGAACTCCTTTCATGACAACGCCCCAGAACGGATCAGCTGGACCACCATGTGATACAACGTAAAATGTGAAGCTGAATGCAACAACCGTTAACATGATAACCCCAAGCACCAGCAACCTTTTCACAAAAATCCCCCCTCGCTATGGGGGCAAAAGCCCCCGATATTACCACATGTTACCTATACTGTATATGCTCCTCCAACCCTTTTCAAACGGTTTTTTCAAAACCGCTTCAAGTTCTTCTTGAGATCTTTGCGAAAGCTCGTTGGCTGGTGGAAGCTTCCCTGGAGGATATTTTTCCATAATGTCTCTTACAAGTTTTTCAAGGTAATCCAGGAAAGCTTCTATACCCTCCTTGGCTTTGTTGGCGTCTGCTGCAGTTGCTTTTCCTACAACTCCCTCTGGATAAGCTGCAACCTCAATAGGTCCTCCTCCAACATGTCCATACCAAGCTATTGGTCGATGGAGTAAGTTCCCTGCTTTGTCTATGTGTCCTTCCGGTAAATACCCACGTGGAGTAGTATCAACCGCCCATTCTTGATGGCAGAATTCTGGAAACAGTGCCAAACTCCAGGAAGTTTCCACCTCGTCGGCGTGAATGAACCGCGTCTCATACGGTCCTCCTTCTTCTTTGGTTTTGAATTTATCTTGTATTGCGTGGTACCAATTGACGTTGAATATCATTGCTGGTACTTGGAAAATCTTTGCAAATTTGTGAATTGCAACGGGTATGACAAATTCTTGACCATGACCATTCAAAAGAATTTGTTTCCTAAAACCTGTGTTCCAAAAACCAGCGATAACACTTACAAGATAATCGATGAACGCTTCGTCTTTAACTGGAACTGTCCCGGGCATCCCTATGTGATGGTAAGGATGGTAACCATACCATATTGGTTCAGCTACGGTACATCCTGTTCTAAGTGCAACTTGTTCAGCCATCCTGGTGACCAAAAAAGTATCTTCACCCGTTGGAGCATTTGGACCATGGTTTTCTGTACTTCCAACTGGTATTATTATCAAGTCACATTTTTGAAGTCTTTCTTGTATCTCTTTCATTGTCATAGTTTGAAAATACACACCACTTGGACGCTCCATGTGCCCGCCTTCAGGCGGTATTTGCCACTTTGACACAATTATCCCTCCAATCTTACGTGCGGATTTCCAGATTCAACCGCTTTGTAACAAGCATCGATTATTCGAATAACTCTAACTCCATCGCTGACGGTTACTGGCGGAGTTTTATGTTCTTTAACACAATCGATAAAAGCTCGATTTTCTCTAACATATCCCCATTTTTCTTTGAAATCCACTTTGGTGTAATCGTGACTCTCAACTTCTTTCCCCAAGCCTTTGCAAAAGTGAACTTTTTCCATTTCGTCATTTGACATCATCATGTGCTCACCGTAAACTTCTACTCTTTCAAATGGAATCATCCAACTTGCATGAGCACAAGAAGTGAAGGTACCTAAGATTCCGTTTTTCATTTTCATCACAATTGCCCAATCGTCGTAATCTGGATAGATACTTTTTTTGCCAAGCACGAACATTTCCTCAACGTCTCCAAAGAGCCAACACGCCATGTCAAACAAATGCACAGTGCTTTCGTAGAGAAAACCTCCTGTATAGTTTCTATCGCTTGTCCACGGCGGATTTAACAACTCCCCTCTGTTCATTTTTATTTGAAATGAGTATGGTTTTAATTCGCCGGACTCAATCTTTTGTTTCATAAAGGAATAAACATAGGCAAACCTTCTGTTGTGACCGAGTTGGAAAACAGCGTTTTTCTCCTTAACCTTCTTTTCAAGTTCTATAGCTTCCTCCAAAGATGTTGTCATAGGCTTTTCGCAGAAAACATTAAAACCAAGTTCTAAAGCTTCCATGGCGTATTTGAAGTGAGTCTTGTTTGGAGTGGTTATGTAAACAGCATCAATTCCATCATTTTTCATATCCTTAAGGTTAGTGTAAACCCTTGCTTGATACTTTTCTGCAACATGTCTAGCACGAGATTCATCTATATCCATAACACCGGCTATTTTTACATCATCAAAGGTTGACAAGATTTCAAGATGAACTTGACCAATCCCTCCTGCTCCAACAAGCCCTACTTTGACTTTTTCCATAATCATTCACCTCACGGATTGAGCATGGTTACTTTGACAAGTTCCTTATCGGTTTGAAGTCTTATAATGTATTCTGGGATTTCTTCGAGTTTCACTACCTTTGAAATGATTTTCGTCATATCCATACCAGAAGCCATCAAGCTTATAACTCTTGGAAAGTTTCCATGACCAGAATGCCCTTGCGAGCCGACAACACGAGCCATTCTAACTTGGAAAACCTCTCCTGTTAAAGGTATTTTGGCATCCGCCCTAGCGACGATCACCACTGTGGAGTTAACACCTCGTGCTCTCCAAATTATTTCCTCAATATCTTTCCAAACGATTTGTGGCAACCCTGTTGCTTCCAAATACAATTTGGCTCCCATTCCGTTTGTGCTGTCCAAAACAACGTCAACCAAATTTTCTTTCGTTGGATCTACAACAACATCGGCTCCAAGTTCTTTTGCAAGATTTCTTCTTTTTTCGGAAGGTTCAGAAAGAATCACCTTCGCAGCGCCTGCTCTTTTAAGTATTGCAACCGCGGCAAGTCCTATTGGACCTCCACCAAGTATCACCACGTTGTCACCAGGTCGAATACCTCCGCCGCGTTCTATAACAGCATGATACGCAACAGACGTTGGTTCAACTAAACTTCCTGCTAAGAACAGCTTGTCGCCAGTATAGACGTTTTCAAGTTCTCGTAAGCTCCAAAGGTATTTTGCGTCGGACACAACATACTCTGCGAAAGCACCGTCTACATCAAAACCAATTTCTCTCAAGTTCTCGCAATGGTTTGGATAACCCTCAGCACATGGTCTACAAATACCGCACCAGAACATTTCTTCAGAAGTTACAGGTTCTCCAGGCTCGAACCTTTTGTTCGTCCTTCTGTTTATCGCTTCTGGTCCTGCTTCAACAACTATTCCAGAAAACTCGTGACCCAAGGTTACTGGGAAACCAGTTAAGCCAGGATAAAGAATATATCCATCTTTGTCAGCTTGAGCCATGTGTACATCGCTGCCACAGATACCGCACGCTTTTACTTGGATGATGACCTCCGTTGGTTTTTGAATTTTTGGCTCAGGCACTTCTTCGACTACAACCTTGGGATACCTCCAAACCTTGCTACCTAACCACGTTAGCTTGCCTTCGATATCTTTTGGTCCAAGCTTAAAATCAGGTTTTGGATCCCATTTGGCATGTAATCTAACTGCTTTCACAGGAATTCCCCCTGAAAATACGTTTGAAGCACTTCGTGCCTCAAGCTAGGTTACTTTAAGTATAAATATTTTCAACATAAAATCAAGCTTAGAAAAAGTTGTTTAACAGAAATTAAGCCCAAATGCTGGCGAATAAGTTTGATTTTGGTTTTTATTTCGTTTTATTTCTTTTTGTATCTGCAAATTTCGAAATAAAATGAAGACTTTCGAATTTGAATTTCGAAACATCAGTTTGTTATGATATTGTAGGGGGTGTAAACGATGTTTACAGAAGAAAGAAGGAAAATGATAATTGAAATACTAAAACAAAACGGTAAAGTCACAGTTGAAGAACTTGTAGAGCAGTTCAAGGTAAGTAGTGTAACCATTAGAAAAGATCTTGACGCTTTGGAAGCAAATGGACTTTTGGTTCGAACACATGGAGGAGCTATGCTTCCCGATCATTCACGCTCTGAATGGAATTTTTTAAGGAAAATTCATCAAAAACAAGCCGAAAAAAGGCGAATAGCTAAAAAAATTGTTTCACTCATAACCGATGGTGATACAATAATTCTCGATAGCAGTAGCACAAATTATTACGTGACCTTTGAACTTAGACAAGCTAAGTTCAATTCAATAACTGTTGTTACAAACAACGTCTTCATAGCGGCAAAATTGATAGAATTGGGTATCGAAGTTTTAGTATTGGGTGGGGTTGTAAGGGAAAACAGTTTATCCCTCGTTGGACCATGGACTTTGAAATTTTTGGAGGAAATAAACGTCGACAAAGCTTTCCTTGGAACTACCGGTTTTTCGTTCGAAAAAGGCTTTATGACACCAAGTATTGTTGAGGCTGATGTTAAAAAAGCAATGATAAGAAGTTCATCAAAGGTATATATCGTGACCGATTCAACAAAATTCTATAGAAGTGCCTTTGCCTCATTTGCAACACCAGAAGAAATAGACGGCGTGATAACTGATTTTGGAATACCACCTGAATGTGAAAAATATCTTTTGGAAAAAGGGATGGAAGTTTACAAAGTATAGAAGGAGTGGTGTAAAGTGAAATTACTTGAGGAATTTTTAAAAGCTTTTCCGGGTCGTTTTAAGGTCTATGGATCTTCGTTACGAATAATTACAGATTCTTATTTTTTCCTTGGAAACGATGGAAAAGAAAAATTATTGTTTGTTGTGGGAAAAAAGGGTATATGTCAACTTTTCGATGGACAAAAGATCGGGCAAATTGGATCAAATGATGTTTTAATGTGCAAAAAAACACACGAAAATTTGCTAGCTTTGAGAAAAATTATCAATTTAAATCCAACCACGATCAACAAAAAAGCTTCTTTTGGTTTTGGCGACAGAATCGGTCTTGCAACACCTGCTCATGCCAAAGTGGCAAAGGATTTTGAGGTTTTTCCGATTTTTGCTCAACAGTCGGTCAGGGAACTTTCCAGAACTGGTCGGACGTACAAAGACGTCCTTGACGATGCAGTCTGGGGGGTTTTTGAAAGTGGTTATAACTTTGAATTTGGTGCAGATGCAGACCATGTGAAAGAAATAGAGGACTTAGAAAAAGCTTCAAACGAGGGTTTTACAATGTATACAGTGGATCCTTCAGATCACATCAAGGATGTCTCAAAATTAAGTCAAAAAGAATTTCAAAGTCTTTATCAAGACAACAAAATAAGACGTGAACTTGAGATGAGATACGTTGGGAAGCTTTACAAGTTCAAAGACTTCGAATTTAGAATGACCGATGAGGAATTTGCCGAAATATTTGTGACCTACATAGATGCGATCGAACATGTTTGTAAATGCTACGATGTTTTGAAAGCAAAGGGCAAACCGTTTGACTTTGAGGTTTCCATCGACGAAACTGCCGTACCGACCACACCACTTGCCCACATTTTCATAGTCAAAGAACTTAGAAGACGCGGAATAGACTTTAAAACACTCGCTTTAAGGTTTTCTGGAGAATGGCAGAAAGGTATTGACTACATAGGAGACATGGAAATGTTTAGAAAAGAGATTATCACGCATTCAAAGATATCAAAAGAACTGGGTGGCTACAAGCTTTCTTTGCATTCTGGCAGCGATAAATTCAGTGTTTATCCGATCTTCTCTGAAGCAACGGAAGGAGAGTTCCACGTGAAAACGGCTGGGACAAATTATCTAGAAGCAATAAGAGTTGTAGCGGTGAAAGATCCGGAGCTTTACAGGGAAATCCACAAGTTTGCTTTAACCAAATTTGAGCAGGATAGAAAATCTTACCACGTGACAACTGACCTTTCCAAGATACCAGACGTTGACAAAATGAAAAATGAGGAACTTGTAAAACTTTTAGACATGCCAGATTCAAGACAGTTGATACATATAACCTACGGTTCGGTTTTAACGGCAAAAGATGAAAATGGAAGATGGTTGTTCAAGGAAAGAATTTTGAAGGTACTTCAGGAGAACGAAGACTTACATTACGATTTTGTCGAAAAACATATGAGAAAACATCTTAGTTTGCTTGGCTTGGAAAGGAGGATTGAAAAATGAGATCAATTTTGGAGATGTTCAGTTTGGAAGGAAAAGTGGTTGTTATCACAGGTGGAGCAGGAGTTCTTGGATCTGCCATTGGAAAGGGAATGGGAAAATGTGGGGCAAAAATAGCAATTTGTGATATAAAAAACGCAGAAGCTGTAGCTGAAGATATGAGAAAAGAAGGCATAGACGCAAAGGGATATTACATGGATGTTTTAAACCTAGACAGCATAAAAGCAACACACGATGAGATCATAAAAGATTTTGGAAAAGTCGACGTTTTATTGAACGCCGCTGGTGGAAACATAAAGGAAGCCACAACTTCACCTGAGCTAAGCTTTTTCGATTTGCCCTTTGACGCCCTTCAAAAAGTTGTGAATTTGAACTTGTTTGGAGGAGCCATTTTGCCGTGCCAAGTTTTTGGAAAAACGATTGCCAAGAATCCGGAGGGTGGTTCGATAATCAACATCTCCTCAATGGCAGCATATAGACCGCTGACAAGAGTTGTGGGATATTCTGCCGCAAAAGCTGCCGTAAGCAACTTCACTCAGTGGTTGGCGGTTTATTTTGCACTGGAGTACAACAAAAAGGTTAGAGTCAATGCAATAGCTCCTGGCTTCTTCTTGACGCATCAAAATAGATACCTTTTGGTGGATGAGAATGGCAACTTAACTCCTCGCGGAAAAGCTATAATCGACCACACACCAATGGGAAGATTCGGCGATCCAGATGATCTGATAGGTGTTTGCATTTGGTTGGCCTCGGATGCTTCAAAGTTTGTAACGGGAGCCGTAATACCAATCGACGGTGGATTCAACGCCTATTCTGGTGTGTGAAGTAGATAAATTTTAGGGCTTGAAAAACACAAAAATTGTGGTATAAAATACTTGGTGTGGCCCCATAGGATAACGGCAAGTCCGTCGGATTCTCAGTCCGAAGGTCGGGGTTCGATTCCCCGTGGGGCTACCAGGCTTTAAAGTTCGAGGTCCCGTCATTTTGAAAAAAGGGGAAGTCCGTTTTGGACTTCCCCTTTTTTGTTTTATCAAAAGTCGCTTAGACGTTTAAATTAAAGCTTACAGGAGTTGGATTGACGAGGTTGTCGGAAACTGGACAACGATTTTTGACCGTTTCAAGCCATTTTTCAACAAGCTGCTTTTCAGCGTTGGTTTTAACTTTTATGTTTACGTCTATTTTCTTAAAGCCAGCGCGTTCATTTGTTTGCTTTCCCTGGAATTTTGATGGGTCCAAAACACCCTTGATTTCGATCTCGAAGTTTTCAAAGTTGATACCCATTTCTTTTGCAACCAAACTTCCAACCACGTTTATACATCCTGCAAGAGTTGCAAGTAAATATTCAACGGGAGTGGCACCTTTGTCTTGACCACCAAGATTTGGTGGCTCATCGATGTAGATAGTGAAATTTCTAGCCTTTACTTCGGTCAAAGTTTTTGATAAAGATTTTGCATGTACAGAGAAACTTACTTCCATCGTTATTCACCTCCAGCAAATAGTGTACAATTAGTGTACAATTTCAATATTTCGACAAAATTACTCCAAAATTAAGTTTTCTCATTCATCACGCTGTTCAAAAGCTCCATCAATTCTTTTTCAAGATCTGTGTGGGAAACTGTTTTTAAAATTTCTCCTTTTCTAAATATCACAACACCTGACTTGGTTCCAGCAACACCGATATCGGCATGTTTTCCTTCCCCTATACCGTTGACCACACATCCCATCACAGCAACAGTTAAGTTGGTTTTCTCGACAAGAGGTTCTATCTTTTTTGCTATTTCTTCAACATCTATTTCGGCCCTGGCGCAGGTAGGGCAAGCTATCACTTGTCCACCTTTTCTTAAACCCAAAGCTATTAATAACTTCTTTGCCACAACTACTTCTTTGACGGGATCTCCTGCAATCGAAACGCGTATCGTATCCCCAATGCCTTTCAAAAGAAGATAGCCTAAAGCTATCGAAGATTTGATCACAGCCATTTCGTAGGTTCCAGCTTCTGTAACACCGAGGTGAATGGGATAATCAACCTTTGATGCTATGTATTCGTTTGCCTTTATTGTTTCAAGAACATCTGTGCTTTTTGCCGAAACCACTATGTTTTCAAATCCAACCTCTTCTAAGTACCTAACTTCCCTCAAAGCCGCTTCGGCAAGCGCAACTGAACGTTCGTATTTTTCAAACTCTTTCGGTATCGAACCGCTGTTCGATCCAACTCGAATTGGCACTTTGTATTCACTGGCAACCCTTGCCACTTCTTGTACTTTCCATTTTGCCCCAATGTTTCCAGGATTGATTCGGATTTTATCGGCACCGTTTTTGATTGATTCTATCGCTAACCTGTGATCAAAATGTATATCTGCCACCAGCGGTATGGAAACCTTTTCTTTTATCTGCTTCAAAGCTTTTGCGCTTTCAAAATCCGGTATGGCGAGCCTCACTATTTCGCATCCAGCCATTTGAAGTTCAACGATTTGTTGAACTGTTTTCTCCACGTCGACAGTTGGTGTGTTCGTCATGGATTGTATTGATACAGGACTTCCTCCACCTATGATCACTTTTCCAACTCTAACAGCTTTTCTCATCGTTCAAGCAACCTTCCCACATCTGAGAAAGTCACAAAGATCATGAACATCATCAGCAAAACGAAACCTATTGTGTGGATTATGGCCTCAATCTTTGGATCGATTTTCTTTCTCGTTATCATTTCAAAAAGCGAAAAGGCAATACGTCCTCCATCCAAAGCAGGCAGCGGTAAAAGGTTAAAAATACCAAGGCTCATGGTTATAAAAGCCACAAGCGTTAGCACCTGTTCTAAACCCACTTTTGCAGCCTCAGATACAACTGAGACAAGTCCAATTGGTCCCACAAAACCCCCTGTTTCGCGCAATCTTCCCCCGAAAAGCGTTCGGTACATCATCAATACAACCTTGTTACATCTGTCAACTGCAACGATGATTGTTTCCAAGGGGTTTTTGAGTTTCATGTTTGAAATACTAGGTTGAAAAGCTCCAGGCTGTTCAAAGATGGTTCGTAAAAGATTGCTGGAGATCAAAATCTTCTCAACTTTTCCCTTACGCAAAACTTCCACCTCAACTTCGGGTGGAAAGCCATAACTATCAAAGACGACCTTTCTTCCGTTTGCTTCAAGGTAATATCCATCTTGTCCAACGATTAAAAGCTGATATGCCCTTGCCAAGTCAACGTTGTTTTTAATTTCAAAACCGTTAATGGCCAAAAGGACATCTTCTTTTTGAAATGGAGGAAAATCTTTTCTAAAGACATTGGAAGCACCTGAAAAGTAAAAGCCTATCGCATACCGACTTGGCATGTATTGATAAGCCCTTAAGGTACCAAACAATTTTCCTTCGGAAAATTCTATCGACACGAATTGGTTAACAAGCGAGTTTATAAACTGTGGCTCAAGGTCTCTTCCAGATATTTTTTCTATCGTTGTTCCTGGTGTTCCCATCACACCGGTGAGCGTTAGAAAGTGGTTCTCCTCAAACAAAACAGGTTGAACTTCCACAGTGAGGTACTTTCCTTCCCTTAAAATTGTGAGTTTTACTGGTTTACCTCTTCGCACTATTTGAGTTACAGTATAACTGTCGTAAACTCTGCTGCCGTTGACTTTTATTATTAAGTCGTTGGGTTGCAAGCCAGCCATTTGTGCGGGTGAATCTGCTTCAACTTGTGCTATTCCGACCACAGGTATTCCCCAAGATGCGACGATCAGAATGAAGAGAAAATAACCAGCAAGTATGGAGAATATCGGACCTGAAGCGAAAATCAAAAGCCTTTGCCAAGCAGGTTTACTCGTGATAGGAACGACTCCTTCAGTATAGTTTTCAGAAACGTCTTCTCCGGCTAACCTCACGTAACCACCGATTGGAAAAACGTTTATTCTGAAATTGGTTCTTTTCCCTTTCTTTTCATAAATTTTTGGTCCAAAACCGATGGCGAATTCCAAAACGTCTACGCCAAACATCCTTGCGAACACAAAATGGCCAAGTTCATGAACGGTTATAACTGCCATCAAAATGAGCAAAAAATAAACTACAGACATTTGATCACCTCTTCAGCTAAGATTCTACTCCTTTGGTCTATTTCTTCAAGGTCTTTTAAATCGCGGCACGTTCCAGTCGTTTTTTCAACGACTTTGATGATCACTTTACAGATATCCGTAAACTTGATTCGTCCATTCAAAAAAGCGTTAACGGCAACCTCGTCTGCAGCGTTGTAAGCTGTTCTTTTGGCGTAGTCTTTGGATATTTCGTAGACGATGTGAAAACATGGATATCTACGTTGATCGACCGGTCCAAAAGATAAGGGGGTACTGATCAAATCGGGCCAAGTTGGGTTTGAGTAATACCTGTGCGGATAGGTCAAAGCAAAAGCAATTGGTATCCTCATGTCGGGATAACCAACGTGCATTTTAACTGTGCCGTCTTTCAAAAAAACCGCGGCATGAACGATTCCTTGTCTGTGAATCAAAACTTCGACTTGATCACTTTGAAGCGAAAAAAGTTCGCAAGCCTCAAGAACTTCGAAAGCTTTGTTGACCATCGTTGCAGAATCAACGGTGATCCTTTTTCCCATTTTCCAGACCGGATGGTTTAAAACATCTTTGACGGTTGCTTTCTCAAGATCTTCAAGCTTCCAATCCCTCAAAGCACCACCTGAGGAAGTTATCAAAACTTTTTCAACATCTTTTTCGATTATTTGAAAAAGCGCGTTGTGCTCGCTGTCAACCGGTAAAAGTTCCACGTTGAATTTTCTAACCCAACTTCTAACAAGCCAACCACCACACACAAGAGCTTCTTTGCTTGCAAGAAGAACCCTTTTACAACATTCTATTGCCTTCAAAGTAATAGGTAGGCTTACAAAACCAGGAACACAAACAACAGTTATATCAGGGCGAAGTCTTTCAAACAACTCAAAAAGCTTTTGTAATCCGTTCATTGTGCAAACGATGTTTTCAATTTTGTATTCCTTTGCTATCCTCATCGCCAGTTCTTCGTTTGAATGATATGTTATGCCAATTAACTTGAAGAAAGTCAGTTTAGAAAGGACATCCAAAGTTTGAAGACCTATGGACCCAGTTGCGCCGACAATCACAACGGTTCTCTTCTCCATCTAAAATAAACCACCTTTCCTTCTTTGACACTTATGAAAACACGGTTTGAAAGAGCAACGTTGCTAACACCAAAAGGTTTTAAACAAGGCATAACTGCTTCGCAAAGATTGTATTTGAACCCTTTCAAAGTAACCTTTGAAGCATCGCCACATATTGGAAGAATTGACCACTTTTCACCAACTTCTGCTTCGAGTAAAGCTTCTCCACTCACCGTTCCCATTTCAAGATCGTCAGACACCGCTTTTATAGGCACTTTGCAACGAGCCATCAGATAAATCAAGGCAAGGATCATGTCTATCCTATCACCCTTCCAGCCCACAACGATTATCTGCTGAGCTTGCCTTTTGATAGCCTCTTCGATTGCAAGTTCTGCGTCTATTTCATCTTTTTCCTGAGGATAAAGCATCACCTCACAACCACTTTTTTCAAGCATCTTTAACTGAGATTGATCAACCGAATCGGCGTCTCCCACAAAGATATGTGGTAATAAACCACGTGAAAGCAAAAATTTGACCCCTCCATCAACTGCTATCAACAAATCGGTTGGGTCAAGCTTTATTTCCTCTCTTTCGCCGTATTTTCCGTTCAAAAACAAAAGGCATCTCATTTGATCCCTTCTTTTCAGAAAGATTTTTGACAAGAATGTTTCTGTACTTGTTCACAGTGCGACGACTTATGAAAATGCCGTTTTTTGCAAGGATAGCGGAGAGCTCTTTATCAGTTATGCTTGGATTTTCACGCAAAATCTTTACCATGACACCAAAAAGGTAGTCCATCTCAACTTTGCGACCAAAGAAAATTTTGAGTGGAAAAATACCAACGGGCGTTTTTATGTATTTTCCTTTGATAAGCTTTGAAACCGCGGACAAAGAAAGATTAATTCTTCGTGCGGCTTCGCACATTTTTACTTTGGATGGGTAAAGTTTTCTTTGCTCAAGGAAATCTTTATTGGTTTCAACAACGATTTTTCCAAGCTCGTAAAGATATTCCTTGCGCTTGTTCAAAGCTTCATAGAAAAAGGCAAACAACTTGAATTGATCTTTTTGATGACTTGAAATTGTAAAATTGAAATCCTTTACTTCAACAGAATAATCCTTCTTTATTTCAATATCCGGTTCCACGTAACTTGAAGCTTGTCCAAAGCCTTTTACTTCGCCATCCAACACACCATCTGGTCCTACGTTCTTTATAGCTTGTATGGCTTTTAGAACCACTTCTTCACTTACTTTGAATTTCTCGCAAACCTCTGAAATCGAAACCAACATTCTGCCTCTTTCATCCAAATTGTAAGCGATGTATTCGGCGACTTTCTCCGTGGTATCATCCAACCTCTCAAAGGCAAGGTCTTCGATTATTTGTTCTGCCAAAGACTTTTCACCTGTTGGTAAGTTCTCAGCTAATCCTTCGAAGCGGTCCAAACTGATTCCTAAAGGAAGATTTTTAACAAACTCTTCCAAAGCTTCGTAAGGAAGCTCAAGTATCTTGAAGAATGTTTGTCTTGGGTCGATGAAAATTCTTTCAATGCTAAGCTTTTGATGCATAGATATCACCTTAAATTATCAACATCGCATCTCCGAATGAATAAAAGCGGTATCTCAACTTGATAGCCTCTTGATAAGCATTCATTATCAAATCATAACCTGCAAAAGCCACAACAAGCATTAACAAAGTTGATTTTGGTAGGTGAAAATTCGTTACCAAGCAATCGACTATTTTGAATTCAAACGGAGGGTAGATGAACAAATCGGTCTTTCCAGCAGTTTGTTTGGTCAAAGCATAAGTTTCAAGCGCTCTTACAACTGTTGTACCAACCGCGATGACTCTTCCTCCATTAAGCTTGGTATTGTTAATTTCTTGAACAACTTCATCGGGTATTGAATAGTACTCAGGATATATGGTGTGCTTTGTTATATCCTCCGTTTTGACTGGTCTAAAGGTTCCAACGCTAACATGAAGGGTTAGCTCAACCACTTTCACTCCTTTTGACTTGATATTTTCAAGCAAAGATTCGGTGAAATGTAAGCCAGCCGTTGGAGCGGCAACAGAACCATTGTATTTGGCGTACACCGTTTGATAGCGTTCCATCTCAACGTTTGTCTTTACGTACGGAGGAAGTGGTGTATGACCATGGCTGAGTATTTCATCGTCGTTGGCGTTAAATTCAATCAACCTAAGCCCATCTGGCAATCTGTCTATGCACTTTCCTTGAAAACCTTCAAAATCTAAAATATCACCGACTTTTACTTTTTTTCCTGGTTTTACCATGCACTTCCACAAAGAGGTTTTAACCTTCTCAACCAGAAAAACTTCTATCTTTGCGTTGTTTTTAAAGGCAAAAAGCCTTGCTGGAATCACTCTGGTGTTGTTGAGCACAAGCAAATCCTTAGGATATAGATATTCCACGATATCCCTGAAAATTCTGTGTTCAAAAGTTTTGGTTTTTCTGTTCACCACCATAAGTCTTGAAGAATCCCGAGGCTCAACGGGATGTTGGGCTATCAATTCCTCAGGTAAGTGGTAATCAAAATTGCTGAGCTTCATTCGAAAAACCTCCTTGGGTTTATCCTCTTAATGTTGACGTTCCATTCTAGAAATCTATCACAACTTACAACAACTGCCTTGTTTTCCAAAGCCATTTTTATTATTATCTCGTCGGCTGGAGAATGAAATATGGCATGTTTACTTTTAAGCCATTCTTCGATTTCATTTTTGGCAAGGTAGACGATGTTTCTATCGAAAACAACGGCGAACGGATAATAAAAATCATCCTCGTACGCCAGCTTTTCCAACACGAATTCGATGTCTTTCAGCATTCCTCTAAGTTTGTAAATGTTGCTTCCATCTAAGATTATAGGACACTTTGGCTTTCGAAACAAAGCCGAGATAATATACTCATGTGTTTTCAATTTATTCATCAATTCTTCTTTCGCTAATGAATCAAGGTTTTCAACGATCGGAATGTAACGATTAATTCGATAGCAGTTGTAAATGGTGATGGCGTTTATTTTAGAAGCAAGTTGATCCAAATCGTCATCGTCTTTCATCAAAGCTGCCTGCAGTTCAATGAAATCCTGCATGCCATATGTTTTGAGTAACCTTCGAGCTTCTCTGACATACCCTATCAAATCCGTCTCTCCAATAAAATTAGACATCTCTTGTGCGAAAGGTGGAAACTTTGAAGGCTTTAGCCAAAAAAGAACCTCCAAACCTGCTAAGATTGGGAGATTCAAATTTTTGGCAAAAACTTCAAGTTTGTCCAACAGAACTCCTTTACCTTTCAAAAGAAATATCAAATTTTCTCTGAACTTTAAAAAGTTGATCTCTTTATCTTTGATAGGACCAATGAAAAGTCTTTGCAATGACTTCAATTCATCTTGGGAAATTTTATCTAAAGAGCTTAAAAGCATTACTATTTGCTGCCTTTTTGTCCTCAGCTTTTTCAACCTGTTAAGGTAATCTGGATCGTATATATTCAGCATTTTACAAATCTCCTTAAAACATAAAAAGTTATATAGCCCAGCAAGATTGAGAACAAAGACCTGTAAAGTGATACTACCAAAGGTGTCTTGATGTGGCAAAAAGTGTTGAAGGTAGAAACCAAAGCTATGGCTCCAAGAATTTGAAGGAACGATATCAAACGATTTTTGGAAAAGCTAAGAGAAATGAAAAAAGCAGGATAACCAACGACTTCCTTCAGCCTCGGTCGAACCCACAAGATTGATTCTATAAAATCCCTTGCCTTTCTTTCAACGTTCGGTACAAAGGCAAAGTTACCCGAACGCCATAGGTAATAAAACCCAGCCACACCAACTGCAACAGCAAAATATGGAAGATATTTTTTGTAACGGATCAACAGATCTCGATTTTCAAACAAAAGATTAAGCGTCACAAAAAACGGCAAAGCCATCAAAGACAACTTAACCCCTCTAAACTGTCGAAGGTCGTTCAAAAATTCAAACCTGGAAAGTGCAGCATAGGTTAAAAGACCTATGAGCAAGTACAAAATCGGCAAATACTTTTTATTTTTAACGGCAAAATAAGTTGTAACCGTCGCCAAGATTGAGACAGCAAAGATTGCAAGGTTTAAGTCGGTGAAAACCACCGCAAAGCTTGCTATCCCAAGGATAAGGCTAAAGTGAAAAACAAGCAGCGTCAAAAGCGTAAAGGGTATGAAGGGAAAAACGTTTGAAATTTTTTGAACTGTGGGAAGATCTGTTGGTTCTCCAAATTCTCTTTGTAGCTTAGACAACACAAAATCCAAGTCAATGTTTTCAACGGGCTGGATCCAGATCATATCGATACTTCTTTCAAGAATGGCACGTCGTAATCTGTGGTAAAACATCTTGGTATCAAGCTTCATCTTGACAACTTCTTCCTGCCTGATGGTGTGAACTCTGAAAAATTGATCCTTTTTGCCTCTAACTTCCAAAATTTGCTTTGTGAAAGGCAAACTTTCGTTGAATTCAAGCAGGCCAATCCAAACGTTGTATCGATCCGCATCTACAGCGTACTGCTTTGGATCAAATTGCGAAAAATTTCCACGGAAAACAACGTATTTCATGTATGGTTGAATAAAATCACCAGGTTCAATCACCCAAACCAAAGTACCGCTGGTAAGCTTTATGAGCTTTTCATCTTGTGTAAAACCTAGTGCGTATCTTAAACCGGCTTGATCGCTTTTGATCCTCAACGGAATAAAATAGACCAAATACAAAACAGTTCCTATCAGAAAGGCAAAAAAACACAATTTTTTAATTCTCATCAAAGATCTTTTCAACGCCATCGATCATCACCCTTGTTTTTGCGTCTTCCTTGACCCAGAATCTCATGTATGGAGATACAAATTTAAAACCTCCTATATCTAAAACTCTTTCCTTCGAAAAAACGATCATATGTTCAGTGCAAGGTTGCAAAGGTCTTCTTACGATTTTCGCAAGAAAATTTTGATTTGAAAAGTTGTCTTCCGCGATAACAGTTATCAAATGAAAATCACTGTTCAATTCGATCAAACCACTTAAGAAAGGTAATTTTTCGCCATCCAAAAAGACATCAGTTTTCACAGCAGAATGATCAAAAACATCGACGTTGATCCTGTAAAACCTTTCAGACAATTTGTTCAAAACCAAATCAATCTGTGGAGCAGTTGAATCAACGATAGATATTTTTTCCAAAACTATCTTGTCGGGCTCGAAAGACAAAATCAAAACTTTGCCAACAAGTCCATCGATGGAAGAAAGTCCGCTTGGGAAAATACCTGCTAGATTATATCTTTCCCCAAGTTCCAATGATTTTTCGACTTCGACAAATTGAACTGGTGTCACGAATATTTTCGTATCGAATAGTTTTTCGTCTTCGATAAAACAGCTGATGTTGTTTTCACCCACGCCGAAGGTAACACAAATTCCCACGTGCTTTTGGCCGTTCAAATACCAAGTAAGTTCAAACCTTTCTTCTGGATACTTGAAAATTGGGATGATAGTTCCACCAATACCAGGAAAGGAAATTTCTGCAAAATGAACGTAATCTTCGGCTTGCCACAGGGTGTAGGTACCGGGACCAGAATAGATTTTGACAAGTTTTTCGACATCTTTTGGTTGAAAAAAGATGGAAAGAAATTCTTTCAATTTTTGCTTAGAGATATTTTTTTTGACAATTATTTTATCCTGGAAAATCTCCACGGGATATTCATCGACGATAACCGATATTGGTTGAAAAGAACATTGAAAGTTTTCAAACAACTTTTGAAAGATCTCGGCTGAAATGTTCAAATCACAATTATTTGTCCCAACGATGAAGCCTTTTTCAGTGATCAAAAAGCTTTCCTTGGGCATAGGAATATAGCTAACAGCTATTTCTACAGGCTCAAAGAAATCTACAACGAAATCTTTGAAGGCCTTTTTCTCCCTCAACGAGGCTTTGAAAACTATTGGAAAATCCTTGTCCAAAACAAGATAACCTGTTTCATCGTACAGGTTCACCAAAACCAACGCAGAAAAGGAAACTATGGAAAACAAAGTGAAAAAAACAACGACTATCAACCTCATTTTGAAAGCTCCTCTAGAACGCGTTGTAAATCGTCCGGCAAAGGAGCTTTGATAACAAGTTTTCCATAAAAACTTGGGTTGGTAAAAACCAACCTTAAGCAATGAAGAAATTGTCTTCTGAGTTTGTACTTTTCTTTGAAAAATTCGTTAACTTCCTTTATCCCGTAAAGTTTGTCGCCTACAACAGGATGACCTATCATCGCCATGTGTTTTCTTATTTGATGGGTTCTACCGGTGTGTGGTAGAACTCTAACCAAGGTGACGTTATCGAAGTTTTTCAAAACCACGTACTCGGTCACTGCTTCCAACCCATCCAAAGGTTTGTCAATGACACCTTTGCCTTTCAGAATGCCGTGCACCAAAGCCAAGTATTCTTTTTCGATCAATCTATCACGAAACATTTGACTCAATGTTCGGGCAGTTTTTGGATTTTTGGCAACCAAAAGTACCCCAGATGTTTCTCTGTCCAAGCGATGAACCAAATAAGGCTTGAAGCCTTTTTTCTTTCCGTAGAACATCAAACCTTGTATTAGAGTTGTGCCTTTCGTTCCCTCACCAGGGTGAAGAGCTATGTTGGGTTTTTTGTTTATCGCAAGCAAATTTTCGTCTTCGTAAAGAATGTCAAGCTTGATTGGAACGGGTCTAAGCTCTTTTTCATCCCGTTGATAAACAGATAAATCCGCATCCACAGTGATTTTGTCTCCAACTTGTATTTCATAAGACGGTTCTCTAACGGTTTTCCCGTTGACCTTAACAAGCCCTTTCCTCAAAAACTTGTATATTTCGGAAAGCGGAACATTTTTAAGATTTTTCCTCAAAAATTTGTCAATCCTTGCGTAGAAATTTTCCTGATCGACGATCAACTCCAAGGCTCATCTTCCCCTGTATTTCATGATCGACCTTAAGCGTTTTTCTATCTCCTTCTCTTTTATCTCTTGACGCTTGTCGTACTTTTTCTTTCCTTTCGCAAGCGCTATTTCAACCTTTACCTTACCTTTGTCGTTGAAATAAATCTTAGTTGGTATGAGTGTATAACCTCCAGCCGAAAGCTTACCACTCAGTCTTTTGATTTCCCTCTTGTGGAGTAAAAGCTTTCTTGGTCTTTCCGGATCATGGTTGAAGATGTTGGCAAATCTGTAAGGGCTTATGTGAAGATTCAAAAGGTAAACTTCCCCATCTTTGATGCGGCAAAAGGAATCTTTAAAGCTGACGTTTTTTTCCCGGAGGGATTTCACTTCCGTACCTTTTAGCTCTATTCCTGCTTCGTATTTTTCTATAATCTCATAATCGTTGGCTTTTTTGTTAACCGCAATTATCTCCATGTATTTTCCCTCCTACAAGTTGATCCCTTCAAAGTGCTCTATACCATCTTGTGTTATTTCGACCACGTCTATTCTATAACCTTCGACCTCAAGGGGATGTTTCTTTAAATAATCGTTTGCAGCCATTTCGATTTTTCGAAGCTTTCTTTCATCAACTTTCGTTCTTGGTAAATACTCGCTTTTACCGCTTTTAACTTCAACAAAAACGAGGTACTTTTTGTACCTCGCAATTATGTCTATTTCGCCAAACCTTGTTCGATAATTTTTCTCAATTATTTTAAAGCCTTTTTTCTTGAGAAACTCTACAGCCAGCCTTTCGGCATCTCTCCAATCAAGCATGTATTCCGGGAACAACTATGTGACCGGACCGTTCCTTGGGGAAATTGGATCTGAGCAAATGCAAGTTTTCAAAGGGTTTCACTTCGTCTTCGCGAAGAGTTGCGCTTTCCTCCACCGGTGTGTACATTGGCTCTACGTTGCTGACGTCCACCTCGTTCAAAAGTTCCATGTACTGTAGGATTTCATTCATATCTTTTTGAATTGATTTTCGCTGTTCATCCGTCAGTTTCAACCTTGCAAGTTCTTCCAATCTTTTGACAAGAGCATCGTCAACTTTGATCATTTTATCACCTCACGCAAATCTTTAACATTTTCAGGAGAAGTTTGCGAGGCTAGTTTGTTTTCCTGTAACACCTTTTCGTATATCTCCCATCGGTAGATTTTAACATGTTGTGGTGCAGATATGCCAATTTTCACCTCGGATCCTTCGATTTTGAGTATTTTAACGATCACATCGCTTCCTATGACAAATGCTTCCCCGGGTTTTCGGCTTATTACAAGCAACTTATTCACCCTCGCTGGTTTTGTTTTTCAAAAGATTTTTGCTTCTTTCAATTTCATCTGTCACCAAATGTTTTATTTGATAATTTGTACCT
This sequence comes from Pseudothermotoga thermarum DSM 5069, assembly GCF_000217815.1. NCBI lineage: Bacteria > Thermotogati > Thermotogota > Thermotogae > Thermotogales > Thermotogaceae > Pseudothermotoga > Pseudothermotoga thermarum. The sequence goes on along the minus strand of NC_015707.1, from coordinate 1,051,435 downwards.
TCCTGAATTATTTGACGAGCTTTTCGAAGTTTTTTGTTTATAACTACCGGTGCCAAAAGGTTGATCGTTGTAGCTTTTGGATCGTCATGAGGTATCGTCAAAATGGCGAAAACTTCCACATCTTGTTCGCTTTCAACCTGCAGCTGTTTAACATCTTCTTCTGACAAAGTCAATGTGTAATCGATTCTCACCAACCACGGGTTGACTATTGGAAAAGCCACACTAGATTCTTCCAAAGACACCAGCCATTTAATCGGTTCGGTACTTTCCAAAGACACGACAACGAATTTTCTAAGATTTTCAAAACCCGGCAATCCCTGTTCAAAGACAATTATATCCTGATCCTCAACGTCAATTGCTCCAAGTTTTGTTGTGTAGGTCATACCAAACACCTCAGGTTATAAAGTCAACCAAAGTTGTTCTCAAAACTCGCGCTGCGGATTTTAAAGCCGCTTCAAGTGCTGCTTGTTGCATCGAAAGATCCGTTATCACCTTTGTCAAGTCAGCGTCCCTTTCTTTTGAGACAAACTCTGTAAGGTAAATGTTCAAATCTTCCAACCTACCTGAGATTAACTCTGCCATTCTCTGGTTGGCTCCAACCTTTGCGATGTTTTCTGACAGCCGCTTTTCAAGGTATTCCAAACTCGATAGAGAAATCGTTGAAAGTTTTGATTGATCGTTCTTTTCAAGTGCATCAACAGTTCTGTCGATTATTTCAAAAACACTTTCGTTGGTATCCGTGACAAAAAGATCATAAACCGTCAAACCATAGTTTAAGGTGTAACCGAGAACGTTGACAGACCTAGAACCTGCTTTGAACGAATCCAAAACTATTTTGCCCGATTCATCAACCGGTGGTTTGTCTGAAGCATAACCTGCGAAGATGTAGTCGTTACCAACCTGAGTGTTTGCAACCTGAATGAGGTGTTGCTTTATTTGTTTCAATTCCTCGGCTATCACTTTGCGATCGTCAGGCGAGAGCGTTCCGTTTGCTGCTTGAACTGAAAGCTCACGAATCCTGACTAAAATTGTGCTTATCTCTTGAAGTGTTGAATCGTAAGCATTGACGATGCTTTGCATTTGATTGAGGTTTCTTTTATACTGTTCGATTTCCCTCAGCCTGGATTCCAAATTTGAAGACCTAGTGGCAACGATGGCATCATCGCTGGGATATCTGACAGCCAAACCAGAGGAAAGTTGATCGTGCAATTTTGCAATCCTTGAAATACTCGACTGAATGTTAGCCAACACACGATCGCTTATCATTCTATCTGTTACTCTCATTTCCCATCACCCCTATCTTCCGACCACTCCAAGACGGTCTATAACCCTGCCTATCATTTCGTCGATGGCCGTTATAACGCGTGCAGCGGCTCCAAAGGCATGTTGGTACTTTATCATGTTTGCCATTTCCTCGTCAAGTGAGACACCTTTTACCCTTTCTCTCTCTTGATCGATTTCCAGCTTCAATCTGTCTGTATTTTCCTTCATCTTCAAAACCGTTTCTGTTTCCACACCAAGCTCTGCAACAATTCCACCAAAGTATTCGTAGAAATTCTCCTTACCGTTGGCAAGGAATCTATCGTAACGCGAGGTTGATATGAGGTTCATAATCTCAGTATTACTTCTGCCTGTTGGTTTAAAGGATGTGGCGTTCCATGTATCATTGCTTAAAGCTATCCCAAGATCAACGGCTAAAGCTTCTGCGTTCATCAACAGTGCGCTTGATACGCTCCATTGGTTGACAAAAAAATACGGTTCGTATGTCTCGCGACGATCAACAGCCAATAACTCTGCTACCGATAATCTTTGTCTGATTGTTGAAAAATCTTCACCCTTGCTGATCAAGGTGTATTCTTCAGACCAATCTTCATCAAAATCATTTGGATTACCATTTTCATCGACAAAGCCAACGGCTTCAAAGAATCCCAATGGACCTTTGATGGTGAAGTTTCTCAAGTTGAATTCAAAATCTCTTCCTGCTCTGAAAACCAAAGCTCCTCTTGGTGTTAGATCAACTATTAGACCTGTTCCTGCCGCGTTGATTTTGTTTACAAGCGTTTGTAGAGTATCAACGGTGGGATCTATGTGAATTCGAGTGTTGTTGATTACGATTTGAAAACCCTGCGTTGGATCAAAAGTGACGTTGCTTGAAAAGATATTTTCGAGTGTCTCGGATGGCTTTAAAACCGTGTACGTCTGGCTTGTGGCTTTTGCTCTTGTAAGAAAACCATTTGGGTCAGTTATGCTAATGCGGCTTGTATCAAATTCGTAATCTGAGGTTGGTATAAAAACAAGCGATCCATCTATGATTTCAGCTTTGACAACATCGAGTGAATTGATAACAGAAGCGACATCAGATAACGTTGTATTAGAGGTTATGTTCAACGTTATACTCTGAGAAACTTTGCTCCCATCTTTTCTAACGCCTTCAAACGTCAATTCGTACTGACCAGCAGACACATTGCTCAAATCGCTTATTGTTATAAACTTCTTCTGCTCTGTTGCAAATCCCATTCTGGCAAGGTTTGAGTTTGAAGTGTCTATGATGAGGGTGTCACGCAGGTTGACATTGTTAGCTTCAAAGTACAATCTGTAAGCTGTCGCACTTGCAGATGGGCTATGAGAACCGACAGACAGACTTAACCACGAGCTGATGTTACCAATCAAACTACCAACATCCATGCCAGCATTAACGTCAATCTGATCAAAATCACTTGATCCATCAAAAAGAACTAGCTTACCGGAAGCGTTGAAAACTGTGTTTAGTATTTGATCTTCTGAAAATCCATTCAAGCCCGTGACGTATCTTATCGGTCCACCAACCATTTGCCTGCTTCCTAGGATTCTGAAGATTGCTGGGTCGGTGTCTCTAGTTGCAGTAATAGGTGTAAAGAAATTCAAGCCTGAAATCTTTCCGGTTGAATCAAATCCCCATCGGTGAATCAAGTTGATTTTGTCAGATAAATTCAAAGCAAACTCATCAAGATAACTCATGTATTTGACAAGTGTTGAATCCCTTAAATCTATCAAAGCTTTTAAACTTCCATCGGTTATGGTTAACTTGGAATTTCCCACAAAAAGCTCGTAGAAACCTTTTCCATAAGGTCTTTCCACAACCCTTATTGGAATTTGCGTGGATCCAGCGAGAACAATTTGATCTCCAATCGAAAGAATCGTTTGACCATCAGTTGTGGTGTAGTAAGAAATGTTGGCATAATTTGAGAGTTCATCCAAAATTCTGTCTCGCTCGTCCATCAAGTCGTTCGGTGTGGCTCTAAGTGCTGTGGCAATTCGAATTTGCTCGTTGATCCTTGCAAGGTTTGAAACCAACGTGTTGATTCTGCTCACCTTCAAAGCTATTTCGTTGTTTATATCTTCTCTAAGTTGTTGTATCCTGTTGTAGATGTCTTGTATGTTCATAACCATTTGCTGTGCGGCTGTCACAAACTGCCTTTTTGCAGCGACGTTTGTCGGGTCCGAAATTACCTCCTCAGCAGCTGCAAGGAAAGTATCGTAGTAAGCTCTTATGCCCGAATTTCCAGGTTCGGCAAAAAGCTGCTCCAAATAGTGCAGGTTGGAGAAAATCGTTTCGTAAAAAGAATATCGGTTGGAAACTTGTCGGTATTGAATATCCAAAAAAGCATCGCGTATACGTTCTATGTTTTTAACATAAGAACCTCTACCAATGTGGATGAAAGCATTGCCAAGTGTGGTTGTTACAAGCGGAAGGGTGTTCATTATCACTGGCCTTTGACGTGAATAGCCTTCCGTGTTGGCATTAGCCACGTTATGGCCAACCACATTCATTGCAAGTTTGTGTGTGTACACACCAAGCAAAGCAGTGTTTAAGGAACCAAAAAGCGTCAAACCCGGCAAGCTCAAACCTCCTTGTTCAATTGAATTTTTCTACATTCAAGTTTCAAATCCTAAATATTTATCGACAAACCAACGGATGGTTTTTAACCTTGAAACTCAAAATTCCCCTTTGCGGGGTTTTTGGAAATGTTTGCCCTCTGATCGTAGGTAGGCTTTTCCGAGGGGACAAGAGCGGAGATCAAAGTTTCAATGTAATTGAGGTTGAAATCCAAAATGTCCTTGAGCCTGCTGGTTAACAAAGATATTTCGTTCATCTGTTTCACAACTTCAAAAAGGCTTTTCATCACTTCTTCTCTTTCCAAAGCGTAGCTGTAAAACGTCAATTCAGATGGTAAGTTTTGCTGACTTTTAATTCTTTCAAAAAGCTGGTTTCTTTGTTCCTCAACAGTTTCAAATTCTTCAACAGCCAGATAAAGATTGTCGAGCAAATTTGATAATAGCGTTAAATCTTTCGAGATAATTGCTTTCTCGTATTCTGATAGCGTTGATTTTATTTGGTTTAGCAGCACTTCTTCCTTTTTTAAAATTTCGACCAAAAGCTTTTCTTCAGAGCTCACTTAAGATCCGCCTTGCAATTCTTTCAGGATCAACGTTGTACACGTTGGCTTCTATGGCTTGACGAATTTGATCAACCAACTTTTGTCTCACTTCAGGGCTTTCTTTTGCCATTTTCACTAACTCGATTATGTTCAAACTTTCAGATTTTACAAAGGCAGAACCTTCCAAAGTGTTTTCACGTTTCCTGCTGATCTGAGGAGCTTTTGGTTGCTGCGGTGGAACTGGTCCTTCGATTCTGTTTATTTCCGTCATCTTCTTCCCTCCTTATTGATTATCGACCTAATGATAAAATTCTTAAGGCGGGGTGTTTGGGATAGTAAATCTTACAACTGCGAAATTTGTTGAAAAAAACTCGATTCTCCATAAAACAAATCCCATTACAAAATTTTTGATAGCAGTGGGAATGTCTTTCTACATTTTTTTGAAGTCCTCGTTCTCCATAGCAAATTATACCACTTTGTTTTCATTTTTAACCTTTCTGATAATTCTTTCAAGGATACCGATTACAAGTTATCTAAAAGATCTCAAAAATGTTTGGTTAATAATTGTTCTGGTATTCCTTGGGGATTTTTCACTGATAAGACAACCAGGTATTGGAACAATTCTTTCTTCTTTCGAAAATGCACTGAAAATTTGCGCGGTTTTTCTTTTGTTTTACGTGTTTGCAAGAACAACGAATCCCTTTGTGTTCGTAAGAACTTTGCAGATTTTACTGCAAAAAGTGAGGTTGCAAAACACGTTTTTGAACGACCTTCTTTTTGTAGTGCAGTTGGCTTTCAGATTCATCCCATTGGTTTTTGAAGAAACCGTGAAAATGATGATGCTTTACAAGCTAAGAGGGTGGAATTTAAACACCAAAAATCCTTTCAAAAAATTCTTTGCCATACCAGTACTTGTTGTACCAATTTTGGTATCAGCCCTAAGGAAAGCTGAAAGAATTGCAACGGCAATGGAAGCTAGAAGATTTGGCTTTTCGAATCACGTGACAAGCTTTTATGAGATCACTTTCTCATTTTCAGACGTTTTTCTGACAGCAATGACTTGTCTAACGATAACATTGTTGACTGTGGTATGATTTGGTGTATACTTCATAAAGCGGATCACAATTTAAGTTAGGAGGGAAACTGGTGGACAAGGAAACAGTTATCAGGAGAGTAAAAGAACTTGTGGCTGAAAAACTTGGAATTGACGTTGATGACGTAGTGGAAGATGCAGATCTTGTGGACGATCTTGGTGCAGATTCCCTTGATCTGGTCGATCTAGCCATGGCCATAGAAGATGAGTTTGGAGTGACGATACCAGATGAAAATCTGGAAAAAATAAGAACTGTGGGAGATATCATTGAAAACCTGTTGAGCCAGCTTGAAGTTGCAGAAACCGAAGAAACAGAAGAGGAAGAAGAAATTGAAGAAGAAGAGGAATTTGAATACGAAGATGAAGATGAATTTGAATACGACGAAGATGAAGATTACGATGAAGAAGAGGAATTTTGATCGATCGCCGGCTTAAAATGCCGGCGATCTTCGTTAAGAAAACCACTTTTTTCCAAGTTTTATCACGAGGAAGGTTCCTTCCACTTTTGTTGGTTTTTCGTTTACAACAACATAAGTATCATAGACATTCGCTTTGTTTTCGTTTATTTTTCCTTCCTCGAGCGCTATGACAATTGCATTCGATGCCAAGTAAGTTCTGCCGATAACTTTGTAGATTTCGAAGTATTCCGATTCAAAATGGCAAAAGCTGGAGATGAAAAGTTTATCAAGATCAAACTTTTTTAAAGAAAGCTTTGCCTTTTCCAAGTGTGTTTCTCTTTTTCTTCCCCAGTCGTATATTCGATATGTTAAATCAGAAGATTGCTGAATTTCAATCAACATTGAATCAGGTCCCAGAGCGTGCGCCAAACCAGCGGGTATGAAGATAAAATCACCTTTTTCTGGCTTTAAGAAAACCAAATTTTCAGCCCAGTCGTTTTTCTCTAAGCATTGTTCAAAGTCAGAATTTGGATTTAAAAAAGCAACCAAACTATTTTGGAGAAAATACCAGCATTCGGTTTTTCCCCACGGTTCATTTTCAATTTTCTTGGCAATCTCATCGTCTGGATGAACTTGAACCGACAACCATTGCGATGAAGAGATGAGTTTTAAAAGCAGTGGGAATCTTGGCAAATTTAGATTGAAACAATCAAGCAATATCGATGGATCGTATTCTTTTCCGTCTTCGTCTAGAAGTTTGGTTTTCATCAAAGGATGATCGGAAAGCAACCAGACTTCTCCAATTGGGTTTTGCTCTTCCAGTTTGAAAATATGATTTAAAAGAAAATTTCCCCATGGCATGGGGCGAAACTGAAAAACGGATTTGAAAATCATCCAGAGTATCCTCCAAGTCTAATTTCTCTATTCTCATTGTCCAACTCTATTATCACCTTTTCCAAAGCTTTATCGGCATAGAATTTCTTTTGAAGAATTTGAGCTTCAACGCCGGGATGGAGAATTTTCCTAGCCACAATTTTTGCACTTTTATATTTTTCGTAAATTTCTATCTCTAGCATCTTTAACTCTTGCGAAGCCTTCTCCACGCTATCCCTCAGGTTTATCAATGCTTGTCCAAGTTTTCTATAGGTTTCTATTTTTTCAGCCGGAATTTCTCCTTTAGTTTTTTCTATTGTTTCCTTTAACATCTTAAAGGCCGAAGCTAACTTACCAAGGTTTTCTTTGTCCAACTCGATTTTTGCCTTCAAAATTTTTATTTTTTCCATGAGATCAGGATCCAATCCAACTTCGACAACTGTTTTCACTCCCAAAGGTGATCCTATTTCCTCCGCTTCAACAAGATATCCCGCGCTGATGATACCTCCAACTATTATTCCCTTGTTTCCTAAAGCTTTAACTTCCAGCTTTGCCTTCACTTGAGAATTTGTTATTGGGCCTGTCACGATCACATTTGCATCGGATTCAACTATGGCGTTTTCCAAAAACTTCGCTTGGACGTTACCCTTTGCTTTCACAAGTCCGCGTTCGCGACCTTTCACACCCAATACATTTATAGAACCCTCATAGGAGATAACGGTTGCGGCTTCTATCACACCATTTATGTTTATGTTTCCTTTGGCTTTCACCGTAAAACCAGGCTTAACATCGCCGGATATCTCCACTTCTCCAGGAAAGTCAATGTTTCCGGTTGCATAATCAACGTCACCCTTTATCACAAGAATTTCTTGAACCTCTATGGTTCCATCAGGCTTAGCAACTAAAATTCCATCTTTGCTTGCTTCCACGTACATTCCATCTTCAGTTGTCTTCACATTCTTACCCAGTTTCACCTGAGCTGGTCGGCCAGGTTTTGGATTAAGGACACGTCCAAAAACGTTGTACCCTTCAACACCCGGGGTAGGGGGAATTATCTGCGCCACTTTTTGACCCGTCTTGACGATTTGCCTTGTTCGACTTGGAAGTTCACGCAAATCAACGGTGCCTTTTTGAGCTTGGAGTTCTTCTTCCTTTTGTTCTTTTATCAGTATAACCTGTCCATCTTCTCCGTCCACAGGACGTTTCCCAATAGCAACAAGCACAGGTACTCCGTAGAGCTTTTTTGCTACAAGCTCTTCTATGGCTTGTTCCTGAATGCCGTAGACAACCCCTTGGGATTTCAAATACTCCAAAATTTGCTCTTTGGTTGGACTTTCTTCGCCTTCCGGAACAACAGTGATGTAATATTCTAACCCATTTTCACCAATCTTTGCCTGTATCTTCAACTCCTATCCCCCTTAAACCCAGTTGACTGTATTCAAAAATGTTTCCAAACTTTCAAGACAAAGCTTTGCAATCTCTTTTCTATCGCGCTTGGATAAATTCAACAAACCGTAATTCGCATACATTGGTTGAAGCCTTCCAAGCTTGCTTTGAGTAACGTAGTTTATCAAAGAACCTATTAAAGTGTCCCTCGGCAATTGTACCATCTCCATCCCGTTCATCAATCTAAAAACGTTCAAGGAAACGTACAAACCTGTGGCAATCGATTCCACATAACCTTCAACACCGGTGATCTGACCGGCAAAAAAGATCCTACCGTCTTTCTTGAGTTGTAGAAACTGATTCAAAACTCTTGGCGAATCAATGTACAAGTTTCTATGCATAACCCCATATCTAACTATTTCGGCATTTTCCAAACCAGGTATCATTCGAATAACCTTCTTTTGTTCACCCCATTTTAGACGTGTTTGAAAGCCCACTAAGTTGTAAAGTGTACCTTCCATGTTATCCTTTCGCAGTTGGACCACAGCGTAAGGTTGCTTGCCAGTTCTAGGATCGATTATTCCAACAGGTCTAAGAGGACCAAAAAGTAAAGCCTCCTTTCCCGTTCTGGCTATTTCTTCTATCGGCTTACATCTTTCAAACAAAAGCGATGTGTCAAATCCTTCCATTGGTTGTACTTCAGCGTTCACAAGAGCTTCGTAAAATCTTTCGTACTCTTCCTTGTTCATCGGACAGTTTATGTGGTCGTTTGTACCAACACCGTACCTGTCTGCAAAGAAGACTTTGGAATAGTCTATGCTATCAGCTGAAACTATCGGTGCAACAGCATCGAAAAAATACAAATGATCCCCGACAACTTTTTCTAACCACAGTGCCAAAGCTTCACTGGTTGCAGGTCCAGTTGCTATTATCCATATATTTTTATCGTCCGGAATCTCACAAATTTCTTCACGTACAATTTCTACCCCAGCGTTGAGTACTTCTTGTGTGACAAGCTGAGAAAATTTTTCCCTATCAACAGCCAAGGCTTTTCCGGCTGGCACAGCTGTTTGTCTTGCAACTTTGATCAACATTGACCCAAGAAGCTCCAATTCACGTTTCAAAAGTCCAGAAGCATTTTCAATATCGTCTGATTTCAAGGAGTTGCTGCATACAAGTTCTGCCAACAAACCAGTTTTATGAACCGGCGTCATTTTGATCGGGCGCATTTCATGAAGCACAACTTTTATGTTTCTTTTTGCAAGTTGATAAGCTGCTTCAGAGCCAGCCAGTCCTCCACCAACTATGTGCACAACACTGCTCATAGAAAAACCTTCCTAAGTTTCAAAAGATTTCCCCTTTCAAGGTTTACAAGTTCAACTTCATCAAAGATCTTCTTTATGATGTACAAGCCAAAACCACCTTCTTTATAAGGATTAGGAGGGGACACATGACAAAAAATCGTTGGATTTACTGCACACCCATAGTCCCTGATGGCTATCAAAAGTTCTCTTTTCTCTTCAGACCAACCGAAAGATATTTTTATCTGCTTGGAAGAGTCAAATTTGTAAGTATGCTTTATAACGTTCGCCAAAGCTTCGTTCAAGCCAAGTTCTAAATCCAAGATATCTTGTTCCTTTATCTCTTTCAACCTAAGATAGGCGGATAACACTGCGCGGGCCAATCTGATGTGTTCTGGCTTAGACCAAATCACGATTGCGACAATATCTTTCACTGTTTCATCACCCTTTTTCTGAGTGCAAAGTTGTACAAATATTCGTCAACGAAATTTTCAAAGAACAACCAATATTTTTGTTCTAACTGCATCTGCCTTTGAAAAACTTCTTCTTTGCGAATAGAAAATTTCCTTGCCAGTTTTTCGTAATCGCGAAACAAAAGCTTACTTTCAATAAAAGGTACATCTTCTTCATCCAAGTGAATCGAAAAAGAATCATGGTAAAGCAGTTTGTCATACGACAAAGTACCTTTGAAAACAGCATAACGATCGACAACACAAGCTTGCCTGATCGCTTCAAGTTTATCAGAACTTGGCATAGAAAGACTAAGCCGACAATCAAAACCTACCGAAATGTCAGCGGTTGGAAAAGCATATAAATCCTTTTTACCCAAGTTGACAACATCGATTGCAAACTTTGAAAGACTTACCCTGTATTCCATTCTATCTTGCAAATCTTCGGTTTCAAGAATACCTATTACACGTTCTCCTTTCCAATCTCCAACAAGGTCGCTAATCTTTGAAATATTCTCAGGATAGCTTTTTTTGGCCATCAATAGCTTTTCAACATGACTTTGTAGCGCTTGGATTGGAAACTCTTCTTTGTCGAATCCAACTATTACCGGGCCAAAGAGTGTGTTCAATTTAACAAACTGCATTTGGTAACCTTCTATACGAAGCAAAATAGGGACATCGCACTCATAAAGAGTGAAAAAAGCGGGATGTTCAAGAAAATTGAAATCAAAGTCGTTGTGAAGAACCTCCATCGATTTTGCGATGAACAGTTTCATCTTTCCCACTCCGAAGTTGTTTTTCTTTTAGAGAATAAATACACCCACAGTAATTTTGTCTGTACAAACCAAGTGCTTTACTTAGTTCAACACTCTGTTTGAAACCATCCTGCTTTTTGAAGTCTGCCTCCAAAAACTTTACGCCAAATTCTAGTTCCAGTTTTTTTCCAAGGGAATTTATATATTTGGAATCCTTTTTTGGACTGGTAGTAAGCGTTGTGCAGAAAAATTCCACGCCAAGCGAAAGAGCTTTTAAAGCTGTTTTTTTCAATCTATGGGCTATACAGGCTTCACACCTTTTTGACCTTTCACCAAGGTTTTCAAGTCCCTTTATGGAATCTTTCCATTCATCGTAACCCGATCTGTCCTCAATCAATTCAAGCCCCCAAGCTTCAGCAAGCAACTTTGTTGCTTCTAACCTTTTTTCATATTCTTCAATTGGTTCTATGTTTGGGTTGTAAAAATACAAAATCGGTTCTAAACCACTTTGCCTAAGTCTTTTTACCGCGACTGTGGCATCCGGTGCACAGCAAACGTGTAACAAAACTTTCATTTCAAAACTTCCTTTCACTGTCAAGAAGTAACGTCACAGGTCCATCGTTTACAAGCTCTACTTCCATATGAGCTCCAAAAATACCTTGTTCCACTTTTGGTAGCTTTTCCTTTAGTTTTTTTACGAACAAATCGTACAGTTCCTTTCCACGTTCTACGGGAGCTGCTTCGCTGAAAGATGGCCTTCTCCCTTTACGACAGTCCCCATAAAGCGTGAATTGTGAAACAACAAGTAGTTCTCCCTTTACATCAAGCAAGCTCAAGTTCATCTTGCCGTTTTCATCTTCAAAAATGCGAAGATTGATTATCTTGTCACACATCCAATCCAGGTCCGCTTCGGTGTCTCTAATCCCAACTCCAACTAAAACCAACAGACCTTTGCCAATGGAACCAACGGTTTTGCCATCAACAGCCACAGCTGCTCTATGAACTCTTTGAACTACTGCTCTCACCTTCCCTAACCCCTTTCTACATTGACAACTCCTTCTAGTTGTGAAATTATTTTCCTAGCCTCCTCAAAATGCGCCAAGTTTTTCACATGCACTCTAATTGTCGCTATGGAATAATTCCAACGTGTTGTTTGAAACTCTGCCTTTTCAATGATAACACCTATATTTTCAAGTGATTGAATTATCTTGCCTATCAAACTCTTATCTCGAAGTTCTACAATCAACGTGGCTTCGTAATAACGTTGGGTAGCTGTATTCCAAGTGGCTGAGAAAATCCTTTCTACAGGAACACCTTTGAGATTTGGGCAATTTACTTTGTGAACAGACATGCCGCGCCGACTAGCAATTGCTACGATTTCATCGCCAGGAATTGGCGAGCAACACTTTGCAAGCCTTAGCTCAATATTCTTAACACCTGAAACTTCTATTTCAGATAAAAGTGAGGTATTCTTCGGCTTTTTCTGAATCTTTTCCTTTTGCTTTTCGGAGAATGGCTTTAAAAGATTTAACAGATCTCCAAAGGTTATTGTTCCTTCACCTATTCTGCAGAAGAACTCTTCTTCGGAAATACCTTGTCCTTGCAAGTATTTCTTCACAACATCGCTTTCCAAAATTTCTTCGATAGATCTTGACAATCTTCTAGCAACTTTTCTGACAACTTCTTTTCCTCTGTCTATTAACTCATTTCTAAGCTGCTCCCTGAAAAATTTTCTAATTTTTGCTTTGGTTCTTGGGGATTTGGCGTATTTCAACCAATCCAGACTTGGTCTTGGACCAGATTTGTTCACAATAATTTCAACTATGTCGCCGTTTTGAAGTTGATAATTTATCGGCACCAATTTTCCGTTTACCTTAGCCCCAGCGAATCTGTGGCCGATGTCGGTATGCACGGCATAGGCAAAATCTATCGGAGTGGCACCAACTGGAAGATGCTTTATTTCACCTTTTGGTGTGAACACAAAAACTTCATCCATTTGCAGTTCTTTTTTCAAGTCTTCTACTCCAGCAAGATCCTTTGCTAGTTCTTTTCGCCATTCAAGCAATTGGGTAACCCACTTTTGCATGACCTTTACGTTGATCCCTTCTTTGTATATCCAGTGCGCAATTAAACCATATTCGGCTTCTGCATGCATTTGCTTGTCTCTGATTTGGACCTCCAAAGGTTCACCATAGCCAGTTATAACCGTTGTATGAAGTGATCTATAGCCGTTGGATTTTGGAGCGGCTATATAATCTTTTATCCTTCCAGGCAAAGGTTTCCATATGCTGTGAACTATACCAAGAACGGTGTAGCAAGTTGGAATATCTTCAACTATTGCTCGAACGCCAAAAAGATCGTATATTTCACTGAAATCTTTTCCCTTTTCTTTTAACTTTTGCCAAATGCTGTAATAATGCTTGAACCGTCCTTCAACGGTTGCAACTATGTCGTGCTCCAGAAGAGCCGCCTTCAAAGTTTCAATGTACTCTTTGATCCGTTGTTCTCTTTCTTTTTTCTTTTCGGCAACCAAGCTTTTTATCATGTTGTATTCTTCTCTGTGAAGAACTTTGAACGACAAGTCTTCGAGTTCCCACTTTATGGAATAAATCCCAAGCTTGTGGGCAATGGGAGCATAAATTTCCAAAGTCTCAAGGGCTTTGTATGCTTTTTTTGACTCATCCTTAACGTATTCGATTGTACGCATGTTGTGAAGCCTATCTGCTAACTTTACGAATATCACCCTTATATCTTCTGCCATGGCAAAGAGCATTTTTTGAATCGTTTCAAGTTTCAAGCGTGAGTCACTTGCTCCAACCGGCGCATTCAACCTACTTACCTTTGTAACGCCATCGACTATTCGAACTATTTGCTTTCCAAACTCTTTTTCTATGTCTTCCAGTTTTACTTTCCCATCGCTGTCTTCGACAACGTCATGAAGCAACGCTGCTATTAAGGTTTCAATGTCAACGTTCATCTGAGCCAATATTTTGCAAACTTCAACAGGATGAGTAACAAATGGTTCACCGGACTCTCTGTATTTTCCTTCATGGGCATAAACAGCCAAACGATAGGCTTTTTCAAGCTTTTCTATGTCTTCTTCGGAAAATTTTCTTGCAGATAAGGAAAGTATTTCTTCCACCGACTGTGAAACAATTATCATGCTCTCACCGCTTTAAGAAATTTTATCATGCTTGGTGCTTTTCCTTAAGATAAGCCACCAAAGCGGCTAAATCGGATGGTGTTATACCAGGAATCTTGGATGCTTCATAGATTGTTTCAGGTCTAATTTTTGAAAGTTTTTCAACTGCTTCGCTAGAAAGATTTGTCACTTTTCGATAATCTATGTCAGATGGTATTCGAAGTTTTTTCATGTTTTCCAGAGTTCTAATTTCTTCGAACATTCGTTCGATGTAATCCTCATACTTTGCAGTTAATTCTACTTGCTCTATTACTTCTGAATCATCAATTGGGCTAGTATCAAGAACTCTGATGTGCTCGTAAGAAATTTGTTGACGTTTCAAAAGTTGAAGGAAACTCACAGGCTGACGTAACGGTGTTGTTCCTGCCTGCACCAAAATGTCGTTCACCTGCTGGGTTGGTTTTATGATGAGATTTCTCAACCGCTCCAATTCCGTTTCAATTCTGGCTTTAAGATTTTGCACCTTTTCGTAGAACCATCGTGGTATTAACCCGACTTGATATCCTTTTTCAGCCAACCTAAGGTGTGCGTTGTCGTGCCTTAAAAGAAGCCTGTACTCAGCCCTTGAGGTGAGCAATCTGTACGGTTCATCAACGCTTTTGTTTATAAGATCGTCAATCAACACACCTATGTAAGCTTCTGAACGGCTCAATATAAGTGGTTTCTCTCCTCTTAGTTTTTGTGCTGCGTTGATTCCCGCAACCAAACCTTGGGCAGCGGCTTCTTCATAACCGCTGGTACCGTTTACCTGACCAGCCAAGAACAAGCCTTCAACGATTTTACTTTCAAGTGTGGGTTGAAGTTGCGAAGGATCCGTGTAGTCGTACTCTATAGCGTAAGCTGGTCTCATTATCACGGCATTTTCAAGCCCCTCTATAGAATGGATGATTTCATACTGAACTTCCAATGGCAAGCTTGTGCTTAAACCGTTCAAGTAATATTCGGTTGTCATTTTTCCTTCGGGTTCAACAAAGATTTGATGAGATTGCTTTTCAGGAAACTTAACTACTTTGTCCTCTATGGATGGACAATACCTGGGGCCTTTTCCGGTGATCAGCTTTACCTCTCCGTACAGTGGAGAAAACGCCAGATTTTGCCTTATAATTTCGTGAGTCCTTTGGTTGGTGTAGGTCAACCAGCATGGATAATCCTTTGGAAGAACCTTTGGTTCGCTGAAATAAGAGAACGCCAAAGGTTCATCAGCCGTGTCTTGTCTTTTCATCTTGGAAAAATCTATACTTCTTCCTAGGATCCTAGCGGGGGTACCGGTTTTAAACCTTCCGATTCTTATTCCCCATTTTGCAAGAGACTCCGAAATACCATGAGCTGGTGAGTCTCCCAATCTTCCCGCTTCAAAAGTTTTCCTTCCGATGAAAATTCTCCCGTTTAGAAAGGTACCAGTTGTTATTATCACAACTGGTGCCAGGTAAACAACTCCAAGCTTGTCGGCAACCCCAAGAACCTTTCCTTTTTCGATTAAAACTTCGCAAACATCTGCGTGTTTTAAAAACAAATTTTCCGTTTTTTCCAACTTCAACTTCATCAATTGACTGTAAGCAACCTTGTCTATTTGTGCTCGAAGTGCCCTCACGGATGCCCCTTTACTTGTGTTGAGCATCCTGACGTTTATCATCGTTTCATCGGTGGTTTTTGCCATCTCTCCTCCAAGTGCGTCTATTTCTCTGACAACTATACCTTTCGCTGGACCACCTATAGCTGGGTTGCAAGAAGCCCAAGCAACCCGATCAAGGTTGTTCGTTAAAAGAGCTGTTTTAAAACCAAGTCTAGCGGTTGCCAAAGCCGCTTCAACACCGGCATGACCCGCACCGACAACGATGACATCATAACGTTCCTCGATCAGTCTTGATCACTCCTTGAAATTCTTTTCATTAGCTGATGTTTTCGACAAGCAGACTTTATTATGGCGATGCCGGATTGAATCAACGCAACAGCAACAACAATTGTCAAAGCTTGCCAAAAACCTGTTGTGAAAATTCTGAAAACGTTGAGTGTCAATAAGGCAGCAATACCCATTGACGTAAGTCCAGATGGAAATCCCTTTTTAACCATATCTCTTATGCCAGAGTATGCAAATAAAACGGCGAAAAACATCATGATAAACTTTCCAAAGGTTATTTCCACCAAGTTGAATGCACTCAGCAAAAGCATAGTACCTATGAAAATCAACAGCGTTGCAAACGTCATAAATCTTCCTCCTTTCATTGAATTTTAACACGAACTTCGTTACAAATCTTGTTCTTACAGTTTTTTCATTTGATGTATGATAAAATGAAAAAAGGACGAGGTGAAAAGTATGAAAGTGCTGATAACAAACGACGATGGAGTTACCTCAATTGGACTTATCACTTTGGCAAAAGTTTTTTCAAAAGAGCACGAAGTTTTAGTTGTTGCGCCAGAATCAGAACAAAGCGCAACTGGTCATGCTATAACGGTGCGAATGCCTATATGGGTTAAAAGAGTTAAGGTTTTGGACAGCTTTCCGGTTTATGCAGCGACTGGAACACCGGCCGATTGCGTGAAAATCGGGGTTGAGGTGCTTGCAAAAGGAAAGGTTGATTTGGTTTTAAGTGGAATCAACATTGGTCACAACCTTGGAACCGATGTCGTTTACTCGGGAACGGTTTCAGGAGCTTTGGAAGGAGCTTTGCTCGGCATACCTTCAATTGCACTTTCAGCACCTATAAGCGAAAATTTTGATTTTGAAGCTGCTGCCAGATTCATTTTGAACTTTGTCAGAAACTTTGATTTTAATCTTCTTGAAAAATTCTGTGCGCTCAACGTGAATTTTCCAGAAGGAGAAATCAAAGGTTGGAAAGCAACCAAACAAAGCAAAAGACGGTATGCAGACAAGTTTGAAGAAAGGAAAGACCCATCTGGAAACACCTATTATTGGATGTACGGCGATATAATCGAAGACGATACAGACCCAGATGCGGATTACATCGTGGTTAAAAGCGGATATGTTTCGATAACACCCATCAGCGTTTTTATGATGCACAAAGATGTCTTTGAAAGGCTCAAGGAGGTTGAAAAACGTGAAAAAAATAAGATTGCTTGGTGATCCAGTGCTTAGAAAAAAGACCAAAGAAGTTGAAATAATAGATGATAATGTCAAAGCTTTCATAAAAGAGCTTTTTGAAACCATGTATCAGTACGATGGAGTTGGACTTGCGGCACCTCAAGTTGGAGTCTCACTTAGGATCTTTGTTATGGACGATGGAACACCAAGGGCTTTCATAAATCCCAAGATAATTTACGCAAGCCCAGAAAAAGTGGTGGATGAAGAGGGATGCTTGAGCATACCTGGTGTTTTCGAAAACGTTGAACGAAGTAAAGAAGTGATTGTAAGATACATAGATGAAAATGGTCAAGAAAGAGAGGAAAAATTCATAGATAGGTCAGCGAGAATCGTTCAACATGAATACGATCACCTTGAAGGAAGGTTGTTTATAGATCTTCTGCCTGCGGAAAGAAGATTTGCGCTGAGAGAAAAGTTGCTTGACATAATGAGACAGTCCAAAGCAAAAAGCTCGAGAGTGTGATTATGAGGATAATCTTTCTTGGTACACCAGAATACTCCGCAAAACATTTACAAGTTCTCTTGGATGAGGGTTTCAACGTTGTGGCAGTTGTTACCCAACCAGACAAGCCAAAGGGAAGAGGTTTGAAAGTTTTGCCTTCACCGGTGAAACTTTTGGCATTGCAACGTGGTATTCCTGTGTTTGAAAAATTGAAAGATGTTCCTTTTGATCAAATCAAACCAGATATAGGAATCGTTGTTGCATACGGGGCACTGATAAAAAAACATTATCTGGATATCCTTCCAATGGGATTTTACAACGTTCATCCTTCTTTGCTTCCAAAGTACAGAGGTGCAGCACCGATCAACAGGGCAATTGAAAATGGCGAAAAGGTGACTGGTGTAACTATTTTCAAGCTGACGGAACAATTAGACGCTGGACCGATAGCCCTTCAAGAAAAACTACAAATTGGTGAATACGAGACTTTTGGCGAACTGCAGGAAAGGTTGATAGAATTAGGCTGCAAACTTTTGGTGGAATTTCTGAAAAACATAGATCATGTCAAATTAATTCCTCAAGATGATAAGTTGGCAACTTATGCTCCGAAGATAAATCCAGAAGATCTGCTTGTGGACTTTTCTAAACAAACCGTTAAAGTGAAGGACAAAATTAGGGCTTATGATCCTAATCCGGGTGTAAAGGCTAACTTGAACGGTCAGTTGGTTAAACTGTTTAAGGTTACTTCAGTCAAAGAAAATGGTCAAGGTGATCCAGGAAGGATAATTCGAATAGATGAACTGGGAGCACATGTTAAAACAAGCGATGGAGTTGTTGTCATTTCAGATGTGCAATTTCCTTCGAAAAAAAGAATGAGGTTTCTGGATGCGATGAATGGGAGATTGGTGAAAGTTGGAGATATTTTTCAGTAAAGAACAATCAAGGGGGAGAGGAACGGGTGGTCGCGGGTTTTCAAAACCCGAGGAAAGTCCGGACTCCTAGGGCAGGGTGCTGGGTAATACCCAGGAGGAGCGATCCTCGGAAAGGGCCACAGAAACTTCAAACCGCCTGGCGTAATTTTTTTGCCAGGCAAGGGTGAAAAGGTGAGGTAAGAGCTCACCAGCGCTGGGGTGACCCAGCGGCTCGGTAACCCCCACCTGGAGCAAGGCCAAGCAGGGGTTGGGTGGCCCGCCCTATCCCCCGGGTAGGCCGCTTGAGGAGGACCGAAAGGTTCTCCCTAGATAGATGACCACCCTCGACAGAATCCGGCTTACAGTTCCTCTCCCCCATGAATAAACAAAAAGGGGGTTGTGAAGGTGAAAAAGTTTGCGGCTGTGATCTCTTACGATGGAAACAACTTCTTTGGTTTTCAACTTCAAAAAGATGTCAGAACAGTTCAAGGTGTGATAGAACAAGCTCTTGAAAGGATTTTTAAAACAAAAATTTCTGTCGTTTGTGCGGGAAGAACAGATACTGGCGTGCACGCCGTAGGCCAGGTCATAGCCTTCGATTGCCCATATGATATTCCCCCTGAAAACATGAAAAACGCTCTCAACGCGAACTTGCCGGACGATGTGTATGTTAGAAAGGTTATAGAAGTTCCAAAAGACTTCAACCCAAGATTTTGTGCAACTCGTAGAATATATCATTATTTCATCTACAACGGGAAAACCCCGAATGTTTTCACAAGAAAATATTACTGGTGGTTTCCATACGAACTCGACGTTAACAAAATGCGCGAAGCGGCAAAATATCTGGAAGGAGAACACGACTTCAAAGCTTTTGCAAAAACTGAAGGTAACGAAAAATCAACGGTTAGAACGATTTATCGAATTAGAATACTTCGACTTAGGAAAAATTTGATTCTGATAAGAGTTGAAGGCAGATCTTTCCTAAGAAGGATGGTTAGAAACATCGTTGGTGCTTTGGTAAAGGTTGGGGTGGGAGTATGGGAACCAATAAAAATAAAGGAAATATTGGAGTCAAGAAATCGATCGCTGGCACCTGCTACCGCGCCTGCACATGGGCTTTACTTGTACTCTGTGGAATTCTCGCTTTCGCCCAATACACAAGAATCGACTTCTTCGGACGAGAGTTGATAATTCACGAAGAAAACGGTGTGATTTATTACGTTGGTTTCGACGAGCCCGAAGATGATGACCTTGATCTCATTCTTCAATGGAAAACTTTACCTGTTGTAAGCCTTCTTTACGATGGTCCGCGAGATTTAAAAGACGCTGTAGAAAAGGTTCTAAACGAAAAAGGTGTATTAGTTGGATGGGGAGATGTTTTTTACGTAAAACTGAGAACAGGATATGACATGTTCAACGTGAAGGTTAGATACAAAAACAACGTTTTGCAAAGTTTTGGAAAAGTAGAAGATTTTGATGAAGAATTCGGGAAAATGGTATCTTTTTTCTTTCCAGACAACGTTGTTCCAAGCGAAGGATATGTTGTCAAGATCGCCGATGAACAAATTGAAATTTCAAAAATTCCAAATGTGATCAAACCGGTTACTTTTGACTTTGAGCAAAAACTCTACGCGGTTACAATATTAGGGCAAAAGTTCTTAGTAGAAGAAGGTTTTCACAAGTTCCTTGGACAAGTTGTTTACGTTGAAAGCGACATGGATATAAGTCCAACGAACTTCTTTCCCGACGCTGAAATGGTTTACAAAGCTTCAAAGGGCTTTTACATATACAAAGACCAAAAGTTGTACACGCCGGATGGAAAAATAATAAATACGCAAGAACCTTTTGACATAACATCGGATGGACGTATTCTACAAAAAAGGTACACTCTCAAAGTTGAGGGAAGCACTTTTTCCTCGACTTTGATTGGCAAAATAAAAGATTTTCTTTTGTTTGCAAGTGGTGTGATTGCTCCAATCGATCTTTCTTGGACCATGAGAATATCTGGTCCTGTGGTTGAATGGTGTGCAGTAGGCGACAAATTGTTCGTACTTGATTTATCTTCGTACTTGCGGATAATAGATTTGAAAACAAGAAAGATTTTGCTTGAAAATCATTTACCATTTGCTTGGGCAGTTGCCACTGATGGTAATTACTTATACGTTGGATTGGAAGAAAAAATCTTGAAGTTGACGCTAGAAGGAACCATTGTTGAAGAAATAGCTGGAAAAAACTTTGGCGTTTGGAAAAACGGTTTAGAAATTTTCGACGAATCAATTCAAGTCGTCAGGTCAGGTGATGTATTTGCAATCTTGCAAAATGGAAAAACTAAAATTTACGCTGACACCATCCATTTTTTCGAAGACGTAAAAAAGATAAGGTTTTTCGAATGGGGAATAGTAGTGGTGTGTTCTAACGGTTGCTGGGTGGTGAATAGATGAGGATTAGATTGGATCTTTTGCTTGTGAAAAAAGGACTTGCAAAAACAAGATCGCAAGCAAGGGATCTTATAAAACTTGGAAGAGTTTACGTGAACAATTCGATATGCAAAAAACCAGGGAAGTTGGTCGATGAGCAAACCGAAATCAAACTATCTTCAGAAAGAATTTTTGCAAGTAGAGGTGGAGAAAAACTTCAAAAAGCTTACGAAACTTTTGAAATAGATTTCGAAGGAAAAATTGTTTGCGACATAGGTGCATCAACAGGGGGCTTTACACACTTTGCATTGCTGCACGGTGCCAAAAAAGTTTACGCTGTGGATGTTGGCACAAATCAACTTGCGGAATTCCTCCGAAAAGATCCAAAAGTTGTATGCATGGAAAATCAAAATGCAAAGGATTTGAGAAAGGATCTTTTTGAAGAAGAGATCGATATAGTTTTGTGCGATGTCTCATTTATATCCGTAACACAAATACTTGGTCAAATATCTTCGATTCTCAAAGAGGAAGGTGACGCAGTTATATTGGTAAAACCACAGTTTGAAGTTGGATATCGGTTGAGAAAAAACAAAGGAGCACATTTTGAGGCAATAAAAAGAGTAATTGAAAAGGCACAAGAATTTGGATTAATTGCTGTTAATGTTACATATTCCCCGTTGACTGGTGGCGATGGAGATATAGAATATTTCTTGCACCTGAAGAAGAAAAATATGAACCCTATCGACGATAAGGTTGTCTTAGATACGGTTGAAAAAGCCTGGGAAAAATTCAGGGGTGAATTGGGATGAAAAAAGCTTTTTTGCTGTTAATTTTGCTTGTTACTTTCATAGGCCTTGCAAGCGATATTGTAAAGTTCGTTCCAAAAGACTACGATTTCTTTTTGCTTTTCAAAGACAATGAAAAAAATTTTGCAAAGCTTTCATCCGTGCCTTTTTTTAACTTTTTGCTCAAGGAAGATGGGCTTGGTGTTGAAAAAATAGTTGAAAGCTTGCTTGAAAACATCAAATATTCGCATGGAGTATCTCCAAAGGTTTTCTACGAAGCATTTTCGAAGGAAGTTTTGTACGCCTCAAAGGGGACAAAGATCGATCTTAGCTCTATTTTTTCACTAGATCCAAATTACTACATAGAGGTTTTCAAAAACATTGGAGTCAATTCGATTGTGGTTTTGCAAACTGATAAACCAAATGAACTGATACGCTTGTTTGCAGCGGTGATGAACTTAAAGCTAAGTTCAAATGAAGGAACTTGGATTCTGATCGACTCTGATGTGGCAATTTTTGCAAGGTACATCGAAGGATATTTAGTTTTTGCGGGTAGCAAAGGGGCTTTGGAAAAAGCCATAGACGTTTACGATAGGCCAAACGATCAACTGTTGAATGAATTCGAGCAAATAAAAGATTTGCTTTCCTTAGATAGCTGGTTTTGCGGTTTCTTTAAATCTGATTCGTTTTCCTTCAACACTGCCAATCTTTCTTTGGAAAATACCGCGATGGAGTATACAACAGTGAAGGGTGAGATAACCAGCGATTCTTTAAGGGTGACCGTGGGACAGTATTTGACGAATCTAGAGGTTTTCAGACGCAACGTATCCGGTGTTTCCACAATGTTGGGAATGCCATTCATTGGAAACTATGCTTTCTCCGCAACAGCTTCAGGTCCGCTTGACATAGCTAAGAACATATCTTCTTGGTTTGAAGGAGCACAAGAGGAGGTTAAGAAAATCTACGAGATAGTTTCTTCGATCTTGGAAGTCAGTACAGATAGAGTGTATGTAACTGGTAATTTGTACGGAGAAAAGATTCTTTTTGCAGCGATCTTTCAACTTCGAAAAGAATATGACTTTAGCAATTTGATAAAATATGGGGCGAGGAATTTTGGGAACGAAATCAGACTGCCGATATTCGACGGATACATTGCGTTCTTCACGCAAGGTAAAAACTTGATAATGACCAACATGTCAAAAGATGAATATGAAAAGCTCGCTTTGAGAAAAAAGCTGAGAGACGAAGCAGCTTATCAATACTTGTCAAAACGTTTTCCAAGTTCTGATGTAATGAGAATATACGTAGACCTTGGTGACCTTTTCCAATCGATGCTTGGGTTGAAAGCCAAAGGCAAACTTCTCTTTTCAGGGTATGTAACAAAGGATGCCGTGGTCTACACTGTTGAGGTGATGTAGCATGCCCTTGAAACTTTTCGATAAAAATACCTTTCTTTTGAAAAGGTATTGGAAAATGGTGCAAAAGATAAAAGAAAAAGAGAAGATATATTCAAAAGCCACAAATCTTGAGTTGATAAACGCTGCTAAGAATTTATCCGACCCAAACGATCCGGCGACTCTTTACGAAGCTTACGCAATTTGCCGAATCGTTGCCAAAAGAACCATCGGTTTGTATCCGTTTGACGAGCAACTTCTTGGGGCAATAGTGCTCCACGAAGGCAAGATAGCTGAAATGAAAACAGGCGAAGGAAAAACACTCGTTGCGACGATGCCGCTTTTTCTCAATGCGCTTACAAAAAAAGGTGTACATCTTGTGACCGTCAACGATTACCTTGCAAGACGAGATGCACTTTGGATGGGTCCAATTTATCTGTTTTTGGGCATGAGAGTTTCCGTGATAAACCAACTTGGAAAATCTTACGAGGTGGTTTGGAAGAACAAATCACTTTTTGAGCAAGCTGTAGAAAGAAATCTGTCCGTCTGGCCAGAAGGTTATGAAGACGAGGTTCTGAAAGATTCTACGAAAAATCAAGAGGCACTAGAGGCTTTCGCGGTGGAGTTAGTGGAGATAACAAGGAAAGAAGCATATTTGTGCGATATAGTTTATGGTACCAACAACGAATTTGGATTTGATTATCTTAGGGATAACCTTGTGTTGGATTTAAGCGAAAAAGTTCAGCGAGGACATTTCTACGCGATAATAGACGAGGTCGACAGCATTCTCATAGACGAAGCCAGAACACCTTTGATCATTTCAGGACCAGCCAAAGAAGGAGCTGCGGTTTACAAACGATTCGCGGCTCTGGCGAAGCGCTTTGTCAAAGACGAAGATTTTGTCGTTGACGAAAAAACCAGGACCGTATCTTTGACCGAAAAGGGTATTGAAAAAGCGGAAAAACTGATTGGTGTGGAAAATCTTTACGATCCAAACAACGTCAAACAGCTTTACCATCTTTTGAACGCTTTAAAGGCTTTGCACTTGTTCAAACGCGATGTCGACTATGTGGTTATGAATCAGCAAGTGATAATAGTCGACGAATTCACTGGAAGGCTTTTACCAGGCAGACGCTACAGTGGAGGACTGCACCAAGCA
Source organism: Pseudothermotoga thermarum DSM 5069 (assembly GCF_000217815.1). Classification (NCBI taxonomy): domain Bacteria; kingdom Thermotogati; phylum Thermotogota; class Thermotogae; order Thermotogales; family Thermotogaceae; genus Pseudothermotoga; species Pseudothermotoga thermarum. Next base: position 1,027,355 of record NC_015707.1, on the reverse strand, counting down.
ATTGAAGCAAAGGAAGGGGTACCAATCAGGGAAGAAACGATAACTTATGCCACGATAACTTTCCAGAATTACTTTAAGATGTACGAAAAACTCGCAGGTATGACGGGAACAGCGAAAACTGAAGAAGAAGAATTCAAACAACTCTACGGCATGGAAGTTGTGGTCATCCCAACTCACAAACCGATGATAAGAAAAGATCATGAGGATCTGATCTTTCGAACTCAAGCAGAAAAATACCAAGCCATCGTTAAAGATGTCTTGGAAAGGTACAAAAAAGGACAACCTGTTTTGATTGGTACTACTTCCATAGAGAAAAGTGAGCTTTTAAGCGAAATGCTTCGAAAAGCCGGTATACCCCACCAAGTTTTGAACGCAAAACACCATGAAAAAGAGGCAATGATCATAGCTCAAGCTGGCCAAAAAGGCGCTGTAACCATCGCAACAAACATGGCTGGTAGAGGTACTGATATAAAACTTGGCGAAGGAGTTGCAGAACTAGGTGGCTTGTACGTTATAGGAACAGAACGTCACGAAAGCAGAAGAATCGACAACCAATTGATCGGAAGATCTGGAAGACAAGGCGATCCGGGAGAATCAAGGTTTTACCTATCGCTTGAAGATGATCTTTTAAGGATTTTCGGTGCAGAACAGCTGGAAAAAATTATGAATCTTCTGAAAATACAACCTGGTGAGCCCATATACCACCCGATGTTGACAAAACTGGTTCAAACTGTCCAGAAGAAGGTTGAAGGAATCAACTTTGCCATAAGAAAACAGTTGATGGAAATGGACACAGTCTTAGATGCACAAAGAAAATCAATATATTCTCTAAGAGATCACATACTTGGATGTGACGAAAAAGAATTGGATGAATACGTATCGCAAATCTTTGAAGGCTTTATAGATACTCGTATCTCGCAGTTCTCAGAAGGCAAACAACTCAACTTTGAGGCTTTCGAAAATTCCTTAAGGATTTTGCCAAAGGGAGTGCTGCAACTAGATTCGATCAAACAAATGGATGTCGAGGAGATCAAACAAAACCTAATTGAGCAACTAAAAAAGGCTTACGTTAGAAAGAAAGAAGAAATAGGGGCTGACTACGTCAAATTCATGAAGTTTCTCATGGTTAGAATAATAGATGACAACTGGCGGCAATATCTTGAAGAAGTTGAACACGTAAAGGAAGCTGTGAACTTGAGAGCTTATGGACATAAAGACCCTATAATCGAGTTCAAGCGGGAAACTTACCAAATGTACGACGAAATGATGGATAGGATAAACGAGCTGATTGTCACGTGGATGTTCAGAGTGGTTAAAGTGGACAGAGAAAAAAGCGAAAAAGAAGCAAAGAGAGAACTTGCCAATTTGCAATTGATACATGAAGAGTTCGACATTTTAAACAGAGCAGAACGAAGAAAGTTACAAAAGGATGGAAAAATAAAAAAGCGATTCAAGGTAAAGAGGTGAGTCGAAGTTATGATAGCCTACGAAACCAAGGTGAAAATAGAAGAACTGAAAACAAAAGCCAAAAACTTAAAACAACTTGTTGAACCGGAAAAGCTTCAAATGGAAATTCAACAAATGGAATCAAAGTTGGCTAGTCCTGATATTTGGAACGATCAAAAAAGTGCCAGCGAAATCGGAAAAAAATTAAGACGTGCCAAAAAGCTTTTGGAAGATGTAACGAAAATAGACCGAATCCTTGAGGAAATAGAAATAGGATTAGAGCTTTCCGATGAGGATCCTGAATTCGTCCAAGATGTGGAAAGAAGAGTTACAAACCTTGAAAAAATTGTAAAGCAGTTCCAATTGGATTTGATTTTGAACGATCCTATGGACCAAAACAACGCATATCTTTCCGTTCACCCAGGTGCAGGAGGCACAGAATCACACGATTGGGCACAGATGTTGCTTAGAATGTACATGAGGTGGGCTGAAAAGAAAGGGTTTGAAGTCGAATTGGTTGATTTTCAACCCGGCGAAGAAGCCGGTGTTAAAAGCGCTACATTGCTTATAAAAGGTGAATATGCTTATGGATACTTGAAACACGAAAGAGGCGTGCACAGATTGGTCAGAATTTCACCATTTGATGCTGCTGGAAGAAGACATACATCCTTTGCTTCGGTGAACGTTATCCCAGAATTGTCAGACGACATTGAAATTGAAATAAGACCTGAAGATTTAAAGATAGAAACTTTCAGAGCATCAGGACATGGAGGACAATATGTGAATAAAACAGATTCGGCGGTAAGGATCACACATATTCCAACTGGAATTGTGGTTAGCTGCCAAAGCGAAAGATCACAGCATCAAAATAAAGCACAAGCTTTGAAAATGCTCAAAGCAAGGTTGTATCAGCTCGAGATGCTCAAAAGGAAAGAGAAAATAGAGGAACTTCAAGGAGAATTGAAAGAAATTGCTTGGGGTAACCAAATAAGATCTTACATTCTCCATCCGTACAAGCTAGTCAAAGATCACAGAACAGAAGTGGAAACGGGAGACGCTGAAGCCGTTTTGGATGGAGAAATAGATTTGTTCATCGAAGCCGAGTTGTTCTATTTCGCCGAAGTTAAACTATGAGCTTTATTATAGAAAATTGTAGTGTTTGCGCACAGGTTTTTTCACATTCCAAACACATTTTAATCCCTTTTGAAAGGTGACTAAGTCACCAGGTTTTATGTGGTAAACTTTTCCATCTTCCGTTGTAACTTCCACTTCTCCTTCTAAGATGTAGCAAATTTCAGTTTCATTGTAATACCAATCGAAGACGGATACTTCTTTTGACCATATCGGCCAGTTTTTGACGCCAAGCTGACGAAGTTGTTCTTGTGTCGGTCTTTCAATTTTGACCATTTAAATACCTCCTTTGCGAAAAATGTGTTTTCAGTTCGGAAAGATTATATCATTCAAATTTTTGTGATAACATTCGAATGAAAGGAGTTAACCACTTTCAAAACAAAGGGTGGTTCTATGCCTTTGGCGATTTATAAAGAGTTTTGTCCAAATTGCGGCGGAGAAATCGAGGCTGAACGTTTGGAAAAAGGATTAGCCTGTAGCAAATGCATTCCAGATGAAATTTCAGAAACAGAATTATGCGAAATTCTTGCAAGAAAAAGCGAATTGAAAAATTACTCGTGGGTTTGCTGCTTGAAATCCTTGGAAAGGCAGTTTTGTGATTTCTTCACCAAAAATCTTGGTTTCGAACCGTGGGCTTTGCAGAGGTTGTGGGCTAAGCGGGTTCTTTCAGGAGAAAGTTTTACTCTGATCGCTCCAACTGGTGTTGGCAAAACCACCTTTGGGATAGCCATGGCAAACTTTTTGCCAGGCAAAGCTTACATTCTGCTTCCAACAAGATTACTGGTTGAACAGGTTGCCGAACGTTGTAAAACCTTCAAAGCAAAGAAAGTGGTTGCTTATACGGGTAAAACAAGCGAAAGAAAAACTATCGAGGCTGGAGATTACGAAATACTTGTAACGACAAACATGTTTTTGGCAACCAACTTTGAACTAGTTCAAGATCAGCGATTTAGTTTTATCTTCGTTGACGATGTGGATTCACTTTTGAAGTCTGGAAAAAACATAGATAGAGTCCTAAAGTTACTTGGCTTTACGGATGAAGAAATCTCACAGGCTTGGCAAAAAGTCTCTGGAAAACTTTTGGAAGAAAAAGAAGAAGAAACCATGGAGGAAGAGGAAGAAAATATTCTGGAAGAATCGTCACAAGAAGATGAATTTAACGAAGAAAACGTTTTGCAAACCAAAGGAAAAGGTATCTTAGTTGTATCCTCCGCCACTTTGAAACCGAAAACCCAACGTGTGAAATTGTTCAAATCTTTGCTCGGTTTTAACGTTACTCCTGTCAAATTGACTATTCGAAATGTTTGTGATGCCGTAGAATGGGTTGATGGGCCACAACAAGCACTTTACAGACTTGCAGATTGGATTAGATTCTTTGGTAAAGGTGGCTTGGTATTTGTAAACCGGGAGATGGGAAAAGATGGCGTTACAACTGTCGTTGATTTTCTGAAGCAACAGGGTATAAATGTCTCTTCCTACGAAGAATTGGATTTGGAATCCATGCGCAACGGTTTGATTGACGTAGCAGTAGGAATTGCAACCTACAACAACGCATTGGTTCGAGGTGTGGATTTGCCTGAGGTAATCCGCTATGCGATTTTTATAGATTCACCTAAGATAAGCTTTGCCATTGAGCAATTCGACAATCCGCGCAATTTTGTTCCGTTGCTTTTGGCTTTAAGGGAGGTTGTTGAGGATAAATCAAAAATAGATTTGTATCTCGAAAGACTTAGAAGGTATCAGGTTTTTAAATTTGAAAAACAACTTCCAAAACCGTTGTTGGAGATAGCAGAATATCTGAGAAAAAATTTGAACGATGAAAGTATTGTCGAAAAATTGGAAAAAGCTGAAACAATTGGATTGCAACGCAAGGAAGGAAAACTGTTTATAACCTTTGGTGATGCGGCTAACTACCTTCAAGCTTCTGGAAGAACGTCAAGACTTTATCCCGGCGGGATATCGCGTGGTATAAGCCTTATTCTGGTTTGGGATAAGAAAGCTTTTCATAGCCTTGTTCAAAGACTTAGACTTTTCTACGAAGAAGTTGATTTCTTATCGGCTGATCAGGTGAATTGGGAAGAGGAATTAAAAAACGTCGATGCCGATAGAAAGAAAATTCGCGAAATAAAAAAGCAGTTCAAACCTTCAGAACAACTTTCGTTAAAAAGTACTCTTGTCATCGTTGAATCACCCAACAAAGCCCGTACCATTTCACATTTCTTTGGCGTTCCTCAACAACGTATATTGAACGGTTTACACTTTTGGGAAATACTCACAGGGGATCGACTTTTGTCCATAACAGCTTCCATAGGACATACCGTAGATTTGATTGAAAGAGAAGAAATCTACGGTGTATCAAAAGCGAACGGTCACTTTGTCCCAATCTACAGCACGATAAAAACTTGCTCAAAGTGCGGTCAGCAAACGACTTCTGAAATTTGCAGCTGTGGAAAACAACCAGATAAAGATAAATTGACTTTGATAAAAGCTCTACAACAAGTTGCACCGCAATTCGATGAAATAATCATTGCAACGGACCCCGATATGGAGGGAGAAAAGATTGGCTACGATTTGATGGTTGCCCTTAAACCTTTCAATTCAAACATCGTGAGAGCAGAGTTTCACGAAGTAACAAGGCAAGCATTTTTGAAGGCACTCAATTCTCCTCGCGAGTTGAGCAAAGATCTGGTTAAAGCTCAAATTACAAGGCGCATACTGGATCGATGGGTTGGATTTTACCTTTCACAAGAACTTTGGAAGGCTTTCAAAAAATACAACCTTTCCGCTGGTCGGGTTCAAACACCTGTTCTTGGATGGGTTATAGATCGAACAAACTCTGCACGACAAAAAAAAGCAAAGTTGCAGATAAGTGTTAAGTCCATTTTGGAAGGTAAGACTGCTGCTTTGATCTATGAGCACGAAGATATAAATTTTGCAAAACAACTAGTTTCGATGCTTCAACAAGCACAGGTTACCTTGGAAGATGTCGGGCAAGAAACGGAAAATCCTCCTGCTCCATACAACACGGCTTCACTTCTCTCGGAGATGGGAGCTTTTGCTTCAGCGGTGGACATAATGAACACACTTCAAGAACTGTTTGAACAAGGGTTGATCACCTATCACAGAACAACAAGTACACGGGTTTCACAAACTGGCATCAAACTTGCCGAGGAATTTCTAAAACAAATGGGGTTGCATCAAATCTTTCATCCGAGAACGTACGGTACTGAAGGTGCACACGAGTGCATTCGACCGACAAAACTTTTGAACGTTGATGACTTGAAACTTTGGATTCACACCGGAAGAGTGAAATTTGAAAATCAAAACCTCGCGTTGCAACTTTACGGCAGGATACTAAACAGATTCCTTGCATCGCAATCTGCACCAGCGGTTGTTCAAAAATCAAAGTTGACGATTAAGCTTCCAGATTGGTCATACGAATGGACTTTGACGACAAAAATCATCGAACCAGGTTTTAGAACGATATTGCCAGCCAAAGTTTTCGATTTGAAACCACCACTGAAAGTAGTTTGGACAACCTTGAGATTGGTGGCAAAAGAATTGCCCTTCACTCAAGGTTCACTTGTTCAACAGATGCGCGAGCGGGGACTTGGCCGTCCTTCAACCTATGCAACAATTGTTCAAACGTTGCTCGATCGCAAATACGTTGAAGAAAGAAATGGTTATTTGTACGCCACACCGCTTGGGTACAAAGTTTATCATTGGCTACGGACAAATTATCCACAACTCACCGACGAAAGTCTTACAAGGAAAATGGAAGATGTTCTGGATGAAATTGAAGCTGGGAATGCGGATTATCAAAGCTTCTTGAGCGAATTTTACAGAGATTTTCTCCAAAAGGTCTTCGAAAACAAAACTTGAGTGAAGTTTGAAAAAATTTGAAGACTTCTAAAAATACTTATGAAGATCCACAATGGATACTTGAAAAGTACTACGTCATATGGTATCATCATGATGCAATGTCACTCTCGGGTGGACCCGCTAGCTCAGCAGGCAGAGCACCTGACTTTTAATCAGGGGGTCCTGGGTTCGAGTCCCAGGCGGGTCACCAGCGCGAGAGTGGCGGAACTGGCAGACGCGCTGGACTTAGAATCCAGTGGACGATGAGTCCGTGTGGGTTCAAGTCCCACCTCTCGCACCAAAGATGCGGGCGTAGCTCAGCGGTAGAGCGTCTGCTTGCCAAGCAGAAGGTCGCGGGTTCGAAGCCCGTCGCCCGCTCCAAAAAGCCCCGTATATTGCGGGGCTTTTTTCTTCAAAGTGTTCAACCCGAAAAAGAGGTGTACCAGCCTTGGACACGATCAGAATTAAAAACGCGCGGGTTCACAATCTCAAAAATGTCTGCGTTGAAATACCAAAAAACAAGATAACCGTTATAACAGGTTTATCTGGATCTGGAAAATCGTCGCTGGCGATGGATACGATTTACGCCGAAGGACAGAGAAGGTACCTTGAATCGTTGTCAACTTATGCAAGACAATTTCTTGGAGAACTTAAAAAACCCGATGTCGAGTCAATCGAAGGTTTGTCTCCATCCATCGCGATAGATCAAAAAAGTGTTTCACACAACCCTAGATCAACTGTTGGCACGACGACGGAAATATACGATTACCTTCGTGTTTTGTTTGCACGAATAGGAGAACCCCATTGCCCGCAGTGTGGAAGAAGAGTGGAAAAGAAAGACGTCGATCAAATCGTCGCTGATGTTTTTTCAAAGTTTTCCCCTGGAAGCAGGTTGTACATTCTTTCTCCAATAGCAATCGATAAAAAAGGTACCTACAAAAAGGAGATAACTAATTTAATACAAAAAGGTTTTGTGAGAGCAGAAATTGATGGAGAAGTTGTTCGCCTTGAGGAAGTTGGTGAACTTGACAAAAACAAACGCCACACCATAAAGTTGGTCGTCGACAGACTTGTCATAGATGAAAACGAAAGGCACAGGTTAGCCGATGATATAGAAATTGCCTTTAGGGAAAGCAATGGATTTGTGGAAATCAAAAATCCAGATACCGGAGAATCCTTGCTGTTCAGCCAGCACATGATGTGCCCCGTTTGTGGTATAGGATTGCCCGAGATAAATCCGAAGTTGTTTTCCTTCAACAACCCCTATGGAGCTTGCCCATACTGCCATGGATTGGGGTTTAAAATGGAGATAGATCCATTTCTTGTTGTCAACGAAAAACTGAGTATTGATGAAGGAGCGATTATACCGTTTGGAGCAGATGGGTATTACTCGTACCAAGTGAAAAGGTTGGTTCAACGCTTGGGTGGAAAAACAGATGTGCCATTCGACAAACTACCACAACACATTCAAGAAGCAATTCTCTTTGGATATGGAGATTTTGAAGGAGTTGTACCGTACCTTGAAAGAAGGTACAGAGAAACAGAATCTGAAGAGATCAAGGAATGGATAGAAAGGAAATTCATCGTTGAAAGAACTTGCCAGGTATGTGGTGGAAAAAAACTCAAAGCCGAGGCATTGGCGGTTAAAATAAGAGGACTAAACATAATCGAAATAACCGAGATGACGATAGAAAAAGCTTATGAATTTTTCGAAACCTTGGAAAAAACGCTTACCGATAAAGAAAGCAAGATAGCTGGAGAGCTTATCAAAGAGATAAAAAGAAGGCTTCAATTCATGATCGATGTTGGTCTTGGTTATTTGACCCTTTCAAGGAGAGTCAACACCTTATCGGGTGGGGAAGCACAAAGGATAAGACTTGCCACACAAATAGGTTCAGGACTGACTGGGGTTACATACGTTCTTGACGAACCAACGATAGGTCTTCATCAGAGGGACAACGTCAAGTTGATAAATACTCTGAAAAAACTCAGAGATCTTGGTAACACCGTCATAGTCGTTGAACACGATGAGGAAGTTATAAGAAGTGCAGATTACATAGTGGACCTAGGACCAGGCGGGGGAGAAAGAGGAGGACAAGTACTTTATCAAGGACCTGTTGAAGAACTTATAAAAAATCCAAATAGTTCGATAACTGGACAGTATTTGAGCGGGATGAAAAAGATACCAGTCCCTGAGGTTAGAAGAAGAGGAAACGGGTTGAAGTTAAGGATCATCGGTGTAAGGCACAACAACCTTAAAAATATAACCGTGGAAATTCCACTGGGAACTTTTGTTTGTGTGACCGGAGTCTCTGGATCTGGAAAATCTTCCTTGATTTTGGATACACTTTATCCCGCCTTGGCTAACCACATCTATAAAACAAAGATGCCGGTTGGAGCACACGATAGAATCGAAGGCATAGAAAATGTCGACAAAGTCATCGCCATAGATCAATCTCCGATAGGTAGAACCCCAAGAAGCAATCCAGCAACTTACACAAAGGTCTTCGATGAGATCAGGGAACTTTTTGCACTCACTCCGGAAGCAAAAGCGAGAGGTTACGACAAAAGTAGATTCAGCTTCAACTTAAAAGGTGGAAGGTGTGAAGCCTGCCAGGGACACGGACTAGTGAGGATCGAAATGCTGTTTCTACCAGACGTTTACGTTGAATGCGATGTCTGCAAAGGAAGAAGATACAACGAAGAAACCCTGCAGATCCGATACAAAGGTAAAAACATCTACGAAGTTTTAGAGATGTCCGTTCAAGAAGCTTTGGAATTTTTCAAGAATGTTCCACAGGTGTACAGAACTTTGAAGCTTTTGGATGAAGTGGGGCTTGGATACATAAAACTTGGACAACCTGCTACGACATTGTCTGGAGGAGAATCGCAAAGAGTTAAGCTTGCTTCGGAACTTAAAAAGGTTGCAACTGGTAAAACTGTCTACATACTCGATGAACCAACCGTTGGTTTACACTTCGAAGACGTGAGAAAATTGATAGAAGTGCTGCACAGGCTTGTCGATAAAGGTAACACGGTGATAGTGATAGAACACAACCTTGATGTCATAAAGAATGCCGATTACATAATCGATCTTGGACCTGAAGGAGGAGACGCCGGAGGTTATGTCGTTGCAACTGGAACACCGGAGGAAGTTGCCATGGTTAAAGAATCGTACACTGGACAGTTTTTGAAAAAAGTTTTAGGTAGGTGACCGAGATGAAGAGAATCTTTTTGATCATTTCCTTTATCCTTGTAGCTTGCGCTGCTGTTGCGTACAATTTCTTTTTTGCAAATCTGCACAGTCATACTTCGTACTCCGATGGCGTTGGAACTCCCAAAGAAGCTTACGAGTACGCTAAGAATTACCTTGATGTGCTGGCGATAACCGATCATGCGTACTACTTCGAATCAAAAATGGATGGACAAGACAAATTGCTTCTGACAAAAATGGAGGCTCTTAAAGCAACAGAAGAAGAAAAATTCGTTGCACTTTGGGGATTTGAGTGGACTGGCGGCGTTGGTCACATGAATGTCTATGGGACAGATGAGTGGATGAGCAGAAACAACGTTGATTTGTTTGGACTTTACAGGTGGATAGTAGAAAAACAAGCCCTCGCTCAATTCAACCATCCAACATCCTCTTTCGGAACGTTCTACGACTTCGAATACGATCCTGTTGCAGATGAGTTTATAAATTTGATAGAAGTCGGCAATGGCAGCTGGAGAGGTAGAACCATCACCGATGAAATGATAACCAACTTTGTAGCTGCTTTGAACAAAGGTTGGCACCTTGGCGCCACGGCAAACCAAGACAACCACAGGGCAAACTGGGGATCGGCAAACGATACACGAACGGTGATACTGGCAAAAGAGCTTACCTATGATTCCATAATGGAAGCGTTGAGAAACAGAAGAGTATACGCTTCCGAAGATAAAACGGTAAAGCTGATCTTCGAAGCCAACGGATATCCCATGGGTTCGATTTTGCAAAACGTTTGGGATTTGAACTTCAAAATCAAGGTTGAAGACGATGAAAAATTCGAAAAAATATCGTTGATCAGCCAAAGTGGAACATTGGCAGAATGGCTTCCAAACTCTGAGAAGTTTGAAATTTCTTACACCCACAAAGTACCAGATGTGTTTGAATGGTATTTTGTATATGCGGTTCAAAAAGATGGCGATAGAATAATAAGTTCTCCCATATGGGTTCACAACGCAAACGTTTATGCAGTGAACACAAAAGTAACAGCAGTTGGTAAAAACGTTGAGCTGTTCTTCGATTTGGTGAATTTCCATTTTGAACCAGAGGATGTCTTTGTAACGGCAAAAATTGCCGACAGAGAAGAATCTTTTCAAGTATTCATGAACGGTAAAGAGAAAAAGTCCAAAAAAATTTCCTTCGAAAGTTTGGCAGCTGGCTTTCACAAGTTGGAACTTTGGATAAATGGTAAAATCGCTTTTACACATGAAGTTAAAGTTACTGCGTTTACCGTAATTTTGGATCAATCTCACGAGAACGTTTATCCAGAAATTGAAGAACTACTAAAAACTCATTTAAAAGATATCGCCGATGTAAAACTCAACTCAAGATATTTCAGGAAAATACCAACAGACGCAGATTTGATCGTAATTCCACTGCCGAAGTCCGGTGCTTTCAAAGAAGCGGCAGAGCTAAACTCTTTTGAAATAGAAAGTCTCAAACAATATTTAAAAACTGGTGGAAAAGTTCTTATTGTCGCACTCAAAGACTCGATTTTTGAAGAAAGTTATCAAAAATTGGTTAAAACTTTCGAAGTTCAGATTGATCTCAAACAAATTTTAGAAAATGTTTCGACAGAATGTGAGGATTTAGTTTTGATAAACAAATCTGGTGGTTTTGTCTTTTTGAACAATTTTGAGAAACTTGTAGAAATCTTGAAAGGAATGGTTGAATGAAAATTTTAGCCCTCGATACTTCAACAGATGTTCTTGTGGTTGGTTTTAAAGATGAAGAAAAGTTTTTATCGTTAACCTACAAAGGAATCGAAAGACATGCCACAAAATTGGCTCCGATGGTAAAGCTTTTGCTGGATGCAGCACAGGTTGAACCGGCAAAAATAGACGTTCTTGGATGCGGTGTTGGACCAGGCAGCTTAACTGGTTTAAGAATCGGTATTTCTTTTGTTCAAGGATTGGCTTGTGCTTTTGGAAAAAAGATCACACCAGTTGTGTCGGCAAAGGTCTTGGCAAAGAACTTTTCCACTTACGATGGAGAGATAGTGGTGGCAAGAAAGGCACGAGAAGGTTACGTTTACATAGCCTGCTACAAGAACGACGAACAAATCGTTGAGCCCACGGTAAAACAAATCGAAGAAGCGAAAAAAATCGTTGGTGAAATGCAAAATCCCATGATTGTGGGCGATGCGAAAAAGTTCTTTTTGGATGTTGCCAAACTTGCACCGGATGCGCTTGAAAATATAAACGCTCAGATATTGATTGAAGAAGTCGAAGCACTGACAAAAAATGGTTCAAACTTTGAACCAGCGTTGGTTCAACCACTTTATTTGCAAAAATCAATCGCAGAGATAAATTTTGAAAAAAGAAAACAAGGTTAACCTCTTTTCTTTCTTCTGTTTTTGCCTTTCCTCTTTGCCTTCTTTCCTGCTTCAATTTTTTCCGCCATTTTGTACGCTTTCTCGAGTGCTTTTACAACTAAATCGTTCACTGTACCTTTTTCGAATTTTCCAACCCCAATTTGTTTACCTGGTTTTCTTCCGGTGAGAATCTCTATTACCTCATCGACGTGTTCAACGGTCCAAATGTGGAATAAACCTTTTTTAATATCTTCAAGTACCTCATCTTTCAAAACCAAGTTTTCCAAATTTGCCTTGGGAATTATAACTCCTTGTTCTCCTGTCAAACCTTGCAACTTGCAAGCTCTATGAAAACCTTCCACCTTTTCAGTTACACCACCAACTGGTTGAGCCTCTCCGTTTTGGTTCATAGAACCTGTAACGGCTATTCCTTGCTTCACTGGAACATTGGCTATGGCTGATATCAAAGCCACAACTTCTGCCAAAGATGCGCTATCGCCTTCCACTATGCTGTAAACTTGTTCGAAGTTCAAAGTAGCGCTCAAAGTAAGCGGAAATTTTTGCACATACCTTTGACCGAAAAAGCTTGCTATAGTCAAAACAGCTTTGCTGTGAATTCTGCCGCTCAAATCAGCTTCCCTTTGCAAATCAACCACACCAGGTTGACCTAGGTGAACTTTGGCCGTGATCTTAACCGGTATACCAAAGGAATAATCTCCAAGATCCAAAACGGTCAAGCCATTCACTTGTCCAACTTTTTCCCCGGTTGTTTCTATCATCAAATATCTTTGCAAAATGTGCTCATCGTACTTTGTTTGAAGTAAATTGACCCTTTCTTCGGAGCGCTCGAAGGCTTCTTTGACATCTTGCTCCTCAACGATTTTGCTTCCCCTCTGGCTTGCTATCGAGCATGCCTCTCGTATGAGACTGCTTATTTCTCCAAATCTCATAGAAAATTTTCTCTTATCGGCAGCAAGCCTTGCGGAATACCAAAGTACGCGCCGCACAGCTTCTCTGTCTAGTTCAGGCAAGTTGTACCTACAACAAACGGATGAGATAAACCCAAGATATTTTTGAACATTTTCGGCGTTTGCATCCATTTCCCAATCGAATTCTCCTTTTATTTTGAAAAGCTTTCTAACGTCTTCATCGTATTCGTACAGCAAATAGTAAATCCTTGGGGTTGCGATCAAAAAGACCTTGACATCCAACGGTATCGATTGAGGCCTTAAGGACACTATGTTTGAGAATCCAAGGGCTGTTTCCAAATTTTCCACCACTATTTCTCCCGAAAGAAGGCATCTTTTTAAACCTTCCCAAGCGAACGGATTTCTCAAAACGTTTTCGGCTTCCAATATCAAAAAACCACCGTTGGCTTTGTGAAGAGCTCCTGGCTTGATTAAGGTAAAATCGGTAAACAACATACCAGAGCGGCTATAGTATTCTACCTTTCCAACCAAGTTTGCATAAGTTGGGTTTCTTTCAAAAATTACCGGTGCTCCAAATGTTTGCGAATTATCAACGAACAAATTCACCGAATAACGTTTTTTAAGAACTTCCTTGAATTCTTGTTGTTCTGTTTTAAGCTGAACCAGATTATCCAATATATCCTTTTCAACTTCTTTCAAGTATTCAACTACGCCTTCGTTTTCTTCGTATTGCTTTATCATTTCCTCAAACATTGAACCAACGGTAAACAGAGCGGCATACTTATCTAACTCGATCAATTTTTCTTTGTATTCTCTATCCAGTTTCCTGGATTTGTAAAGAGTTCCTTCGATGATGTGTTTAAGTTTTCTGCTATTTTCGTTGAAAGCGTTTTTGACCTCCTCAGGCAAAGTTTCCAAAACTTCGGGTGTAACAGGTTTTCCTTCGTAAACGGGAACAGTTATGACCCCAGTTGGAGTCAATTGGACAGCAAAACCAAGTTGCGCGGCTTTTTCTCTAAGTTCTTCCCAAAGGCGCGTCTTTCTCGCCATGTACTCATCTTCCAATTCTGCTTTTTTTGCAGCATAATCTTCGCTTTCAAACATTTTCTCTATAGCTTCTATAACATCTTCGGCTAATTTTTCCATATCCCGTTTGAACTGCACACCTTTTCCTGGCTCAAGGGAAATCGCTTTTGGCTCAGATGGGTTTGAGAAATTGTAAACGTAAATCCAATCCTTTGGTTTGTTCATCTTAATGGCTCTTTGCATGAGAAAGTTTGTCACAAGTGTTCGTCTTCCAGTTTGTGGAACACCAACTACAAAAACGTTGAAACCCCTTTCGTTTATGTTCAAAGCGGTTTCAAAAGCTCTTATTGCCCTCTCCTGACCTATGAAACCTTCAAAAGGTTTTATCTCCCCAATGGTTTTGAACTCAGGTAAATAGGGGCTGTTGTAAACAAGATCATCATAAGTGGCCTTCAAGGCAAACACCTCCATCATTTGGAAGAACAGCCAGAACAACCGCTACAGCTTTGCGCTGAACAAGAACTGTTTCCACCCTTTATTTGAACCTTTGGAATTTGTTTCTCCATGGGTTGTCCGCAATCTGGACATTTTGGATCTGGATCATTGATACCCTTTAAAACCGTCACTTCTTTTTTGCAGCTTTGACATAAATATCTGTATATAGGCACAAAGCCACCTCCTCAATTTAAATAATACTACCAACAAAATGTCTTCACAACAGAGTGAAGTGAAAATTAACAAAAACGTGTATAATATAGGATGCTTTAAAAAAAGCACGTCCTCCGATCCCAGGCCTCGGTGCCCTTGCAAAAAGGGTCGGCTTTGGGAGATGACGAGGACGAAAAGATTAACCAAATCTGGAGGTGTTGTGATGCCGGTTGTAACGATGAAACAGCTACTTGAAGCGGGAGCACATTTTGGTCACAGAACCAGAAGATGGAATCCAAAGATGGCTCCGTACATCTACGGAGAAAGGAAAGGTATTTACATCATCGACCTTCAAAAAACTTTGAAACTCCTTGAAGAAGCTTGTGATTTTGTAAGGGCCAAAGCAAGTGAAGGAGCAACCATGCTTTTTGTTGGAACAAAGAAGCAAGCTCAACATGTTATAAGAGAAGAGGCTAAAAGATGTGGTGCTTTCTACGTTGACAACAGATGGCTTGGTGGTCTTTTGACAAACTTCAACACCATCAAAAACAGGATAGCAAGGTTGATTGAACTTGAACAAATGGAAGAAAACGGTGAACTTTCCAAACTCCCCAAGAAAGAACAAAGCAAAGTTCGTAGAGAATTGGAAAAACTCAGAAAGAACTTGGGTGGATTGAAAGGCATGACAAAACTTCCCGACATAGTTTACATCGTTGATCCAAGAAAAGAAAAGAACGCCGTTGCTGAAGCAAACAGGTTAGGCATACCGATAGTTGCCATCGTTGACACAAACTGTGATCCTGATCCAATCGATTTTGTCATACCCGCCAACGACGATGCCATAAGATCGATAAAACTGATTACCTCAAAGATAGCCGATGCTTATCTTGAAGGTAGAGAAGGTGTATCCTTCGCCGAGCAGCCTGAAGTGCAAGCGCAATCTGAAGAAATGCAGGTTAGCGAAGAATCCTTGGACATCTCCGATCTGTTCGAAGAAACTGAGTTAGAGGAGGAATAAAAGAAGGGGCTGCAAAGCCCCTTTTTATAAAATTATGAAGATTTACATAAAAACTTATGGCTGTCAAATGAACGAAAATGACACAGAAATCATGGCGGGAATATTAGCTCAAAAGGGTCATCAAATTGTGGATGACCTAGATCAAGCTGATGTTGTTATTTTAAACACTTGTGTCGTTAGACAAAAATCCCAGGATAAATACCACTCAGCTTTGGGACAGCTTTTGAAGATGAAAAAAGAAGGAAAAATAAAACTCGTTGGTATAAGTGGTTGTGGGGCCAACTTGGAAGCAGAACAATTGATAAAAGACGGGGCAGATTTCGTGCTAGGTTCTAGATCAATTCTCGCTGTGGCAGAAGTTTTGGAAAGAGCCGCATCAGGAGAAAAAGTAATTTATTTGGAAGATACCATATGCTCAGATATGTCTTCTTTACCGCGCTCTAGATCTTCAACACATCATGCATGGGTAACAATCATCCATGGTTGCAATAGATTTTGCACTTACTGTATTGTTCCTTACACAAGAGGCCGTGAGAAAAGTAGGCCAATGGAAGATGTTCTAGCTGAGGTTAAAAAACTTGCGGAATCCGGCGTGAAAGAAATCACGTTCTTGGGCCAAAACGTTGATGCTTATGGAAAAGATCTGAAAGATGGCACATCGTTAGCAAAATTGATAAACAAAGCAAGCGAAATTGAAGGCATAGAAAGGATATGGTTTTTAACCTCTTATCCGACGGATATAACCGATGAGTTGATAGAAACCGTGGCTAAAAATCCAAAGGCAGCCAAATCTTTTCACATCCCCATTCAATCCGGTAGTAACAGAATCTTGAGATTGATGAATCGAAGGTACACACGCGAGCAGTTTGCCGAACTAGTTGAAAAGATTAGAAAAATCGTACCGCAAGCCTCCATAAGCAGCGATGTGATAGTTGGTTTTCCAACGGAAACAGAGGAAGATCATCAACAAACTGTTGAGATTGTAAAAACGCTGCAGTTTGAGCGCCTCAACTTGGCTATATATTCCCCAAGACCAGGTACAGTCGCAAGCAAGTATTTCAAAGACGATGTTCCACGGGAAGTTAAAGTCAGAAGGTTGAATGAACTTCTAGAGCTTCAAAAGGAAATAAACAAAAAGCTCAACGAAAGGTATCTAAACCAAGTTGTAGAGCTCTTTGTCGAGGGAAAAACAAAAGACGGTCTTTACTATGGAAGAGACATAAGAAATAAAATCATCCTGTTCAAAGCTTCCGCGCTTCAAATTGGCCAGCGCGTCTTAGTAAAAATTACCCGCATTACGGCAGGTCCTCTGTACGGAGAACTTGTGACTTCCTAGCTTTAGTAATTCCACTTAAAAAAAAGCGGGCACGAGGCCCGCAGAAAGCCGTGGGGGGTGTATCTCAAGGGGGATAGGGGGGTCGTATTTGATTTTCCAACTACATTGTAACCATTACAAGTTACAAATGAAGTGAATTTACGTTCCAATTGAAATACGTTTATGTTAAGCGATAACTACGACCAATTTTGTCAGAATTTCTTCTCATTTATTTCGACCATGTTAACAACGAGATGGTTCAAAACTTGTTGCACTTTGTTTTCACAAATTCATCCAAGATTTCTTCCAAGTTTGGCCTGCCGATTTCTTGTAATTCGTACCTTACACGTACTGCGGGTTTGTTGAGCTTCATTACCCTTCTTAAGTCCACCGGTGTTCCCATTATGACAAGATCGGCATCACATACGTTGATTGTCTGTTCAAGCTCTCTGATTTGTTTTTCACCGTAGCCCATCGCAGGTAATATCAAATCCAAGTGGCTGTACTTCTTATAAGTATCCACAATCGATCCGACTGCAAACGGTCTTGGATCGACTATCTCGCGGGCGCCAAATTTTTTAGCTGCGACGTACCCTGCACCGTAACGCATTTCACCGTGGGTTAGAGTTGGACCATCTTCAACTATTAAGACACGTTTTCCTTTTATCATTTGATGATCTTCAACGAAAATGGGGGAAGCAGCATCAACAACGATTGCCCTTGGATTCCATTTTTCGATGTTTTTCCTGACAATTTCTATGTTTTCGGGATTCGCCGTCTCTTCCTTGTTTATAACTACCACGTCAGCCATCAAAAGGTTTGTCATACCGGGATAGTAGGAAACCTCATGGCCCGCTCTGTGTGGGTCTGCAACCACTATGAGAAGATCAGGTTTGTAGAATGGAAAGTCGTTGTTTCCACCATCCCAAAGTATCACATCGGGATTTTCCGCTTCAACACTTTTCAAAATAGCCTCGTAGTCAACACCTGCATAGACAACGGATTTTCTATCGATGTGAGGCTCATACTCTTCCCTTTCTTCTATGGTGCACTTGTATCTATCAAGATCTTCGTAACTGGCAAACCTTTGGACTTTTTGCTCCACAAGGTTACCGTACGGCATTGGATGACGAACGGAAATGACCTTCAAACCTTTCGAGCGAAGTATGTCCAAAACTCTTCTTGTGGTTTGACTTTTTCCACATCCAGTTCTAACTGCACAAACGGCAACGACTGGTTTCGAAGCTTTGAGCATAGTGTGGTTTGGACCCATGAGTTTGAAATCTGCACCTGCCGCTGTAACTATAGCAGCCCTTTCCATAACGTATTGGTGAGAAAGGTCACTGTACGCAAGTATCACTTCGTCAACTTGGTATTTCTTTATGAGCTCAACAAGTTTTTCCTCCGGTTCTATCGGTATACCATTTGGATAAAGTTTTCCTGCAAGTTCTGGAGGATAAACCCTACCTTCGATATCAGGAATCTGGGTGGCTGTGAACGCAACTACCTCGTAATCCGGATTGTCCCTAAAGTACACGTTGAAGTTGTGAAAATCCCTACCAGCTGCACCCATGATGATGACTCTACGCCTCATCTAGCTTTCACCTCCATTCGGCGTTTTTTGCCAGGGTTAGTATAACAATTACCGAGGCCTATGTCATCCTTAAATATAGTCAAATTAAGGTAAACATTGGCAAATATTTATGAAAGACCATGGGATGGTTTCTCAAAACTCACGTATGCTCGGGTATGCTTCGGTATGCTTGAGTATACTCCTTGAAGGGAAAACTACTCTTTCATGCGGGATTTGAGATGTTCAAAAATATCATCCCAGGTGATCTGAAGATAACTCAAAAGCACAGAAAGGTGATAAACAAGATCTGACACTTCCCACACGACTTGATCTTTTTCCTCGTTTTTGGCTGCAATTATCACTTCGGAAGATTCTTCACCAATCTTTTTTAAAATTTTATCAAGTCCGCTTTTAAGCAAATAAACTGTGTAGGAACCTTCTTTAGGGTTGTTTTTTCTGTCCTCTATGATTTCCATGAGCCTTTTCAAAACATCATCTTTTGATTCTTCACCGTACAAAGTTGTAAAAAAACAGCTTTTATTTCCAGTGTGGCATGCGTTACCAATTTGCTCAACTTGGGCAAGCAAAGCGTCTTTATCGCAATCAACCTTTAAGCATTTGAGAATCTGATAATTTCCAGACGTTTCTCCCTTCTTCCAAATCTGATTTCTGCTTCTGCTAAAGTAATACATATAACCTGTTTGAAGGGTCAAATTCAGACTTTCACTGTTCATGTAAGCAACCATCAAAACTTGCTTGCTGTGAAAATCTTGAACAACGACCGGGACAAGTCCCTTTTCGTCGAACTTTATACTCGAAAGATCAATCATCTAACCTCACCTCAATTCCATTGGTTTTTAAGTATTTTTTCAACTCGAAAATTGAGATCTGGCCAAAATGAAAAACCGAGGCAGCAAGCGCGGCATCTGCGCCTACTTGAAAAACATTCAAAAAATCCTCGTGCTTACTGGCTCCTCCTGAAGCTATTACAGGAATGTTGACAGCTTTTGCTACTACTGCGACGAGTTCAAGATCATATCCAAGTTTGGTACCATCTCTGTCCACGGAAGTCAACAAAATTTCACCGGCCCCAAGGTTTTCGACGGTTTTTGCCCATTCTACGGCATCCAACTTGGTGTCAACTCTCCCACCTTTTATGTAAACGTGAAATCCATCTGGATGCTTTTTGGCATCTATAGCCACAACGATACACTGTGAGCCGAAGATTTTAGCAGCTTCTTCAACGAATTTTGGGTTTTCGACAGCAGCTGTGTTTATCGAGACTTTGTCCGCGCCAGCCATAAGGATTTCTCGAATATCTTTCAAGCTTCTTATCCCACCTCCAACGGTAAAAGGTATGAATATTTCCTCCGCCACTCTTTTAACAACGTCCACAATGATTTTTCTTTCTTCGTACGAAGCCGTGATATCCAAGAAAACAAGTTCGTCGGCGCCAAATTCATCGTACCTTCTAGCGCATTCCACCGGATCACCGGCATCAACAAGGTTCACGAATCTAACACCTTTCACAACCTTACCCTTATTCACATCGAGACATGGGATAATCCTTTTTGCTAACGTTTTGACCACCTCTTTAAGTCTATTTTTGAAAGGTATATGGCTTTTCCAACCACAACACCATCCACGCCAACTTCTTGAAGTTTTTGAATGTTTCGATCCGAATTTATTCCCCCAGAAGAAATCAAAAATCCTCCAAAAAGTTTTCTCATTTTCAAAGCCAAATTTACATCGTGACCTGAGAGTGTTCCATCAGAAGATATGTCTGTATACAACAATCTTTTAAAACCAAGTGTTTTAACCTTTTCAACGGCTTCTTCAACCGTCAAAAAAGATTGTTCTTGCCAACCTGAAAGTCTCACTTGGTTGTCCATGAAATCGATGCAAGCGACGAACAAATCCGCTCCAAAATCACCGATCACTTTTTCAACGAACTTTTGGTTGCGAAAAATCGCAGTTCCAAGAATCACAAAATCTACCCCAATGTCCAAAAGTTTTTTGACGACTTCCTCGCTTCTGACACCTCCGCCGTACTGTATTTTTATGAAAGTTTCTTTTCTGATTTTTTTGATGATCTCAAAGTTCACCAGCTTTCCAGTTTTTGCGGCATCAAGATCAACCACGTGTACTATTTCAAAGCCAAGCTCTTGAAACATCAAAACTTGTTTTGCAGGATCGTCTTGAAAAACCTCCACCTTGGAGAAATCGCCTTTTTCCAACCTCACACACTTGCCATCCATTATGTCTATCGCAGGGATTACAACCATCTTTTTTTCACCACTTTCAAGAAATTTTCCAAAATCTTAAGTCCCACCTTACCGCTTTTTTCCGGATGAAATTGGGTTGCAAAGATATTTTCGGTTTCAACGGCTGCGTCGAAATTGATGCCGTAGTTGCAAACAGCAGCAACAACGGATCTATCAAAATTCACAACGTAGTAGGAATGTACAAAATAAACGTACTTATCAGAAAATTCGCTCAAAATGGAAGAACTTTTAACCACCGTTATCTTGTTCCATCCCATGTGCGGAACTTTCAAACCAGATTTGGTTGGGAACCTACAAACCTTTCCTTTTAAAATTCCCAAGCCCTTTTCAACACCTTCTTCGCTGCTTTCGTACAAAAGTTGATACCCAAGGCAAATACCAAAAACAAAGCCATTCTTTACTTTTTCCATCAACACGTCCATCAGGTTCTGCCTTTGTAAGTTAACGATTGCGGCATCAAAGGATCCAACTCCTGGAAGTACAACGACATCGTGAAATTTTAAAACATTTCTTTCGCTTGTAACAACAACTTCCGCTCCAACTTTTTCAAGAGCTTTCGTAACACTTCTTAAATTACCAACGCCGTAATCGACGATGCAAATTTTGCCCATCAAAGCACTCCTTTTGTGGAAGATGGTTTTTCACCGACAATTGACAGAGCATCTTTCAAAACCTTACCAGTGGCTTTAAAAACAGCTTCACAAATGTGGTGATCGTTCATACCTGCAAACATTTTGACGTGTAACGTCATTTTGGCGTTTTCAACGAAAGCTCTGAAAAACTCCAGAATGTTTTGAACGTTCATCGTTCCAAGAAATTGTCCGCTGAATTTTACGTCAAAGTTCAAATAAGTTCTGGTCGTCAAGTCTATTGCGACCAAAACAAGCGCTTCATCCATCGGAAGAACGATGTGAGAGTATCTTTTTATGCCAAGCCTATCTCCCATTGCTTCAAAAAAAGCTTTTCCCAAGGTTATTCCCACATCTTCAACCAAATGGTGTTCATCAACATTCGTATCCCCAGATGCCTTGATGGTTAAATCAAAATTGCCGTGGAAACAAAATAGGTCCAACATATGATCCAAAAAACCTATTGTTGTAGAAATGTTACTTTGACCAAATCCATCTATGTTGAGCTTCACATAAATATCCGTTTCCTTTGTTTTCCTACTCAGCTCAGCTTGTCGCATTTCTGTCACCGCCTTTACTGGCTAGAAGAAGATCTAATATCGTTCGGTTATCCTCTGGTTTACCCAAAGTTATTCTGAGAAGTTTGAAGTCATCAAAGCTGAAAAGTTTCACCAAAATTTCGTTGGCTTTCAACTTTTCATAAAGGTATTGACAGTTTGAATCGATTATTGAAACAAAATTCGCCTTTGAGGGTGGTACAAAATAATATGGCTTAAGTTTTTGTATCATACTCTCCCTTTCTTTTGTGATCAAACTGATGTTTTCTCTGAGCAAATCAAAATTTTCCAGCACCTTGATGCAAATTTCCTGAGCAAAAATGTTCACGTTGTATGGAGGCTTGATCTTGCTTAAAAACTCTATGTTAACTTTTGAAGAGATGGCATAACCGCACCTTAAACCTGCAAAACCAAGTTTTGAAAAAGTTTTGAGCAAGACGACGTTTGGATACTTCAGCAAGGGAAAATAATCAACGTCGCAGTACTCACCATACGCGTTATCAATCACCACAAGAACGTCTTGAAGGTTTTTTATTAAGCATTCCAATTTCTCAACAGAATAAGCTATGCCAAGCGGGTTGTTGGGAGTGTCTATGAATATAACTTTTAAATTGCTCATTGCTTTTGCCACAAAGATGAGTTTTTCAACATCCAAATCCCATTTATCTGTTATCGGAAATGGCACGTGGTTTACACCAAACGTATTTGCCGAAATTCTGTACATCGCAAAGGAAGGATAAGTGCTTAAAATATTATCACCAGGATAGCATGTCGCTTGAATTATCAACCTTATGAGCTCGTCTGAACCATTCGAAACGATGAAGTTTTCCTTTTCCAGTTTGTAAAAATCCGCCAGGCTTTTTCTCAAATTCTCAGAATCAATCTGAGGATAATAACGCATCTTTTCAAAAACTTCTTCAACAGTTTTTCTTAAAATTTGCCTCAAATTGCTTGGATAATCAAGCAGGTTTTCGTTGGCATCAGCTTTTATTTTCGCTTGAAAAAGATGAGTTGAATAGTTGACAATTTTTTCAAGCTCCTTCTTGAACATCTTTTTCCCTCACTTCCAAAGATCTTGCGTGAAATTTCAAACCCTCGATATAAGCTATTTTGACAGCGTGTCTGTGGTTTTTTAGAAAATCACTTTTTGAATATTTTATCAAACTTGTTCTTTTGACAAAATCGTAAACACCAAGTGGCGAGAAGAATCTAGCCGTTCCTTGAGTCGGAAGAACGTGGTTCGGTCCAGCTAAATAATCACCGATCGCTTCGGGGGAAAATTCTCCAACAAAAATAGCCCCAGCTGATTTTATCTTTACCAGCAAATCCTCCCAGCCTTTGCAAAGCAATTCAAGGTGCTCTGGAGCTATTTTTTCAACCACATCAACTACTTGTTCCAGCTTTTCGACCAAGATTATCAATCCTTGATTTTCAATCGATTCGCGAGCTATCTCGTTGGGTTCGGCCATCAGAATATCTTCAACTTGTCTTGAAACTTCTGTCGCCAGATCTTTTGAGGTTGTTATCAAAAAAGTTCTTGCCAATGGATCGTGCTCTGCCTGTGCCAAAAGATCATAAGCTATGAAGGTTGGATTAGCGCTTTCATCTGCAACTATTGCAACTTCACTTGGACCTGCGATTGAATCGATATCGACAATTCCAAAAACGATCTTTTTTGCAAGAGCAACGTACAAATTACCAGGCCCAACGATTTTATCAACCTTCGGCAAGATATCTGTCCCAAAAGCAAGGGCTGCAATAGCCTGTGCACCACCTATTTTGAAAATCTTGTCAATTCCACAAATTTTTGCGGTCGCAAGTACATACGTGTTTAACTTTTTTTGCTTGTTAGGAGGGCTAACCAAAACGATTTCTTCAACATTGGCGACTTTTGCCGGAATTGAACACATTAAAACTGTAGAAGGATAACTTGCCTTACCACCAGGCACATAAATTCCCACACGTTTTAATGGAAAAATAAGCTGACCCAAAACTGATCCATTTTGAGTTGTGTAAAACCAACTTTTTTCTAGCTGGTTTTTGTGATAACACTCTATATTCTCATAAGCCTTTTTAACAGCCAACAAAAATTCGGGATCGTTTTTCTCGCACCATTCATAGGCTAATTCAATCTCTTCGTTTTTGACAACGAAATCTTCGTATTGAAAATCTGGACAATCAAAATGCCTTGTGTACCTTAACAATGCCTCATCTTTGTTGATGTAAACATCCTCAACAATCTTTCTAACAATTTTTTCCTGCTCCAAAAACAAATTCAACGTCAAGCTTTGAGTTTTGAAGTGGAAAAAATCATGTGCCGTTGTTATTTTCACTTTTAACCACCCTTTCGATGGTTTCGATGAGACTTTCTACCTCAGGCTTGAGTTTCAAACTGGCACGGTTGACGATTAAGCGGGCTGTAATATCGTAAAGCTTTTCGTAAACCTCCAAACCGTTTTCTTTCAAAGTTCTTCCAGTTTCAACCACATCGACTATCATGTCGCTTAAACCAAGTACAGGTGCAAGCTCCACAGAACCGTTCAGCTTGACTATGCTCACACTCTCACTCAAAATTTCTTCAAAGTACATCCTTGTGATATTCGGATACTTCGTGGCAATCGATTTGTTTGGTTTGGCTTTCAACTTTTCTGCCTCTCCAGCAGGACCAGCTAAGGCGATGAAGCATTTTCCAATTTTAAGATCTAAAATTTCATAAACCTTTCCACCAACTTCCATAAGCACATCTTTGCCGACTATTCCAACGTCTGCAACTCCATGTTCTACATAAGTTGGAACATCAAACGGTTTTACCAAGAGCAATTTGAAACCTTCAAACTCTAAAACCAACTTTCTAGATTCCTCATCAATTTTTTCTAAGTCAACTTCTATTAAACCTGCTTTTTCAAGTAGTTGAGCAACTTTAAGTGCCAGCCGTCCTTTGGGCATAGCTATGTTGATCATTTCTCTAACCTCCGTTTTTTAAATCGACAACCACCGGGCTGTTGGAAGAAAAATACGTTATCCTTTCAAATCCAAATTGCTTTGCCAAAATCAAGGCTGTTTTGTAATTAGTCGGATGTGTGTAGAAATAATACTTGTCTTTATTCTGCAGAGCGTATCTTACAGCTGAAGTGAAACTATCCTGATCGAAAAATATCGCATGTTTTGGAAAATCTTTCGAATTTTTCAAAAGGGAACTTAAAACATCGACCTTCAAAGCAAAACCTATTGCATACAGCTTTTTCCCCATCTTTTCACACAAATTATCGTATCTTCCACCGTTTAAAATAGGATAACCTACGTTTGCAAGATATCCGGAGAAAATGACTCCTGTATAATAATCAAGGTGTTTCACCATACCAAAGTCCACAGAGATGAATTTCTCATAACCAAGCTTGCAAATATTCGTGTAAATTTCCCTTATCCTTTCGGCCGCCCTTTTTGATTTTTCGTTCTTCGCGAATTGATAAGCTAATTCTATTTTTTCCCACTTTCCATAAAGTCGTGTTAGTCTTCCAAAAACGTCAACAAGTTTACTTGAAAGTCCTTTTTTGATCAAAAAGTTCTCTATGCCTATGTAATCTTTGTTATCGACGAGTTTACACAAAGCTTCCGACGATCCGTCGTCCAGTCCTATTGCTTCCACTATTCCTTTAAAATAATTGACCTCCCCAATGTCAACGGTAAAGTTTTCAAACCCAAGTCTCAAAAGACTTTCTATTGCTAAAACTATGACCTCAACGTCAGCGTAAACATCGTCCACAACATCGAAATGCTCCAATCCTGCTTGATAGAATTCCCTCAGTTCCCCGGCTTCCTTTGCAAAAAGTTGGTATGCTCTTCCAAAATAGCAGAACTTGATGGGATACTTTCCGTTGTACTTAACAGCCATTTCAGCAGCTTTTGGTGTGAACTCCTTTCTAAGAATCATCACACTACCATCTGCATCTACAAACTTAATAGTGTTTTCGTAAAGTCCGCTTGGCTCATATTCTGCAAAAGTCGACGGCATGATTTCGACATAACCGAAGGATTTAAAAAGCTCCAAGGCTTTTCTTCCAACTTGCTGAATATTTGCAACTTGTTCGGGAAAATAATCGATGAATTTTCTAGTCACAAGATTTCCCCCTAATAGAGTTCTTTTTTGCAGATTATAGCAAACTTGTGCAAACGTGCAAGATGTTGAATAGTAACAAAAAAGGGCTGGCGAATTTGCCAGCCCTTCATGGCTCCGGCGGAGGGACTCGAACCCCCAACCTAGTGGTTAACAGCCACCCGCTCTGCCGGTTGAGCTACGCCGGAACTTTTCTTGGTTCAGCTTCAATTTTACTACAACACCTTTGTACCAATCAAGTTTCTAAAAGATGAACATTGCTTGACAATAATTTTGCCCTGCATTTCCTTGCCAAAATTTGTTCGCCATAGTAACATACACATTGGTGATCCCTGTGACGTGGGAAAAACTGCCAAAAGATGTCAAAAAATTTCTCATCTTATTCAGCATAAATGGTTTTTCGTTTTCCGCTTTGATCGCAGCTCCAACGCTTGGGAATTTGATGAACATATCCTTGGAAAGCGTTGGATGGTTGTTCAGTTTGAGTTCGTTTTTACAAGCGTTGCTTTCTTACTTTGTTGGAAGAAAGTTTGAAAAGCTTCCACCAACGTACGGTTTGGCAATTTCAAGGGCTATTTTCGGTATCGGTTCTTTATTATACGGTTTGTGCACCAACGTTTGGACCTTTGCCGCCGCACAGTTGTTTTTGAGTTTCACGGACATCTTTTACCCCTGTCTTGTCATGTACGAAAGGGCTTTGTTTCCACCGAAACAACGAGAAATTATATATTCACTCGAGTTTTTCATGACCGAATCAACAAAGGCTATAGCATACGCTTTGTTCGTTTTTGTGTTCGCCCCACTGATGCAAGGTCAAAGTTTTCTAAGATCGATATTCTTCATGATCTTCTTTGCAAACGTTTTCTATTCAGCTGCGTATTTGTTCATTCTTCCAAAAGTTGAAAGCGGTTCGACGGTGCACTCTGAACATGTCATAGCTTCAACTGGGCTTAAGATCTTCTTTTCCATAATGTTGCATCAATATTTGTGCTACACAGCTTTCAATTTTTCAAGTTTTCTCATCATTTCGTATTACTTGATCGATCTTTTCAAAATGCCCGCCTGGTCTCCTTTTCTCTTTGAAATGGTTTTTTCTGCAACGGTTGCTACCTCTATCTTTTGGAAGGGTAAGGTAAAAAGTCACCCATCGTTCAACCTTATTTTTGGGGCATCCGCGATAGCCGCCAATTTCCTGATCTGGATTATACAGAATCCTATTCTCTTTTTCACTTCACACGTGCTCATGGGAATTGGTTTTATTTTCTGGTTCCCTGCAAAGGAAACCATCAAACAACAAGTTGCGCCAAGACAACTTGGTAGGTGGGAAGGGTTTTTCCAAGGTCTCAACATACTGACAAGAATATTCACACCGATCGCCTCGGCTACGGTTGCTTCAAGGTTGGGATATGGATTTGTTTTTGCAATATCGGCGATTTTGTTTTTCTCCGCAATTGTTGTTTCAATGCCTTCGGTTCTTTGGATGAAGAAAAACTTTGGTATCGAACGAGTTTAACTTAGAAAAAGTTCTTTGGCATTTGCAAGAGTTATTTGCGCCACTTGTTCAACGTCCTCATCCAATATTTTTGCTATCTCCTCAAGTACAAGTCGAATATAAGAAGGTTCGTTTCTTTTGCCCCTAAGTTGTTGAGGAGGAAGGTACGGACAATCCGTTTCGGTTAAAATGTTCTCAATCCCAACGGCTCGAACAACGGACTTTAAACTCAAGTTTTTTGGATAAGTCACAGGACCTCCTATTCCGATGAATAAACCAAGCTGAACAAACTTTAAAGCCCAATCGCTGTCAGCTGAAAAGGCATGAACTACGCCACCTTTTGTAGGCAGACCAATTTCGGAAAGAATTTTATAGGCATCCTCGTAAGCATCTCGAATATGTATAATCACAGGCAAATCCAATTCTTTTGCAAGAAGAAGCTGTTCTTTGAAAACCTTTGTTTGGTCTTCCTTGGAAGAAAAGTTTCGATAATAATCAAGACCGGTTTCTCCTATTGCAACAACTTTTTTCTCCTTGGTAAGCTCTTCGAGCTTTTCAAGATAATCAGGTTTAACTTTACCAGCCTCGTGTGGATGCACACCAACAGAACAATAGATGCGTTCATATTTTTTTGCAAGCTCAACGGCTTTCTTAGAATCTTCAACATCAATCCCAACGTTTATGACAAATTCAACGCCCTTGGATGGAAAAAGCTTTATCAGTTGATCTCTGTCCTCTTCAAAATGAGGAAAGTGTAAATGTGCGTGCGTATCTGCAAATTTCATATTCTCACATCCTCATTTTTTGAAAAATTTGTGAGAAATTCTTTCGCTTTTTCCATATCCTCTTCGACAAGCTTTTTGTAAAGTTCCACTCGCTTTATGAAATCTTCTTCTTTAATCATACCCCTGGAGGTATAAACCTTTGTCAATTTCTTTGGAAGTTGTAGTTTATCGAAGCTGAAGCCAAGTTTATGTTTAACCAAAAACTTCATTCCATGAATGATTTTTCCAAGCTCAAGGAGTTTTTCTTCGTCAAAATCGTATCCAAGGTATTTTAAACATTCTACAACGATTTCCTTCGTGTAAGTTCCTCTTGCAAACAAACAAGTCACCAAGCTGTTGGTAACCACTCGCCACGTTGCCTCGTCGTGCATTGCTTTGACTTCTTTCTCGATATCAGCTTGTCTCCCAAGGTACTTTTGATCGATACTGTAACCGGCACAATCCAAGTGCGAATGTCTGACCCCAACGGCATAGCCAACAAAGGCGTCTGGACCTGTCATGTACCCTGGCGCTTCGTTTTTGTTGAAATGCATTGCAAACTCCTTTCCGCCGTATTTTTCAGCACAATAATAAACTCCTTTTTCAAGGTCTCTGTAAAACTCGTTCTTCCCTTCCGCTATGAAACTCAAAGTCTTCATGTAAGCTTCAAAGTCACCAAAACTCAAAGGTGTTTCTGTTTCTTTAAGGGTAATAACTCCTTGCTGGAAAGCCTCTGTAGCCCAAGCTAGCACTACACCTATGCTGATTGCGTCCCAGCCTTGTTTTTCGACAAATTGTATCAATTTCAACACTTGTCCTGCGTCGGCAATCCCAAGGTTTGAACCAAGCGAGTATATCAATTCGTGATCGTAACTGACTTTTGCATGTTTGAACATATGTGGGTCGCTGAAAAGTTCTCTGTGAACAGCGACGTGTATACAACCGACTGGACAATGTGCGCAAGAAATTTGTTGGGCCAGATAATTGTCTGCAAAGTATTCTCCGCTTATTCTGTAAGCACTTTCAAAAATTCCTTGGCTGAAATTTCTCGTTGGAAGACCGTAGATTTTGGAAAGCGGTAAAACGTTTGCAGCAGTTCCAAGGTCACGGTACTTGTAAGTTGTTTCGGAAGAAACAAGTTCTTTGAAAATTTTTTCGTACAAAACTTGGTACTGTCTTTTATTTTCAATCTTTGGATATCTATTTCCAGAGATAACTATCGTCTTCAAATTCTTTGAGCCCATGACGGCCCCAAGTCCGAGACGTCCAAAATGCCTTGAAGAATCCACTACAACACAAGCTATCGGTGATAATCTTTCTCCAGCTGGACCTATTCGCAAGATACTCTTTTTACCTTTTCTTGCATCTTCCCTTTCTCTTAAAATTCTTTCTGTCGCAAGGGTGCTCATCCCCCACAATGCTTTTGCAGAAACAACTCTTACTTCTTCATTGTCAATCGACAAATAAACTGGTTCAGGAGCCTGACCTTTGATCTTGATAACATGAAAACCTGCTGCCAGCATTTCCATCCAAAATCTTCCGCCTGCATGAGA
Organism: Pseudothermotoga thermarum DSM 5069; assembly: GCF_000217815.1. Lineage (NCBI taxonomy): Bacteria > Thermotogati > Thermotogota > Thermotogae > Thermotogales > Thermotogaceae > Pseudothermotoga > Pseudothermotoga thermarum. The sequence continues at coordinate 997,438 of NC_015707.1, read as the reverse complement.
TTCACCCAAATCGCCAGTAAGGGGAGATTTGAAAATTGCAACTGCTTTTGAAGCTGTTGGAAAATAACCGTTGAAAGGCCCTATTGCAAAATAAATGGGAGCGTCCGGTGAAAAAGGATTCAACTGATTTGTAAGCTCTTGGCTGGCAAGATACGTTAAAACACCCGTTCCTCCGATGAAAGTTTTGAAAAGTTCTGTTAAATCACTTACTTTTGTCAAGCCAGTTGATAAATCTATTTCAAGCATTCTATACATTTATCTTCACCTCTCTCATCTCAAGAACATTTGTTGGGCAGAATAAGACACATACTCCGCAATGATGACAAACCAAAGGCATCTTGGTTTCTTCGTCCCATTGAAGCGATCCTATGCTGCAAGCTTTAACACATTTGCCGCAGTGAATGCATCTTTCTTTTTCAAGTTCAACCCCAAAACCTCTTTTTGAAAGTCTTAAAGCCCCTGTGGAACAAGCTTGAGCACACTCTGGTTTCAGACAGCCAATGCAAACTCTGACGGAAAAAGCTCCTTCAACGCCCGGATAGTTTCTCACCCGCATTGCAGATTTTTCTATACCAATGGCGTTATGCCAAGTTCTGCTGCATGCAAACATGCATGAATAACAACCAATGCACCTTTCTCTATCTTTCACCGCAAGCCTTTTTGCCAAAGCAATCCCTCCAATTGAAAAGTTATCAAAACTATTATAATAGACGACCATAGATTTTGTTTTTCTTTTTTTAAATTTAGTTAACTTTCAAAAAAACCAAAATAACTTTCAAATTTAAGGGTTTGTTGTCATTAAAATTACGATAGATTGATCTTTTAAATTAATTCAATCTTAACAAAATGGAAATTTTTTTTTTTTTTTGATAGATTATGATCAAGAAAAAGCTAGCGACAAAAACAAGCATCTCAAAAAAGAGGAGGTTTTTATGAGTATCCGCGGTAAAATGCTTGCATTTCTTCTTGCTCCTATTGCCGCCTTACTTTGTGTAGCTGCTGTAATTGGTTATTTTGTTGCCAACTCAAACTTTGAAAAGATCGTGACAAACCTCAGCCAAGAAATTGGCGTAAAGGGTTCTGACATAGTCGATAGATGGTTTGAAGGGATTATCAAAGAAGTCAAGATCTTAGCTGAAACAGCGGAAGTAAGGAACGCATTATTAACAGGTGATTGGAAATCGTTGATGCAAGAGTATCTTCCACCAATGTTGAAAACAAGACCACACTTTGAAACCTTTTTCATCGCTTATCCAGATGGAACCGCTTCCACCACTGCTGGCGCGGTTATAAACATAGCTAACACTCAATATTTCTTGGATATCTTTAGAAATAATAAACAGTATGCTTTGAGCGATCCTGAACTTTCAAGGGTTTCACAAAATGTGTACGTCATAGTTGTGAGCGTTCCCGTTAGATCTTTTGATGGTCGACTTTTGGGTTTATTTGGTGCTACTCTTCCACTTGATACTATCAGGCAAATCGCTTCTGAAGTCAAATTCGGTCAAGCTGGCTACGGTTGGATCGTGGATCAAAGTGGGTTAGTTATCGCACATCCAAATAAAGACGTTGTGATGAACTTGAACGTTCTGCGGTCATCTGCGCAGGGTTATAAAGGTCTTGAAGAAGCAGGTAAAAAGATGCTTGCCGGACAAACTGGATATCAAAAGATAACGACAAAAGACGGCGTTGTCGAGTATACCTTCTACGCGCCGATCAAAGCAGCCGAAGGTTGGTCTTTTATTGTGAGCATCCCTGAAAGGGAAGTTTTAGGACTGGTTATACCTGTCATAACTTCAATCCTTATACTCTGGAATAATCGGAGCAGTTGCTGTCAGCGTAATACTTTTGTTCAGCAACAGCATGACGAAACCTCTTCGCAACCTTGCAATAGCTGCCGAGCAATTTGGTAAAGGCGACTTGACGGTTAAATTCAAAGCAAAGGGTAAAGATGAAATCGCACAGATGGCGCAAGCTTTACAACAAATGGCAGATACACTTAGGGAAACTTTCTCGCACATTAGTGAAGCAGCAGAGCAGGTGAATTCTGCCGCTCAAAATCTTGCAAGTGCAGCTGAAGAAGTTGGTGCTACCAGCGAAGAATTGTCAGCTCAAATGACAAACATAGACAAAAATGCTCAAAACATATCTGCTTCGGCTCAGGAGGTTAACTCTGGGGTTGAAGAAATATCGGCAAGCGCACAGAATTTGTCAAAAGCTGCTCAAGGTTTGACTGAAAAAATAGGTAGAGTACAAGTGGCAGCTGACAAAGGTGAACAAGCTGTAATGCAAATAGACAAACTGATAGAAATTGTTAGAGTAGGAAGTGACAAAATAGACAAATCCTTAGGTAGGCTCATGGAAGATGCCAAGAACATAAGTCAAATAGTTGACACGATAAACAGCATAGCTGAACAGACGAACTTGCTGGCGTTAAACGCGGCAATAGAGGCAGCAAGAGCAGGGGAAGCTGGACGCGGTTTCGCAGTTGTTGCGGATGAAATAAGAAAACTTGCTGAAGAAAGCAAGGGCGCGACACAAAAGATAGCGGCGATACTTGAAAGGATTTACGAATCGGCGCAGACGGCAACAAGAGATTCACAAGAGTCCATTAAGCAGGTTGCATCAACAGTTGAGCAATCGGCAGTAGTTAAGGCAGAGATAGCTAACATATTGAAAGAAATCAAAGAAATAACAGGAATGATAGAAAGTGTTGCGGCAAGCGCGGAGGAATTAAGTGCATCCACGGAAGAGATAAGCGCAGCAATGACAAATGCTACAAACGCAGTTACGGAAATAGCTCGACAAATTGAAGATATGAACACTGCTTTAAAACAACAAGCAGACGCAAGCCAGCAAGTGAGTGCTTCTACAGAAGAGCTTTCTGCAATAGCTCAATCATTGGTAGAACAAACCCGAAAATTCAAATTTTTAAAAGTTGTTGACCTTAAGTATGCTTGCCTGCAAGGCCCCTATAAGGTTTTCCCTTATAGGGGCTTTTTTAAATTATATAAGTTTAAGGAGGCAGAAGAAAGTGACAGTCGTACTCATAGTTATTACAAGCGCCTTAGCTTTAACTTTGGTGTTGTCGTGGATCAAACTATTCAAAACCAAAAAGGTCTTGGCCAAAAGAATCAGCGACATTACAGAACCTGAAAGTAAGCTTTCCGAAGAAAAACATGATCTTCAAATTTACAAAACCATATTACAAGCACAAACTGAAAAAATAGATGTTCTCGAAAGAAAGTTAAAAGCAACAGAACAGATGGCGGCAGCAATGAAAAGTGAATTGGCAGAACGTGATGAAAGAATCGAAAGTTTGAGCAAAGAGCTAACAAGCGCAAAAGAAGCATTGTACCAAAAGGAAAAAGAGCTTAATTTAGCAAATTTAGAGTTGGACGCACGTGCACAAACAATAGAAGCAATGAATCAACAACTGCTTGCGATGAATGAACAACTACAAGCTCAAATTCAAGAACTTGATGCGATGAACGAAGAACTTTCGCGTTTACTAAAAGAATTGGAAAACTCCACAGAGAAATTTTCAAATTGTTTAGAAAAACTCGCAGATATAGCTATATGTAATGAAGAGAAAGTAGAAGAAGAAATAAAAGCCACTCTCTTGAGTGTATTTGAAGATGCTGATGTTCGTATTCTCAACACTAAAGGCATAAAACTAGAATTCGTACAAGGTATGGTTTTCAGCCAACAGTCAACAACGATGTTGTCAATTAATGAACAACTAGCTTTGCTGATAACTAGAAAATCCCCCTTACTTTCAGCAGAGATCAAGTTTTTAAATGCTATTGCCAAACTTTTTAACATATTTATGCAAATTCGAGAATATTTTAAAGAAAGAGAATCACTCTCCGAAAAAGTGATCAACGTTTTGATTTCTTCCCTATCACTTTATGAACCTCACACTGCAGATCACGCAAAAAGGTTGGCAAAGCTTTCCAAAGAAGTGGCTCTCAAATTAGGGTTAGATCAAAGAAGAGCAGAACTTGTTAGCTGGGCAGCTTTGGTTCACGATATAGGAAAACTTGCTGTGGACAAAGAGATTTTGAATAAACCTTCCAGACTCGATCCAGAGGAATATGAAAAGGTTAAAACCCATCCAGTGATAGGTGCACAACTTTTAAAAGCTGGGGGACTTGATGAAATAGCAAAAATCGTTATGTACCACCATGAAAGGTACGATGGAAAGGGATACCCAGAGGGATTGAAAGCTGATCAAATACCGATAGAATCGCGAATAATATGTGTGATAGACGCCTTCGATGCTATGATATCCGATAGACCTTACAGAAAAGCCATGACGATTGAACAGGCAAAAGAAGAGCTTTTGAAAAACAGCGGTACGCAGTTTGACCCAAAAGTGGTTAAAATCTTCTTGGAAGCAATCGAGGAAATGAACAAAGAAACGGAGGGATAACCTTTGAGCTATTTGTTTTTGCTTATAACACTGCTTGCTTGGTCGTCTTTTGAGGTTTTGACAAAGCCTCTCATGGGAGTTGTTGATCCATTTTTTCTCACCTTTTTCAGGGCAACTGTCGGTGGGCTTTTTCTTTTGATGCTTGCAAGAAAGCGTGTGAAATTCAAAGACCTATTAGCCTTAACCGTCGTTGGTTCTCTCAACGTGATCGTTTCACTTACACTGCTGCAATTGACTGTAAAGCATTCAAACGCTTCAACGGCTGCGACTTTGGTTGCAACAAATCCGCTTTTCGTTGGAATTTTTGCCATCGCTATGGGAAAAGAAAAGTACAGCTTTAAAAAGACCGTAAGTTTGATAATCGGTTTGTTAGGCCTTTTGATTCTTTCTTACGGAAAGATGGCAGGTGATAGCGCACTCGGAATCGTGTTGGGAATGCTATCGTCTATCACATTTGCGCTTTATACAGTGTTGATGAGAGATCTAACCATAAAGCATGGTTCTTTAACAGCCAACGCATATTCAATGTTTTTTTCAGGCTTGCTCTATGGAATGATATTGATCTTCACAGGAAAGATGAACTTTCCAAGCATTGATTTTTCAAAATGGCTTGTTCTGTTGTACGCTTCTGTTGTTGTGACAGGACTTGCCTACGTTACCTATTTTAAGGCTATGGAAAAGCTTGGACCAGCCAGAGCTAGTTTTGCAGTTTACTTGAAACCGGCAGTTGCAAGTTTTTTTGCCTTTGTTTTTCTTCACGAACCGTTTGGCATCGCTAAAATAGTTGGAACCGGCATAATTGTTTGTGCTTTGTTTTTAAGATAAACTTATGGCAAAATTTTTCAGGGGTGAATTTTTTGAAAAATTGGATCTCGGCATTTTTTATTTTCGTGCTTTTAGTACTTTTGAACGCCGATCAAATGGTGATTTCACCTGTCATTGGAGATATTCAAGCAGAATTCAAAGTTGACGATGCCGCGATAGGTTTTATCGGAGCTGTTTTTACAATCGTCGGAGCGTTGATAAGTCTTGTTTGGGGTTATCTTGCGGACAAATACAACAGAAAAAATTTGTTGATTTATTCGATTCTAGTAGGTGAGATTCCTTGCTTCATGACGGCTTTTTCATCAACCTATTGGCAATTCTTTATGTGGAGAGCATTGACTGGTATAGGAGTTGGTGCATCGTTTCCCATAGTTTTCTCTTTGGTTGGAGATATGTATGATCAAATAAGTCGTGGAAAGGTTGTGGCTTTACTATCATCAGCTATGTCGATAGGTGGCATCCTTGGAATGGCAGTTGCAGGTTTTGTTGCACCAACTTTTGGCTGGCGAATTCCGTTCATTTTGGTCTCACTTCCAAATGTTGTGCTTGCCTTCGTTGCTTTATTTATTTTGAAAGAACCAAAGCGTGGTGCGTTTGAAAAAGGCATAGGTGAATTGGTCCAGAAAGGTTATGTATACCCAAAGCTTCCAGAGTTGAAAGATTATGCAAAACTTGTTTCGGTTAAAACGAACCTTTATCTGTTCCTTCAAGGCATTGCTGGTACCATACCTTGGGGAGCCATTCCCTATTTCCTGATCGAATATTTCCGACGAGAACGAGGTTTAACAGTTGAGGCGGCTACAATGGTTTTCCTGGTCTTTGGGCTGGGAAATGTCATTGGAATAGTCGTCGGAGGATGGATTGGTGCAAGACTTTACAAGATCTCAAAATCGCTGGTTCCAATCTTTTGTGCGGTAACCACAGCACTTGGAGTTTGGCTAACTGTGATGACAATGGATTACAGAAACGGTTTGTTGGTTCTTTCTTTGATAGGTTTCTCTGCAGCCTTGATGGACAGTCTAACAGGACCAAATGTCAAATTCATGCTACTGAATGTCAACGAACCGCAGGATCGAGGAAGGATTTTCTCGATATTCAACCTGACAGATTCTCTTGGAACAGGTGTTGGTAGATGGTTTGGCGGAGGTATGTCGATTGTCCTTGGTTCGCTTGGTGCAGCTTTAAAATTATCCGCATACTTTTGGTTTGGTTGTTCAGCGATCCTGTTCATTCTGGCTTTTTGCTTTGCCAAGGATGTTCAAATTCTTGAGGAAAAGATGCAAAAACTTTCCGAACAAGTTGAAAAAGTGGGGGTGTGAGGTATGTTTCCAAAGGATTTTCTTTTCGGTGCGTCGATGGCAGGTTTTCAAGTTGAAATGGGATATGGTAAAGATGACGTTGATCCAAACACCGATTGGTTTGTTTGGGTAAGAGAACCGGAAAATCTCTTCACGGGGACTGTCAGTGGACACCTTCCTGAATACGGAGTTGGTTACTGGAAAAACTACGCAAACCTTCACCAACTTGCAGTGGATTTTGGCATGAACTGTTTGAGGGTTAACGTCGAATGGTCAAGGATATTTCCAAAACCGACCTTCGATGTTCCAGTTCACGTCGTGAGCGAAAACGGAATAAGAGAAGTGAAGATCGACAAAACTTCTTTAGAAAAATTGGACGAAATCGCCAACAAATCCGCTGTTGAGCATTATCGAGAAATCTTCAAGGATATGAAGTCAAGAGGATTAAGGTTGATTTTGAACTTGGCTCACTTCACCCTTCCAATTTGGATCCACGATCCAATGGCAGTTCACAGAGGTATTCCAACAGAGAAAACCGGATGGGTCAACGAGAAAACAGTTGTGGAATTTGCAAAGTTTGCCGCATACGTTGCCTGGAAGTTTGACGATCTTGTGGACATGTACACGACTATGAATGAACCTAACGTTGTTAGCCAGATGGGTTACATCATGACCAGAGGAGGCTTTCCACCTTCTTACTTCAGCCCAGAAATGTACTTGAAAAGCCTCTTCAACCAAGCACAAGCTCACGCAAGGGCTTACGACGCAATCAAATTTCTCACAGAAAAACCTGTTGGAATCATTTATGCTTCCTCAATCTATGAAACTCTCAACGGGGATAAAGAAATCGAAGAAAATGCGATGTACATGATGAACTATATGTTTTTGGACTCGATAATCAACGGTTCATTGCTGTTCCAAGATAGGCCAGATATGAGAGAAAAGGTCGATTTTCTCGGTGTCAATTATTATACAAGAACGGTGATTGAGAGAATTGAACCGATGAATTTTGGACAAATCGCTTTGAATTGGAAAATTTTGGAAGGTTATGGCTATGCGTGTCCTCCCGGCGGCTTTTCAAAAGACTTTAGGCCAGTCAGCGACTTTGGTTGGGAAACGTATCCAGAAGGTTTGTTGAAACTTTTGAGAGCATTTTACGAAAGGTACAAACTGCCTTTGATGGTGACGGAAAACGGGGTTGCTGACTGCAGAGATTGGTTAAGACCGTATCATCTTGTTGGACATCTGTACGCAGTTGAAAAAGCTATCGAGGATGGAATTGACGTCAGAGGATACCTTCATTGGTCAATCGTTGACAACTACGAATGGGCAAGAGGTTACACCATGAGATTTGGTTTGGCTGAAACAGATTATGAAACCAAACAGTTAACTCCCAGACCTTCGATGTACATTTTCAGAGAGATCGTCAAAGAAGGGACAACGGCAAGGTTTCACAACTACCTCAAATCACCTTACGAGATTTGGAGAATGTGAAAATCGTTTTTTAATGCAAAATTCTCATAGAGTTTAAAACACAAAGTAAAGCCACACCTACATCGGCAAAAACTCCTTGCCACATGGTGGCAGTACCTGTTGTTGCAAGAAGTATGAAAAGGATTTTTACACCGATCGCTATCACAATGTTTTCAACCACTATTCTGCGCGTTTTTCTTGAAATTTCAATGGCTTCGTAAACTTTTATAGGTTCGCCATCGGCTATTACAACATCTGCAATTTCCAATGCCGCTTCGTTGTCAGCAGTGTTCATCGCAATTCCAACGTCTGCTTTTGAAAGGCTTGGAACATCGTTCAAGCCATCGCCCACAAAGATAATCACCCCTGATTTTTTCTCGTTTTCTAGGATCTTGTACTTTTCTTCTGGAAGCAAATCAGAATTGAATTCTATCCCAAGCTGCTTTGCCACTTTTTCAGCGGAATTTTTTTTATCTCCTGTCAGCATTTTTACGGTTATTCCTAAGTTTTTGAGTTTTTGAATGGCTTCCTTTGTAGAATTTTTGATCTTCTCCCTGAGAAAGACACTACCAGAAAATTTCTTGTTCACGGCGGTGTGAATGGAGCTTTTTTGATCAGAATCGCAAACCCATTTTGGATGTTTAACATTTTCAAGATGAAGAAGCCTATCATTTCCGGCAAGAAATTCTACACCGTTAACCAACCCTTTTATTCCCATTCCAGGAAGCTCAACCAAATTTTGGACTGGATAATTTACTTGTCCAACAGCTTCAACTATGCTTTTTGCAAATGGATGATTTGAGTATCTCTCAATACTTGCTAAATAACGCAATAGTTGCTCGGAAGATATTTCGCCGGTTACCTCTATCTTTTCAATTTCATGTTGTTCTTCCGTTAAAGTACCTGTTTTATCGAACAAAACCACCTTTGCTTTGGCCAAAGTGTCTATGAGGTCTGCTCCCTTTATGAGTATCTTGTTTTTCGAAGCCTTACCCAAACCAGCAAAATATGTAAGTGGAACAGCTAGCATCAACGCACATGGACAGGATATAACCAAAAGCACTAAACTTCGATAAAGTCGGACTTTAAATGGTTGATTGAAAAAAACAACTGGGAAAAGCCAAGTCAAAAATGCAACAACAAGGACTATCGGAGTATAGTATCTTGCAAAAATTGTTATAGCTTTTTCAACTCTAGATTTCCTTTCTGTAGCAGCTTCAACAAGTTGAACAAGTCTTGTCGCAGTTGAATCTTCATAGCGTTTTGTTACTTTAATTTTTAAGGGCGAATCTTTTACGATAAAACCAGCTTTAACTTCTTGCTGTGATTCAAAAAATTGCGGAAAAGATTCACCGGTTACAAGAGAAGTATCAACCATTGCTTTACCTTCGACGATTATACCGTCGATTGGAATTTTCTCGCCAGGCTTTACCAAAATAATTTGGCCTACTTCAAGCTTATCTGGTGAAATTTTGCGAATTTGCCCATTTTCTAAAAGCCAAGCATACTTTGGCATAGCGTTTATCAAATCCTCAATAGATTTTCTAGATTTGTTGACTGCCAAACTTTGCAAATATTCACCAAATCGATAGAAGACCATCACTGCTGCAGCTTCATGATATTCTTTTAGGATCAGCGCCCCAATGGTTGCAATACTCATCAAAAAATACTCATCAAAAATGGTTTTTAAACTTCTTGTAAAAACATTCTTCACTGTTTTTCTAAACACCGAAAAACCGGATATGATGTATGAAAAAATAGCCACATAAGGAGATTTGAAAGCAAAGCTTGCAGCAAACAACAATAGCGATGAAAACAATACAAAAAGTTCTAAATGATTTTTCTTTTGATGAAATTCTTGTATTTCAACCTCATTTTCGATAGACTTTACTATTCGGCGAACATCTATTTCCTTTTCACTCTCCACTTTCAGAATTCCAAGTGAAAAATTCAACTTTACGCTTTTTACACCTTTCGTTTTTTTGATAGTTTCTTCTATTCTCCTGGCACAATTGGGGCAACACAAGTTTTTCAGCTTGTAAATTCGTCTCACTTTTCTTCCTCCCTAACATGGCTTAAAGCCATCAACAAGATTTGCTTCACATGCTCATCGGCTATCGAGTAAAAAACTTGTTTACCCACTCTTTTGGCTTTAACAAGCTTCGTCATCTTTAAAATCCTCATTTGGTGGGATACGGCTGATTTCGAAACCAAGGTGATTTTCGCAAGATCACAACCACAAAGTTGCTGTGAAAGCAAAGCATAAAGGATTTTCAATCGAGTTTGATCTGACAAGGTTGAAAACAGAACCGACATTTCGTTTATCTCTGTTTCAGAAGGAAGATTTTGCAAGGCTTTCTGTATCTTTTTTGTATGAATTTTGTTTATGTCACAAATGTTTTTGGCTTTCATTTTTATCACCTACAGTTGAACAATTGTTCAACTATATTATAAAGTTATTCAATTATTCTGTCAAAAATCTGTTTAGAGAATTCTAAAAATCTCAAACTAATTCAATTGTGGCTTTCCAAAGTTTTTCGTAGGCAATTTTCAAGAGGCTTTTCAAATGAACCACATCTTCATAGTTATACATCAAAAGCGTTTCAAAAGCCTGCTTGTCTTTAAAATACTTCCATTTTTGCCATAATTTAACCGCATCCCAACCGTTTAAACCTTGAGTTTGATGGGAACGCTCTATTCCAAGTTGAGTTTCTATGGCTTTTAAACCACCTTTATAACCAAGCCTTCGAAACAATGGGCAAAGGTCTATATGAAGAATTGGAAATTTCAAATCCTTGAATTTCTTTTTCAAAATAGGTACATCAAAGTTTTTACCATTGTAGGTCACAAGCATTTTGGCATTGAAAATTATTTCATACACTTTGTCAATTTCCTCATCTTCCAAAAATGCGTAGTAAGTTGTCCTATCCGCTAAACCTATGACTGTAACGTCCATTTTCTCATCGGTTTCAATGTCCAAGTATACAGCTTCATTTAAAAACTCCGGAATAGCTCTCCACCAGTGCGATGTGGGCAAAGAAAGAGCAAAGTATTCTGAATTTTTTTGATCCAATGCTACCAAAGATCTTTCTGCCTCCTTTTGCCACTCAAGCCAAAAGCGGCTCCAACCTGAAGGTGGTGGTAAATTGATAATATCTTCCCAGTCAAGGTAACCATATTTCCAAAGCAGTTTTTCTCGTCTTTCACCAACGTTTGGAAAATGAAGAAAGGTCCTTTTGAGCATTCTTCAACCCCCAGCAGTTTTTCATCTAGTATGCTTATAACGATTCTGTCGTAAGAATCTTTTTGCTTCGCATTTTGTATATTTTTCACATGATATTTTATCTTATCTTTCCGCTTAAATTGGCATTTTATTGTTCAATGTAAAGTAATGTACTAAACGAATAGGTGGGAATTTAATGTTATTTCCCCTCTCTGGTTATCAAATTTATTTAACACAACATTAGTTATTATGCAACTTGTTTACGAATATTATGTTTTTGCCACATATAAGAAACCATTTTGTAATAAAATGCGGTAGCAAGAATGATAAAATTTTTTTATGGATGACCACAAAAACCAATAATTCATAGAAAATATTTTTGTGAAGTTATGAAAAAAATCAAAGGGGGGTGATGTTATGAGAAGAAATGGCCTTCTTATGGTACTTGTTGGCATTTTAGCTGTTGGGATGCTCTTCGCACAGTTTCCTACAAAACCGGTAGAGATCATCATTCCGTGGTCCGCTGGAGGCGCAACAGATTTGATCTTCAGAGCCATTGCGGCTGTTTTCCCAAAATATGCAAATGGACAACCTCTTGTGATCAGAAATATTCCTGGTGCTGGCGCAGTGACTGGAACAATGGAATTTTTGAAGGCAAAACCAGATGGTTACACACTGTTGTCCTTTGCATTTCCAATACTTGTTAAAATGCACTGGGACGAAGTAAAATTCACAATCGATGATTTTGTGCCCGTTATAAACATTGTACATGATCCAAGCTATATTCTTGTAAACGCAAACTCACCTTACAAAACTTTAAATGATCTCATTCAAGCAGCTAAAGCAAACCCAGGAGCAATAACAATGGGAAATGGTGGAGCAGGAGGAGGGAACCACTTAGTGGCAGTTGCCTTTGAAGATTTCGTAGGAGTTAAGTTTACGCATGTACCATTTGAAGGAGGCGGACCAGCTGTCACAGCACTTGTTGGTGGGCATATCGATGCAGTGATGGCTGCAGCCCCAGAAGGTGTGACAAATGTTCAAGCAGGTCAACTTAGAGTCCTAGCAGTTTTAGGCGAAAAAAGACTCGATGTTTTCCCAGATGTACCAACAACTGTTGAACTTGGAATCAATTTCAAGTTAGGTATGTGGCGAGGAGTTGCGGCACCAAAAGGTACACCAGCGGAAATTGTTCAAGCACTGCATGATATCTTCTACAAATGTATAAATGATCCTGAATTCCAGGCCAAAGCGAAAGAGATGGGAAATATAATTTCCTACATGGATTCAGCCACTTTTGCTCAATTTGTTAAGCAACAAAACGACTATTGGGAAAGGCTGATGAAAGAGAAAAAACTTGGTAATAAATATGGCAAATGATTCTTTCCCCCGCCTTTGATGGCGGGGGGTGGGGGTGTCAATCAAGGTGGGATTTAAAAACAGCGATTTTCTTTCGGGCCTAGTGATCTTTGTAATTGGATTGGTTTTCTATTTGGATACTCTTAGTATCAAGCCTGCCAAAATTGGACTAAGTCCTGCTAGTTTTCCGCAACTTATAACAATTTGTCTAATGATTTGCGGAATTGGATTAGCCATCAAAGGATTGTTTGTAAAGCCGCAGTTGCGACAAACTTTTAAGTTATCAGTGTTGAAAAAGATAGCCTTCCTGGGAGTCATGTTCTTTCTCTATGTTTTTCTTCTTGACAAACTAGGTTTTCTTATAGTAACACCATTTCTGATATTTGGAACAATTTACTTATTCGGTGGACGGAAATTCCTATTGAATGTGCTGGTTAGTGTACTGAGTACTATCGTCATCTACTACGTATTCACTCAAGTTTTCAAGGTTTTATTGCCATCTTTTTCTCTTTGATCAAGGGGATGACAAATGATGATAAGTTATTGGATAGAAGGTTTGAAAATCGCTGTTTTGCCTTCAAATCTTTTCTTAATGCTCCTAGGAGTATTAGGAGGGATTGTCGTAGGGGCACTTCCGGGAGTTACCTCTTCAATGGGAATAATCTTGCTTCTACCGTTCACTTATTATCTTGATCCGAAAAGCGCTTTGCTGATGCTCACCGGTATGTACTGCGCTTCAATGTTTGGCGGCTCGATTTCGGCTATCTTGATCAGAACTCCTGGAACTCCTTCAGCTGCTGCCACAGCCATCGATGGATACCCTTTGGCTCAACAAGGCAAGGCAGGGAAAGCACTTAGCGCAGCACTTATAGGATCGGTTTTCGGAGGACTTGCAAGCGGAATATGCATGATCTTTTTGGCTCCTGTTCTTGCTAAGATGGCTTTGAAATTTGGACCGGCCGAGTACTTTTCGCTGGCTGTTTTTGGACTTACGATAATCGCAAGTGTTTCGGGTAAGAGTTTGCTCAAAGGTGCTATTTCAGGTCTTTTGGGACTTTTGCTTGCGATGATAGGGATTGACAACATTAGAGGCACGATACGCTTGACCTTGGGAATTGATCAACTTGCAAACGGCATAGAATTTCTGCCTGTCTTGATTGGAGTCTTTGCCATTTCAGAAGTTTTGGAAAGGCTGGATAGAAGCCAGAAACCTGAGATGGCAGTGAAGACAGGTGGTTTATGGCTCACTGCCGCAGAGTTTCGTTCGTTGTTAATCCCCATCTTGTTTGGATCGATAATAGGGACCATTATCGGTGTCATACCAGGAACCGGGGGAACCATTGCGACCTTCCTTGCATACAATGAGTTGAGACGGTGGTCGAAGAATAAAAGCAACTTTGGTAGCGGTGCCTTAGAGGGTGTCGCTGTTTGTGAGACGGCGAACAACGCTGTAACAGGTGGCGCAATGGTTCCTACTCTTTCACTTGGAATACCCGGCGATGCCGTAACAGCAGTCATGTTGGGAGCACTTATACTGATAGGTGTTAAGCCAGGACCGCTGTTGTTCTCCCAGCATCCTGACGTAATATACTCCTTCTTTGCAGGTTGGTTTGTTATTCAGTTTATGATGCTAGCCTGCGGTTTTCTTGCCATAATGTTCGCACCAAGTATTCTGAGGATTCCCGATGAGTATCTGATGCCAATAGTCCTTGTTCTTGCGGTTGTTGGTTCTTTTTCACTCCGCAACAACTTTTTCGATGTTGGTGTGGCACTGGTTTTCGGAATTATTGGCTATTTCATGAAGAAGTACGGTTTTCCTTTACCACCACTTGTTCTGGGGATGATCCTTGGACCAATGGCAGAGCAGAATTTGAACAGAGCACTTCTCACAGCTCGAAACGACTGGACGGTATTGTTCAGACGTCCAATATCCTTGACTTTACTGCTGCTTGCAATTGTCTCGGCTGCTATTCCATTGATTAACTACTTTGTTTTTAAGAAAAAGGAGGCATGACCGTGGAGCGAATACAAGAAGTGAACGAAAAACTCAGAAAAGTTAGAGCTTTGATGGAGCAGGAGAGACTTTCGGCCATCTTGCTCAAAAAACAAGCGAATTTCTCTTGGATAACTGCTGGAGGTTTAAACATGGTAGGTATAGCAACAGAAATTGGGGTTAGTTCTGTGTTAATAACTTACGATGATTGTTACGTAATAGCCAACAAAATAGAAGCACCACGAATGAGAGATGAAGAAGTAGGTGAACTGGGTTTCAAATTGATCGAATACGAATGGTATGAGAACAAGGAGTTGCAGATTGTCAGAGAAATTGTAAAAAACGGTGAAATTGGCTGCGATGTTAACATTTCTGGTTTGAAATATATGGAACCAGAGATTAACAAACTCAGATATGAGCTCTTGGAACCAGAAATTGAGCGTTATCTTTACCTTGGTGAAAAACTATCAAGAGTATTGGAAAGTGTTTTGCTTTTCACCAAGCCCGGCGATATGGAATGTGAGATAGCAGGAAGAATAAGTGAAGAACTTTGGAAATACAGAATAGATCCAACTGGATTCATGGTAGCTGCGGATGAAAGAGCAAAACTGTACAGACATCCTATTCCAACAACTAAAAAAGTTAAAAAGCTTTTGATGGTTTCCGTAAACGCCAGATATAAAGGATTGATAACCACCATAACACGGATGGTTCATTTTGGAAAGCCACCAGAAGATCTTATAAAGCAGTACAAAGACAATATTGAAATTGAATGCATAATGATTGAAAAAACTAAACCAGGAAAGAAAATGAATGAACCTGTTCTTGCTGCGATAGAGGAATACGAAAAGCGAGGATACCACGGTGAATGGAGGCTTCATCATCAAGGAGGAGCAATGGGTTATTACGCTCGAGATATTCGAGTAACTCCTCAAACTGAAGAAATAATAAGAAACAATCAAGCTTTCTGCTGGAATCCAACGATCAGTGGAACAAAATCTGAAGATGGGTTTATAGCCACGCATTCTGGACCAATCATGATAACAAAGCCTTTTATCTTTCCAACTATAAAAATTGAAGTCAATGGAATGGAATTTATTAGACCGTTCTTACTTGTTTTGTGAGGTGATCTTGATGAAGAAGGTGAGAATAGGTTTGGTCGGGGCTGGTTTTATAGCAAAGATTCACGTAGCAGCATTCAAAGAAAACGATACTTTGATTGAAGTAAAAGGTGTATGTGCTTCAAGAAGAGAAAACGCTGAGCGCTTTGCAAAACAATATAACATCCCAATAGTTTTTGACAATTTTGAGCAGTTATGCCAAAGCGACGAAATAGATATTGTGGATATTTGTACCCCAACGGATCTTCACGATGTGGTTATAAAATGCGCGTGCGAAAATAAAAAGCACATAATATGTGAGAAACCATTAACAGGATATTTTGGTGAAGATTTCCCTGAGGTGGAATCTATCGGAACACAAATTTCAAAGGCACACATGTATAAAAAAGTCTTAGAAAAAGTTGAATCAATAGAAGAAATGCTAAAAAAGTCAAAAGTTAAGTTCATGTACGCAGAAAACTGGGTGTATGCACCAGCAATAATGAAAATGAAAAGATTGATAGAATCTTCTCAAATGTTCGTTTTTGATATCAGAGCAGAATGCAGTCATTCTGGCTCACAAGCTGCATATTCTCGTAGATGGAGAACTTCGGGCGGAGGTAGTTTGATGCGGCTTGGTTCACATCCAATAGCAGCGGTAATTGATTTGAAAGCTTTTGAAGGACTTGTGAAAAATGGAAAGCCGATAAAACCTGTATCAGTTTATGGAGAGATTGCCTTTCTTACCAAATCAGATTCTCTCAAAGACAAACCTTGTTATGTCGTGAAAGATTGGTTTGATGTTGAAGATTGGTCATTGGTTGTCATTGAGTTTGAAGATGGTTCTAAAGCAACGGTTTTCTCTACAGATGTAAGCCTTGGTGGTGTTAAGAACAAAGTAGAGATATATGGTTCAACGGGAATAGTAATCGCAAATATCACTCCAAACAACTCGATGATTGCTTACGGACCAAACGATCAGGTTTGGGGTAACGAATACATATCCGAAAAGCTTGAAACAAAGGCAGGCTACAGCTTTCCATCTGCTGATGAATTTTGGACAAGAGGTTATCCTCAAGAGATGAAAGATTTCGCGTTAGCTGTTTTGCAAGATAGAGAACCGCTGAGTGGTTTTGAACTTGCGAAAGAAACCACCAAGATAATGTACGCTGCTTATTTGTCAGCAGAAGAAGGAAGAAAAATAAAACTGTTGTGAAGTATCCAAAATGAAAGTGTGAGCAACTTATTTTAATACAAGGGGGGATATTTGTGAGAAAACTGTTGGTTATCTTGGCACTCTATATCCTGATAGTTGCTACCGTAATTGGTCAACAAATCGTTCTTAAAGCTGTCTCGCCGTTTCAGAAAGGACATATTTTGGTTGAGGCCGCTGAAAAATTCAAAGAGTTGATTGAAACAAGAACTTCTGGAAGGATCACTGTGGAGATCTCAGCAGGCCAAGTTTCCGAAGAAGAAGCAAACAATTTGTGTGCCTCAGGAGCTGCAGATCTGCAATTCACTGGTGGTCGTCCAGTCGAGGTCTTTGCCCCGGAGTACTTTTTTGTAAACGCGCCTTTCGTCATAAAAGACTATGAACATTTCTTGAGGGTTTGGAACGGACCCATAGGAGAAAAAGCAAAATCTTTGATTGCAGAGAAAGGCAATATGATTTGCCTTGGAACAGTTTACCGCGGTTATAGGCAATTCACATCCAACAAACCAATAACATCATTGCAAGATCTACAAGGTCTGAAACTGAGATTGCCAGTTGTACCAACATGGGTGAAGATCTGGGAAGCTCTTGGTACCACACCTGTGACAGTTCCGTTGACCGACCTGTACAATGCCTTGAAGGAAAAAAGAGCAGAAGCTTCTGAAGGTGATTTAACACAAATTGAGTCTTTCAAGCTTTACGAAGTTCAATCTTATCTGACTTTGACAAACCACCTTTGTGGTGTCGGTTGGGTTATGATGTACAAGCCGACTTTTGATAAGCTTTCAAAAGATGATCAAAAATTGGTGGTTGATCTGATGACCGAGGCATGCAACTGGGCTACACAAAGATTGAAAGAAAACGAAAGCAATATAATCGAAAGACTTAAAGCCAAAGGAATGAAAGTATTAACTCTTGATGAAACCGTTGCACAACAGTTAAGAGAGAAAGCAAAACCTGCTGTTGAAGAATTGTTCAAAACAGCTTGGCCAGTTACAACGTGGGACGAGGTGCTGAAACAATAGCAAAAGTGAGGCTGCCCACGGCAGCCTCTTTAATTTCTTTGTGAAACGTTTGCTTTGATTGTCGTTGAAACAACCCGCGAAATCAGAGCAAACATGTGAAAAAAGAAACAAATTATGTATAATGGTCATAGTGGGCGTGACGAAAATGGACGTTCTACAAAACATAAGAAACAAGTACAACTCATTTACCGAAACTGAAAGAAGGATAGCCGATATAGTCCTTCAAAATCCACAGAGGATTCTTGAATCCTCCATAAGTGATTTGACAAAGATGACAGGTGCAAAAAGTGAAGCTATGGTTACTTTACTCGCCATATCCAAACCGGCTGATCTGGTCTCTGCGATATCTCACACTGGAGAGTCAAAAGGTATCGTTGAGGTTGCAAGAAAGACAAAACAACTAAAGATTCCAGTTGTGACGATAACTGGCAACGATAAATCAAGTCTTGCGAAACTGTCAACAGTAGTGCTCAGAACAAATACCAAAGAAACCAAGATTCGAACCGATGCCATGACCTTTCGGATAGTTCAACTGGCTATTCTGAAAGCCATCTATACAATTGTCTGACATAAGATCCGCAAGCCATTGAGAATCCAAAAAACAAAACTTGCGGTGTCGAAGTTGAAGTATTGATGCCCTAAGGTTTTAAGGAAGCCATTCTGGCAACTGCGGGTACATCTTAACTTCCGTTGAACCATTGGTTTCCTCGACAAAGACGGTGAAGAAATAAGCTTTGTCATTAACATTGTTGATTGTAATCATAGGTAAATTGCAGCTTGTTTGAGTTGATTCTTGATCAAACTCGCAAACCATGTTTACAATGAAAACCCTGTCAACGAAATTTGGTTTGCCAGATATGATCAAAGGAAGGAATTTCAGATTCTCAAACTCCGTCACAGAAAGCACTTCAATGTTGGTTGCGGTAGATGGGGAAAGAAAATTAATTGCGAAGATCCCACTTATGTCAAGAACTGCTTCTTTAACATCATCATTTTCTGCATCTTCATCTCGAACATAAACAATTTGCCTGAGCATCTCAAAAGCTTCATCCTCAGTCTGAGGCGGAGATTGGAGTAATTCCCATCACTTTGTCAATCAAATCTTGGGCAAGCTCCATGGGAGTTTTACCGTTGGAAACAGGCGGTGTAGTACACGAAACAAGAATCAGCATCGTTACCGCACCGAGAAAGAACGCGACCCACTTCATCCGTATCCCTCCCCGATGGTGTTAACCTATTATAACTCCAGAAAATGCAATGTGTCAAACACATTATGATGAATGAAACTAATGATCAGTAAAGTTTATAATAGAAGAGCAAAATCATTTAGGGAAGGATTCCCTGCTGAAAGTGACTTATGAAAATAAAATCTTCTTGCAGTTTAGTGTATATATCCTTGTAGATTTCATAAAGCTTGGAATAAATCTTTTGGTTCTCTTCGATTGGCTTAAAACTTTCAACGATGTTAACCGTTTTCGAAAGAATTTCATCGTAATTTTTTATGACACCTACTCCTTTCATAGCCATTATTGCTGCTCCAAAAGAGGAAGCTTCCTCAACGTTTGTACGATGAATACTTGTTCCTAACACATCAGCACAAATCTGTGCCCAAAGGTTTGATTTCATCAATCCGCCGGTTGCTATGATTTTTTCTGGCTTACCTGCCACATCGCAAAGAGCTTCGTATATACTTTTCATTCTGAAAGCAACACCCTCAACAATGGCTCTTGCAAGATGTCTTCTGTCATGATGAAGCGCCATTCCAAAAATTATACCTCTTGCGTTTGAGTTCCAGTAAGGCCCTCTTTCACCTGTCAAGAAAGGAAGAAAGATCAAACCTTCCGAACCTGCTGCAATCTCTAAAGCCCATTTTTCCATGAGTTTGTACGGATCAATCTTTTCATCTATCATATTGGCATAGAAATTCTTCACATACCAACTCATGACTATTCCAGCGTTGTTGATCGCAGAACCAGGCAACCAATTTTCTTCGTCAAGGATGTAACACCAGGTTCTTCTTTGAGAATCGATTATTGGTTTCTTCGAGATTTTTCTAACAGCACCACTTGTAGCAACCATGAAGGTCATTTTGCTTTCATCTAAGCAATTTGAACCGAGAGTGGAAAGAGCTCCGTCACCTGCTCCGATGATAACTGGAATTCCTTGTTTTAAGCCTGTTTCGTTGCTGCATTCTTTTGTGATATACCCAACGATTGTTGAAGGAGCAACCGTTTGGTTCACCTTGGATATATCAATTTTCAATTCATCAAAGATTGATTTTTCCCAGTTTTTTGTGTGAATGTTAAACAAACCAGTTCCAGAGGCAATTGAAATATCAACAGCCATCGTATTTGCCAAGTGCCAAAGTACGTATTCTTTAATACTAATTATTTTGTTTGATTTTTCAAGCAGATCTGGTCTTTCCAGTTTTAACCAAATGAGTTTTGCCAGTGGATACATCTCATGGTAAACACAACCTGTAAGAGGGTAAAGATGCCAGAAAGTTTCCTGATAGTTCTTCAAAATATGAGCTGCCCTTGTATCTGCCCAAATTATCAGATTTGTGAGTTTTTGCGTCTGTGCGTCAACCAAGAGTGTGCTGTGAAACATGCTGCTTAGACCAATGGCTTCAACTTGGTGAGTTTGATTTAGCCCATGCAAGCATTGCTTGATGGAATCAAAAACTGCGTTGATTATCTCATCGGGGTCCTGTTCAACCCAACCAGCTTTGGGTTGAATGACCCCGTAGTTTTGTCTTCCTAGAGAAATCAAGTTGCCTTCTTCGTCGAAAGCACAACATTTCGCGCCGGTTGTTCCTATGTCAAGTCCCAAGAATACAGAATTCACCTCATTCACCTCTACGACAACCTAAATCTACTAGATTTTTATAACCTTTCAAAACATGCTTCAAATTAAGCAGTTGTTGCACCACCATCAATCACAATATAACTGCCTGTCATGAAAGCAGCTTCGTCGCATGCAGCAAAAAGGATTGCAAAAGCTATTTCTTCTTCTTTTGCCAACCGTCCGACAGGTTGGCGAGCTATCATTTCTCTCAAAGTGGCTTCCGGATCAGGTGAAGCTTTAATTCTTTCAGCAAGACCTTGAGAATAAGTTGTTCCTGGGCAAACTGCGTTCACTCTGATGTTGTACTTGACGTAGTCAAGTGCCATTGATTTTGTTAAACCAAGCAAGGCCGCTTTTGAAACGCTATAAACACATCTATCAGCAATGCCTTTAAGCGCTGCAACTGATGATACATTTACGATTACTCCACCGCCTTGCTTTTTCATCTCCTGAACTGCATACTTAGAAAGCATAATAGGACCTTTCACGTTTATTGCCATAGTTTTCTCAAAAATTTCGTCAGTTACATCCTCAACTTTTCCAGCTGGAACAATTCCTGCGTTGTTGACAAGGATATCTAGACGTCCAAAATGTCTCACAGTTTCTTCTACTATTCTTTTTGCGTCAGCCGAATTTGATACATCTCCAAAGATGAAAACAGCATTTCCTCCATTTTGTTTTATCATTTCAACAGTTTCATTCCCTCTTTCTTCTGATATGTCATTAACTGCAACTTTCGCACCTCTTTCTGCAAACATAATCGCTGCTTTTCTTCCTATACCACTTCCAGCACCTGTTATCAAAACTACTTTTCCTGTGAAATTCATATTCTATAACCTCCTTTATTATTTAAAGAGTAGATTTGGTATGATCAAGGAAATCTGCGGGAAGAAAATTACAGCAAGAATAACAAGTATTGCTGCCACAAAGAAAGGACCAGAAGCCTTTGTGTACTCCTCAACACTTGCTCCCAGAATCGAACAACCGGCGTACATCGATGCACCAACGGGTGGTGTTTGATTGCCCATGGCGGCAGCAAGAATGAAAACAAGCCCAAAGTGAACTGGATCGATGCCTATTCGACGGGCTACTGGAAGGAAAACAGAAGTCGTCATAAGGATTAGTGCCGTGGCATCAATAAACAAGCCCGCAAAGATTAAGAACATTACGATTATAAGCATTAAGATCGTGGGATTTGAGCTTATACCAAGCATGAATATTTGCAAGCTTTTCAGGTATCCTTTCCCAAACCATTCCGTAGTCAAAAATTGCTGAAAGTGCTATTATCGCCATCACACTCCCAATATCACCAATGGTATCACTCATTGTCTTTGTTAAAAAGGTTTTCAAATCAAGCTCTCTGTGGATCAAAAAGCCCACTAGCAAACCATAAAGTACCGCAAATGATCCTACTTCCGAAGGAGTAAATATCCCCATCCCCATCCTAAGTCCAAAAATCAAAAGAACAGGGAAGACAAGTGACCACACGCTTTTTATGAAAGCTGAGCTAACTTCCGAAAACGAAGCTCTCTTTGGCCTTTCGGGTTTCAATCCTAATCGTCTTGCGGATATTGAAATAGCAATCATATACGAAACCATCAAAAGCAACCCAGGTAAAATACCAGCTGCAAACAATCTACCTATGGAAACTCCACCTATGGTGCCATAGAGTATATATGCAATTCCTGGAGGTATTATTGGCGTGATAAGCGATGTCCAAACATTAACAGCTACGGCAAAACCTTTTGGATATCCCCTTTTGAGCATTTCTGGCCCGAGCATTCTTGTTTCCATAGCTGCGTCAGCAATACTTGAACCAGAAACTCCTCCCATTAAAGTTGAAAGGACTGCCGAAACTTGACCAAGTCCTCCTCTCATGTGACCAGTCAAAGATGAAGCAAAATCAAGAAGTCTTTTCGTAACACCAGCGTAGTTCATCACATTTCCTGCAAGAATAAACATAGGAATGGCCAAGAGAGTAAAATTTTGGGTTTGAGAAAGAGCCCTTTGAATTGGTATGGTAATAGGAAGATTTGGATGCTGCAAAAACCACAAAAAACCCGATATTCCTATCGAAAACGCAACAGGCATTCCCATCAATAAAAAAGCGGCAAATGCTATAAGAACAATCAACATGACTTTTCAGCTCCCTTGTCTTCAGTATTTTTCAATTCGGCAATCATTTTGGTAATAGTTGTTCTTAAAAGCAAAGCCGCACCAATTGGAACACTCAAATTCACCCATGCATAGCTTACAGCTGGCATTCCAAGAAATCTTCTAAACCTAGAGGCATATGTGAGCTGAGATCCCCAGATTATTAGATAAACCAAGAAAGCTGAGATTATGAGATAGTTTATTGCTTTTATAACTTTTTGCGCTTTTTTTGGCAAGCGTTTAACAAAAAGATCAACAGACATCATCTTATTCTCTCCAAGCCACATCAAAGGCGAAAAAACATGCCCAAGCAAACATAAAAGTACTCATATCAACCGCCCAATTTATAGGATATTTCAGAAATCTTGCAACACCTGATGCGAAAACCAAAATGACCATTGAAAGAATTAAGATTTTTGCAGCATATTTCTCAAACAATAAGAGATAATCCTTTCTTTTCATTGACTCACCCCTTTTGAATTTAAAGGGACCCGACCTATTTGATCGGGCCCCGAAAGATAATTAGTACGGTATTTTCATATTTATTGCCCTTTGACTTCCTTCATCAGTTGATTTCTAGCATCCAAAAGGCCAAGTACTTTGTAACACTGTTCGGCGGCTTGCATGAAAGCTTGTTTATCAACATCTGTGATTATTTGCATTCCCTTTGAAATTACCTGTTGCTTGTAATAAGCATCAAGTTCTTTCATGATTTTCAAAGAGGTCTCAATTCCAGCTTTGTCGCATTCTTCCACGAGTATCTTTTGATATTCGGGCGGCAGACTGTTGAACCATTTTGCGCTGACAACTTCGAAGTTTATCAAGAGAATGTGACCAGTTTCCGAACCATATTTGAGCACTTCGTAAAGTTTTCCACTATATATGTTTTCGTAAACTAGTTCAGCACCGTCAACGGCTTTCGTTTGAATACCAGTGTAAATCTCTCCAAACGCCATAGCCACTGGTTGTGCTCCAAGAGCTCTTATAGATTCCTGCCAAACCGGCGCTGGTGGGGTTCTCACTCTCAAGCCTTTCAAATCTTCAGGTCTTCTAATTGGTTTGTTGGTGAAGAAGTGTCTGTAACCTTGAACCCACATGAAAGAAAGTACTTTGAAACCATACTTTTGTTCAAGTTCAGTTAACCATTTTTGCATCGTTGGGGAATTCTTGATCTTCTGCAAGACTTCCATAACTTCTTCTGGGGTTTTTGCACCCATGAAATCAATGAAGTAAGCAGCGTTCATGACTGCAATTTCTCTGACATACATCCCCATTCGCGCAGAGTCGGTGTTCTGACCAATGTTGGCACCAGCACGAATTTGCTCAAGAATGTCCTCCTCCACACCAAGCTGAGCACTGTGATAAACTTCAATCTTCAAGTCCCCGTTTGTTCTCTCCTCAACAGCTTTTGCCCACTTCAAAAACCCTTCATGATAAGGCGATGTCGGCGACAAAACATGGTTGAACTTGAGCACGTATCTTGGCGCTCCAAGAAGAATTGAGGTGATCAACAAAATTAACCCAAGAACTACAAACCCGCGAACTTTCATCGCTCCACACCTCCTTAATAAGATATTGTAAAACTTAAACAACCCTGTTTTCAGGGTCCTCACCTTTGAAAGTCTGAACAATGCTCTTTGCAGCTGCCATACCCATTTTTAAATTTGCCTCAACAGTGTAAGCGCCAAGATGCGGTGTCAAAACAACATTTTCAAGTTCTAACAAAGGATTACCAATAGGTGGTTCCTTGGAATAAACATCGAGCCCTGCAGCCCAAATTCGATTACTCTTAAGCGCTTCATAAAGCGCTTCTTCATCTACTATTTCTCCACGGGAAGTATTTATAAAAATGGCTGTCCTTTTCATAAATTCGAATTCATTCCTCCCAATTAATCCTCTTGTTTCATCAGTCAAAGGAACATGAACTGTTATAATATCTGCTTCTTTAAGAAGTTGTTCCAATGAAACATATGTTATTCCAATTTCCTTGGCCGCCTTTTCGTTTGGAAATTTATCATAGGCAAGTATTTTCATGTTAAAACCTCTCGCTCTTCTTGCTACAGCCAAACCAATTTGACCTGTTCCAATTATTCCAATTGTTTTTCCATAAATCTCGTATCCTACAAGTCTATCCCATCTTCCTTGTCTTGTCACCCGGTCTGCTTTGGGAATTTGTCTTGCGGCTGCCAGTATAAGTGCCCAAGTCAAATCAGCTACAGATTCGCTGTTGGACCCAGGAGCGTTGGTAACGATCACCCCACGCTCCTTTACTGCAACTAAATCTATGTTGTCAACACCAACGCCGTGTTTTGCAATAATTTTGAGATCTGGTAATGATTCTATAACTTTTCTCGTTATTGGATCAACTCCTACTATTATGCCATGAACTGGAAGAACCTTGGAAAGTTCAGCAATTAATTCTTCTTCCTTCAAAGGTCTGCCAACTGGATTCCAAATCAACTCAATGCCATTTTTTTCAAGATATTCCTTTGGGCTCTTTGCTGTATTTTGAGAAAGACAAAGCAGCTACGAAAACTCTTTTGCTTAACAAATTCAAGCACTCCTTTTCAAAAGAGTTTTTTATATATTAACTTTTATGAGCTATGTTTCTAAAAAAATTTTATCATGAAGATATCATGACTTTGGTGCATAACAAAGTTACGAACGAGTAACATTCAACTAAATAAGAATTTATAAACCCAAACGTGGGTTAATGCCACTTTAATCAAATAAAGTACTTAACTAGCTTGTAATATCGTTTGACAGAGGCATAAAATGTGATAAAATTTAACTAGCAAAAGTGAAGTTCATTTGTATGGCGGAGAATTGGAGAAAGCCATACCTAAAATTAGGTATGGCTTTTATTTTTGAAAAATATCAGTGGGGGGTGTTTAGTGTGAAAAAGTCAGTAGCGTGGGTTCTCTTCTCTGTGGTAGTTGTTTTCATTGGTTCATTGATCGCTTTCTTAGTCCAAACAGATTTTGGAAAAGTACAGGTCAAAGAGGTTAGGTTCATCAGTTCAGATGGTAAGGTTCTGTCGGCGTATTTGTTCTTGCCCAAGGGTGTATCTGCTGAAAAACCTGCTCCAGCTGTTTTGACAATGCACGGTTATATTAATTCTCGAGAGACTCAAAGTGGATTCAACATTGAATTTGCACGCCGTGGATATGTAGTTCTTGCGATGGATATGGCTGGACATGGTTATTCAGAACAAATCAAGGGTGGAATAGCCAACCCCACCCGTGGCGCAGAAGATGGCCTTTTGTATTTAGCAAGTCTACCATTTGTGGATAAGCAAAACATAGCAGTGGAAGGCCACTCAATGGGTGGTTGGTCGGTATTAACGGCTGCAGGCAGACACCCAGATTTGGTAAAGACAGTTATTCTTATGGGTTCATCGTCTGAAACATTTGGCGCACCAAAAGTAACTATTGATTCTGGGTTTAACTTTGCTGTGATTTTCAGCAAATATGATGAGTTTAGCAAACTGATGTGGGGCGTGGATATACCATCTGACATAGTCAAAACTGCAAAGTTGAAGACTGCATTTGGAACGACAGAGGATGTGGTACCTGGTAAACTTTATGGCTCCTTTGAGAACGAGACAGCAAGAAAGTTGTACATTCCAAACTGCACACATCCCGGAGACCATTTGTCAACGGAGGCCATAGGATATGCGATAGAATTTCTGCAAGATTCTATAAAACCACCTAAGTTCATTGATCCCAAAAACCAAATATGGCCATGGAAAGAATTTGGAACATTACTCGGTTTGATTGGTGGTATTATGTTTCTTATAAGTTATGGTGCAGCTTTGCTTGATACAAATTACTTTAAATCTCTTCACGGAAAAGCATTTGTTTTAGAGCCCAAGAACAAAGCTATTGCAACAATTGTTTGGTGGATAGGATTTGCGCTGGTTACTGGAATACCAGCTTTGATATTCTTTAGATTCCAAAAGAACGTCAAAGCAAGTGCATTCTGGCCCCAAAGTCTAACAGTTGGATTCGCTAAGTGGGCAACGCTCAACGCTTTGATTGCCGTTGGCTTGTTCATAGTTTGGCACTTTGCCTACCATCGTAGAATGGGAGCAAACATGATCAGTTATGGTCTTTCAACAAGCACTGAGAAAAAGTCTTTCAGCCTTAAGCAATTGTGGAAAGCCTTTGCACTTGCCGTTTGCACAGTTTTTGCTACACACATAGTTTTGTCGATCGTTCAATGGGCACTCAAAGTGGATTTCAGATGGTGGGTTATTGCACTTAAGCCGATGGATTTTGCAAGGTTCTGGATCTTTATAAAATTCTTGCCACCATTTGCGTTGTTTACATTTGTAAATGCGTTGGTGCTAAATGGACAGTTGAAAGCAAAGATCTTAAGATCCGAAGTATCTACAACTGCTCTTTGGATGGTTAGCTCAGCAGCCGCAAATTGTTTAGGTATTGCAATATTGGTTGCCCTGCAGGTGGGAAAACTGTACACAACTCAGACTTTGTTCTTCCCAACGGAATCTCTTCTTGGTATTGTTGCATACCAATTTGTCTTCCTAACAGCTGTAGCAGGAGCAATATCTGCTTTCTTCTATCGAAGAACTGGTAGTATATACGTTGGAGCCTTTACAAATGCACTGTTTGTGACTTGGTACATTGTTGCTGGCCAAGCCATCCAATTTGCTGCATAAGAGGTGATTAGTGGTGGCTGAAAAGTATGTTCTTGCATTGGATCAGGGTACAACAAGTTCAAGAGCGATTATCTTCGATAAAAACGGTTCTGTGGTTTCGGTAGCAAACCAGGAATTTCCACAGATTTATCCAAAGCCAGGTTGGGTTGAACACGATCCAATAGACATCCTTGAATCTCAAATAAGCGTTGCCAAGAAGGCAATGAGACAAGCAGATATAGAGGCAGATCAAATTGTTGCAATTGGGATTACAAACCAGCGCGAAACAACGATTGTTTGGGATAAGAAAACAGGCAAACCAATTCACAATGCCATAGTTTGGCAATGCAGAAGAACAGCAGATATATGTGAAAAACTTAAGCAAAGTGAGTGGGGCGAGAAGATCAAAAAGAAAACAGGCTTGGTCGTGGACGCATACTTTTCGGCCACCAAGCTGAAATGGATTCTCGACAACGTACCTGGTGCAAGAGAAAAGGCAAAGGCAGGAGAATTGCTCTTTGGAACGGTGGATAGTTGGTTGATTTGGAATCTAACCGGTGGGAAAATTCACGTTACTGATTTTTCAAACGCATCAAGAACTATGTTATTCAATATTCACAATTTGAAGTGGGATGAAGAACTGTTAGAACTTCTTGAAATACCTCGTCAAATGCTGCCAGAGGTTCTCCCTTCTTCATATATTTATGGTTATACTGTAAAGGAAATTTTTGGCGTTCAGATACCAATTGGTTCAGACGCAGGTGATCAGCAGGCAGCGCTGTTTGGACAACTTTGTTGTGAACCTGGGATGGTTAAGAATACTTATGGTACAGGATGTTTCTTGCTCATGAACACTGGTAAGACCGCGGTTAGCTCTGAATCAGGTTTGTTGACAACAATTGCCTGGAGTCTTGATGGTAAAGAAGTTTGCTATGCTCTGGAAGGAAGTGTATTCATCGCAGGAGCAGCTATACAATGGTTAAGAGATGGGCTAAGAATTATTGCAAAAGCTTCGGATACTGAATATATGGCAAATTCTGTAGCAGATTCAGGTGGGATTTATTTTGTTCCAGCCTTTGTGGGTCTTGGTGCACCTTATTGGGATATGTTTGCAAGAGGAACGATTGTTGGAATCACAAGAGGTATAACACGAGAACACATAGTTAGAGCAACACTCGAGTCAATAGCTTATCAAACTAGAGATGTCCTTGAAGCAATGGAAAAAGATTCAAAAATGAAGATTAACACTTTAAGAGTTGATGGTGGCGCTTCGGTCAACAACTTTTTGATGCAATTTCAAGCTGATATACTTGGAATTCCTGTGGAAAGACCTAAAGTAAATGAAACCACAGCCCTTGGTGCAGCATATTTGGCTGGGCTAGCAGTTGGTTTTTGGGAAAATATGGATCAAATAAAGCAACAATGGCAACTTGATAAAAAATTTGAACCAACCTTGCCAGAGAAGGAAAGAGAAAGACTTTACGCTGGCTGGAAGAAAGCTGTCTCAAGAGCCATGAGGTGGGCTGAAGAATGATGAAGCAATACTTTTCATACCCTATAGTACCTGCGGTAAGGGAGAATACAAATATACAAAAGGTACTTGAGAGTAAAGCAAATTCGGTGTTCCTATTAACCGGTGATATAACGGAGTTAAAGAAGATCATAGAAATATTCCACCGCGCTTCAAAATATGTGTTTGTTCACCTTGATCTGATTAAAGGGCTTGGAAAGGATGAGGCTGCTGTAAAGTACTTACGGATGGAGGCAAAAGCCGATGGTTTGATAACCACCAAAGGAAATTTGATAGATGTAGCTAAAAAACTTGATTTAATACCGATCCAAAGAATTTTTCTTTTGGATTCTCAATCTATTGAGACAGGAGTTGCACAGGTTAAAACGCATCAACCAGAATACATAGAAGTGTTACCAGGATTGTTGCCAGAGGTTATAAAGTTAATAAAGGAGCAAGTTAAAATTCCCATCATAACGGGCGGCCTTGTAAAGACACTCAATCAAGTCAAACAAGCATTAAACGCTGGGGCTTTGGCTGTTTCAACGAGCGAAGAATCACTTTGGAACATCTCTTTTTGAAACGCTTCTGGTTGCGATTATATCAACGTTAGTGTTCATGAAATTCTTCAACACAACATCCCCGACCTTCACGGGGGCGTTTATTTTTATCTTCTTTAAAATTTCCATAAGTTGTGGAATATATTTTTTTGAAATAGGTTTGGATGTTTTTACCGAAACAAGTTCATATTCTCCATCGATAACTCTTACGCTCGTTGGAATGATTCTCTTGGGATCCGCAAGTTCATCTTTCAAGTAATCCAGTCCTCTGGGACATTTGTTACCCTCTATTTTTGTTAACTTACCATCGACAAGTTCAAACTTTATTTTGCAACCAACTGGACATTGAACACAAACAATTCTATTCATCTTTCTAAACCTCCTTTAGCGATACTTCAAGTTGCTCAAAATTTTCAAGTTTATTCCTTGGTATTCTTACTCTGAGCATCTCACTTGGAACAAGATCTTCGAATACTTTCTCAAAGTTTCCAATTGCTAGGATCGCTTTTTCAAGTGGTCTTTTACTTCTCACATAAAGAACTAAGTCTTCAACAGGGACATAACGACTCGGAAAGATTATTCCCACGTTTTCCCCAGCTTTGATTGGAATTGACTTTTCGAACTTTTCACCTTTGATGTACCGAGCAGCGTACTTACCTGCTTTTTCGCCCTCAAGGGTAACGTAATCAACAAGATCGTATATGACTGTGCAATTTCCGGCGGCAAAAATCCATTCATTACTACTTTGTCCAAGGTTTGAACACGCAACACCTTTTGATATGGGGTCCAATTCGACTAAACCATTCAAAAGTTCAACTTGAGGTATTAATCCTACAGACAAAACAAGTGTGTCCACTTTGAAAATCGTCTCAGTACCCGGTATTGGATTGAAGTTTTGATCAACTTTTGCAACCACAACCTCTTCGAGCCTTTCTTTGCCTTTTACTTCAACAACAGTACTTGAAAGATAAAGCGGGATGTTGAAATCTTCAAGGCATTGGATGACGTTTCTCAAAAGTCCCCCTGGATAAGGTAATCTTTCCACAACTCCAACTACTTCGATTCCCTCAAGTGTTAGGCGTCTTGCCATAATCATGCCTATGTCTCCAGAGCCAAGAATTAAGGCGCGCTTACCTATCAAACGATTTTCAATGTTCATGTACCTTTGAGCAACTCCCGCCGTGAAAATTCCAGAGGGTCTATCACCTGGAATCATCAGCGAACCGAACGGCCTTTCCCTTGCTCCTGCTGTATAGATCAATGCTTTTGTTTCAATTTCAAAGACCCCTTTTGGCGAAACCAAAATCGCTCGTTTATCTGGAAAAATTTTGTGAACATGACAATCAACGAGAACATCTATATCATAATCTTCAAGAAGCTTGGCAAATCTTTCGGCGTATTCTGGACCTGTAAGCTCTTCCTTGAAATAATGTAAACCAAAACCGTTGTGAATACATTGGTTAAGTATCCCGCCAGTTCTTTCATCTCTGTCGACCAACATTACTTTCATTCCAGATTTTGCCGCACTTAAAGCAGCAGCCATTCCAGCAGCACCTGCACCTACAACAAGAACATCGGTTTTCATTCTCTAACCCTCCCATCAACGATCCAACTGCCAGGAGATTTTAAAACGATTTGTGACATATCCACACCAAGTTCACGTTGGAGGATTTTCATTATCCTGATGCTACAAAATCCACCTTGACATCTTCCAAACATTGCTCTTGTTCTAAATTTGATCCCATCCAAAGTTCTTGCTCCTCGCCTTATAGCTTCAATGATTTCTGCTTCCGTGACTTCGTTGCAAAAACACACTAGCCTTCCAGCCGCCGGATTTTCTTGGACAATCCGTTGCCATTCCTCTAGCGGCAACTCGACCATTTTCTTTATTGCTTTTCTGTATGGATTGAAGTCTTTCTTCCTCTCCAACTTAAACGCAAGTTGCCCTTGAGTAACGTCTTCGACTATGTATTTTGCTATTGCTGGTGCGGCTGTTAATCCGGGAGATCTCATCGCCATGGCATTTATAAAATTTGCAACGACTTTACTTGGACCTAGGAAGAAATCTTTTTGGGGACTTTCAGGTCTTAAACCAGCAAAAGTTTTGACAACGAATGAATAATCTATATTCGGCACTAACTTCTTGACGAAATCCTTTATTTGTCGCAAACCTGAGGAGGTAGTTCCAAGATTTTGTTTCATATCCTCCGGCAAATCTTCAGCAGTTGGTCCTAGAAGTAATCCTCCGTCCACGGTTGGTAAGATCAGTATGCCCTTTGAAATTGATGAGGGAGTTGGAAAGATAACTGAATTAACAATTTTACCGAGTTTTTTGTCCATCAATATGTACTCACCACGGCGTGGGTAAAGCGGCACATATTCAGCTCCTGCGAGTTTTGCAATCTCATCTGCAAATAGACCAGCCGCGTTTACAACAAGATCAGCATCGTAAGAGTTCTTGTCGGTTATAACTTTTTTTATCCGTGTTCCATGGAATTCAAAGCCAACAACTTTTTCTCCAAGTATCAATTTCAAACCATTGGAGATGGCATTTTCAACTGCTGCGACGGCAACATTCCATGGCTCTGTGATACCTGCAGTTGGTGCCCATAGACCAGCTAACACCTGGGGATTTAAATTTGGTTCCCTTTTGAGAACCTCATTTCGATCATGAATTTCTAATCCTGGTACATTGTTTGTTTTACCTTGATTTAAAAGCTTTTCAAGCACTTTGAATTCTTGTTCATCGAATGCCACAACATACGAGCCTATTCTCTTAACTTCTATATCGAGCTCTTTGGCAAGCTGATCGTACATCGCATTTCCTTTTGAACAAAACCTTGCGCGAGTTGTTCCAGGGGGATCATCATATCCAGCATGTAATATGGCTGAGTTCGCCTTTGTTACACCCCAGCCAACGTCGAGATTTTTCTCAATCAAAGTAACTTCAACGTCGTATTTGCAAAATTCCCTTGCTATTAAGCTGCCCACAACGCCAGCACCTATGACAACAACTTTCATTGAATCAACCTCCAAAGAAAAAAGCCACACCCCAAACGGGATGTGGCTTTCTCCAAATCTCAACCACATTTTAATTTTATCAGATTTGTTTTTGAAAATCAAGCCAATGCTTTGGTACAACCAATTAACCAAAATTAGACCACAACTAATCTTATGAATTTATTGGTGTTCTTAACAGTAAAAAGAAATATTTTCGAAATTATTGACATAAGTGAAGTTGTGTTAAAATTGATTAAACAGTCAATCACTTTTCGTTCGAGACTAACAATTTTAATTGTCGAAAGATTCTTAGAATGGGAGTGACAGTTTATGAAAATCAATTGCTTTGGGGATTTTACCATTATTGATGATGACAACAAAATGGTACAATTATGCGATATGAAATCCAAAAAAGCACGTAGTTTACTACGGTTTTTCATTGCAAATCGGGGAAAATGGATATCAACAACCATGCTTTGTGAATATTACTGGCCCAGCATGAATGAACAATACGCAAAAATGAGTCTGCAATGTGCCGTTCATGCTATAAGAAAGCTTCTTGAAAGCAAAGTCATTATTCACAAAGAGGATGGATATGTATTTGATCCAGATTTTGAAATCGAAATTGACGCCGAAATATTTGACAAATTGATCAAAGAAGCTTTGATAACACCAGAACGCGATTTGAAAAAACGATTGTTGTTTACCGCTTTAGAAATGTACAAGGGAGATTATATGCAAGAAATTTTATATGAAGATTGGGTGCTGCGCCAGAGAGAATATTACAAAGAAGTTTTCATTACAGCCTTGCTTGAATGTGCAAAATTAAAGATTGAAGAAAGTATGTACGACGACGCTATTAAGTTTGCACAGCGAGCGCTAGAAGAGGATATTTTCAACGAACGAGCCTGTTATCTGCTCATGGTGGCTTATTGGAAAAAAGGAAATAGAACAGCTTCTATGAAACTTTTCAAAGAGTTTTCCCAGCGTTTGCAAAGAGAATTAAATGTGAATCCTTCGAGTGATCTGATAAATCTTCATCAAATGATAATATCCAATTTGCCAGAAAAGAAAATAATTGTTGTTGAACGGTTATCTAAGGAAATTGATCTCGACGAAGTTTTAAGCCAGCTGAAAAAGATACTTAGACCAACCGATAAAGTGGAAAAGCTATCGGTAGACAAAATAGCAATTTGGTTGGATGGTATGAATGAAAAAGGTATAACAAGTGTTCTGCTCAGAGTCCAAAGTTTAATTACATCATCTCAACTCAATGTGTACATAAGAAATGCAAGATGACATATTCAGTCTTTTTTCAGAAATTGTTAACCAAAGATCAAGTATGCTGTGCAATAATAACTTTGAATTTTGTCTTACAGTGGGGGATTGGTGTGGCTTACAAATTCAAATGTATCAACTGTGGAGATGTGACTTTTTCCGCTTCCGCTTTGAAATATCAAAAATCGAAAAATTGTGAAAAGTGTGGTGGTAAGATTATTCAAATTTTTCCTCCATTGAAACTAGGAGAAATACTTTTAGAACTTGAATCGATAACCAAAGATCAACTTGAACAAGCACTTGCAATTCAACAACGCATTATGACGCATGTGGCTTTGGGAAAGATACTCCTTCGTTTGGGGTATATAAATCAATCAGAACTGGAAAAGGCTTTGAAGTTACAACAGTTAGAATAGCAAAAATCAAAACATAACGATGAGTTTTTTCGCGCCTAAATCTCTGTATGTGAAGAAATCTGTTTCATAGATTTGTTTTAACCTCTCAGGTGTTAAAACATCCTCGGGAGTTCCAAAAAAGCAAATTCTTCCCTCTTTCATAAGAACAATTTTTTCACAAATTTCTGCCGCAGTGTTTATATCGTGAAGAGCGGCAACGATTGTTTTACCTTCGCTGTGTAATTTTTTCAAAAGCATCTTTATTTCCCGAACATGTTTTGGATCAAGATGCGCTGTTGGTTCGTCAAAAAGAACGATTGTCGTTTGCTGAGCAATAATTCGAGCAATTGCCACTCGTTTTTGCTCACCTGTACTTAAATTTTGAAATGGACGATTTAAAAGATTTTTCGCATCAACTTTTTCCAAAGCATCTAAGACAGCTTTTTCATCATCCACAGTCCAACTTGGAAAGAAACTTTTCACGTAAGGTAGTCTTCCGCTCATGACGATTTCTTTAACCGTGAACTTGTAAACAGGCATAAAATCCTGCGTTACTAAGCCAACCAATTTGGCAATTTTACGACGGCTTGTTTTGAAGGGATCCAATCCACAAATTTCAACATGACCTTTTTGTGGTTTTAATATTCCTGCCATCACCTTGAGCAAGGTTGTTTTGCCACAACCGTTTGGTCCAAGCAAACCAACAAATTCTCCGCGGTTGACTTCAAGATCAATTCCTTTCAAAACGTATTGGTTTTCTTTCAAATCATTTTTCTGCGAATAGCTGAACCACACTTTTTGAAGAGCGATGTCACTCACGGGAAGCACCTCTTTTCATTATGAAAAGCATCACAGGTGTCCCAACAAAAGCTGTGACAACTCCTATTGGAAGTTCCGATGGGCTGAGAATAGTTCTCGCAAAGGTATCGCAGATGCAAAGAAAAATTCCTCCGATTATTGAAGACAAAGGTATCAAAATTTTGTGGTTGCTTCCAAACAAACGCCTAACGACATGGGGTGTTATCAAACCGACAAAACCTATTGTTCCAGTTACAGAGACAATTGAAGCGGTGGTGAAACTTCCTATTATGTAAATTAAAAGTTTAACGAATTCGACGTTTACACCTGATATTTTCGCTTGCGTTTCACCAAGTGCAATGGCGTTCAAACTTTCTGAAAATCCAACTGAAAGCAGAACAAAAGCTGCTGTTGATATCAAAGGAATCGGAATATCCTTCCACCCAACTCCTGAGAATGTTCCGTACAACCAAATATGAGCATTGGTGAAAGTTTTTCTAACAAGTAAAATTGCAACTATTGTTCCGGAGCTGAATAAAATACTCATCAACACACCGCTCAATATCAAATCGGTGGTGGGAGTGGTTCCATTTCGTCTTGCAAGTATCAAAGCCAAAGAGGAAGCCAAAACGGCAAAAGAAAAGCTTATTATTGGAAGCCTTAAAACGATTGAATAACCGTAATAACTTGCCAAAAGCAAAGATAAAACGGCCCCAAAGGAAGCGCCAGAGGATACCCCTAAAAGGTAAGGATCGACCAATGGATTTCTCAAAAGCCCTTGAAGGACGCCCCCGACTGCGGCAAGACCTGCACCGGCCACAACTGATAGGACTACTCTTGGCAACCTCACGTCCCAAAGAATTTTTACCCATCTTCCCTGCCTAAAGAAAAAAGCTTCAGAGAAATCTTTAAAACTCATTTTCACAGTACCAAACATCGAGCAAAGCACAATTGTTGCAAACAGCAAAACTGCCGCAGCCAGGATGCGCCATTTCATCTTATTTTCCTCCGTAGAAATCTTTGTACATGACTTCTATCATTTGGATCAACTGTGGTACAGCTCGGCTCAGGAGATTTCCATCGTACACGTAAACTCTGCGATTTTTAACAGCTTTTATCGATTTGAACGGAGCAAAATTGAGAATTTTTTGTTTTATTTCTTCTTCAGCACCCGGTATGTATCCGGCCACGACAATTACGTCGGGATCCTGTGAAACGATGAATTCGATCGAAATCGGCAGCCATCCATTAGGTCCAGTATAACCAGCCGCTATGTTTATTCCTCCAGCTAAAGTTATGATCTCGTGCAAGAAAGATCCTGTACCACATGTCCAGATTTCCTTGATATCTGGTCCAGGGACATCCAAAAGGTATACAACCTTGACACGTTTTTCAAGAGTAATTGCATAAGCTTTCTTTGCTATGTCCGTGTAGAATTTTTCAAGCTCTAAGGCAAGTTGTTTTGCTTTTTCCCTAACCCCACATACGGTTCCGACAAGCACAAGGTTTTGAAGTATGCCTTTGACCGTCGTTGCGTTTAAAACTATCGTTGTAAGGTTATGCTGCTCAAGTTTTGCAACTTCTGGAAGTTGAAATCCCCCATACGTTATTACCAAATCAGGATTTAAACTCAGAATTTTTTCAACGTTCAAAGGTACCATATTGCCTATTTTTTCAGCGTTTTGGTACTCATCCCAATTGGTTACTCCAACTATCCTATCTTCTAAACCTAGATATTGCAAAAACATAGTTGCCGATGGCGCAGCGCAGATAATTCGCATTGGCATCTTCTCGATGGTGACAACTCTTCCAGCATCGTCTACAACGGTTATCGGATAAGCTAGAAGAACACTTACAGCCACCAATAGAACCAACCAAACCGAAAACCTTCTCACAACTCAACACCTCCCGGCAAAAAATTTCACCATCCTCTTGGTCTCGAAGAGGATGGTCAATTGACCAGGGGCAGGTCTCCCGGCTCCCGGATCATCCTACTCTCCACGCCTTCCCGGCTTAAAAGCCAGTGGCATCACGTGGATTTCGTCCCCGGTTACGGTGGCGGACCCGCGCCGGATTTTCACCGGCTTCCCCTTTAAACCCTTGCGGGTACCCTCTGGCGCTCGAATATTAACTTTCAACATAATTATATAACAAAAGGGGAGGCTTTCGGCCTCCCCTTAATTATGAAAATCTTTCATATGATTGCCTCTTGTGTATCTTTATCAAACACGTGGATTCTATTCATGTCAAACACCAAATCGATTCTTGCTCCTTCCTGCGCCTGAGTTCTTGGATCCACTCGTGCAACCAAAACGTCTTCACCACATTTAACATGCAAAAGTGTTTCGCTTCCAAGCGGTTCAACTACATCAACAACACCCGTCACGGTATTTTCAGGTTGAGGCGCTACGGCAAAGAGTTTGTCGAATATATTTTCAGGTCGAATACCGAATATAACCTCTTTGTCAATCCATTTTTCCAAAATTGGTTCATGCTCTTTGACGACTTTCACCTCAAAACCGCTTGTTTTTATCCAAATACCTCCACCTTTTGCGATAACTGTTGCGTTTACAAAGTTCATTGCAGGACTGCCAATGAAACCAGCAACAAACAAGTTCTTTGGTTTGTTGTAGACTTCAAATGGTGTACCTATTTGTTGAATAACGCCGTCTTTCATCACAACGATTTTGTCAGCCATCGTCATTGCCTCAACCTGGTCGTGTGTAACGTATATTATTGTGGCACCCAATCTGTGATGTAACTTTTTCAGCTCACTTCTCATTTGAACTCTCAGCTTTGCGTCTAAGTTAGACAACGGTTCATCGAAAAGGAACACCTTTGGATTTCT
This sequence comes from Pseudothermotoga thermarum DSM 5069, assembly GCF_000217815.1. Classification (NCBI taxonomy): domain Bacteria; kingdom Thermotogati; phylum Thermotogota; class Thermotogae; order Thermotogales; family Thermotogaceae; genus Pseudothermotoga; species Pseudothermotoga thermarum. Next base: position 959,444 of record NC_015707.1, on the reverse strand, counting down.
CACAATAGCGCGTCCAACGGCAACGCGTTGTCTTTGACCACCGGACAACTGTCTAGGTTTTCTGTCGAGAAGATCTTCTATTCCCAAAATTCTTGCAGCTTCCCTTACCCTTCTGTCAATTTCGTCCTTTGGAAATTTTCTAAGTTTGAGCCCGAAAGCCATGTTTTCATAAACGGTCATGTGAGGATACAATGCATAGTTCTGGAAAACCATTGCTATATCGCGATCTTTTGGTTCTACGTCGTTCACAATTTTACCGTCGATTTTTATGATTCCAGAAGTAACCTCTTCCAGCCCTGCAATCATGCGAAGCGTTGTTGTCTTTCCACAACCGGATGGTCCAAGCAAAACGCAAAATTCCTTATCGTTGACTGTGAATGTCGCTTCTTTAACAGCAACGACTTTGTTGTCGTAAATTTTCGTAACCTTTTCAAGTTCAACCTGTGCCATTCTTACACCTCCTCGATATCCTCTTCAAGCATTTGATCTTGGCTTACCTTACCAAAACAAGATGGATCCCCAATCTCCAACAAGTACAACTCGTAAAGATCGTCTATAAACTTGCTTATTTTTTTGAACCTTTCATAATCCATCAAAACAGCTGCTGGATGCCCATTCTTAGTTATCACAACGTCTTTGTTTTTTGTAAGGTTCACCAGCTGTGACAATTTTGCTTTTGCTTCTGCAACGCTGTAAAACTCGATCTCTCTTTTTGGCATTTTTAATCCTCCATGACCATAATTATGGTCATGATTTATTATAATCGTTGAGTTGACCAAAATCAAGTACTTTGTTCAACAACCCAGCGATTCGACCAATTAACGCTGTAGTATAATGTTTTTTGAGAAGTAAAAACAGGAGGTGTAAGCGATGAAGATCGTTGAATCGGTACCTAATTTCAGTGAAGGAAGAAGGGAAGAAGTTGTAAGGGAAATAATAGCTGAGGCTGAAAAAAGAAAAGGGATTTGGGTTTTGGATTGGTCGATGGATCCAGATCATAACAGATCGGTTGTCACTTTGATAGGAGATCCAGATGTCATGGTTGATGCATTGTTCGATATGACGAAAAAAGCGATGGAATTGATAGATCTTCGCTACCACAAAGGAGAACATCCAAGAATGGGAGCAACGGATGTCATCCCATTTGTGCCAGTTTTAGGAGTTACAATGGAAGAATGCGTTGAACTTTCTAAAAGGCTTGGAAAAAGAATCGGTGAAGAGCTGAAAATACCTGTGTACCTTTATGAGCGATCTGCAACCGCGCCGCACAGGGAAAATCTTGCAGACATTCGCAAAGGTGAATTTGAAGGTTTCTTTGAAAAAATAAAAGATCCCATGTGGAAACCAGATTTTGGACCAGATGAGGTGCATCCAACTGCTGGTGTGGTTGCCGTTGGAGCCAGAGAATATTTGATAGCTTTCAACGTGAACCTTGGCACAAACAGGCTAGAAGTGGCTGAAAAGATAGCCAAAGCCGTAAGACACATAAGCGGGGGATACAGGTATGTAAAGGCAATAGCAGTGGAATTGAAGGATAAAGGTATGGTACAAGTGTCGATGAACATGACAAACTACAAAAAAAGCCCGCTTTTCAGAGTTCTTGAAACGATCAGGCGGGAAGCTCAAAGATACGGTGTACCTGTTGTGAGCACCGAGATAATCGGCATGGTACCACTTCAAGCCATGATAGACGTTGCACAATTTTACCTCCAACTGGACGATTTTGGAGTAGATAGAGTGATAGAAAACCGATTGCTTCAGATTCTTGCAAAAGAGGGGGCAAAAGATTGAATGAACTATTTTACCGTTTTTGCAAAGAAGCTGTACACCGCACTTGGAAATAAACCTAAAAGAGGATTGGAACTTGGTAAGATAGAAAAATACGAAAACGTCTATGTAGTTATAGAAAATGGCAAAATAAAAGATTTGACAAAAGAAAAACCCGTTGATGCAAAATGCATATTTGCCGATCTTGTTATCCCAGGTTTTGTCGACTGCCATACCCATATTCCATTTTATGGTTACCGTGAAATGGACTTTCTCAGGAGGGTGGGGGGATTAAGCTATCTCGATATCCACGCCTCAGGTGGGGGAATTTACGAAACTGTAGAAAAAGTTAAAAATGCGGAACTTTCAGAACTTGTCAGATTTAACTTAAAGCTGCTCGCAAAGTACTTTAAAAAAGGTGTCACTTGTTTGGAAGGAAAAACTGGCTATGGATTGAACGAACTAGATGAATTAAAACAGCTTCAAGCGTTGAAAATTCTTGGTAAAATTTCCCATATGGACGTGGTTCCAACGTTTATGGCTGCGCATGCCGTACCAAAGGGAACCAGTCCAAGTGAATACATGGACAAAGTCATCGAAATGCTACAAAAAGTCCAAAACGATTGTCAATTTGTGGATGTATTTTGCGATGTTGGGGCATTTGATCTTAAGCAAACGGAAAAGCTTTTGATTGCTGCAAAAAATATGAACTTCAAAATACGAGTTCACGCAGACGAAATTGAAAGAACAGGTGCAACTCAGCTTGCCGTTAAATACGGTGCAACCTCGGTTGAACATGTCCTTAAAATCAGCGAAGAAGATATAGACATTCTTGCGCGAAGCAACACTTTTGCTGTACTCATGCCGGCCACAAGTTACTATTTGAATGAAAAATACGCTCCTGCAAGAGAATTGATCGACAAAAATGCTCTTGTTGCGCTTGCAAGTGATTTCAACCCAGGCTCAAGTCCAGTTGTTGAACCTTCTTTCGTCATGAATCTTGCTGTAAGATATTTGAAAATGAATCCCTATGAAGTTTTAACGGCTTTTACTTTGAACTCAGCTGCAGTACTTGGTCTTGCGGACAAAATTGGAACAATAGAACCTGGTAAAGATGCAGATCTTTTGCTTTACAACGACGCAGACTTGGAGACAGTGATGTACCTTATAGGCATTACTCCCGATGTGATAATAAAGAGGGGACAAATCTTTGAAAATTAAAATAATCGTTGTTGGAAAGCTGAAAGGTTTTGCCACTGTTGCAGTTCAAGAATACTTGAAAATGCTGCAAGGATATTCCAGAATCCAAATTGTTCAAGTAAAGGGATCAACTTATCTTGATTCAAGTTGCGATGAACACTTGTTGAACCAAGAGGCAGAACAAGTCATGAAACATTTAAAGGATGACTATGTAATTTTGCTTGATGAGAGAGGAAAAGAATACGATTCCATTGGTTTTGCAAAACATTTCGAAGGTTTGCTGGCGTTACCAAAAAGTTTGGTTTTCGTCATTGGTGGACCGTTTGGCGTTAGTGAAACTTTGAGAAAAAGAGCCGATGAAATGATTTCTCTTTCAAAGTTGACCTTCACACATCAACTTGCTGTTGTTGTACTTTTAGAACAATTGCTTAGGGCTTTTAAAATAATCAACAACGAAAAATACCATTATTAAGGAGGGGAGAAGAAGTGGAAGATCCGTTGAGTAGCAGTTATGATTTGCTGCTGAGATTTCTAGCAATGGTTGTGCTGTTGATTCTTTCTGCTTTTATTTCTGCTTCTGAAACGGCTCTAACTTCTATTAGCAAATTAAAGCTTCTGAGAAAAGAAGAGAAGGACAAAATTCTAAAGGTTAACAGACTGCTCACGGCAATTTTGGTTTCCAACAACTTTGTAAACCTGATGCTTTCATCGATAACCACGGTTTTGTTCATCAAATTGCTTTCGGGCTTAAAGGAAGGAATCGTAGTACTCTTGAGTACCTTGTTTGTAACCATCGTACTTTTGATATTCGGAGAGATAACTCCAAAGATATACGCCAGAGAATACGCCGAAAAGGTTTACGAAAAATCTGTAAAGTTTATATCTCTTATAGAAAGATTGCTATCGCCGCTGATAATGGTATTGCTTTTTATCAGCAACAAACTGGTACAACTCTTTGGCGGTCAAGCCATGGAAAGCACGCCTTTCATAACAAGCGATGACATTGTTGCGGCTGTGAATATAGGGAAAGGAGATGGCACAATAGGTCATCAAGAAGGATTGATCGTAGAAAGAACCTTTGAAATGAGTGAGACAACTATAAAGGAAATCATGACTCCAAGAGTGGATGTTGTGGCCATAGAAGAAAATGCTTCGCTTCAAGAGTTAATGGAACTTGTTGAAAAAGAAGGTTATTCCAGGATACCCGTTTACAGGGGAGATATAGACAACATAGTGGGTGTTTGTTATGTCAAAGATGTCGTGACACTCCTTGCCAAACCAAGCGAAGAAAACTTGCTGAACAAGAAAGTCAAAGAAATAATGCGAGAGCCAATTTTCGTTCCAGAAACAATGAAAGTAAGCACGCTGCTAAAAATATTCAAGGAAAAAAAGGTACATCTTGCAATAGTTGTGGATGAATTTGGTGGTACCGCAGGAATCGTGACATTGGAGGACATATTGGAAGAACTTGTTGGAGAAATCATGGATGAGTACGATTACGATGAGGTAAACGAAATAAAGAAAATCTCCGAAAATACTTATTTGGTCAAAGCAACCATTCCTATAAACGACTTAGAGAGAGAACTTGACGTTGAACTCCCTGAAACTGAGCATGAAACGCTCGCCGGATTTTTGCTAGAATTTTTCCAACGCATACCGTCTGTTGGAGAGGAAATAACAGTTGGTAAATTTCACTTCAAAATAGTTGCGGCTACAAAAAATCGAATTGAAAGAGTTTTGATAACTGTTAAAGGGGTGGATGAAAATAAAGCCAAAAAATGAGGAATTAATAGAGCTTGCTTTAAAAGCCATGCAAAAAGCTTATGCTCCGTATTCGAATTTCAAGGTTGGCGCAGCCTTGCTCACAAAAAGCGGAAAAGTTTACTTGGGCTGCAACGTTGAAAACGCATCGTATGGTTTGACAATATGTGCCGAACGCGTTGCCATCTTCTCTGCGGTGGCTGATGGAGAAAGAGAATTTGAAAAATTAGTTGTAGTGGCAAATACACCACTACCAGTTAGTCCATGCGGTGCGTGCAGACAGGTGATGGCAGAGTTTGGAAATTTTGAGGTGATCCTTGTTGGAAAAGATGGAAAGTATCGAATAACTTGCGTTGAGGAATTATTACCATACGCTTTCAATTTAAGGGGTGAGCAAACTTGAAATCAGGTTTTGTAACACTCGTTGGGCGGCCAAACGTTGGAAAATCGAGTTTGATAAACTCTTTCCTTGGCCGCAAAGCCGTCATAGTTACTGAAAAACCTCAAACTACAAGAAACACCATCAGGTGTATATACAACGATTCAGAGAGTCAGATAATCTTTGTAGACACACCTGGAATTCATGAGCCACTTCACAGACTAGGAGAGTTCATGGTGAGATCTGCAATTCAAGCTTTGAAGCACGTTGATTTAATACTCTTTGTGGTTGATGCCTCAAGAGGGGTTGGAGATCCAGAAGATCGCATATGCAACATTCTCAACCAAGCCAAGAATAGAGTCTTTTTGGTTGTAAACAAAATTGACATAGCAGACGATTATGAGAAGATACCTGAATTGATAAAGCAAAAACTTGAAATTGAAAAGGTCTTCTTCACAAGTGTTGTCAAAGGTATTGGAATAAGCGAGCTTCTTAATGCTGTGAAAGAAGCGCTTCCTGAAGGTCCACAGTACTTCCCAACCGATATGGTCACCGACAGGCCTTTATCCTTCCAGATATCGGAAATAATACGTGAAAAAATATTGCTACTCACTCGAGAAGAAGTTCCACATTGCGTTGCGGTGATAGTTGATGAAATTGCCGAAAGAAGCAATGGGGTTCTGTACGTTGCTGCCACTGTATACGTCGAAAGAGACTCACAAAAGGGAATTTTGATAGGAAAGAACGGTTCCATGATAAAACAAATTGGCACGTTGGCACGCTTGGAAATAGAACAACTCGTCGGAAAAAAGGTGTACCTTGATCTGCATGTCAAGGTCAAAAAAGATTGGAGAAACAAAGACTTCATAATCCTCAACGAAATAGGGATGAAAGCTGAGATTGAATAAAATTCATTTTCCAAGGAGGAACAAGTCCGGTGCCTTTCCTTGAAATACACTTACCCAAGGTACGTGAAAACGCCGAAAAAGTACTATCGCTGTGTAAAAGCTTTGGAATAGAAGTTGTAGGAGTTACAAAAGTTAGCCTCGGAGATCCAACGTTGGCAGAAATTTTAAGGCAAGCTGGAATAAAAATCATAGCGGAATCGAGAATACAAAACATCGAGAGACTTTTGAAAAATGGAATAGAAGGTCCATTCATGATGATTCGAGTGCCACCAAAAAGCGAGTTGGAAAAAGTGGTTCAGTATTGCGACTATATCCTTGTTTCTGAACCACAAACTGTTGAATGGATCGAAGAACTTGCACAACAGCTTTCAAAAAGCCCAAAGTTAATTTACATGGTCGACGTAGGGGATCTACGCGAAGGTGTTTGGTACAAAGAAGCCGTTGAAGAAATCTTTGCAAGTTTTAAGCTATGTAAAAAGGCAAGAATCGTTGGTATCGGAACAAACCTTGGATGTTATGGAGGGGTAATTCCAACACCAGAAACTTTGGCAAAACTAATTTCGGTTAAAGAGAAACTGACCGAAAAAGGGCTTGACGTTCAGATAGTTTCAGGTGGTGCAACCGCGACTCTGAGATTGGTTGAGGAAGGAAAATTACCACCCCAAATAAATCAACTGAGGATTGGAGAGGCAATATTCCTTGGTACCGATGTGACAAATGATAGAGTGATCAAATGGTTGAACCAAGACACCTTCATTTTGAAAGCTGAAATCATAGAGATAAAAACCAAGCCATCTGTGCCTGAAGGAGAAATAGGTTTTGACGCCTTTGGTCGCAAACCTCAGTTCATTGACAAAGGTCCAAGAAAAAGGGCAATACTTGCTTTAGGCGAACAGGACACCGTACCAAAGCAACTCATCCCTCTCCTGGACGGTGCGCAGGTCATACACGCCTCAAGTGATCACACTTTGGTGGATATAACCGAATGCAAAATTGATTTGAAACTTGGCGATTTTATTTCTTTTCGTTTATCTTATGCAGCTCTTTTAAGAGCCATGACATGTCCACACGTTGAAAAAATTTACATGAAGGAGGAATGAGTGATGAAGTTTCTTGGGGAAAAGTACTTACTTTCCAGCGACTTTGCATTGGTTTTGTACGAATCTGTAAAAGATCTTCCAATTGTGGATGCACACAACCACTGCGATGTGAGAGAAATCTATGAGAACAAGGGCTGGGAAGACATTTGGCAAGTTGAGGCTGCAACCGATCACTACGTTTGGGAACTGATGCGAAGAAGTGGGATAGACGAGGAAAGAATTACAGGTAAAGCTTCAAATTACGAAAAATGGGTTGCTCTTGCAACCGTTTTTCCAAGGTTTGTTGGTAATCCCACCTACGAGTGGATACACCTCGATTTGAGAAGACGTTTTGGTATACAAGAAATCATTCGAAAAGAAACAGCTGATTTAATATGGAACAAAACGAAAGAATTGTTGAAAAAAGATCACATGAAACCAAGACAACTTTTGGTCGATATGAACGTTGAGATCATGTGCACAACGGATGATCCAGCCGATGATTTGATTTACCATAAAAAGCTACAAGAAGAATTTCCTGCTGTGCGGATATTACCAACATGGAGACCTGATAGAGCTTGCAGAATTGATAAACCCGATTGGAAAGATTACATAAAAAAACTAGAACAAAGAACAAACATATCCATTGTCAACCTTGATGATTTCATAGAAGCACTTAAGAAAACTCATGATTACTTTGCACAACTTGGATGCAGATGCACCGATCATGCAATACTTGAACCAAACTTTGAATACGTTTCAAAAGAGGAAGCAAGCAAAATCTTTTCAAAAGCTCTCACAGGTGTTGCAACTGAAAAAGATGCCGAAAAGTTCCTGGCTTACATGATGTACCAATTTGGTGAGATGAATGTTGAAAAGAATTGGGTTATGCAACTACACATAGGTGCGTTGAGAGATTACCGTGACAAGCTTTACAAAGCCCTTGGACCAGACAGTGGAGGAGACATAGTTGCTGGATATGTGAACATCGCAAAAGGCATGAGGCAATTTTTCAATTATTTTGATGGAAGACTTAAAATGGTTCTCTACTGTTTGGATCCAGGATGTTTACCAATGATTGCAACAATTGCTCGAGCATTTGAGAATGTCTTCATCGGAGCTCCTTGGTGGTTCAACGACAGTCCTTACGGTATGAGAAGCCAGCTTGAATACATTGCAACTGTTGATCTTTTGAGCAACTTTGTGGGAATGGTTACAGATTCTAGAAAATTGATGTCTTATGGATCACGCACCGAAATGTTCAGACGCGTTTTGTGCGATGTTGTTGCTAATATGGTTGAGAAAGGTCAAATTCCAGAACCTGAAGCTTTTGAATTGTGCAAAAATCTCTCTTACTTGCGGCCAAAAGAATTTTTCTTCGGGAGGTGAAATTATGGAAGAACTGAATGAATCCGATCGAAAAAAGATAGAAAAAAAGGTCAAAGAAGGTTATGAACTTTTGGAAATCCTGGTGAAGGAAAAGGGAGACAGGTACGCGATAATGCATAAAAACGAAAATTACATAGCGATCAAGCTGTCAAAGCAAAAGAAAAACAAGTAGAAATTTTCAAAATTGACTTAGGTATAAAAACAAAAAGCGGGCATAAAAGCCCGCTTTTTTTAATTCGATATTCTATTTTTTTCCTTTTGAGTATCTGCTCTCGATCCTCAACTTTTTCCCTGTTGAAAAACTTACTACATCTTAAATTTGTATATTTCTTTCATACCAACATCCTTCAAGTTAAACCAAAAAAACACGTCAAAACCTCCAAAGGTTTTCTCCTTTGGTTCTCTTTTGGACTAGTCCATTAATACAATATACACCAGAAAAAATCTAACATCCTCAAACAAACCCATAATCACCGTATTTTTAAGCGTCTTCAAGTCGAAAAATCACCCTAAAAGCTAAAAATCGAACCTGCAAGCAAAATTTTAAAGATCGTAACAACAACTTCATTCTAGTATCTTTTCACCTAAAACTCAATTAAAACTTAGCCAAAAGATGCTAACATGGTTGCTTGCATTTCACCAGTATTCTCCCCATGGCAAAACCTAACTTACTCTGAGCGACGCCACGACAAAAAAACAACCAGCGAACTTGTTTCAAATGTTTGGACAATCAGAAGGCATGCAGATAATCTTACCTATCCTGAGTTCAAGCATTCTTGATGTATTTGCTGGTTTTAGAACAACGCATGTATCAAGTCCTCTTGAAGTGCCTCCACACGTTACAATCCATTCAGAGCATTTCACCAAACCAGCATCTGCGGCCATCAGAGCAATTTCCACACAAACTTTCATACCTTGCGAGAACAACCTCAATGTATTTGCCACAATCTCAGCCAGATGAATACCTTGATATTCTCTTCTAAAGGCTCTTTCAATACCAGATAAAACGTGCGTGGCCGTCAAGACTTTGTGGCCTTTTTGTAAAAGCAAATTTCTTACTTCTTCGGGGAACTCTTGTTCATCCACCTGCTTGAACCCTGTATGATGCGTTACGACAATTAGCTGAAAGTCGTCTGGAATCATTTCCAAAGCTTTCTTGGCACTCTTTCCCGTTGTTGAGGCAATCAAAAGCTTTTTACCAAATTTCCTTGCCTCTTCTATGGCTAATTTCAAGGTTTCTTCGGTATTATGTTCTCCTGCTTCTTTGAATAGCACCATCCTTCCACCCCCAACGAACTTGATAATTCATCACGAAGCAGTTGCTCTGAAGAAATAATCGTAGCTTAAGACATACTCCAAAGCTTTTTTCAAAGCCTCATTTATCGGGTACTTTTTAACGGCAAGGTAAGGATCTATAGTTATCAATTTATCGTTAAAATCGTTAGCAATCGGCAACATAGCTGTGTCAAAGCTTTGTGATTTCAACTTTTTGCACGCTAGATAATCTAATTGTCTTTTTTTCAATAAGGCACTTGATCCAAACAATCTACAAACCAACGGACGAAACTCGTAGATCGTGCAACCACCCTGTGGAAGCAACGTATGGTCAGGTTGTAAAAAGACACATAAAGAACTTTCAGTTGCTGCTTTATATTCTTCGTATTTTTGAACTAAAACGTTCTCTTTATGCCACTTTATAACCAATGGGAAAAATTCCAAAATGCTTGCCTCTATATTTTCAACATCTGTCAAACAACAATCCCTGCAACCGTACGGGCAAGCCGGCAAACTCGGTCTAATCAGTTCAATTCGTTTATCAAATTTTTTGTACAAATCCATAACTTGTTCGGCTTTTTCGTAAAGTTTATTCAAATAAGTTTTTTGGACTTTCATATGCTTCTTTCAAGATATCAAGGCTTTGTCCTTTTGATTCCATACTTTTTTATCTTGTAAGAAAGTGTTTTATAGTTTAATCCAAGCATGGCTGCGGCTTTCTTTCGATTCCAAGAAGTTTTTTGAAGAGCATCTTGAATCAACTGTTTTTCGACTTGCGCCACTATTTCACTTACGTACTCTCGCATACTCATGGATTTTATATCATCGACTGTAATGGAGTCTTTTAAACAAGATATTATGTCTTCACCCGAGGCGTATCTGTAGATTACACGAACAAGTTCTTCCGTGTTGCCGGGCCAGTTGTAACTTGTAAGTAGCCTCATCACATGTTGATCTGGAAAAACCACAGTTATGTTCTTGTGCTTTTGATGAATCCAAGAAAGAGCCTTATCCACCATGTATGGAATATCCTCTTTTCTCTCCCGTAACGGAGGAATAGAAACGTTGATTAAATTTTCAATAGGCGACGAAGATGTGATTATATCGACCTTCTTACCATCTAAAATCACCTTGTAGAGCTTTTCGGCGACTTGTTGATAGCACGAATTGGAAAAATAATCTACATAGGCTTCTACTTGGATGCCGTTCTCCGCCACTATCACAAAACAATCCGGTTTTTGAATTTGAAGCTTTTTTAAGGTCTTCAACGTTTCAACGATCTTTACTCCTTGAAGCTCTATATGCTTATCAAGTATATCGCTAGTCCTCTTGCATTCATCAAATTTGCTTCGGATCTCGACATATTTTATAGCAATCAAAAACGATTCAACATTGCTTACAAAAACGGCGGATCGCTGCCTTTCGTCAAAAGGACCATAAATTATGTCCCAAAAATCTTCCATAAGTTTTCTTTCATACTCTTTTTGATCAACATAAAATTCAACGTGAATTTTTTCCAACGTCGTTGGGAGAGTTAAAGAAGACAACTGCCATGGCAAAAGAACTCTTATCATTCACTCACATCTCCTGATTATAGGATACCGCCATGGCTATGGAAAAAAGCTTTGATTCAAAAGTGTCAGCTCTAGAAACAAGCACCACCGGAGCTTTTGCACCAATCACTATTCCGGCAATTTTTCCACCCGCGAAGTAAACAGCTGACTTACCCAACAGATTACCTGCATGTATATCTGGAACAACCAACAAATCTGCATCTCCAGCCACATCGCTTTTGACACCCTTAACTTTGGCAGCGTTGAGATTCAAAGCGTTGTCAAGTCCCAATGGACCGTCAACCAAGCAGCGACCAAATTCTCCCCTTTGCCCCATTTTAGCCAAAACAGCCGCTTCAACGGTTTCGGGCATATCTGGATTAACTGTTTCTACCGCGCATACAATTGCAACTTTCGGTGATTCATAACCTATGCTGTGTAGAAACTTCACTGCGTTCTTTATTATGGTGATTTTTTGCTCAAGCGTTGGGCGAATAACTATTCCTCCGTCGGTGATGAAGACAACCTTGGGTAAATACGGAACCTCAACAGCAGCTATGTGGCTGAGCAAACCTGACCCTCTTAATCCCCACTCTTTGTTCAAAACAGCCTTTAAAAGCGTCGATGTTTTCACAAGTCCTTTGATGAGTATGTCGGCTTTTCCCGATGATATGAGTTTCACACTTGTTTCAGCGCATTCAGCTTCCGTTGAGGCGTGGATAATGGAAAAGTTTTTATCTTCACAAGACACTATCTCCTTGTTACCAACCAAAGTTACATCATCTAAAATCCCCATTTTAACTGCCTCAAATGCAGCTTTAACAGCTTCTGCATCCTCTGCTCCAGCTACAACAGCCCTACGATAAGAGGATTTGCTGGCTTTCTCAAAAAACTCTTTAAGTGTCTTCATAAGACATCCTCCTTTGCTTTGGCGTTTAATTCTGATCAACTTTTGAAGTAACTTTGAAAGTTAGAAGGCTTGATGGCAGCAATTTCTCATTGAAAACTAATTCGACCATATCCTTGACTTTCAACAAGCCTTTCTTTCCCGTATAGTACTCCTCAACGTTGTAAACGCCATTTCCAAGTTTTACAAGCTCATCTTTTTGTTTCACCAAAAAAACATTTTCTTGCGTCGTTGTTCCAATTACAAGTAACTCCAAGATCAACGGTCTTCCTAAAAGTTGCGTAACTTTATCAATCTGGCCAGATTTTATAAATTGTCTAATTTCAGAACTGCTGACTTTTTGAAAAGAACCGTTCATAACAAGATCAAACGAGAAAAATTCTATTCCAGCCTCACTCGAAAGGTTTTTCAAAGTTTCCACCGTTCCAGCCGCGTTTTTTCCAAATCTAAAATCTTTTCCAACAACTAAAACTGCTGTTTGATCTGATATGTACTTGTAAAAGAATTCATCAGGATCCAAATCCTTTATTCGGCTGAGATCCAGAATTTCTACTTCATCAACGTATTTTAAAATCTCTCCTATTCTAATTTTCAAAGGAATTATAAAACCATCGAATCTTCCTTGCAGATACTCATATGGATAAGAAACAACAAAAACCTTCAATGGTAATGATTTTTCACAACCAATTTTTTTCATGAACTTAAACAACGCTTGGTGACCTATGTGAACACCGTCGAAAACACCTATTGTTGTAACGTATTTTTTCATCAAAACCTACTCCTTGAAAACTTTGAACGGTCTTAAAATCACCTCGTTGCGAGATAATCTTTTCAAAGTTTCAACGAACGATGAATTTCTTTCAGCTTTTGCAAGACAAACAATTTTTCCATTGTAAATTACCTGCACTATGTCGTTTTTCGAAAAATCCTCAAATGAAACTACCCCATCAACCCTTACTGCGTTGCCTTCCACTGCCTTTTTAAAACCAACTTCAGACAGATAAACCTTTGGAAATGTCAAAATGTTCACAGGATCGATCAATTTGGATAATATTTCTTCCCTTTCCAAGTTAAAAACGTCTATGGCATCTTCAACCGATAAATTTCCAACCTTTAGTCTTCTCAGTTCAACGGCGGTTGCACCGCACCCAAGGGCATACCCTATGTCCATGCATAGAGATCTTATGTAGGTTCCAGAAGAGACTCTAGCAACAAACGACACTTCTTTTCCATTGATTTTAACGTCTCTGATTTCGTATATCGTTACTTCCCTCGGTGGAAGCCTTATTATCTTGCCTTGGCGCGCCAATTCGTAAAGCTTTTTACCCTTGTATTTGCGTGCCGAATAAGCTGGAGGAACTTGTTTGTACGTTCCCACAAAGGAGTTTATGACCTGAAGTATTCTCTCTTGATCGACGTTCACATCGTGTTGTTCCACTATTTGACCAGTTATGTCAAAGGTATCGGTGATCAAACCAAGCACCATTTTTACATAATAAGTTTTCTCCCACTTCATCAGGTATTCAAGAATTCTTGTAGCCCAACCAATGCCTACTATCAACAAACCAGTTGCAAAAGGATCGAGGGTACCTGCATGCCCAATTTTCCTTATCCCAAGTTTCTTTCTAAGATGTTCAACTACATCGTGCGAAGTTGGTCCCTTTGGTTTGTCAACCAGCAGAATTCCGTTCACCCTTCTTGTCCTCCTTGAGTTTTTCAAGAAGACTGTGAACCCTCACGCTGGCTTCTATACCTTTGTCCTCTTTGAATCTAATATCGGGAACGGCATAAATATCGAGATTTTGGGCTATATAACTTCGAAAATATCCCTTGATCTTGTTCATATGTTCCACAAGGTTTTTTCTCTCATTTTCATCACCAACTACGCTGATATAAACGTCCACATACCTTTTGTCTTTGGAAAGTTCCGCTCTGGACACTGTTATGAGCTTACCCGCGATTTTTGGGTCCTTTGCCTGCCTTATGGCTTCCATGACAAGTTTCACGATTTCAGATTCAATCATTGCTTTTCTGTAATCCGGCTTCATGTTGTTCACCTCCTTACCTTAAACTTCCACCGCTTTGTCGATGCTCAAAAATTCCTCAGCAGTTGCAAGTCTTTCCTTGAGCTTATCAACGTAATTTGTTAGCATTTTTGGTTTTATAGCCAACACATTCAACGCGTCCGGAGATAGTTTTAAACCACCGTAAGTATAGGAATCTCCAAATTTAAACGTGTTGACCACAAAATCCGCTATGTGTACCATGCTCACTACATCTGCGTAAACCGAGTCTGAAAAGCTTTTCACATCGTGATGCCCGCTGATTGGCTGTGTAACGATTTCGGGCAAATTCCACCGTTCAGCGAGCAATGAACCCGTTGCCGTGTGCTGCGGTATATTAAGCTTTGCTTCAGCTTCAAAAAAAGATATCTGTAGCGTTTTGGTAACTTTTGCAACTGCTGCAAAGCTTTCAGGAGATATATAATCTAAAGCAAGTTTTCCCAGGTCGTGAAGTAATCCTGCAACAAACACTTCCTCTCTATTTGGATAATTCAACATATGCGCAAGTAATTCTCCAGCTACAGCAACTCCTACAAAATGTTTCCAAAGTGCAAGTTGATCGATTTTTGAATTTCGAGAACCAGTTAAAGATTTATAGGTGAAAACACTTAATGCCAAATTTCTGACCGTTTTAAACCCAAGAATCATTATTGCTTCGTTGAGCTTCGCTATTTTTCTTGGTAAACCATAATACGCTGAATTGACAAGCCTTAAAACCTTCGCCGTCAAACTTGGATCCAACCTCATAGCATCAGCCAGATCCTTCGCTGAGGCATTTGGATCTGAAGCTATCGATATTATTCTCTGCACCACGGGATCAGGTGTCGGTAATTGTTCGATTTTATCGATAAAGTCTTTCAACTGCATTGTTTATTCCCCTATGTTTAGCTTTACGTAGAATATGCTGCCTTTTCCGGGTTCACTTTCGAACCAAATTTTTCCTCCGTGCAATTCTACAATTTCTTTGCAGATTGTCAAACCTAATCCTGTCCCTTCCACTTTGTAGTCTTTGAAAGATTGCACTCGGAAGAATTTTTCAAAGATTCTGCTTTGGTATTCTTTTGGTATGCCTATACCGTTGTCGCTCACAGCAATGATTACAGAGTCGTTCAGGCGTTCCAATTTAATTTTGACGTACTTGTAGCGATTCTCAGGGTTGGAATACTTTATTCCGTTGCTGACCAAATTCATCAAGACTTGCCTTAACCGCATACGATCTGCAAATACGATAAGCTGATCTGGTCCTTCGTATTCAAGGCTAACTTGCTTTGATTTGGCAAATTCTCCCATAGATTGGATAACCTCTTGGCACAGCTCAACCAAATCGAACCAAGTTTTTTCCAACTTGAGCGTTTTTTGTTCAATTTTTGCAAAATCCAAGATTTGATTTACAAGATTTTCTAGATGCAAAGTTTCGTCGAAAACCGTCTTCATGAAATCTTTAAGCATTGTTTTGTTTAACTCATCCAAAGAATTCAAGATCGTTTCAACGTATGCTCTTATCGCAGCCAGAGGTGTTCTAAGTTCATGAGAAACGTTGGCAATAAATTCGGTCTTAAGCGCATCAATCTGTTTCAATCTCTCGAGTTCTTTTGTGTTTGTAACATCGGTGATCGTCACAAGCACTTGTCTTTGTCCTTCATATTCAATAGGTTCGGCAATTATCGAATAAAATATTCCTTTTATCTCCACTTCTTGAGATTGCTTTTCATTCAAAGTAAAAGTTCTTACGGCAACTTGCTTTATTTGGTTGATCAACTCTTCGTTGTTCTCGTTCTCAACATATCGAATGTTGGCAAAAACCGGGTTTAAAACCTCATCCAAAACAACGATCATTTGTGGGAAAGAATTGAAAATTTGCTGCATGTACTTCATTGTTTCCTCTACAACTTGATGCTGCCTTTCCAAACTTTCGTAAAGTTTTAAGTTTTCAAGAATAACAGTTGATAAAAAGGCAAAAAGCTTAACCAGTTCAAAAATTTCAAAGGAAGGTTCTTGACTTAGCGCGATCACAAGAGCTCCAAGTGTTCTATCGGATTTAGAGAGCGGTGCAACCAAAAAAATCTTGTCTTGGATTGGTATAGCACTTACCGTCATTTTTTGTACGCTCCAAAGTATCATGTTTTTTTCTTCCTCACCAAGTGTTACGTTATTTTTCGATGCGTATACGGCATGCATCTTCTCATCTGTTATCAGTACTTCTTCAGATCCAACTATCCTTTGGATCGTTCTAACAAGTGAACTCAGAAGTTTTTCAGGCTCTCTAACGTTGCTCACTTCCCTGATGAAACTAGAGATAAAAGAATACAATTTTATCGAGCTTGTTTCCGACGGCATAAAACTCCTTCCTGTTTTTTGTGAATTTTAACGCTTAATATATTATACTATGTTCAGCGAAAATTAAGAGGATAAGAAGCTATAATAGTACGTTTGTCATTGCTGACTCACAAAGCTCACGAACTCTCACATCTGATTAATTTCTTGATCGAGCACAACATATCCCATGCTTAAATGGATGTATTACGCATTATATGCTCGATGAAAAAGTATTGGTATAAATTTGCGGCATCTTGATACAATTATTCCTTTCTTAATCATCGCATCCGTCATTCTTAGTGTAAAGCCCATGGTAAAATTCAAAAAGGAGTGATACTCGAATGGGCTCGATTTTGGTAAATCTAGTCAAGACACTTTTAACTTGTGTTATTTCTTATGCGATTTACAAAATGCTTTTGAGACTTTTTTACGAACTGAGTTACAAATTTCGTAAAGAACTCAAGCTTAAGAACACCATAAGACTCATTCTTGGCTTGTTGGTGGGTTTGATTGCTTTGATGGTTATTCTTAACATATGGCAAGTCAACTTGATTCCATATCTGACTGCGTACGGTGTAGCGGGAGTTGTAATTGGTTTGGCTTTGCAAGAACCTTTGGTGAACTTTTTCAGTGGTCTACTTGTGCTTGTGACTGGAAAGTTGTCCGAAGGCAAAGTGGTTGACATCGAAGGAACAACCGGAACGGTAGAGGTAATACATTTCAACTACACAATTCTCAGAACATTCGACGGAAGAAAGGTTATCATCCCAAACAGACAAGTTTGGAATTCTAAAGTGATAGATTTCTGGCCAGATTCAGTGCGAAGAGTTAGTATAAAAGTTGGCGTCCCATACGATTCGAACATAGAAAAGGTTGTGCAAATACTCAAAAAATGCATAGAGGAAGAGCCGTTGGTTGTGAAAGAAAACGTCACAAACTTTGTTGATTTTAGTGCATTTTCAAGCTCTTCAATTGATTTTGAGGTGTTTTTCTGGGTTAGAAGAGAAAGCTTTTTCGAAGCAAAAATATCCCTTGCAAATCGTATTAAACAAGAACTTGAAAAAGAAGGTATCAAGATACCATATCCACAGCTGGATGTACACATAAAAAAGGAAGATGGGGCATGAACGATTTTTTGGAAAAAAACCTCTTCTGCGCCATGGATACGGAAACCACAGGGACAGATCCGCTTGGAGGCGATCGAATCATTGAAGTTGCAGTGGTTCCAATTTTCAAAGGGAAAATCTTAAGGCGTTCCATTTATCACTCGTTGGTCAACCCAAATGTGAAGATACCTGCCACTATTCAAAAAATTCATAAAATAAGCAATGAAGATATACAAGATGCACCGGAAATTGACCACGTTTTTGAACAACTGAGGATTTTTCTGAATCGTTCGATAATAGTTTTTCACAGAGCGTATTTTGATTTATCCTTCCTTGACATCTCCGCAAAGGAGATAGGAATGCTACCTCCCACAGTAACTTATATCGATACCCAAGAAATGGCAAAGATGGTGTTTGGAGAAAAGAAGAGCTTAGCATGGCTTGCCGAAAAGTTTAAGCTCCCAAAGCCAACGCATAGAGCTTTGGACGACGCAATGATAACCGCAAAAGTTTTCCTAAATCTTGCAAAATTTCTTTCCAAAGCTCAGTTTGAAGATTTAATCCGCGTTTGGAGGGGATCGGAATGGTGAAAAATTACGTTCTTGACACAAACGTTTTGATACACGATCCAAACGCAATTTACAGTTTTCAAGACAACAATGTTGTAATTCCCCTTCCAGTTCTGGAAGAGTTGGACAAACTAAAACGCAGGTCTGACTCAGTTGGAAAATCGGCAAGGCAGGTTATAAGAGAACTTGATTTGCTTCGAAGCAAAGGCGATTTATCCAAAGGAGTAAAGTTGGAAAACGGAGGAAATTTGATAATCATGGTTGTAGGGGATGGAAAAAAAGAAACACCAAGTTTTCTTTACGAAAAATACCTTGATAACTGGATTCTCGGTTATGTAGTTCTCCTTTCGAAATCCTCGAATATTCCAACAATTCTGGTGAGCAAAGATATAAGTTTGAGGGTAAAAGCCTCTGCTCTTGGAATACCAGCGCAAGATTATTTAACGGACAGATCCAACCTTTCAACGCTTTCTTCTGGATATTCCGTTTTAGACAAAGATGTTGAACCTGGGCAAAAAATTGAAGGTTTTCCAGAAAATCACTATCTTAAATGTCCAAACGGTTTTTTCAAAGTCAAAAATGGGACGGTAACACAACTTGCTATCAAAAGTTCCGATAAAATATGGGGAATTTCGCCGTTGAACGATGAGCAGCTTTTTGCCATGGATGCACTTTTGGATGACGATGTAAAACTGGTTACACTGGTTGGTATGGCTGGTACAGGCAAAACTTTGATAGCCTTGGCTTGCGCTCTTGAAAAAACTTACAACCAAAAAAGGTATAAAAGGATCATAGTGAGCCGACCGTTGATTCCTGTTGGGAAAGATGTGGGGTATTTACCTGGTTCCTTGCTGGAAAAGTTAGAACCTTGGATGGAACCAATAATGGACAACTTGGAATTTCTATTCGATCGAGTTGGAATGAGCCTTAAAGAATTCATGAAGAAAGACATCTTGGAAATAAGTGCTCTTACTTTCATGAGGGGAAGAAGCCTTCCAAACCAGTACATGATCATAGATGAAGCGCAAAATTTGACACCACACGAAGTAAAAACGATTTTGACGCGTGCCGGAGAAAACACAAAAATCGTTCTTGCAGGAGATCCTTATCAAATCGATACACCTTATTTGGATAAGGATAGCAACGGATTGGTTTACGCCGCTTCAAAGCTTTTGGGAAACAAGCTAGTGGCACACATAACTTTGGTGAAAGGAGAAAGATCTCAGCTTGCATCTCTTGCGGCAGAAAAACTTTAGAAAAAGGAGGACAATCCGTGGTCGCGATTGAGACTTTCAATTTGACAAAGGATTTTGGCAAATTTAGAGCCGTTGACGGATTGAATCTTAAAGTGGAAGAAGGGGAAATATACGGTTTTCTCGGTCCCAACGGAGCTGGAAAAACGACAACAATACGAATGCTAACCGGCACCATGCGACCGACTTTTGGTGAAATAAGAATACTTGGTTTGGATATGAAAAAAAGTGAGCTTGAAATAAAGAAAATGATAGGTGTAGCACCAGAGGAACCAAAGATTTATCCGTACCTTAAAGGGCATGAATTTCTTTCCTTTGTGTGCGAAATCTATGGACTCGACAAAAATCAAGCAAACTCTAGAATAAGGGAGTTATGTGAAGCATTTTCCGTGGACTACCTTGATAAGCTGATCTTGGAAATGTCGCATGGGATGAAACAAAAACTTATCCTTATAAGTGTTTTGATGAGAAAACCAAAAGTTATATTTCTCGATGAACCGACGGTTGGTTTGGATGCGAAATCTGCAAGAATCTTAAAAATGCTTCTTCTAAAATATTCTCAAGAAGGTTGCACAATTTTCATGACAACTCATATCATGGAAATAGCGGAAAAAATGTGTCAAAGAATTGGGATAATCAACTCAGGTAGGTTGATTGCCGAAGGCACCATGGAACAGTTAAGGCTTCTTTCCAAAACTACCCAGGGCAGTCTTGAAGATATCTTCTTAAAGTTGACAAGCAGCGAAGACAACATACTGCAAATCGTGAAGGAGCTGTAAAAATGCGCGAGCTTTTGATAATACTCAAATACGGTCTTAAGGGTTCCTTCCCGAGAAAAAGCGAAAGAAAGCTTCCAAGAAACGTTTTGCTAGCGTTGGCTTTTGCATTTGTCTACGGTATACCGCTGTCGGTGATTTTCTTTGAACTTTTCAAACAAACCTTTCACGTTGTGATTGACGGCCTTGACTTTCCAACTATAATCGTTTCCTATTGGTTGACGATGATCACTGCGATATTTTTTACATCCCTTTTTACAAATTTGGTGAGTTCTTTTGTAAAGAACGAAGAAATAACGATGTTATTAAGCTATCCTCTGAAAAGATCAAGCATAGCACTTTATCAAATGATATTAACCTTTGTAAATCAAGCCTTCGCTGCTGTTATGTATTTTTCTGTTTTCATAGCTTATTCGATTGCCACCGGAAGAAATGTTTTCCTTGCAACAATCTCTGGGCTTTTGATGTTTTTCTTTGTTTTTTCTCTCTCACTCATTCTGGCGTCATCGGTTGGTTTATTGATGAGAAAATCAACCGCCAGAACAGTAAACGTCGTCACACTCTTGTTGAGCGTTGTGATCTTCTTAGTTTCTACTCAAATGCTTCCTGAACTTTTCAGCAAGTTTTTGGAAGGCAAACTTGAAAGCTTTGTCCAAATCGGTGAAAAATTGTTGAGCCATCTGAATATTTTTATTTGGCCAGTTTACATAATCCAAGGAAGTTATGCGCACCTCGCTAGTTTATTTCTCTTGGGCATGTTGACATGGTTTTTGAGCCTTAAAATGGCAGATAGACTGACTTTCGAAGAAAATCAAAAAAGTGTTTCAAAGAGAACGCTTTTAATCACCAACAATTTTGGCTTGATGAAAAAAGAACTCAAGACTCTTTTAAGGCAAAGTCAAACGGTTATGATGTTCTTTTATCCTATCATCCTTTGGTTGATCCTTGGTTATACCACCAAATCGGTTGCAACTTCTGTTATTTTTGTTATTTTCATGAGTTCTTTGTACGTCTCTGTATGTTCGGCTTTGCTTGTCGGTCAAGAACTTTACGTATGGCCAATACCAAAAACTATGCCGGTTGAAGCAAAAGTTTTGTTAATTCCAAAGATCGTTCTTCCCCCACTGCTATTTTGCGGTGTATTCATGGCTTCATCAATTTTGATTCAATTGTTTTTAAAAGTTAGCGGTATCTTTTATTTGCTTTATCCTGCCGTTTTTGTTTTGTATTTATTTGCTGCGGTGATGGGAGTTGATGTTACGTTAAAGCATAAAAAAGCAACAGAAATAATGAATCCTTCAAAAATTTTATCGATGGAACATATTTTGCGGATACAAGTTTTTACAATTGCAGCATCTTTTGGTTTGGTTTTCCCGATAACTCTTCGAATTGAGCGCCTAGAATTTCTCAAGCTATTTTTGAAAAACGATTTACTTGTTGATTTGACAAGTTTTGGAGTACCTTTGGTTTTCTCCGTTTTTCTAATACTTTTTTGTATAGAAAAGATCAAATCAATGTCCAAGAAATTTTGCGAGATGGAATAATAGTTTGTTATGCTAACGTTTTGGTATAATTTTGTGGGGTGATGAAAGTATGCAAAAAGATTGGATAAACGAGCTTGTTGATTTGTGTTTAACTGCTGGAATCTCTGGAAGGGAAGAAATGATAAGGCAAAAAATCATAAACATGTTGCCAAAAGATATGCCGTACAAAGTTGACAACGTTGGAAATCTGATAGTTGAAATAGGCAGCGGAAAAGAGTTTGTGGCTTTGATGGCTCATATGGACGAAATCGGTTTGCTGATAACAGGAATCAAACAAGATGGAACTTTGACTTTTAAAAAGATCGGTGGTTTTGACGATAGGTTGCTTTTGGGATCTCATCTTCAAATAATAACTCAAAACGGCTCGTTGGATGGAGTAATTGGAGCTATTCCTCCTCACCTCGGTGGGAATCAGCCAATTGACAATTTGACCATCGATATTGGAGCTAAAAGCAAAGAAGAAGCCATAAAAATGGGTGTGAAAGTTTTAGACTACGCTGTTTTCAAAAAGCACGTTAGTGTTTTGAACGGAAAATACATTTCTGTAAGATCTTTGGACGACAGATTTGGTTGCCTTAGCCTTGTGAAGGTGCTTCACAAAGTTAAGAATGAAAACCTTGATAAAAAAGTCTTCTTCGTTTGGACTGTTCAAGAAGAAATAGGCCTAAAAGGCGCAAAAGCTTTTCTTTCATGCCACAAAGTAGACATATGTTATGCCATAGACTCTTTTGCATGTTGTTCACAACTTACGGGAGATGTGGCTCCGGGTAATGGACCAGTTCTGAGAATGGCTGACAACAGCGCCATCGGTAGCTACAGCCTAATGATGGAAATTCTTCAAAAAGCCGAGAGAAACCACATACCTATTCAAGTTGGCGTAACCGGCGGTGGAACGGATAGCTCGGTTGCAGTTGATTCCAACGCAAGAATGGTTCCAATAAGTTTGGCAGTGAAATATCTTCATTCAAATGCAGAATACATTTCATTGGATGATTTTGAAAAATTAGTCGAATTGCTGACTGTGCTTCTGATTGAAAAAAGTTAATAAGTAGACTCGGTCTCAGGTTGTTTTATCAAAAATTTGTGGATGACAAAGTAGGCAATCAGTGCAAGGGCAAGGATTTGGTAGGACGCTCTAATTCCTATTACGTTGCCAAGAAGTCCGAAAACAAAAGTACCAACGGGTGATCCACCGTTGTTTATGAGGGCGTACAAAGACATAACGCGCCCTTTTGCATGCATCGGAGAAAGAAGTTGAGTTCTGCTGTTGGTAACGTTGAAAAATACAGTTTGACACAAGCCGTTGACAAAAGACGTGAAAATTGCCGCATTTGGATAAACGGAAGTAACAAATGTACTTGTACCTATTGCAAGTATAAGGAACTCTTCGTTGATCTGTATTACCTTTTTTGAATCCATACCACCGGCTAAAATGGCTCCAACAAAAGCACCAAGCCCCATTGAACCCATCACCAAGCCATAGCCAACAAGCCCTGTGCGCATGGCCGATTTCGCGAAAGCTTGCATAAGCATACTGTACGGCATGCCGAACACAGCGTAAACAGTCAGGGATATAAAAGTTGACAGTATTCTTTTGTCTTTGACAACTATTTTTAAACCCTCTGATAGGTCCTTGAAAAAGGCTCGTTCTTTGCTTAAGTTACGTTGATAATTCGTCGGTATAGTGGGTAAAACGATCAAAAGTGGGACAAAAGAAATGGCGTTCAAAATAAAACCAAACGATAAACCATAGTATTTAACAACGAATCCTGCTATTGAAGGACCGATCATCCTTGCTAAATTAAAGATAAGAGCATGAAGTGCTAGTGCGTTAGGAAGGTAATCTTTCGGAACAACACTTGATATAAAAGTGTTCCTCGACGGAAGATAGAAAGCACCGGATATGCCCATTAAAACGCTTAAAATCAAAAGTTGAGCTGGAGTAAGAATATTTTTGTAAACCAAAAAAGCCATGACACAAGCGTTGATGGTATCTGCAACTTGCGTTAGAAACAATACTTCCCTCGGTCCAAACCAATCTATCAAAACCCCACTGACTGGTGAAAGAAACACCGTGGGAAAACCTTTCAAAAAAGCGATCAATCCAATGAAACCAGCTGCCTTGTTTTCAGGCAAAACGTTTACACCAACCCAGCCTCTCAACGTGGTGTCTATCCACGTTCCTATCAGCGAAATACTCTGCGTCGACCAGAACAAAAGGTAATTTTTGTTTCTGAGAGCTCTGAAAGGATTCGAATACTTCGCCATACGAACTTTTTATACAACAGGATTGTTAAAATAAAGTTGTTGAATTGGTAACAACAGATAATCAAAAAATCGTAGTTATAAAAGAAGGTCTAGCGGCGGAGTTAACGATAGCAGCATCATTGTCTAGCGCGATGATTGTTATCTTCCTAGTCAGTCGGAACTTGAACGTTCGATGAAACAGTTGAGTGAATCATCCAAGACCATAAGTCAAATGATACAAGTGATGGAACAAATTGTCGAGCAAACCTATTTGCTAGCTCTTAATGTTGCCATAGAAGCTGTAAAAACGAGAGAAAGTGGAAAAGGTTTTGCTTGAGTACTTTGTTGATCAGCTTTCAAAAAACAAAAACGACATACGTGATTTCAAACAGATAATAAAAGAGAGCGGAGAATCCGTTCAAAATCAAGTCTTATTCACAAAAAATCAACTGCTAACAATAATTTTCAAAAATCTCTTTGAGTTACTTGGTTTTATTGAAAAATATTTAGGTTACCCATAAAAATGGCACCTGCAAAAATGTCCTGGTGAAACTTCTAACAAATTTGGTTCCTCAATTTGGCAGATTTTTTCTGCTTTTGGACAGCGTGTGTGAAATACACATCCACTAGGAGGATTAATTGGGCTGGGGATTTCTCCTTTTGGAACTGTCCGAATTCTTCTTCCAGTTCCAACACTTGGAACACAATCCAGCAAAATTTTTGTATACGGATGCGAGGGGTGATTAAAGATATCATCTTTGCTTCCTATTTCCATTATTTTCCCCAGATACATAACTGCAACGTGTGTTGCCATGTAATCAACGACTGCTAAGTTATGAGTTATAAACATGTACGTTAAAGAGAAATTTTCTTTTAATTCCTTCAACATAGCAAGAACTCTAGCTTGAACAGAAACGTCAAGAGCAGAAGTTGGCTCATCCAAAACTATAAATTCTGGCTTGAGAACAAGAACTCTGGCAATGGCAATGCGTTGTCTTTGCCCTCCTGAAAATTCGTGAGGATATCTGAACATGTGCTCTTCCCGAAGTCCAACCAATTCTAAGATTCCCTTAACTTTGGAGTATATTTCATTTCTTTTCATTTTGAAGTGTATTTTCAAACCTTCACCAATTATATCTTTCACAAGCTTCCTTGGATGCAAGGAATTATATGGATCCTGCTGAACTATCTGCATTTTACGTCTATATTCAAGCATTTCCTTACCATCTAGTTTTAAGATGTTAACACCTTTGAAATACAAATTCCCACTGGTTGGTTCTATCAACCTAAGGATAAGCCTGCCCAGGGTACTTTTACCAGAACCAGACTCACCAACCACGGCAAAAATTGAACCTTTTGGTATGTCAAAAGATACATCATCCACTGCTCTTACGTACAAAGGTTTTGAAAAAATAGATTTTCTTATTTCAAAATACTTTTTCAAGTTCTCAACTCTTATCAACGGCTCCATAACTGAAACCTCCTACTGCTCGTACAAGTGACACGCCACGTAATGAGTCTCATTTATTTTCAACAATTGTGGAAGTTCAACAAAGCATCTCTTGAAGGCATACTCACATCTCGGATGAAATCTGCAACCAGGTGGTGGATCAACCAAATCTGGTACTACACCTGGTATTCCCTTTAAATCTTTAGTCAGGCCGATGATTGGTACCGATCCTATCAATCCTTTTGTGTAAGGATGTAATGGATTGGCAAATATATCTTCACTTTTTGCGACCTCAATAACATTTCCTGCATACATCACAGCAACCCTATCACAAAATTCAGATGCAATGCCTAGATCGTGAGTTATCAATATTAGGGCATTTCTTTCGGCTGCTATCAACTCGTCTAAAAGTTTTAATATCTGAGCTTGTATCGTCACATCCAACGCGGAAGTTGGTTCATCGGCCATCAAAAGCTTTGGTCTAACGGCTAATGCCATTGCTATCATAATTCTTTGGGCCATTCCACCGCTGAGCTCATGAGGATATAAATCTATGGTTCTTTTCCAATCCAACCCCACCATCTCAAGCACTCTTGGAACTTCTTCGTATGCATCCTTTATAGATATACCTTTTGCATGAGCTATAGATTCTGCCACTTGAAAGCCTACTTTGAAAACAGGGTTCAATGCGGCAAGTGGTTCTTGGAAAATCATTGTGATTTGCTTTCCCCTATATTCATCCATTTCTTCATCGCTTAATTTAGTTAAATCAACCCCGTTGAACCATATTTCTCCTTCTACAATCCCTCCAGGTTGCTCGATCAACCTCATTATAGATAACGCAGTGACAGACTTTCCGCATCCAGTTTCTCCAACAACAGCCAACCGTTCAGATTCATTCAACCAAAGTTTCACTCCATTTAAAGCTTTTACAACCCCACGATAAGTGTAAAAAACAACTTTCAAGTTCTCTATGTTCAACAAATTGCCCTTCACAGATTGATTACCTCCTTAGACGTGGATCAAGTATATCTCTAATACCATCGCCAAGCAGGTTAAAACCAAGAACAACCAACGCGATAAACAAACCGGGAAAAGTTGAGATCCACCATTGATGCACCAAATAGTTTCTTCCATCGCTGACAATTGCACCCCACTCTGGTGTTGGAGGTTGCGCACCCAAACCTAAAAAGCCAAGACCAGCTGCCGTAAGAATGATTGTTCCCATTCTCAAAGTCAATTGAACCAAAACTGGGGAAAGGCACATAGGAAGAACATGGAGTAAAAGTATTCTCAAATTACCAGCTCCAAGGGCTTTGATTGCTTCTATATAAGGTTGAGATTTTACCCTTAGGGCTTCTGCTCTTGCTAACCTTGCTATAACTGTCCATTCAACTAGAGAAATAGCAATAATTGCGTTTGTTAAACCTCTTCCCAGCATTGCAGCCAATGCCATAGCTAGAATTAACCGTGGAAATGCTAGAAAAATATCAGTTATTCTCATCAATATTTCATCAACTATTCCACCAAAGTAACCAGCGGTAATCCCGACTGCCAAACCTATGGTTCCACTGATCACCGTTACCAGAAAAATTATCCAAACCTCAATTCTTGCTCCATAAATTACCCTGCTCAAAATATCACGACCGAATTGATCCGTTCCAAAAGGATGTTTTAAACTCGGAGGTTTAAGACGATTAGTCAAATCGACCTTTATAGGGTCATATGGGGCCAGAATAGGGGCAAAAATAGCCATAAAAAGAAAACCTATAACGATGAATGTACCAACCATGGCAAGTTTTGTTCTTTTCCACAAATAAAGTGTGTATTTCAAATCTTCGATTAAAGGTTTCCATCTTGAGGTCTTGACTTGTTCTATATTTTCCACAGCCAATCACCCCTATACACGCATCCTTGGGTCTAAAACGGCATATACAATATCAACCACTAAGTTGACTAACGAATAAATCACAGCAACAAAAAGTGTTCCTCCCATCACCGCGGGATAGTCTAAGTAAAGCATGGCGTTGACAAGATATCTACCAAGTCCAGGCCAACCAAAAATTGTTTCAGTTAAAATTGCACCTTCGAGTAATCCGCCGAAGGTCAATCCAACGATAGTCACAACCGGTATTAAAGCATTCCTCAGAGCATGCCTATATATGACAAGCCTTTTGCCAATTCCCTTCGCTTTGGCAGTCCTTATGAAATCTTGCCGTAGAACTTCCAACATACTTGAACGGGTTATCCTTGCTATTGAAGCTGTCGCTGAATATCCTAAAACAATTGACGGCAAAATCAGGTGAGCAACAGCGTCTTTCAAAGCTTCAAGATTTCCACTTAAAATTGAATCAAGGACAAGCAATCCTGTGTAACGGGTTGGAGGAGTCGTGAACAGTCCAAGTCGACCCCCACCTGGTAACCAACCAAGTCTGAAATAAAAAATCAAAAGCAAAATAAGCCCCGTCCAAAAAACGGGCATAGAAACACCTAAGATGGAAAAAATTCTGGCAAAATGATCAATGAATTTGTTTCTGTGAACCGCTGAAAATATACCAAGCGTTATACCCAGCACTACAGCCAAAATGGTGGCAGAAATTGCAAGTTCAAGGGTGGCGGGGAAAAATTCAGCTATGTCTTTAGCAACTGGCCTACTAGATTTCAAAGAAATACCAAGATTGCCTTTCAATAAACCGGACATATAGTCAAGAAACTGTAACATCAAGGGTTTATCGAGTCCTAATCTTCTTTTTAAATCCTCTACCAAATCCACGGGTGCATTTCCTCCAAGTATGGCTCCAACTGGATCAGCTGGGATGACTTTGGCTATTATAAAAACAAGTACAGAAACACCAAATAACACAAACAACATTAACAGCAAACGTCTAGCGATGAATGCATACAATCTCATTTTGTACAGACTCCTCCATCTACTTTTTGTAAAACGGGAGGCCTTTGGCCTCCCTTCGAATTATGGATTTAACCATCAATGCTTCATTTTTTGGATATTTTGGTGAAATCAAACACCAAAGTATAACCTTTACAAGCTTTCTCAAATCCAACAACATCATCGCTGACAACCCAGAAGTCAATCGGTTGGTAAAGCATAGCGAATGGACTGTTGTATATCCAGTATTCTTGAAGTTCTTTGTAAAGCTCTAAACGTCGTTGATCATCAAATTCTGCACCAGCTTTTTCTGCCAAATCTGCTGCATAATCGTCATACCACATGTTGCGCCAAGCAAGCTGTTTTACCCTATAGTTTGCAAATGGTTTGGCAAGAGCGTCTGGATCTGGATAATCGATACCCCATCCTGCAAGGATCATTTGATGCCCTTGCTGCCTATATTTCGCATACATTTCAGATGCCGGCATCAAAGTGATGTTTACTTTTATACCAATCTCAGCAAGATTTGCTTGAATAATTACCGCTTCGTTTTGTCTTATTTCTGTAGGATTCGTCAGCAACTCAACTTCAAACCCATCTGGATATCCAGCTTCGGCAAGAAGTTGCTTGGCTTTTTGAACATCCCGTTTGAACGGATTTAATTCAATGTAACCAAAGTATCCTATCGGCATAAAGTTCTGATTCAATACAGCAAAGCCTCTTCTAACTGAATTGATAATGGCATCATAGTCGATGGCGTACTTTATCGCCAATCTAACCCGTGGATCTTTGAATGGACCCCAACCTACGTTCATAGCAACATATTCGTTCGATTGGCTTGGTGTTGTTACAAGCCTAATACCTTTTGGCTTACTTTCGCGAAGTTGTGCTGCTTGTTCTGTCGTCACACCCCATGCGACATCAACATCGCCTTTTTGGACAAGCAAGAATCTGGTTGTTTCTTCAGGTACATCTTTAATGATAATTTTCTTAATTGGAGGCTCTCCAGCCCAATACCTTGGATTTGATTGAAGAATGACATGTTCATTTCTCTTCCATTCAACAATTGTGTACGGTCCAGCACCAGTTCCCGGAGATTTGTCAAGCAAGAAAGCCTGGCCAAGATCTCCATCTTTTTCATTGGCTAAGACTACTTTCTTGTTTACAATACCTCCCCATGGTGGGGCTATAATTGAAAGGACTATGTTTTTAGCCAAAACTTTAGTTTTGAGGACGACAGTTCGAGGATCCAACGCCACAATTGTCTCATCCATGTTCTCTTTGGTCAGCCCAAGTTCGTTGAACAACCAAACGGGAGATTTACCGATCATCAAGACTCTTTTGAAGGAGAAAACAACATCTTCAGCTGTTAGAGGATCACCGTTCGAGAATACCAAACCCTCTCTCAGCTTAAAAGTCCATACAAGTCGATCTCCTTCCTGAACAACGGTCCAACTTTCGGCAAGATCAGGAACTGGTTTGATCACATCGCCTGAGGCATCGAGTTTTGTCAATCCGGCGTATGCAGCTGTAACAACTGCTGCTGCAAAAGTTTCATAACAAACCGCAGGATCAAGCGAGATGAAAATCTGTGTTGTGGCGGCAATAACAAGCGTATCTTTTGGCGTTTTGGCAAAACTTGTCAGCGTAAGCATCAATGTTAGGACAACGATTAAGAGTTTCTTCAACACAACAATCCCCCCTTTTTAAAATGTTGGATATATTCTAGCATAAGCAACTCACACTTGCAAGCTTCTACCTTTTTGTATATTCAAGAGATCCCGCGAGATTTTTCAGCTATAATTTTTCTGGAGGTGCTAAATTTGAGAAATTTGAAAGCAACCTATGTCATCCTTTCTTTCAACGTTTTGATCGCTGTTTTTATGTTTTTTCTAAGTAGTATACCTGTCTTTCGGAATCAAGCTTATTTGCTGATTCGACTAGGTGCTCAATACGGACCGCTTGTAAGCGGAGGGGAATGGTATCGAGTAATAACAGCGATGTTTGTTCATGGCGGATTACTTCATCTTTTGTTCAATTCGTACGCCCTTTTTTATTTTGGTACTATCGTCGAGTCGATATACGGTACTGAAAAATTTGTGATCTTCTATCTATTGGCTGGTGCCGTTGGAAATCTGGCAACCCATGTTTTTTACTATAGGTCGATCTCAGTCGGTGCAAGTGGAGCCATTTTTGGGCTTGTTGGAATACTTTTTGCTTTGGGTTTCAGGCGCGATACACCTATTTTCATGAGACAATTCACCGGTATGGCACTTCTTCCGATGATAATTTTCAACGTGGTTTATGGTTTCATGCCAGGGTCCAACATAAACAACGCTGCTCACCTTGGAGGATTTCTTGCCGGCATGGCGATAGGTTATTTTGCAGATCCTAGACCAGTCTATGCGTCTTGGAAAAGGGGATCAAGAATTTTTTGGAAAGCGGCTGCTATTTTGTCCTGCTTGTTTGTTGCATTTTGCTTTTTTATGCTAATTTTCTTCTCCCGTGTGAGGTGATATGAATGGATTTTCTTCTTGGCATCAATTATTGGTCGAGAAGTGGCGCTATGTACATGTGGGAAGATGAGTACTTCAACGAAGAAGTTATAGAAAATGAAATTATTGAGATGAAAAACTTGGGTATGAACATATGTCGAAGTTTTCTTTTTCTTCCAACCTTTTTTCCAAAACCAAACAAGATAAGTGAAAAGCACGTTGAAAGATATTTGAAATTTTTGAATTTGTGTGAAGAACATGGTTTGAAAACCCTTTTGACGTTCATCGTTGGGCACATGTCTGGAGAAAACTTTGATCCACCATTTCGAAACCAAAGAGATTTGTACATGGATGAATTCATGTTGCAACAACAATGTTTTTTTGTCAAATCCATCGTTGAAAAAGTTCGAAGTTCTCCAGCAGTTTACGGATATATATTGTCCAACGAAATGCCTTTGTATGGTGGGACAGGTGAACCGGAGAAAGTTTTGAATTGGGTAAAAAAACTGGTTGAAGTTATAAAATCAGTTGATCCAACTAGACCTGTTGGAACAGGCGATGGTTGTTGGAATGTTTTTGGTGGTGAAAATGGTTTTAATTTGAGAGAAATTTCAAAAATCGTCGATTACCTTGGACCACACGTTTATTTAAGTGAGACCGACGAATACAGACACAGTATGATACCTGAATTTGTCATAAGATACCTATCTCAATACGATTTACCGATACTGTACGAAGAATTCGGCGCTTCCTCCGCGCAAGCTTTAGATGAAAACATAGCTTTGTACTATCGCGAAGTTCTTATAAATTGCTTGATCAACGGAGCGATAGGTGCACTTGGATGGTGTTTGAACGACTTTAACTATCCCAATATGAAACCATACCTTCACCATCCATTCGAACTTAAATTCGGCATATTCAAAGTCGATGGCGCACGAAAACCAGCGGCAGAAGAAATTGTTAAATTCAAAAATTTCGTGGACAGTTTAGAGAATATTCAATATCCAAACGCTGAAGCTTGCATACTCGTTCCAAGTTACTACAACAAACAGTATCCCTTCAGCTTTGACGATCCAAAGGAAACTTTTAAACATTTACTTCAAGCAACTGTTTTGTGTGCAAAAGCAGGTTTTGTTGTGGACTTAGTGGAAGAAGAAAATTACAAGCGTTGGAAAAGCTATAAATTGATAATACTCCCAAGTGAAAGGAAGTACCTTGCGACAACCTGGGAAAATTTGCACAAATACGTACAAGCTGGTGGAAATCTTTACATCAGTTATTATTGGGGAAAGTACGATTTTCATCAGGGAATATGGTCGCAAAATCTCGAAAGTTTAATTGGCTGCAAGCTCAACTTAAGGTATGGCTTAACTAGTTCACTTCCATCCAAAGTAAAGTTGGAATATGGTGGATTAACTTGGAAGTTAAACGTTGAAAAATGCAACGAATGGGAAAAAAGCTATGCACCAATTGTGAGTATCCTGGAAACTGCTGAAAGTATCGAGCTTGGACAATCAGATTTACAGCTAGTTAAAAACAAAGTTGGAAGCGGTAAAGTTTTCTTCATCAATTTTCCGTTGGAACACATTCTTTCGGTGAATGAGAAGATCAATCTTTCAGACTTAAGCCACTTAATCTACAGGTGTATTGCAAAACAAGCTTCTTTAAACTTGTGCTATTGCGACAACCAACGTGTGCGAGTCAGAAAAATCAAAAGCGGTCGAAAAACACTTTATCTAATCCAAAACATCGCTTGGGATAAAGAACAAGTACAGACTATTTTCGATAACTCATCGACGTATCATGTTCAAATTGAGCTTGATCCCAAAGAGTACAAATTGCTGAACTTTTAAAAAGGCGCAGGAATCTTCCTGCGCCTTCAAAGTTCCATCGGTATCAAACTAAGATAATCTTCGAGTTTTCCGCGATTCAAGCAACATTCGATTATTTCCCTACCAAGTGGGTGAAGATCGTCTTGCAAATACTGTCTAAGCTCTCTGCTGAAGAAGTTTTGTAAAATTTCTGCGCCTTTCATGTATGCTTCTTCTCCAACTTCAGGTTGCAAATGAGGCTGCAACAAACCTTTTGGTATGCTTTCGCCAGCAACAATCATTTCCTTCAGCGAAAAACCTAATAAAGGACATTTGGCTGGCTCAAGTCGCTCGGGCTTGAATTTCACACCGCCTCTTCTTGCAAGATATTCTCTCGTTATCCACTCTGGCATAAAGCCTACCTTGTAAGCGCCTATGTATTGATTTGGCAACAAAATATACTTGGTTTCCGGACTTTCCAAGATCTGTTTCAAAAGAATATTTGCGAGCATGACTTTCCTTCCAGAAGCAAAAGGCCAGAACGAACCGACCCCTTCGCTTTGCATTCCCACGGTGTCCACGATGCTTGGGTTGGCATGCCCTCTTGGTGCGACTAGACGCCAAAGCCAAGCCAACGCCGGCGGAAGGATTTGAACAAATCCAACTATACCGTAAGTTGGTTTTTCCTTTGTACAAGGAGGTGTTCTGATACCAAAACTTCTAACATCAACTTCAACCGGCTCTTTGATGGCGTTTTTAAAGCACTTCTTTGGCAAGATAACCCTCGGATTGGGACAAGGTTTACCAGGTTCATCTTCGATATGTTCCCAAATAAGGATTGTAGTTTTAGGTGTTGCTTGAAGGTTTAAAAATATCAAAGGTTCTGGTGGTGATATCGTTATCCTCTCAAGATTTGGTTCTGTTCCATAGCCTTTTATGTGGTCCAACCTTATGAACCAGCCGTTTTCAGCGTCCATTCCAACTAACTTTTTCTTGGTCTGAAGCCTTGGATGACAGAGAAACATATCGTCGGCCACCGGGTACAAAGAGCAAGTTTCCTTCATCTCCAGGAAAAATTTCTCGCCCGTTTTTATGTTCTCCGCAACCAGCACTTTTCCATCAGGTTGCCTGTGGATTTCCTCAAGTATTTCGCTTTTACCACTGCCGCTGGCTCCTTCGTGCATTATCACTATCTCTGTGTCGTACGGGGTAACAACCTTCACAGCAGAAGCGTGAGCCGTAGTCCATCCTTCTACTTCTCCCATGTGAAGCAGAAAACCGTAAACTCCTTTTTTGGCGCTTGGACCTGGATAAAGGTTGTATGAAAAGATTTCGTAATGACTGTCCAAACGATTATGAACAACTACTTGTTTTCCTTTGAAATAAATGTGTCTGAAAACGGGTGCTAAGAACATTAAAAGTTTTGGCTCAAAGCCGTTTGGTACATCATCAGCGGGAAGGAAAAATTGCAAATCAGCTAATCCGCCGGCAAAAAAGCCTGCATTCTTTGGACCTATCAAAAGTGCAGGATAACCATATTGGTGCCCACCAGCCATAAAGGGTAACAACAGCAACGGTTGGTTTTTCAACCATTCAAAAGTTTCATTTCTAAGCTTTTGAAAGTCAAAACCAAACAACTTTTTGAACGTAGGCTTGTCCGTAGGTTTGTCATCCCCCACAACCAACGCATCTGGATCCCTACGCCTCATGTACGGTTCGGTGTAATTCACCCCTAGCCCGTTTTTACTCTTCACTACAGTTGCTTCAACTACATATCCCTTTCCAGGTACCTCGTATCCAACCTCAAAAAAATCTTTTCCTCCACCAAGGGCTAAATCGAGCAATTCTTGCCTTGAATCTGCTACAACAACTTCTGGTGCTAAGTCAACCACTTCTCGTACTTCAGATGGGAGAGTAAGTTTTTTCAGAAATTCCTTTCCTTTCATGCAAATTCACTCCTTGTTTGGAAAAAACTAATTACTCATTTTAATGGTCTCACAACTTAGTAACCAATCTGTTGAAAATCACGCTCAAGAATGTTTCACTTTGATGAAACACGTGAGTTTTGTTCCTATTGGTTAAGGTTTTCGAATGTATATTTTCGCTACAGGACCAATTTGATCAACGCTCACTTCGTATCCGTTTCTAACTGAGAAGCTGATTATTCTTTCTTTCGATAGTGGATAGTCGCATGCTACAACGAGTGTTTCACCAGGGCGAAGTTTTTCAAGCTCTCTTTTGGTCATTATCTCAGGTACTGGGCAAAGTTGACCACATAAATCCAAAAACTTTTCGGTGGGAATTTGATGAGAGGAAAATACTTGAAAAGTCTTGAAATTTGAAGATTTTTTTCCAGCTTTTTCAAGCACGAATTCGGCTATTTCCTCAAGTATCCTAAAAATGTGGACAGATGAGAAATCATACCTATCCCCTTCCGGCGATTTCACAACGGTTAATATGCCGGCCTTGACCATTTGATTAAGGTATCTGTAAGCTGTGGAAAAGTCTATTTTCAATTTGCTTGCCACCTCAAAAACTGTAAGACAATTATCCCTTAGCAACATCAAAATCTCAAGCCTTGTTTGGTTTGAAAGTATTTTAAAAAGAGTGGCAGCGTCAATAGAACGTTTCACAAATACCCTCCTTTTGCAAAAAGCTGCGGGCAAACCCGCGGCCTAGAGATTACTATTCGTATTCTATCACAAGCTTTTTCAACCAATGAACTTTTCCTCGGATTCCAACAAGTCTATGAATTCGCTATAACTTATCAAAGATACGGTTGAGTCTGATTCAGAATATCCTCTTGATACAAAGTCGTCCTTTATGGCATAGACTTTAGCAGGTGTTTCTATCTTTTCAAGTGCCCAGTAAACTCCATTTTGAATAAGAACGATTTTGTCGTCTGGTTTTGCTACCTTTATTTTGAGCCTTTCAGCAGGATGATCTGTTCCATACTTGACAAGTATCAATGCCATATTTTTCACCTCACATGAAAATTACATAATCAAAGCTGTGTAGAAATTCTGAAAGTTCAGATTCATCGATCAACTCTGCTTGGAAATTTTCGTCGAGTTCTTTTACTTTGAACTTTTCAAGGTGCTGCTTCACCGCGTAAACTTTTGTACCATAGTTCTTGATGTATCTGTGGCAAATCGACAAAGGAAGAAGACCAAGTAGTTCTGGTTTTGTGTTTTTGGAAAGCGCAGCTGAAGCTTCTTCGATCAAAAGTACACTGGGTTCTAAATCCTCACCGTACATCCCAAAAGCCGTTCTAAAAGCCTCGTTGACCCATATGCTACCTACTGGGGATTGGTAAGCGACAAACAGCAGTTTTTTCATGATCTCACCTCAAGCCATCAAATTCACGAAACGATCACAGTTAGCCAAAAGGTTTGCAAGCTCTGGAAGACCGCTTGGTTTTGATCCTTCTATTATCATGTCCGTGGTGATTCCCCTGTAATCCATACAAATGCCACAGATGTGAACCTCAAATTTGCCAGTTTCAATTAATTGCTTCAGTTTTTGCGGAATGTTCCTGTCGATCCTCAATGGTTTAATGTTTTTGTTGACACAAATGACTGAGTCAGCAAACAAGAACAAAGTTACCTCATGACCTTTTGCGATAGCTGCTTCGGCGATTTTTATCGCTGTATCAAGATCTTGGTACGTGTAAGGCTGTACCATGACCTGTATTGCAATCTTCATGGTTTCCTCTCCTTTTAATCACTGTTTTTCTCTACCGTACAAAAGCCATGCCATCGTCCAGTTGCCAAGGATGAAGAAGATCGACGAGACTATTGAAGAAATTGCCAAAAGTGGAACACCAGTCAAGAAATGTCCTATATTGCATCCACCGGCTGTCGCTGCACCAAAGCCCATCAAGAATCCTCCGACAAGAACCTGAACGTAAGTCTTGGGATCTTTCGGCATCCTCAGTTTGAACTCTTTGCCGATGATTGCAGATATGGCTGCACCGATGATTATTCCAAGCACCTCTGCTCCGATCCAGTTTAACTTTGCATTCGCCGTGTAGACGGAAATGATGTTTGTCCATCCTCCGGTGATACCAAGACCATAGTTTCTACCAGCTTTTGCGCTTGCCCACCAAGCGATTGGTGCAAGTATTGCTATCAAAACTGCTGCTGCTATCCAGTTGAGTTTGGAAGGCCTTTCAGATTTGTTCTTTGTGCCAAAAGCATACCAAAGCATCAACGCAAGAAAGATTATCGACACTATCCATGGGTTAATACCAAGCATGCTCGAAATGGTAGGACCAGTCTTTGGAGCATAAAGCGGGGATGTATTTTGAACGGTTATGTTGTAATTTCTAAGCCACTTTGTCCAGCCAGAGAACAAACCAGCTTCGGTAGCGCGTGCAGTTAAACCAAACATCAAGGCCGCAAGCCAAGCGGTGGTCATACCTTCACCGACGCGATATGTTACACCCGATGCACAGCCTCCTCCAAGTACCATTCCCAATCCAAAGATGTAACCACCTACGATGTTGGCTATCCAGTTCAAAGGCATTGGATTAAGCTTTATCAAACCAGTCTGAGCGAATATCAAGAAGGTTATCGATTGAAGTCCCAAAGTCAAAGCAGCAAGTCTCATCAAATAATTATCCTTGAAAAGCAATACATCTCTGAAAGCCGAATTGAAGCAGATTCTACCTCTTTGAAGGATTATCCCAAAGATGATTCCGATCACAAATCCCGTCCAGACCATGAGTTTTTACACCTCCTCACTTAACTTTGATGTAGATCTTCCATTCACTTGGACCAACTTCTTCGATTTCAAGTACCTCATGCCCAAGTTTTTTCACTGTCTCAGGTATTCTTTCTTTTGACATTGGATAGTCAATCCATACTTCCAAAATCTCACCGGGCTTCATGTCTTTCAAAGCTCTTTTTGTTTCAACATCGGGAACTGGGCAAACTTCGCCTCTTACATCCAAAGTTTTTGTAACTTGATACTTTGCCATAAACCCTCACCTCCATTTGTGAAAAAATGCTCAATCTCTTTCAATATGATGTTAACTCTGTTATTTTGCGATTTTTGTTGCTATAGGTTACGATTTGGTAAATTTACCAAATGAACACATGAAAAAAGGCGGCTGTGCCGCCTACATGTGGTTTTTGATGTAATTTCAACTCAGAAAGTCAGAAAACAATTCACCTGCTGGGAAAGGTTCGAAGGGTTCCAGAAGATTCATAAACCATGCACATGAACAGTTGATCAGATTTGCCACTGACACTTATGAGTGGTATTTGCATCACGTATTTGTATCCTGTTTTTCGAAATTCCACGGTGAAAAGATATACTTTTGTTACATCAATTGGTTTTGAATCCAAGTTGAATCCTTTTGATGTATATTCAACGTAATAAATGATAGAATAACTACTCATTTTGTCCGGATCCTGCGGTATCTGTTCTTTTATGCTGTCAATATAATTCTGCGCTTTTGCAGGAGCATCTGAATGAGATGTAGCTAGGTAAACAAGTTTTTCGCGAACTGCTGGAAAGGTTGCTTGATCAGTCAAATACTTGAAAAACTCATTGAAAACAGCTTCACCAGCTTTTGAAACTGGGTCAACCTGTTGCCTTGGTTCTCTGGCACATGAAGATAAAAGCATTACCAGTAAAGTAAACGCAATCAACAAGCCTAGTTTTTTCATAGATTCACCCCGTCCTTTACTAAAAGAGTATTTCATATCGTTTGACTTTCCCGTTTTCATCAAGGTTCATTTTCACAGTTTGAATGTAAGGTTGTCAGTCTTGAAACTTGCTATGGTTGATATTTTCAAAAAAATGTTGGATAATTTTTATGGAATTATTTTCACATGGAGGGTTTAATGTTGAAAATAGGAGTTATGCTCAGCGGCGGTGTTGACAGTGCAGTAGCACTTGCAACGTTGAAGGAAGAAGGGCATCGAATTGTGGCTTATCACATGAAAACAATGCCCGATGAGTTTTTTGTAAACCGAGAAATAAAACACAAAGTTTGCTGCTCTCCATCGGACACTTTGGATGCAAAAATAATAGCGAATCAGTTCGGTGTTCCATTGAAGATAGTAAACCTTCATGAAGTATTTCATGAGAAGATAATAACCTATTTCCTCAACGAGTACAAAAGTGGAAGAACTCCAAATCCATGCTTTATGTGCAACCAAAAGATAAAGTTTGGTTATTTGATGGATCTGATGCTAGCCGACGGAATGGATATGGTTGCAAGCGGACATTATGCAAGAATAATAGATGGAAAACTTTACAAAGCAATCGATAAAGAAAGGGATCAATCGTATTTCCTTGCATCCGTGGAAAGGCATAGACTTGAAAAAATAATCTTTCCCAACGGGGATAAAAC
The DNA here is from genome assembly GCF_000217815.1 of Pseudothermotoga thermarum DSM 5069. Lineage (NCBI taxonomy): Bacteria > Thermotogati > Thermotogota > Thermotogae > Thermotogales > Thermotogaceae > Pseudothermotoga > Pseudothermotoga thermarum. Next base: position 920,345 of record NC_015707.1, on the reverse strand, counting down.
AAAAGAACAGGTTAGAGAAATAGCCAAAAAGTACTCGATACATGTTCACAGCAAAAAGGATTCTCAAGATCTTTGTTTCATTCCTGATGGCGATCACGAAAGGTTTTTCATCGAACATGGTGTTCAAGTAAAGCCTGGACCAATTTTCGATAAATACGGAAGAAAGATTGGTGAACACAAAGGTTTGATTCACTACACAATTGGTCAAAGAAAACTTGGTATATCGGTTGGCGAAAGACTTTACGTGAAAAGATTGTGTGCTGAAAGAAATGCGGTGATAGTTGGTACACTTGAGGATGTAAAGTCTGATAAATTCATCGTGAAAGATTTAAACCTTTTGATTGATTGTCCAAAAAGGTTCAAAGCGACTGTGAAAATAAGAAGGAATTTCAACGAAGAATCCTGCGAAGTTGAGATAACCAACAACGTTGCCGTTGTAAAAACCGAAAAACCTTTGTTTGCGGTTACACCTGGACAAGCTGCCGTTTTCTACGATGGAGATCTTGTCATCGGTGGTGGAATAATCGACAGCGTTTTGTGATAAAATTAAAAAAGTATCCTTAAAAGGAGATGATTTGTTGTTTCCGCTTTATGATACCATACCAAGCAGAAAAAAACCATACGTTGTTTATTTCTTAATCATAATCAATGTTGTTATTTTCCTTTACCAACAATCGTTATCAAGGGTTTCACTTCTTGCCTTTCTGTACAATTACGGACTGATACCGGCAAGGTTCACAAATCCAAGGTGGGAACAACTGTGGCAAATAAGAACTGGTATTGAGCTTGTAACTTCAAAGTTCTTCACCTTCCTTTCCCACATGTTTTTGCATGGTGGATGGTCACACCTAATTGGAAATATGTGGTTCCTTGCCGTATTTGGTGATAACGTTGAAGACGCACTTGGACATGTTAGATTCGCATTGTTTTACTTAGCCGGCGGTATCTTCGCTGCCTTGACCCACTTTGCTTTCAACTTAACTTCAACAGTTCCAATAGTTGGTGCTTCCGGCGCCATTTCGGCAGTCATGGGTGCTTACTACGTTTTGTTTCCATACTCTAGGATAATCTCGTTTGTTCCGCTTTTCTTTCTTCCGTTTTTGGTTGCCATTCCAGCGGCCTTTTACCTTTTTGTCTGGTTTTTGATGCAGGTTATCAACGGACTTTTCGACAACATTTTGCGCTCTGGAGTAGCGTATTGGGCTCATGCAGGAGGATTTGTTTTTGGAATCCTAATAGGTTTGTGGAAACGCAGAAGTTACTACAGATGGTGAGGAGGGGACAAAACCGTGTTCGAAAAACTCACGATAGAAGACTGTTTATCTCTTGATCGGAAAGAACTTGTGAAAATGTCCATTGAAAGGATCAAGAAGATTGATAAATTCGTGAAAAGTTTTATAACGGTGGTTGAAGATCCAAAATTTGTCGAAGGTCCTTACAGCGGTATACCAATAGCGATCAAAGACAACATAACAACCGAAGGCATTAGGACAACATGTGCTTCTAAAATTTTGGAAAATTACATACCTTGCTACGACGCAACTGCTGTGAAAAAGCTAAAGCAATACGGGTTTGCAATAGTTGGTAAAACCAATCTTGACGAATTTGCAATGGGTTCAAGTACCGAAAGATCTGCTTTCTTCATCACAAGAAATCCATGGAATTTAAAATGTGTTCCGGGTGGAAGCAGCGGTGGTTCAGCTGCTGCCGTTGCAAGTGGGGAAGTCGTTGCTTCGCTTGGCAGCGATACTGGTGGATCTGTGAGACAACCTGCAAGTTTCTGTGGAGTTGTTGGATTTAAACCAAGTTATGGTTTGGTCTCAAGGTACGGTCTAGTGGCTTTTGCTTCATCGCTTGATCAAATTGGACCAATAACCAAAACTGTTCGAGATGCAGCGTTATTGATGGACATTATCTCTGGCAAAGATCCCATAGATTCAACGACTGTATCGAAAAAGGTTGATTTTCTAAGCCATTTAGAAGAAGGAATACAAGGTATGAGATTTGCCGTACCGGAAGAGGTTTACAATTACGAAGGCTTGGACAACGAGGTTGCACAAAGATTTGAGGAAGCAATCAAACTTGCCGAAAAACTTGGAGCAAAAGTCGCCAAGGTTAAGATACCAACGATGAAATACGTCGTGGCAACGTATTACATCATAGCACCAGCGGAGGCAAGCTCAAACTTAGCCAGGTACGATGGCGTCAAATACGGTTTGAGAATCGAAGAAAGAGGTTTAAAGGATACATACATGTCAACCAGAAACCAAGGTTTTGGAGAAGAAGTTCGAAGGCGTATAATGCTCGGGACCTTTACCTTGAGTGCAGCCTATTACGAGGCATATTTCAACAAAGCTCAAAAGGTGAGAAAACTCATAGCCAACGATTTTGAAACTGTTTTCAAAGACTTCGATGCTGTTCTCACGCCAACTTCACCTGTGCCCGCCTTTGAAATTGGTTCGGTGAAAGATCCTTTGACGTATTATCTTATGGATATTTTCACGATCCCAGCCAATTTGATAGGAGGTCCTGCGATAAGTATTCCATTTGGCTTTGCAAAATCTCTTCCAGTTGGTTTGCAGATTATGGGTAAAAGATTTGACGATGGAAAAGTTTTACAGATAGCAAGGGCTTTCGAGAAAAATTCTCCTTACAACGAAAATGGAAGATTTCCAATGCCGGTGGTGAAGTGCGATGAGGTTTAAAACTGTGATCGGTCTTGAAATTCACGTTCAACTTTCAACGAAAACAAAAGCTTTCTGTTCTTGTAGAGCGGATGTTTTTGATCTCCCACCGAACACCGCAATCTGCCCTGTTTGCACTGGTCAACCCGGTGCACTGCCTGTTGTCAACAAAGCCATGGTTGAGTACGCTACAAAAATCGCTCTTGCTTTGAACTGTACGATAAATCGTTATTCTCGATTTGATAGGAAAAATTACTTCTATCCGGATCTTCCAAAGGGTTACCAAATTTCGCAATACTTTTATCCTCTTGCGAGAAATGGTTATTTGGACATCGATGTTGATGGAACCGTCAAGAGAATAAGGATCAGAAGGCTTCACATGGAAGAGGATGCCGGTAAGCTTATTCACGAAGGCGATTCAATCACACAGGCTCAGTATTCACTTGTGGATATGAATCGATGCGGTGTTCCCCTTGTTGAAATTGTGACAGAACCAGACCTTTCTTCTCCAAAGGAAGCAAGGATTTTTACCGAAAAACTTAGATCGATCTTGAGATACCTTGGCGTCAGCACCGGAGACATGGAAAAGGGAGCTTTAAGGTGCGATGCCAACATCTCTGTGATCGATCTTGAGAGAAATGTGCAGAGCAACAGAGTGGAAGTAAAGAACATGAATTCGTTTAAATTCATAGAAAAAGCTTTGGAATACGAAGAAGCCAGAATCATTGAGGCTCTGCAAAAAGGTGAAAACGTTGAGCAGGAAACCAGAGGATGGGACTTGTCAACGAAAACAACTGTTTCGATGAGAGGAAAAGAAGAGGAAAGCGACTACAGATACTTCCCGGAACCAGATATTCCACCCGTGATAATAAGCGAAGAGATGATCGAGAATTTAAGAAAATCCCTACCAGAGCTTCCCGATCAAAAGGTTGAAAGATTCATTAGAGAGTACGGTATACCAAAGTACGACGCCATCGTTCTCACAGCGGACAAAAATATAGCTGATTTTTATGAAGAATGCGCCAAAGCGACTGGGAGGCCAAAAGAGGTTGGTAATTGGATCATGACAGAAATGTTCAGAGAAATGAAGGAAAGCGAGGTTGAAGAACTGAAGATAACGCCAAAGCATTTTGTTGAACTATTTGAGCTCATGGATAGTGGAAAGATATCGATAAAGGTCGCAAAAGAAATTTTCCCCGAGATGTTCAGAACGGGAAAGATGCCTTCACAACTTGTTGAAGAAAAAGGTTTAATCCAGATAAACGACGCTGCTTTGATTGAAGAGATAGCGAAAAAGGTACTGATGGAAAATCAAAAAGCTGTCGAACAATACAAGGCAGGCAAAAAAGGTGTCATGGGCTTTTTCGTTGGTCAAATAATGAAGGAAACCAAAGGAAGAGCAAATCCAAATTTGGTGAATGAAATTTTGAAAAAACTTTTGGAGGGATGAGTCTGAAACAAATTGTTTTGATCTTGCTCATCCTGGGAATTTTAACATTCGGTGCCGATGCAATATTAACCTGTACTAACTTGATCAACATCATTAACACTGATCAATTACTTTTTATCGCAAAAAAGGATGATTTTCAGGTTGGCTATCTTTTTCAGCATTCTAAAGAAGTTTTCCGGAGAATAGGCATACTCAGGTTTAAAACTTTTGATGCAAATTTCAAGGCCGGTATAGCGTTTGGAAAAGATTTCAGTGCGGCGATGAAAATTGATTTCAACCTTTTCGGCTTAACACCGGGAAGTTACTCTTTGTTCTTTTTGATAAACGACGAAGACAGTCTTGCCAGCCTTCGTATCAAGCAAGTCGTTTCTTTTGGTAACAACGTTTTGAACGTTTTCTGGTACGAAGAATTCAAAGAAGATCCCTTTGGATTTGGAAGAGTTTGTATCAAGCAAGGTAATTTTTCTTATGGACTTTATAGGATCACAAATGGCGTTTTCCCAGGTGTATTTCTTTACAGCATGGGAAAAACTTGTGAAGAAGGTTTGTTTGCAGGTATGGGATGGTTCGATGGCTTGGCACAGTTTTTTGCGTTCAGAAAAAACATCGGTTTGAAGCAGTCCTCAATATTCTTTGAGCCTTTTTTAATAGTTAAAGAAGGTTCGTTGATACCTGCAATAAGGTTAGAGAATTTCGGCAAGAAATTTTCAATGGATTTCTTTTTGATGCCAGGCAAGGTGTTTTTACGTGCAAGCTTTTGAGTATGGTTTGTACATTCACGTGCCTTTTTGTAAAAGCAGGTGCACATACTGCGATTTTGTTTCATACACGGATTTCTCTTTGGTAAAAGAGTATTTCGAAGCGGTTAAAATTGAGCTTGAAATGTGGTCAAAAGAGCTTGAAATGCCAAAAGTTACAAGCATTTACGTAGGTGGTGGAACACCCAGCGACGTTGATTTTGAATATCTTTCAGAAATTCTTTTGGAAGTCGAAAAGCTTTTTGCTCTAGACAATCCGGAAATCACGGTTGAAATTAACCCAAAGTGCAGTTTTATCGAGAAATTGGCTGAAAGCAAGGTTAACAGGATAAGTGTGGGGCTTCAAGCAGCAGATGACAACGTGTTGAAGAAAGTCAAACGAAGGCACAGCGTGAGTGATTTCAAAAAAACATGGGAAATTGTTTGCAAGTACTTTGAAAACACTAACGTAGATTTCATCGTTGGTCTACCAGCAGAAAGTGATTTGACGATTTTAAACAACATAGAAATTGTAAGGACTTATAAGCCCAAACATGTGGCTGTGTACGTTTTGGAAAAAGAGAACGATATAAGAAAAACCTTAGAAGATGAAGCTGTTTGCGAAAGATATGAAAGGTTTTTACAAGCTCTGGAGGAAATGGGATACGTAAGGTACGAAATATCAAACTTCTCACTTCCAGGATATGAATGCAAACACAATATGAAATACTGGAAAAATGAAAATTACGTAGGGGTTGGCGTGTCAGCGGGTGGACATATCGGCTTCACAAGGTACGTCAACACAAAAGATTTAAAGTTATACATAAAAATGATGAAGGCGGGTAAACATCCCTACGAGTATTACCAACAAAACGATCCTTTTCAAGAGGCAAAAGAAACGATCTTCATGGGACTTAGAATTGCTGAAGGAGTTGATTTGGAAAAAATCAAAAAACTTCTGCCAGAATTGAATGTGAGAAACTTGGTTGAAGGTCTTTATGACTTTGTTGAATTTGATGAAAAACACCTTAGATTGTCGAAAAAAGGTATGAATCAATCAGGATGGGTCATCGGCGAAATTGTACGAAGGTTGAACGATCATCGCTTCGGCATGGGAGGTGATCGAAGATGATATTTTTGGAGAAGGTGGAAAAGTACATTTTTCATTATCCTGCAAATGTAGCGATAATATGCTGTGAATTTGAAGGACGAATCAATTTGATGACAGCAGCGTGGCACACTCAGCTTTCACACGATCCACCACTTTATGGTGTCTCAATTTCACCAAAGAGATTAACTCACGATATAATAATGAGCTCAAAAGAATTTACTGTCAACTTTTTAAGGTACGATCAAAGCAGACTAGCTGCGTTCTTTGGAAAGACATCCGGGCGTGATATAGACAAAACAAACGTCTTCGATGTATACTTGATGCAAGGAAAGAACGTCAAGGCACCCATTTTAAAAGACGGTTACGCAGCATACGAATGTAAAGTGACTGATCTTCGCAAGACGGGTGATCACACTTTCTTCATAGGTTTGATCGTTGGTGTGCATTACGATCCAAACGCATTCGCAACTGTTCTCAACGTTCAACCAACACTTTACCTTGGCATGGACAATTACGTCACAATAGATCTATCCAGCAAAAGAATTCATGACGAAAAACAAGTTAAAGATTATCTATCAAAATGGGTACAAGGAGCTTGAGGTGAAAAATGATTAAATTTTCTTCACTAATTTCAAAGCTAACCGATTCACAAAGGATTTTGATCGTAGGTCACATAATGCCAGACGGTGACGATATAAGTTCTGTTGTTTCGTTAACACTTGGTTTACAACAACTTGGAAAAAGCGTTCTTGGAGCAATTGATGATAAAATTCCACCAGAATATTTGGTTTTTCCAGGGGTTAAGGATTTGATTGACTACGAAAAATTTTTGGATTTAAAGTTTTCGCCAGATGTTGTGGTTGTTTTAGATTGCTCTTCTCCAGACAGAGTTGGAAGATTTGTAAAAATACTTCCAGAGCATACCATTGTTGTTATCGATCATCACGCAACAAACGGTTTCTTTGGGGATATAAACTGGGTCGATTCAACTTATGCTGCCACTGCTCAAATGGTTTTTCATCTCAACAAAGTTCTTGGGATTGAGTACAACGAAGAACTTGCGACGATAAACTTTGTTGGTTTGGCCACAGACAGTGGATTTTTCAGATATTCGAACACGACTTCCAACCTTCTGAAAGATGCAGCAGAACTTGTCGAAATGGGCGCAAAACCACATTTCGTAGCTTCAACGATCCTAGAAAACAAAACTCTGAACCAATTTTTGTTGTTGTCAAAGATGATAGATAAAATAAAAGTTGAAAAAGGCTTGGCGTATTCAGTGCTTACCTTTGAAGATTATCTCTCCTGCGGTTGCACCGATCAAGACAGCTCGGGATTTGTCTCCGAAATAAGGTCTTTGAAAAACGTCGAAGTAGCGGTTTTGGTAATGGAATATCCTAAAAATCGCGTACATGTTAGTTTAAGATCGAAAAACTACGTCGATGTAAGCAAAATTGCAGCAACTCTTGGAGGCGGAGGACACGCAAGAGCGGCAGGTTGCTCTTTTGAAAATGCAGACCCATGGCAGGTTTTAAAAGAAGTACTAACATTGGTTCGGGAGGCCATGGGGGGATAAAATTTGAAAATATTACAGTTTCTAAGGGAAACCTACAATGGTAGTGAATATTTGGTGGAAGATAAGTCGATGTTGAAAGTAATGAAAGTTTTAAAACCAGAGGCAATTGGGGGATCGAAAGCAAAACTTGCAAACTTCATCTCAATGATTTCGAAAGTAAAACATCCAGGATTGCTGATTCCAGAGAGCTTTGATCTTAGGGATAAACCGGTTATATATTTGCCTTACTTTAAAGCAAAACCAGTGGATCAAGCAAATTTGCAAAGCAAAGATTTTGCAATCTTTGTTTTATCGCTTCTTAGGGAGTTTCTTCACCGTTCAATCGCTATTCCCGTTTTATCCTTAGACGATTTCATCTTTTCTGAATCTTTTTACATGATACCTCCCATTTGGTTTAACAGTAAAGAATTACCAAAAGGAGAAAAAATCGTTGTAGCCCCAGAGTTTGAAAAATACGGCACAGCATCGATTTTTTCAACTGCGTACACCTTTGGAAAACTTGCACAGAAATTTGCGAAGGAAGCAGAACTAAAAGAATTTTTCAACGACTTTGTATATGAAGATCCCACGAACAGAAAAACGCATTTGTCACTGCTTCCGCAAATATTTTCAGAAACAATCGAGAAAAAGGTGATAAAAGTTAAACCAGTATTCATGAAAAGGAACGAAGCGGACCAAATTTTACAGCAGATTTTAAACGCCAAATCTGGTTTGCAAACCATTTTGGTTTATGGTCCGCAACGTTCTGGCAAAACAACCCTACTCGATTACGTTTCAACAGAAGTTAGAAAGTTTAATATACCCGTTATATGGGTTGAGAATTTTGACACCCTCTTTCTTGCAACACTTCAACTTTTGAGTAGCGAGGACTATGAAAGTTTGGATCAAATAGATCGAAAAGTAATTGAAGAATTTTTGGCAGGTAAGCGACTTTCAGTTGACCAAATCAGTTTAACTTTGGGAAGGATTTTGAACAAAATTTCCAAGTCAGTTATCGTCATCGACGATGTTCAAGAAATGGGAGTTTCCTTGAGATCGCTAATAGAACAGCTAAATTCTTTCAATTTCAAAACTAGCCACATTTTGCTTTTGGCTTCGACTCAAATGCCTATACCAGTCAAGTACGATTATTTTATTCAACTTGAGCCGTTTGATATTCATAAAACTCAGCTTTTCTTATCTTCAATGCTTGATGTACCAGGCGAGCAAATTGAAACGCTTTCCAATTGGGTTTATACAATCTCCCAAGGTTTGCCAGGAAAAATTGTTCAAGTAGTTGACATAGCGATAAAGATTGGGGCGTTGAAATACGAAAATGAACAATTGCAGTTTGATCCATCCGCGATTTTGGCTCACGATTTTTCTGAGATCGTTGAACTAAAGCTTGATTTGGAAAAATACAAAAAAGACGGATCAAACTTAATTGCATTGTGCGGAGAAAAGTTCACGGTAGAAGATCTTGAAGCATTATTTACCTCAATGGAAGATCAAGGAATAAAGGTTAAGCCAACTCTTTCTAGTCTTCTTACAGATGGAATCGTATACTGGGAAAACAATGGTTACAGATTCACGTTGAAAGAGATTTGGGAAAAACTTTATCAAAGCATTGATGAAAAAACGCGTGAAAGGAATCATTTGATTTTGTCTCAAAAGTTTGTCGATCCAGCGAAAAAGGCTTGGCACATGCTTATGATAGGAAGAAAAGCAGCGGCAGCATGTCTTTTCTTGCTTGCAGCAAGAAAGAAGCTGAATTCTTATGGTGAACTATCCGACGCTTTGAACTATTTGAAAGAAGCAGAAAAGATTTTTCCGGCTAGACAAAGCTATGCTTTAATTAGTTTAAAACTCAAAGCCCTTTTGATCAAAGGAGAACCAAATTTACTTGAGTCTTTTGCGCTGATGCTTGAGGGAAATCAAAAATATCTTTTTGAGCAGTACGTTGCCCTTGTCGCTGCAAACAAAATCAACCTTGCACGCGAAATTGAAGAGAAAAATCCGCATATTTTCGAAGCATCAACGGATTATTCAAAGCTTAGAAAGCTGTATTGGAAAGTAAGACGCATCCTTGCAAGCGGTGAAGAAGTCTCAAAAGAGTTGATGAAAGAATTGGATATTTTGATTGGTAGACTTAAAATGAATAAAGTACATTTAAAGTTAAAAATTCAAACGCTTTTGCTGATCGCTGAAATTAGAAGAGAATCCCATCCGCTGCAGGTGATGGAAATGTTAAATTCTATTAGAAAAATATCCGAGGAAAACAATTTTCTTGATATTCTTCCAAGGATATTGTTTTCAATTGCAAGCATTATGACGACAAGTTTTGAAGCAATAAGTTTGTACGAAAAAGTAATAGAGATTGGTCATAAAATTGGATCAACTGAGTTAATTCAAACTGCCTTAAGTAACCTGGTGTGGGTAAGCCTTTATCATGGCGAAGTAGAAAAAATGTTTGCAAATCTTCAACGTTTAAGACAGCTCGCTCACTTAACAGGCATGTTGAATGTAGAAGCTTACAGCTACTTTGTCGAAGGTAATTACCATTCTTACAACCACGAGGTTGAGAATGCACTTGAAGATTTTTCGAGAGAAATAGAGATCGAAAAATACCTTGGAATTGAGCAAAGAGGTTTAAGAGGATTGGTGGCAGCTTATGCAATAAGTGGTTATATCGAAGAAGCTGTCAGGTTGATAAAAGAAAACATAGATAATCCAGCGATGAAAAATCCAGCTTTTGTGAGGTTTCGCAATTTGTTTTTGGCAAACGATGATCAAGAATTCTACAAAGCTTGGAAAGAATTTCTTTACAAAGGTGATCCTTATTGGAAAGAAGAAACTTGCCAAATATTCGGCCCAAGGTTGATAAAAGTGGATCGCGAAGGTTTCACAAGGTTCCTTGAACAGCTTGAACAAGACAACATAAGATATGGAAGCTACCTTTCGCTTGCTCAGGTGTACGAAGGGGCTGCGCTGGCTTATCAAAGTATAGGGGAAATACCTTTGGCAATAAACTACGCAGAGCGGGCAATATCCATCTACAAAAGCAGAGGTTTTGAAAACGCCGCCAAATGGCTTGAGAACAAGTTGAAGTTTGCCCCACCAATTCATCAAGTACTTTCGATTGTCGAATCTGCTAGGCAAAAAGCAAACGAAGAAGTCTCTAACCTGCTGTCCGATGCCAAAAACTTGATAGGCCAAATCATAGAATATCAAAACTTTGCCGAATACGCTCTGGATACGTTGAAAATTGTGAGTGCTCAGGATCAACTTTCAACAACTATGGAATTTTTAGCCTCAAGGTTGATGAGCCTTTTACCGATATCATCAGTGGCGTTAGTTTTAAGAAATCCCAAGGGAAAAATAGTGGAGAAAATATCGATCAATCTATCCGAAGTACCACTTAAGCCAAAGTTTTCATACACTCCACTTGAGGTTTGCAACGTTGTATCAGTTTATGAAAATTATTCATTGGTTCTTTACGTAGCCAACAAAGCGTTGTATTTGGATGAAACCATTTTCACGGAATTTTTGAGAATGCTCATCAGAATGCAAGAAATCATCGCACACGTCGTGAAGAATATCTTGATATACCAAGAGAGCATTACAGACCCATTGACCGGTTTGTACAACCGTCGTTACTTCGCGATGAAATTGAAAGAAGAATACGAAAGAGTTAATCGATACGGTGGAAACTTCTGTGTGATAGTCACTGACATCGACGACTTTAAGAAGATCAACGATAAGTATGGTCACGACGTTGGCGATGAAGTGCTTAGGTTTATATCGTCAGTCCTAAGAAGTTCCACAAGATCAACGGACGTTTTGAGCAGGTACGGTGGAGAAGAGTTTGTTCTAATCCTTCTCAACACCACAAAAAACGACGGAGTCAAGGTTGCTGAGAAAATATTAAAATCGATAATAGATACAAACCCATTTGAATTCAAGCTGACACTTAGCTTTGGGGTAAGCGGTTATCCTGAAGATCCTGCAAAGCGTCCGGAAGACCTTATCGTTTTTGCAGATAAAGCAATGTATATTTCTAAGGAAAGGGGAAAAGCCTGTGTCACGGCGTATCAGTAAAAAGTTTATACAGAAAATCGATGAACTTTTTTCACAGAAAAAGAAGGTTGTCTTGAAAGAAATTTACCGACACTTCGGTGCCACAACGAAAGATAAGAAAAAATCGATAAAGGAAAGAATATTGCAATTGATCGAAGAAGGATATTTAATACAAGACAGCGCTGGACATTACTTTAAACCGTCTCGTGAAATTGCAACTGGAACCATCGAATTTACACGAAGCGGAAACATCGCTTTTGTGAAAACTGAAAATGGAGAAGAAATCGCGGTAATGGTTGAAGATGCCAACGGGGCAATTCACATGGACAAAGTCATGGTTGAAATAATTGGAAAATGGAGAAACCTTCCAAAAGGAAAAGTTATAAAGATTTTGAAAAGAGAAAAGCGCGAAATCGTTGGAGTGTTGCAGCTTAGACGATCGAGATTTTACTTGACACCAGACGATCCGAAGATAAATTTTGAATTTGTTGTAAATGCAAAAACAGTTAAAGGTATCAGACCGGGTTTAAAAGTTGTGGCAAAAATAGTGAAATGGCCTAGGAAAAATCAGCTACCAGAAGTGGAAATAGTACAGATTTTAGGCGATGCAGAAGATCCAAGAATAGACATACCAAGTGTGATTGCAAAGCACTCTTTAAGAGTAGAATTTCCTGAAGAAGTGATGAAAGAAGTGGCTGAGCTACCAGATGATGTCACCAAAGAAGATTTGATTGGTAGAGTTGATTGTACCGATGAAATAGTTTTTACTATCGACGGCGAAGATGCCAAGGATTTTGACGATGCTGTCTCGATAAAGAAAGTTAAGGATAAATACCTTTTATCTGTTCATATAGCCGATGTCTCTCACTACGTCAAAGAAGGCTCTGCACTCGATAAGGAAGCATTCTTGAGAGGTACAAGTGTTTATTTGCTTGACACAGTTATTCCAATGTTTCCTTTCAAATTATCAAACGATCTTTGCAGTTTGGTCGAAGGAAAGATACGTTTAACCTTCACCGTTCAAATGCTCATAAACAAAGACGGTGAAACACTTGATTATAAAGTCTTTCCAAGCTATATAAAAAGCAAAAAACGACTGACTTACACGCTAGTCAACAGATACTTCGAAGGCGACGAGGAAGCAAAAAAGATACTGGGCAAGGAAATTTGCCGCTCGTTAGATCTAATGCTTGAACTATCTCAAATACTTAGAGAATACAGAAAAGCGCGAGGAGCGATTTTAGACATCGAGGGAGGAGAAGTCAAGGTTATTCTTGGAAAAGATTACTCCGTCGTTGATATAGTTCCAGTTGTGCGCGGAAAGGCTGAAATTTTGATCGAAGAATTCATGATCAAAGCTAACGAAACTGTGGCAAACATTTTCCACGAAGCTGGTTTGCCTTTCGTTTACAGAGTGCACGAAGAACCTGATCCCGAAACGCTTGTTCAATTGAAAGAATACGTAGAAGCGTTGGGTATTGGTATAAAGTTTCCAAAGAAGATCGATGCAGCCTTCTTACAGAAGATACTGGAGGCTGTAAAAAATCACCCGCTTCGATCAAGCGTCGAAAGACTTTTGGTCAGGTCGATGAAAAGAGCTCTTTATTCGGCAACGAACATTGGACATTTCGGTTTGGCTTCCTTTGCTTACACTCATTTCACATCTCCGATAAGGCGTTACCCAGATTTGGTTGTTCATAGGCTTTTGAAGATTTATCTTAAGCAAAAAGGAAAATTCACCCCAAAGCAGATTCAAAAATTTTCCGAGGAGCTACCTAAAATCGCCGAACATTGCAGTAGACGTGAACGTGTCGCGGATGAAGCAGAATGGGATTTAATAGCCATTAAAAAAGTTGAGTACATAAAAAGATTCATTGGAAAGATCTTCAACGTTGTGGTGACAAATGTAACTCACTTTGGATTGTTTGTTGAAATACCTGAAAAGCTCATATCTGGCTTGATTCACATTTCAACTTTGGATGATTATTACTACTACGATGAAAAGAAAAACATTCTTGTTGGTGAAAGGACTGGAAAAGTTTTCAAAATTGGCGATGTTATAAAAGCGAGGGTGATCAACGCCGATAAAGCCACAGGAGAAATTGATTTTGAGTACGTGGGGGATGAAAAACAATGTGGATCAAGGAATTCGAGGGAAAAAGAGGATGGGTGATTCTCGTTCACGGTTTAGGAGAACATTCAAAAAGGTATGGTTGGCTAGTTGAGTTACTTAAAACCGTCGACTATGGTTTAACGCTTTTTGATTTACCTGGACATGGAGAAAGCCCTGGAAAAAGAGGGCATTTGTCTTTCAAGAAGGTCTTTCGTTTTATCGACAGTTTGTTGGAAAGGCATCCCAATTCCTTTCTTTTTGGCCACAGTCTTGGTGGATTGATTGCCATACGTTATGCAGAAACAAGATTTTGCAAATCTTTGCGTGGGTTGATCGTTACCTCTCCTGCATTACACTTGCCCAACGTTTCACCAAGCTTGCGATTATTGGCAGCAGTAACGTCGGTAATAACTCCTTGGGTGACTTTTGACAACCGCATTGATCCAAATTTGCTTTCAACAAACAAAGAAGCTGTGAAAAGATATGTGGAAGATCCTCTGGTACACAGAAGAATTTCTGCAAAACTGGCGCACGATATGTTCACAAACTCCAAAAAGGCTATTGAAGAAGCCGAAAAGATAACCATACCTTGTTTTGTTGCGGTTGGGACGGAAGACAAGATAGTTTTGCCAACGGGCGCGGAGCAATTTTCCCAAAAAGTTGCCTCAAAGGATAAAATCTTTAAAGCTTACGAAGGATGCTTTCACGAGCTTTTTGAAGACACAACCATGTCAAGTTTGTTCAAGCAGGATTTAATCAATTGGTTGATCAACCACTGATTACTCTCCTCCAACTGCTCCAGCGGTTTCTTTCAAAACATATATGTTGTTGGAGGAGGGCAAGTAAGCCAAAGGATTTGTTGCATTGCCTGCCACAACTATTTCAAAATGTAAATGTGGCCCAGTTGTCAAGCCAGTACTTCCAACCCTTCCTATCAGCGTACCTTGTGAAACATTTTGCCCAACGTAAACAGTTATTTTTGACAAATGAGCATAACGTGTAACAACGTTGCCGCTTTTTATTTCAACCATCAAACCATAGCCGCCGTTTTCCCCTGCAAAAGTAACCACTCCTGATGTTGAAGCAAAAACTGGTGTGCCTTCGGGTGCTGAAATATCAATTCCACTGTGAAAAGAATATTTTTTAGTGATGGGATGAATCCTATAACCGAATGGTGATGAAAGTGTTCCAAAAACAGGCCATATGTAGCCCTTTTCTCTGTTGAATGCTTTACCTATAGATGATGCGGGTATGAACAACCTTTGTCCGACCCTTATAGTATCAGAGGTGAGGTTGTTGGCAATCATTATATCTGAAACCGTCGTGAAAAATCTTTTTGCTATTGTGTACAAATTATCCCCCTTGACAACGGTGTAAAGATAACCTTCCGGCTGAGGAATTATCAACTGCTGCCCTACTTTCAACTTGGTTGCATTGGATAAATTGTTCCAATCTAAGATTGTTGAGGGAGATACTTTAAACTTTCTGGCAATGTCAATCAAGGTATCTCCAGGCTGAACGGTGTAGGTAATCGTTATGTACCCCCCAAAGCAAATTAAGGAAAACAGGATGAAAAAAATTGTAAACAACCTTTGCACCCCGATCTCCCCTTTTTAAATAAATGATCTATCTTTTATCTTTCTTGTACCAATTCCACCAGCTTCTCAGCAATTTTGTAAGCTGGCAAAACAAAATCTGCGTAACCTTCCTCTATAACGGCTTTTGGCATCCCAAAAACCGCACATGTTGTTTCATCTTCAGCTATTACTTTACCAGAATAGTATTTTACCTTGAAAGCTCCTTTTTGACCGTCACGTCCCATACCAGTCAAAATAACCGCAATCGTGTTAGATTTGTAGATTTCTGCAACATAATTCAACGTAAAGTCAACGGCCGGCCTTACGTTGTTTATTTTATCAGATTTGTCTAGGAATATTTTAACATCACGGTTGACAACTTTTACACCCATATGCCAATCACCGGGTGCCACGTAGACAAAACCAGCTTTAACAATTTCGCCGTCCTCGGCTTCCTTTACGTTCAGTTCAGAAATGGAATTCAGCCTCATAGCCAAAGACTTTGTAAAAACGGGAGGCATGTGTTGAACGACGAAAATTGGAGCCGGAAAATCCTTTGGTAAAGCCGGTATGATTTGATCCAAAGACTTTGGACCTCCGGTTGAACTGCCTATTACAACTGCCTTTTGTCCTAAAATAGGTTGTTTGATTTTTAAACTAACTTTGGCAACAGTAGGCTTTGATGTCAACTTTGAAATGGGAATTTGAAGCGCTGCTCTTATTTTTTGGATCAACTCATCCGCAACAGTTCTAAAACTTAGAGAGGTTGATCCGGCGGGCTTTGTAACAAAGTCAACTGCGCCAAGCGATAAGGCGGTCAAAGTTATGTCAGCACCTTCTTCCGTCAAGCTGCTGACCATTATAACCCTTGTGGGAAACTTTGCCATTATTTGTTTAAGCGTTTCTATTCCGTTCATCCTCGGCATCTCAACGTCTAAAGTCACCAGATCTGGTTTCTTCTCAGCTATAACTTCAAGAGCCTCAAGGCCATCCTTTGCAAAACCAACAACCTGCATGTCGGGTTGTGAATCGATTATATCTTTCAAAACCATTCTCATGAAAGCCGAGTCATCCACGATAACTATTCTTGCCTTTGCGTTTGACAAAACTTGCCAACCTCCTTATCAATATCAACATTGGAAAAACGGTCAAGTATATCATCGTAAAGCCACGGGCCAAATTGAAAGTCCAGTGAAACAAAGCTTTCCCAAGTACGACTAATCCAACAATAGTTGCAAAGAGAGAGTACCACAAAACTATCCCAGCAGAAACATCTTTCACAAATTTGATTGCCGGATCAAAACTTTTGTCGTAAACATCCATCAAAGCTTCCACCAAAGTGTTGATGAGCTCCATTCCTATCACAGAAAAGACTGCAAAAGAAAGCCATAAAAATTCTTCAGCGGATATGTTCAAAAAGTAAGAAACAACTATAACCACAAAGGCCACAGCAAAATGTATTTTCAAATTTCTTTGAGCCCTTAAAGCTTCCTCTATTCCTTCAAAAGCATGCAAAAAAGATTTCAAAATATTACTCGAACCCAATTGTCCTGATCTTAATTTCGGATTTGAGTTTGTACTCCTTGTTGACGCTTTTATATCCATACTCAACCGCCTCAAGGTTCATTTTGAGATATTTTTCAGGCACCATTTCTTGAATGGCTTTCATCAAAGATTCATAGCTTACCAGCTTGGTTGCTCTCACCAAAGCACCTAAACCTATCATGTTCGCAGGTGTGGCGGTATTGAATTTCTCTATTGCCATTTTTTCAAGCGGTAGCTGAATTATCTTTCGGGTTATTGACAGTATTTGCTTTGGTACTTCCTCAAGGTGGGTGACATCCAAAAGAACTATTCCATTCGGTTTCAAAGCTTTTTGATATTCTTTCAAAGCTTTTGGATGCATAATGTACATGATTTCAAATTGTTCCGCCAAAGGATAATCTATCCATTCATCGTGAATCAGAAGATCGCAGTGAGTAAGTCCACCCCTTGCCTCTGCACCGTAAAGTTGTGTTTGTATCACATATTTTCCATCGTACATTGCCGCTTGTGCAAGAATTTTCCCCACCAGTATATTTCCCTGTCCACCAACACCAGCTATTCTCACTGCAACTGGTTCTTCAAGCCTCATGTCTACTCCTCCTCCAAAGCTTTAGCGACCACTTCTCTGTAAAGTTCCAAATAATCCGGGCGAATCTCCTGGTGGAACTCACCTATGATTATTTTATCCTTCAATTCTTCTTCGGACATAGTTTTGGCTTTTTCAAGCATAATCGAGTTTTTCTTGAAATACTCAAGCATATCGGCTGGGTTTGCAATGTTGTTGTACCTACCGTAGTAAGTGTGACAATTTGTCACAGCTTCAACAACGGCTGTGCCTTTGTGTTGAAGCGCTTTTGTTATGTATTTTACAAGCAAAGGATAATGATAAACAGTTGCTCTTGCAACATACGTAGCACCCGCCGCTATAGCCAATTTAACAGTGTCAAATGGCTTTTCAATGTTACCGTAAGGAGTTGTTGAAGCTCTTTTCTCAAGAGGGGTAGTTGGAGAATTTTGTCCACCGGTCATACCATAGATCATGTTGTTGAATATAATTATTGTGATGTCGATGTTCCTTCTGCAAGCGTGTATGAAATGATTGCCACCTATCGCCAGTATATCACCATCGCCACCTAACACAGCCACGTGAAAATCGGGTCTAGCCAATTTGACTCCAGTTGCAAACGCTATGGCACGACCATGCAGTGTATGAAGTGTGTTGAAATCGATGTAACCAGTTGCTCGAGAAGAACAACCAATTCCTGAAACAACGGCGATTCTTTCTCTATTTAGCTTAAGATCATCGATGGCTTGAAGAAAGGCTTTCAAAACAATTCCGTTTCCACAACCTGCGCACCATATCGACGGCCATCTTTCTTCCCTCAAATAAGTAATCAATTTTTCTACTTTCAAGGTTTCACCTCCAAAAGGATTTCGTCCGAAAGTTTTTCAATTGCAACTTTGCAGATTTTGAAGAAATAGTCAGTCAAAGGATCAGGATAATCGTACAGATACACAACTCTCTTTATACCAGCGTTGACAATTAAGCGTGCACAAATGGAACAAGGCTTAAAGGTGGTGTAAAGTGTGGCGCCATTTGTCGATATACCAAACTTTGCAGCTTGCATAAGTGCATTTTGTTCTGCGTGCAATGCAAAGCAAATTTCTTGATTTTCACCTGATTGTATTTTCAACCCATCCCTTATACAACCAATTGTTTCACAATGGGGAAATCCAGACGGAGGTTGGTTGTAGCCTGTCGCTAAAATCCTGTTTTCTTTGACGATCACAGCCCCAACTTTTCTGTGGGAACAACTGGACCTAGTACTCACCAACTTGCAGATTTTCATAAAATAAATATCCCAAGAGAGGTTGCTACTTTTCTCTACAAAGCTTGGGATATTCAAATTTTCAAGGTAGGTCTTTAACTTTTCCTGACGATTCTCCTTTGTTTTCATACCATGAATAATAATACACCACCTACCGCAAAAAAACAAGTAAATCCTTGCAAATTGCACGAACTTAGCCTTGAACATAAAAGTGAGCAACCTGCGTCAAATAAATAGGACAACAAATTTTGTACGATCAAAAGCGCGAAATTGGTTATTTTGTAAAAAAAACGTAAAGATAACTTATTGATATTTACAGAAATTGGTGCTTATAATTGTTAGGAAACTTGACGGACCTTGATAAATATAATGGACAAAAATGGGAAACTATTTTAAACCTAGGAGGATCGAATCCTGTATGGACCTTGGTGAAAAGCTAAAAAAGCTTAGATTATCAAGGGGATTAACTCAAGAGGAACTTGCCATGAGAACGGATCTTTCAAGAAGTTTTATATCCCAGTTGGAAAGCAACAGAACATCCTTATCGATAGATACCTTGGAAAAAATACTGCGAGCACTTGGAACCGATTTAAAAACTTTCTTCTCCGAGGAAGAAGAACCAAAGGTGGTTTACAAGAAAGAAGAAAGAGTTCCAATTTACGATGAGCCAGAAGGAGTGTCTTCATATCTTTTGATAAGTGAAACTGAGACAAAGAAAATAGACCCATTTTTAGTCATCCTTAAACCCGGTGCACAAACGGAGGAGGAAGGCTACCACGAAGGAGATGAATTTGGTTTTGTGCTTCAAGGTCGCGTGGATCTTTGGCTTGACAACGTTCGATACAAACTATCCCAAGGTGATTGCTTCTACTACAAAGCTGATAAAAAACATATGTTGAAAAATCCAAGCAAGAAAAAGGAAGCAATAGTACTTTGGTTAGAAATCTATTGATGGGGAGGGATTGCCATGAGGAAAAGTTTGGGCAGGCACCTGATAGCGGAATTTTACGATTGCGACAGACAAGCACTCGATGATGTTAACTTCATCGAGCAAAAAATGCGAGAAGCAGCCATAATAGCTGGCGCAACGATAATAAACTCTTCTTTTCACCGGTTCCTCCCCCATGGGGTCAGCGGTGTTGTGATCATTTCAGAATCACACTTGACAATCCACACCTGGCCAGAATACGGGTATGCAGCGATAGATCTTTTCACCTGTGGAGAAGACACCGACCCATGGAAAGCTTTTGATTTCTTGAAAGACGTTTTCAAAGCAAAAAGAACGCAAGTAACAGAGCACGCGCGCGGTGATTACAGCACGATAGGAATACCGGCTGATGCTCCACACAAGTTGGTAAAGGGTGGTGTCTAAGGTGTCGGATAAAGTCGTACCAGGTAGACATCTTTGGTTCTTCGATTACCACACAGGAGGAGACAGTGGACTATTTTTGAGAATTTCTCGGCTAGTACACTCCGAGCAAACACCGATCCAAAGAATTGATATCTTTGACAACCCAACACTTGGAAGAGTTTTTGCGCTGGATGGAATAGTTATGACAACCGATGCCGATGAATTCATGTACCACGAGATGCTTGCACATGTTGCGATGTTTTCACATCGCAATCCCAGAAACGTTTTGATCATTGGAGGGGGAGACGGGGGAACTTTACGCGAAGTTTTAAAACATCCACAAGTTGAAAAAGTCACAGTTTGCGAAATTGATGAAAAAGTAGTCCAAGCGGCAAAACAACACCTTTCATCTGGTCAAGCTTTCAACAACGAAAAGGTTCAAGTTGTCTTTGAAAATGGTGCTGAATACGTAAGGCAATTCAAAAACGCTTTTGATGTAATCATCGTAGATTCCACGGATCCTTCGACGAGCAAGGGAGGTTATTTATTCACACAAGATTTTTACAAAAGCTGCTTTGAAGCACTCAAAGAAGACGGTGTTATGACCGCTGAAACGGAAGATCCATTCTACGACGCCGGATGGTTGAAAATGGCTTATAAGCGCATCAGTTCTGTTTTCCCAATTGTGAAAGTTTATCATGGATATGTGCCAACCTATCCATCGGGATTTTGGAGTTATATATTTGCATCAAAGAATGTTGATCCAATAAAAGACTTCAGAGTATCCGATGCCAAGAACATGTCGCAGCAGTTTAGATATTACAACGAGGAAATCCATGTTGCTTGCTTTACACTACCAAATTTCCTTAAGAATATCCTTGCACAAGAAGTTCGCAAATGAACAAGGTACACGAGTGGATCATTGAAGTTGACGATTTTCAACCTTTGGAACAATACTTTGAAAGTATTGGTTTTTGGAACTATGCCGTCGAAAAGACGGCATATTCTTTATTTATCAAAATTTACACAGAAGATGAAAGTTTCGTGGAAAGCTTGCTAAAACGTTCAAACGCAAAGTTGATCGAGCATAGAGTACTTGAACCAAAGGATTGGTTTGTTTATCTTGAACTAAAACCCTTTCAAATAGCCCCAGGTGTGATCGTGGATCCCACTGGCAAGTTAAAAGGTATAAAGGGTGCAACCGTTGTAAAGATGTGGCCTTCCGCAGCTTTTGGAACAGGAGATCATCCTACCACCAAGCTTGCCGCACAACTTATGGTTGAAAACATCGAAAAAATTCGCTCGCTGTTGGACGTAGGGTGCGGGACCGGTATACTTGCCATAATAGCGAAAAAATTGGGTGTAGAAAAAGTAGTCGCAGTCGACAATGATTCAACCGCTTTGCAAGTAGCAGAAGAATTTTGCAAACTGAACAAAGTAAAAATAAATCTTGTGCTATCGGATCTTCTAAGTTCAGTTGAGGATAAATTTGACATGGTTGTGGCAAACATAAATACCTTGTTGTGCGTAAAATTGCTTGAGCAAATTGATAAAGTTTCCCACAAAGATACTTTGGTTGTACTGTCGGGTATCCCAAACGACGAAATGGAATTGGTTTTGGACTTTGCTTTATCGAAAAACTTTGAGATAATAAGCGTGAGAGGGATGGAAGGTTGGAAGGCAACCTTGTTGAAGATCTGAAAGTAGTTGAAAAACAACTTGGCAGACCTCCAAGAGTTTTTCGTTCAGTCAAAAGTAGATGTCCTTATGGTTATCCTGTGACAATTGAATGTCATCCTGAGTCGAATGGCTCACCGTTTCCAACTTTGTACTGGTTGACTTGCCCTTTTTTGAACAAGGTAATTTCAAGGCTAGAATCAAAAGGGATGATCAAAAAGCTTGAACAAATGGTTAGAAATGATGAAAAATTGAGGACAAGGTATATCAAAGCACATTTGAATATAATTGATTTAAGGGACAAACTTGTGACAAGCGAAAGTGTTAGATTGAAGTTAAAACAAGTTGGAACAGGTGGTATAAGAGATTTCTTAAGCATCAAATGTTTACATTTACACGTTGCCGATTACTTATCCGGCGTGGATAATCCAATTGGAGAAATAGTTTTAAAAACAATTAAGCAAGATTATGGAAATTTCTACTGTCATAGCGATGGCATTTTGTGTGAATGAACCGTAAGTCATCTTGAGTTGTCAAAATAGGAGGTAAAGGATGCAAGACGAAGAAATCGTCGAAGGGTTGAAAAAGGGTGAAAATTGGGCTTTTGAGTTCTTGTATAAAAATTACGCAGGAAAAATAGGAAGCGTGGCAAAAGCCTATTTGGGATCAGATGACGTCGATGACGTTGTACAAGAGGTGATGTTTAGAATATTTAAAGGTATAAAAAAATTCAAAGGAGATTCCAAGCTTTCAACGTGGATATACCGTATAACTGTGAACGTTTGCAAGGATTTTCTTTCAAGGTACAAAAGAAGAAGTGAAATTTTAGCGGATTTCACAGAAGACGAAGAAACGAGTTTACCACATCCCCCATCGGACATAGATACATCTGATGTTGCCACCGGAGAAATTGAGTACGAAAAAATTTTGGAAGCCATGGAGAAATTGCCAGCCGAAGATAGATTGCTCATAAAAATGAGAGATATAGACGGTTTAAGTTACGAGGAAATAAGTCAAATCTTGGGAAAACCTGTTGGAAGTGTCAAAAGCAGTTTGCATTACGCAAGGAAAAAGTTAAGAAGACTCCTTGAGGGGGCGAAGGAATGAACGAGGAAAAATTCAATCGGTTTCTTGACGGAGAAGTTGATTTAAGCGAGTTAGACGAAGATACTCAAAAGGCTGTCATTAGCTATACGAAGGCTTTAGAAGTGGCTAAAATACGTTTTAACTATCAGCCAAGCAATATGATGCGGGAAAAGTTGCTGAAAAAAATCAAATCCAGAAAAAGATTGGTTTTTGAGCTGTTGGTTGCAGGAGCAACCGCATTTGCCATATTCAACGTGTTGATCTCCAGTATACCAAAGAAAGTCACAATGCCACCGATACAGAAAGCGACAGTAAGCGAGGTTTTTGATTATCTAAGTTTGATCAAATTGGTAAACGATGGATTCTAGTTCTCTAAATTCAGGAGAGAAGAAGATGAAAAAGAAATTACTTGTGTTTTGTTTACTTTTAGCTCTAATCGTAGTTCAAGCTCAAAGTTATTTGGATTTGTTTTTGAATGCCAATTACTTTGCAAGAAGAACTGTGGTTGAAAGAGGCGGGAGCAACAGAATTCGAGTTGAACTTGTGTACAAATGGGGAAAAGATAAAATTGTGCAGGTGCTATCCCCCGTTCTTTTGATTTGGGCAAGAAGGTTCGACACTTTTGTGATCGGTCAACCAAATGACATCAGAATATCTCCTTTGGAAATTCTGGATTTGGAAGACCTCTTAATAAGAGCGTTGAAACAATATGGTGTATCAAAAGTAGAAAAGGAAGGTGCAAATTATAAGATAACCGTTGAAGGTGAAGGCGAAAATTACGTTGCAATCATAGATGAAAACGGTTTTCCAAGGAAAATCACTCGCACATCCAAAGGAATAGTTAACGAAATGGTTTACGAAACAGTGGAACCTTTGAAGGAAGATTTTGAAAAAGTCGCTAGCCGTTATAGGATAAACTTTCAAGTAGAATCAGTTAATCTACCTTTGGAAATCAAAAAAGTTCTTGAAAGCGTTTCGTGGTATACTGTGTCGAGGTTGAAGATCGGCGATCAACAAGTTGTGATGATAATAGCGAACCACAAGTCCGGAGCAATTGTAAAAGCTGTTTATTCACCATCAGAAGTCAACGTCAACGTTGAACCAAACGAAAAAATTATAATTCGAAAAGGCGAAGGATACTATGTCTATTTGATAACACAAGATGAAAAAACTTACAATGAGATACTTTCGACGCTTTCGAGTATAGAATGAATTTCGTCAAATTTCAACGGTGATATCACATGAAAGCTGTAATCGTCGATGGTTATATCGATGAACCTGCCGCACTTGGGGTACCTCCCTATATTAGCCATTATGTTCGATATGCCGCGGGAGTATTGATCAACCTAGGTTTTTTCGTCGATTATTTCACGATCGATCAAATTAGGCGCGACGATTTGTGGAAGATGTTATCTCAATACGACGTTGTTTTTGTCATCGGTGGTGTCACCGTCCCAGGAAGGTACGTTGGAGGTACACCTATCACCTTGAAAGAAATCGAAAAGATTTTTGAAATTTGCGAAAGATCAGAAAAATTGATAGCCGGACCGCTTGCAAAATTTTACGTTTCAAAAGGTGGATCAAAGGCAAGCACAATTCAGCTTAAGGATTGCAAAACCATTGGTTCAGATCTTGTTGGTGATCTTGTAAGGCTTTTCACCAATCTTAGTCCCTCTTTAAACAACTGGAACTTGGTTAAAGATGCTGCTTTAGCTGGGACTGAGATTATCAAAAAACATCCATTTTATCCACGTATCATCTGTGAGATAGAGTTATCAAGAGGTTGTGAAAGACTTGGTCATTGTTCCTTCTGCATCGAACCGGTCTTTTACCCCACTTTTACTTCTAGACCCGTGGAACACGTGGTGGAAGAAATCGTTAGTCTATACAAGGCTGGTTGTAAAGCCTTCAGACTTGGGAGAGCAGCAAATGTCTTGGCTTACTATGCGGATAGAAATTCTGGCAAACCTTGCCCACAAGTTTTTGAAGAACTTTACAGTGCGATAAGAAACAATTGCCCTGAAATAGAAATTCTTCACCATGACAATGCCAATCCTTCATACATAGTAAGGTACGAGAATGAATGTGCAAAAATTCTCGAAACGATTGTCAAGTACAACAGCCCAGGGGATGTTCTTTCATTTGGAGTGGAAAGTTTCGATGAAAAAGTTTTAAAGATGAACAACATCGGAAATTCCCCAGAAATTGTTTTGCGTGCTGTGGAAATCGTTAACGAAATTGGTTCTGTTCGAGTTGAAGGTGTTCCAAAGCTTTTACCTGGGATAAACCTTCTGTATGGTTTAATCGGCGAAACCAAAGAAACGTATGAAAAAAATTACCAGTGGTTGAAAAGAATTTTGGAGAAAGGACTGCTTCTTAGAAGAATAAACATCAGACAAGTCATGGTAGAACCAGGCACACCTTTGTGGAATTACTACCAAAAGAAAAAGATAAAAGTCGATCGAAAGTTCTTCAACTTTTACAAAGAAAAAATAAGGGCGGAAATAGATCTTCCAATGTTCAGAAAAGTTTTCCCAGTTGGAACGGTGCTTAGAAAAGTCTATCCGGAGTTTAAGGAAGGTAAAGTAACTTTTGGAAGGCAACTTGGAACGTACCCAATTTTAGTCGGAATACCCTTTGAAAACGTCGAAGGACCAATCGATGTGATAATCGTTGATCATGGGCCAAGATCTGTTACAGCTATAAGACATCCTTTTGATTTAAATAAAGTCTCATACGAAGAACTTTTGGCAATACCAAAGATAGGTAAAGCCAGAGCAGCAAGGATATTGCTCTCAAGACCATTCAAAAAATTCGAAGAAGTTGAAAAAATTTTGGATGACAAAGAAGTGGTTGAGCTTTTGAAAAATCTCAAAGCTGTGATATCATGAGCTAAAGGAGGGTTGAACGATTGAAATACGAACGCATTAAAGGGACGAACGATATTTACGGTGATGAAATTCACTTTTGGAACTTTGTTGAGCAAAAAGCCAAAAGGATAGCCAACTTGTTTGGCTACGAAGAAATTCGAACACCCATCTTCGAAATGACTGAACTATTCACAAGAAGTGTTGGAGAAGAAACCGATATAGTTCAGAAAGAGATGTACACTTTTGTTGACAAAGGTGGTAGAAGTATAACCCTAAGACCTGAGGGTACCGCGCCTACAATGAGAGCCTTCATAGAAAATTCGATGATAAACAACGGTCTGCCACAAAGATTTTTCTACATAGGACCAATGTTTAGATACGAAAAACCTCAAAGTGGAAGGTTAAGACAATTTCACCAATTTGGTGTAGAACTGCTTGGTTCCTCACACCCTTTAGCCGATGCCGAAGTGTTAATTTTGGCAAAAAGCTTCCTCGAAGAGCTTGGAATAAAGAATTATCAAATTCATCTGAACTCCATAGGATGTTCAGAGTGTAGGGTCAATTACAAAAGAGCTTTGAAAGATTATTACAGCAAACATTACGATCAACTTTGTGATGATTGCAAAAGGAGATTCGAAACAAACGTCATGAGACTATTAGATTGCAAAGTGGACGTTCAACTTGCTGCCAATGCGCCAAAGACCGTAGATTACTTGTGCAAAGAGTGCAAGGAGCACTATGAAAAACTCAAAGAACTTCTCAACTTGGCAGGTGTAGATTATGTGGAAGATGGCAACTTAGTTCGAGGTTTGGACTATTACACGAGAACCGTTTTCGAAGTTAGACATAGTTTACTTGGAGCTCAAAACACCATTCTGGCAGGTGGAAGATACGATGGTTTATCGACAGAACTTAGGGGACCAGATTTGCCTGCACTTGGATTTGCCGCTGGAATCGAAAGGCTGATAATAGCACTTAAGAGTGAAAAAGTTGAGATACCAAGAAAACCTTTATGTTTGGTGTACGTTATACCACTTGGAGAAGCGAGCTTAAGACATGTTTTCGAAATAACCTCACAGTTGAGAAAGGTAGGTATTCCTACGATAATGGATGTCAACGCGAGAAACCTCAAAGCTCAGTTAAAACACGCAGATCGTTTAAACGCGGTAATAGCTGTTATCCTCGGGGAAAACGAAGTTTCCCGCAACGTTGTTTTAATCAAAGAGCTTGACACAAGTCAACAGCACGAAGTTCAATTTGAATACGCGGTTGATTACATTGTCGATATGTTGAAATTCAAAGGTCTTCTAAGTGGAGAGCATTCTTAGCTTGATGTTGCTAACGAAAAAATGATATCATTGAAATTGGTGATATAAAAATGGTTTTTGTTGATCCTTCAGCAACGATACCTATAACTCTGACTGGAGATTTTTGCGCTTTGAATTGCCCCCATTGCAAGGGACATTACCTTCGTTCAATGAAACCGTTTAGCCAAATTGAGCATTATGTCAAACTTGGTTACAAATCCTTTTTGATAAGCGGAGGTTTGAACAAAACCGGTGAACTTCCTTATAATGAATATTTGGAAAGATTGAAAGAATTAAAAAACGAATACAATTTGAGCTATAACTTTCACGTTGGATTCCCAAGCAAAATCGAATTTTTGGCTGACGTAGCGGATGTCATAAGTTTTGATTTTTTTGCGGATCGAAAAATTCTTAAGAAAATCTATGGTATAGAGTATGAGCCAACTAAGTTGATACAACTTTTGAAAGATTTACAGATTTCAGCGGTACCTCACATAACTATTGGTATAGATCACGGCGTTATAACACACGAATTTGACGCTTTAAAAATTTTGAAAGATCACTTCAAAGTTGTGGTTCTAAATATTTTCATTCCAACTTTTGGCACTCCCTTTGAGAATTTTCCCCCTCCTCCCATAGAAAAAGTCGTAGAAGTATTTGAAGCTGCAAATTTACTTTTTGATAAAGTCATCTTGGGTTGTATGCAACCAAAGGGAGAATATCGCAAAAAATTGCAACAAATGGTTTCAAAGTATGTAGATGTTATGGTAAAACCTGTTTCAAACAAAATTTATCACCATCAAGGTTGTTGCGCATTTTTTGCAACAAAAGGCTTGGGGGTGTTTGAGAATGTACGATAAGGACTTGTTAAAAAAAATTGAAGAGGCTTTTGGCGAATGGGAAAAAAGAACGCAGGAGGAGCTGACAAAAGTCAAGGAAAGAAAGCAGATTTTTAAATCATCGTCAGGGTATGAAATTAAGAGGGTTTACACTCCCCTTGATGTGTCGAGCATTGACTACATCAACGACTTGGGTTTTCCCGGTGAATACCCATACACACGCGGTGTGCAAAGGACCATGTACAGAGCTAGGCTTTGGACGATGAGACAGTACGCCGGCTTTGGTACAGCCGAAGAAACCAACAAAAGGTTCAAGTACCTTCTCCAACAAGGTCAAACGGGTTTGTCTGTGGCCTTTGATCTTCCAACTCAAATGGGATACGATTCTGATCATCCGTTGGCGGAAGGAGAAGTTGGAAGAGTTGGAGTAGCCATAGATTCGTTGAAAGATATGGAAATACTCTTTGAAGGGATACCGTTGAAAGATGTCAGTACTTCTATGACCATCAATTCCACCGCTGCCATTCTCTTGGCCATGTACGGTATAACCGCAGAAAAACAAGGGGCAAAACTTGAAGAACTTAGAGGAACAATCCAAAACGATGTACTCAAAGAGTACATAGCCAGAGGAACTTACATTTTCCCACCAGAACCCTCGATGAGAATAGTTACCAACATATTCGAGTTCTGTTCGCAAAAAATGCCTAAGTGGAACACGATAAGTATAAGTGGATATCACATACGCGAAGCGGGAGCTACAGCAGTTCAAGAACTTGCCTTCACCTTCTGTGATGCTATAGCTTATGTGGAAGCAGCCATAAAGTCAGGATTGGATCCAAATGTTTTCGGCAAACAGATCTCGTTCTTCTTTGCCGCGCACAACAACTTCCTTGAAGAAATAGCCAAATTCCGTGCCGCAAGAAGAATTTGGGCAAAGATAATGAAAGAAAGATTCAACGTTTCCAATCCCGAGGCTCTCAAGCTACGCTTCCACACTCAGACTGGTGGATCAACTTTGACTGCTCAACAACCCTTGAACAACATTGTCAGGGTAACGATACAAGCTCTTGCAGCTGTTTTAGGCGGAACACAATCTTTGCACACAAACTCCTATGATGAAGCGTTGGGATTACCTACCGAAGAATCGGTGCAAGTTGCCTTGAGAACACAACAAATAATCGCATACGAATCTGGCGTTGCTGATACAGTCGATCCACTGGCAGGTTCATTTGCCATAGAAGCCTTGACGAACGAAATTGAAAATAAGGTTTGGGAATACATCGAAAAAATAGATTCCATGGGTGGAATGGTGCGAGCGATTGAAACTGGGTACGTGCAGAAGGAAATTCACAAGAGTGCTTACGAACAACAATTGGCTGTGGAAAGACAAGAACAAATTATCGTTGGTGTTAACGCTTTCAGAACTGAAGAAGAGCAACAGGTGAAGAAAATACTCAAAGTCGATCCTGCCGTTGAAGAAAAGCAAAAACAAGCTTTGAAAGAACTTAGAAAAAGCAGAGACAACAACGCCGTAAGGGCTGCTTTACACGATTTGAAAAACGCAGCTGAAACTGGCAAAAACATCGTACCGTACATTTTTGAGGCAGTGAAAGTTTATGCAACGTTGGGTGAAATAACTGACGTACTCAGGGAAGTTTTTGGAGAATACACCGAACCCCATCTGTTTTAAGGGAGGTAGAGTCTGATGAAAACTTATCGAATATTGATTGCAAAGCCAGGGTTGGATGGGCACGATAGAGGTGCAAAAGTCGTTGCACACGCTCTACGTGATGCCGGATTTGAGGTCATATACACCGGCTTAAGGCAAACGCCAGAACAAATAGTAAAAACGGCCATACAGGAAGACGTCGATCTAATAGGTTTGTCAATACTATCTGGAGCTCACATAGAATTAACGAGAAAAGTCTTAGAACTCATGAAAAAAGAAGGAATTGAAAATATTCCTATCATCGTGGGTGGAATAATTCCACCGGAAGATGTGCCAATTCTTTTGAACATGGGAGTAAAGAAAGTTTTTGGACCAGGAACCTTGTTGTCTGAGATAATCAAAGAAGTTAAAGCAATCCTTGAAGAAGGAGTGACAAAAGCTAGTGGATCATAAACAAATCGCAAAACTGATAACCACAATTGAAAACAATCCTGATAAAGCCAGACAGATCGTTGAACAATTTCCAGAAAGAATAGGAAGAGTTGTCGGATTCACGGGAAGTCCAGGGGTAGGTAAAAGCACGCTCGTTGATCAAGTTGTTTCAGTGTTGAGAAAACGAGGAAAAACTGTGGCGGTCGTGGCAGTAGATCCATCGAGTCCATTTACAAAAGGCGCTTTTTTGGGCGATCGAATAAGGATGAAAAGACATTTTGTAGATGACGGTGTTTTCATAAGAAGCATGGCATCAAGGGGTGCACTCGGTGGTCTTTGTGATGCGATATTCGATGTTGTTACGCTTCTTGAAAGAGTTGGCTTTGACTACGTGCTTGTCGAAACAGTTGGGGTTGGACAATCGGAAGTTGAAGTAAGATACGTTGCGGACGTCGTGGTGTTGGTTTTATCACCAGGATTTGGGGATGACATTCAAGTTCTCAAATCAGGTGTTATGGAGATAGCCGATCTTTATGTTTTGAACAAAGCCGACATGCCTGAAAGCGAACGCTTGTACGATCAGCTTACGGCGTTTTTATCCATTTCAGCAAAAAATATTCCAATCGTTAAAACCATTGCCACAACTGGAAACGGAGTAGAAGATTTGGTAAGCAAGGTTGAAACTATTTTGGAAAATTTGCAATCGTCCGGTGAACTGATACAAAGACGCAGAAGAAGGACAAAGCATCATGCAGAACACATGCTAAGACGAATTCTTCAAAAAAGCCTGGAAGAAGTAGAGGAAGACGACGCACACATTTACGTGGAAAAAGTCTTGAAAAAACTTTGTCAAGGAACTTAATAAAAAACTGGTCAGGGGGGAGGGACTTGAACCCTCGACCTCCGGACCCCGATTCCGGCGTTCTTCCGTCTGAACTACCCCCTGACCTTTCGTAAATTATTGTACCACAAAACAGCCATTGGACAACCTTGTTCTCTATCGAGCTTTTGTTTCAAAATCTGATTTATCAAACAAAATTTTGGTAAAATTCTTTGGGGGAATCAAAATGATCGCCATTGTTGGTGTCCTTCATGAAGAAATTGAACCTATAAAGAATAGTTTTCAGTACATTCTTGAAATTGGAGAAATAGCAAAGCGCCCTTTTTTTCGTGGTGTGATAAATGGAAATGAAATAGTCCTGACCTACGGCTGTGTTGGAAAAGTTGAAACGGCTTTTATAACCCAAGCTTTGTTGGATAAGTTCAACGTTTCTGGTGTTATCTTACTTGGTGGTGCCGGATCTTTATCCCCAGAAATTGGAATTGGAAGCATAGTGTGTGGAACTGGGTATGTTGAATACGACTTTTCCCCAAGAATTCAAACGGATTCCGTGCTGGAACCTTCGCAGAAGTGCTTTCAAAAGCTTATGGAAAGCTTGGATTGTTTTTACGGAATTATAGCTTCTGGAGATAAATTTATATCTTCTGATTTGGAAGCAAAGAAAATTCGTGAGCAATCATCAGCACTTTGTGTAGATATGGACTCGGCGGCAGCAGCAAAGGTTTGCTGGCAAAATGAAAAAGATTTTGTTGCCATAAAAGTCATAGTTGATTTTGCTGGAAGCAAGGCCATAGAACAGTACATAGAGAATTATCACAAACTTTGCACCAAACCGGCTTTGAGCGTTTTGAGTTTTTTGTCTGAAAATCTGGTGATTTGCGGGTGATGAATCTATGCGCAAAATACCAGAAGAAATCATCAAAAGAGTGGAAAAGCTCAGAGAAGAAATTGAATATCACAATTACAGATATTATGTACTTGCCGATCCGATAATTTCCGATGAGGAATACGACAAATTGATGCAAGAATTGCTTGAATTGGAAAGGCAATATCCAGAGCTTGTTACTCCAGACTCTCCTACCCAAAGGGTTTGCGAAAAAGTTTTGGATGAGTTCAAAAGCTTACCACATTCAGAACCAATGCTCAGTTTGGATAACACTTACGATGAAAATCAAATCAGAGAATTCGATGAGCGCGTAAAAAAGCTTCTTGAAACAAACGATGTTGAATACGTCTGTGAATTGAAGATAGACGGTGTAGCAGTGGCTCTAAGGTACGAATCAGGCCGGTTCACAACGGCTTTAAGCAGAGGCGATGGCACAGTCGGAGACGATATAACGGAAAACGTCAAGCGAGTTAGAAGTGTTCCACTTAGACTCAGAAAACCGATAACTGTTGAAGTGCGAGGAGAAATATTCATGCCCGTTGAAGAATTTGAAAAACTGAATGCAGAAAGGGAAGAGAAAGGTGAACCACCGTTTGCCAATCCAAGGAATGCCGCCGCTGGTACGCTCAGACAACTCGACACAAGCGTTGTGACCAAGCGAAACCTTGACTGCTTCATATACTACGTTGTAGCACCTGAGAAATACGGTTTAACCGATCAATGGACTGCTTTGCAATGGCTCAAAGAAGTTGGTTTTAAAGTGAACCCCCACTCCAAACTTTGCCGAAACATAGAAGAAGTTATAGCCTACTGGAAGTATTGGACTGAGAATCGGGCAAAACTCAACTATTGGATCGACGGCATAGTGGTCAAAGTCAACAGGTTCGATTTTCAAAAAACCCTAGGTTCAACTGCAAAAGCCCCACGATGGGCGATCGCTTTTAAATTCCCCGCCGAACGGGCTAGAACTAAACTTATTGGCGTAACGGTTCAAGTTGGAAGAACAGGCACTTTGACGCCTGTGGCCGAACTTGAACCTGTGCAGCTTGCAGGTTCAACGGTTAAACGCGCATCTTTACACAACTTCGACTACATTCGCGAAAAAGATATCCGAATAGGAGACACGGTTTTGATTGAAAAAGCTGGCGGAATTATTCCGCAAGTTGTTGAGGTTTTGGAAGAGTTCAGAACTGGTGAAGAGAAACCAATTGTTCCTCCTTCGACCTGCCCTGTTTGCGGTGGAAAAGTTGGAAAAATCGAAAAAGAAGAGGTTGCACTCAAATGCCTTAATCCACATTGTCCAGCAAAGTTAAAGAGAGCTCTCGAAACTTTGGCGTCGAAAAACGCTTTGGATATAAATGGTCTTGGAGAAAAGATAATCGACAAACTCGTTGATGCCGGCCTTGTGAAAGACATAGCCGATATCTTCTATCTCACACCGTTTGACCTTTCAACTTTGGGAAGTGGAATAGGACAAAGAACGATTGGAAAGTTGTTGATGCAAATCGAAGAAGCAAAGAAAAAGCCGCTTCACAAACTCATTACAGGTTTAGGTATACCCATGGTTGGTGAGAAAACCGCTTATGTACTTGCTCAACATTTTGGAAGTTTGAAAAAACTGGCACAAGCTTCCATCGACGAATTGATGGAAATTGAGGGTATAGGACCTGAAGTTGCAAGAAGTATCAAGGAATACTTCGAAAATCCAAAAACCAAGGAAATAATTGAAAAATTAGAAAAAGCTGGTGTTAAACTTGAGCAAGAATCAATTCAGCATGAAAAAACCTTATCTGGTTTAACCTTCGCGGTAACAGGTACGTTGAAGAACTTTTCTAGAAACAAGATAGAAGAACTCATAAGAAACCTCGGTGGAAGAGTTGTGGATAACGTTTCAAAGAAAGTGGATTATCTCATTGTGGGTGAAAACCCCGGTTCCAAGCTTCAAAAAGCTCAGAGTTTGGGTATTAAATTGTTAACCGAAGAAGAGTTCATCAAGTTAGCGAAGATTGAAATTAAAGGACAACAAAGGTTGTTTTGATTAACTCAGTTCTCCAGAAAGCACTCTGTAGAACAGCTGAGCGTAAATTCTTGCAACTAGCAAAAGATCTTCCAGCAGTATTCTTTCATTTGGTTGATGCTCCGTTTCAGGTCGCCCTGGTAGCAAGGGACCAAAGGCAACACCACAGGGAACAGCTCTGGCGTAGGTTCCCCCGCCCATCGTTATCAACGTTGGTGGAAGCTTTGTCACATCGGTATAAACTTCGCACAAAAGCTTTATCAAATCGCTGTCCGGTGAAATAAAGAGCGGTTTTAAATGCCCCGTTACCTTCACAGTTAAAGGTTTTAAAGCTTCAACAACTTGGTTCGTCATCATTTCGAAGGAGTAATATATTGGGTAGCGAACGTTTATGACGGCTTTAAGTTCACTTTCAGTCATTTCAATCAAACCCAGGTTGACCGTTAAACTACCTGTGACACAATCGCTGCCTGCAATTTTTAGCGATTTTCCATCGGTTTCATAACCTATCTTTTCCGAAATAATCTTTATAAACAGATAAGTATCGTCGTCCGAAGACAAAAGATTAGAAAGAACATCCACAATTGAGGCAATCGCGTTTACACCAGCTTCTGGCTTTGAACCATGTGCAGACTTTCCATAAGCTTCTATTTGCAAGCCTTTATTGGTGATTTCCCACGCTATTCTCGATTCGTTCTTTGGCCTAAATTTTCTCAGAAATTCCAAGGTGTTTTCATCAAAGTTTTTCAAAATTGCCACAGTTTTTTGCGGAACAACGTTTGAAGCTTCTCCGCCTTTCAGATACAACAAGTTGGAATTAGACGTTTTTCTGACGTAGGTTATCTCATAATTTACTATTCCTTTCTCTGCATACACAGCTGTAAAAGAAGCATCTGGGGTAACTGCGTACTTTGGAACCTCTTCCTTTTGAAAATAATACTTTATCCCATTCCAACCGGCTTCCTCATCTGTGCCAAGTATTATCCTCACTCTGTTTTTTGGAACTATCCCAGAATCTTTAACGGCCTTCAAAGCAAAAATGGTTGCAACTGTCGGACCTTTGTTGTCAACCGCACCTCTTCCCCACAAGTAACCATCCTTAATTATCCCACCGTAAGGATCAACGCTCCAACCTTCCCCTTCAGGCACAACATCTAAGTGCCCAAGCACTCCAAACAAAATACCGTTCTCTCCAAATTCGATATGTCCTCCGTAACCATCGACATTTTTTGTTTTAAATCCAAGCTCTTCTCCTATTTTCAAAGCTTCCTCAAGAACTTTTGCCACCCCTTCACCAAAAGGTTTCCCTTCCCCTGCGGATTCCGTGGCAACGGATTTGATTTTGATCAACCTTGAAGCCGCCTCAAAAAGTTTTTCCTTATTTTCTAACACCAATTTGTCCACTTTTTCGTTCACAAACTTCACCCCCGCTGGTTTTTTTCAACCTACAATAAGATCCAAAATAGTCATAAGCGCAAAACCTATCAAAACCCAATAGGTTGTCAACCTTTCCAAGCCTCTTAAATGTGTTTCCGGTAATACTTCGTCGCTTATCACAAAGATCATAGCACCAGCTGCCAGCGCCATTAAATAAGAAAGTAGCCCTTCTGCAACGTTTATCAAAAGAATGCCAAGCAAGCCTCCCACAACTTCAACCAAACCAGTTAAAAGAGAGACAAAAAAAGCCTTAAGTGGTTTATAACCTGCATTCAAAAGCGCAGCAGCGGTTGCAGCTCCTTCCGGGATGTTTTGCAACGCGATTGCTAAAGCTATGGAAAACGCGTGAGGAGTGTAAACCCCAACCCCAACAGCCATGCCTTCTGGAAAGTTGTGTATGGTTATGGCAATTACAAACAGCCAAATTCCCTTCAGCCTTTTCGTCTCGATGCCTTCATGACCTTTCAAAAAGTGTTCGTGTGGTATCAATTTATCAACAAAATCAACCAAAAATCCCCCAAGCATAAAACCTATTGCAAACTTAATTGGTCCACCGAGCTCTAAAGAAGGTACAACCAAGCTGAAAGCACTTGCGGCAAGCATTACACCAGCTGCAAAACCTAAAAGAATGTCTATATACTTTTCCTTTAACCCTTTTTTGAAAAGCAAAAAAGGGATGGCTCCCAAACCAGTTGCCGATCCTGCCAAAAGACTGTAGACAAACGCCCTTAGAACCATTGCTCAAAATTTCAATTCACATCAAGTAAGGCTTTTTTCAAAGCTTCTAAAGGGGCTTTTATGCACTCATAACCTTCATCAAAAAACTCCATTTCGTTGCGAACGTCTTTTTCTTCCAGCGAATTTATCGCTTCCAAATTCTTTCCATTTGCCAACCTGCAGACTGCTTCCGATGCCGCTATAACCCTTGGACATCCAGATGCCTTGAAAGCTATGTCCTTTATTAAATTTCCTTCGACTTTTATGAAAATTCTCACTCTATCACCGTGTTCAGGATAAACTACTTCGGCAGTATGGGTATACTCAATTTCGTTGCAGTGTCTTGGGCGCATGAAAAGTTCTTTGAATTTTTCTGAATACGCCAAGCAAAATCACCTCTCAAGTCTTCTCAGCCTGTACACTTCTTCCTGCAAAACTTTGACAAAGTAAGCTATTTCTTCTTCTGTGTTGTCATATCCAAGGCTTATTCTGATTGCACCATCTATCATCCAGTCCTCCAGTTTCATCGCGGTTAAAACGTGAGATCTCTTTGTTCCGTGGTGTGAGGCACATGCAGAAGCTGTAGAAACCGATATCCCTCGCATATCCAAAGCGGTAGCCAAAGCTTCCCCACTAACCCCTTTGAAAGCCACATTTACATGAGAATGTATTGTGTTAGAACCGTTGATGTGGTGGTCAGGAATATCTTGAATTGCGTCGAGAATCATCTGCTTTAATTTTTGCATTTTTTTATTCCATTCAACAAAGTTCGCGTTTATCACACTCAAAGCGGTTGCCATTCCAACCGCGCCTGGGACGTTTTCCGTACCACTTCTCAAACCCTTTTCATGTCCTCCACCAAGAATAATCGGTTCGATTTTTACAGAATTGCTGACAAATAAGAATCCACAACCTTTTGGTGCGTAAAATTTATGGCCAGATGCAGATAACATATCGACCATTCTTGCATCAACGCGGATTTTACCGATGGCTTGAACGGCATCCGAATGAAGAACTATACCATGTTCTCTGCAAATTTTCGATATTTCCTCAATAGGTTGAATAACACCTGTTTCGTTGTTGACCCACATTATCGATGCTAAAACGGTGTTTTTTCTAATTGCTCTCTTGAAATCTTCTGGTGTAACGTATCCGTCCGAAGTTGGCGGCAAATACGTTACCTCGTACCCAGATTTTTCCAAAAACCTTGCAACCTCAAGTACAGCAGGATGTTCGATTTGGGTTGTTATTACATGGCCTCCGTTTGGAAAGTTGGCTTTCAGGAAACCGATTATCGCAAGATTGTCTGACTCTGTCCCACCGGAGGTGAAAATCAACTCGTCAGCCGAACAATTGATGAATTTTGCTATCGTTTTCCGCGATTCTTCGTAGATTTTCTTTGCCTTTTCTCCATGGGAATGCAAACTTGAGGCGTTACCAAAGACTTCTGTAAAAACCTTTAAAACCTCTTTTGCAACTTCATCAAACACGCGTGTGGTAGCCGCGTGGTCAAGGTAAACCCTCATAAGAATCACTTCCTAGCCAAAGATTTTTCGTATTCTTCAATGGCCTTTTTCAAAGTATCAACGGCGAGGTTGCTGCAGTGATATTTAATTTGCGGAAGTCCTCCGAGTCTTTCAACTATGTCTTTCCAAGTTATCTTTTTTGCCTCCTCAATTGTCATTCCTTTGACAACCTCTGTCATCATAGACGCGGTAGCTATGTTGGCAGCACAACCGTAAGATTCAAATTTTATATCAACGATTCTATCGTTCTCTATCTTCAGATAAACCGTCATCATATCTCCACAAGCTATACTTCCTTCCGTTGCCGTTACATCAGCGTCTTCCATTCTTCCCATGTTTCTTGGATTTTTAAAATGATCCAAAACCAGCTCCGTGTATTTCAGCATACCGATCACCTCCCTGGTTTAATTGGACTTATTTGCCTGAGCCACGAGACAACTTTTTTCAGTTTGTCAACGGTATAATCAAGTTCTTCTTTGGTTGTAAATCTATTGAAGGTAAAGCGTATCGAACCGTGTGCCCTTTCATGATCCCCGCCGATTGCGAGTATGGCGTAGTTTGGTTCCAAGGTCTCGGAAGCACAGGCAGAACCAGTTGCCACCTCTACTCCTTCAAGACTCAAGGCAAGACTGATTGCTTCACCTTCTATGAAGGAAAAGCTAAAGTTCACGTTGTAAGGTGTTCTTTTTTCTCCTCTAGGGCCATTCAAAACCACGTACTCTATTTCAGATTCCACGCGGTTTATGAAATACTCTTGAAGTTCTCTTAGCCTCTGTAAGCTTTGATCCATCTCTTCGAAAGCAAGTTCTGCGGCTTTTTTCATTCCCATGACTCCTGGAACGTTTTCTCCACCGGGACGTCTTTTATCGTAAGATTCCGCACCAAACATTATTGGCTGCAATCTAACGCCTTTTCTAGCGTAGAGAAATCCAACGCCTTTTGGACCATGGAATTTATGGGCACTCACACTCATAAGGTCTATTCCAAGCTCCTGAACGTCGATTGGAAACTTGGCGTACATCTCAGCCGCATCGGTGTGGAAGTATATCCGATGGTCTTGTCTTTTCAAGATCTGGCTAACTTCCTTCAAAGGCATTATCGAGCCAACGAAATGTCCAATCGCAATGATGCTTACAAGAATCGTGGTTGGTTTTATCGACTTCTCAAGAAAGTCAAGATCAATTATTCCTTCATGGTCAACTGGAACAACTGTTACTTCAAAACCCTCTTTTTGCAAAACATCCGCTATTTTCATTACAGAACCATGTTCCAATGCCGAGATTATGATGTGATTTCCCTTGGATTTGTTGGCCCTTGCAACACCCAAAAGTGCCAAATTGTTTGCCTCGGTTGCACCAGATGTGAAGATTATTTCTTCACCCGATGAAGCGTTTATGCTTTTGGCAAAAAATTCCCTAGCAGCTTCAAGTTCATCGTAAATCTCCTGGGCGGACTCGTAAAGCCCGTCAGGCCTTGCAAATTTTTCAGTCATGTACTTTACAACCACTTCGGCAACTTCTGGAAGAACTTTCGTTGTTCTATCGTTGTCCAAAAATACTCTCATTTTGAACCTCCTTGTCTAATCAAGTAACTTCACAACACCCATTATAATCCTTGCAATTTTTTCACCTGTTTTTTCAGCGATTTTCAAAACTTCCTCTGCAGTTAACGGTTTCAAATCCTCTGGTACAGCCCTATCCGTTATAGCAGATATGCCTAAAACTTTTATACCAGCATGGCAAGCTACTATAACTTCTGGCACCGTGGACATACCAACCGCATCGGCTCCAAAATTTCTCAACATCTTTAATTCTGCTCGTGTCTCGAAGTTTGGTCCGGCAACCGCAACGTAAACACCTTTGTAAACTTCTATACCTTCCTCTTGAGCGACCTTCTCGGCAAGTTTTATCAATTCCTTGTTGTATGGCTCACTCATATCTGGAAACCTTGGACCCCACTCATCGACATTTGGACCGATCAACGGATTGTCTCCCATAAAGTTGATGTGATCTACAATGATCATCGGCTTACCAACGTCGAACGTTGGATTCAAACCACCTGCCGCGTTGGTAATGAACAAATACTTAACTCCAAGAAGTTGCATGACTCTTATTGGAAAGGTGACATCACGCATCGAATACCCTTCATAATAGTGAAATCTACCGTTCATCAACATGACATCTTTTCCAGACAACTTCCCAAAGAGAAGCTCACCTTTGTGCCCCGGTGCGGTTGAAACAGGAAAACCTGGTATTTCCGAATACTTGATGACCACGGGATTCTCAAGGGCTTTGGCTATTCCCCCTAATCCTGAACCTAGTATTATGGCTATTTTTGGCTGAACATTGATCTTTTCCTTGAGGTATTCAACTGCTTTTTTCACGCGATCGACGTATTCTTGAATATCGCCAAGTGGAAGCACAGTAACACCTCCTATCTTTGCAAAACTTTTCAATTATATTCTATAGAGATTACATTACGAAAATATTGGAGTTTTTTTGTCTATTATGTTTCCTCAAGGGTTATCAAAGGACCTTGCTGCTTGAAGTCCCCTCTGAATGTTTCTTCAACTAAGGAAAGATGTGAATCCAGATCGTGGTATGCAAAAGCGCCTGTACCTGCTGCAAAGTGAATGCTTGCCGAAATGCCAAGACTGCTTTCACCCATGCAACCGATCATAAGCTGTATTCCTGCCGCCTTTGCAAGTTTTACTATTGCCAAAGCATCGCTTATTCCTGATTTCATGAGTTTTATGTTTATCATGTCTATCGCTTCTTCTTTAATCAACCTTAAGGCATCGTACATCGTGAAAACCGACTCATCGGCTGCAACAGGGTACGGACTGTTCCACCTTACGTATTTCAAACCCAATATGTCATCTTTTTTCACTGGTTGTTCGAAAACGACGACATTTATTTTTTCGCGATACAAAATTTGAGCAAGTTCCACTGCTTCCTTTGGGCTATAACCTTGATTGGCATCAACTATGAACGATAAATCCTTTCCAATTTCGTTTACCTTAAGAATCTTCTCCACATCTTCCTTAAGATTTTTGCCAACTTTTATCTTAAGAATTCTGAATCCTTCCGAATAATATTTTTTGGCTTTTTCAACAGTTCTTTCTAAAGTTGTTATTCCAATCGTAATATCGGTTTCGATTTTATTCTTTGCTCCTCCAAAAAACTCATATTGTCTCAACCCATGTCTCTTACAGAAAGCATCGATTACAGCACATTCCACAGCTGCCTTTATCGCGGGAGTTGCTTTCAACTTTTGGGTTTGCTCAAAAATAAGCTCATACCTTTCAACTGACATTCCAGCAATCATTTCCTGAACAGTTTTTTCCATCTTCTCCAGCATTTGCGGAGTTTCTCCAGAAATCACAAACAAAGCAGAAGCCTCACCATATCCTCTTGTACCATCTTCCAAGGTTATGCAAACTTCTACGTTTTCCTGTGTTTCATGAGTCCCCAAAGAAATCGTAAACGGTTCTTTGTAGCGGTAAAACACTCTTTTGAACTCCACGGATTTGATTTTCACAAAACCACCTCCAGTTTATCGAGAATACAATCGAGCGCTTTATCGTCAAACGGATTAAAAACAAAAAGTCCATCGTGAGAATAAGAATCGTCCAAACAGGATATACCCAAAATGTCTACATCAACAAACTTTTTCAAAAGATCAATCTCGGCACCAACATCCGGTTTCAAAGGAATTTGTGGAAAGAATTCAAAACAATTTCTCGATGGATCATGTGCAACAATTGCAAATTGAGGCATGCAACCGTAAACTAAGCCGAGCGTAACCTGACCATAGGCAGGATGACGAAGTGCCCCTTGACCTTCGATGAAAACAACCTTTTTTCCTTCAGATTCAAGCTTCAAAATCAAATCCTCGACAACTCCTGGGATAAAATCTGCTGGAATTGCATCCAACGGTGCTCCCTCATCCGCGCCGATCATTATACCAGTTTGGCCTGTGGCCAAAAAACCTGCTGGAATTTTTCTTTCAAGTGCCCTTTGCCAAAGTTGAACGCATGTCGTCCTCTTGCCGCTGGCACAATCGGTTCCAAGGCATGCAACCCGGATAACTTTGGAACCATAAATTTTCCCTGAAAAAATCTTCAACTCTCCTGTGTACTTGCGAACATCTATTATTCTAATCCCGCATGCCTTTGCCACAGATTTAAAAGGCTCTGTCTCAGAAAGCTTTACATGTAAACCAGAAACAACGTCCATACCAGATTTGATGGCATCTAGAATCAAGTTGACCATTTCTTTTGGCAACGTTCCTCCCACAGGTGCAACGCCCACCAGAAGAACTTTTGCTC
Organism: Pseudothermotoga thermarum DSM 5069; assembly: GCF_000217815.1. Lineage (NCBI taxonomy): Bacteria > Thermotogati > Thermotogota > Thermotogae > Thermotogales > Thermotogaceae > Pseudothermotoga > Pseudothermotoga thermarum. The sequence goes on along the minus strand of NC_015707.1, from coordinate 878,682 downwards.
CGCATTTTAAAGCTTCAACGATATTTTTAACGATCGGTACATCATAACGAACGTGTGAAACGTATTTCCCAACGGTACCAGAAAGTTTGTCTACAACGCAAACCGGTTTAAAAACTTTACTGTGTCTAAGAAGCCCGTGCGCTGTCTTTGCCAAAGGTGTGTCGAGTTGACCCCACGATAAGATTGCAGCGGGTGTCCCTACTTCAAAGTAGTCGCTTATTTTCAACTTTCACACCTCCAATGGATTTTTTAAGCTAGTTTGTTGTTATTTTACACCAAATATGTAATAAAACGTGCGATGGACCTGTCAACTTAAGAAGGAAAACTGCACTAATAGAAGAAATGGAAATAGCCACTTCACTATGTCCTCATCCCTCCTCTTGTACCATAACCTGCTTATGTTAAAACGCCTCAGCCTGTACCTTTTTATCCCTATCACGCTCTCAACAAGACTTCTTTCCCCAAACCTCTCATGCTCGTGTTCCCAATATCCCATATTCTTTTTTCTCGCTTCCCAGTACCATGGCCCTTGCTTTGCCTTTCTCTCGTGTCTTACTGACCAACGCATAGATCACTTTCTTCCTCTTAACCTCATTTATGTTCACCTTCATCTCGTCTATAGCTACTACTGCATTGCCTTCTATCTTCTCAGCAAATATCCCTTCCTTCATCCTTGTCCACCATTTCCTCAAGGCTTCATGACTGACTCCAATTATGGCTGCTGCCTTCCTTAATGCAAGTTCATACTTTCGCCTCATGTGGAACTCTTTGTCTTTGAAAAAGGTTTGGTATAATTTGGTATAGGTACTCGGTGATATTTGTTGTTGTAACTTTCATCTTTACGGGAACCTCCTTTCGGTGAGAAGAGTTGGTTCCCGTTTATTTTATCTTTCCCAGCTTAAGTTGACACCTCCACGTGTGATAGAATAAAGATGACTTGTAAAATTTGCTTTTTGACTTTGAAAGGTATTTTGTTTTCACCTGGAGGTGGATAGAACATGGAGAAGCTTTTATTGAAAATCAAAGGTACGGATGAAACTATTGCCATAAATCCAGGTGATCGGCTCATAGATCATTTACCCATGGAGCTGAAAAACTCCCCCAACCCCGCCGTTGCCGCACGAATTGGAAATATGATTGTGGAGTTGAACAAACCTATCGAGCGGTCTGGAGAAATAGAATTTGTAAGGCTCAATTCGCTGGATGGTTTGAGGATATATCAACGAGGAGTTCTTTTTTTGTTGAACAAAGTCTTGAAGGAGTTTTATCCAGACGGTCAACTATGGGTGTTGCACTCGCTGGATAACGCATTGTACTGCGAACTGAGAAAAGAAGGAAAGGTCGTTTCACTTACTAAAGAAAAACTTGAAGAAATAGCCAAAAGGATGAAATGGTATGTGGAACAAGATATACCTTTTGAGAAATTCGAATTTTACAAAGACGAAGCTTTCGAAATTCTAAAAAAACAAGGAGAAGAAGATCGAGTGAGGTTGTTCAAATTCCGAAAAAAGAAGACGATAAAACTTTACAAATGTCTGGATTATTACGATTATTACTACGGCTACATGGTTCCAAGCACAGGTTATTTGAAACTCTTTGATCTTCAACCAAGCGGTGAAGGATTTTTGGTTGTGCTTCCAGATCAAAAGGATCCGACCAAATTAACCATTCCAAAACCGCTTCCAAAGTTATCCGCAGTTTTTCTGGAGTACGCTAGATGGCTTGAAATTATAGGTGTAAGTACCGTAGCCGATTTGAACGAATTAATAGCAAAAGGAGAAAGAGAAGTAATAGAACTAATACTTTTGAACGAATCGCTGCATGAGAAAAGAATAGCTCAAATCGCCGAGCAGTTCGCAAACAGCTCAGCACGTCTGATATTGATCGCTGGTCCATCGGCATCTGGAAAAACAACTTTTGCCAAAAGGTTGATGATCCAATTAAAAACCCTTGGTTTTAAACCAGTCACGATCTCCTTGGACGATTACTTTGTCGACAGAGAATTTACTCCAAGGGATGAAGAAGGTAACTATGACTTTGAATCAATCAACGCCATAGACATTTCCTTGTTCAACGAACATTTAACAGCCTTGCTGGAAGGAAAAGAAGTTGAGATTCCAAAGTTCGATTTCAAATTGGGAAAAAGGACGTGGATTGGTAGGAAAATTAAACTTGAAAAGAATCAACCAATCGTGATTGAAGGAATTCATGGCCTAAACGAAGAGCTGACGAAATCTATAGATAGATCGTTGAAATTTAAAATTTACGTCAGTGCTTTAACGCAACTCAACTTAGACCCGCACAACAGAATTACGACAACCGATACAAGATTGATAAGAAGGCTTGTGAGAGATTATAAGTTCAGAGGTCATTCGGCTTTGGTAACGCTGAGAATGTGGCCTAGTGTCAGAAGGGGTGAGGAAAGATACATATTCCCATTTCAAGAAGAAGCCGATGTCATGTTTAATTCTGCCATCGTATACGAACTAGCGGTTTTAAAAATATTTGCTGAACAATTACTCATTCAAATTCAGCAAAGTGAGCCAGAATACTCTGAAGCACTGAGATTGATGAAGCTTTTGGATTATTTCTTACCTGTGACCAACATCGAAGACATACCAAGAACATCTATTCTAAGAGAATTCATTGGAAGGAGTGTGTTTAAATATTGAGATTTTTGCTAGTCGTTGTTTTGACAATCACGATAATCGAAGTTCTGCTTGCCTACCAACTGATCTTAGGTGACAAGATCCTTTATTCATCAAAGGAATCGGGCTTACCGTGGGAAACGTTCGTAAAAGTCTTTGACAATTATATGGCATATCTTCGTCTTCCCAAACCAAAACTTGGTGCAGTTGGAGGTTTTGAATATTTGGTTTGGAACAATCACGTTGTGGGTTATTCAAAATCCAGTAATTTGCTGAATTTGGACGGAATTACACAAAAGGTAGAATTTGTGCCCTTTGACAAAGTCATGCAAATCTTTGGTATACCGTTTTTCAAGCAAGGAGAAACGATATACCTTGCCGAAATGATCGTATGGGACATATCAAAAACTGGTGAAATAATCGAAATAGTTTTTAACGGAGAAAACAAATTGGAAATGATTGAGGAAAAAGGCAGGATAAAACTTGTCAGCAAAGGAACGGTAGGATGGAAAGATAAGTTTTTCAACGCTGGGGAAGAAATTGTTAGCTTTGATCTAGAACCTGGTTCAAAACTTCAAAAAGTTGCGACATCTGAAGGTTTGATCAAATTAATTCTTGGAAGATTACCAGCTGCAAGCATGGAAATTCAGATACTTCCAATTGAGCGTTGGGTTGAGGCTTCAAAAGAAAAAATACTTTTACTTTATGCAAAAGGAGATAACAGAATAATAATCAGGCCTTACTCTCCAGATTTTGAAGGAGCAGATTGGTACGTTTATTCTTTAACTCGAAACCTAGCATCAAAATTGTGCGAGCAGTTCAACTTAAAACTGGAAATTTGCCCGCTAGTGTGCTTACCGTTGAACCGAGTTTCTTTTCTCGTGTTGGTTGAAGATGAGGATCTATTGAATGAGGTTGTTACACAATTGGAGGAATTGATAAAATGAGAATGTTTTTCGTGTTGGTCATAATCGCTGTTGTTCCAATGTTGTTGCTTGCAGCAAATGCCAAAGTTGTTTATTTCGACGATCATTTGAATCCATCTGTGGTAAATGTGTCCTTTCAAAAAGATGAAGATATCGTTCTGGCAATCTTCAACAAACTGGCAAGTCCTTCGAGCAATTTTAAAACCTTCGTACCTGCAGATGTTTTAAACGCATACTTTTTTGTTGAAACTGCTTTGGTTTTGGACCTTAAATCCTCCAGTTTGAAAGCCTTTGATTTTCTTCAAGAGAGATATTTTTTGCATCAAGTTCTTTTCAGCATCTTCAATACCTTTGGTATGTTGGATAGGGTTTACATACTCATCGATGGAAAAAGGTCAGAAGTTCTTGCAAAATACGTGGATATAAGGTACAGTTTTCCAAGGGAGATCTGGGTGACTTTTCCTGTACAATCCTATCAACATTGATTGGGCGTGGTGGGTTATGAGCAGAGAATTCATAAAGCTTGGAGATAACGTGATGGCTGTATTTGAAGATGAAAGTGAATTCATTTTCACGGTAGATGGAAAACAAATTGGAACACATAAGGGAATAATAAAAACGGAAGAATTGGTTGACAAGCCCTTTGGTGGGACCTTTCACACCCATACTGGGCAAAAATTTGTTGCACTTAGGCCAAGATTTGTCGATGAAATTTACCACATGAAAAGGAAAACGCAAATAGTTTACCCAAAGGACATGGGGTTTATCCTTCTTATGCTCGATGTCAAAGAAGGTGATAAAGTTATAGATGCAGGTGTTGGAAGTGGAGCAATGTGCGCAGCCCTTGCCAGAGCCGTTGGAAGTTGTGGAAAAGTTTTTGCCTACGAAAAACGGGAAGAGTTTCTTAAGCTAGCCGAGGAAAATTTAAGAAAATGGGGACTTCTAGATAGAGTCGTGTTGAAGCTGAAGGATATATCCGAAGGTTTTGATGAAGTTGTGGATGCGATATTCTTAGATGTTCCCGATCCATGGAACTACATTCGACAATGCTACGATAGCTTGATTGGATCAGGAAATTTGGCAATAGTTTGCCCTACGACCAATCAAGTTCAACAAGTTGTCGATGAACTTCAAAAAAATGGATTTTTTCAAATCGAAATATGGGAAAGCCTTTTCAGACAGTATAAAACCAATCCAGAACGTTTACGACCATTCGATCGAATGGTTGCTCACACAGCTTACATGATTTTTGCACGGAAAAAATATTTTAAGGAGGTATAAAAATGAAAAAGAAAAATTTTCTGGCGCTAGTTATTCTCTCAGTAGCTGTGGTTCTATCAAGTTGGTTACTAGCCGGTGCAATAACCGCAAAGGATGTTAACAGAGCTTTGGAACCTTTTTACCAAAGCTTAAGCTACATAATCAACGCCTATTATGAAAAAGACAAAATCGATTTGAACAAGCTTATCGATTCGGCAATAGATGGGCTTGTAAAAGGACTTGGAGATGATTTTTCGTACTATGAAAATCCCGAGGGAACCGAAGAGAAACAAATTGAAATGGAAGGTGAATACGGTGGCCTTGGAATCGAGGTGACGTATGATAGTGAATACAAAGCAGTTAAGGTTGTCGCACCGATGTACGGTACCCCGGCATGGCGGGCAGGTTTACAATCAGGAGATTTGATAGTTGAAATCGACGGTCAACCTGTTAGGGAAATGACCTACATGCAAGCAGTCAGAAAGCTTAGAGGAACACCTGGAACTTCGGTGAAAATCAAAGTTATCAGGCAGGGTGAACCTGAACCATTGATCTTTGAAATAGTGCGCGAAGTTATTCGAATAATTCCAGTTAAATACGCTTTTGTTGAAACATCAAAAGGAAGAGTTGGATACATCTTGATAACAAGGTTTGCTGCTAAGACCTTTGACGAAACCAAACAAGCTTTGGATGAACTGTTTTCAAAAGGTATCAAAGGTTTGATAATCGATCTTCGCGATAATCCTGGTGGTTACTTGAGCAGCGTTATAGATGTGGCAAGTCTTTTCGTAGACAAGGGCATCATAGTAAAAACGAAAAACGCCTTTGGAATAGAAGAGGTGTACGAATCAACAGGAAACAATTATCCCAACGCTCCAATTGTGGTACTTGTAAACAACGGCTCGGCATCTGCTTCCGAGATTTTAACAGCAGCTTTGAAAGAAAACAACATTGCAAAAATAGTGGGAAGAAAAACCTTTGGAAAAGGGTCGGTTCAAACTGCCTTCCCACTTTCCAACGGAGGAACGCTTTATCTTACAACGACGCATTATCTAACACCGAATGGAAAAGACATACATCGTATAGGAATAGAACCGGATGTGGAAGTCGAGCAAATAACTGAGCCTAGAAGACCAACTGCCGTTGACTACACCAAGAAAACGGTTGAAATAGACATGAATGATCCATTCATTGTAAAAGGCTTGGAAGTTCTTTTGGAGATGATTAAATGACGTTAACGGGAATGGCTGTTTTGATTTTCATAATATGCACTGTCCTCAGCTTGGTTTTTTTGAACCAAGCATATGGTAGGGTCTCTTCTGTCACCGTACAGCCATTCCCAAAAGTGATGGTTGTTTCGCCTGTGGCAAATTTGCTAGCAATGGCAAAAAATGTAGTAGAAAATCTATTTTTTTACTCAGAACTGCTGAACTTTGAATTTGATATAATGTTGACCTCGGCAGGAAAGGAAGTCGTTTTCGAAACAAGATCGTTGAAAGCGTACGAAGAAATTAAGCTGAAGGTTCAGAAAAAGCAAGGCATCAAAGTACCAGAGCAAATCACTTATTTGAAAATCGATGAAAAAACTTTCATCACCGGTAGTTCGTTCAAATACAAAACGAATGTTTTTACTTATAGATGCAGCATTATTCTGTCAAACGATGGGCAAATTTTGAATAACCCAAGTGATATAGCTGATGTTTTACTCAAAGCATTGAAAGGAGACCAAGTAACAATCAACCGCAATTCAAAAGTTGATTTACTTGAACCTTTGAAAATGTTCGCAAACAAGTATTCAATCCAAGTGGTGAACCAAAAATGAAAGTCATTTCGGTGTTTTTTTCACAAAACGCAATAAGTAAAAACTCAGGACCTTTGACTCTGTTGGTTCCATTTCTACTTTCAACAACAGTTTGGTTTGGTTTGATAGACAAAGTGAGATACGTTGTGCTTAATACCAATGTCTTTTTAAAGTTCTGTGAGTTTAACCTTTTTGTCTTTCTTTACATGATAACTTTATGTGGTTTGACTTACATTTTCGAAAAGGATAAAAAGAAATCGCTGGAAGTTCCTTTGCATTTTTCGCCTTATTTGCTTTTTCCAGTGTACTACCGAATATTGAAAATCGCTGGGCTACCTCCTAGCATGGCGTTGGAAGTATGTTTTGTTCACAGTATTCTTTTATCCTTAAAAAGATTCGGTTTGTATTTTGTATCATATAGAGCCATAGGACTTGTTCTTGTATCAATGGTGGTGAGACGTTGGCTTTGAGCGCTATTGTGGTAAAATATCACCGTTTAATAGTTGTAATATTCTCATCTCTTGCAATTGTTCTAGGATATTTTGCCTTCGCAAAATTTTCAGTTGATTCAAATTTGGCAAGTTTAGCTCCAAAAGGCGAAAATTTCTACACCGAGCAGCTGGATTTTTTAAAAGAAAAAATGTCATCAAATGTTTTGGTGGTAGTTACATATGCAAATGGAGATGTAGAAAAAACTTTGAAAATTCTGGCCGAACTAAAAGAAGCTTTTGAATCAAGTGGTTACATTCAAGAAACAATGAAGGTTGATGACCCTGAGATTTTCATCAAATACGGTTTTTTGACGGTTGAGGCAAGCAATTTTGACAAAATATTTTCCACATTTGATCCTTCTCTCGGAAACTTTTTGGATTTCGAAGAATGGCGAAAAATTGTGGCCTCATCCGCTTCGGCTTATAATCTCATCTCTGATTACGCAAGAAGATCTGATATAGAAAAATACGTGCTGATTTCTCCCGACAAAGAGATCGCACTGATAAATTTTGTCTTAAAAGATGATTTTACAAATATAAGTGTAATGAACAAAGTTGTTGCGGAGCTAAAGAAAATAGCATCAAATCTTGAGAAACAATGGTCGACCAAATTCTTGTTCACAGGAACTCCAGCTGGTGTGTATGAATCGAACCAGCAGGTCAAAAAAGATTTTGCCCTTACAACGATGATTTCACTTGGAGGAATTTGTGCGATTATTCTCGCTGGATTTGGAAGTTTTGCTGTTTTGGTGCTTTTGTTTATATCGATGATAGTAGCTATGCTAATAACTCTTGGTTTTGTAAACTTGGTCCTTGGTGAAATAAACATCGTTACCTCTTTTGTGAATGCGATGCTGCTTGGTCTTGGAATTGACTATGGGATTTACGTTATTTCGAGAATAGCCTTCTTCTCAAGTGAAAAAAGAGTGGATGAAAGCAGCGTATCTGCGGCTTTGAACGAATTAGCAAAACCTTCTATCGTGGCCCTGTTGACAACCATAGGGGCATTTGGCTCGATGTTTTTAGGCTTGTCAAAACCATTCGTTCAAATGGCTATTTTTGCAATTTTTGGAATGGTGAGTTTCTATTTAACAATGATGCTCTTTCTACCAGCGTTGATTTTAACTTTAAAAGTACAGTTCAAAGAAACAAGAAGAAAATTGCTAGGTAATTTCATCTTCAACAATAAACTTAGAAGAATCTTCAAAATATCAATGCTTATTGCTTTGATAATTTTCATACCCTTGGGAATTCAAAATTTGTCGAACTATTGGTATACACCTTCTGGTCTTGTGTCCGACAAAGCGGAATCAGCCATTGCGTTTAACAAAGTGAAACAAAGTTTTCAAAAAGTTGGACTTGGTGAAATATGTTTGCTCGCAGACAATCTAGAAGATCTTAAAAGGCTGGAAGGAATAGTAAAAAATTCAGGATTTTTAGTTGAACCTTTATCGGTTTTAAACATTTTAGAGCTTGCTTCAAACAAGACCCTAGAGGACCTTCCAGAAGTTTATCGACAAGTTTTCCAAATTGTCAACAATCCTTTCTTGTCGGCGATTTTTCACAGAGTAGGGATTTATCCTCAGCTACTTGAAATGCTTAGATTTGTAAGAAGTACAAACAACTTGGAAGACATTGTGATGGAATTGAAAAAAGATGTTCCCATGGTCTTCTACGAACAAAACGGCAAATCGTACTTTGTTCTTTACACCGATGGTATCGAAAACATATATCAAGCCAACCGTCTTAAAAATGTTTTCAACTACTTTGAGCAAAACAATGTCAAAGTTTATGGGTATCCAGCTTTGTTGTATGAAGTTATGAAGGAAATGAAAAAAACGATCTATTTCCTTGGGATCTTGGTTTTTCTAGGAGTTTTCGCAGCGGTTCTTTTAACGCTACGCTCTTTGCGCAAAGCTCTTTTTATAACAACATTGTTACTTCTTTCAATCATCACAACTTTTGGAATTGGAAAAATTCTGGGATTTCATACAACTTTTCTCACGTTGTTGATATTTCCAGTATTAACAGGAATAGGTGTGGATGGGTTCGTACATGCTACTTTTGCTATTGAAAGAAAGGAAAAAAATTTGATATCAAAAACGTTACATTCGATTTCTTTAAGCTCGTTCACAACAACAGCTGCTTTTGGGAGTTTTACGCTAGCCCAAGGTAAGTTGCTCTCTGAGTTTGGATCACTAATGGCAATAGGATTTTTCGTTAACTATTTGCTAGTGATTTACTTAACGTCTTTCTACAAAGGAGGTGGCAACGATGAAAATCGCCATGATGACTGACGCTTATTATCCTCAGCCGAACGGTGTGGCAGTTTCTGTTTACTTGTACAAGAAATATTTGGAAAAACTTGGCCACGAAGTGTATGTTGTAACCCCATTTGGTGCTAAAACAGACGAAAAAGTGCTAATAATCGGTGGAAAATCTTTCCCGTGGGAGAAAAACCACTTTGTTCCCAGCAGCGGAAGACTCCTTCCAATCATAAACTTTCTGAAGCAAAACAAAATTGAAGTTATCCATAGCCATGCACCTTTTGCACTTGGTTTTAGGGCTTTGGCAGTCCAAAAGTACCTTGGTTTGCCACACGTTCACACATACCATACACTTTTGGTGGAATACAGGCACTACATTCCAAAACCCCTTAGACCGTCTGCAAAATCTGTCGAAGAATTTTCGAGTTGGTTTTGCAACATGGTCAACAGAGTTGTGGCACCGACTGAAAAAATTAAAAGTGAGTTGATCAGCTACGGTGTAAAACGCCCCATAGACGTTGTACCAACGGGGATAGATGTCGAACACTTTCAAAAACCTTGTTCCAGTGATATAAGAAAAAAATTCAACATAGACAAAACGTGTAAGTTGCTTTTGTACGTCGGAAGATTGGCACACGAAAAAAACGTTCTTTTCCTTTTGGATGTTTTGAAAAAGCTTAGAGAAAAACATTTGAATGTTCATCTACTCTTCGTCGGAGACGGTCCAGCTAGAGAAGAAATCTTGGACTATGCTATCGAAATCAACGTAGATGATTTCATAACGCTTGCCGGAGCCGTTAACAGAGATGAGCTGCCAGATTACTATCAGCAAGCTGATTTATTTGTCTTCGCCTCAACAACCGAGACACAAGGATTGGTGGTTCTAGAAGCACTGGCAGCAGGTACACCTGTAGTTGCAGTTAAAAAAATGGGAATTGCGAATGTATTGAAAGAACACGAAGGAGCACTTTTGGTAGATGAACCAAATGTTCATGTTTTTGCAGAAAAAGTGGAACAAATACTCAGTAATCATTCACTTTACGAAAACATGAGGCAAAGGGGAAAAGAATACGTTGCTTCAAACTGGTCCATGGAAAAAAGGGTTAAAGAACTCCTTGAAACCTATCAAAAAGCTTTAGAGGAAGGACCAATACAAGTCGAATTTTGGAACAACCTATGGGTGGAAGTAATGTTGGAAAAGATGAAAGAGATTTACAACAAGATCTTCCAAGATAAAGGAGGTGCTAAAGGTGATGGCGTTTCACTTTCTGCTGGGTCACATCGTCGCTGACCATGCTTTTACAAACAACGCAAAGATTCGAAAATATAGTGGTTCAAAATTGGTAGGGCACATACTTTGGTCTATCCTGGCGATATTAGCTTTCACCTTTGATGTTGTGTTTTCTTCGACGAAAGGAATGATTTTGTTTTTGGTACTTGCCTTTGTTCATGCAGTTTTGGACATTTTGAGAGTCAAGTATTATCCTGTAAGCAGAAGAATTGTGGACGTAATTGAAGCTGCAGGAATAGGTTTCGCTTTTTTGATCAATGGTATTTCTCTGAAATTGCTTGCAAATTCTTATTTGTCAGCAGAATTTGTCTTTTATCTTCTTGGCATGAGCACAGTTTCGGTCGGTGTGACATACTTTTTCAGAAATTTTTATCCGGGTAACGAAAATCTTGCAGATGTAGATGGAATTTCAGAAAGGTTAGCAATATACATTTTTCTTCTAGCCTCAAAACCATTTTATGTTTTTATATCGATCGTCGTAGCTTTGATCTACAGGTTGCTTTTCGTTAAAAAAGTCGATCACACGTGGTGGATCAGCCCAATGAGTGGAATAATTATAAGTATCATTTGGAGGATGGCACTTTACAGATGATAGGTGATAAAATCATCTTTCTTCCAATAATTGGTTCGACGAACGATTTTCTAAAGGAAAATTTCGACAAGTTTCCAAGTGGAACGGTTGTCGTAGCCGAAGTTCAAACAAAGGGACGCGGTAGAAACAACAGAACTTGGGTTTCACCAGAAGGCGGATTGTGGTTTTCTATACTGTTTAAGCCTAAAAAAAAGGTAAAACCGACGTTTTTCACAAAAGCAGCTTGTGTTGCAATAAACAAGGCTTTAAACCAAATCGGGGTGGAAAACAAAATCAAATGGCCAAACGACATATACGTGAAAGCAAAAAAGTTATGTGGTATCTTAACGGAAACAATCTTTGAAGGACAACATCCAAAGGTGATAATATGCGGAATAGGCATCAACGTCAACAACCAAATACCTGAAGAACTTTCAGACAAAGCCGTGAGCTTGTCGCAAATAACTGGAAGACCCCACGATCTCAAGAAGTTGTTGAAACTATTGCTTACCAAGATAAACTACATCGTCAAGAAATACTCTACCAAGCCAGAGGCTTTAACCAGGGTTTGGAAAGAAAGGTTGATGCAAAAAGAAGGCGACGAAATTAGATTTTTGCTGGATGGAAAATTTGTCAACGGTAAGATCTTAGAAATTGAAGATGAGTTTATCGTTGTCGAAGTAGATGGAAAAAGCCTCAAACTATTCTCGCTCGATGTTATCGTTACGTGATTCCGATAACAGTTTGTATTCATTTTCAGAAACAACCATCACTTCAACTGTTTTAAACGGAAATAGAATTTTTATCCTATCCCCGGGTTTAACTTCGTAAGAAGGTTTGACGGGCTTGTCGTTAACAAAAACTCGTGAATGGTTTATCATCTCTTGTGCAACTGTCCTTCTTTTTATTATCCTTGTGTTCTTCAAGTACTTGTCGATTCTCATTTTGACCACCTTTTATAGTATACTACTTAAAAGGGGGTTTATGAATGCCTTACTTTCGATACACCGCCGTTGACAGCCAGGGGAAACGTGTAAAAGCTGTGGTTGAAGCTGAAAACGAAATACAACTTTACGATATCCTTAAAAGGAAAGGTTACGCGGTACTTGAGGTCAAAAAAGTTGGCACAAGACGGCCGATGGAAATTTTCGGCATCTCATTGGCTGAACTTTCCATATTCTCCAGGCAACTAGCAACGATGGTCAGTGCAGGTTTGAGAATAAAAGATGCCCTTACGATATTGAGCAACCAAGCGGTGTTTTCAAAGCGATTTAGAAAAATAATCGAACGAATGATCGTTGCCATTGAAAGTGGTTCTTCTTTTTCAAGCGCTCTGCAAGCTCAAGGTGTGTTCGACTCAGTTTTTGTCAATTTGGTTGCAGCTGGGGAAGAGGGCGGTGTGCTCGATAAATCCTTGGAAAAAGCAGCGGATTTTTACGAATCGACTAAAAGACTACAGGATGAGGTTAAATCGGCCATGGCTTACCCAACCTTCGTTTTGGTCTTCGCCATCGGCGTTATATTCATAATTTCGTTTTACATTCTACCCACTTTGATAAGTGCTTTTGGAAACATCCCGACAAGTGGTGTGGTTAGATTTTTGATGAACGTGAGCAACTTTTTACGTGAAAAATGGACAAGTGTATTAACTTTTGGAGCAATATTTGCTCTAAGCACGTATTTGTTCATGAAAACGAGGTATGCGATGTATTTGAAGGAATTGTTTGCCACTCTTTTCCCACCCGCCGCCAAACTTAGGTATGAGATGGCTGTGGAAAGATTTTGCCGAACGCTTTCCGTTTTAACAGCAAGTGGTGTACTTCTCACAAAAGCCGTGGAAATGGCTGCGTTGGCTTCGAACAATCCCAAGATAATCAGAAAAAGCAAGTTCATAATTGAAAGGATTCGTGAAGGCACAAGTCTCAAGCAAGCGCTTTTGGAATCAGGAGTTTTCCCACAAATGGTTTATGAGCTTGTCGGTACTGGCGAAGAAACAGGTAAACTTGAAGAAGTTCTTGCGAAAGTATCGGAATTTTACGAAGATCAGGTCAGAGTTGGTGTGAAAAAATTGGTTTCTTTGGTCGAACCTATGTTGATAGCCGGAGTTGGTGGTTTCATCGCCTTTATGGCTTTTGCAATGTACAGCACCATCTTCCAACTTCAACAAACCATAGGAAGATAAACCATGATATTGGAATTTTTGATAGGATTATCCGTTGTCTTATGTGCAGCTTTAATATGTATTCCCATTCTTTCTGTAAGCGAGAGAATTGTTCAAGATCTGCAGCCTTATTACGTCAAATGTGCTGTCTACAAAGGGCTTGAGTTTGTGACAAGAGAAAGATGCGGACAAGTAGTAATAGGTGTTTTAGAAAGGGATAAAATAATTGTAAGGGCAGTCCAAGGAGGGGATTCAAAAGCTGTGAAAATTGCCGTTGGAAAAAGCGCCAAAAATCTTAGACATGATGGAACGGCGATAATTTTAAGTCCATCAATTGTTGTAAGGGCAGGAACTATAGAAACAAACGAATGGATGATCAGCTTTCCACCTGTTGTAACAAAAATCAACGTTTACCCAAAGAGGTGATTGCGTGCAAATATTTCACAAGATGATCACAGCCGTTGAATTTGGAAACGGTTATGTAAACGTGGGGCGAGCCAAAAAATCCAGAGGACGATTGATTATAACGAGCTATTTTTCTCAAGAATGTGCCGAACAGTTTTCAACGGCAAAAAGTTTACTTGAAAAAATCGGTACCGATGTAGAGGACATAGTTGTTTTAAATTATCCTATGGATCTTTTGCTCTTCAACACCATAAACGTACCAGGAACTCTTAAGGAAAAGCAAATCAGCAACTATGCGACGATGGAAATTTCACACTTGTTAAACGTGCCACCTGAAGAACTCGTAGTGGAAACGGTTGTCGGACCTGTAAACAAAGCCGTAGTCGCAGTGGCAAAAAGGAAAGAACTGTATTCCTTTCTCACACGATTGAGACAAGCAGGAATACCAGAGCCAGATGTTGTCATTCCGGACGTTTTTAAATATTTACTTTTGGTTCGTATCCCAGATCCATCAACTGTTGCACTCTGTGCATTTTCGTTCGATTACTCAATTGTTGGTATTTACATATCTGAAAAACTTGTTGGCTTGAGGACTATACCTTATTCTTTGCAAGAAGTTTTGAATTTAATCATGGAGGAGATAGGCTTCACAAAACTTGAACTACAATCGGAAAGTTCAATTAACAATTTTGAAAAAGTGTCAAAAATGGTCGAAGCACTGATAAGCGATATCCCATATGTTGTGGAGCGCGAATTGATTTTTCTGTTGAGCGGATTACAAATAGGTGTTTCAATACGAGATATAGCAAAGATTTACCTGTTGTGTGATCCTTCATTTTTAACAGGTACTTTTGTTAAAGCATTTGAATCAAGCGAAGTTTTCCAAGGCAAGGTGGAAAAAGCACAATTTAAATTTGAAACGAACAATTTTCCGATAGGGTTAGCTGGAATGCTTGTTCGAGGGGGCGCAGAATTTGGAAAGAATAAACTTGTACAGATACAAAAAACCGGTTCTTAAGTTGAGTTCTTTTCTAATTCTGGTGGTCGCCTTGCTGGCACCCGTCTTTGCGGCAAGGTTTACTGTGGAATTTTACAAACAAACTGCAGTGAACGCTTTGAACAGCAGCCACGCGGTTATTTTGTCAAAGTACAAATTGACAATCAAATTGCCTGCTTTGCAAGATCAATACCTTGAAATCAAGCGTTTGAACGATTTACTGCACGTCGAAAGCAAGAGGTTGCAAGATCGAATCTCGCTTTTTGAAAACCATCTTTACGAGTATGCTGTCACCAACGCCGCTTTAAAAACTTTGTTGAACAATTGGAAGAAAGATGATGAAAATTGGTTGATCTTGACGAGGTTGTTGATGGATCAAAAAAATCTTGTTTTGAATTTTCACGAAATCTATTTGAGCAATGTAAATGCCGTTTACAACAATTTGGCTGAATTACTTTCGCAATATTATCGGATTTCCAAAGCTGTCGATTATGAAACAACTGTGCCGTTTTTGAACAAAAAATTGGCAAAGGTTACCATCAACGGGAGTCGATAAAGCATGGCGAGAAAACCTGTGAGTATTAATCGAAAAATCGCAATTATAACAGCTTTGATGATATTCGTAGCTTGCGCTGCTTATTTCAACATTTATGATTACTTTCGCTTTGTGGGGCTTTTGCAAAAGGTGGACTCCCAACTGCTGGTTTTGACAGAGCTAGACAGAAATGTTTCAGAAAAACGCGGATACCTTTCTAGGCTTGAAAGTTTGGTTCAACCAAGGATTTCCCCAATGGAGTTTCAAGATGTCGCAAAAAACTTTGGAATGAAGATGATAAGAAATCAAGATGGAAGTTATCGAATAGAAGGAACATGCAATCCAAAAGATGTTCAGCAGATACTAGAAGTTTTTCTTGCCAATCCAAATTTGCGCTTGAAGTCTTTGTCTATTTCGAGCAGTGTTGAAGTACCTTTTCAAATATCTGCGCTCACACATGACTTAAAAATCTTGCTTGTGCTTGAATTTTGGAGTGTGGTTGACAGATGAAAAAAAGATTGGTTGTGCTTTTAATAGTTCTAATATGCATTTGGGGAATTGCTGTTTATTATTTGTTCTTCTATGGAAAAGGTTATGTGCAACCTTTTCAAACCTCTTCCAACAAAGTTGAATATCAGATCCAACCTTTACGCAGAAGATTATCCGAAAGTGAGCTTGAAAGGATAGGAAATCTAGTGCAAATGCAAGTTGAAAAATTTGACTTTTTTGACCTTTACACTTTATCGATAAATCCTGAGACGGTCAATCCGCAAATTCTATCGTCTTTGGATAAGTTAGAAAGCTATAAGTTTGCCGGTTTTTTAATAGGCGAAAAAGCTAGAAGTATTCTTCTTTCTTCACAAGGAAAAGTCTTTGAAAAAAATCTTGGCGAAACAATAGATGATAGATATTTGATTTTACACATCACAAGTTTTGGCGTTCTTGTGTTGGACGTTAACACTGGAAGGCTGTTGACAATAAAATAAGGAGGGAGACCAAATGAGGAAGATCCTTGGTTGTTTAATCCTTATCGTCTTTGTTGTATTTGCCAGCGCTTCGCAATTGACGAAGATTGTCCCCAGCTTTCTTCCCGACGCGATATCTTTTTCAATCTTCGTTGATAAACAGTTAGGGCGAAATGACGTAGTTGTTGACAAAAATGCAGCAGGATCTATAGTGTCTTTATATTTGAAGGACATTTCCGCGCCAAGTTTCTATTTGCCAATAGCTTATGGGCCTGTTGAATCACTGAGAGTGTTCGAAATTCAAGATGGAGCAATGGTTTTGATTCATTTGTTGATACCAGTAGAACCTTCCGTTGAGGTTTTATCGAACATGGTGAAAGTAACGTTCCATTGCTCCAGTAAAAAGATTGACCTAGTCTTGACGGCTGAAACTACTCTTGAAATGGCTTTGAAATTCCTTGCTGACGAGCTTGGATTAAACATTGTTGTTTCCGAAAATGTGAAGAATCAAAAACTTTCTTTAAAGCTTCAGCAAGTGCTGCCAGAGGATGCCTTGAGAAACTTGTTAACCACCGTTAGAGTTCAAGGTGAGCCGTTGGTTTACAGCTATATGCCAGATGGAACCTTACACATAGGAACAAGTGGTGAAATCGCGGCACGCTTTGGAAAATTCTGGGGGATTTACGATGTAACTGACAGAGAAAAGGTCGCTGAAAAACTTCAATCTATGCTTTCTCCTGTTACTTTCATAACCTCTTTACCCAACAAAGCTTTGCTTTTCGTGTACGGAGATGTACGTGAGCAAGAATTGATATCAAAGATAATCTCCTTATCTCCTGTAGTAGCTATGGAAGAAATAGCGTTTACAATACCGGTTGAAAATGTGGTCAAGATGTTGGAATCGCTGAAAAAAATATATTCTTTCGACTACACGATCATTGAGGGTCTGAACAAAGTTGTCTTGAGAGCCGATCCGAAGATCGTTGAGAGAATAAAAGGATACATCTTCGAGTACCAACAAAGAGTACAACCAATTGAAAAAGAGAAAGCCGATCAGCAAAAAGATACAACAGTTGTGGAAAAAAGAATTTGGTCTTTGATCTATCCCCAGCAGGCTCAAGTAATTCTTAAAGAATTCGGCGTTGAGATGAAGCAGTTACCTTTTGGACAAGTGGAAGTCAAAGGAACGGTTGATCTGTTAAACCTTGTGGAAAGAATATTGGATGACCTTGGATTTTTTGGAATTGAACAGCTTTCTTTGAGAACAATATCAGTACCAAAGTCTTTGGAAGGGATCATCGTTCGAATTCTCAAAGATATTTTTGCCTTGGAAGAACCAAGATTGCTGGTCCTTGAAGATCGTGATTTTGTGAAAATCGTAGCTTTTGCACCGATAAATTACGCCGAAACAGTTGTTGAGTTTGCAAACAAAGTGATCGATTTGCTTGCTGTGACCAAGAAGGCCGAAGTTTTCTTCCTCGAAGATGAAGAAACTGCAAAACAAGTTTCCCAGATACTCAATACAATATACGGCATTGAAAGCGTTTACGTTCAAAGTGTGTTGAAAGTTGAAGGAAGCGAAACTGATATAAACAAAGCTAAGAATTTCATCAATTTCTTTGCCAAGAAAAAACTGGTGAGGCTAGCCAATGCAAGATTTGACGACGAAATTTTCCAAGAAGTACGTGAACTCATCGAAAACAAATACAAGGTCAACCTTCAAGCGAATTTGAAAACCCTCGGCAAGGTGATTCTAACTTCCCAAAGCCTCGAAGACATAGAAAATGCCATCCTTGAGATCGAAAAAATATACGAATTCATTTCAAAATTGAGAGAGAAGTTTGTGAAAATCGTTCCGACTATTCCTGGAACCGACTTTGAAAAGCTTGCAGGGTTTTTGAAGCAGCTTGAGCAAATCGAAATCATGCAAGTTATGAATGCCTATGTTCTAGCTGGCAGTTTAGAAGCCGTTGAAAGAGCAGAAAAATTGATCGAACAAATTCGAACTTTAAGTGTGGAGCACAAAGATTACTTGATCCTCACTCTGCATGAAAACCTGAACAAAGAAGAGATCAGAAAGATGCTGGAAGAATTTTTCGACGTAAAAATAGCTTTGGTTGGAAATGTTTTGATAATTCATGGCACGGAAGAAAACCTTGAAAAATCCAAATTGCTTGTTGAAAGCGTAAATGAAACTCTAGTCAAGACAGAACAAAAAACCGAAGCTGTTAGAACAGTTAAAATTGTACCTTACGATGGATCAACACCGGTTGATGAATTTCAAGAATATCTAAAAACCATTGGTAAAAACGTCGAGGTTAAGCTTTTCAAAACCCTGGAACTTGTGGGTTTTGTTGGGCTTGAAGATGAAGTCAAAGAAGCCATTGAAGAATACATCAAAGTCAGCCAAGCACTTGTAGAAAAACAAAAGCTTCAAAAACAAGAAAAATTGGAAGCAGAAGAAAAGGTGAAAGTTATTATTTTAGAAAACGGCAATTTCTCTGTCAAATGCAGCGATGTGCAACTTTACGAAGTTATTTTCAAAATTGCATCATTACTTGGTAAATCGATCGTCTACTTTGACAAACCAACAGAGTTGGTAACACTCGATGTCAAATCCATCAGTTGGGAAAACTTTACAAAGATGGTTGAAGAGTATTACGGTTATCGATTCGCAGAAACTCAAGGAATAACAGCTTTAATAAAACCTCAACCAGTTGTTGATAAAACTTTTGAAGAAACATTCATATATACCGTTCCTCACAATTTGGCGAACATAAAACCGATAATAGAATTCTACGGTGGAAAAGTTTTGATTGACCCCGTGAAGAACCTCTTGATAGTCACTGGACTTGACAAAACCAAGAAAGAACAAGTTGAAGCTTTGATAACAAACGTTTCAAAACCACTTCCACAAGTTGAAATTGAAGCCAGGTTTGTGGATAGATCAATCATAGATGACTTAATAAGAAAGCACGGTCTTAATTTGAAACTGACCGATAATGGCCTGAACTTGAACCTTGATAGTTCTGGAAAGATGGAATTGACCACATCGGTAATTGGTTTGTTAGATTATCAGCGTCTTCTTTCATTGCTTCCAACAGGTAACGTTATCATAAGCAACGAGATTTCCGATAAAGCCACCGTTGAAAGCTTACTTGCCAATCCAAAGATTGTGACAAGCAGCGGTCAAGAAGCTCGGATTTTAATCGGAGAAAGAATCAGGTATTACTACGTAGATCCTCAAGGAAACTTGGTTGGACCAGAAACCTTGGACACAGGAATCGAACTGAGGATAACTCCATTCGTCAGGTCAGATGGAACCATTGATCTTAAAGTTTTCACAAAGGTGAGTGAACCAAGGTATTATCCAGGTGTCAATGTTCCTGGGGAAATCACCCGTGAAGCGGAAACCAGAGTTATACTCAACAACGGTGATACACTTGTAATCGGTGGATTGATGAGGGATAAGAAAACTGAAAAGACAGAGAAAGTTCCTGTTTTGGGTGATCTGCCTTTCATTGGTACATTCTTTAGGAGTAAAACGGAAAATTACACAAAACAAGAGCTGATTATATTCATAACCGCGAGGGTGATCGAATTATGATTAGATATCCTGTTGTTGCGGGGACCTTTTACCCAGGTTCTCCTACAAAACTCAGGCAAACCATAATGGATCTGATAACTTCACCACTTGGACCAGGAAATTTGGATTTCAAAGTACCTGTGACACAACCTTTGAATAAAAATGTCGGTATAATCGTTCCACACGCTGGATACGTTTACAGCGGCCCAATAGCTGTACACGCATACGTTGCCGCTGCAAGGCTTGGAAAACCAAACTTGGTTGTCCTGATTGGTCCCAACCACACAGGAAGAGGAGCCAAAGTTGGGGTGTGGGATAAAGGTAGTTGGCTGACTCCGCTTGGGAAAGTTGAAGTTGACGAGCAGGCGAGCAAACTGCTTTTCGAAAACTGCGAGGTTTGCAAAGCCGATTTCGACTCTCATCTGCTGGAGCATTCTTTAGAAGTTCAGCTACCTTTCTTGCAGTTTTTCTTTGACGAATTCAAGATCTTGCCAATTTCCATTTTTCCGGTCTCAATCGATTTGTGCAAAAAAATCGCCGCAGGATTGGATGCTATAGCTTCTGAATATAAAAACACACTTTTTGTCGTATCGACAGATTTCAACCACTACGAAAATCAAGACGTTACAATCAAAAAAGATCAAATGGCAATAGAAAAAATTGAGGCAAAAGATCCAATTGGATTGGTTGAAGTTGTTGACAAATACGACATTTCAATGTGCGGTGTATCAGCAGTAGCAAGCTTTTTGTACATGAAGACCTTTGGAAAACCGAAACTGCTTTGCCATGCAACCAGCGGGGATGTGAGCAAAGATTTTTTGCAAGTTGTTGGATATGCGAGCTTCATCTGCGAAGCAGCTTGAAAAATTCTTCGAATTCGCGCAATTTAAAAACCTTTGACAAAACCATGTAAGCAAGCATTCCACAGAAAACCAAAACAATTGTGTACAATCTGCTGGCATTCAAGAAAGATAACGTTAAAACGAAAATTCCCATGATGATTGATGCAAGCGATATTTTAATTACATGAACAAGATCAACTTTTGGTTTGACTTTCAACCAAAGGTAAATCATTGAACAAAAACCAGCCAAGGTTGTTGCAACGGCTATACCGTTGATTCCAATCGTCAACCCAAGGACGAAGTCCATGATGGCGTTTACCAAAAACGATAAAACAGTCGCAACAAATGGTGTTCTCATGTTCTTTTTTGAATGGCAAGCCCTTGATAAAACAGCAACGATTGAATAAATTGGCAGTCCGAGAGAATAGAACAGCAACACAAAACCTGTTTTGACGGCATCCTCATGGGTGAAAGCTCCATGTTGGTAAACCAAAATCATCAGACGCTTGCTCAAAACTACCAGTCCAACCATTGAAGGTAGAGTTAAAAACAAAGAAAGCTGCAAAGAATTTTTCAAATGTTCATCGTACCTCTCTTTGTCATAGCTCATCAGTGGTAAAACTACTGTCGACATCGCCACTCCAAACACCCCAAAAGGCAGTTGGTAAAATCTGTTGGCATACTGAAGGATTGAAACATTTCCAGGTCCAAGGAAGGATGCAACGTTGACATCTATCATAACGTTGAACTCCGATACGGTCATTGCAATCAACGCTGGGAAAAACAACTTTAGAAATTCGGAAAATCCTTGAAAGGTTGGTTTATACTTAAAACCAAGCCTCAGAGTACCGGGTACAAGCGTTAAAAACATCAAAGCTCCTCCAACGGTAAAGCCCAAGGTTGGACCTAGAATGGGAGGATCAAAAAGCTTCGAAAAAATTGTACCGCAGATTATACCTATATTCATCATGACGGGTGAAAGCGCTGGAATAAAAAAGACGTTGTGCGAATTTTGTATCGAATAAAGTACTGCCCAAAGGAATATGAAGAATATGAACGGCACGCTTATCCTCGCCAAAAAAGTTGCCAAAGTAAATACTTCCGGCTTTGCCTTGGTGGCGAGTATCAAAGGAACCAACTTTGGGTAAATTTCAACTACTAGAACGATGGTTAATGTAGTTAGGCCAAGGCAAGTTATGACCGCAGAAGCAAATTTGTTTTTATCTTTTTTCTCGTTGTACAACGGAACAAAAGCAGAGGTCATCGCACCTTCGGCAAATGCTCGCCTCAAAAGGAATGGAAAGGATATAGCGATAACGTAGGCATCAAATTCCGATCCTGCCCCAAATTTGTTCGCCAATAAAACGTCCCTTACCAAACCTGTGAACCTTGAAATAAGCGTTGCCAGCGCAAAAAGTGCGCCGTATTTTACTATTTCAGTCATCTTACCTTTCTTTTGTACTCCTCCACACCTAGTGCAAGTATCCTAACAGCGTCCCTCAAATCATCGCAGTTCAGAACATAGGCTATCCTCATTTCGTCTAACCCAGCCGATGGGGTGGCATAAAAACCGTCAAGTGGTGACACCATAGTAGTTTTCCCACCAACGTCAAATTCTAAAAGCATGAATTTTACGAACTCTTCAACGTTGTCAACAGGAAGCCTCGCCGAAATGTAGAAAGCTCCTTTTGGCTTTTGGAAAACAGCCCCATCGATTTTTTTCAGCTCTTCGTAGACAACATCTCTTCTTGCTTGATATTCGTTCTTGATCGATTCTACATACTCATCGTCAAGGGAAAGAAGGCCTATAGCACCATACTGCGAAGTCATGGGAGGACACAACCTTGCTTGTGCAAACTTTAAGGCAGCCGAGTAAATCGATTTATTCTTGCTCACAAACGCCCCGATTCTTGCACCACACGCGCTGTAGCGTTTCGAGATGCTGTCGACCATTATCACCCTGTCTAAAATTGGCTCAAAGGAAAGAGCAGATATAGCTTTACAACCATCAAAGGTGAACTCGCGATATACCTCATCGGATATGATGAACAAGTCCTTTTCCAAAGCAACGTCTATTATGGTTCTAAGTTGACTTTCATTGTAAACAGCCCCGGTTGGATTGCATGGATTGGAAAAAATAATGGCTTTAGTTTTTGAACTGATTTTCTCGAGAAACTTTTTCTTGTCAGGCACCGAATACCCGTCCTCAGGATAGGTCCTAACTGGGACAAGTTTAATGCCAAGTTGAGCTGCAAAACCAGCATAGTTGGCGTAGAATGGTTCAAGAACAAGTATTTCATCCCCCGGATCGGCAACCACAGCCATCGCAAACAACACAGCTTCACTGCCACCGTTTGTGACGATTATCTCGTCGGGAAGAACCTTCACCGAGAACTTTTCATAATATCGCGAAAAAGCTTCCCTAAGTTCCAGCAAACCTGCTGAATGTGTGTAAGCAACCACACTTGGTTTGTACCTTTCAACATACTCAAAATAAACTCGCGGTGTTGGAATATCGGGTTGTCCAATGTTCAAATAGTAGATCTTCTTACCCATTTTCATTGCTTGTTCTGCAAAGGGTATCATCCTTCTTATGGGACTTGCAGGAGCTGTCAAAGCTCTCCCCGAAAGGTTCATCAACTTCGCCTCCTTGCCTCACATACGAAAAACTTCAGATACCTTGTTTCCTCAACCCCAAGCAAATACGGATGGTCAAAAGATTGCCCTGATTTGTAAATCACGGCAAGTTCTGCGTGTGAATCGTTTGCCGCGTCCAACAATATTTGCTCAAACTCCATTTCACTTATCACCTGCGTGCAAGATGATGTGACAAGCAGACCTGGTTTTTTGATCAACCTTATGGCACGCAAATTTATTTCCTTGTGGCCTCTGATAGCTTGATCCTTCGATCTAGCTGTTTTGGCAAAGGAAGGTGGATCCAACACAACTATGTCGTATTGTTCCCCGTAGGCAGAGTTTCTCTTAAGCCAATCGAAAGCGTTTTCGTTTATCAACTCGTATTTTCCTTCAAAACCGTTTTTCTTCAAAAGATCGTCGGCTATTTGCAGCGCTCTTTCTGAATAATCGACCAATTTTACGTGTTTTGCTCCATACTTGAGCAAGTGCAAAGCAAAGTTGCCGGTGTAGCTGAAGGCATCCAAACAAACACTACCTTCGGCAAAATGCGAAAGCACCCGAGCATTCCTTATTTGATCCAAGAAAGCTCCTGTTTTTTGCCCCAAAAGATCCGCAGCTAAAACAAGTCCATCCGAGCGAAAATAAATTATTTCAGGACCTGAACCGTAAAGCCATCCCGTCGATTGCGCCAAACCTTCTTTTTCCCTAGCCGGGGCATCTGATTTTTCGTATATTCCAACAACATTTGGCAAAAGACTCACAAGAGTTGAAACAACTTTTTCTTTGAGCTTTTCCATACCCAAGGTGTTTATCTGAAGGACCAAATAATCACCGTATTTGTCGACTATAAGTCCTGGTAGCCAATCAGACTCTGCATAGATCAACCTTAAAGCTTCCTGATCCTTGAGTAACCTTTTTCTTCGATGAATAGCGTTTTCGATTCTCATTTTTATAAGTCTATCTACATCAATCGGCTCAAAAGACAAAAGCCTAACGGTTATCTTCGAGCGATCGTTGATATAGCCTATGCCGCGAAATCTACCAGATGGTGTAAAAACACCAACTAAATCCCCGTTCTCGTAATCGCCAACGATTTTTCCTATTTCTTGCTTGTAAATCCAAGGATGATACTGATTTTGTCGGTCAACTTTTAGATAAACCTTTGCTTTAATACTTTCTCACCCTTTCGTAAAGTTCTCGAACCAGTTTTGCATCGAAATTACCCCTTGTCCACTGAACATGCTTTGCCGAAATGGCCTTTTGCACCCAAATTTCCAATTCTTCATCGGAAATTTCAACTGACACGTTTAAACCGACGTTTTTGAGAAACTCGTCCATTTTACCGAGAATTGATTCAATTTTCTCAACTTTTTCTGGGACTTCATTTCTAGCCTGATCAACCACAACGTCCAGAAAGGCAGCGGTGGCATCACCGTGTCTGATGTCTTTAAACGTGCTTAAAGGATAACCAAGAGCGTGAGCCAAAGTCGTACTAGTTTGTGCTATGACGACACCGGCAAGGCATGAAGCTAGACACATTTTTTCGCGTGCCTCAAAATCATTTGGATTCTGCAAAACCTTTGGTAAATATTGCGCGATCAACTCTATTGCTTGAAGAGCTATAACATCAGAAATGGGGGTAGCTCTTCTAGAAAGGTATCCTTCAACCGCATGACAAAGCGCATCCAACCCGGTTGATCTTGTCAAACCTTCGTTCATCATCAAAGTGTACTTTGGATCGATGAAAGCAACTTTTGGAAAAGCAACATCACTGGAAAAACCTCGTTTAAAACCATTATCATCTGTCAGAACAGAGTACTGAGTCACCTCACTTCCAGTACCGGCAGTCGTTGGTATGGCGCAAATTGGAAGAGCATCTGTGTACTTCGATGGATCGTACAAATCTTCAACTTTTAGCTTTTTGTTCTTCAACAAAACTGCCACAGCCTTTGCCGTATCCAAAGGACTTCCACCACCAAGACCAATTACAAAATCATAGTTTCCGTCAACGTATATTTCAACAATCTTTCTTACGGTTCTAAATGAAGGATTTTCCTCTACATCGTCGAAAACAACAAAATTTACATTTGCTTTTTGCAAAGTTGCTTTGAGATCATCGAGAGAACCATTTTCCTTTGACGATCGTTTCCCCGTAACTATCAAAGCATTTTTACCCAAAGACGAGAAAATTTCCCAGTTTTGTTTGACGCTGTCCAAACCAAAGAAAACTTTGGTTGGCATGTAGTATCGCCACATCGTTGATCACCTCCTGTGAATTTTTTGGGTGAGAAGATGAGCTAATCTTGTTGGTTCAGGTAGCCTGTTGTTTTCAAGACACATCTTTTTCACAATTTTAGAAGCGGAGTCTAAATCGCATAGATGTCCTGGCGAAACAAAGATTGGGTCGGCATTTTCCTTTGTTCTAATGACTATTCCTATTTGGTTTCCAGAAGGGTCTAAAAGCGGTACCTCACTCCATTTGGCTTGTTGCAAACCTTTGTAAAAACCATACAATTTTGACTTTGCAACACCGATAGTTGGAAGATTTATCCAAAGCCCCATGTGGGAGGCTATACCTAATCCCCTTGGATGAGCTATACCGTGCCCGTCAAAGACAACCAAATTTGGTTTTGTTTTCAAATTTTCCCAAGCTTTTAGAAAAACAGGTCCTTCGCGAAAGGCAAGCAAACCCGGTATGTAATCGAATACAACCTTTTCCTTTGCTGCAACATTCTCAACTATACTCATATTGAAAAGATCAATCACTACGATAACCGCATATCCCAAGTTTGGTTCTGGAAACGATAAATCCACGCCTGCAACGTATCTGATCTTTTCTTCTTTCAAGGGCATCAACTTGATCTTTGAACGAAGTTGATTTTGTATTTTTATCGCTTCTTCAACAGAAACGTTCCATTCGTGCAACTTTTCGTACTTCATTTGGTCACCACTACCACTGCATCTGTATTTCCCTTTAAGTAAATACGATTTTGACTAGCTTTATCCATGATTGCGAAGTATTCTTTTAAAGCATCAGCAGATTTGATTGATCTAAAGTTTTTCTCAGGATAAACTTTTTTCAGAACGTCCACGATTTTAGAAGCTTTTGAAGCATTAAGGATCAAAACCACATCCTCTTGATAGTTTATTCCTATATCTTCCCATATTACAAATTCCGGTGAAAAACCAACCGAAGCATTCCAAAGATTCAAAGTTCTCGACAAAAAATTGCGTGATTTGTCGGGTGTGCAATTTAAAATCAGTACATTTACTCTCTCATCACTTTTTTGATACTCTGCAAAAGTTATCTGATCTTTGAAGTTTTGTAACTTCTTCTCATCGAAAACGACTTCGCCGCGTTCTGTGATTGCGTAAGGAAAGTTGACAAAACTCAGTGAAAGGCCTTTTCTTTTGAAGGCTAAACCTAAGTATAAGATCTCACTTGGCTTAAAATCGGTTTTGACTTTTGTAAGCACGTAGGCAACTACTTCTTGCAAGGTTTGAAAGTTCAGAGAAAGCGCTTTGTTGGCAAGCTTAGTCAAAACTTCCCTTTGTCTTTCTATTCTTGCCAAATCTCCCATGCTGTCTTTTCGATATCTTATGTAAGCAAGCAATTGATCTCCTTTCATTTTGTGAACACCAGGTTCGAAATGAATTGAAAGATTTTGCACCGAATCTTCGTAGTGCATCGATTCTTTTACAACTATTTCTATTGGACCAAGTTTATCACCAAGGTACTTAAACACTTCGTAATCAACCACCACATACCTGTTGATCTCGATTTTCAGCAACTGCTGAAGTACTTTTATCAAACCTTGTATTCCTTCCTTTTGATACACAGAATTTATCTTGCTACCGCCTAAAATCAGGTCTCTGGGAACATTCGTAAGTACAGCCTTAGCGTTCACGTGATCCACAATTGCTATTACTATCGCATCGGTTCTCACCGTACCTTGAATTACCTGATCAGTACCAACAAGCAAAACTACAATTGGATTTTGCTCAATCTTTGACGGCAACAAAACAAAAAGCAAGTTTTTTATGCTTACAACCGCCAAAATCGCCAATATTAGCAACATCAGAAAGGAAATGCAAGCGATAAACATAAACAAAGCTTTTGTATTGCGCATAACATCCTCCTTTGAAATTTTACCATCGTTGGATGTAAAATCAATTACGTGGTGAAGTAACGATGGTGTGGTTAAAGTTAGTAGTTTTCATAATTCTTTCCTTAACGTTGAGAAAAATAGCAAAAAATGGAATAGCAAAATGG
The DNA here is from genome assembly GCF_000217815.1 of Pseudothermotoga thermarum DSM 5069. Lineage (NCBI taxonomy): Bacteria > Thermotogati > Thermotogota > Thermotogae > Thermotogales > Thermotogaceae > Pseudothermotoga > Pseudothermotoga thermarum. The sequence continues at coordinate 851,026 of NC_015707.1, read as the reverse complement.
AAGAATTTGCAAAAAAATGTTCTTGAAAGGTTGGCAAAAGAAGGTTGGTTACAGCAAACCAGGATTGACCTTGATGGTGCAGTCCTTGCCGTTTACAAAAAAGGATCGAAAAAAAAGGTAGTGCTGCTTGATAACAAATCTGTTGACTTTGAAAAAGTGAAAAAAGGTTTGGCAATATCGGCGTTGAACAATGCTGAGCAATTCTGCGTTTACTGCAATGATATAAAAACTCATGCTCACCGAGCGCTGATGTTGGCCAGTAAAAACCGCCATGTGCATGGAGTTGAGATCAAGTTATGGATTGGATAAAAATAGTTTTGATATTTTTGCTGGGACTTTTTGGCTTGATCTTAATTGCCACTTATCTTGCGCGTAAAAAGCGCATCAAAAATTTTAGAAAGAAATTGGAAAAAGGGTTGAACAACGGATGGGAATTTGAAAAATTCGTTGCTGAATTGTTCAAAAAATGCGGTTATAAAGTTACAACGACAAAAGGCACGCACGATTTTGGAGCGGACATAATAGTTCAAAAAAGAGGTTCTATGGTGGTACTCCAAGCAAAGTATTTGTCCTCTACGCCTTCGACAACAGCTTTGGATGAAGCTCTTGCAGCTGCAATGATATACGGAGCAACGGAGATCGGTTTGGTTACAAACACACAGTTGAGCGATAGTTTGAAAGAATATGCTCGGAAAATCGAAGAGACAACCTTTATCAAAAAAGTTATACTCATTGGGAGAAAGGAACTTGAAAGAGTGATGAATGGTGAAAGGTTAATCTAAAACGTTGTTATCTGGTAATATATATTATGCAAAGGAGGGATTCAACTTGCCAAGAATATCTGTTGATGTATCGCAATTGTCAGAAAAGGTTTCAATTGTCTCAAAAATTGTACCCTCAAAAACAATTAAACCAATCCTTTCTTGTATTTTGTTTAAGTTGTCAAACGGAGAGGTGTTTTTGAGCGCAACGGATTTGGAATCTGGCATAAAAGCAAGGTTGAGATGTGAAAGCGAAGGAGAAGGAAAATTCGCCGTTGATGCAAAGGTTTTAAACGAAATAGTTCGAACACTCCCAGACGAAACCACGGCTGAATTTACACTTTCGGAAGAAAGTGTAACCGTAACGTGCGGTAGAAGCAAGTTCAAAATCCCCACAGTTGATCCATCCGAATTTCCAGACCTTGAGGCTTCTGCAGGTGGAACGGAAATCCAAATTGATGCAAGCACACTGGCTTCGATGCTTGAAAAGGTTATTTTCTGTGCTGCAACCGACGAGTTCATGAAAAACCTGAACGGAGTCTTCTGGGAAGTTGGAAGAGAACTTTTGAGACTAGTTGCTTCAGATGGTTTTCGGTTGGCTATAGCCGAAGAAAGAGTGATTTCAAACAATGAAACTAGCTTTCTGTTGTCGTTAAAAAGCATGCGAGAACTTTTGAGCATGGCAAGTAAAAATGAAGAACAAACATTGAAAATTCTGTACGATGGCAGATGCGTTTCGATTCTGGCAAATGACATTGAGATGACTGCAAGAGTCGTCGAAATAGAGTTCCCCGATTACAAAAAGGTCCTTCCAAAAGCTTTTAAAACAAAAGTCGTAGTTAGTACTGATGAACTCGTGGAGGCTTTAAAGCGAGCATTGGTCATAGCAAAAAGAGGCACTGAATCGATCAGAGTTGACGTTACAGAAGACATTCTAAGGATAAGCAGCAGAAGCCCAGATTACGGAGAAGCTCAAGAGGAAATAGATGTGAGAAAAGATGGGGAAGACATATTGGCAGCATTCAACCCGAAGTTCCTGATAGAAGCCCTAAGACACATCGACTCTGAAGAAGTGGAACTAAACTTTGTTGACAGTACAAGTCCTCTGCAAATAAATCCAGTGGACGTTTCTGGATACTTGTACATCGTAATGCCGATCAGAATAGTGTAGGTGCTGGATAAAGTGAATATTATTTGTGAAAACATTCAAAAATCCTTTTCTGGAAAAACTGTTTTGAAATCGGTTTCTTTTTCCGCATCGGGATGTGTTGCAGTTGTTGGTGAAAATGGTGCGGGTAAGACTACTCTTTTGAAAATTTTGGCTACGATTTTGAAGCCTGACAAGGGTTTGCTGAGATTCGACGAAATAGATGTTGTCCGTAGTCCAGAAAAAGCCAGAAAACTTTTAAGTTTTTGTCCCGAAACCCCAATTTTAATCGAAGAACTCACACCTTTAGAAAACATCAAGTTTTTCGCCAAGACCAAAAATGTAAAAGTGAATGCTCTGGACATTCTGGAAGAGTATAACGTGCCAAACAATTTACCTGTAAAAAAACTTTCGAAAGGGTTAAAAAAACGGTTGAGCATCGCCATTTCCACCTTGAGTAATCCTGAGATTTTGATCATGGATGAACCCGCGGATGAACTCGACGAATTTTCACGCACAAAATTGTACGAAATACTTTCAAGGTTCAAAAATCAAGGAAAAACAGTCATATTTACCTCTCATAGATATGATGACATTTTGTTGGCGGATTATCTTGTTTGCTTGAAGGACGGTACCGTCGTTTTCCAAGAAGAAATGTCTACCCTTTTTGCGTCAAACATGTATGTCATAACGCTTGAGGCTGAAACTGAAAAACACTTGAGTAATTTACCTTTTCTTTCCCGTTTTGACAACAAAATAAACATATTGGTAGACGGTGCAAACCTTGCGGAAATCCTTGGGAAAATGAAAATCATTAGTATTAGAAAACCATTCGCGTACGAGCTCTTGAGCTTAAAGAATAAAAAATAGCCGGCTAAAAGCCGGCTATGTCTAGCTACAAGCCAGCGATATCAAGCGAAGAAATCAAAACGGATGGAAAAACTGCGTTCACTTGTGTCAACTCGCAATCTGACCCGATTTCTTCCAAATCTTTCAACATTTGAAGGAAGTTACCAGCAACAGTTATCTGCTCAACTGGTTTTGAAATCTTTCCATGTTCTATTAAATACCCAATTGCGCCAAGCGAAAAATCACCAGAAACGGTTTTCACCCCAGAATGCAATCCATCAAGACCAATTATGAGTAAACCACGATCAATCTGCGAAATAAGGGTTTCAAAATTCTTGTCTCCCCCATGAACTACGACAGTTAAAGGCTGACACCTTGTTGCAAAGACGTTTCCGGTCGGCTTAACGTTATCTTTCTTCGCAGATTTTAAAGAATGAAAGTAAGTGGTAAGCTTGCCGTTTTCAATGAAAGTTTTTCTTGTCGTTCGAACTCCTTCGTTGTCAAAAGATCTTTTCACCGGAATGATAGGGTGGTTAGGATCTTCGCTGACAGAAAGCTTAGAACTTGCAATCAATTCCCCAAGCTTTCCTTTCAACGGAGAAAGATTCTTTTGAACGTTTTCGGCTGAAAACATCGAAAGAAAGGCAAAAAACAAGCTCGTAAGCGCGTCACGACGAAGTAAGACTTTGTACTTACCCGACGGAACACTTTCAGCACCAAGTTGCGAAATAGCGTCCTTGCAAGCTTCTTGAACAGCATTTTCAACGTCAATTTGTTCGGGTGTTTCACCAAAAACGGCTTTAAAACCACGTTTGGGTTTTTGACCATCCGAAGCAAAAAGATACACAAAAGCCCCACCGAAGCCGTAACTTTCTTCCAATTCCAATCCCTTTGTGTTTGCCAAATATATTTCGTTTCTTTGGTGTTCATACGCACTCATGATAACCGATTTTATCCTGCTGTCAAATGCGAGGGCTTTTTGCTCCATTTCCTTTGCTATTTCAATCTTCTCCCTTACGCTGATGGTTTCAAATTTATCAAAATATTTGAACGTTTTGTAATTTTTAGGATCTTCAAAGTATATATCGTCCTGCTCTAGCGTATCAGTTACAATGAAATTCTCCAGCGCACTTTCCACCAAAAACTTTGCGCTTTCTTCGTCCAAAACCTCGGTTGAAGAAAAAGCCGCCTTGCCATCTTTTAAACCTTTGAAATGGATTTTTATAGATTCCGCGTCGGTATAATTATCAATATTTTGTTTGCTGACAATAACTCCAAATTCCCGTGATCTTACCATGAGAATTTCACAATCGTCGAATCCGGCGTTTTTAGCATAATGAAAAACTTTTTCCTTAAACTGTTCAATCTTCATTTACTTCGCCCCCCAACTATCAATTCACTTACGCGGATCGTCGGTTGACCAACATCTGCTGGAACAGAACCGGAGATAGAACCACACATACCTTGACCACGAGCCAAATCGTTTGCAACCATGTCTATTTTGTTTATCACATCTATGCCTTTTCCTATCAAAGTAGCACCTCGAACAGGTTTGGTTATCCTTCCTTTTTCTATCAGGTATCCTTCCATGACCGCAAAGTTGAATTCACCAGTTGCTGGATGAACCGATCCTCCCCCCATTCTCTTGGCGTACAAGCCACAGTCTGTTGCCGCAATTATTTCTTCTGGCAAGTATTTTCCAGGAAGTATGAAAGTGTTGCTCATCCTTGAAGTTGGAGCAAATCGATAGTCTTGCCTTCTTGCACAACCGTTTGGTTTTAATCCCATCTTCTTGGCGTGGAATCGATCGACCAGATAATTTTTCAAAATACCATTTTCTATCAACACATTTCTTTGAGTTGGAATTCCCTCGTCATCCACGTTTGATGAACCCCAAGCGTTTGGAATGGTCCCATCGTCAACGGCAGAAACACATTCAGCTGCAACTTTTTGACCAAGTTTGCCTGCAAAAACAGAGGCTCCTTTTGCAACGGAAGTTGCTTCCAAAGCATGACCACAAGCTTCGTGGAAAATCACCCCACCGAACTCGTTGGCTATCACCACAGGCATTCTTCCTGCAGGTGCATGTTCAGCCCTAACCATTCGATCGGCTATCCTCGCCGCTTCTACTCCTATGTCAAACGGATTGACAAAGTTGAAAAATTCTATGCCCATGCTTGCACCGGGTCCGTAAAAACCAGATTCCTGTTCCCCATCTTTAAAAGCAACTGCGCTAACCATCAAGCGGGTTTTTATTCTTCTATCTTCAACCATCAACCCATCTGAATTTGCGATGAAAATTTTTTGGTCGTAATCCCAATATCTAACCACAACTTGTGTTATCAGATTGGAAAAACCTTTTGCGCCCTCGTGGGCAAGTTTCATAATCCTCACTTTCTCCGATTTGGAAACTTCGTTGGGGTAGAAGAAAATAACATGTCTGTTTTGAATCTCACTTTTTGACATGTTCAACGTCACGTTGTTTTTTGGTTTGAGATTCAAAGCATCAACTAGTCTAACGACCATTTTGAGCAGGTTGTCTTCGGAGAAATCGTTTGTGTAAGCGTAAACTTGTTGATCTTCGCCAAAAAGTCTCAAACCCAAACCGTATATTCTTTCGCTACTTGCTGCTTCCACCCTACCCTCGATCATGGTCATTTTTGTTTCAAACTTGTCTTCAACAAAGATTTCAACGAACTCCGCTCCCTTTTTCAAGCCAAAATCGATAACTTTCTCAACCAAACTTTGCTCAAGCAAGCAAATCACCTCCGTTTTAAATTGTACCATGATAAATTAGCCTAACGAACTGTATGAAAGCAAAAGTTATGGTATTCTATGGGTTAGAGTTTAAATTAAAAAAACGAACGGTGAGCAGGATATGGAATTGTTGGCTCTTTGTTCTGCTGGACTTGAACAAGCCCCATGCTTGGAACTCAAAAGAATGGGATACAAAATTTTGAAAGTTACAGCTGGTCACGTTTATTTTGACGCAAAGCTTGAGGACATACCTAGGTTAAACATTTCACTTTACAGCGTCGACAGGTTGCTTATATCTGTTGGAAGATTTGAGGCAACAACTTTTGATCAACTGTTCGATGGGACATATTCTCTACCTTGGGAAAACTTTGTCCACAAAGATGCAGAACTTGTTGTTGAGAAGGTGAAGATAAGGTCTTCAAAACTTTCCGCAACGGGCGCCGTTGCTTCTGTGGTTAAAAAGGCTATATATCAAAAAATAAACTCATCCTACCAGGCCGCTATAAAGTATCCTTTGTATGTGTACATCAAAAACAACGTTGTTGAGCTAGCATTGGATACAACAGGAGAAAATTCGTTGAGCAGAAGGGGATACAGAATTAAGACATCCGTTGCACCTTTGCGAGAAACAATAGCAGCGGCTTTACTTTTGATAAGCGGTTGGGATATGAAAAAGTTACTGGTAGATCCATTCTGTGGAAGTGGAACAATTCCAATAGAAGCGGCAAGAATGGCTCTTGGAATTTTGAACAACAAACGCGAATTTGCTTTTCAAAAATGGCCAATGTTTTCAAATTTTAAATTGGATGAATTTGAAAGAAAAATTGTAAAGGCAAAAACTGTTTCGATGGGTTTTGACATTGACGAAACAATTTTAAAAGTGGCAAAGGAAAATGCAGCAAGAGCAGGTGTGCTTGATTTTATTCGTTTTGAAAAGAAAGATTTTTTCAAACTCGATCCTTTTGATCAATCTGTTCACGTTGTTACGAATCCCCCGTACGGCTTACGAATAGAGGGAATTGACAACAAATTCTACAGAAATTTGGCAAGATTTTTCGTTGTTTTTCCACATTCAACCATCTGCGTTATAACCTCTAAGGAAAATTTGGAAAAGCTTTTCGGCAAAAAACCTAGGAAAAAATTTCGTTTTCAAAACAGCGGTATTTGGACATGGTGCTATATATTCTAAATTCTAAAAAAAACGGGGGCTTTAAGCCCCCGTCAATCTTAATCAAGCAAGTTTTTCCGCTTCTGCTGCTCTGGGTGTTTCTTCGATTTGTATGTTGGCAAAGATTTCAAGTCCAGTTCCAGCAGGAATCAATTGACCAACTATCACGTTTTCTTTAAGACCTTCTAGATAATCGATACGACCCTCTATTGCAGCTTCAGTGAGTACCTGTGGCGTTTGCTGGAACGAAGCTGCACTCAACCAACCTTTTTGTTCAAGAGATGCCTTTGTTATCCTTAAAACTCTTCTTCTGTATTGAATAGGTTCCTTGGGCAGAATCTGGTAGGTCTCAACGCGACCTTTTTCGTAGACGCTTATTTCTTTGACGCCAAAATTGATGGCTTTTTCCAAAATCTCTTCGGTAACCTCCGCACCCTCAGGTGCTATTTCTTCAATGGAATCTCCAACTTTTGCAACGATTTTCTTGGCAAGAGTTTTTCCTATCACAAGTTTTCTGTTGTTTTGCACTTCTGCATTGGCTTCGATTATTGCTTTGTTTATCTTTTCAACCTCAATGAGCGGTAACAACTGACCAGGTAGATAATCTGTATCACCCGGATAAATTACTTCAACTTTTCCAAGCATTTGTCTGATTATAATCTCAAAGTGCTTGTCGTGTATTTCGACACCTTGCTCTACGTAAACCTTTTGGGTTTCCCTAAGCAAGTACATTGCCGTTGCTTCGACACCTAGTGTGTCCATAAGTTTTCTAAGTCTTATAGATCCAGTTGTTAGTTGAGTACCCGGCAGGACTTTGTCGCCTGGTTTAACGCGTTCCTTCGTTTTCTCTGGAACTTCGTATTCGTGAATCTGACCTGAGAAATCCTCAACGTAGATTTTCTTTTTGCCATCAACTTCTTTAATGTCTTTCACGATACCGGTAACCAAACTGAATGCTGCTTCTGGATCTCTTAGTTTTTTGCGAGCCTCGAACAGCTCTTCTGCTCGTGGCAAACCTTGAGTTATGTCAGCTGCTGTGGCGATACCACCAGTGTGGAAGGTTCTCATGGTAAGCTGCGTACCAGGTTCTCCTATCGATTGAGCTGCGATTATACCAACGGCTTCACCAACGTTAACGATCTTGTGGCTGGATAGATCCATACCATAACACATAGCGCAAACGCCTTTTTCAGCTGTACAAGTCAATGGAGAGCGAACGTAAATGTTAGGTCTAACTCTCAGTTGCGTAACGTTGTTTTCTTCCAAAACCTTCGCAATTACTTCGTCTATTTCTTCTTGATAGACCGTAAGTTGCTTGCTCTTCTTGCTATCGTAAACTGTTTCTAAACAAACTGTTCCGACCACTGGGTAAACCTTCACCTTCAACTCTTTCTTGCCTGCATTCCTTGCTACTCTGATCACTTCCCATGTAAGTTCTGTACCAGCTTCAAAGTGTGTTCCATCCGGTGCAAAGATATCCTCAGCGATCTCAGCATAAGCATGTGGCAATTGAAGGCTGTGTAAATCCAAGATTTTTTCCTCGCAAACCGGTACAACCAATGAGTAATCGGCCAAAAATTCGGCATCTTCATCGGATAGCATGGTGTTTCTCACATACTCTTTGCCGGTTTTTGGATTTTTAACTATCTCACCAGTCAACGGATTAACGACATCTTTTGCCAAAACTCTACCGAACAAAAAGTCCTTGAGTTTTTGAACGGTGAGATTATCAATGCTAACCAGTTCCATTGCTTTCAAGCCATCTTCTGTGCCGCAATCAGTCGTTGAAACCACAACTGCCTGTGCAACATCAACCAACCTGCGGGTCAGATAACCGGCTTGCGAAGTTCTCAAAGCTGTGTCAGCAGCTCCCTTTCTTGCACCATGTGTTGATATGAAGAACTCCATGCTTGACAATCCTTGTCTGAAGTTGGATATTATAGGAATTTCTATCGTTCTACCAGCTGGATCAGCCATCAAACCTCTCATTCCAGCAAGCTGCTTTACCTGGTCAATGTTACCTCTTGCTCCAGAGTTGACCATCATGAAAACTGGATTGAACGGATCTTCTCCTAGTGCTTCATAGGTTATTTTTTGAACTTGTTCTGTGGCTTTCGACCAGACTTTGATGATTTCTTGATATCTTTCTTCGTAGGTAAGGAATCCTTCTTGATATTGCCGTTCAATGTAATCCACTTTCTTTTTGGCCTCTTCGATTATTTTGTCTTTCAAAGGAGATATGACCAAATCTTTGAGAGACATTGTCAAACCCGACAAAGTAGCATAGTGGAAACCAAGATCCTTCATGGCATCCAAAAGATCTGCGGTCATTTCAACACCATGTTTCTTGAAGGTATCGTAAATAACGTTCTTTATCACTTTTTTATCAAAAGTTGCTGAATAATCACGCAGATCAGGCGGGATCACTTCGTTCATGATGATTCTTCCAACGGTTGTTTTGACAATTTTTTCTTCGTCACCTATTTTTACCTTTGCAAGTACAGGTTCGTGCAATCCAACGTAACCTAAAGAATAAGCAAGTATGGCCTCTTCAGGACAACTGAATTTGAATTTTGGTTGGACTTTTTCAAAATCTTTTCCAACAGCTGTTAGATAATAAAGACCAACTATTATATCCTTACCCGGCATCGAAATGGGTTTACCATGAGCAGGAGAAATTATGTTGTAACGTGAAAGCATAAGGTACCTTGCCTCAGCTTGAGCTGCAGCAGACAACGGCAAATGAACGGCCATTTGGTCTCCGTCAAAATCTGCGTTGAACGGTGGGCAAACAAGTGGATGTAACTGTATGGCGTTACCTTCTATCAACTTTGGCTCAAACGCTTGTATTGACATTCTGTGCAAAGTCGGTGCTCTGTTGAGTAGAACCAATTGACCTTTTATAACTTCCTCAAGCACGTCCCAAGCTTCCGGCATTTCTTTTTCGATTATTCTTCTCTTCATTTTTCTCGATTTACTGGAATCTATTCCGCCTTCAAGCAGTTTTGCGTACACGAACGGTTTAAAGAGCTCCATTGCCATTTTCTTTGGTAAGCCGCATTGATGTATCTTCAAATTTGGTCCTACAACGATAACTGCTCTACCAGAGTAATCAACCCTTTTACCTAGAAGATTTCTTCTGAACCTACCTTTTTTACCCTTGACAAGGTCAGTGAGTGATTTAAGCGGCCTGCCATTCCTGTCAGTCACAGGTTTTCCTATTCTACCGTTGTACAACAAACTATCAACAGCTTCTTGTAGCATTCTTTTTTCATTTCTAACTATTATCTCTGGTGCTCCAATTTCCAAGAACCTCCTTAATCTGTTGTTCCTGTTGATGACGCGACGATAAAGGTCATTCAAATCTGTTGTGGCAAATCTGCCACCGTCTATCTGAATCATTGGTCTTAGATCTGGTGGAATAACCGGCAGAACTTCGAGCACCATCCACTCGGGTCTTGTCCCGGATTTTATCAAATCTTTGACGATCTTCAACCTTCTTAAAAGCTTCAAAGCTCTTCCACTGCTTCTTGGTGTGGAAGCTAACTCTGCTTCGATTTGAGCTTTGAGTTTTTCCAAATCAATTTTCTCCAGCAATTTTTTGATTGCCGCTGCACCGTAGTGAGCTTCGATCTTTCCAGGATAAAGCTCTTTGTAAGCCTCATACTCATTTTCGGTGATTATAGATCCCACTTGCAAACCTGTTAACTTCGATAGTTCCTCGTCTATTTCGGTAATCGCAACTATAGCTTTGTCATTTTCCTCCTCCACTTCAATCGAAAATTGTCCAGGATAATGTTGCTCGAAGATTTTGTATTCAGTCATTGTCAAAATTTCGTCCTCGAAGAGAAATCTTTCTGCAAGATAGTCTCCTGCCTTCACGGTGTCGCCATCGTTTACCTGGATGAAAGCTCCTTCAAAAACAGGGTAGGCTCTTTCTTCAATCAAAGATTCAACGAAGATCTGTCCTGCCGACAAAACTTCGTATGTTCCATCTTCAAGCGGCTTGACGTTCAAATCTTTTCCGAAGACAACCGTACCATCCTCTGGACACTCTATAGGTTGAATTTGTCCAGCGGATAAGAGTTGTTCACCAGCTTTCACTTTTGCACCATTTTTTGCCATAACTCTCACGCAATAAGGAATGGTAACTGTGATAGGCTGCTCTTTACTGGTTGTCAAGGGTTTCAAAGTCAATGCCGAGGCCAGCTCATCTATTTCAACTGTTCCATCAAACGGTGCATAAAAGGCTGGAATCTGCTTTTCAGAAACCAAAAGCTGTCCTTTGCGAACTTGTTGATTGTTCTTGACAAGGAGAATCATTCCAGGCTGAAGTTGTATTGGTGTTTTATGCAAACGTCTCACATATATCCAAGTTATCTCTCGTCCTGTGTGTGTCTTTTCAACCTTGATTTTGACTTCACCATCTATGTCCGATACAAGAGGAGCCTTTGGATTTTTAATCTTGACTGCTCTTTCAACTTCAAAGTCTAAAGCCCTACTGTATATTTCGTATTCAGATTGATAGAGCACATCGCCCTTCGAGAAATTCGTTTTCTTTGGATCTGTGACCAAGTAGAACTTTTCTATTATTCTTTTGCTTCCATAGTAAGTTATGTTTTCCAAATCACGTATGTTCATGTTCAGCAAAGTGGCGATTATGCTAGGACTGCTTTTTAAGTACCATATATGAACAACTGGTGCGGCTAATTCAATGTGTCCCATTCGTCTTCTTCTTGCTTCTTTCGATTCGACGCGCACTCCACATCTTTCGCAAACTGTACCTTCATATTTTTTGCCTTTGTACTTTCCGCAGGCGCATTCATAGTCTTTTGTGGGACCGAATATTTTTTCACAGAACAAGCCGTCCCTCTCCGGCTTGAAGGAACGGTAATTGATCGTTTCTGGTTTTTTTACCTCTCCACTAGACCAGCTTCGGATGACATCTGGGGAGGCGACACCTATCTTAACAGCGGCAATTTTTCTTTTGAAAGTCGAAATCGCCATCAATCTTCCCTCCCTGAAGATTCAATTAAATTGAGTCAATATCGATTTCATTTCCATCTTCGTCGTACACTCTCACGTCAAGTGCCAATCCCCTTAGCTCTTTCACAAGAACTTTGAAGCTTTCTGGAATACCAGGTTCAGGGATGTTTTTACCCTTTAAGATGGCTTTGTAAACTTCGTTTCTACCTCTTATATCGTCGGATTTAATCGTCAACATTTCGTTGAGCGTATGAGCAGCACCGTGAGCTTCAAGAGCCCAAACTTCCATTTCACCAAATCTTTGACCACCGAACTGCGCCTTTCCTCCCAAAGGTTGTTGATGTATCAACGAGTAAGGACCAGTGGATCGAGCGTGTATTTTATCCTTTGCGATGTGTATGAGCTTCATGATGTACATGTAACCTACCACAACGGGATTGGCGAAAGGCTCACCGGTTCTACCGTCTCTCAATATCACTTTACCACTTGGATTGTTTTCATCGTCTCCTGCTTCTAGTCCAACAGCTTTTCTTTCTTTGTAAAGCCACGGAAGGATTTCGTCTTCCTTTGCACCATCAAACACCGGCGACACAAACCAAGTGTTGGTCAGCTTTGCCAACCATCCAAGATGAGTTTCAAGAATTTGACCAAGGTTCATTCTCGATGGGACTCCAAGTGGACTAAGGACAACTTGAACTGGGGTACCATCCGGTAAGAAAGGCATATCTTCCTTTGGAAGTATCATAGAAACAACACCTTTGTTTCCGTGTCTTCCAGCCAATTTGTCTCCTACTTCTAATGTTTTCCTGCTCGCAACGTAAACCTTGATGAGTTTGTTAACGCCTGGACCAAGATCTATTCCCTCTTCTTTGTCGAAAATTTTCACATCTATTACTCTTCCATCCGTACCGTGCGGCAACCTTAAAGAGGAATCTTTGACATCTTTTCCACGTTCACCAAAAACGGATCTTATTATTTTCTCTTCTGGTGTTGTTTCTCCCTCTCCCTTCGGTGTAACTTTTCCAACCAAAATGTCCTGAGGCCCAACATAAGCTCCTATTCTGACTATGCCATTCTCGTCGAGGCTTCTAAGTTGCTCTTTCGAAACGTTTGGAATGTCTGCAGTAACTTCTTCTGGGCCTAATCTTGTATCGCGAACCTGTGTTTCGTAAACCTCAATGTGAATTGAAGTAAAGGTATCTTCTTCCAAAAGCTCTTGGCTAACCAATATGGCGTCCTCAAAGTTGTATCCTTCCCAAGGCATGAACGCAACCAAGACATTTCTTCCAAGTGCAAGTTCTCCCATATCAGTTGCTGGACCATCGGCAATGACATCTCCTGCTTTGACAAAGTCTCCTACGTCGACTATTGGACGCTGATTTATGGTGGTATCCTGGTTAGATCTGACGAATTTCATCAATCTGTACTCATCCAAAACTGGTTTACCGTTTTGATAAATCGGATTGCCTTTTTCATCGGTTCTGTGAATGATTATTCTCCTTGCGTCAACTTTTTTAACTATTCCGTCGTGCTTTGCAATAACAACGTATCCAGAATACCTGGCTGCATCGTACTCCATGCCAGTTGCAACAAACGGGGCTTCTGTTTTCAGAAGAGGTACAGCTTGCCTTTGCATGTTCGAACCCATGAGAGCTCTGTTGGCATCGTCATGCTCCAAGAATGGAATCAAAGCTGTGGAAACACTGATAATTTGTTTTGTTGAAACGTCCATGAACTGAACTTTTTCTCTCTCAACGTATTGGAGCTTTTCCATGTATCTAACTGGGACTTTTTCATCAACAATTCTCATGTTTTCATCCAATTTTACAGTACACGGAGCTATGTTGTAATGTTCTTCCTCATCGGCTGTTAGATAAACTATTTCATCAGTTACTTTTCCGTCGACCACTTTTCTGTAAGGAGTCACCAAAAATCCATATTTATCAATACCAGCGTAAACAGCCAAGGATGTTATAAGACCTATGTTGCTACCTTCGGGTGTTTCTATTGGACACATTCTTCCGTAATGCGAATGATGGACGTCTCTGACTTCAAAGCGTGCACGCTCTCTCTTCAATCCACCGGGTCCGACGGCTGTCAAGCGTCTTTTATGAGTCAACTCGGCAAGCGGATTAACCTGTTCCATGAACTGTGACAACGGGCTTGTCGCGAAGAACTGGTGTATTCCGGAAATAATTGTTTTAATGTTTATCAAGTTTGAAATTGGGATCTTATCCAGCGAGTCGTAAATTGCCAAGCGTTCCTGTATCGTTTTCTGCGCTTTTGCTAAAGCCCTTTCTAGTTCGACTTCAATCAACTCTCCAACAGTTCTAACACGTTTGTTTCCAAGGTGATCTTTTGTATCCATGATTTCCGGATTTTTGCTAACTTCCAACAAATACCTGGTTGCAAGGACAATATCCAAAGGCACAAGTACAAGTTGATCAACATTGTATTCTACCTTTTCCACTTCACGCTTTGGAACATTTTTGACTTGCACCAAATAATCTTTGTAAGCTTGCGTCAGCTTTTTGTTAATCTTATATCTTCCAACTTCGGTCAACTCAAATCGCTCGTTGGTGAAATACAATCCCATAAGGTAGGATTTTGCAGTTGCAAGCCTTGGAATTTCTCCTGGCTTGAGCTTTCTATAGATTTCTATGAAGGCTTTGTTAGAATCAACATCTCCGTGAGCATCTCTGAGCTTTTCCAAAGTTTTTTGTGCAGCAGGATGTGTTCTTTTGATGGTTTTAATCTTCGTGTTCTTTATAATTTCAATTGCTTCTGCTGTCAGCGGTTGACCACGTTCCACAATTTTTGTTCCATCGACAATTATATCTTCAAGAATTATTGACCCCAGAGCTGTTTCAAGGCTGTACTCGTCCTCCGCATCTACATAGTCAGGGAAAAGATCCAATATTTCCAAGTCGGATTCGTAACCTATTGCTTTGAACAACAAGAACAAATTGATTCGCCTTCTTCTATCTATTCTTGCATAGAACAATTCTTCCGATGGATTGTACAATATTTCCAACCACGCACCTCTTGCTGGGAGAAAATGGACCACGTAAATTTGCTCTTGAACGTGTGTTTTCGAAGACTCACTTATGAAATAAACTCCTGGTGCTCTAACCAACTGATTTACCACAACTCGCTCCGTACCGTTGACTATGAAACTTCCTGTTGGCGTCATGTATGGAATAGAACCAAGGAAAGCTTCTTCTTCTCTTATCTCCCCAGTGCTCATATCAGTTACTCTAACCAAGACATAAACAGGTACGGAGTAAGTTAAACCCTTTTCTTTGCATTCCTCAGGAGTTCGATCTGGTTGGCCAACGCGTGTCGAAACAAATTCAAGTACAAAACCTTTTTCCCCACGCTTTAGATCACCTTTGTGGGGTAATGAAGTTATCGGCGAGAATTTTTTCAAAACTCTGAGCAAACCATTTTCCAGGAAATCTTTGTAGGAGTTCTTTTGTATGGATAAAAGGTCGGGTACCGGTATGGCTTCCTGGATGCGACCAAAGCTGAGACGTTCGCGTCTACCATATCGAACCAATTTCATCGCATCACCTCTACTTATTTCACGCTAAAAATTGCCAGAAGGAGCTCCTCGTGAGAGTACAAATGTAGGGTCACTTTATTATAATAACACAGAAAAACCTATACCAGCACAGCTGGTATAGGTTTTGATACACATCCTTTCCAAGGTAGAAAAAACATTTACATTATTTCAATATAACTTCAGCGCCTGCTTCTTCAAGCTTTTTCTTTATCTCCTCTGCTTCGTTCTTTGGAACTCCTGACTTAACTATCGCATCTGGACTTCCAGCTTTTTCAACCAAATCTTTTGCCTCTTTCAAACCAAGACCAGTTATTTCTCTTACAACTTTTATAACTCCAACTTTGTTTGCACCGAAGCTCTTGAGTATGACGTCAAATTCTGTCTTTTCCTCGGCTTTAGCCTCAGGTGCAGCCGTAGCCGCCGCGGGACCAGCAACCGCTGCCACTGCAACCGGAGCAGCTGCGGTGACACCAAATTTCTCCTCAAGAGCCTTAACAAGCTGAGCAAGTTCCGCTACTGTCAATTTTTCAATAGCTTCCACAATCTGTTCAATCGTCATTTCTTCACACCTCCATTAAGAATGAGATTTCTTTTCCTCTATTGCTTTCAAAGCATACAAAAGTTTTCTCATCGTTCCACTCAACACATAAACCAAACCAGAAATAGGTGCTTGCAATCTTCCAACAACCATAGCGTAAAGCTCTTTCTTGCTTGGCAAATTAGCTAGTTCTGGTACTTGATCGCCTGTGAACGGTTTCCTTTCCAAGAATCCTCCTTTGAAAATTCCTTCCTGTTTTCTTTCTTTAGCAAAGTTGTTCATAATTCTTATGGCTTCGATTGGATCGTCACTTTTCACGTACACAACCGCAGTTGGACCAAATAGGTATGAACCAAATGATTTTTCATCGTATCCCGCGTTTTTTAAGGCAATGCGTGCGAGTGTGTTCTTGACCACTCTAAGTTTTGCGGCATTCTCGTATTTTGCGTAAATTTTTCGTCTTATTTCACGCATCGTCGCGACGTTGAAACCAGCAAAACTGATAAATAAGATCAGCGACGATGCTGCAAAATCGTTGGTTAACTCTTCTACCAACTGCTTTTTCTGCTCCTTTGTTAGCATCCTACACCTCCTTTCAAAAGAAAAGGGTCTCTTTTTCAAACCGAGACCCCGCACCACAAAGTGCTTCTAATACTGCCTCTGTAGGCGGGGTTTTTAAAAAACCCTCATTAACAAAACCTACTTTCTCAGGCTTTCTGTTATTAACTTTTTCATTGTACTATTAAGCCGCCTTGCTAATTGCGGCGTTCAAATCCGCCAAATCCAATTTTATTCCAACTCCCATGGTCGATGAAATGGTTGCTTTCTTTATGAACTGTCCCTTAACTCCAGAAGGTCTCATCGAAAGAATCTGAGAATAAGCTGCTATTATGTTTTCCTTTAGTTTAGAATCATCAAAGGATTTTTTACCAACTGGAAGATGAATACATCCAGTTTTATCATTCCTGATTTCTATCCTACCAGCCTTGAACTCTTTAACGGTTGCCTCTATATCGTTCGTTACCGTTCCAGATTTTGGTGACGGCATCAAACCCTTCGGACCCAGAATTTTTCCAAGTTTACCGATCACCTTCATCATATCGGGTGTGGCAATTGCCACATCAAAATCTGTGAAGTTTTCGTTGGCAATTTTTTCAACAAGTTCTTCGCCGCCAACATAATCAGCACCAGCTCTTTTTGCTTCCTCTGCTTTTTCACCCTTTGCAAAGACCAAAACTCTAACTGGTTTACCCGTACCGTGCGGTAACACTATGGTACCACGAACCTGTTGTTCTGTTTTCTTTGGATCAATGTTTGTAACTAAATGAAGCTCTATTGTTTCATCAAATTTTGCAGTCGCAGTTTCCTTCACGAGCTTTATGGCCTCATCCAGTTTATAGTATTTGTTTCTATCAACTTTTTTCCTGATCTCCTCGTACCTTTTGGAGTGTTTCGGCATTGTGCCTCCTCCTCTCAGAAGCTGAAATCCTTAGTCTACGATTTCTATGCCCATACTTTTTGCAGTACCTTCAATTATCCTCATTGCTGCTTCCAAATCATTTGCCGTTAAATCAGGCATCTTTATTTTTGCTATTTCTTCTATTTGCTTTCTGGTAACCTTACCAACGGTTTTTCTCTTCGTTTCACCAGACCCCTTTTCAATACCCGCAGCTTTCTTCAGCAAAAATGATGCCGGCGGGGTTTTTACAACAAACGTGAATGAACGATCTTCATAGACTGTGACTATGACAGGCAAGATCATTCCGGCTTTGTCAGCTGTTTCTGCGTTGAATCTTTTGCAAAATTCCATTATGTTTACTCCACGCTGACCTAAAGCTGGTCCAACTGGTGGTGCTGGTGTAGCTTTACCAGCTGGAAGCTGTAACCTAACCTCAGCTACCACTTTCTTCGCCATCTTGAACTAACCTCCTTGTGTGGTATGGGAAAGCCCCTCCCACTTACGTTATTTTCTCAACTTCAGATGTTTTGACAACAACCGGTGTTTCTCTTCCAAATATGGTAACAGCAACTTTCAGCTCTTGTTTCTCGGGATCAACTTCTCTAACAACACCAGCAAAATCTTCGAATGGACCAGAAATTATTTTCACCACATCTCCAACTTGGAAATCGATTTCGACCTTGGAAGGTTTAGCACGTTCTTCATAGGATTCCAAACCTGCTAATCTTAAAATAGCTCTAACTTCCTTAGGTTTGAGTTCCAAAGGCTGTCCACCCGATGAAACAAAGTCGATGATGTTAGGTACAGATCTGGCAAATTGCCAAGTTTCGTCGTTCATTATCATTTCAACAAATATATAACCTGGAAAAAGCCTTCTTCGTTGAGTTTTTGCAATCCTTATTTCTTTTCTGGTACCAAGGTCTGCTATTTCAACTCTTCCGCTTGATGGAGCGTAAATTTTCCTACCCTCAGCAAGAAGCTCACCATTTCTAACGTGTTTTCCTTTATAAACCTTTTCGCTATCAAAAACTTGAATTGGGATGTGATAAACATCTATTTCACCGTTTTCCTGCTGAATTTCAACCCTTTTTACTCGTTCATTTTCAACAATTTTTCCATCTATCTCAGAAATAACTTCTAAATCCTTGGTTAAGGGCATGCCTTGACGTATTCTAGCGCCAACTTTTATTCCGCTTTCGAGTTTTGAACCTTCCGGAAGATAATAAGTCTTCGAATACTTTTTGTCTATCGTTTCAATTGTGACTTTTCGATAGTTTCTCACGGAAACTATGGTTCCACTGTGTCTGGCATGAATTGGCGGTTCTTCAGCAAGTAAGTCTCCTTTGTTAACGTCAGAACCATTTTTCACATAAAGTTTGGCGTTTGGCGAAACAGTGATTCGCTTAAGCGATTTTGACGTGGCATCAATTATAACTTCCTCTGGGATCACGATCCTACCAAACAATCTTTCTGCTTTCGCAGACTTTATTTTAGCTTCGAGATGTTCCTTTGCCGCTTGTTCTAAACCTGCCATTGTCCAAAGCACGTACCACTTTTTTCTCACGGCTATCACCTTATGCCAAGTGCAGTTAAAAGAGCTCTTATCGCTCCTGATAGCAGCAAATCAAGTACAAAAAAATAAACTCCCATTACAAGGAGGATAACTAAAACAACCGACGTGGAAGTAACGAGCTCCTTCCTGGTGGGCCATTTTGTTTTTTTCGCTTCAGCGAATACTTCTCGGAAAAATTTCTTGATCTTCTCCATTGTTTATTCCCTCCGCGATTTTAAACAAATTGGCAGGGCCGGCAGGACTCGAACCCGCAACCCCCGATTTTGGAGACCGGTGCTCTACCAATTGAGCTACGGCCCTGCGCGTTATTTCACTTCGTTATGAACAGTATGTTTGTTGCAAAACGGGCAATATTTCCTAAGGCTTAACTTCACTTTCGAGTTTTTGTTTTTGTCTTTGTAGTAATTCCTTCTGCCGCATTCAGAGCATTTCAAAGCAACTTTGATTTTCACAGTTTACACCTCTCTTCTGGTGGTGAGGGGAGGATTTGAACCTCCGTAGGCGTTCCGCCAGCGGATTTACAGTCCGCCCCCTTTGGCCGCTCGGGCACCTCACCACTTTAATTATGCTGGAGCCAGCGAAGGGACTCGAACCCCCAACCTGCTGATTACAAGTCAGCCGCTCTGCCGATTGAGCTACGCTGGCCCACAGCCTCAAAAATTATACGCTACCAAGAAGCGAATGTCAATAACCCTATAACCAATCGGCAGAGAAAAAGATACAATACTCTTTTCTACGCTGAGTTAAGCTCATGTTACTTCCTCGAAAACTCAAAGATATTTTTCGATTTCAGGTATTACGAAATCCAACTTTTGCATTTGAAGGGTTTGTTTCGTTGGAATGCCACGTTCATTCCAACCTCTTATTTTGTAATACTCACCAAGCAATTTGTCGTATTCTGCTTTATCCAACTTTTTACCCTCAACATCCAACGTGAACCATCTTTCCGGCGGATAATCCATCTTCCTGTCCCAGTTTCCTTTGTATTCTCTGACCCAGTAGCATCTGATCAAAGAATATACCCTGTCTGCTGCGTTGTAAATATCCTCCATCGAATAATTCCAACCAGTTATGGCATTGAGTATTTTCACATACCAATCTAGCTCAAGCCCCAATTCCACCCAAGGAAGTCTGCAGGCAGTTAGCATTTCAAAAAGCCCACCACGTATTCTCTGAAGTTCGACGACCTTCAAAGCTTTTTGTGGAGAGTAACTTATCTCATACTTACTTTCAGAAGATTCCTCCAATGGTGATGTACCAATCTCCCAAGCTATCACCCAAGCATCCTTGTGATGAGCTCCAATACAACAAGTGGCGTACGCAAGGGCCATGGCTGGGTAAATGTAACAATTGTAAGCGGAAACTTCAAGACCTTTTACGTGCATCGCCAAATCCTGCAAATTCAACTTTTCAGAAGCTATTTTCACACCGTCGGCAAGAATATCTGCCAATTCATCTTTCCTGTAGGCTATCCTCGTGACCAAGTCAATTGTTTTTTCGTAGTCGCCGAATTTTGGAGCATCCTTTATGTATCCCTTTTCAGCAGCCTCCATAGCGAAAGCCAAAACTGCTCCAAGCGAAATTGTATCCATGCCATACTGATCCGCCAATCTATTGACAACAGCCACTTGATTCAAGAATGGTATACCAATATTCGGACCCAACATTGCGACATTTTCATAGTCGAGTTCGCTTTCTTTTCCTTCTTTGTCTAGAACGATGTTGCCACAAATCATGTTGCAGTTTGGACAACCGCGTTTTTTAACTTTCATTGCCTCCATCGCATATCCATCGACAGTTCTTGAGTATTCAAACTTCGTTTGGAGGAAATTGCGAACAGGCAAAGCTTTATTTTTGTTAGCCCATTCCAAAGTTGCCATTGTACCTTGTCTCATCCAAAATTGATAGCCCGCAAGTTTTGGTATCCTTAGGAAAACTTCTTGCGTAAGTTTATCGAAAGCAGGCTTGTCTGCAACAGGAACCTCCTTGGTTCCCTTTATCACTATGGCTTTGAGTTTCTTACTTCCCATAACGGCACCTATACCAGGTCTACCACCTGCTCTACCTTCTTGGGAAATAACAACGGCAAAGCGCACCAAGTTTTCTCCCGCTGGTCCTATGGAAAGAACTCCAACATTTTCACCGTAAATTTGTTTAAGTCTTCGTTCTGTTTCAAAGGTGTCAAGCCCCCAAAGCCCTTCTGCGCTTAGAATGCTTACGTTATCATCTTCTATATAAAGATAAACTGGTTTTTCCGAAGCTCCCTCGATAATCAAAGCCATGTACCCAGCTTTTCTCAGATGAACAGATGCCAAAGTCCCTATGTTTCCATCCCCATATCCACCTGTTAAAGGACTTTTAGCTGCAAGAACTAGCTTTCCACCACTGGGAGTTCTCAAACCGTTGAAGGGACCAGCTGCGATTACCAATTTGTTTTCAGCTGAAAGTGGATCGACATCCTTGACCTCATCCCAAAGTATCTTTGCGGCCAATCCCCTACCACCTATAAAAAGCTTCAACACATCCTCAGCAACAGGTTCTACAGTTACCTTTCGATTATTCAGATTAACCCTTAAAATCAACGTTGACCCCTCCTTGTTGAATGCTTTCAAAATAAAGTATAACAAAAAGTTTTTCGTAAAAGATTACTTTTAAACTATGTGCGGGTGGCGTTTTAGAATGTATAATTTCTTAAAGAATGGAGGTGTTTAAAAATGTACCTACAGGAGATCATCCAAAGACTTAACGATTATTGGGCAAAAGTTGGATGCATGATCGATCAACCGTACGATTTAGAAGTTGGTGCAGGAACGTTTCATCCAGCGACTTTTTTCGGTTGTCTCAGAAAAGGTCCATGGATGGTGGCATACGTTCAACCAAGTAGAAGACCGACAGATGGTCGATACGGTGAAAATCCTAATCGTCTTCAGAGGTATTTCCAATACCAAGTCATAATAAAACCTTCTCCCGAGGATTCCCAGCGACTGTATCTTGATTCACTCAAAGCTTTGAACATTGATTTGAGCGAGCACGATGTGAGGTTCATCGAGGATAACTGGGAATCACCGACTCTTGGAGCATGGGGGGTTGGTTGGGAAGTTTGGCTGGATGGTATGGAGATAACTCAATTTACGTATTTCCAGCAAATTGGTGGGATAACCTTGAAAGAAATACCTCTTGAAATCACATACGGGCTTGAAAGAATAGCGATGTACCTGCAAGGAAAAAACAACATTTTTGACGTGATGTGGAACGAAAAAATCAGTTACGGAGAACTTTACCTTGAAAATGAAAGGCAGTTTTCAAAGTACAACTTCGAGATGTCCGATCCTCAAAAGTTGTTTACACTTTACGATCTTTACGCCGCCGAATTTGAATCCCAAATTCAGGCGAACAACTTTCTTGTTGCATACGACTACATGGTGAAATGTTCACATGTGTTTAACTTGTTGGACGCAAGAGGTGCTATAAGTGTTGCGCAAAGGCAGCAATACATAAGATCAATAAGATCTATGGCAAAAAGGTGCGCTGAAGCATTTCAAGGAGGAATCAAATCATGAGCAGGCACATGGCATTGCTGGAAATAGGTGTGGAGGAAATGCCGGCAAGTGAAATTGAAAATCTTTTACAACAGCTTTCAAGCTTATCTCAGCAGAAGTTGAAAGAAGAACGTTTAACATTCTCTAACATTCGATGCTATGCAACAAATCGTAGATTTGCGATCATCATCGAGGATTTAGCGGAAAAACAAGAAAAAGTGCTTGTTCAAAAACGTGGTCCTTCGGAAAGTGTAGCATATTCACAAGGTCAACCAACCCAAGCTTTAATCGGTTTTCTAAAGGCAAACAACGCCACTGAAAAAGATGTACTAATCAAAGATGGTTACGTCTACCTTTGTAAAGAAATCGAAGGCCAATCAACTGAGGCTATTTTACCGAAAATCTTTAAAGATATCCTGTCCAACCTCAATTTTTCAAAACCAATGAGATGGGGCGATGGCTCTTTTGAATTCGTTCGACCTGTTAAATGGGTTGTAGCACTTTACGATGAAAAGGTGTTACCCTTACAAATTTTTGGAAAAACGGCATCCAACGCCACACGAGCACATCCATACTTTGACAGATTTGTGCAAATAACCCATCCAGCTGACTATGTGAATCTTCTAAGGGAAAATTTCGTTTTGGTCGACGAAAACGAGAGAATTGAAAAAATAAAACAACAAATAGAAGAAATCGAGAGAACGCACCAATTAACCTGCGACAAAGACGAGGCTTTGATTAAGGAAATATCAAAGATCGCTGAATATCCCATTGCTATCGTTGGCCAATTTGATGAAAAATACCTAAGTCTACCGGAAGAATTGATAACTGTAACAATCAAGCATCATTTGAGAGCTTTTACAACCTACAAGGATGGCAAAATTTCGTCGATTTTTGTTGCATTTGCTGACAGACCTGGTGGAAATATGACAAAAGTTGTAGAAGGTTACAAAAACGTTGTTAACGCTCGCTTGGAGGATGCCAGATACTACTTTGAAATTGACATTAAAAAAGATTTTGAATACTTCAACAACAAACTCAAAGGAATGGTCTTTCAAAAAGAATTGGGGACATTGTACGATAAAGTTGAAAGAATTGTGAAACTATCGGAGTACATTTGCGAAAAGGTAAAATTGCAGCATTTGAAAGAGCCTATTGTGCGTGCAGCGAAACTGTCAAAGTTTGACATTGCCAGTCATGTCGTTTTTGAATTTCCAGAACTTCAAGGAACAATGGGAAGAATCTATGCACTTATGAAGGGAGAAAGCAAAGAGATTGCCATGGCCATAGAAGAACAATATTCCTTGAGGCCAAAAACCACGATAGCTGGCGTGATTGGCTTGGCTGATAGGGTGGACACAATCGTTGGAAACATTTGCATAGGTAACATACCATCAGGGTCAAAGGATCCATTTGGTTTAAGGTCAAAAGCCGAAACCATTTATTGGTTGATAGAATTCAACAGATGGGATTTAAACCTGAAAGATCTGCTGAATTATTCGTGCGAACTTCTTTCCATAAGTTGTACCAGCAATTCATTTGAGGAATTCTTTTCCTTGAGATTTTATTCCTACATGGTTAACAACGGCGTGAGATACGATGTGGCAAGGGCTGTTAACCATCTCTGGACAACTCCATTGAGAGGAATTTTGGCTGCAAATGCTATAATGAACATCGTTGATAGGAAAGATTTCACAGACTTGGCGATAGCTTTTGAAAGGGTTCACAACATAACCAAGAATCACACCAGTAGACATTACGATGGGGCGCTTTTCACAGAGGATGCGGAAAGAGAACTTTTAAACAACTTCTTGAAGGCAAAAAGCGAAGTAACAAAGTTTTTGGAAAAGCTTGACTATGATAAAGCGTTGCAAAGTCTTATAGCTCTCAAACCTTACATTGACAAGTACTTCGATGATGTTTTTGTCATGGTGGATCGAGAAGATATTAGACAAAATAGGCTCGGTTTTCTAAAAAATATAGATGATTTGTTTATGTTGCTTGGAGATCTTTCACAACTTGTGAAAACCCAATGAGGGCAAATAGCCCTCATTGGGTTGAAAAACTCCAGTAGTTAGGAGCTTCTTTTATTATTATCACATCGTGTGGATGACTTTCTCTAACTCCAGCTGGCGTGACTTTCACAAAAACTGCTTTTGATCTGAGTTCTTCAAGGTTTGCTGCTCCAACGT
Source organism: Pseudothermotoga thermarum DSM 5069 (assembly GCF_000217815.1). NCBI lineage: Bacteria > Thermotogati > Thermotogota > Thermotogae > Thermotogales > Thermotogaceae > Pseudothermotoga > Pseudothermotoga thermarum. The sequence goes on along the minus strand of NC_015707.1, from coordinate 826,492 downwards.
AACCCATGCCAGCCTTCAAACCTCCGACCAACTGATAAACCACATCTTTCACCGTGCCTTTGTAAGGAACCATTCCCTCAACGCCTTCGGGAACAAATTTGTTGCCATTTGCGTTTTGGAAATATCTATCAGCACTACCTTTTTTCATAGCAGCCTCACTTCCCATACCTCTGTACGCTTTGTACTTTCTACCTTGGTAAAGTATGCTTTCTCCAGGCGCTTCCTCTGTTCCAGCAAAAAGACTTCCTATCATAACGGAATCTGCACCAGCAGCCAAAGCTTTCACAATGTCCCCAGAATACCTTATTCCTCCGTCGGCAATCAAAGTAACACCTTTTTTTCTCGTTACCTTTGCACAGTTCATTATTGCGGTCAGTTGTGGGACACCAACACCAGCCACCACTCTGGTGGTACAAATGGATCCAGGTCCAACACCGACTTTCACACAATCAGCACCAGCTTCTATCAAAGCAAGAGCACCTTCGGCGGTTGCCACGTTGCCAGCAACCACATAAAGATTTGGAAAACAAGCTTTGATCTTCTTAACCGTATCAATAACTCTTTTTGAATGTCCATGAGCTGTATCCACAACTACGAAATCCACCTGCGCATTGTAAAGCGCTTGAACCCTTTCTAAAGTGTCCTCTCCTGTTCCAACCGCTGCTCCAACGATCAATCTACCTTTGGAGTCTCTAGCGGCATTTGGATGTTCAATTACGCTCATTATATCTTTTATCGTTATCAATCCAACGAGTTTGTTGCTATCGTCAACAAGTGGAAGCTTCTCAATTTTATTTCTATGGAGAATTTCCTTAGCTTCATCGAGAGATATAGAGGGAGGAGCCACTATAAGTTGAGATCTTGGCGTCATCAATTCTTTAACAGGTCTTGTGAGATCTTTCTCAAAACGCACATCCCTATTCGTTATCAAACCAAGTAGTTTTCCATCCTCGTCGATAACAGGTAATCCTCCTATTCTGTAAGTCGCCATAAGTTCGAGTGCTTTTTCAATTGTATCCTCAGGACCTATCGTAACAGGATCATATATAACTCCATTCTCCGTTCTTTTCACAACCGAAACTTGACGAGCTTGTTCCTCTATCGACATGTTCCTGTGAATTACTCCAACTCCCCCTTCTCGAGCAAGTGCTTTTGCAAGTTCAGCTTCGGTGACGGTATCCATAGCAGCACTCACTATAGGTATGTTTATCCAAATGTCTCCAACCAATCTCGTTTTCACATCAACCTGAGTTGGTAAGATCTCGCTGTATTGTGGTACAAGCAATACATCATCAAAGGTTAATCCTTCTTCGAAATTCACGCTGACCACCTCCACTCCACAGGCTTTTTAAAATATGGTATCATGTTTTCGAGAATTGTTGTACAGGGGTGACCACCCCAATGGAGGCTGTTTTTCTGAAGATATACGGTCATGTTCAAGGGGTTGGCTTCAGGTACTTCACTTATCGTATAGCACACAGGTTAGGCGTAAAAGGGTATGTGAGAAACGCCGAAGATGGGACTGTTGAAATTCACGCTGAAGGCGACAAATCGAGCTTGGAACAGTTTGTGAAAGAAGTTTCTCGCGGTCCAAGCAGCGCAATAATTACAAAGGTTGAATGTAATCCCACAACATATCAAGGCTTTGAGGATTTTACAATAACTCGTTAAAAGGATCCCGATTCTATGTTTATAAGTTTTGAAGGAATCGACGGGAGCGGAAAAGGAACACAGATAAAGCTTTTTGCGGAATACCTTCAAAAAAAGGGGATTGACTTTGTTATCGTTCGTGAACCTGGTGGCACTGAGGTTGGGGAGCTCATAAGAAGTTTACTTCTTAACAGCGATTTAAAGATATATCCAAGAACAGAACTACTTTTGTTTCTTGCAAGTCGTGCGCAAATTGTTGATGAAGTAATTTTACCAGCTTTGAGGGCAGGAAAAACCGTGATCTCAGATAGATTCATAGACTCAAGTGTTGCATACCAAGGAGTTGGTAGGGGTATTGGGTTTGAATTGGTTGAAGAACTCAATCGATTTGCCACTTCTGATGTAAAACCTGATTTGACATTTTATCTTGATATAACTCCCGAAACGTCGTTGAAACGCAAGATGATTAAAGATAGGATGGAGAAAAATGGGATAGAATTTTTAAATAAAGTTAGAGAAGCATATCTAATGATAGCACAAAAAGAACCTAATAGAGTTGTTGTGATAAATGGTGAGAGAAATATCGATGAAATACACGCTGAAATCGTTGAAATATTTGAAAAACGTTCAAAAAGCCTTTAAGCATCTAGTCAATTTAAACAGAGGTGAAAGCAAGTGGGCTTTTTCCATCTGATAATCGTAGAATTGAAAAGGGTGTTCCGCAGCCGTTTTTCACTTTTTGTCACTTTCTTGATACCAATTGCGCTGATGATCATTTCGATCTTTCTTTTCAACAGCTTTACCGAAATTAACATGAAGATCGGTGTTTTAAACCTCGACAAAGATCCTCTTTCTCGGCTCACCGTTGGCATTGTAATGTCCATGTTTCGCGGTGGAACCTTGTCGTACGTTGATCAAAACTATTTGCAGAAACTTTTGAGTGGTGAACTCAACGCGGTTGTCGTAATTCCCGAAGACTTTACAAAAAACCTTTATTCTGGAAAACCAACGGTTATAAAGTTCATTCCAAGTCCTATTGATTTCCAACTGTCCACAGTCACGTATCATGTTTTCAACTCGATGTTTAAAGATCTAAATGGTAGCCCATTTTTTGACCCCCAAGTGATAAGGTATCTTTTCACTTCACCTGGTTATCCAGCCCCACAGTTGGACATAGCGGCAAAAGAAAACTTGTTTTCCATTCCCTCGGTTCTTGCCCCTGTGGCTTTGTTTCTTACGTCTGCACTGATCGTTTTTGTACTTTCCATTCAAACAGTCGTCAGAGACAAAAATTTTGGGTTGATCGAATACTACGTTTCCGCAAATTTTGGAAGTTTAAAGTACAGCCTTGCAAAAGTTTTAGCCATTTCGATGGTTGGAATTCTTGTATCCTGTGTCGCACTCATTTTCGAATTAATTCTTAAAGTTGACGTTCCGTTGAATCTCACTTTGAACTTGCTTTTAATCAACAGTTTGGTACATGCATCCCTTGGAATTATGATTTCAGCTTTGTCAAACAACGAAAATTTTGCGAGTTTAATCGGAATATGCTTTGTTATACTCATATTCCTGTTCAGCGGAATAGCGGTTCCAGTAACCTCTATTCCAAAAGCTTTAAGAATCTTTGCTCTCTACAATCCCTTGTTTCTTGAAACAGGTATCTTGAGAAAAGCTCAAATGTACAACAAACCTGATTTTAACGGCATTTTTATCCTCACGGTTGAAGCGATTATTCTAATTTTGTCGGCCATTTTGGTGATAAAAAAGCAATTTGTTAGGAGGTGAACTTGCCATTAGAATATTGGTTGTTTCCGACACACATGGAGATTTTGAAAGTTGGAAAAAACTCAGAGAACAATCTGGGGTTGTTGATCAAATAGTCCATCTAGGAGATTTTCTTTACCATGGTCCACGCAATCCCATACCAACCGGGTATGATCCTTTAGCTTTAGCAGAAGCTTTGAAATCGGAGAACTTAATGGCGGTACGCGGAAATTGCGATGCCGACGTTGACCTTATGCTGCTTGGAATCGAGGATATGGCTAAATTTATGATCTTAACCTTTGGTAAGTACAAAATGGTTTGTTTGCACGGTGAAAATATAAAGAGTGATGAAGATCTCATACAGCTTCTTAAAAACTATGAAGCTTGCATTGTGGCATTTGGTCATACGCACATACCAAGACTTGAAAAGAAAGAAGCCGGCGTTATCTTAAATCCAGGTAGCCCATCCTTGCCTAAAAAGAACAATCCGCCAAGTTTTGCTCTGATCGACTTCGATAACGAATATTTAAAGATCTCTCTTTTTACCCTCTCTGGAAAACTTGTCGCGGAGGTTAACTTATGAACGAACTGGGAAACTTGATTTCAAAATTGAACCCAAGAGTTCTTCAGATTCGCGAAGAAGCTTCTTTTGTACCATTGGATATAACTTACAGTAGTTCAGGAACCTTTGTGGAAAACGATAAACCAAACTTTATCGATCGAGAATGCGAAAACATCATTTTTGTAGACAGCCGTCGAAGAACATTTGAATCCATCACGGTTGAAGGTTTTGTCATGCTTTTGTGCCAAGTGGTCACAGGTGCTTTGAGATATTCGAATAGTTTGTGTACCCCGCTTTTTTCCCCAGACACAAATCCACCTGAAAGCAAATTCATTTTGGCGGTACCGCAAGCTTTAGCTCAACTCCTTGGCCTTGAGGAAAGCCAAAGGATTTGGATCGGAGAGATCTTAGCACAAGTTGAAATTGGGGCTTCTGCAGAAAATGCCCTTGATTCCTATATGCAAAGAGCAGAGAAAAATGAGGTGGAAAAATACTTGGACCAAGCGATAGTAATAAAGGATGGTTCAATTGACTTTACAACGCCAGCCTTTAGACTACCGTTTGGACCTTTTGGATTGGTCAAAAACATCGAAAAAGCCTATTTGGACATGAAAACCTTTTTGTCGCTTGGACAAATGAAGCGTGGCGAAAGATCAAGAAGTATAAAGGTTAAACTATCCGAGCCGGATTACGAAAGGGTAATGACATACTTAAAACTCGTGGACTCACCGGGTTTAAAAGGACTGGTCAGATTGGAAGCAGTTGTGGAAGTGGATGTTTTTGAAAGCTCAAGTGAAAAGATCTTTGAACTTTTCGATCAACTTGCTAAAACTCTACCAAACCTCACCGCTGATGCTTCATTCATTGCCCGAATGCCGGAAAACATCTTTCCAGTTAGCTATTTAGAAAAATGCTTGGAAAAATTTTTCTATGACCGAGATTACGTTCATTGGAATGTTGTCAAAGCCTTGGCTCAAAGCAAAAGCTCGATAATACAAAAATGAGGCGCTAAGTGTAGCGCCTCATTCAACCCCAACTTCCATTCTTACAAAACGTGTTACTCGAATGTTCTCTTTGATCTTTCCAATGAACTCGTCGATCAATTCTTTAACGGTTTTCTTCTCGTCAAAAACGTATTTTTGGTCGTACAAGCAGTTGTCTTCGAAGAATTTTTCCAATTTTCCTTCCACGATTTTTTCCACTACGCTTTCTGGTTTACCAGAATCTTTCAACTGGGCTCGATATATTTCTTTTTCCTTTTCTATAACCTCCTGTGGAACATCCTCCCTTGTCACATACTTTGGAGACATCGCTGCAACATGCTTAGCCAGGTTGTAAGCCAATTCTTTGAACTCTGGCATTCTTGCTACAAAATCTGTTTCACAACCTAGCTCCAAAAGAACCCCAACTTTTCCTGTGAAATGAATGTAAGAGACAATTATACCTTCTTTTACGGCTCTACCACTTTTCTTAGCCGCTATAGCTGCTCCTCTTTTTCTAAGAATTTCCACAGCCTTTTCGAAGTCTCCGTTCGCTTCTTGCAAAGCTGTTTTACACTCCATAACACCAGATCCTGTCATTTCCCTGAGCTTTTTGACCATTTCTGCACTTATTTCCATTTCAAGTTGCCCTCCTTTTTCAAAGTTTTCGAAAGCATCCAAGTTATTATATCATCTGTTCAGTTTCTTTTTCATGTAATCAATTACAATCGGCGGGACCCATTCGCTCACATCGCCACCCATCCAAGCCACTTCTTTAACCAAAGATGACGATAAATAGCAATACTTTTTGTCAGTAACAAGAAAAACCGTTTCCACTTCGTCCCAAAGTTGCTTGTTGGCCATAGCCATTTCCAACTCGTATTGAAAATCCGTAACAGCCCTCAATCCTCTAACTATCGTGGTTATATTTTTGCTTTTAAGATAATCGACGAGTAACCCTTCGTAAGAATCAACATGGACGTTTTGCCAATCTTTGACCAAATGTTTTATCATATCAACTCTTTCTTGAATTGTAAACAGAGCGGACTTTTTGGGATTCACCAAAACAACGACCCAAAGTTCGTCGAAAATCTTTAAAGCCCTTTGGATAATATCAAGATGCCCATTAGTTATAGGATCGAATGAACCTGGATATACAGCTTTTTTCATTTCCTTTCACACTCCACTTGAAAGATGGCGTAATCCTCAATCCTTATACAGCTAAGCTTTCCACCGTAAACACATCCAGTGTCGACACCAATTTTATCGGGCAAAATCAAAACATTGGCGAACGGTGTGTGACCAAAGACAACTTTGTATCCTACAGCTGGATTTTGCGAATAAATGAACTCGTCTCTTATCCACACAAGATCAAATGGGTCTTGATTTTCAAGTGGTACACCTGGTTTTAATCCGGCATGAACGAATATAAATTTGTCCTTGACATAATAAAGGCGTGTGTTTTTGAGAAATTCAATGTGTTGCTGTGGGATGCTTTTTATTCCTCCGTAACTTCTGATCGTTGCGTTTGCCCCGTTGAATTCCCACAGATAGCAATCTTGTCCTTTCTCTAAGCATGCAAGCATCATTTGTTCGTGATTTCCACGTAAAAAGACGCAGTTGTGAAACTTACTCAAACCAATTAGATAATCAATCACGCCCTTGCTGTCTGGCCCTCTATCCACGTAATCTCCAAGGAAAATCAAAGTGTCATCAGAAGCAAGTGGTAGTTTTTTTACCAATTTGTCCAAAGCCCAAAGGCAACCATGGATATCACCCACAACGTAAGTCATGTTTTCAACTCCCTGCGCCTGTAAAGAAAAATCAAACTACCGCATATCATAGTGATGGCAGCTATAAGCTGCGAAGCCCTTATTTGCCCGATCAACAGGTTATCCAGTCTGATTCGTTCTATACAAATCCGTCCAAGCGAGTACAAAGCTAGATACAAGCCAAAAACTTCCCCGTGTGATTTTTTATATTTGTCGTAAAAATTTTTGAGCAATAGAAACACAAACAAATTCCATAAAAATTCGTACAAAAAGGTTGGATGGAAAAACTCGTAGTTCTCATATCCATAGAGTCTGAACCTTGCTGGCACATACATTTTCCAAACAAGGTTTGTCGGCGCCCCGTATGCTTCGTAATTGAAGAAATTACCCCATCTACCTATCGCTTGTCCCAGCGGAAAGAAAGTAGCACCAATGTCAAGAATCTGCCAAACATTGAAATTTACAGGCTTTTTCACTTTCAAATAAATAACCACAGTTAATACACCAAAGATCAAAGCACCGTATATGGACAAGCCTCCACGCCAAATCATGAACACCTCAAGTGGATTTTTAGCGTAATAATTGAGATTGAAAATGACGTAAAAGACCCTTGCCCCAACTATTCCCATTAAAATACCAAAGAAAATCATTTCGTCAAATAGCTCAAGATTTATCCCCTCTTTTTTTGCTTCCTTTCTTGCCAAAATATAAGCAAGCAATATACCGGCTAAAGCAAAAAGCGAATAATATCTGATCTCAAATGCACCAAACCTGGCAAGAACAGGAGAAAGTATTACTTTTCCCGAAAAAACGTAATAAATTGCGAGAAACGAGCTAATTATACTTGCACCAATCAACGTGATAAGAAAAACCATAGGTCATTTCTCCGCAATACGTTTTTCTATAGCCGCAATTTGATTTTTCAACTTGTTCGCTGTTTTATAATCTTCATTTTCCAAAGCTTTGTTGAGTTTATAGCGAAGTAAAAAAATCCTCCTTCTGAAAACCTCTTTTTCCTCTAGATCGTTGAAATTTTGTCCTTTGTCGAACAAAATACGAAGAACAGCCACAGGAGCTATGGAAAAAATGATATCCGTCGGGACCAAATCGACAGAAATTTCACCAAGGTCAGAGTCTTGGACAATCTCGGAGTGACTTGCCAAATAACGAAGCCCAGATTTTGAAAACTCTTCAGATCCAACGAGCACTTTTTTCAAGCATTTGGAACAATAGGATACTTCCTTTACCATCCCATCGGATAAAAATTTGTAAACCTTATCAGCTGAACCGCCGCAAGATGAACAACTCACGCAACCACCTCATGGGAATTGAAAAAAGTCATAGCTTTTTGTATACCTTCATTTGCAATTACAAATATGGCTTTTATGGCTAAGTCAATTACCTTATCGATTATCAAAAGTTCTTCTTTTGTAAAATCTTGAAGGACAAAGTCCGCCAAAGATAAATCACGCGGCTTTGGACCTATTCCTATACGTATTCTTATAAAGTCCGGCGTTCCAAGTTCTTTTATTATTGATTCCAAACCCTTGTGACCACCACTGCTACCTTTTGGCCTTATACGAAGCTTACCACACGGTAAATCTACATCGTCATAAACAACTATCAAGTTGTTTACAGATAAGCAAGCGGAGGTCAAAAATTCCCTTACCGCGACCCCGCTTGCGTTCATATACGTTAAAGGTTTCAGAAGCCAAAAATTTCCACAACAACTTTCTGCATACAATTTCTGCAAAACCCACTTGCAACGATTTATTTCTGCAAATCTATCAACAACCATGAAACCAACGTTGTGCCTGTTAAAAGCATATTTTGGCCCAGGATTTCCTAGGCCAACTACTACCAAAGGTAACGTGGTTATTCTTCTTCCTCCTCTTCTTCTTTCTTACCTTTCTTTATAACCTCAGGTTCTGTTGGAGCTGCTTGAGAAACGCTTGTTTCCTCTTCCTCACCAGCAGGCGAGAGTACAGTTACAACTACCTCATCTTTTGACAACAAGGTTTTCATTCCCTCAGGCAACTTGAGATCACCAACGTGTAAAGAATCTCCTACATCTAAGTTGCTCACATCGACTTCTATGTATTCCAAAACAGCGGTTGGAAGTGTTTCAACTGGTATTTCGTTTCTCATTACTTCTAGAATTCCTCCCTTTTCGACTCCGATAGCTTTACCGACAATCTTAACAGGTATGTTGATCTTCATTGTTCGACCAGCAGCTGGCTTGTAGAAATCTATATGCAGTATCTCGTCGGTTACCTTATCGATTTGCACTTTTTTCATGAACACGTCAAAAACCTCAGTTTTCCCTTCGCGCTCAAGAACGAGTTTTATAGGTACAGATTCGGAGATTTTACCTACGAGTTTTTTGAATTGGTTTGCTTCTAAAACTATATTGATGGGTTCTACATCCGGTCCATAGACAACCCCAGGTATGAAGCCTTGTTTTCTCAGGCGCCTTACCGGTCTTTTGCCCGTTACCTCTCTAACAGCTGCTTTGATCTCCATTTTTACAACCTCCCTTGCGAATCTTATCTAAATAGTATACTAACAGAAAGATTCCTGCGAATTCTTATTATTGCCTCACCTAACAATGAAGCGACACTCACCACTTGAAACTTTTCTGGAAGATTTTCGTGATGAATCGTATCTGTTATATAAACTTTTTCAACTTCGCTTTGAACAATTCTTTCCACAGCTTTTCCAGACAAAACACCGTGTGTTGCAAAAGCAAGTATACGCCTTGCGCCGGATTTTTTCAAGATCTCAGCACCCTGGACAATCGTTCCACCTGTGTCTATTATATCGTCAAACATCAAAGCTATCTTTCCTTTGACATCACCTATCACGTTAACCACTTCTGCCATGTTGTCAGCTGGGCGTCTTTTATCTAAAATTGCCAATGGAACTTGCAATTTTTCTGCAAATTTACTTGCCCTTCTAACGGCTCCAACATCGGGTGAAACAATCACCAAATCTTGCTTTTCTTCTTTAAATTCTTTTTGAATTACCTCCACAAAAACAGGAAAACTGTAAAGATTGTCAACTGGTATATCGAAAAACCCTTGAATTTGATCAGCATGCAAGTCGATCGTAAGTACTCTCGTCGCCCCAGCTACAGTTATCAAATTCGCAACCAGCTTGGCAGTTATAGGATCTCTACCTTTGGCTTTTCTATCTTGCCTTGCATAGCCATAATATGGGATGACAACCGCTATGCTGCTGGCTGAAGCTCTCTTGAACGCATCTATCATAACCAACAGTTCCATCAAATTCTCGTTGACGGGTGGAGAAGTCGACTGAATGAGAAAAATGTCGTGACCTCTCACCGTCTCGTTTATTCTAACGTTGATCTCGCCGTCTGAAAATCTTGAAACCTGGCAATCTCCTAATCTCACTCCAAGGTATTCTGCTACTTTTTTTGCTAAAGGTAAATTTGAGTTACCGGCAAACAACTTGAACTCGTTTTTCAAAAGAGGCATTTTTATTCCTCCTTCTTTTGAAACTTTCGAAGTACCCATCCTATTTTATTTTCCTGTCTTGCACGGGCTATTCCAAGGCTCCATTCTGGAACATCCTGTGTGATCACCGAACCGGCTGCCACAAAAGCACCTTTCTTTACAGTCACTGGCGCTACAAGACAACTGTTACTTCCTATAAAAGCTTCGTCCTCAATGTAAGTTGGATTCTTCTTCCTACCATCGAAATTACAGGTTATCGTACCAGCTCCTATGTTCACTTCCCTGCCAATTGTGGCATCACCTAGGTAAGAAAGATGTTGAGCTTTTGTTCCAAAACCGATAACAGAATTCTTAACCTCAACAAAATTACCAATTTTGACGTTTGAATGCAAAACGGTGCCTTCCCTCAATCGACTGAATGGACCAACCGATACTTCATCAAAAATAGTTACTCCAACACATTCTGATCTAACCACACTCACGCGGTTCCCTATTTTGCAATTTACCAATCTGGTCATTGGACCAATCACACAATCTTCTCCTATCTCTGTTTTTCCTTCTATGAACGTCATGGGATAAATCACTGTGTCCTTTCCTATCACAACGTCGGCTTCTACGTAAGTTGTGTCTGGATCGATTATTGTAACGCCAGACAGCATTAACTTTTCCAAAATTTGCCTGCGTTTTATTTTCTCCGCCTGTGCTAAATGAACTCTGTTGTTAATTCCAAGAAATTGCTCAAAGTTATCTACCTTGAAAATTGAGACCTTATCAAGAAACGCTAAAACGTCCGTAAGATAGTACTCATTCTTCTTGTTGTTTGGTTTAACCTTAGGTAAAGCTTCAAGAAGCTTTTGGGCGTTGAAAACATAAACACCCGTATTTATTTCTTTGATGTTTTTTTCTTCAACAGCGTCTGCTTCTTCTACTATCTTCAAAAATCGTCCGTCACTATCCCTGACAATTCTTCCGTAACCTGTCGGATCGGCAAGTTCGGTGCTAACTATGGTGGCGTCGAATTTTCCTTGAGTGTGGGTAAAAACAAGCTTCCTCAACGTTTCCACATCGATCAGAGGCATGTCACCGTAGAGTATCAAAACTTCTTTCGCTGTTTTGATGAAATCAACTGCAGACATCACGGCGTGAGCTGTACCAAGTTGTTTTTCCTGAAAGAATATCTTGACATCTTCAGGCAAAAGAGGTTTGACCATTTCTGCTCCATATCCCAGTACAACGGCTATTTCATCCGACACTTGCTTGGCAGTATCAACAACCCAATTGATCATGGGTTTACCGCAGATTTTGTGTGTTACCTTTGGATACTTCGAGTTCATTCTAGTTCCTAACCCGGCCGCAAGAATAAGAGTTTTCATACTTTCCCCCCTTTCATTTTTTACACCAATCTAGGTGGATTCACAAGAACTTTTATCCCGTGTTTTCCAACAAGTTTGTACTGTCGCCTTATTTCTTCAAGCGTTAACTTAAGTTGCTGAGTTTTGGCAATGAAATGATATCTGTACTTTCCCCCCACCTTAAACATTGGATGTTCAACTGGTCCAAGTATTTCTGCCATTTGCAATTTTGCCGCAAAATCTTGAATGATTTCCCACCCGATAGCTGCATCGTGCGATTCCAAGATCACTTGAACAATATCACAATAAGGCGGATATTTGCTTTCTTTCCTGCGAAGTAGCTCCGATTCGTAAAGATTTTCTAAAGGCTCATTGATGTATGATGTTATAATCCCTGGATCGATATTTCGAACTTGAATTAATACAGTTACTTTTGCACCAAGTTGAGTGATCTTTCTAACAAACTGAATCATGCGTTCTGTGGAGGAATAATCCGGTTGATTTAAGAAGCTGTCAATGTTTGTAATTCCAACAAAGCCAACCCGCGATAAACTCACAAGATGTGCGATTGGTTGAGTTACGATCAAAACATCAGTTTGACCAACTTCGAATTTGATCAAAGATTCCAACAATGATTTTTCATCGTATTCTTCAACATCTAAAAATCGTATCACAGCTTCCGGTATGTGATACTTCAAAACTCTTTCCAATCGTTCTCCACCAAAACCTATAGGATACAAGGCTGGGGCACCACATTTTGGGCAATTTCTAACGGCTTGCTCCTCCCAACCACACAAATGACACTTCAACGTATGTTTCAGTTTGTGATACGATAAAGGAACATCGCAATTTGGGCATTTAACCAAAGTTTCACAAACAAAACAAATAACGTATGGTGCATACCCTTTTCTTCTGGTTATGATCAGCGCTCCGTAACCTTCACGAAGTTTTCTGTCTATTTCTTCCAGCATTTTAGGTGAAACTATTTGTTTTTCACGGAGTTTTTCAATGATCACATTGGTGTTTTTCACCGATATATCGTATCTGCTATTTTTTTCAACTCTTACAAAAGTTTTCAGCCTACCAGAAGCAGAAAGCGCAATCAGCGGTACTTTAAAAAACTCGGCTTTTTTCCAGGCGATTTCCACTGCATCATAAATGGGTTCATGCATTTGATAATAAGATTCTTCCTCTTCACTCTCAATCACAATCAATCCTAAATTTTTTATCGGTAAAAAAACCCCTGCACGCGTTGCAAAGAATATCGCTGGTTTTCCTGTGTAAGCACTCAACCAAGCGAAAGTTTTCCTGGCATCGGTAAGGTTCGCGTGAAAAACTATTGATCTTTGCTCGAAAACGACGTTTGCAATTCCGGCAAGTTTAACGGCTTGTGAAACATATGGCGAAAGGAACAAAATAGACTTACCTTGGCTGAGTACCTCGGAAATTTTCGGGATTACAAACTTGAACCTTGCTATGTCATCCTGCCCGAATATCAAAATCGCGTTATTTTCAAGATGAAAGCGCAAAGAACCTTCACGACTAGCAATGCTTTCTACCGGAAGGGCCAAGCTTGAAAAACGAATGATGCCTTTTAAAACCATTTTTTCAAGTTCTTTCATGCTGATTCCAAGGGCGTTTATCAAGTCTTCTGTTTTTGACACTTTTGCAAGTGAAAGATAATTCAACACATCGTACTCGATCTCATTCTCAACTTTGTGCAAAAGCTTTGACAGATCGTCAGTTAAAATCACAAATGTCTTCTCTGCTGGTATTCTTGGCATTTTAATTGCTTCCTTTGATTTACTCAACCTTACGTATCCCTTTTTCAGGAGCATCTTCAAATCTTCTTCTGATCTTGTCTTCAAAAAATCTTGAAGCTTTGTTCTTTTTAATCCTATCAATTCTGTTGTCGGTTCAACAAAAGTTTCCAAGTATTTGTCGATATAAGAAGGGAGAAGCAAATCAAATACCTTACCGATTGGAACAAGATATTGTTCGGATATCCATTTTGCGAGCAAAACATCGTTTTCGGAAAGAAAACTGAATCCATCCAAACGCTCCAAAATTGGCTTTATTTTTCGACCTGGTGCTTCGGATTCTTCCACAACGTAGCCTTTAACCTTTCTTCCATGAAAATCAACGATTACTCTTTCACCTATTTCCAACTTTACATCCGAACTATAGACAAAAGTTTCATCAACGGAAATTTTGGAAATGGCTACGCGGTAAAACATTCTTCAAGTTTCTTTACGTTTCCAAACGATGCCTTTTTTTGAGGTTATGAGAGTCACATTTGGGGGAAATTCCACAGGAAAATTTTGGATCAATTCAACAATGAGATCCTCAGGAATAGAAGTTTCAATCCAAATCTCGTCGATACTTATCTCGGTTTTTTCCATTTTCGTCGCAATGTTGTTAACGGCTCTCTCTATGGCCTTGATATACCTGGCATAATCCATGGTTTAATCCTCCAATCGAACTATGTAAACAGCGTCTTCTCCGTCGATTTCCTTCAGACACACTTTAACTTTTTCTCGCGTTTTGGAAGTAGGAAGATTCTTGCCGACAAAATCAGGTCTTATGGGAAGTTCTCTGTGACCTCTGTCCACCAAAACTGCCAACTGTACACTTTTTGGCCTTCCCCTTCTCATAATGCCATCCAAAGCTGCTCTAACTGTTCTACCAGTGAACAAAACATCGTCAGTTAGAATAACTATTTTCCCGTTCAAATCAAAATTGATTGAACTTCTATCTACATCAGTTCGCTTTTCATCATCTCTATAAGGACCAACGTCAAGATAACCAACTTCAACTTTTTTGCCTTCTATAAGTTCAATGTTTCTTGCCAAACGGTCAGCCAAAAACGCACCACGCGTTAAAATGCCCACAAGTACAACGTCGTCCACACCTTTGTTTCTTTCAAGTATTTCATGACTTATCCTCATTAAAGATCTTCTTATTTCGTCTTCTGAAAGAATCTTAATCCTCACCATACATTCACCATTTGAAACCTATTTTGAAATCTATGTGCCACTTGTAGCCAAGTTCCTTTAAAAGATCGTTGCTGTTCATAGGTGAAAAAGGATAAAGCACAGACAATCCTAGATCAACCGTTCCAAGATTGATCATCACACCAAATTCCACAGATATGTTTGACTCATTGAGAGATTTGTACAAAAACGGTAATGAAACATGAAGTTTAACTGGTTCTACATTCAGCTGTGTTGCGGGGACAAACTGCCAAAAATCGAGATTCTCAAAGAAGTATGCTACATCAAAAGCGAAAACCATCTGCTCGAAATCAAGTTTAAGTCCCCCGCCAACGCTGAAGAGTTTAAGTTCTTGAGTTTTTTGTGACCAAAGTTGCAACCTTTTTAAAGCAAGGCTGTAGCTGGTATAACCAGAGTCGGAAAATTTTCCTTGAACACCAAGATCTAGAAAAACAGAGTAATAGTTCCCATTGCTTTCTTGAACTCTATCTAACCCCAAACCTACCCCGAGGTTGGTACTACCAGCTTTTCCAGCTATGACGTACAAAAAAGACAATCTTTGTACATCAAAATCGGTTAAATCTGTTGATAAATTCAAAACACCTGCCAAGGAATCCTCTGGAGGTTGAACCAAAGAGATGGAAAAACTTCTAGAGTTATTTGTACCCAATCTGAACGTTCCCTCAAGCAAAACCCTACGTAGCTCGTTTTCTACAATACCCGCAGGATTGGCTTTGAAAGCCCAAGGTCCCGAAGAACTTGAGCAGAAACCACCCTCAGAGAAGTTAAAGATGTCAGCTTTTACCAAAATCGACGACATTATCAGCAAAATCACTGCAAACAACGTTATCTTTCTCATAAGCCTTCAACACCTCCTCTTTGAACGAACCAAAGGTCCCTTGAAGGATGCTTTCTCTTAATCGTTTCATAAAGTCCATCATGAAGTACAGGTTGTGATAAGTTAACAAAATTCCTCCCAGTGTTTCCTCACGATCAATGAGATGATGTATATAAGATCTAGTGTAGTTTCTACATACTTTGCATGAACATTTTTCATCGATTGGCCTTTTATCCATTTTATACCTTGACGCCTTTACGTTCAACCTTCCTTCCCACGTCAAAGCCGTACCATGTCGGGCTAATCTCGTTGGAAAAACGCTGTCGAACATATCCACACCAATTTCAACCAGTCTTACTATAAGCGCAGGGGAACCCCCACCCATGAAATACCTCGGTTTGTGCTTTGGCAAACACGAAACGCTGACTTCAGACATATAAAGCGTTTTTTCGTACTCTTCACCCAAACTCAATCCACCTATTGCAAATCCATCAAAAGGTAGCTCTGACAAACTTTTGGCACTCTCAATTCTGAGATCTTCGTACGTTCCACCTTGTGCGATCGCAAAAAGCAGCTGATGCTTTTGAACACCTTCTTTAAGACATTTGAGAGCCCATCTGTAAGTTCTCTTTGTCGCCTCAAGGACTTCTTTGTAACCATCTGCAGGAGATGGGCAATGATCCAAAACCATCACGATATCCGAATTCAACGTTCTTTGAATTTTCATGGAAAGCTCAGGAGTCAAAAAGATTTTTGAACCGTCAACAGGAGATGTTATGAGTACACCTTCATCCGATATTTTTATCAGCTTCTTCAAACTGAAAACCTGAAAACCTCCACTGTCTGTTAAAATTGCTCCATCCCAATTCATAAATTGGTGAAGCCCACCGTGAAGTTCTATCACCTCAAGACCAGGTCGAACTGCTAGATGGTAAGAATTTCCAAGCAAAATACCAACACCTATTTCTTTAAGGTCTTCAGATCTCATCAACTTGACATTTGCATTGGTTCCAACCGGCATGAAAATAGGTGTTTCATAAACACCGTGAGCTGTTTTGAGTTTTCCAACTCTGGCAGAACCGCATTCCTTTACAATCTCAAAGCCCAAGCTTTCCACGTTCTTTTGCAACCTCCTTGACCGCTTTCAAAGCTCCTTCAGCTTCACCGGTCAAAGTTCTAAGCTCATGCTTCATATACTCAACAAACTGTTCGTCTTTTATGGAATTCAAATTGATGAGCACATTTGCCTTAGCCGCTTGAAACGCTCCAAAGGCTAATTCTGCCGCACTAACTGCATCGGAAATGGCGTTAATATTTCCCCATCTTGCAACAATTTCGGCAAACCTTAGAACCTCTCTTGAATAACGACACACCTCGTAAGGTACCTTTGCCGCTTTTTTAAGTGCTTCCTGGATAGCCGTTTTTCTTGCTTCCTTTTGTTCTTCCGTTTCCTTTGGCATTTTGTAAGCCTCAATTACTTCATCAAAGGCTTTTATATCAAGTTCAATGTGTTCCAACATCTTGAGGCGTATCTCTTTCATATTTTCAAGTGTTCTTTCCATCTCGGCGTGCCAATCAGAATAATCATTTCTTGCAAGGGTTAGATTTGAAACCATTTCATTAAGCGCCGCTGCCAAAGCACACACCAGTGCGCTTACAGCTCCTCCACCCGGTGTTGGATTCTTATCCGCAACCTTTTCGATGAATTCCCTTAAAGAAAGCTTGTCCCAAGCCATTTTTTACACCTCCTGCAAGATAAGTTGTACTCCTTGGCTGGTTCCTATCCTATCTGCACCTGCAAGCACCATTTGACAAGCTTGCTTGAAAGTTCTTATGCCACCTGAAGCTTTGACGCCCAAGTTTGGTACACACCACTTCATCAAATGCACGTCCTCAACCTTTGCTCCTTCCGGTCCAAACCCAGTGGAAGTTTTCACGAAAGCTGCCTTCGCAAGTTCACTTATAAGGCAAGCTGCTATTTTTTCCTCTAAAGTTAAATAGCAAGTTTCTATTATGACCTTCACAGGTGCGGGCTTTGAAGCCTCAACAACCTGCGAAATTTCTTCGTAAACATACTCCCACTTTTTTGATTTTAACATACCAATGTTTAAAACCATATCTATTTCATCAACACCAATTTTCACTAATTCTTCTGCTTCTTTTGCCTTAATACTCGGAGTACTTGCTCCAAGTGGAAATCCAACAACGCTGACAACTTTGATTCCCGTACCCCGCAATTTTTCAACGGTTAGTTCTGCATAACAAGGATTCACACAAACACCAAAAAATTTGTGTTCTAAAGCTTCATTGCACAAACGCTCCACATCTTCAGGAGAAGCCGTTGGCTTTAAAAGTGTGTGCTCAATCTTCGATCTTATTTGATCTTTCGATACAATCTTATCCTGCTCAATCTCAAACTTGTAATTTGTTCTGTAAGCCTCCAACTTTTCCTCAATCATTTTTTCAAAATTCATCCAAAATCACCTCAAAGCCCCAAGATTTCGCTTATTTCTCTCATTGCATTCAAGGATAAATCAAGAAACTCCTGCAACGATAATCCTAGATTTTCGCAACTTTTCATTTGATCTCTGTTTGCACCTTTTGCAAAAGCTTTTTCCTTGAATCTTCTCAGTAGGAAATCCGTATCAATCGATCTTAGCGATTTCTCGGGTGTAATCAAAGCAGCTGCGACTATGAAGCCTGTGACTGGATCTGAACAGTAAATCGCTCTTTCCATCTTGGTTTCAATCGGCTTTTTTTCGCAATGGGCCAGTATTGCATCTAAAACGGTTTTTGGTACATCGTATTCTTCCAATATTTCCACAGTCTTAAAGCCATGTTGATCGGGAGAATCCTTGGTGTAGTCGTAATCAAGATCGTGTAGCAAACCAGCCAAACCCCATGTATCTTCATCCTCGTTCAATTTTCTTGCCAGTGCTCTCATCACAACTTCAACAGCCAGACAATGTTTAAGCAAATTCCTCGATGACAAATGTTTTTGCAACAATTCATACGCTTGTTCTCTGCTTATCATGTTCCAAACCCTCCCAGATATTTTTACTCAAGATTTTCGAAGCTTTCTTTCCCTTTTTTCCTTGTTGATTTTGCCAGTAGATTTCCCAAAAGAATCAAGCAAACCGTTTTCTCTGAAACTGAAAAAACTCTCAGATCCAACTACAACGTGATCCAAAACCGGGATGCCTATGATCTCCCCTGCCGCGACAATTTTATCAGTTGAAATTCTATCCTCAAAACTGGGAGTGGGATCTCCCGAAGGATGGTTGTGAACCAACACTATGAAGTTGCAATTGGATCTAATCGCAATTCTAAATACTTCACGCGGATGAAAAAGCGTTTGATTATTTGTTCCTTCCGTTAAATCACGGTGAAAAACCATCTTTAACTTACTATCAAGACAAATAACCCTCAACACCTCTTTCTCGTAAAATCTCATGTCATGACAGAATTGATAAATTGATTCCGGGTTGGTGAACACCAACTTGTTCTCTGAAAGCTCTTCGTAAAGACGCTTGCCAAGCTCTAAGGAAGCTTTTATAGAAGTCGCTTTTGCTATTCCAATTCCCTTGATTGAAGCAATTTCTTGTAAAGAAGCGTTGAACAACGTTCTCAAAGATTTTCCAAATGTTTCCCAAAGTTCTTTGGCAAGATCCATTACGTTAAGATCTTGGCTTCCAGTTCTAAGGATTATAGCGAGTAACTCTTCCTCAGAAAGAGCTTCAGAACCAGCTTTGATCATCCTCTCGCGTGGTTTCAAAATTCCACCATCCCTTCTTTTTAAGATAAAGCGCCAGTTCACCTATCGGTAAGCCAATTACAACGTATGGATCTCCTACAATGTGTTCAACAAAGACGGCTCCAAGATCTTGAAGACCGTAAGAACCAGCTTTTCCAACTGAAAAGTTATTCGCATAAAAATCGATGAAGTCATTGGGAACCTTTCTGAATTTCACCTTTGCAACAAAATGTTTTTGCCAAACCTCCAATTTGTTTACAACAGCAACGGCTGTGTGAACGGTATGCCATCGGCCACTTAAAGTTAAAAGCTGCTGCTTGGCTTCGTTTGGATTTTCAGGCTTACCAAGTATCTTTCCATCTATTTCTACAACTGTATCAGCCCCGATGACAATTGCATCTGGGTTTCTCTCAAACACACTCAAAGCTTTCAACAAGGAAAGTTTTCTTGCTGTTTCTTCTGCGGAAGATTCAGGTATCTCTGGAATTTGTGGATCGACAATTTCGAATTCCTTGAGAAAAATTTTCAAAAGCTTTCTTCTCCTTGGAGAAGTTGAAGCCAAAATCAACCTCGGTTGCATATTCTTTCACCTTCTTAACTATCATTGCGTTGGCAAAAGCCCCTGGGATACCAAGTATCAACATCCAAGGAAGTAAGATTAAAAATGCAGAAGACTTAAGCACAGCCATTCCGACTAAAGCTTGGGTTAAATTGTTACCGATGCTGCCAAGTAAACTAACCCCAGCTAAACCAAAGAATTTTATCCTCCAAGCTGCAAACTGAATGAAAGCAGCTGATAAAGAGCCACAAAAACTCAACACAAAAACTGGGTCAAACACGTGACCTGCGATCAAATTCCCAAAAACACTTTTTCCAATTGCAACAAGCAAAGTTGTTTTCAAATCGAACACAGTGGCTGAAAACAATACCACAAAATTTGAAAAACCCCATTTTCCAAAAGGAATAGGAAATGGGATTATACTTTCGAAAATATACATCATCGAACCTAACGCTATTAAAACGGAAGCATAAACCAACTTCTTTACTTTCACCATGTTATGACATCCACTTTGCTCTTTCCACCCATGGCTTTGATGATCAGTTTATTGGGCAGGCAAACTATCACTCCACCTGCACCAATTTTGCCGATTTTTTCGCACAACTTGTTTGGACAATCGGCTTCTTCCACCCAAACTTTTCCATTTTCAAAAACCACTTTCATAACATATCTTCCATCATCAAAAACTTCGTAAACTCCTGGATGATGAATCCGCATAATTAGTTTTCCGTCTTTTAACACTTCGACAAATTCGATAGACGCATTTGTTCGAAAGAGCAAAAAAACAAAAAATATTGCAAAAACAAATAAAAAAACGAATATATCATACTTGCCAAACAACTTTCGATTACCTTTTCTCATACGCCTTGATCGCAGAAGATTTCTTTACAGTTCCATCGTGAGATATCAGCAACACAATACCACCAATTTTTGGATATTCTAAAATCACGTATTCCCAATCTGCACCTGAAACAAAAGCAGCTGTCGATAAAGCGTCCGCAGTTATGGCATCCTCAGAAATGACGGTTGCCGATGTAACACCTTGTGCAGGATAACCTGTTTTTGGATCTATTATGTGATGATACTTTTTATTCTCATAAACGAAGTATCTCTCGTAATCGCCGGAAGTTGCAACTGCTCCCGAAGTCATGTAAAAATACGTAACGGCTTTGGAAGGGCTAAAAGGATCACGCACGCCTACTACCCATGGTCTTGAACCAAATTTCGGGCCGAGTATTCTTATATCACCACCAACTTCGATGAACCCAGTGCAACTAGGGTCAATCTCTTTCGCTATTTGATATGCACGATCTAGGGCATAGCCTTTCACAATTCCTCCAAGATCTAATTTAACGTTGTTGTGTAGTCTGATTCTTCTAGTTCTTCCATCGAGTTCCACGTTCTTGTATCCACTTTGTTCAAGCGCTTTTTTTATGGCTTCATCAGGTGGGATCTTTGAAGGAATTTTTTCATCCAACCTATCGAATCCCCAAAGTGATATCAAAGTGCCAAGTGCAGGATCAAACGCTCCATTTGTAAGTTCAGCAAATTTCAGTGCCGAATCAACAATTACAAAAGTTTCCTCGTCAAGATCCACCCAATCGTTGGACGAATTGATCTTCCAAACAACGCTTTCCGGATCCTTTGGATTGTACTTTTTGTATATTCTATCAAGCTCTTTGAAGATAATCTCAGCAAGTTGCTTCGACTCTACTTTAGAAGATGCCACCACAATCCTATAATAAGTTCCCATCGTAAAACCATTCAATTCATAGTACAAGGTTTTTTGAGAATTGAAAAAGATCCTTATCAAGAAAGCTACTGCAAAGGTTAATCCCAACAGAAAAATCCAAAACAACGTGCGGTTGATTTTTATAAAATCCTTACTATCCTTCTTCGGCATTTAGCGCACCTACCTTCTTCGTCCAAACCAACGACTTGAACTTGATATCCTACCCTTTTCACAACCAGTGTACCACAGGAAGGACAAAAGGTACTTTCATAGTTTTGATCCCAAACATTACCAAGGTAAACAAAATCAAGATATTTCTTTGCAAGATTGTAGAATTTAACCAAAATCTCAACAGGAGTAGCTGGAACGTTGTATTTGTAACTTGGAAAATACCTTGTCAAATGAAGGGGTATCGATTTATCCAAACTCGCAAGCCATTGAAACTCTTTTTCAAGCATATTCTCATCGTCGTTGAAGCCAGGAACAATCAAAGTGGTCACTTCAACGTGTACGCTATTTTCAACGGCTAATTTTATGGTTCTTTTAACAGTTTCAAGATCACCTGCCAACTTCTTGTACAACTGCTCGTCGAAAGCCTTTAAATCAACATTCATGGCATGAATGGACTGCAAAAGCAAATGCAGTGGTTCCTCCGATATCATTCCATTGGTGACCAAAACGTTGTAAATTCCCTCTCTTGCCGCTATCCTTGAGGTATCAAGGACAAACTCAAACCAAATGAAAGGTTCGTTGTACGTATAAGCTATACCTCTTGACTTTCTAGATACGGCAATTGAAACAAGCTGTTCTGGGGTAATCCTACGCGTTGGAGCTATTTCCTGCGATATCTCCCAATTTTGGCAAAACGGACACTTCATGTTGCAACCAAAGGTTCCAACAGATAGAATCTGTTCACCTGGATTTAAATGGAAAAGCGGCTTTTTTTCGATGGGATCAATGGCAATTGAGGTTATTAAACCGTAGTTAAGTGTTAAAAGAACTCCATCTTCATTTTTTCTTGCCAAGCACAAACCAACTTGTCCATTATCCAGCACGCAATTGTGCGGGCACAATTCACACTTTACCCTTTCTTTATCCAACGTGGAAAAGTAAAGCGCTGTTTTATCCACGAAACCACCTCTCAGTGATATCGTTCTACGGTAAAAACGTATATTGAAAATTTTTCATAAGGAGAAATTCCAGCCTTTCTAAGGGCTATCTTCAATTGCTGATCTGGTGTTTCAACACCGGGAAGATCTGGGAGTAAAAGACCTCTTCTAAAACCACTCATAACAATTACTCCGTATTTTTTTGGGTCCAAGTTCATGTACTGCTCAAATGTAACTTGCCAGGGTTCACTCAGAATATCCACTGAAACTTCTATCTCGTCAAGTTCCTCTTCTCTAACCGGCTCGAACCTAGGATCCTCAGTTGCAGCAGCTATTGCGTTGTACATGATTTCCTCGGCAAGGTTTTTTCTAGTTGGCAGATACGTTCCAATACATCCTCTAAGTGATCCATCAAGTTTATGTAGACTCACAAAAGCCCCAGCACGCCTTTGCAGCAAATCTGCGGGTGCTCCGTCACGGATTGGATCGAGTATTTTATGGTCTCTAATATAACTCTCAATACATTTAATTGCCCACCTTACATATTCATGGTTGCCTTTCATAACGTCACCTCTTGAAAGCAGGATGATATTTCATCAACAGTGTTCAAAACCATTTCAAAAGGTACGAAGCGAAAACCATGATCATACACCAAACAGTAATTTCCTGAAGATTTTGAAAAATGCTGAAAAATTTCCCGCGCCAAATTCTTGGCAAACCTTATATCTTCTTGCAAAGGAATCCAAGGTAAAACATCGAATTTAACGATTTTTTCATGACGATCTCGATTAACATTTGCTGAATCTATTCGCAGCTGAACTTTTTTCTCCTCAATTTTCAACGTACCAATTTCTCTCAACATCTTGCAAGTAGCTAGGAAAGGGTACGAATCTCTTTTGAACTCTAAAGTTACACAAAACCCGTTTTGATTCACATAAGCTTTGAAAAATAAAATGAAATCCAAAAACATCGTTTGAACAGAAAACAACCCCAATCTAATTGAACCAATTGGTAAGAAAGCATTCGGAATAAACAAAAAATCCTTTTTCACTCCGATGGATATAAACTTTGCTATCATTTTAAGTTCCATAAGTCCGCCAACAACAAAAATTTTGTCTACATCGCTTTTTGCAAGTTTCTTCATCAGATGGTTCAAAATCATATCAAAATCAACATCGATTGTATCTTCAAAAGAACCTGAAAACACGACAATTTCGCTTTCTAAAAGCTTTGCAAATTCTTTCAGCAAAAAGTCAACAAGCAAATTCTTTTCAGTTTCAAGCATTCCTACACGCAATTTTCGTCCCTCTACTTCAATTATACTCCTAAGAAATAAAAAAATTGGGTTGCTTATCGCAACCCAATTTGTGAGTAAATTATTGACAATTATAAACTGGCAACAGTTACTTGTTTTTCAGCATCTAAAATTTCTTTGAAATGATAGCAATCACCCAATTTCATCTTTGAAAGCAGGTTTGTTAAAACTTTTTGTGGCCCAACTTCGATAAAGGTTTTGACACCCAGGTTTGACAAACAAACCATTGAATCGTACCAAAGAACAGGTCCGCTGATCTGCGCCAAGATGTACCTTTTTATCTCGTCGGGATCGACAACTATTCGTGCACAACTGTTCATCACTATCGGCCAGCGCGGTTTTCTAAACTTGACTCCTTTTAAATCTTGTGCTAGTTTTTCTTGAGCTGTTTTCAGCAAAGGCGTGTGGAATGGACCACTTACTTTTAGTTCCACAACCCTTTTTGCGTATTTTTTCAAAGCTTCACATGCTTCATTGACTTTCTCCTTCAAGCCACTTATCACAACTTGATCGTAAGCGTTGTGGTTTGCTATCCACACGTTCTCAAAGTCCTTGATTATTTCTTGAACTCTTTCACGCGTCAAACCGATAACGGCAGCCATGGTTCCTTGACCTGGAACCACCGCTTGAGAAATGTATTCTCCTCTTTTTCTGACTATGTACAAACCTGTTTCAAAATCGTAGACATCAGCAGCCGCAAGAGCGGTGTATTCGCCTAAACTGTGCCCTGCCACAAAGTTCGGTGTGTAACCATTTCTAACAAGTTCATCAAAGGCTATATAGCTTGCAAGGTATATTGCAGGCTGCGCATTTTCAGTTAACTTAAGTGTCTCTTCATCGCTGTTCATCAAATGGTACATATCTATCCCAAGGACTTCTTTTGCACTTTCAAAAAAGTGGGTTGCCCTTGGAAAAGCCGCAAAGTCGATTCCCATTCCTGAATATTGAGAACCCTGCCCTGGAAATATGAACGCTCTCATTCCATTCCCTCCTTACACAGTTTTAAAACTGTGCTTTTGAATTCCTCCAGGATTTTTTCAATTACCTCTTTTACCGGTAGAATCTCTTCAATCAATCCAACCACTTGGCCCGCCATAAAGGAACCACTTTCCAGATCTCCATCAAGTACCGCACGTCTAAGGCTTCCAACCAGTATTTGTTCAGCTTCCTCAGGGCTTTTCGATTCTAGTTCGCAAATCTTTCTTGCAAAGGGCGTCTTTAGAACCCTGGCAGGATGACCCAACTTGGCTCCGGTGACAACTGTATCCCTTATTGAGGCCGATAGGATTTTTTTCTTGTAATTTTCATGTATTTCCGCTTCAACTGTTGCAAGAAACCTTGTACCCATCTGGATGCCCTCAGCACCTAACGCAAAAACAGCTGCCATGGCCCTTCCATCTGCAATACCACCAGCGGCAATAACAGGAATGCTTACACTGCGTGCCACCTTGTTTACTAAAACGAGCGTCGTAACTTCACCTATGTGTCCTCCAGATTCCATTCCTTCAGCTACAACTGCGTCTGCACCAGCTCTCTCAACCATTTTTGCCAGCGAATCAGACGAAACAACCGGAATGACTTTGATCCCATTTTCTTTCAACTTTGGAATGTACTTACTGGGATTTCCCGCCCCAAAAGTAACAACTGGAACTTTTTCTTCTATCACAGTTTCAACAAGTTCTTCAGCGTGTGGAGAAACGAGTATTATGTTCACACCAAACGGCTTGTTGGTTAGATCTCTAACTTGCTTTATGGCTTGCTTGAGCTGGCTTTTGTTCATAGCTCCAGATCCTATGATGCCAAGTCCTCCAGCTTCAGATACGGCAGCCGCCAGCTTTGCCGTTCCTGCCCAAGCCATTCCGCCCATCAAAACTGGATGTTCAATGCCAAGAAGCTTTGTAACCCTTGTTTTCATTGTTTTTTCACTCCCAGCATCAAAGTTGCTGTGGCGACAACTTTTCCATCCACCGTAGCTTTACCTTCAACGAAATAAACACCCATCCTTGTCTCCTTCAGCTTAACCTCGTACTTTAAAACGTCTCCTGGCCTCACCTCAGCCTTGAACCTGGCTTTGTCAATTCCCAAAAAAAGGGGAATGAAGTTTTTGCCTGGGTCTAAAAGCATAAGTCCAGCAGCTTGAGCAAGACCTTCGATGATCAACACTCCGGGGTAAATTGGATACCGCGGAAAATGCCCAAGGAAGAAAATCTCATTTGCCGTTACATTTTTTACTGCAACAATATGGTTTTCGCTTTTTTCAAGCACACGATCAACCAAGATGAATGGAAATCGATGTGGTAAAATCGAAAGAATTTCGTCGATGTTCAACTTTTATACCTCCCTATCACCAAAGAAACGTTGTGACCACCGAAACCAAAGGAATTCTTCAAAAAGTTCTCAATCTTGCATTCCACATTTTGCTTGCCAACGACGTTCACGTTTACCTCTGGATCTTTGTTGTCAAGGTTTGGCATTCCATGCACGAAATTGTTGAGCATTTGAAGAATTCCAGCTACAGTTTCAGCGGCTGCCGCCGCTCCAAGTAAATGTCCCATCAATGCCTTGGTGCTGTTAACCAAAACCTTATCTCCAAAAACCCTTTCAATGGCTTTTGCTTCAACAACATCTCCAGCAGGTGTGCTGGTGGCATGGCAACTAACGTATTGGATATCTTCTGGTGTTAATCCAGCATCTTCAAGTGCCATTCTCATGGCTTTTTCTGCTCCTTCGCCGTTTGGATCAGGAGCGCTCATATGGTATGCATCACCGTTCATCGCAAATCCCTTTACTTCAGCTATTATTTTTGCTCCCCTTTGCTTTGCCACTTCCTCGGCTTCGAGAACGAGCACACCTGCTCCTTCACCCATCACAAAACCATCTCGATCAACATCGAATGGTCTTGAGGCTTTCTTTGGATCCTCATTTCTGGTTGACAAAGCTTTCATACTGGCAAATCCAGCTATTGGAAGTGGGGCTATAGTTGCCTCAGAACCACCGACAATGGCTACATCCGCATATCCATGGCGTATCAGCATTGCACCAAGCGCAATGGCATGACCAGAGGCAGCGCATGCACTCACTGGAGCAAAATTGACACCCTTGATACCATATTCGATCGATAAAATCCCTGACGCCATGTTTATAAGAAGCATTGGAATCAAGAATGGGCTGACCTTTGAGGCACCGTATTGAAGGAATTTGTTGTTTTCAGTGTCGAGGGTTATGAACCCTCCCATACCGGAGGCAATAAGAACAGCTGTTCGCTCTGAATACTTGGCAACGTCGATCGCTGATTCCTCCAAAGCCTCTTTGGCGGCAATCAGAGCAAAGTGTACAAACCTGTCCGTTCTTCGAACCAGCTTTTTGTCTATAAATTCTTCTGGATTCAATCCCTTGACTTCTGCTGCAATTCGAACAGGTAGATTCGAAGCATCAAAAGAGGTGATAAAATCTACACCAATTTCAAGATTCTTCAAAGCCTCTAAGACCGCCCTTTTTCCAACTCCAATAGGGCAAACTATACCCATCCCAGTTACGACAACTCTTCTCATCGACCAACCTCCTGCCATTCATTATAAGAATGGCAGGAGAAAAGATCAAAAGAGCACTTTGCTGTGTGAGAAACATAAACAAGTTTTTTTTACAAAACTTGCAAAAAAACTCGAAGTCAC
This sequence comes from Pseudothermotoga thermarum DSM 5069, assembly GCF_000217815.1. NCBI lineage: Bacteria > Thermotogati > Thermotogota > Thermotogae > Thermotogales > Thermotogaceae > Pseudothermotoga > Pseudothermotoga thermarum. Next base: position 798,965 of record NC_015707.1, on the reverse strand, counting down.
CTTAATAAGCCTAATAGGCAAACTGATACAACACAATTTTTGCCGTTAAATATGTTGTAAATATTTCAAACCAAAGACACGCCCACAAAAGCACACTCTAAAATCTCTCAATCAAAAATCGATTGAGAACCGCGGGGAATGGAAGTAAAGCTTTGTTAACTTCTATGTCATAATTCGTACACTTCGATGTCTTTTTTAGATGGATCGATGAAAACTGCTGTTGACTTATCCGCAAGATATCCACTGGCATCTCCTGGATTTATCAAAATAGTTTTCGTAGACCTTCTCACATCCAACTTGTGAGTATGACCATAGAATATAAAGTCATAAACATTGGCCTCAAGCAAAGCCTCCAGTGCAACCGGCTCGTGCATCAACAAAATTTTGTGGCCGTCGACGATGATCTCCGCAGGTCCTTTCCTGACCCTTCCAGAAGACCTTTGAGTTAAAAGCAGTATTTCACCATCGTTGTTTCCAAAGACACCATGAAAATCGACTTCGGCAATTAAAAGTTCTTTGAGGGCAAATGGCGAGATTATATCACCACAGTGAAAAATGTGAGTAACGCCTCTTCTTTTCGCTTCGGAAACGATCTTTCTAATGTTAACCAAATTGTCGTGAGTATCCGACACAACAAGCCACATGTAAAACCCCCCCTTCAAAAGTCTTTTTTTACCAAGGATCGTATTCTTTTTGCAAAAATTTATCGATCCAATAGGCGGCCCTTTTCCCTGCCCCCATTGCCTCTATGACAGTTGCTGCTCCGGTTACTATATCCCCTCCAGCAAAAACTTTTCTCAAACTGGTTGCACACGTTTCTTCATCGACGACTATGTAGCCATATTTGTTTAGTTTGAGATCTTTAAACTCGCTGAGCAAAAACCTGTTTGCTTCGGTTCCGATGGCCTCTATGACCATATCCGCCTCGATCACGAACCGACTATCTTCAATTGGAATTGGCCTTCTTCTGCCAGACTCATCAGGCTCACCGAGTTCCATCGATATGCATTCCACACCAACCAAGTTTCCTTTTTCATCGCCTATGTATCTAAGCGGTTGAGTTAACCATCTGAACTTAATGCCTTCTTCAACTGCGTGAATGTATTCCTCGCGTCTAGCAGGCATCTCTTGTTCCGTTCGTCTATAAACGACTGTCACTTGCTTGGCACCTAATCTTAAAGCACTTCTTGCGGCATCAAGTGCAACATTCCCACCACCGACAACTATTACGTTTTGTCCCTTTCTAACAGGAGTGTCGTACTCCGGAAACAAGTACGCTTTCATTAGGTTTATTCTTGTGAGAAATTCATTTGCAGAATAAACTCCGTTTAAATTTGTCCCAGAAATGTTTAAAAACTTCGGTGTACCTGCACCTACACCTATGAAAACTGCATCAAATTCCTTTAAAATTTCTTCAACGGTAACAGACTTCCCAACAGGCGTATTCAACAAAATTTTCACAGAAAGAGATTCCACATATTTTACTTCCCTTTCAACTATGACTTTTGGCAATCTGAACTCTGGTATACCGTAGACCAAAACCCCACCAGGTTTGTGCAGTGTTTCAAAAACAATCACATCGTAACCTAATTTCGCCAAATCTGCTGCTGCAGTTAAACCAGCTGGTCCAGAACCAATAACTGCAACTTTTTTACCTTTTTTAGGTCCAGATTCCTGGGTCAAAACAAGGTTTTCCGCCTCCCAATCTGCGACAAATCTTTCCAAACGTCCGATCGCAACGGGTTCTGAACCTGGTATTTTTCCAACCGTGCAAAAAGCTTCACACTGGTTCTCTTGGGGACAAACCCTACCGCAAATGGCTGGCAGATTGTTATACTTCTTCAAAATCTTTGCGGCTTCATCGAATTTCTTCTCCTTGATTTTCGATATGAATCCTGGGATATCTATGCCAACGGGGCAACCTTTGACACAAGGTTTTGAAGGACATTGAAGACAGCGCATTGCCTCCACCAATGCTTCATCCTCGGTATAACCTAAAGCCACCTCACTGAAGGATTTGATTCTTTCTTCAATTTCCAGTTCACGCATAGGTGTTTTTTTAGGCGAAGGTTTCACAGCCATGAAAGATCACCCACCTTTTGTTTGAATTTCTCAAAAGCCAGTTTTTCTTGTTCTTGGTATTGCTGCAATCTTTTGAGTAATTCGTCCCAATCAACTTGTGTACCATCGAATTCAGGTCCATCAACACACGCAAACTTTATTTGACCGTTAATTGTTACCCTGCAAGCACCGCACATACCTGTTCCATCAACCATTATAGGATTTAGAGAAACCACAATTTTCAAGCCGTACTCGCGCGCTTTTAGGCTACAAAATTTCATCATTATCGTTGGACCAATGGCCCAAGCGATATCGATCCTTTGTTTTCTAAGGATTAGATCCATCCCGTCGGTGACAACCCCTTTGATCCCAAAGGAACCATCATCGGTTGTAACAAGAATTTCGTCAACGTATTGTTCCAATTCGTCTTTGAGTATTACCTGGTCTTTACTTCTTCCACCTAAAACTGCGTAAACTTTATTTCCCAAAGCTTTCAAAGCCTTTGCGATTGGAAGAATGGCGGCTATTCCTACTCCACCTCCTACAAGCAAAACGTTTCCGTAATACTTTATCTCAGAAGGTTTTCCAAGCGGTCCAACCACACCGTAGAGCGTTTCACCTTCCCTTTTCAAAGCCAAATCTGCTGTACTTTTTCCAACTACTTTCACAACCATTCTTATATTTCCATCAAAAGCATCTGCTATGGTTAAAGGAACACGTTCACCTTTCTCTGACGGTATCACGACGACAAATTGTCCTGGTTGAGCTTTTGCAGCAATAATTGGATTTTCAACGTAAAATTCGTATACACCAGGTGCAAGTTTTGACTTTTTTACGATTTGGTTTAACAACTTCCTCACCTCCAAAAGATGTTAAAGCAACTACACAGCCTTGTTTCACCGATTTTCCCTAGGCTTCAAAAAAGCTTAACGATAACAGCTTAGCATTTTATTCCGGACAGCGACCCCCCTATCCCCCCTTGGATGGATCCAAGCTGCCCAAAGGAGCCGTTCCCCGCGGCTCCTTACTTTATTCCAATTATTTTGGAATATAAAGTGAAAAATCAACAACAAGATTGTTTACCCTTGCTTCACGCCAGGTAACAATTTTTGTAGGATGAAAGCGCGTCCCCACTCCATAAACCAAAAAAACAACCATTCCAGGCTTTCCAATAACTATTGAGCAATCTGGTGGAATGATCACTGTATATTGCGTTTTGATGGCCGGTTCTTTAAAGTAGTAAAACTTGTACGGGGCAAGACCAGGTTTTAACTCACGCGAAAAGTAAACAGTATCTCCCTTTCTAAAAGTTATCCAAACGTTTTCTTGCCCCATTACAAACAATTGTATATATCCTGTTGTTGGATCGTCGTAGATGGATTCAATGATTCTTTCCAAATCTACAGCGGTGTTTGCCAAAAAATTGGCAGAATTGATGAATTTCTCTATCACCCCACCCTGTCCGTAGAGATTTTCCAACTTTACCACTTTATCGTTCAAAAGGTTAATCTTATTTTCAAGTGCTTTGACGCGTGCTTCATAATTTTCACGAACTTTGTTGTAATAAATTAGGGAAAAAACAGAAGCAACCGATCCAAAGACTAAAGCGAAGAAAAACAAAAATACAAAAAAAGCCACAATGTTTTGTCCCTGTCTTCTTGCAACCATCATCTCGCCTCCTGTTCTAACACTCCTTTGCCAACGGCGTAAGATTTTAAAATTAAACCAAGTTGAAGGCAAAACGACAAGGTTGAAGATCCTCCGTAGCTTACAAAAGGCAGTGGAATCCCTGTAACAGGCACTAGTCCCATCGTCATACCAATATTGATGAAGACATGAATGAGCAAGTTGAACAAAACACCTATGGTAACTAAAAACCAAAAATCATCCTTTGCAAGTTTTAAAAAGCGAAGTATCCTCAGGCATATCAACATATAAACGATGATACACAACGACGAACCTAAAAAACCAAATTGTTCACCTATGGCGGAGAAAATAAAGTCAGTGTGATTCTTTGGCACGTAGTTCCATTTGGTGGATGGGGCTTTTAAGTAACCACGACCAAAAAGCCCTCCAGAACCTATCGTGTGTAAAGACTGAACAACGTTGTACGCAGCCGTTTGCCTATGACTTTTTGGATCCAAAAATGCCAGGATCCTTTGCCTCTGGTAATCCTTCAAGCCAAAAAAGAATATCACAACTGCCAATATCAACAAAATTGCAAAGATAGTAAAAAATGCTTTGAGAGAATTTTTTGAAAACAATGCCATAAAAGCCCAAAGCAACACCAGAAGAACCGCAGTACCCAAATCCGGTTCCATGGCAACAAAGCCTGCATACGCAAGAACGGCAAAAAAAGACAAAAGCAGATTTTTTCTTGACGAAACGGATAACAACTTGGCGGTAAAAAGTATAACAGCCATTTTGGCCACTTCAGAAGGCTGAAAGTATCCTATGCGTAAAGAAAACCACCGTCGCGCCCCACCTGAGATAACTCCGTATCTTAAAACCGCGATCAACAAAATTAACGTCAAAAAATACAGCAGCCATGGAAAACGCTTTATATCCCTTTCCCTGACAAACAACAACGCAAAAAGAGCTATCAATCCGATGATGTTCCAAATTAGCTGCTTTTTCACAAAACTTAACCCATAGTCAACAGTTGTGCTGTAAAGTACCACCAGCCCAAAGATCATCAACAGTATAACCAGCAAGGGTATTAGAACATCAAACCTTCTGTTCTCCCACGGCACTTTTGAGCCTCTCCTTCATCCTACAAAACGAACAAACGTCAGTGGTGGTTGGATAACCACAAACATTACATTTTTTGAGCTCAACAACCATGTTGTCTTCAAAAAGATTTGCTTTTTGAAACCCATCGTAAAATCTCAACTTCGTCCCAGGATGTTTTAATTCTATCTCGTTAAGCATGTGTTTGTAATGTAGAGAAGTAGCTTCTTTGGAATAAGGACAGATTTCCTCGGAAAACGGTAAATTGTTTATAAAGGCATACGTAAAAGTCTCCTTCTCAGTCAAAAGTACCAGAGGTTTAGCTTTTTTCGAGAATCCTTCTTCCGTGGCCGGAAGCACTGGTTTTTGGCGTCTAAGATAATCTAGATTCCAATTGAGCAAATTCCCTAAAAGAAAACTAGCTTCGTCGTCAAGGTTGTGACCAGTAACAAGCACTGTAAAACCATTTTCCGAAGCCACTTTGTTCATTATGTACCTTCTAACACTTCCACAAACTGAACAAACAGGTCTTTTGACAATTTTCGCAGCTTCAGGAACAGTCAAACCCTCCAGTAATTCTCTACTGTCAACAGTTATCAATTCACTACCTATTGAGCTTGCAAAATCTTTCAGTTTGTTCACATCCGCAGGAACAGTTCCAACATCTATATTCATGCCAGACACCTTGTATCCAAGTTTCGCCAAAACAAACCAAACTGTCGTGCTGTCCTTTCCTCCAGAAACTGCAACAAGGATTTTATCCTTCCTGCTGAACATGGAATACTTTTTAATGGTCATTTCAACGCGCTTTTCAAAATACTCTTTGAAATGTTCGGCACAATAAGCAACGTTGTGATGCCTTAAATTTATGATAGCGGTTTTACCACACTTTCTACACTTCATACCTTCATCACCCTATTTTTAGTTTACATCATACCTGAAAATACACATCCGTTGTAAAATTATTTGTGCTGCAAATTACACTGGGAGGAAAACCATTTGATCATTAACATAGTTGGAACAAGTAAGGTGGCTTTTGCCATTACAAAGGCGCTTGTTGAAAAAGGTTACAAAGTTGAATACGTTGTCTCAAGGCAAAGGGACAAAGCGAAGGCTTACGTTCAAACTTTGGGTCAGGGTAAACCTGTGGAATATGAAGATAACTTTGAACTAAGTGGTATAACTTTCGTAGCGGTTCCAGACGATGTACTTGAAAAGGTCTATGAAAGGATAAGAAAAAAGGTGATTGGAGGGACTTTGATCCACTTTAGTGGTTTTCTTGGCTCAGAAGTTTTCTACGATGCCGATAGTCGTGACTTTGGCCGCGCATCACTTCATCCAAATCTTTCTTTTGCGGATTTTAAAACTGCTGAATTGCATATTCGTAAATGCTGTTTTGGAATAGAGGGAAACGATAAAGGACTTAAAGCAGCGGAAGAAATTGCAAAAAGTGTCTCAAATTGTTTTGTGAAAATTCCACCGAATGTCAAACCAGCGTATCATTTGGCTGCCGTGATTGCCTCTAACTTTCTTGTGGGACTTGCTTATTTAGCCAAAATGCTTTATGAAAAATATGAGATCCCAAACTTCGATAAAATCATACCAGCTTTGATGGAAAACACCGTTCACAACATATCCACACTTGGTGTACGCAAAGCTTTGACAGGACCAGTGGCAAGAGGAGACTGGAAAGTGGTGCAAGCTGAAAAAGAAATTTTTATCAACTCATTTCCAGATTTTGCACAGTTTTACGACACAATGGTTAGAATTCTTTCTGAATTGAAGCGAGGTGATTTTGTATGATAACACTTCAAAAATTGATATCAATGAAGGGTAAGGAGCCCATAGTGATGATAACTGCTTACGATGCACCATTTGCAAGAATTGTCCACGAAGCAGGAGTGGATATAATTCTGGTAGGGGATTCCGTTGGCAACAACGTCCTTGGTTACAAAGACACCCTGCCGGTAACAATGGAAGATATGCTAAGGCATGTACAAGCGGTAAGACGAGGAGCACCAGACGCATTCATAGTTGCCGACATGCCATTTTTGTCTTACCAATGTTCTGCAGATGAAGCTGTGCTGAACGCAGGAAGATTTTTAAAGGAAGCAGGTGCAAACGCTGTTAAAATTGAAGGCGGTTCGTTTTTCGCTCCACTCGTAGAAAGATTGGTCAAATGTGGTATACCAGTTATGGGACATTTAGGCTTAACTCCTCAATCTATAAACGTGTTCGGTGGTTACAAGGTTCAAGGAAAGGATGAAAAAAGCGCACAGTTTTTGATTCAAGAAGCAAAGGCTTTGGAGAGTGCAGGAGTTTTCGCCATAGTTCTTGAAATGGTTGCAGAAGAAACAGCCAAGGCAATCACCGAGTCCGTTAAGGTACCAACCATAGGAATAGGTTCAGGACGGTTTTGCGATGGACAAGTTTTGGTTCTGCACGATGTTTTAGGACTAAATCCAGATTTTCTTCCAAAATTCGCAAAAAGGTATGCCAACCTTTATGAAGAAGCTCTCAAAGCTGTAAAAACTTACATACTCGACGTTCGTTCAAGAACTTTTCCAACGGAAGAAAATGTCTTTAAGAGAGGTTAAGATTATGCCAAAGATCCTTCACACATCAGATTGGCACCTTGGTATAGAATCCTGGATCGGATCAAAATCAACTGACAGATTGGAAGAGTTAAAAGTTGCTTTGAATTTTCTTGTAGAAAAGGCGAAAGAAGAAAAAGTAGATTTAATTTTGATCACTGGAGATGTTCTTCACAACAGGGTTTCACCGAGGCTAGAAGCTTTAAACTTGTTGGCGGATATATTGGCAAAATTCGCTTCCTTGGCTCCAACGATAGTGGTACTTGGAAATCACGACTGGCAAGGCCTTAAAGCTTGGAAAAATCTGAAAGTGAAAAACTTGTTCATCGTGGATGAACCTGTTGTTGAACCATTGCAAATAGGCAACTTCAACATCTTCGCAATTCCATACATAGATGTACAAAGACTTTTAGAATTCCATGACAACTTGGCAAGAGCAAAAGATTTTCTGAATTGGTTTTTCGAGGAAGTTAGACAAAAGATAAACCCTTACAAACTAAATATCGTAGCTGGGCATTTGATGGTTGAAGGAAGCATAGAATCCGAGAGAGAGAATCACATAGAGGTAGAAATAAAAACAACTGTTGTTCCAACGGGAATCGATTACGTAGCGCTTGGACACATCCATCACCAAGGACAACTGTCTGTGAATCCAACTGTATGCTACTGTGGTTCACCAATAATTTTTGACTTTGGCGAAGAAAAAGAATCAAAAGGGGCTTTAATAGTTGATTTTGAAGGCTCGCAGAAGCGCATTTTGGAAATCAAAACGCCTTGCAAAAAACTCAAGACTTTCTACTTGTCAGATTATTCCGCTAAAACAATCGATAAGCTTTCCGATGAGCTGAAATCTTTCGAAGGGTATGCAAGGTTAGTCTTCGATGCACCGGAGTCGAACGAAGTGAGACGATACTTTATGGACAATTTCGAATGTGTTCGAAAAGTTGTTTTCAAAAACGAGTACGATTCCACATCAATTTTGACGCAAATCAAAAAGTTGGATTTGCTCGATATGTACAAACAATTCATAAAAGGTCGATTTGAAGGGTTTGAAGACAAGATGATTCAAACTGTTGAAGAAATATTGAAAGAGGTGGAAGAGCTTTGAGACCAGTTAGTATAAAGGTGGAGAATTTTTTGGGAATAAAATACGCAAATGTTGAATTTGAACAGGGAGTTTTTCTGATCGTGGGAAAAAACGGGGCAGGAAAATCTTCTTTACTCGAAGCGATGGTTTTCGCACTTTATGGTGCAGGCGTTAGGTATGGCCGGCAGAGCCCTAAAAGTTATGTTCGAACTGGTAGCGATTTTTGCCAGGTACAATTCACCTTCCTCAAAAATGGAAAAAAATACCAAATAATAAGAAGAGTGAGCGAAAATGGACATCAAGCCAAACTTCTGGAGAACAATAAGGTTATCGCCACTCAAAGAAGCGCTGTCGACGACTTTGTTCAAAAGATTATTGGAGCTTCTTACGATAGTTTCATAACGACGTTTTTACTTCCCCAGGGAATGGCTACAGAACTCTTGACGGCCAGTTGGTCGAAAATAGAAGAAGTCATATTCGATGTGCTTTTTCCAAAGAAAGTGTTGAAAACTGTTCAAGAAAAGATTGCAGAAAAATTTCAAGAGGCAAAAACGCAGCACGAAATTAAACAATTTGAACTGTCATCGCTTAGAAAACAATTAGAAGATCTAAGTGCAAAAACAAACAAAGAAAAAATTCTACAATACGAAGAGTACTTAAAACAAATTGAACAGCAACTTTCAAAACTCGAGTTAGAGCATGAAATCGTCAAAAAAGCTGCAGAAACGTGGAAGGAGATCGATCAACTGGATCAACAAATAGCAGAACTTGAAAAACTCGAAAAAGATTTAGCGCAAAAAGCCGAAAAAGAACAAAAAATCATCGTAGCTAAACAGCTGGAAGCGATTTACATTAGGTACAAAAACGATAAAGAACTTGTCCAGCAAACTTTGCAAGAGAGAAGAAAAACCGTTGACAAACTCGATAAACTTCAGTCGCAACTTGAACAAACAAAATTACAGATCAACGAAAAAAGCAATCGTTTGAATGATTTGAACAGTCTCTATGAAACATTAAGGGTAAAGTTGGACAACTTGACAAAAATACGGCAGAATTCAGAGCCGATACTTCAAAAAATAGTTCAACTTGCCGCCGAAAAGAGAAAACTTGAAGAATATCTAAGCCAAATTAAAAGAAAAAGTCAAGACGTCAAAGAGCGAATCGAAAGGAAAAAACAAGATCTTCAAAAACTTTACACTGCGTCCGAGGATTTAAACAACGAAATTCAATCCATGAACAATGTGGCGATTGCAAAGATGGCTTCTTTGATAGCTCAACATCTTGCTGTGGGAGATCGATGCCCAGTTTGTGGCAACGAATACAAAGGTCAACCGCCTATTCAAGCTGAAATAAACCTTGGGCTTTACGAACAAAAGCTAAAGCAACTTGAAGATCTAAAGGGCCAAATTGTTGCAATCGAAAGTGAACTTGCAGTATTGAACAAGCAGTTCGATAGTCTAACAAGTGATGAAATAAAACTCAACGTTGAGTTAGAGGAAAAAAATCAAATGATTCGAACACTACAAGAGGATTTGGTTAAAGAAGGGTATTACCAAAATCTAACAAAGGATATCGATGAGCTGTCTAAAAAGTTAGAAAGTGTGACAAAAGAAAAATCCCTTGTTGAAAGTCAAATTTCGTCTTTACTAGAATCAAAAAATCAGATAACACAAAGGATAGAAGAAATTCGAGAAGAATTGAAATTATTGGATGATAAGTTGAAATTGCTTCAAGAAAGGGCAAAAGAGAGCGAAACAGCCTTTTTCGAAGAACTTGACAAAGCGAGCTTGACTTTTGAAGATTTCGAAAAACTCAGAAATTTAAAAGTGGAAAACGCCTTGGAACAACTAAAGAACATCCAAATTCGATTAAACGATTGTAAGCAAAGGAAAAACCAATTGTTGAGTCAAATGACCGTTGACAGATCTACAACTTATAAAAAGTTGGCAGAATTGGGTGAAGAAATTCAAAAATTAAAGAAACAAAGGGATTTAGTGATAAACGAAAAAGCCGTGACACAACATTTGTTGAATCAAATCGAAGAATTAGAATTGAAAAAACAAAGATGCGAACAAGAATATCAGACTGTTTATGAGAAATATCAAGTCTACAGTTTGGTGAAATCAACGTTTGGTGCAAAAGAATTCCAAGCTTATGTTGCAAAAGTCGCCTTAGATCAGATATTAACGCTTGCCAACCAACATTTGAACGTAATAACCGATGGCAGATTTCAGCTTGGTATAGGGCCAAATGGATTCGTAATACGCGATTTTGGAGTTATAAGACATGCGGATGGTTTATCAGGAGGAGAAAAAACGATTGTATCCTTAGCTCTTGCAATGGCAATCGCAGAGGCAACTTTGGGAGAAATGGAGGCTTTCTTTGTTGATGAAGGTTTCTCTGCGTTGGATTCTGAGAACAAATCCAAAATGGCTTCAGTTTTGAAAGGAATGGAAAAGCTGAACAAAGTGGTTGGATTTGTCACTCATGATCCCGAGTTTGCGGAGTACTTTTCGCGCAAATTGGTTGTCGAAAAAGGTGGTGTGGTGCGATGGATGTAGAGAAATACAAAGCGCTGATAGACAGAATAATCTTAGAAAAAGGCATCAGTGCTATTCCGGTTTTGTTGAACTTGCTTGAAGATGAAAACGAAGAAGTTCGAGATATAGTTATCGAGACGATATACAGATTTGGTGATCAAGCTAAACCGGTGTTACTGGAAAAGTTCAAAGAAAGGATGCACAAAAACGAGAAAAACGATGTTATAACTCTTTACATAGCAGATATTTTGGCAGACTTGAACGAGCAGAGCATTAAAAAAGACCTTTACAACTTACTTCAAAGATACGACGATGAAATGGCACACCTTGTGATTTACGAAGCTTTGGCAAAACTTGGAGAAGGAGAAAAAGTTGTAGACGTTGTTGGATACTTCCTAATTGAAGACGAATACCGGCAAGAACTGGCTGAACAAGCGATCATGGTGCTTGCGAATATACCAACTAAAAAAGCTTTGGATTATCTAATCAAAGCCTACAAAATGGAGGAATTTTCAAACGTGGTTAAACAGGATATAGTTAAAGCTACGGCAATGCTTATCATCAAAAACCCTGAACTTTGGGATGAACTGAATTACTTGGGCGATAGCAAGTTAATAGATGATGTTAAGAGGATGCTGGGTTGATTTTTTCAATTTGCCTCATCCTTTGATGGCTCCTTGTGTTAGTCCCTGCACAATGTATTTCCGCGCCAAACCAAAAACAACTATGTTTGGAATCACAGCTATGGTTATACCAGCTGCCATGACATTCCACTGAATACCGGCTTTGGAAACAAAAGAATAAAGTGCAACAGGAACAGTCATTTTGTGTTCGCTGTGAATGAAAAGAACGGCTGTAAACACCTCGTTCCAACTGTTTACAAAACAAAAAGCAAAGATTGCACCTACACTGGGAAGAAAAACTGGGAGTATTACTTTCATCAACGCTTGAAGCTTTGTGCAGCCGTCAAGCCAAGCTACTTCTTCAAGTTCTTTGGGTATCGCACTGAAAAATGCACGCGCCATTATTGCACCAAAGGCTGCACCATAACCGCTGTAAATCACCAGCAAACTTGTGACGGTGTTGGTGAGTCCTAGCTTTGAAAACATTGTAAACAATGGAATCATGAGCACATAAAAAGGTATCATTTGCACGAAAAAAAGAACGATCAAAATGAATCTTCTACCCTTGAAAGTAAACCTAGAAAGCGTATAACCACTCAGCAAAGACGATATCGTCGCGATAGTTGCGGATAGAAGGGAAACCACTAGACTATTTTTAAAATAAATGTGGAACTTGGCAAAGCTAAAAAGATACCTATACGCATCAAAAGAAATCTTCGAAGGTATGTATCTAATGGGAAAGGTATAAACCTCAGTTGATTCCTTAAGAGATGTGAGAACAATCCACAAAAGTGGAAAGATAGCACAAACCAAGAATATGCTCAAGCCTATTGCTCGAACTGTCGATAAAACAATTCTTTTTCTTTTGCTAAGCATCACTCATCCCTTCCAAGCAACGCCAAGTACAAAACTGTGAAAGAAAGGAGTATCAAGGTTATAATAACTCCGACTGCGGCAGCTTTACCAAAATCGTTCCGGTAGTAGACTATGTTTATCATGTAGACAGAAAGGGTTGTTGTAACTCCAGCAGGACCACCACGAGTCATTCCGTATATGATATCTGGGAAATTCATAACCCAGATTATTCTGAGCAACACCGAGTTGACTATCGTTGGCTTTAAAGATGGCAGGGTTATAGTCAAAAATTGCTTCCACAACCCAGCTCCGTCTATAGCTGCCGCTTCGTAGAGCTCTTGCGGAATTGCTTGCAACGCCGCGAGCAACATTATGGCGAAAAACGGTATTCCATACCAAACGTTGACCATTATCACAGAAAACATAGCTAATTTTGGATCGGAAAGAAAACTCACCGACGACCTAATGATACCAATCTTAAGAAGAATATCGTTCAACACACCAAACTGTCCGTTCAAAAGCCATGACCAAAGTAGTCCTATAACAAAACCAGAAAGCGACCAAGGGTAGAAAACTAATCCCATATAAACGCTTCGACCGAAAAATGGTTTGTTCAAAAGCAAAGCCAAGATTAAACCAAAAACGAATTGAAAAAGAACAGAAAAGCCAATCCAAACAATTGTATTCAACACATAAGTTAAGAACCAAGGGTCATTCAGCACGGACACATAGTTTTGAAATCCAATGAACCTTGGATTGTTCATAGTAAAAACTGTCAACCTTTGAAAAGAAATGATCCCCCCGCGAACGAGGGGATACAAGTTCAAGAAAGAAACGAGTAGCAATGTGGGGGATAACATTAGAAAGTACGATAAATTTTTAACCTTCATCCCTACTTGCCAAGCCCCGCCTTCTTCCAGAAGTCAGCCCACATTTTCAGCGCTGCTTCTGGTTTCAGCTTTCCAAGCAAAACTTGCTGCATAGTTGTCTCGTGAGGTTCATTCCACTCACTCCAAGCTTCGTTGTCCAAAGGATACCTTGTAAATTGATACTTTTCTGGATCGTTGAACATAGCAATCCAACCGGCGAATTTTTCACTTTGGAAGTATGGCTCCATTTCGTAAACTCTTTTGTCCACAGGCAAGGCGCCATATTCTTTGCACCAAAGCGCGTTGATCTCCGGCGAATTGAAAAACTCTATGAACTTCCATGCAAGATCTTTGTTTTTGGAATAACTTGTTATACCCCATCCGGCAAATCCAATAGTTGGATAAGCCTTGCCCCCCTTACCTATTGGCAGTGGAGCGGTCTTGTAAGTCCCCTCAACCATAAGTTCATTCAACAACCCCACCGTGTCCGGATCTTGGAAAAGGTATGGAGTAATTCCCGAGACAAAAGCGTTTACTTGCTCATCAAATCCCCAATTGATGGAATCTTTTGGTGCTGTTTTGTAAAGTTCTATATAGAAATTCAAAGCTTCCAATGCTCTCTTGTCTTCAAATATCAACTTTCCATCTTTTTTCAAATACATGCAGTTCGGATCTATATCATCGAAGAAAGAAGTCATAACTATGTCAATGAACGCTGTTGGATATCCTTTCCCACGGAAATCAAATCCATACTGGTTTTTATCTGACCTTGTTAAAATTCTACAATGCTCCAAAAGTTCATCCATCGTTTTTGCAGGTTCAGTTATTCCATATTTTGAAAGTATGTCAGGCCTGTAGAAAAGCGTCTTCACGTATATCGCATTGGGAAGAAGGTAAGCAGTATTTTTGTAGGTTCTTGCGCTCTCCAATACTCCTTCGACCAAATACTTCGTCAGTTCAGACTTAGCCAGATAAGGTTCTAAGGAAAGCAATTTACCCATACTTGCAAGAGCGCTCAACGACCAATCTCCAACTTCAACGATATCCAAAGGTTCTTCAGCGCTTACCATCAAGTAAATCTTTTGATAGGCTGTTTCGTAAGGTGGGGATATGAGTTCTACTTTTACTCCAGGATTTTGTTCCTCAAATTTTTGAATGATCTGTTCAAGTATTTTCGTTCTCAAAGGACTTGTGAAAACTTGAATAACTCTGAGTGTAACTTGTTGTGATAAAACCACAGAGAAGAATAGAATTACCAGCAAAAGAACACTCATTACCCTTTTCATCTTTTCACTTCCCAAATGTAATTTTAAAATGCGATGTATTATTTCACAATACTTTCGATTTTTTGACCAACAAAGAAAAGCAATTCCTCTTCAAACCAGCTTGCAACCAATTGCACACCAGCAGGCAGCCCATCGACAAAACCCACCGGTACCGTTAAAGCTGGAAGTCCAGAAATATTGAACGGAGCGGTGAACCGTGTTAACTTTCTAGCCATTGCAACGGCATTTTCTCCTTCAATGGGTGGAGCTGTGATGGGAGTTGTTGGAAGAAGGATTAAATCGTACTCTTTGAAGAATTCTCTGAAAATGTGCTTTGCCTCAGTTTGTGTTTTTCTTGCAAGAGCATAATCAGTACCGCTGGTGTTTAAACCTTGCATGAGTCTTTCTCTGACATCCGAACCGAACATTTCTGGATTTTTCAAAAGTCTTTCTTTGTGAAACGTAGCTGCTTCCACCTGTGTCATCAAAACATTGGCGGCAGCTAAATCTTTTAGCCAATCCAATTTCTTTTGTTCAACTGAAAAGCCCATTTTCTCAAGAGATTTTGCAATATCCCTCACAAGTTCAAGAATTCTTTGATCAGCTTCTTCTATATACTCTCCAACCGCTACGGCAACACGCAAACGTGAAAGGTTTCTTTTAACCTTATAAACTCTTGTCACAGAGTAAGGATTATTTCTATCATATTTGCGAGTTATTCTGAAAATCAAGTGAGCATCCTCTACGGAGGATGTAATAGGTCCAACGTGATCGAGATGCCAAGCCAAAGGAATTACTCCGCTGGTGCTGACAACACCGTAAGTCGGTTTTAATCCAACTACCCCACATAGCGCAGCTGGTATTCTTATCGATCCACCAGTGTCTGTTCCAAGTGCTGCCAAAGCCATACCTGTCGCAACGGCTACAGCAGAACCGCCAGATGATCCTCCTGATATTTTCGACTTATCGTAAGGATTTCTGCATGGGCCAAAATGCGGATTGTTGTTGGTAACTCCGAGTGCTATTTCGTGAAGGTTTGTCTTTCCAACGATTATCGCACCAGCTTTTCTTAGAAGCTTTACCACAAAGGCATCTTCTTTTGCAATATTTTCCTTGAAAAACAAACTCCCTGCAGTTGTTGGAACACCTTTTACATCGATCAAATCTTTCACAGCTATTGGAATACCCAAAAGTGGTTGCTTTTCAAAATCCGCATTTTTTGCAACCTTTTCTTTTTCCTTTGCCTCTTCAAGAGCCTGTTCTTCCATGCAAGTTATGAAAGCGTTCAAATCTTGGTTTTTGTGGATATTTTCTAGACACAGATTCACCAATTCCACAATCCCAACTTTGCGTTTGCTTATCATTCTAATTGCTTCTGTTATTGTCATATCACTCACCAAGCGATATCTTCGGCCCATTTTGTACAAACTTTCCCCGGAACGTTTCTTCGTTTATCAAAAGATGGCTGTCCAGATCGTGAAATTCAAATGCTCCTGTTCCAAGCGCAAAATGCACACTTTGATTGATACCCAAACTTGATTCCGACATGCAACCTATCATAAGCTTCAAATTTGCTGCTTTTGCTAATTCAACTATCGCCAACGCATCACTTATACCAGATTTCATAAGCTTTATGTTTATGTAATCGACTGCCTCTTCCTTGATAAGTCTCATAACATCGAATTTACTCTTTGCAGATTCATCCGCTGCCACGGGGAACGGAACGTTGAACCTTACGAATTTAAGTCCATCAAAATCTGACCAATAAACCGGTTGCTCATAGACGGCTATATCTATTCCAGATTTGTAAACTTGTTTTGCAAATTCAACAGCTTGCTTTGGTGTATAACCCATGTTCGCATCGACGATGTACATTGCACCTTTTGTTACCTTTGCTATCTCCTGCAAAACCTCTATATCCTCGCGCAGGTTCTCTCCAACCTTTATTTTGATCACCTTAAAACCTTCTTCAAAAATTTGCTTAGCGTCTTTGACACGATTTTCAAAGCTGTCAATTCCAACCGTTTTATCTGTTTCAATTTCTTTTTTGTAGCCACCAAGAAGATGGCTAACTGTTGTACCATAAACCTGGCTAAGACAATCCAAAACGGCAAATTGAAGCGCTGCTTTCAAACTTGGGGTGGATATCAACTTGTCTGTTATTTCAAAGATTTTTCTGTACTGTCTTACATCCAAGCCTATCAACAATTCTTTGACAAAGTTTTCCATTGCCATCAAAGCTTCTGGCTTTTCACCGTTAACTCTAAAGGAAGGAGAAGCTTCGCCATACCCGACTATACCGTCGCTCAGCTTTATCTCAACCTCAACGTTGGTTGCTATGCTTGAAATGCTCCCTGTTATGTGAAATGGTTTTTTATAGGGATAACTTTTCAAAGAAAACTTAATCTCTGAAATTTTAGTCATTCATACCACCTCTTCTTCAAAGGAAATTATTTCAAGCTCAGATTCAAATTCAGCCTTTCCATCTTCAAATTCTGCTTCTCCAACTTGATTGTCGGTAGGATCATCTCTGTGGTACCTTGTGGGAGGATCGAAATCTTTCATAAAATCATCGTTTGCAACCATTCTAAAGGCATCTAGGTTACCAAAGTAAAAGTTTCTCATGTTTTCATCATTTCTTCTTGCTCCTCCAAAAGAAAGATCTGCAGGAAGCCAACCATATGGTTCAACGTAAAACAAAGCCCAATCATGCGGTGAAGCAAAAATTGGATTTGCATACCAACCAGATTGCCATCTTGCCGGTATTCCCTCAATTCTGCACAAAGTTATGAACAAAAGCGCCTGGAAACCACAATCACCCTTTAGATTTTCTGCAACGTATTGGGAAATGTTTTCGTAAGTGGCATAAGGCTTAACGTATGAATAACGAACGTTTTTGGTTATCCAGTCATAAATTAACTTTGCCTTTAAATAAGGATTTTTTTCGCTTTTTACAATTTGATTTGCAAGATATCTCAAATACGGCGTGAAAACGATATGCGGCGGTTCTTCAGCCAAGAATCTTTGAACAGAAGGATCAACCGAACTAGAAACTTTTTCAAGATCAACTTTGTTGACCCATTCTTTTATCTTGTACTCAAACTCAACCCAGTACTCATCCTCCACACCTTCGAAATAAATGGTTCTCTGAGGGCTGTTGTTGGCGGAAACGTAGTAATCCGACTTACTTGCCGAAATTAATCTCACATCTAAAACCTGCAGACCTACTTTTGGAAACGGAAGCCAAACTCTAAGAGATTTTTTCTCGACATTTTTTACCTTTAACATTACCTTTGCCCTTATTCGATAAACCTTTGGATTATCTCCGTTCAAAAGCTGCTTTATCCGCTCATCCAAAATTTTCCTAGCCTCGAGCGTATCTTCATCTTGCTTCATCCTGCTTTTGTATTCGCTCATACTAAAACCAAGGTTTTGAACAAACCTTTTTTCAAATTTTCTCTTGCCGTCCACAAATATGAAATCGAGTTTGCCTTGCTCGATGAGTTGTTCAAATTCTTTGCGGGAAAATCCTTCGATTTGCTCGCTGGCTATTTTGAAAGCTTCTTCCTCGTCGTAAGGATAGGTTTTCAAGATCCTTTCGATCCTTTCCTTTTCATAGGAAAGCCGAGCCTTTTGAAGTTCAGTTGTTCTTTCGTCTGCAAGCCATTGATCGATCAAACATTTAGCAAGGGAAAAATTACCCGATGCTTCAGCACGCAGAATATTTTCCGGAAGCCCACATGTTAAAAAATGCATTTCATCACCCCATAGAGTATTCTATCATCCACAAAAACAATTTTTGCGTATCAAGCGAATACTGTTAGCTATATCTTCTTGAAATCTGTTTAAATCGTTTATCTCTATAACCACGTAACCATCAAAATATTTGTTTATCAACTCGAAAGTAATTTCTAGCGGGAGCACTCCCATTCCCAGAGGAAGATGGAGATCACCTACACCATAAAGATAGGCAAACCAAATCTTTTCACCTATGTCTTTCCAACACAAATTAGCTGGCTTACCAAAATTGTCGTGAAAATGAATTTCTACAGCGTACGGCAACCCCAGCTCCAATTGCTCAATAAACTTTGAGACGTCACCGTTACAATGCAAAAACAAATGACCAACGTCGATGGTGAGTTTGACTTTCTCCTTACCCACATTTTTGCATATGTTTAAAGTCCACTCAATATCATGATCGAGATTTTCAATGCCTATGAAAATGTTTTTATCACCTATAATATCTGCAAGTAGACTTAGCCTTTGAACTTCCAAATCAAATCCTTCAATGCCTGGTTGAGAACCACAATGGTAAACTATGACTTTTGCATCGATTATCTTTGCAAACTCGACCACAGCTGAGGCTATTTCGAAATCCTCTTCTCTATTTATTGCGAAATTTACTGGATCTGGCATATGAATCGTGTATTCGAAAGGGAAATCTCTGATTACCTCTAGTACCTCTTTTAGTTTTGAAAACACTAATTTTCCACCAAAGATGAAATGCAAACCAGCAGGAGGGATCTCAGCTAAATTTATTTCTAAGCTACGTAGAAGTTCTAACTCCTTTCTCAAATTCTTCAACGAACCAGATAATCTAATGGTATCAACATTCAGCCCAACATTTCTCACCATATTAAACTTCCCTCCCTTATCTTTAGTGTATCATTCTTTCTTTCTAATTTTTCTCCTTTAGTCTTTCGATTTTTTCTCTCGAAACCCGTATGGGAAATGGCTTTTATCAATTGTTTACACTAATGACTTTTTGTAGATCATTTTCTATTTCGCTTTGACATTTTTCCATTGACGATAGAGAACCAAATTCATTAACCTTTCGATTTTTGATTTCGAAATGTTGACAAAAAAGAAACGTTAATGTATTATTAGTTAACAAATTTCCAAGGGGGGTGTTTGTATGAAGAAGTTGCTGGTGGTAGTACTTATCCTTGTTGGTACGCTATTGATAAGCGCAAGCATTGAAGAGGGTTTAATTGAAGTTGGAAAAGCTTTGATGAGGAATGGTATAAGCGAGGTTCGTTACAGTGTTTGGAGCTCGGGAGATCCAAATAGCGTTATGAGAGTACTAGGAATAGTGGAAGCTGCAAGAAGGATAAACAGCATTTGGTCAAAGAATGGCATCAACGTAAAAATTACCATCCGCGAAACTAGATACGAACTTGACTTTACGCAAATGTATCAGGAGTTTTTGAGCAAACAACCGCTTGGTACGGCTGGAGATTTCCTTGTGAATTCTTATGTATACATAGCTTCCTTGGCAGAAGAAGGTTACCTCTTAGATATCAGCAAATATGCAACAAAGTACGAAGAGCTCATGTCTGACTTTTACACGACACAAGTGGATGCCGCAAGGTACAAGGGAGGTTTGTATGGATTACCTCAAGACACTGAGGCTCGACCATTTTATATTCGAAAAGACATAGCTGCAAAAATCGGTCTGGATCTAACTGATTTAGACAAGAAAGTCGTTGAAGGTAATTTTACTTGGTTTGATGTTTACAAATGGGCAAAAGAAGCTGTTCAGAAAGGGGCTTCAGAGTGGGGGTTGATCCATAGAAGAGGCACTGCACATCCAGACTTGATGCAGTTCATATTGGCTTTTGGTGGTTCGCTATATGATCCAAAGACGGGCAAATTAGTCCTCGATGTTCCTGCTGTTTACAAATGGTTGACGATTGAATGGGTATTTGCCCGAGAAAACCTTCTGCCAAGTGATATAATGGCTTGGGATTGGGCAAAACAAGTGCATCCTGCCATTGTTGGCGGCAAAACACTATTCGACATCGGTGGAACTTGGTACTGGACAGAATGGCAAACAAAAAGTTATTACACAGATCCAAAAACGGGTCAAGCAAGAGGCCTAACACCTGAAGAAGTTGAAAGCTGGTTCTATTACACATTGTTCCCAGCGGGTGAACCTGGAAAGAAACCAGTTACCTTGAGCCAGCCGTTCATGTGGATGATCAGTTCTAAGGCTGGTTCGCAAAATCCAAAATATACCGCATTAAAGGAAATTTACGACGAACTGGCGTTTTTAATAATTGCAAAAGCTTGTGATCCAGATATCAATGCAATTCATAGCATTATAAGCGCTCACTTGCCAGTTGGTAAAGAACCTGCCAAGTTACTTGCTGACAAAAAGTGGCTAGATGATCTTTACAATTTACGAATCGATTTGGACGAGTCCGTTAAAGCTGTTTTGGCGGATATTGTGAAGGCAACTGTTCATCCAATAAATGCAAGATTTTTAAGTGAGGTTGCTTATATGCTCGATTACACCAACTTTCCACCAATGCATCCCATGTATCCAAAACTTGCAGCAATTTTTGCCGAAGTGGTGGACAACGTTTTGAGAGGCAGGATGCAACCTGATAAAGCTGTGGAATTCATAATAAGCAAAATCAATGCGGATCTCGAACTAAAGCAAAGTGTTTCAATAGTTGGTCAAATTCCAACGGATTGGAGATTCGGCGGGCAATGAGAACCAAAGGATCAAGAGAGCTGTGGACCTTCCTGGTCCCAGCTCTCATAATTTTAGTTGTATTCTATTTCCTGCCAATGATCCTTACAATATACATCAGTTTCACTCCACTGAGAAATTGGAACATCAATAGATACGCGTGGATGATTATCGGCTGGAGAAACTACTATCGTTTGTTCCATGCGATCCAAAATGATCCCTCGGTTAGAGCTGTTTTTCTAACAACAGTTGTTTTTGTGTCAGTTACTTTACTGATCAATGTACTTGGTGGATTGTTGTTGGCTTTGATCAACTTCTTCGTGGAGAAACGTTCAAATGCAATTATCAACACAATCTGGCTTTTGCCAAGAATGGCCCCAATAGCAGTTTACAGTTTGGTCTGGTACTACTTTTTCCATGGTAGTGAGATCGGTACACTTAATTCGATATTTTTGAAGCTTGGATTAATTCAAAAACCCATTTCTTGGGGGCAAGAATACCTTCCATATGGTGCATGGAGTGTAATAATATTTGTAAACGGTCTAGTAGGAGTAAGCTTTGGCATGATTGTGCTTTCGTCGGCAATAAGTAGTATCCCTGCTGAACATGTTATAGCAGCAAGAGTTGATGGAGCAACTGACTGGCAATTGTGTAAACGTATTTTAATTCCACAAATAAGATGGCACATCATGTACGTGGCAACTTGGCAGTTGCTTAGTCTTTTAACCTCTTACGCTCATACTTACCTTCTTGTTTCCTGGAGATTAGTTGATAAATCCTACGGTACACCGTGGGCTTTGTATGTTTATGAATTAGCTTTCACAGGAATTTTTGACCAAGGTTTTGCAGCCGCAGCAGGTGTTCTGTTAGTCATAGTTGGGGCGTTTTTGGGATGGATTACGTTGAAAATCCTTGGTTTTGATAAACTTCTCACCGAACCGAGAGGGGATTTGTGATGGCACAAATGGACGTCGAAACTAAAAGTAAGATTAAAGAGTTTATATATCTTGCCGTACTTTTAGCGCTTTCTTCACCTATTCTTGTTGCTTTTGCACTTTTGGTGATATCAAGTTTTGGTAATCAAATGGCGACTAATTTTGATTTTTCGACTTTTAGATTCACTTTAAAAAACTGGAAACTGCTATTTGAAGGTCGAATCGCCATCACTGGTGGGTTAAGAGAAAATATATGGTTACATGCTCTCAGTACGGCTATAGTAGCAGGGGGGGTAGCCGTTGTAACAACTTTGGTTGGAACATTAACTGGATATGCCATTTCAAGAATAAAATTCAGAGGGCGTAAAATCCTTTTGCTTTCGATGTTGCTCATCCATGCTTTACCTGGATCAGTACTCATAGTTGGGGTTTATTTTCTCTACAGAATACTTATGCCGTCAAACATGATTTTTATTAGATATTTCTCCTTCTTCTACGTGATATTCGCAAGAGCAGCCTTAGAAGTGCCTTTATCTGTTTGGCTTATGAAAGGTTTCTTTGATCTTTTGCCGTGGGAAACCGAATGGTCTGCTTTAATCGATGGAGCTTCAAGATTAAAAGTGTGGAGAAAAATACTCTTACCTTTAATAAAACCAGGTATAGTTGCAGTTTTAATCTTTGGATTTCTCGCAGGATGGCAGGACATAATTTATGTCCGAACTTTTCTGATAGATAAGACTTTGGCAACTTTCATAGAGTCAAATCTGGAAACTGAAATAGCATACATGCCACTACTTGCTGCAGCAGCGACTTTTTATCTTCTACCAACGATTGTTTTCTACATATCGAGTCAACAGCTTTTATTTAAAGTCTACACTGGTGGTATCAGGAGGTGAACTCGTTTGGCAAGAGTTGAAGTGAAAAATGTCACAAAGACTTTCGGAAAAGTTGTTGCACTTTCAAATGTTAGCTTTAGCATAGGGAATGGAGAGTTCGTCGTATTACTTGGCCCCTCTGGAAGCGGTAAAACCACATTGATGTATTTGATAGCCGGTATATATAAACCAACTTCTGGTCAAATTTTCTTCGATGACGTCGATGTTACCAATATACCGCCAAAAGATAGAAACGTTGGCTTGGTGTTTCAAAATTGGGCGCTTTATCCACATATGAAAGTTTATGAAAATATAGCTTTTCCTTTGACGCTTAAAAAAGTTAAACCGCAACAAATAAGAGAAAAGGTTCTTCAAGTTTCACAAATGCTTCAAATAGACCAACTTTTGGATCGCTACCCCTGGCAACTCAGCGGTGGGCAGCAACAACGTGTTGCAATAGCACGTGCTCTTGTTAAAGAACCGAGAATACTTTTGTTTGATGAACCTTTGAGCAACCTTGATGCTTTATTGAGATTGAACGTAAGAGCAGAGATAAAAAAGCTTCAAAAAGATCTCAAAATTACATCGATTTATGTCACACACGATCAAGCTGAGGCTTTAGCCATAGCAGATAGAATAGTTGTTTTGAATAACGGTCGAGTTGTTCAAATTGGAACCCCAGAAGAAGTATACGCAAAACCAAATCATACCTTTGTGGCAAGCTTTCTTGGAAACCCACCTGCAAATTTACTTGAAGCTAAGTTGAACATCGATGATAGGATGATCTACATCGGTGATAGCAAGTTGAATTATGCGTTTGTGGAGTCGTTGACACAGACAGGTCAGAGGGAATTTGTTTTAGCTTTTAGACCGGAACATGCCGTTATCTCCTCGGAATATAAGGAAAATAGTATCCGCTCGACTGTTTACACAGTTGAACCTATGGGACGCGAACAGATTGTGACGCTGCAGACAAACGGGCAAATCTTCAAGGTCGTTACTTCCCTTGAGCAAAAATTGCAGCCCGGGCAAACAGTTTATGTTTTTGTCAGTTCGGACAAAGTGCTGATCTACGACAAGTCATCTGGTCAAAGGTTATTGTGATTAACTACTAACTGCCTCACCGCAAATCGCACGCAACTTTCACAAGCTCGTACTGTCTAGAACCTAGTCCAATCTGCTCGGCATATTCAATCTGAACTTCCCAAGGTGCCTTTGGATGTATTTCTTTGAAAGGATCTTTACCAACAGTTTTTATAACCAAATCTATGCATGCCTGTTCAAGTGCAACTGGATCATAACTTGCCGCAATACCTATGTTTGGCGCCACCGGTTGCTTGTTTGCGTTCCAACAATCGCAGTCTGGTGAGATATCCATCAAAAAAGCGATGAATACAGCTTTTTTATCTTTTAAAACCGCCTTTGTGTATTCAACCATCTTTTTGCACAAAACTTCGTTTGAGCTATCCCACCTTGGCTCCATCGCACCGTAGCTGCACATCGCCACACATTCTCCACAGCCAATGCAAATATCATAGTTTATAACCGCGTACTTTTGTACAGTTATAGCTCCTGTTGGGCAAAATCTTTGGCACATTTTGCAAGCCACGCAATTTTCAACATTCACCTTGGGCTTGGTTTCAGAATGTTGTTCAAGTTTACCAGCTCGTGATGCACTTCCCATTCCGACGTTTTTGATGGTTCCACCAAAACCAGAAGACATATGTCCTTTGAAATGGGCAACGGAGATAAGTACATCTGCCAAAGCTATCGCGGAGCCTATCTTGGCTTTTTTTACATAATTACCGTTTATCTCCACTTCGATCTGATCTGCTCCTCTCAATCCATCGGCAATTATCACAGGGGCTCCGACAACTTCGGGTGTAAAACCGTTCAAAATGGCATTCCAAATGTGATCTACAGCGTTTGAACGTTGACCTTTGTACAAGGTGTTTGCGTCTGTCAAAAAGGGTTTCGCTTCAAATTTTTTTATGTGATCAACCAATATCCTTAAATATTGAGGTTTTACAAAAGCCAAGTTCCCATACTCACCAAAGTGAACTTTTACCGCAACCAAAGTTCCCTTTGACAAGATGTTACCAAGCTCAAGCTGCTCGAGAAGTCTTTGAAATTTCTGAAACATGTTCATGGAAGAGTTAACACTCATATCCGTGAAAAAAACCTTCGCCATACTGTCATCCCCTATCAAGAGTTTTTGACTAAGATTTATTATACAAAAAAGTTCGCTCTCAAAACTAATAGATTCTAAATGGTTGAACTTGCTTTGTGAATTCTGCGGATTGCTTTTCCCAGATTTCAACAAAATCCGAAGATCGTGCGCCTTGCTCTATTGCTTTTCTGTAAAAATCGCTGCCTATCAATCTATCGAAGTAAAACCTTTCCGTTTCCAAATGAACATAACTATCCCACGTAAAGTCTTTTGTGTGAAGTTCCCTTAATTCCGCGATTAGGTCTATCGCTATTTCTAAAGGTTTTATCTTTCTTTTGTCCAACACGAAAAACTCTAACCCGTAGCAAACTTGTCCTTGAAACTTGGAAGCAAATGGGATGAATACTCTTTCTCTAAAGATTACACCATCGTGGGAAAGTTTTTTCATGCTTTTGTATAATTTCTCCGAATCGATCCAAGGCGCACCAATGTATTTGAAAGGATGAACAGTTCCTCTTCCAACGGAAACGTTAACACCCTCCAGCAGGCAAAAACCTTCGTAAAGAATAGTATGTTCCATGGATGGCAGATTTGGAGAAGGGGTATTCCAAAGCAATCCAAGTTCATCATAAAAACGCGTGGGATCATATCCTTCCATGGCAATTACCGTTAAATTTGCGTTGATTTTGAAAGTGTTGTTGATGTACTTTGCCAGTTCTCCGATCGTCAAACCATAACGAATGGGCAGTCCATAACCTCCAACAAAACTTTCAAAATTTTTCTCTATGATAGGACCTTCGATTTTGCTTGAAAGCGGATTGGGCCGATCAAGCACGACAAACTCTATGTTTCTTTTTCCACATTCTTCAAGACAATACGCCATCGTGTATATATAGGTGTAAAATCTCAATCCGACATCTTGGATATCGTATATCAAAACATCGATACCCTCAAGCATTTCATCGTTTGGACGAACTGTTTCTCCATACAACGAGTAAATCGGTACTCCATACTTCGGATGCTTTGAATGAGAAAGTTTTTCCCCATCCGCAGCTGCACCAAATATTCCATGTTCTGGGCTAAAAAGCTTTACAAGTTTGAGCCCTTTCTCAACCAAAAGATCTATGTTTTGTCTAAGATCACTATTAATTCCCGTTGCATTGGTCACAAGACCTAGCCTTGCTTGTTTATAGTTTTTTGCATACTTTTCAAGAAAAACATCCAAACCGAGTTTCATCGTCTCACCCCGCTCAATGGCATTGTGTTACAAATAATTTTACATAGAGCGATGGATTAAGTAAATTCACCTATTTAACTTAAAAATCTTGTAATCTTATCTTGCCAATGTTGTTGCATCCGTGATCGATAGTTAATTGATTTTTTGTTTAAACTATCATACCATTCTTTGAGGAGTGTTTTTAGATGTTTGAGAGACTTCAAGAAAAGTTGTCGAAAATTTTTCGCTCGCTTTCAGGAAGAGGAAAAATAACTGAAAAGAACATCGAAGAGGCTGTAAAACAAGTGAAGATTTCCTTGTTGGAAGCTGATGTCAACTTCAAGGTGGTTAAAGAATTCGTCGAATCAGTTAAAGCCAAAGCTTTGGGTGAAGAAGTCTTAAGAAGTCTCACTCCTGATCAACAATTCATAAAAATCATACGAGATGAGCTTATATCGATCCTGGGTAGACATCCTTCAACACTAAATTTAAAACATCATCCAGCAATAATAATGATCGTTGGACTTCAAGGTAGTGGAAAAACGACAACAGCTGCAAAACTTGCTTTATACTTGAAAAAGAACGGAAGAAATCCTATTCTTGTGGCTGCGGATACGTACAGACCAGCGGCTATCGATCAGCTGGAAAAACTTGGAAAATCCATAAACATCCCTGTTTTTACAGGCGATAGAAAGAATCCTTTAAAAATCGTGGAAGAAGCATTGAGTTTTGCCAAAAATTCTCAATACAACGTAGTGATAATGGACACAGCAGGTAGGCTTCACATAGATGATGAAATGATGGAAGAACTTGAAAAGATAAAGAACATAACTAACCCTGATGAAATTTTGATGGTTGTTGATGCAATGGTGGGACAAGATGCAGTAAACTCTGCCTTAGAATTTGACAAGAGACTTAACCTCACTGGTTTCATAGTCTCAAAAATGGACGGTGATGCAAGAGGAGGAGTAATCCTTTCAATAAGCTATGTTACAGGAAAGCCAGTTAAGTTCATAGGAACGGGTGAAAAAGTCGATGCTCTTGAACCTTTCTATGCGGAAAGAATTGTTAGCAGGATCCTTGGTATGGGAGATGTTCTCACGCTCATTGAAAAAGCAGAAAAAGAGCTCGACAAACAAAAGATGGAGGAAATCGGCAAAAAGATTCTTCATGCAGAATTCACACTCGAAGACTTCAAAGAACAGCTGGCTGAAATGAAAAAGCTCGGACCACTTTCTTCAATACTCGAACTTTTGCCAGGGGCTCCAAAAATTGACCTTGAGGCAAGCGAAGCTTGGCTGAAAAAAGTTGAAGCGATAATAAACTCCATGACTAAAGAGGAAAGGAGAAATCCAAGAATAATAAACGCAAGTCGTAAGCTGAGAATAGCAAAGGGAAGTGGTACAACTGTTCAAGATGTAAACAAACTTTTGAAGTCTTACGAAGAAATGAAGGAACTTATGAAGAGGTTTAAACAAGGAAAACTGAAATTTCCATTCAAGATTTAACGGGAGGTGTCCATGTGGTTAGGATTAGACTTACGAGAATGGGTAAAAAGCATATGCCATTTTACAGGATAGTTGTGGTTGACTCAAGGAAGAAAAGAGACGGTGCGTACATCGAATCACTGGGTTACTACAATCCAATGAAGGAAGTCGACCAAATAAAGGTCGATGTCGATAAAGCAGTGGAATGGATTCTCAAAGGTGCTCAACCCAGCGAAACAGTGGAAAACATCCTTAGAAAAGCAGGCGTCATGGCAAAAGTTCACGAGATTAAGTACGGCAAAAAATCAAAGGAGTAAAGCGCACCTATGAAAGATTTGGTAGAGTACATTCTAAAAGGTATTGTCAAGCATCCTGAAGATGTCGTAGTCGTCGAATTCAACGAAGAAGGCGGAAAAGTTATAGAAATAGTTGTCAACCAAGAAGATATTGGACAAGTCATAGGAAAGGATGGAAGAACGATCAAATCCCTCAAGATTCTCTTGGCATCTCTTGAGGGAAATGGCAATTTCACTTTGAAGGTGGTCAGGTGAAGGATTTCGTCGTGGTTGGAATTATAACGAAAACTCATGGGCTGTTTGGACAAGTGAAAATCGTTCCAACTACCAACATATGGGGATTTTTGTTGAAGTTCAAAAAGCTGAAATTGTACGATGAAGCGCGGGATGAGATGTACGAACTAGATGTTGAAAAAATTACAAAAGGAAGGAAATCCTTGATTGTGAAATTCTCCGGAATATCAGATTCGGAAAATGCATCAAAACTTGTTGGTCTTGAAATAGTCGTTAACGTCTCAGAACTACCAAAGTTAAAGCCAAACGAATTTTACTATTTCGAAGTTTTGGGCATAGATGTGTTCGACGAGGCTGGTAACTTTGTTGGAAAAGTCGAGGACGTGTTTTGGAACGGTTCAAACGAAGTACTTGTCATAAGAAAAGACCAAGAGGAAATGCTGTTTCCAATGATAAGAGATTACGTCATAGAGTTCGAAAGAGGAAAAAGGTTAAAGATCAAAGTTCCGGAGTGGATTTGATGAGAATCATCATAGCAACCATTTTTCCAGACTTTGTCAAAGTTGTCAAAGAATACGGTGTTATATCACAAGCCGTCAAAGACGGAAAACTTGAGATAGAAATACTGAACTTGAGGGACTTCACACAAGACAAGCATAAAACCGTCGATGACTATCCTTACGGCGGAGGACCTGGTATGGTTATGAAACCCGAGCCGTTCTATAGGTTGTACGATTACGTTGTCGAAAAATACGGGAAACCTTTTGTTGTAATGACAAGCCCTCAGGGTGAAAGATTCGACAACAAGATAGCCATGTTTTTATCCAAAAAGGAAAACTTGCTCATTCTATGTGGAAGATATGAAGGCGTGGACGAAAGAGTTATGAAAATAGTTGATCTAGAACTTTCCATAGGAGACTACGTTTTAAGCGGCGGAGAACTTGCGGCAATGGTAATTTGCGATGCGGTAAGTAGGTTTGTGCCAGGAGTAGTTGAGGAGGAATCCTTAAGACAAGATTCGTTTTTCAACAATCTTTTGGATCATCCGCATTACACAAGGCCGGCAATTTTTAGAGAAATGAAAGTTCCAGAAGTTCTTTTAAGCGGAAATCACGAGGAAATAGAATTGTACAGACTCTCTGAAAGTTTAAAGCGGACGGCTATCAAAAGACCCGATTTGTTTCTTAAACATGAATTCACGGAAAAAGACAAACAAGCTCTCATATTGTTGATAAGGGGGTTGGATAAAAAATGTTGAATGACGTTCGTGTAGCTTTGATACATTACCCTATATTAGGCAAAGATGGCAAGATAATTTCAACAGCTGTGACGAACTTAGACATTCATGACATAGCAAGAACAGCTAGAACTTACCATATCAAGAAATATTATGTTGTTACAAACTTAAAAGCCCAACAAAAAGTTGTAGAAACTGTCTTGAAATATTGGAAGGACGAATACGGCAAGAAAAGAAACTTCAGTCGAACACAAGCCCTGGAGTTAGTCGCGGTTAAACCTTACCTTGAGGACGTAATTGAAGAAATCAAAACCGAAACCGGTTACGAGCCTTTGAAATTTTTCACATCAGCAAAACGTCGACCAAACAGCATGTCTTATTCACAAGCAAGGGAGTTGATTAGAAAAACAGAAAGGCCTGTTCTTATACTTT
Source organism: Pseudothermotoga thermarum DSM 5069 (assembly GCF_000217815.1). NCBI lineage: Bacteria > Thermotogati > Thermotogota > Thermotogae > Thermotogales > Thermotogaceae > Pseudothermotoga > Pseudothermotoga thermarum. The sequence continues at coordinate 768,981 of NC_015707.1, read as the reverse complement.
TTGGAACAGGCTGGGGATTACCAAACGAAATTTTGCAAATTTGTGATTACGCACTTGATCCAATTCGTGGTAATTCTGATTACAATCATTTATCTGTACGTGCTGCGGCTGCTATAATTATTGACAGATTGATCGGAGAGGAGGAATGAGCTGTGAGCATGGATAATCTAGTTAGGCTGGTTGAAAAAGATCAGTATCGACAACATCCCGATTTTAGGCCAGGAGACACTGTGAGAGTGCATGTAAAGGTTGTCGAAGGTGGTAAAGAAAGGATACAAGCTTTCGAAGGCATAGTGATAAGCATCCGCGGTTCTGGTCTTGGAAAAACCTTTACCGTCAGAAAGATAGCGAGCGGTGGTATAGGTGTTGAGAGAATCTTTCCATATCATTCACCAGTTATAGAAAAGATCGAAGTTGTCAAAAAATCGACATCAAGGCGTGCCAAGCTTTATTATTTGCGTGATGTCAAAGGTAAAATAAAACTTAAAGAACGAAAAGAAATACCAACCAATGAAGATGAGAAGAAAAACGCTTAAAGAAGAAGCAATTGAATGGTTAAAAGCCTTTTTGTACGCCGTAGTCGCCGCAACAATAATAAGGCTTTTTGTCTTCGAAACCATGCTAGTACCAACTGGATCCATGATACCAACCATAAACATCAACGACAGGTTGTTCATAGAGAAAATCACCTATACTGTTAGAAAACCTGAGACAGGTGATATTGTTGTTTTTTGGTCGCCTTTCGTCGATGAAAGAGCGCAACAGATGCTTCGCTTATTCGACAAATTCATGGATCTATTCGCACCTGCAAGGTTCAAAGGCCACGTAAAATACGTAAAAAGAGTTGTTGGAAAGCCTGGGGATGTAATACAGATAAAAATCGATGATACAGGAAAATACCGGGTTTACGTGAACGGTACAATACCCGAAAGTTTGAAGGACATAGCTTACCTTCCAGATGGGGTATTTCGATACCCTGATCTTTGGAATTGGTTGATTGAGGCAAGCAAGCTAAGACAAAATCAAAGTGCTTACCGAGAGTACCTCCAACAATTGGCTAAACAAGATCCTTTGGCGGCAAATTTGGTTTTCTCCATCGTTGGAGGAATGTATCCTGTTCCACTTGGCATAGTGTTCGACGACGATGTCTACGAAAGTTTGAACCCTCGCGATTTTATCAAACAAACCGATGAAGGAATATCCATAATCGTACCTGAAGGATTTTATTTCATGATGGGAGACAACAGCCCCGAAAGCTTTGACAGCAGATATTTTGGCTTTGTACCAGTAGATCATATAATAGGTAAACCAATATTGCGCATTTGGCCATTTAAAAACTTTGGGCCGATTCAAAAGGGGAGTTGACAAAAACTCCCCTTTTATTTTGCCTTTTTGGAAATTGATACAGGGAGGGTGGCAAAGTGAAAAACTTATTCATAGTCGATCATCCTTTGATAAAGCACAAGCTCACCATAATGAGGAACAAAAATACCGGTCCAAAAGAATTCAGGGAACTTTTAAGAGAAATAACGTTTCTTCTTGCTTATGAGGCGACAAGAAACATAGAAACAATAGAAGTTGAGATTGAAACACCGTTGGAAAAAACAAAAGGTTATGCCATCGAAGACAAGAAAATAGTCGTTGTCCCCATCCTGAGAGCTGGGCTTGGAATGGTGGACAGCATATTGGAATTACTTCCAAACGCTTCTGTGGGACATATAGGAATCTACAGGGATCCTCTGACTTTAAAACCTGTTCAGTACTATTGCAAATTACCGGATTTATCAAACAGTACCGTGACTTTCCTGCTTGATCCGATGCTCGCAACGGGATTTTCGGCTGTGCACGCAATTCGAATTTTAAAAGAAAAAGGTGCGAAGCAGATTGTTTTTGTTTCCTTGATAGCAGCTCCTGAAGGCGTTTTAGAGGTAGAAAAGAATTTTCCAGACGTGAAAATCTACACAGCCTCTTTGGACAGACAGTTGAACGATCATGGATACATCTTACCTGGTTTGGGTGACGCTGGCGATAGGCTTTATAGGACTAAGTGATACATAGAATAATTTATGATTTTTTTACAACCATAAAATTTTCTTTTGCGAGATTTTTTTCTTCAAGCTGCTCTTGAGTAATTGTATGAGTTTTAAGCATACCTTTTTGGATTTTTTCCTGAGATGTAAATAAACAAAGTTTGAATAATTAGATAAAACGTGAGATTACTAAAAAGATCACGAAAAATTGCGAACTTGAATATTTTTTTGGAAAAACAAGACATTTTTCCAAATAGTTGTTTGCAAATCTCATTTTTTCAACTTTACATTTGCAAAAAAATTTTATATAAAATGATAAGCACCATAACTGTGGTTTTATATCCGCGGCTTTGATAAACATTCCTGGTACCCCCTCGTCTATAGCGACAACTTTTGATGCCTACCCGATGTCAAAGAGAGGAGAATCAGCCAAAGCACTTGGCTTAGGGTTGATGTCATCGTTCCTTGGCGGTTTTATCGCCATCTTCTTGATGATAGTTGCAACTTATGCCATAGCTCAATTCGCTTTAAAATTCGGGCCTTATGAGTATTTTGCACTTGGCGTTTTAGCATTTGCTGGTTGTATGAGCATCATCGAAGGAGGATTTATAAAAAATGCTATCAGCTTGATTGTAGGGTTTATGCTATCAATGATAGGAATGGATATAACTGGAGTAAGAAGGCTCACCTTTGGAATACGCGGTCTTGCTGCTGGTATAGATATCTTACCTTTACTCATAGGACTGTTTGGCATTTCTGAAATAATGATTGCAATAGAAAAAAGAACCCAGAACATTGTCCCACTAGAGGCAAGAAAAGCTGGTATGGGTTTAAAAGCTGTTTCCTGGGCCTTGAAGGAAATTCTTAGGCAACCTGCGAATTTCATAAGATCGATGATAGTTGGTTTTGTCACAGGAGTCTTTCCAGGAGTTGGGGGAGCTACCTCAAGCGTACTCGCATATGGGCTTGCAAAATCAAGCTCTAAACACCCAGAGAAGTTTGGAACAGGCATACCTGATGGAATAATTGCATCCGAGGTTGCCAACAACGCAACAATTCCAGGGGCGTTAGTGCCATTGCTTTCCCTTGGCATACCAGGCGATTCTGTCACAGCGATGATGATAGGTGGATTCATGATTCATGGACTTTTTCCTGGGCCGCTTTTGTTCAGAGATAGCCCTCAATATGCGTATACAGTTTTCGCAGCACAGTTGGTCGGGATAATCGTAATGGTTATCATAGGAATATTATTGATGAAATTTTTGATCTACAGTTTAAGCATAAAATCTTATTACCTTTTTCCAGCGATCGCCGCTTGTATGGCAATAGGTGCGTACGGCTTGTACAACAGAATATTTGACATCTGGATTGTCTTTATTTTTGGATTGATAGGTTATGTTTTAAGGAAGATAGAATTTCCTCTTGTACCATTGATAACTGCTTTCATACTTGGACCAATTGTGGAGAAGAATTTTAGACAAGGTTTAGCTATGTACGATGGCAGTTTGAAACCACTGTTTACAAGGCCAATATCCTTAAGCTTGCTCATTGGGGCGGCAATCTTGTTTGCACTTGGTTGGTATATCAATGTGAAAGCGGCAAGAACTGCCAAGAAGTTAGCAGGTTCATAAATTTAGCGAGATTGCAGGAGGTGAAAGTATGTTAAAGAAAGTGTTTTTAACAAGTTTAACTCTGTTTATGCTGTTCTCCGTTGTACTACTTGCTGAGCAGTACCCCTCTGGTCCTGTTACAGTTATTGTTCCATATGCGCAGGTGGAATAAGCGATATTACAGCAAGGATCATCTCTGAATATTGGAAACAGTACACAGGGCAGGATATGGTTGTTGTAAACATGGTTGGTGTTGAAGGAGCAGTTGCAGCAGATTATGTTTTTAAGTCCAAACCAGATGGGTCGATCGTATTTTGGTATCACGAAGCAATGCTTGGTAACTATTACACGGATGTATCACCTCTCAACTGGTACGATTTCACACCGGCATGCATGGTTATAGTCTCGCCAAGAGTAACTCTCACTAGAGCAAATATGCCTTGGAAAAATTTGAAAGAAGCTTTAAAGGATGCCAAAGCTAATCCAAAGAAATACGCCATAGGATTTGGTACAGGTGGCGTTGCTTACTTTGAATATGCTGGTATTGAAGCAATCGTTCCAGGAGCTTTGAGGGCTGTTCCTTACGAGGGAGGAGATACTCCAAGGATAACAGCCTTGCTTGGTGGTCACATAGACCTTGCCATGGTTGGATTGCCCAGTGCCATACCTTATCTTAAATCTGGTGAATTAAAAGCTTTGGCAGTTCATGACACAGAAAGAATCAAACTATTACCAGACGTTCCAACAACTGTAGAATTGGGTTATAAGGACTATATCTTCAGGCTATCGAACACTTTCTTCTTCCCACCAAAAACCCCGAAATCAATAGTCGACCAATTCAATAGCATCATTGAAAAAATCGCGAATAATCCTGAGTTCCAAAAGAGAATGGAAGAAATGAACATAATTGTTGATTTTAGAACTGGCGCAGCTCTTGAAGAGTATTGGAAAGCTGCTGATGAAAACTACAGAAAACTCTCTGGAAAAGGAAAAAATAGTTAACACATTTTCCCCTGGCGTGTCAGCGCTGGCACGCCAGGTTTCGAAAGGAGTCATAGGATAATGAGATCAATGAAAGAATTCTTCGCATCAATTGGCTTTCTAATTACAGGTATTGCATTTCTTAGAGAATCCTACAGGATCAGGATTTTAAAATTTGGAACACTTCTTCCTGGGGATGTTTTTCCAAAAATTTTCTCTGTTGCTTTGATCTGTTTATCGATTCTTTGGCTTGCCGTATCATTTACCAAAATGCTCAAAGAGATTAAACAAGAAAGGAAAGTTACAAATATTGATTTGAAAGCACTGTTGAGAGTCATTACTTATATCGTATGTTCCATTGTGTATGTTATCCTCATGGATTATTTTGGATTCATTCTGGCGACGATTTTTCTCTCTATGGTTACCTACTTGCTTTTGAAGCCAGATTTTCGAAAAATCGACCTTTTCTTCAGTGCAGCTTATTCGGTGGCAACAACTTTTGGAATATGGTATGTTTTCGAAAAGGTCTTAAAACTTGTATTGCCGGCCGGTAGATTGTTTTGATTCAGCGTTTAATCAAAAAAAAAATAAACCGGGGCATCAACAGCCCCGGTTTTTTCTGGTAGCGGGGGCAGGATTTGAACCTGCGACCTTTGGGTTATGAGCCCAACGAGCTGCCTGGCTGCTCCACCCCGCACCGAATATATTTTTCAATCGAAATACCATTCAATCGAGGATTTCTTTCACTTTGGTGCCGGGGATCGGAGTCGAACCGACACGGAGGACTCTCCTCCAGCGGATTTTAAGTCCGCAGCGTCTGCCAATTCCGCCACCCCGGCCAACCATCTGTAATTTTACCATGACAACGTTTGATTGTCAACTAAACGGCTGGCAAAGTCAAACAAATCAAGCTTACAATTGCATTCTCATGATTTCCCTATAAGCTTCGACTATTTTGTTTCTGACTTCATTCGTCAACCTCAAAGCTATTGTGGCTTTTTCAGCTTCTATTATAACTTCATGAATGTTACTTATCCTTCCAAGCGCAAAGTCAGTCGCAAGTTTTTCTGCATTCTTCTGCATTTGGTTGACTTTTTCTATGGCATCCTTCAATATAGAGGAAAAATCTGAACTAGACTTGTTAACCCTTGGCTTATCGAGATTAGAGCCACCTGTAAAACCCGATATTTTATCTATCATTCAATCATCCCCTTCCTATTTGCAAAGCGCTGTTTATCATCGCTTTCGTCGTATTGAACGCGGCAACATTGGCTTCATATGATCTTTGGGCGTTTATCAGATCTATCATTTCTCTTAGAACATTGACGTTTGGCAATCTCACATAACCATTTTCGTCTGCATCTGGATGACTTGGATCATAAACAAGCCTAAACGGCGAAGGATCCTCTTCTATTCTTACCACTTTCACACCACTGCTTTTTGCTGGACCAAACTTGAGAATATATTCTGAAAATATTGGTACTCTTCTTCTGTATGGACCTCCTCTGTCGGTTCTGGTTGTCTCAGAATTTGCAATGTTGCTTGAAATGATATCCAACCGAAGCCGTTGCGCAGTCATACCAGACGCGCTGACTTTCATCGTTAAAAACTCATACATGATTATACACCTCGTAAGACTATGTTGTAATATTCAAAGTTTTTGCTCACCAATCTTGAAAGAATCTCGTATTTCAAACCGTTCATTGTCATTTGAGCTATTTCAAAATCGATGTCAACCCCTGTTTCATCGTTTCGATAATAAACATCCTTTTCAGTGAAGATCTTCGGACCAAATGACCTTTGCGATGAGGACATATGCTTTTCGTGTGTTCTTACTAATGAAAGCCTCATCTCTGACTTAAGCAGCTCCTCAAAAGCAACGTATTTTCTCTTATATCCAGGCGTTTCAGCGTTTGCTATATTTTGCGCGTGAACATTTTGCCTTAAGACGCAAACATCCATGGTTGATTTGAGAACATCAATTGTATTTGAGAACAACTTTCCTAACCTCCCTTTATAAATTTCTGTGGTTAACACCCCAAATCCTAATAACCTTTTAATCAATTTGGACTGCAGTTATATTCCTCTTTTTTTATTTATTTCCTTCTTCCTTCACAAAGATTTTGTGGCACAACAAAAACGACCAACAAAGTCGTTGGTCTTTTTGGACTGCAGTCCATTATAAAGTATACGGAAAGTAAAAATTAAACACTGAGCTTTTTCAAGCTTTAATTCGATGATTTTGAAAAATATTTGAATTTTTTGAACCATCGATGAGCAAAATTGATTTTGAGGAGAAACAATTTGTTATTCATGGAATATTTCATAACACATTGGTCAACATGGTCTTCTTTTTTTCTTTGTTATGGTAAAGTATAATTGCGCAATGGAGGTATAAAGTTTTTCAATTGAGGGGAGAAGTTTTAAGATGAGTTGGATTTTGGGTAAAAAAGAAAGGGAAATCGTTGACAAAGTCTTAAATTTCTTGGACGTGATAGGCAATACTCTTACAAACCTTCGAGAAGCCATCAAAGCTTACCTTGACAGCAAGGATGAATTTCAAGAGTTAGCCGAAAAGGTGAGAGTCAACGAGCATCGTGCAGATGATTTGAGAAGGCAAATTGAATCGACGATGTATGGTGGGGCTTTTCTTCCAAACTTCAGAGGAGACCTGCTTGGGATAATCGAATCGGCGGATAAAGTGGCAAATAAAGCTGAATATGTTGCAGATATGCTTGAATTCGAAAGGCCTTTCATCCCACAGGAACTTAGAATGAACTTCCTCAGAATCCTTGATCTATCCATAGAAACTTATGAAGCTCTTAAACTTTCCATATATTATCTTTTTGAAGACTTGGATAAGGTTGGTGAGTATGTACTTTTAACTGAGCAGAAGGAACACGAAGTTGATGTTGAGGAAAGAAAAACGATAAAAAGCATTTTTGCCAGCGATATACCTTATCCCCAAAAATTGCATCTCAAAGAACTTGTCAGAAACATTGCTGACATCGCAGACCGGGCGGAAGATTGTTCAGACCGTGTTGAAGTTGTTTCACTGAAAAGGAGGGTTTGATCTTTGGATAAAATATGTTCAGAATTTGATAGTTTGATCTCAATAATGAAAACACTTCGTTCTGAAAAAGGCTGTCCATGGGATCGTGCTCAAACTCATGAATCTTTAAAACCATACGTCGTCGAGGAAGCATTCGAACTTGTTGAAGCAATAGACAACAAAGATACAAAAAAAATGAAAGAAGAACTGGGAGACGTGTTGCTCCAAGTTATATTTCACTCCCAAATTGCCTCCGAGAATGGGACTTTTGACATCGCAGATGTTATGAAAACTCTCAAGGATAAACTCATCAGAAGACATCCACATGTGTTTGGTCAAAGCCCTGGCTATTCTTACCAACAGTGGGAAGAGATCAAATCAAAAGAAAAAGGAGATGAAACAAAATCAAGCATTGGTAAAATCAATCAGGCTTTACCTGCGCTCAGTTTAGCCAGACGCATTCAAGAAAATGCCGCAGCCGTTGGATTTGATTGGCCAGATGTGTCTGGGGCTTTGGAGAAAGTAATGGAAGAAATTGAAGAACTTAAGAAAGCAATGGAAAGGGGGGAACAAAAACAATTAACGGAGGAAATAGGAGACTTACTTTTTGCAGTGGTAAACGTTGCTAGATTTCTCAACGTTGATCCAGAGCTTGCATTAAGGAAAGCCACGGAAAAGTTTGTCAAGCGCTTTAACCTTATCGAAGAATACGCCAGAAAAAATGGAATGAATTTGAAGGAACTCTCTTTAGCTCAACTTGATGAGCTTTGGGAAAAGGCGAAAGGAGGAGAGTTGGTATGAAAAAAATTCTTTTGATTTTAACGGTGGTTGCATTAAGCTTTGGCTTGCTGTTGGCTCAAACTGCTAATCCAGATGACACTGTGGTAGCAGAAGTAAATGGAACAATCATAACCATGCAACAACTCAACGAAGAAGCAAATGTTGAAAGATTACTTTTCGAAATTCGATCGATTGATGAGAGATTCTACCAAGTTCTTGTTAACACTTCTGAAGGCATGAATGTTCTACTTCGATACAAAAGAGAGGTTTTGAACAATTTGATAGACCAAGTTCTGATCGTTCAAATGGCTGAGAAAATGGGTGTAGCGCCAAAGAAAGAGGAGATAGAAAACTTGGTCAACGAAGAACTCAACAGAACGCTTTCAACTTATGGAATCACAGAATCGGATCTCGATTGGTACTTGAGAATATCTGGACTTGGAACCTTGGAAACATTCAAAAACAGGCTAAGGAGAATTTTCACTGTGCAAAAATCTGTCGAAGCTATACAAAATGCAGTAACATCTGTCGAAATAAGCAAATCGGAAGTTGAAGATTATTACAACAAAAACAAAGAAGAATTCGCTTTGCAAGAAGCTGTAAAAGCTTTGAGGATAATAGTTGGCTCAAAAGCAGAAGCCGACAATGTACTGGCTAGGCTAAGGGCTGGAGAAGACTTTCAGAAAATTGCGGCTGAGGTTTCCATAGATCCTTTATCGAAAGACAGAGCAGGTGACCTTGGATGGGTTGAAAGAAACAGCTATTTCATCAACAAGGAGATAGAAGAAAAACTTTTTGCAAGCCCAGTTAACGCAATCTTAGGACCATTTGAAACAGCTGGTGGTTGGGAAATTTACCGAGTCATGGATAAAAGAAGCAAAACTTATCTTCCACTTGAAGAAGTTTATCAGGATATAGTTGATATGTTGAAGGAAGCAAAAGCACAAGAACTTTGGTTAAAATGGATAAGCGAAGATTTCAAAGCTTTCAAAGAATCCAGCGACATAAAGATTTACCTTCTAGTGGAGGAGGGACAAAAAAATCAATGACTTTGAAGACTTTGACAATGGAATGGACTGGGGATTGTCTTATCCTTGTTGATCAAAGAAAACTACCGCACAGCAAAGTTTTTGTCCACTGTAAAACCTTTGAAGAAGTTGCTTTTGCCATTAAAGATATGGTTGTCCGCGGTGCACCTGCGATAGGTGTTACCGCGGCATTTGGATATGTTTTAGGTGCAAAACAATTTGATGGAAAAAACGATGAGTTCCTTGAGTTTATGAAAAAAGTTCGACAAACGTTGGCTTCCACAAGACCAACGGCGGTTAACTTATTCTGGGCATTGGATAGGATGGAAAAAGTTTTAAATGAAAGCATTAACCTTGATCGAAAAAGTATAATCAAACGCCTGGAAGAAGAAGCATTGAAAATGGCTTACGAGGATATAGAAACCAATCGCTCTATAGGAATGCATGGGCAGAACCTTTTGAAAGACAACGATACAGTTTTGACTCACTGCAACGCCGGCGCCCTTGCGACTGTTGACTATGGAACAGCTATAGGTGTTATTAGAGCGGCAGTGGAAAATGGAAAAAAGATAAGAGTTTTCGTCGATGAGACAAGGCCATACTTGCAAGGTGCACGTTTAACAACCTGGGAATTGGTACAACTTGGAATAGAAACAATTCTCATAACAGACAACATGGCAGGATGGGTCATGAAAAAAGGATTAGTGAATGCAGTAATAGTAGGTGCCGATAGAATAGCAGCAAATGGAGATGTTGCAAACAAAATAGGAACTTACTCCTTGGCAGTTCTTGCCAAAAAACATGGCATACCATTTTACGTGGCTGCACCTACTTCAACGATAGATTTGACGATAAAAGACGGAACAGAAATTCCTATAGAGGAACGCCCACACGAAGAAGTCACTCACGTACAAGGGATCAGAATAGCCGCCGAAGGTGTTAAAGTCTACAATCCGGCTTTTGACGTAACTGAGAATGAACTTATTACAGCGATAATCACCGAAAAGGGAATCGTTAAACCTCCCTATTCTGAAAATTTGAAAAAGTTGTTCTTGAGGTAATTCACATGAGAATAAATCCACCGGAAGACTGGAATCTTCGTAATTTCGAGGTGAAAAGGAAAAAAATCTCCAGAAGTACCCAAAAAAAGGTTGAATCAAATTCGTTGAAATTTTCCGAAGTATTCGAAATAGTCGAAGAGGAAACATTGAATGAAATATTAGAAGACTTAATCAAAAGAATCGTTGATTGTGGCAACAAGCTTGTTAGATCTCCTACTCAGGAAAACTTCAAAAGATATAGGGAAAGCGTAAAGGAATTTTTAAAACTTGTGGAAAAGAAACTCTATAAAATGTCAAAAGATTTCCAAGCGAGCACAGATCTTTTCGTAGTTGTTGAAGAAGTAGATGAAAAACTTCAACAAATAGCTCAAAGTCTTCTTGAAGCTGAAAAAGGTGCTTTGAACTTGGCGGCCAAAGTTCAAGAAATTTATGGTTTACTGATGGACTTGTACAGGTGATGCAAATGATGGAACTTCTTGATAAAACCGCCGAAAGAATCAAATGGTTTTTTGAGAAGAACGTTGGTTCTTCAATATGCATAAGATGTAAAATGCGTGGTTTGGCCGAAGCCCTTATTCCAAAGGTATTAAAGGAATTGACCAAGGACTACCTTTTGTTTGAGGAAGTCGGAATTGACGATGTGAGAACCATAATAGATTTCCTTTCTGTCGCAAGCACAAATGATGCAAAAATCGTCGTAATTTTTCAAGCCGAGAACATGCTCGCTGAGGCTTCAAATGCACTGTTGAAAACTTTGGAAGAACCACCTTCAAAGTCGACGATAGCACTTGTGACAATGCGTTACAACGATCTTTTGCCTACGATAAGAAGCAGGGTAAAAACTTTCGATCTTTATTTGCCAAAAGAACTTTTCGAAAAATTACGCGAAAAACTCTATGGAACGGAGTACTTTGACTGCTTGTACAAACTTGCTTGCAGTGACTTTGATGTGCTTGAGTATTTACTTGAAAATGCTGTACCAACCCCGAGAAACTTCAGCGTCAATTTACTTTTGGATCTTTTTGGTAACGAAAAGTTAAATGCCCAGCAAAAAATATTGCTGCTTTACATGCTAAACAATTTAATTGATGAAATGAAAACAAAGGACTACGATTTCATTCTGGAGACCCATGCGCAAATTGTTTCTAAATCCGAGAAACTAGATTTGTCGTACTTGATAATTGAATGTTGCCGAATTATTCAGCTGATCTTGGAATCTAAGCAAATACACAACCTGCAATTTGCAAGATTTCTCGATTCGATCCTTTCAAACAAGTTGAAGAATTTTAACTCTTCCTTGGCTTTATTCAACTTGTTAATTTTATCGAGAAGGATATCAAGAAGGTGAAAAAATGCAACTTATGGCAACCGTTTATGGGGTGGAGATACTTCCAAAGGGAAAAATACACTATTTTGCAGAAAACGGGGAAGATATAAAACCAAACGATCTGGTCCTCGTTATGACGGAATTTGGTATGGACGTTGGAAAAGTTCTCTTTGGCCCGCGCGAGATGAGCATTGAGCAAGTAGGATCAGAGCTAAAGCCAATAATTCGAAAGTTGACACAAGAAGATTTGGCAGTTCATGAGCAAAATCTCAAAGATGCACAGGAAGCTTTGAAAATATGCAAAGAGAAAGTCAAAGAACACCAGCTTCCAATGAAGCTTCTTCATGCTAGATACATGTTTGACAGATCAAGGTTAGTTTTCTTCTTCAGTTCCGAAACTAGGGTGGATTTTAGAGAACTCGTCAAAGATCTAGCAAGAATTTTCAAAACCAGGATAGAACTTCGACAAGTTGGTGTTAGAGATGAAATGAGGTTTTTTGGAGGACTAGGCTTGTGTGGTTTACCAACATGTTGCAGCACTTTTCTTAGAGAATTTGACAGCATAACTTTAAAACATGCAAAATGTCAACAATTGATGATAAACACCGCAAAGATATCTGGTGCATGTAGAAGGCTTTTGTGCTGTCTACTTTACGAATACGACTTTTATGCCAAGGAACTTGAAGGCATACCGAGCGAAGGTGAAACAGTTGTTTATGAGGACAAGAAATATAAGGTTCAAACCGTCGATGTCTTTAGACAAAGACTCTCTCTGGTTTCCGAAGATGGGCAGATGATATACGTACCTTTCTCGTATTTTAGGGGTGAGAAGAATGCCCCAAGTGGGTAAGGTTTTGATCCTGATCGGAATACTGCTGGTTTTAGCAGGCGCATTCATTTACCTTTGGGGAAAGATTTTACCCTTCGGAAGATTGCCTGGGGATATAATTATCAAAAAAGACAAGTTTGTTTTCTACTTTCCGCTGATGACTTGTTTGATTATCAGCGCTTTACTGAGTGTTGTGCTGATGATAATATCAAGGTTAAGCAAATGAGAATTTGATGCAGAAGGAGGGTAAAAGCATGAAAAATTTTGATAAGCAAACAATTTCCCACCTCAAGCAACTTGCAAGATTGTGCCGCGGAGATATCCTCAAAATGACCTATGTGGCCAATTCTGGACATCCCGGTGGATCTATGTCTTCACTGGAAATATTCTTGTCTGTTTATTCCTTTGCAAACATTGATCCAAAAAATCCCAACGATCCTTTGCGAGATCGAATAGTCATCAGCCATGGTCACACTTCTCCTGGCGTTTATGCTGTCTTGGGTAGACTTGGGTTTGTAAACATAGATGAAGTCATAGCTGGTTTTAGACATCCATCGAGTATTTTTGAAGGTCACGTCACCCGAGGAATTCCAGGTATTGATTGGTCGACCGGGAACCTTGGTCAAGGGTTGTCAGCTGGTGTAGGTTTTGCACTTGCCAGTAAGATAAAGGGGCTGGATTACCATGTTTATGTTTTAATGAGCGATGCAGAACAAGCCAAAGGGCAAGTTGCAGAAGCTCGCAGGGTGGCAAGAAAATTTGGTTTGAGTAATATAACTGTGGTTATAGATTACAACGATGCTCAAATTTCAGGTAGAGCACGTGATGTGATGCCTGTCAACATACGCGCAAACTACGAAGCAGATGGGTGGCGAGTTCTCGAGGTGGATGGACACGATTTTGAGCAGCTGTTCAACGCTTTAAAGGAGGCTTACGAAGATAAGGTTCATCCAGTTGCAATAATAGCCCACACAGTTATTGGTAAAGGCGTTTCGTTCATGGAGAACGATGTGTCTTTCCACGGTAAGCCCTTGAGCAGGGAGCAACTGGATAAAGCTCTTGCAGAACTTGGACTTGAAAACGATATTGATAAATACATTCAGATGAGAAAAGAATTGCCACTTGCAAAACACAAGCAACCGAAAACAGATTACTCGATTAAGATAAAAGCCACTCCTTTCAGAACGTACAAAGATAAGATTGATAACAGAACCGCTTTTGGAAAGGCACTGTTAGATATAGTTAAGGCTAATCTTGATTCAGAAACGCCTGTTGTGGCAATAGATTGTGACCTTGCATCTTCGGTGAAACTCGACGAGGTACAAAAGCACGCACCAGAAAGATTTTTCCAACTCGGTGTTCAAGAGCACAATGCCGCAACAGTTGCTGGAGCTTTGTCTTGTGAGGGAATAGTCACATTCTTCGCGGACTTTGGAGTATTTGGGGTCAGTGAAACATACAACCAACACCGGTTGAACGCCATAAACAACACCAACTTGAAAGTCGTTGTAACGCATTGCGGATTGAACGTTGGCGAGGATGGAAAAACGCACCATGGATTAGATTACATTTCCGCACCGGCAAATTGGCTTGGCTACAAAGTGATAGTTCCAGCCGATCCAAACCAAACCGACAGAGTTATTCGCTACATTGCAGGGGTATACGGGAACTTCCTGGTTGCAATGGGTAGGGCAAAGATGTCCCCAATAACACGCGAAGATGGTTCTCTTTTCTTCGATGAGAATTACGTATTTGAATATGGAAAGATCGATGTTATTCGCGATGGCGATACTGTAACGATTATTACGTGTGGCTCTGTGGTGGAAAATGCGATCAAAGCCGCAGATCAATTCAAAGGAAAAGTTGCTGTTTTAAATGTCTCATGTCCGTTTGATTTGGACAAGGAAACACTTAAAAAATATTGTTCAGGTAGAAAGGTGCTTGTAGTCGAAGATCACGCAGCTCCTCTTGGGTTGGCTGCCATCGTCAGCAAATTCTTGCTGACAAATGGTATAATTCCAACTCAATTTGAACAAATAGCTGTTGAGGAACATGCCGTATCAGGTCCATACGAAGCCCTTTATGAACTGTACAACCTCAGCTCAAACAAGATTGCCGAAAGGTTGGAGATGATGCTTAAGTGATCGAAGAAGAATTACAAAGGATTATAAACTTTATGGAAAAAATAGAATACTGGTTTCTTGAACCAAGGCTGTTATTCATTGCCCTTTGCCATTCTTCGTACGTGCATGAACAAAAACAAAAGGGTAGAAACGATGTGATTTCCAACGAAAGATTGGAATTTCTTGGCGATTCCGTGATAGAAATGCTGCTGTCTGATTATTTGTACAAAAACTTTGAGGAATTTTCGGAAGGAAACATGGCAAAGATAAAAGCAGCTGTGGCTAGCGAAGAAGCTCTTGCCCGGGTGGCAAGGGATATAAACCTAGGAGAATTTTTGTTCCTTGGAAGAGGTGAGGAAATAACGGGAGGACGTGACAGAGATTCGATATTAGCCGATGCACTTGAAGCTGTGATCGGTGCTTTGTACCTCGATGGAGGGTTCGAGGTAGTTAAAAGAGTAATGTTACCGCACTTTGAATCTTACATAAAACAAGTTGCGGAAGGTAAAATCATCCTTGATCATAAAACTGCTCTGCAAGAATTAACTCAAGCAAAGTACAAAGCGCTACCAAGGTACGTTTTGGTTAAAGAAGAAGGTCCTTCCCATATGAGAAAATTTACCGTAGAGGTTCGCCTTAAAAGAAAAGTTCTTGCCGTAGGAGAAGGTACCTCCATAAAAGAAGCAGAAAAAGTCGCGGCAAAACTTGCCCTTGAAAAGTTAAAAAAGGAGGAAAATACTTGAGGATCTTTCCTGTGTTCATACCTCAAGGTGGATGTAAAAACAAATGTATTTTCTGCAACCAACAGGGTATTACTGGAGTATCCAATCCCATTTCATTCCAAGAATTGGATTGGATGATTTCTTCCTTTCTTCAAGTTTCTAAAGAAAAATTTGAGATAGCCTTTTACGGCGGAACTTTCACTGGTTTACCCGAATCTGATCAACTTCTATACCTAAAATGGGCAAACAAATACATTCAAAAGGGACTTTGCGAGGGAATTAGAATTTCCACCAGACCTGATGAAATAGACGAAGAAAAAATCACAATGTTAAAAGAACATGGAGTGAAGTTCGTTGAAATAGGCGTCCAATCGTTCGATGACGACGTCTTACAAGCGACAAAAAGAGGATACACGGCAAAGGAGGTTGAACAAGCTTGCTTAACGTTGAAAAAACACAGTGTGGATTTTGGCGTTCATTTGATGGTGGGATTACCCGAGAGCGATTATTGGAAGGAAATAAAAAACGCTGAGAAAACCGCTGAAATTGGTGCAAAAACTTGTAGAATTCATCCAACTCTTGTTCTCAAGAATACAAAGCTAGAAAATTGGTACAAGGACAAAATCTATAAACTACTGAGCATTGAGGAAGCTTTAGATGTTTGCAGTGATATGCTTGCAATATTAATTGCTGAAAATGTAAAGGTAATTCGAATAGGTTTGTTTGTTCCCAAAGACCAAGAAGAGACAATAGTTGCAGGACCATATCATCCAAGGTTTGGTGAGTTAACACGAATAAAACTTTTGAAAAAATTGGCTCAATTTTTGAATTGCAACACCATAGTCACAGATTCCGGGACAATGAATATCCACAAAATTGAAAGTGTGGCGTTTTTCAACAAAGATTTTAAATTTGTCACAGGTGATGGAATGGTATCTTTACTGGAGGCCGTCAAGGCATATGTCGGGGGTGTTTTGACATGTTCGAAGACATAGTCGAAAAAGCGATGAAAGATATAGAAAAGGTTGACAAATTATCTGAACTTGACAGAGTAAAAGCTTTATACCTTGGGAAAAAAGGGATAATAACAGAGCAAATGAAAAACATTGCAAATTTGTCACCAGAAGAAAGGCCAAAGGTTGGAAAACTCTTGAACGAGCTTAAAGACAAGATAGAAGCAATGATAGAGGAAAAAAGATATCAACTGAAGCAAGAGGAAGAAAGAAAAGCCATTGAAAAGCTTTGGGTTGATGTGACTTTACCTGGAGCCAAAAGAAAGGTGGGACATCGACATCCAATATCCAAAACCTTGGAAGAAATTGAAATGATTTTTGTTTCAATGGGGTTTGAAGTTGTCGAAGGACCGGAAATCGAAGACGTCTGGCACAACTTTGATGCTTTGAACACACCTGAATGGCATCCAGCTAGGGATGAGCACGATTCGTTCTACCTTGCTTCGAACATAGTTTTACGTACACACACTTCACCTGTACAGATAAGAACGATGCTGGCAAAACAACCACCGATTGCGATAATTTCACCAGGAAAGGTTTACAGACGTGATTACGATGCCACGCATCTTCCAATGTTCACTCAAGTCGAGGGTCTTTATGTTGACAAAAACGTCAGCGTGGCTCATTTGAAATATGTGCTTGAAAGATTCGCGCAAGAAATGTTCGGAAAGGACAGAAAAATTCTTTTAAGACCAAGCTTTTTCCCGTTTACAGAACCCAGCTTTGAGGTGGATGTATCCTGTGGCGTATGCAATGGGAAAGGTTGTCAAGCATGCGGTTACACAGGCTGGCTCGAGATACTTGGAGCTGGAATGGTACATCCAAACGTTTTCAAAAATGTTGGTTATGATCCTGAGAAATGGACAGGATTTGCGTTTGGAATGGGAGTCGAACGCATCGCAATGTTGAAGTACAATTTGAAAGACATACGTGATTTCATTCAAAACGATAAAAGGTTCCTTGCAAATTTCTAACCTGGAGGGGTAAGCAATGCTTGTTCCTATAGAGTGGCTAAGAGAATTTGTCGAAATCGATTGGTCGGTGGATGAGCTTGCAGAAAAATTAACCATGGCAGGTTTAAAGGTCGAAACGATACTCAACCCGTTTGCACAGGGAAAGATAGTTTGTGCAGAAGTGGTTGAAACATCCCTTCATCCAGAATCGAATAAATTAAAGGTTTGCAAAGTTTTCGATGGTGAAAACACTTACACCACGGTAACCTCAGACATGAAAGTCGAAAAAGGTCACAAAGTTGCCATAGCATACCCTTCGACAAAGCTTTCTAATGGTCAAGTTGTTGAACCTGCTAAGATAAAAGGAGTTTTATCACAAGTTGTGATGTGTTCTCTGGAAGAATTGGGCTTGGAACCAAAATCTGAAGGAGTTTGCCTGATAGATCAAATCGACAAGGACATACCAATAGGAGCAGATGTGATCGAACGCTGGAAACTCAACGAACCGGTTCTCGATCTAGAAATAACTTCGAACAGGCCAGACTGCCTTGGAATAATTGGTGTAGCAAGAGAAGTGAGTGTCATCAGCGGAAAACAGTTGAAGAAACCTTCGATAAGCTATTCCTGTTCAAACCTTAAAGTGGAAGATTTCGTGAAAGTTTCTATTGAAGACATCGACGGATGTCCAAGGTATTGCGCCGCTTTTGTCGATGGGGTTGTGATAAAACCAAGCCCCATCTGGGTTAGAAGAAGGTTAATGACTTGTGGTATAAGACCGATAAACAACGTTGTCGATTCCACGAACTATGTGATGCTTGAAACCGGTCATCCCACACATGCTTTTGATTTTTCAAAAGTCTATCAAGGCACAATAGTAGTTAGAAAGGCAAGAGAAAAAGAGAAAGTAACTCTTCTTGATGAAAAAGACTACGAACTGAAAGGTTTAGAAACCTTGATAACAGATCCAGTTAGCATTCTTGCTGTTGGAGGAGTTATGGGAGCGAAAAATTCGGGCGTTAGCGAGCAAACAAGCCGGATAATTCTTGAAGTCGCCTATTTTAATCCTGTCAGGATAAGAAAAACTGCAAAGGTTCTTGGGATAAAATCTGATGCTGCATACCGTTTTGAAAGAGGTGTGGATCCAAACGGTGTCGTTTTTGTAATGCAAAGGCTTTTGACGATTGTTCAGAAAATCTGCAACGGCTCAGTTGCGCAAGGCTTGGTGGATGTTTATCCAAGAAAAATTGACAATCGAGTCATCGAATTACGTAAAGAAAAGATATCGACCATACTTGGTATAGATCCCAAAGGCGAAAGTAAAAAAATCCTGCAATCGCTCGAAATGAAAGTTGAGGAAAAGGAGGACAGATTGAAAGTTGAAGTGCCAACTTTTAGACCGGATATCTCAATCGAGGAAGATTTGGTAGAAGAAATAGGAAGAATCTATGGATACTCAAAGATAGAAGCGGTGGCGCCAAGAATAATTGCCAGAGGACGCGGATGGAATGACAAACAGTTATTCAGGAGAAAAATCCGAGAACATTTAATTGCGCTCGGCTTTGACGAAACGATCAATCTATCCTTCTGTCCGTCAAAGCTGGTATCAAAGATCCTCAACGTAGAACCTGTTAAACTACTTAACCCGCTGACGGAGGATATGGATTGCCTTAGGCCTTCATTGCTTTTTGGGTTACTTGATTCTTTGGCTTTCAATTATCGACGGCAAATGAGAGATATAAAGTATTTTGAAATAGCGAAAATCTTTCACAACGAAAATGGAAATCCTGTGGAAAAAGAGTTTGTCGGAGCAATTGCCACTGGACGGTTTGAAGAAGAGAATTACAAGGTTTCTTCAGAAATTGACTTTTTCATATTCAAAGGATATTTGGAATCCCTTCAAGAACATTTTGCCTTAAAATTTGACTTTAAGCCAGTTAACCTTCCAATGTACGTTCCGGGACGCTCTGCAATTATCAAACTCGAAAATGAAGAGATCGGAAAAATAGGAATGCTTGCTAGCTCTGTGTTAGAATTTTATGATTTGAAGGGAGATGTGTATTTCTTTGAACTTGACCTTGATAAAATGTTCCAAGCTTTCCAATCAGTTCGACCAGTTAAACAACTTTCGAGTTTTCCTGCTATAAGAAGGGACATCTCTTTGTTACTGCCAACAGGAGTTTACGCCGGAGGAATAGTCGATTATCTTTACTCTTCAAGTGAATATGTGGAAAAAGCAGGTGTATGCGATATCTATAAAGGCAAAGACGTGCCTGAAAACATGACGAGCGTGACCTTTTATGTTGTTTACAGAGCGCCTGATCGCTCCCTTACAGACGATGAAGTTAACGCCATTTTTGAAAAAACGGTCAAAGATGTGGAGGAGAGGTTCGGCGTTAAAAGAAGATTCTCATGATTTATTACGATAAAAACAAACCTTTCAACGAAATTATCGAAAAATTTGAAGAGTACGATTTAATATCCTTCGACACCGTGTACGAGCCGGACATTCCGGAATCTAAACGCGTTTATGTTTACAATTTCAAACCTCTAAATCCTTGGTTCAATTTGATCTTCATACACGGAATAAGAAATGGAAATATTCCTTATCTGATGTGGTTTGCAAAATATTTCAAAAATTTTGGAATACAGACATACTATTTGATACTTCCATATCATGCTCAACGCGCCAAACCAAATTGGTTAGGTGGTGAACCTTTCTTTTCAACTTCCCCTGCTTTTTGTTGCGAAAGATTTCATCAAGCTGTTAAGGATGTACGAAGGACCATAGATTACATTGAAACCAAATCCGCTTTACCAGTTGCAATAATGGGCTTTAGCTTTGGCGGTATGATAGCTACCATGGCTTTGGCACTCGATAAAAGGATTAAGGCTGGGATACTTGCCTTCACCGGTGGAGATTGGTATTGGATCAACTGGTTTTCACCGTACACCAAATCTTTGAGGAATGACTACAAAAGACAAGGCAACGAAATAGGTTGTAGGAACGCAAAAACTTGTTTTGAAAACAGGAAGAATGCAATGCAAAACGTTGATAAATTAACTCATATCGAAGAGATATTTTCCTTAACTCCACAATGTTTTCACTACGATCCCATAAGCTATGCAAAATTTGTGGAGCAACCAGTTCTTTTCTTTGAAGCACTTTTCGATAGGATAATTGTTCATAAAGCTTCTGAACAACTTTTCAAAAAACTTCAAAAAGCCAAAAAGATTTTTGTTCCATCCGGGCATAAATCAACATATCTGTTCAGAAAGATCATAGCTAAAAAAGTTGTGGATTTTCTTTCAGAAATGAGATGAAACTAATTCAACCAAGGTACTTGACTTTTGTCAATTTTTTTGTCAGAATATAGAAGGTAGCTCTGGGGACGTGGTGCAGCCTGGTTAGCATGCCGGTCTGTCACACCGGTGGCCGCGGGTTCAAATCCCGTCGTCCCCGCCAAAAAGGAGGGCTTTATGCCCTCCTTTTTTGTGTTATAATGAAATTGAGGTGAATCTGTGCGGCTTTTGCTTGGCAAACAGATAGTTTTAAAGGAATTTTTGAACGCTGATTTTGTTATCTCTTGGGTTGATGAAGTCGTTCCAGGAGCAGAGGCGTATTTGATAGGCAGCGAAAAAGGATTTATATACTTTGTCACCAATTCCGAGGAAATTCACTTTGGGAATGACAACGACGTTATTTGTACCAACTTTGGCAAGATGGCTGTTTTTTGTGTGAATGAAGTACCAAAATGGGAAACCATTTGGCAAATAAAAGAAAAAGGTGCAGATATTTTGGTAATATTTGCAAACGTCGTTAAATTAGCCGATCTTCTTTTGATGAAAAGTATTTGCTGGGGTTGTGCTTTGGAATTTAAAATACCAATATTTATGGTGGCAAAGCATAGCAATGTACTGCACTATCACTTCACAATGCCTGGACAAGAAAACAACGATTTGATCATAGACACAACAAGTACTGTGATCTTGGACATTGATGTGCTCAAAAACCAAACAGGCACATCCTTCTTCATTAAAACCTCCGCTTGGAATTGGTTGGAATGAAACTTGAAAACCTCATCTTGAAGTTCTTAACTTCAAAACGTTTTGTGAAAAAGGCTATAGAAAAATTGATCGAACCATCCAAGGGTTTTGAAAACAAGTTTTTGAAGGTAGCCATAGTTCAAATGGAATACACGTTGTTGCCTTCCGTAAATGCATACGTAGCCTTTTTGAACCGCTTTTTAAGTCGTATGCAGAATTTTTCCCCTGACGTAATCGTGTTTCCCGGGTTGATTGACACTTTGCTTTTTGGAATATTTCCTCTTCCTCTGTTTCCAGGAAACATTTCATCAAAAATTAAAAGGTATTCGAACATAACGTCAAAAGTGACGGAATTGATCATGCTGGAAATATCTCGAAAATGGAACTGCACTTTGGTTTTTGGAACATCCAAAGGTTTGTTTCTTCACCACCGCGGCGAGCAAGCAAACAAAATCTTGAAAACGGATCGTTTTTCCATAGCAGTTGTACCAAAGCGACTATTTTTAAATAGCTTTAAATTATCAGAACTTGTGAACAATGGGGTAAGGCTGATAGTTTCCGTTGGGGTAGGTACACCTGAATACAACGAGCAACTTGAGAAAAAATTTGTCTGGGTTCATTCGCAAATGGTTGGTTTTTATGGCTTGTGGAGCGTTATGACTGGTAAATTAGGTAACATGACACTCAAAGGGAAAAGCTGTTTAACGGCTCCTATTCCTATCACAAACTCTCTAGATGGTTTTGTTGTCAAAAGTGATACAACTGTCGGAGATATTGTTCTTCTTGCCGAAGTTGATCAACAAAAGTTGGAAGATTTCCTTGTCACTTACAGGTTCAAAAAGGTATGAACACAACACGGGGAAATTTTCCCCGTGGTCAATGTGCAAACCTGAAAGCTTGGGCAAAAATTCCGAAAGTACCCCCTGTGTGTATGAAAAGCAGTCTTTGTGATCTTCTAGAATTTTGCAACATACCTCGGAAAGCTTTTGCTGTGTAAACTGGATCGAGTACAATGCCTTCTGTGGAAGCAACAATTCTTATACAATCGATATCGGCATCGCTTGGAACGGCGTAGTCAGGCCCGCTATATTCATCGAGTATGATTATCTCTTCAGAAGAAACCTTAACGTCAACACCAAACTGTGACATACCGGCGATTATTTCCTCTATCTTCTCGACAAACCTTTCGGCTTTTGTTTTCGTGACGTTTATTCCTACAACAGGTGTTTTGTATCCAAGGTACCTGAGGCCGGCAATCAAACCTGCGTAAGTTCCCCCGCTGCCAACCGCACAATAAATGGCATCGACGGTTGACAAATCAATTTGTGTGGCAATCTCCGCAACTGCAAAAAGATAACCAAGTGCACCAAGGCTGTTAGAGCCTCCCTCGGGAATCGTGTAAACCTTGTAACCCCTTGATTCGTAATCTTTCTTGTATTCCTCGTAGATTTCTTCAATCTTTGCGTACTGTTGAGTCGTCACAGGTATTATCGTGGCACCAAGAAGCTCGTCCAAAAGTAAATTCCCGTTGATCAGTTCTTTGTCAACGGTTGCAGGTTGGCGTAAAAACAAAACGGGCTTCAACCCAAGTTTCACAGCCAAATGAGCAGTGGCTCTTGCGTGGTTTGACTGGATACCCCCACAGGTAAAGACCATGTTGCAGCCGTTTTTGAGAGCATCGGCAAGAAGAAATTCCAGCTTTCTTATCTTATTTCCACTTGAAATGAATTCAGTTAGATCGTCACGCTTAACAAATATCTCTCTTCCATATTGCTTACTCAACCTAGCTAAATACTCTATCGGCGTTGGCAATCTTGCCAGTGAAATCTTCATTGAATCACCTCCAAAACTTTTGAAAGAGATTCGATGAAATGCTCAAGCTTAACTGATGTTTTCAAAGAACCTTTTGTCTTTCCTCCACCTCCAGAACAGTTAAATTCTTTGCTGAGAATTTGCACCAATTTTGAACAATCAATCGTTTTGGTTGATATTGTATATCCTTCGCTGGTTTTACAAACCAACACATCGGTTGAGCAATACTTTGGTAAAAATCTTGCTACTTCATCAATCCCGTCGTAAAAGGCTACCTTAAAGTCTTTGATTTTAATCTCTGGCAACTTGCTAGCTTGCTCAACAGCCAAAGCTTCCGCCAACTTTTCAATTAGTCCCGCTTGTTCCTTTGTCTTATCCAAAAGCGATTCTACACGTTTAACCATCTCGTCTATCGAACTGGTCAACAGCGTTGAAAGTTGTTTTAGAACCAAAACGCGTTTTCCATAATCTTTCAAAGCCCTTTCAGCCGCAACGAAATAAACACGAGTCAAAGAACCTTTAACTTTTTCCCAATCCACAACTTTTACACAACCAATTTCACCAGTGTTTGTAACGTGAAAACCTGCACAAGCTGAAAGATCGAAATCTCCAATCTTAACCAATCTAACAAATCCCTCCTCCACTTTTTCGCTGAGCGGTTTTCTCAAATTCATTCGATTTGCTTGTTCTTTGGTTGTATTTATGATTTCAACTTGGACGCAACTTCTTATAACCTCATTTGCTAAAGCCTCTGCTTCAGAAAGTGTCTCGTGTGTTAAAGTCGGAACATCAAGATCGATCGTAGAAAATTCCTCGGACATCCTGAACGAAACCGTTTGAACGTCAGCTACCTTTAGAAAGGCTGCTGACAAAACGTGTTGAGCTGTATGCTGAGCAGCGATGTCCTTCCTTCTTTCCATATCAATTTGATATGGATACTCACCAGGCTCAATGAATCGATCGATTTGATGGAAGAATTTCCCTTCACTTTCTTTTACGAAAAATACCTTCGCATCACCAATGTGTCCTCTGTCTCCCAATTGCCCTCCTTTTCCATCTGGATAGAATGGACTTTCCGAACTTACGGCAAAGATTTTTCCATCTTTTTGTAAAACTTGCTCAATTTTTATCATCGTCTCACCTTTCATAATATGATTATAAGACATAAAAATTGAAAGGAGTCATTGAAAATGGCAACATTTTCGGTGTTAACATCTCTTTTGTGCATCGTTATTTTGCAAAGGTTAACTAAAAGACTTTTTCTATCAATGGTTGGAGGATTTTTCGCGTTTATCTTGCTAAACTCATTTCTTCTATCAAAAATCCCATTTCTTGTTGTTGAAACATTTCGCGATAAATCGTTTTTGACCTTAATCTTGAGTGTGATCATGATATATTTCCTTGAACAACTGATGAGCATTTCCAAAGATGCGGAAAATCTCTCTTTAGCCGTTAAAAAACTTTTCAAAGGATCTTCAAAGGCTGCCGCATCCTTTCTTGCAAGTGTGATAGGACTTTTACCTGTTCCATCTGGAGCAATGTTTTCTGCACCTATCGTTGCAAAATTGACTCCTGAAACCGACAATTTAACCAAAACAGCTATGAATTATTGGTTTAGACACACGCTGGAATTTTTCTGGCCGATGTATCCCGCGATGTATTTGTTATCAAGCTTAATTTCGAAGCCTCTTGGAAGAATTTCTGCAAATCTTTTTCCACTTTTTTTGATTTCTTTTGTAAGTGGATGGATAAAGTTCAATGGTTTTACACTACCAAAAATGACAAGAATAAACTGGGAAGATGTAAAAAAGCTTTGGCCTGTTTTCATGATCCTTTCAATTGGTGTGGCAATAGTCGTTTTCAAAATAGATGGTTGGATAGTCTTGCTGATTGCCTGTACTTTGTATGGAATTTTAAGAAAAAATCACGCTTTACAAGCTTTCTTGGAAACGCTCAAAAGATTCGACATTCTTGGCGTTCTTTTCGTAATATTCTTGTACAAACATGCAATAACCGATTTTGGAATAGGTGAAGTTATTGGAAAAGAGCTAACTAAACTTGGTAACGAAGCAGTTGTACTTTCGACTTTGGCACCGCTACTTGTTGGTATGTCAACAGGTATAACATCGGCGACAGTTGGCATAACAGTTCCTCTGCTCATAAGTCTTGATAAAGCAGAGTATGCACTTTTGACATACATTTTCGCTGTTTTGGGGGTTCTCCTATCCCCAGTTCATCTTTGTTTAGTTTTAACAGCAAAGTATTTCCAAGTGGATTTCCTCAAGGTATTAAAGAGAATTTTACTTCTAGTTATCGTTGTGGCAGTTTTTTCAATCATCATGTATGCTTTTTGAGGAGGTGAAGTTCTATGACAAGGTTTTTGGGGAAGATGCTACCAAAGCACCCTCCTTTAAAACTTCTTTATGAACACGCACTTTTGACAAGTGAAGCGGCAGGCTATATCCCACAAGCAACAAAGGATCATTTCGATGGAAAAGACGTGTCACAGATAAGCTTAAAAGTCGATGAACTTGAAGATAAAGCCGATGAACTCAAAATACTTATAAGGGAAGAGTATTCGAAGTTGAAATTTGTTTATTTCGACAAAACGGAAATGCTGATAATTGTACACGAGCTAGATGCAACTATGGACTCCATAGACGATTACTTGAAGCTTCTTACTATAAACAAAGTTGAAAAACCACTATCCGAAGAAATGATCAAGCTTTTTCTCGAGCTAGCTGAAGAAACAACGGAATCTGTGAAGAATATGGTTAAAGCCGTGGAAGAGCTTCTTAACTTCGTTGAACTTTCCTTTTCAAAATCTGTGGCTTCACATGAAAATATGATCGTATCAAAAGTCGAATCTGAAGAAAGTCAAACGGATAAACTGTCACTTGAGATAGGAAAAAAACTGTTTTCGTCGAAGAACGAAATACATCCTATCGATTGGTTTTACATTGAGAAATTAGTTAGGTTGCTAACGCGGATTGCCGATCATTCTGAGAATGTTGCCGAAAGAATAAGAATGATCACACACTTTTAGGAGGGATTACGGTGCTAATTTTAATCACTGGAGTAGCAGGTTTTCTGATGGCTTTTGCCATAGGAGCCAATGATGTTGCCAATTCCATGGCTACCGCTGTCGGTGCAAAGGCAATCACTCCAAGACAAGCAACAATCATAGCCGGTATTCTTGAATTTCTTGGGGCTGTTTTGTTTGGTTCCCACGTTGCCGCAACCATAACAAGGGGCATAGTTAAACCAGAGGTTATACCAAGTTCAAATGTACTTATAGCTGGAGCTTTGGCTGCTTTGACATCATCTTTTGTATGGGTTATCGCTGCCACGCTTTGGGGAATGCCAGTTTCAACAACTCATTCCATAGTTGGAGGTATGATGGGATTTGGACTAGCGGCAGCAGGTTGGAAAGCTATAAACTGGCAAAAAATGATACCAATAGTGTCAAGCTGGGTTTTGTCACCTTTGGTTGGAGGACTTTTAGCGTACGTTACCTTCAAATCGCTCTCTGTTTTTGTTTTAAAAAGACCTTCACCACGCAAAGCTGCTATAAAAGCTACTCCGGTGATTGTTCTTATAACGATTTTCATAATATCCTTTTTATTCTGTTTAAAAACGCTTAAAATACCTTTCTTAAGGTCTTTCACTTATTCAATCCTTCTAGCTGCTCCAACGTCAATTGTTACCTCAATTTTACTGAAAGTGAATAAAAATTCTCCAAGGTCAGATATCGAATATGTTGAGAACATTTTCAAAAACATTCAGGTAATGACAAGTTGCTACATGGCACTTTCCCACGGAGCAAACGATGTGGCGAATGCGATAGGACCACTCGCCGTCGTGTATTTGGTCGTCAAAACAGGTTTGTTGACACAAACAGCAGAAATACCGATTTGGACGTTGATGATAGGTGGTTTGGGAATATCCTTAGGTGTTCTTCTGCTGGGTTATAAAGTTATGAAGACGATAGGAACGTCGATAACTGAGTTGACGAACACCAGAGGATTTTGCATAGACTTCAGCGCTGCTTCAACGGTTTTAATAGCATCGGTTCTAGGGATGCCGATTTCAACAACTCACACCGTTGTTGGGGCAGTTGTTGGAGTAGGACTAGCAAGAGGCGTGGAAGTTGTGAACGTGGGGGTTCTCAAAAACATAGTGTTATCCTGGCTGTTAACTGTTCCTCTAGCCGCAGGATTGTCAGCCATTCTTTTCGAATTGTTCATAAAGATTGTTTGAGCTTCCTTCTGACAACGATTGATTGAATCAAACCAACTATTCCCAACGCAAATACAATTGTATTGGAAAGGGAAAATTCAAAATCAATGTTTACCAACATTTGAAGCAATATGAATATCGAGAGAATGAAATATAGAATTCCTCCAACTATCAAATGAGAATTCAACCTAACTTTGGAAGATTCAAACAAACCAAAAAGATACACAAGAGTAAAAGTAAGCACAACAAATGAAAGGATTATGCTTTTAGAAAACATACCAAAAAATGCAACAAACCCTAGAATTGTTTGTATTGTCAACATAATCTTTTCCTTTATCATGCAACAACACCTCCAAGCAACTTAACTAAAAGTGCTAAAGCGTACGCAAAGGTGAAGCTATAAACAATCGAGAAAAGTGCGTACTTTTTCCCAAGTTCGCTGGAAATGGTGGCTATAGTTGCTATACACGGAATGTAAGCCATAACAAATACCAAAAAAGCTAAAGCAGTCGAAGGGTCCACTGAAGATAGAATATTCAATCTAAACTGCTCCTCGCTTGTAAAGCCAAAGAATATACCCAGCGCAGAAACGATTATCTCCTTGGCTCCAACACCAAAGACAAGTGCAGCACTCAACTTCCAATCAAAACCCAAAGGCTTTAGAATTGGATGAAGAAATTTTCCCAACTGGGAAGCAAAAGAATTATCTGGCGTACCGTATGGAAAGTAAGTCAAAACCCAAAGCAATATGGAGGCTGAGAATATGATCGTTCCAGCTTTGATTAGAAAATGTTTTCCTCTGTTCCAAACGTATATAACTAGGTTTTTCAACGTTGGCATCCTGTAACGAGGAAGTTCCAAAATCAAATGACTGGGCTGACCTTTGAAGAGTATTTTGTTCAAAACAACAGAACTTATCATAGCAATGGAAATACTTAACAAGTACAGAAAGAAAACGACCAATCCTTTGTTTCTTTCAAAAAATATGCTTGCGATCAACATATAAACTGGCAACCTAGCGCTACACGACACAAACGGGATAGAAAGGGCTACTATCGTTTTTTCCCTTCTATCCATTATTCCACGCGTTGACATGATCGCGGGAACTGAACAACCAAAACCGAGCAAAAAAGATATAAAAGATCTGCCAGTAAGTTTGAAAAAGTGCAGCAATCTGTCCATCACAAAAGCTGCTCTAGGTAAATATCCACTTTCTTCCATTATTCCAAGAACAAAAAACAATGCAAAAATATTTGGTATAAACACAAGAACTGCTCCCAAAGCACCGAAGATACCTTCTTCTATTAAAGATGCAACAAAAGGAGTGGTGAAAAACGAGGCAAAAAATCTTCCCAAACTAGCCATAAGATCCTCAAAATACTCAACCACTGGTTGAACTACGTCGAAAGCAAACGAAAAAACCAAATACATTAGAGAAAAGAAAATCGGTATACCTATGTACTTGTGTGTAAAAGCATGATCAAGAATTTCGCTGAAAGACCAGTTGTTTGACGGTTTCTTCAAGGCTTCCTTTAGAATGAGTTCCACATGTTCATACTTCTGGGATATGATTTTTTCGCGTAACTGTCCTGGCTCAATTCCTTCGATTTTTCCAACAAGTGTCACAGTTTCTGGATCACCTTCAAGGTACTTAATAGCTAGCCACCTTGTTGGAAAAGAACTAAAAGAAGTTTGCTTTGAAAGATATTGTGCAATCTTTTCGATTTGTTTTTCGATTTCTTCGCCGAAAAAAAACTTCGAAACCTTTCTTGGATACCGCGATAAGCTCACAATAGTATCCAAAAGCTCTTCAATACCTTCTCCCGTGACAGCTGATGTGAAGATTATTGGAATACCAAGATGCTTTGACAGTTCACCTTTGTCGATGACTATATTTTCCCTTCTTGCTTCATCTATGGCATTAACGACTCCTACAATTTTTACATCAAGGTCAATGACTTCAAAAAGTAAGTACATGCTTTGCCGAAGTGCCAAAGCATCCATGACAACAACTAAAACATTTGGTGGATTGTAAAGAAGATAATTTCTTGCAACTTTTTCATCTTCGCTGAAAGCGGATAAACTGTATGTGCCAGGAAGATCTATAAATTCTATTTGAACACCTCTGTGGTTTCGAACACCTTTTTTTATTTCCACGGTGACACCAGCCCAATTTGCAACATACTGTCTTAAACCCGTCAAAGCGTTGAACAAACTGGTTTTACCAACGTTTGGATTACCACAGAGCGCAACACGCAAGCTCACTCTTGAACCCTCCTTACAAAAACTCTACTTGCCATTCCTTTTCCAATTCGAATATGTTTTCCATCCAAAGTCGTAACATTCCCATGCGAATCAACTAAAATTCGAGCGCCTTCGTTTATACCTAAGTCTGAAAACCTTCTTTTTAACCCATAAGCTTTTGGTATATCAATACCAACAACTTCGTAAACCCCTTCCTGTGCCAAAGACAAAGGTAATACTTCTTCAAGAAGTTCCACTTCTATGAGACTTGCATCTGAATTTCTCAAAGCGATGAGTTTGTCTTTGATCAAATAAATCTTTGGATCACCTAAAGGAGCTTCGTTGACAACCTTAACGTTTGAATTGGGTGCAAATCCCATAGCTGCCAACTTGTTGGCTAATGGATGATTTTTTAGTGCCTTAACTTTTGCGTAAAAGCCAACTGGTACTTCTGCAAGTGTCATTTTGCAGTCCCCCTGGTTAAGAGCAGTTTTTAAGTTGTTGAGACTCATTCTCAATTATAACCTTAGGCACTTCAGCAGTCAAGTTAAATAGTGAGATAGAATAAATGATGGGAGGAAGGTAAAGCTGTCAATAGAAGAAAAAGCCAAACAAGCTCCAAATCTGCCTGGCGTGTACATCTTTTACGGTCCAAATGGAGAATATTTGTACATTGGAAAAGCCAAAAACCTTAGAAAAAGGTTAAAGAGCTATTTTTCAAACAGTTCAAAAACTAACAGAAAAATGCAACAACTACTTCAAGAAGCAATAGATCTAGATTTCACGATAGTCGAAAACGAGCGGGAAGCACTTTTGCTTGAAGCAAATTTGATATACACTTACAAGCCGAAGTACAACGTCATGCTTAAAGATTCGCAACATTATCCTTATATAGAAATCACAAATGATCTGTTTCCGACCATCAGAATAACCAGAAACAA
This sequence comes from Pseudothermotoga thermarum DSM 5069, assembly GCF_000217815.1. Classification (NCBI taxonomy): domain Bacteria; kingdom Thermotogati; phylum Thermotogota; class Thermotogae; order Thermotogales; family Thermotogaceae; genus Pseudothermotoga; species Pseudothermotoga thermarum. Next base: position 738,192 of record NC_015707.1, on the reverse strand, counting down.
AATTGCCAATTCAGAATACTTTGGGCCGTACACTGATGCAAATTTTGTGAGAGACCTTGTCGATTTTCTACAACAAGTCTACAAGTTTAGAACTTGCGAGAAAGATTTGTCCAAACCAATCAGAAAACCTTGTATGGACTATTACCTTCACAGATGCGAAGCCCCTTGCGTTGGTAACATTACACACCAAGAGTATTTTGAAAAATGCATTCTTCCGACCAAAAACTTCCTGAAAGGAGATATTCTCTCCACGCTTGAACTAATCAAAAGGAAAATGAAAATACACGCTGATATGCTTGATTTTGAAAACGCCGCAAAATACCGTGACTTGCTATTCAAATTTGAAAAAGTTATGCAAAAACAACAGGTTGTGGTTGAACCTTGGAGAAACCTTGATGTCATAGGCCAATGCAAGAACGTTTTTGTGGTATTTCGCGTTAGAGGAGGATACTTGGTTGGAAAATTATCATACGAAATGGAAGGAGATTTAAAGGATTTTCTTTTCAACTACTACATTGTGAACAGAAACGAAATTCCACCAGCTGTAGTTTCTAAAAAAGCTGTTAATGTTGAAAATCTTGTAGTTTCAAGAAAACCGATGGACGAGGTTGAATCAGGTCTGCTTAAAAAAGCCATGATTAACGCTCAAGAAAGTTTACAGCACATTCAAACCAATTTGGAATACCTCAGAAAAATGCAAGAAATTCTCAACCTTTCAAAAATTCCTATTAGGATAGAAGGAATTGATGTATCGCATCTTCATGGGGAGTTGACGGTAGCATCAGTTGTGGTCTTTGTAGAAGGAAATGCACAAAAAGATGAATACAGACATTACAGGTTCGACACACAATCGATGGACGATTTAGCAGTTATAAGACAACTTGTTCTTAGAAGATATTCAAAGCATTCGCTTCCAGATTTGATCTTCGTCGATGGTGGACAAGAACAGGTTAAAACTGTCAAAGAAGCGTTAAAATCGATTGGAAAAGATTGCGACGTTGTTGGACTCGCAAAAAAAGAAGAAATTATCCACACAATCAATGGACCCGTCCGATTACCTTTGGATAACCCAGTACTTAGAATTTTGGTCAAAATTAGGGACGAAGCACACAGATTTGCAAACAGTTTCCACGCTAAATTAAGGTTGAAAAAACTGCAGCAGACTGTTTTTGACCAAATAAAAGGAATCGGTTCAAAGAGAAAGGAGAAGTTACTTGCGCATTTTGGTTCGGTTCAGAAAATAAAGGAAGCGTCCGTTGAAGAAATAGCCAAAGTGATCAAGAACAAAAAGTTGGCTGAGGAAATTCTCAAAAAGCTAAAGGGGGAATCTTCGTGAAGTTTTTGCCATATTTTATACTTCTTCTTGGAATCGTGATTGCAACAATAGGCTTTTTGTTTGTCCTTGCTTATGTTTTGTTGAACCATTTGATGCCGTTTGTGAAAGATTTGCTCAACGTTTCTGTAACATCCTCAAAATGGTTCTTGCTTGTAGCCGTTTTCACACTTTTGACAGGTTTGAGTTTATCATTCTACACTTTGAGAAAAAGTTCTGATCAAAGTGGTTTGCTTTTTCTGCTTACTTGTATTGCTTCGATCACTCTGTCCACAATAGTTCAAATATGGAGAACGATTGTCACAGGCCTTGCGTGGATTGGGATTGAATTGCTTGGAAACTACGCAAATATTGGTGTGGTCAAAATTTTCTCAATGATTTTTTTGCTTTTCAACATCGTTTTATTAACATTCTGCTATGTCTTGATAAGGGAGGAAAGAAGAAACAAATGAAAGTCCTTGGTATCGTGGTCGAGTACAATCCATTTCACAACGGGCATGAATACCACTTAAAAAAGGCTAAAGAAATTGTCAATCCCGATTTTACAATAGCGGTTATGAGCGGGAATTTCTGTCAAAGGGGCGAACCAGCAATAATAAGCAAATTTGCAAGAGCTGAGATAGCTTTAAGAAGTGGTATCGATGTGGTTTTTGAACTACCATTTGTTTTTGCGGTGCAAGATGCTGGCGGGTTTGCAAAAGGAGCCATATGGATTTTGAAATCAACGAACGTTGTGACAGATATAGTTTTTGGAAGCGAATCAGGTGACCTTGATTTTTTAAAGAAAGTCGCAGAAGTACTGATCAAACAACCCGAACCATTTCCAGTCTTAATGCGCGAAGAGCTGAAAAAGGGATTTTCTTTTCCAAACGCCCGTAAAAACGCGCTTCGCAGATATTTTGAATTCTCTGGAGAGTTGAACCCCTTGGAAGTCTCAAAGATAGAAAAATCCAACGATATACTTGGCTTAGAATATGTTCGATCGGCAATGGAATTGAACTTCAAAGTGAATTTCCATACTGTAAAAAGAGTTGGTGCCGAGGATCGTGATGAAGATTTTAAAGGCAAATTTTCAAGTGCTACAGCAGTAAGAAAGCAAATACTTGCTGGTAATTGGGACAAAGTTGCAGAATCCGTTCCGACGGTGAGTTACGAGATCATCAAAAGAGAAATAGAATCAGGAAGAGGACCTGTAACCTTGGAAGATATGGAAAAGATGATTCTTTCCGTTTTGAGGCTTTCAGATAGACAAACTTTATCGCGTTTTTATGGTTTCAGCGAAGGTATTGAAAAACGTTTTCTCGATTGTTCTTACAAAACAACAAACTTGAAGGATTTTTTCAACTGCGTCAAGAGCAAAAGATTCACGCTGAGTAAGATAAGAAGATTATCGCTTTACGCGTTCTTTGGTATAACCCAAGAATTTCTTGAATCATGTAATCAACTAGGTCCACAGTATTTAAGAATCCTGGGATTCACGGAAAAAGGTAGAAAAATTCTTTCAGTCATTAAGAAAAAGGCAAATCTTCCAATAATAACCAACTGTGCCGATTACAAGAAAGTTATCGAGCGTTGTTTGAAGGATGAAGATAAAAGATTTTCAATATCTCCTGATTTGTTTGAAAAACAAATACTGTTGGATATAAAGTCAACGGCAATTTACAACCTTCTTTTTACAAAACAGTCTGAAAGAAAAGGCGATGAAGATTTCAAAGCCACTCCAACCATAGTTTGAGGGATGCTAATCAGATATTTTGTTATATAAAGTTCAAATGATTGTTGTATTGAAATTCCCCGCACGAGGTATAATAAAGCTTGCGAAGGTTGTTTTCGCAGTAACAAACTCAAGTAAAGACAAAACAGATTTTTTGTGGTCAACTTGAAAGGATATTTATTCAGTTGACAAAATTTTTTCTTTATAATAAAATGAAGCTTTGGCATCAAAACGAAGGGAGGATACGAATGCCGACGATAAATCAGCTTATCAGGTTCGGTAGGGAAGAGAAGGTAAGAAAATCTAAAGCACCTGCACTAAGAGGCAACCCACAAAAACGTGGTGTTTGTATCCGTGTCACAACGATGACTCCAAAGAAACCAAACTCTGCTTTGAGAAAAATCGCAAGGGTTAGGCTGTCGAACGGCATAGAAGTTACAGCCTATATACCTGGTATCGGTCATAACTTGCAGGAACACTCTGTTGTTCTTGTAAGAGGAGGAAGGGTTAAAGACCTACCAGGAGTAAGATACAAGATAATCAGAGGAGCATTGGACGCAGCTGGTGTTGAAAACAGAAAACAGTCTCGCAGCAAATACGGTGCAAAGAGACCCAAGAAATAAGCGGAAGGAGGATTTTTTGTGAGGCGAAGACGCGCGAAAATTAGACAAATAGCACCTGATCCTGTTTACGGTGATGTTTTAGTGGCAAAGTTTATCAATAAAATCATGTGGGATGGCAAAAAAACTGTAGCTCAAAAAATTGTTTACCGTGCCTTTGACTACATCAAGCAAAAGCTTGGTAAAGATCCATTGGAAGTTTTCAAGCAAGCTGTTGAAAATGTCAAACCAGTCTTGGAAGTCAGACCAAGACGTGTGGGAGGAGCAACTTACCAAGTTCCAATAGAAGTTCAAGAACCACGTCGGACCTCTTTGGCTTTGAAATGGATAATCGAAGCAGCTCGCGCAAAGAAAGGAAAGCCAATGTATTTAAAACTTGGTGAGGAATTGATAGCTGCTTACCAAGGCACAGGAGCAGCAATCAAGAAAAGAGACGACGTTCACAAAATGGCTGAAGCAAACAGAGCGTTTGCACATCTGCGGTGGTGAAAGGAGTAATTATGGACTACGAGAAAATCTATTTGCCACTTGAAAAGATTCGCAACATAGGAATAATGGCTCACATAGATGCCGGTAAAACAACAACCACGGAGCGCATACTTTATTACACCGGCAGAAAGCACGTGCTTGGAAGCGTCGACGAAGGAACTGCAACAATGGATTGGATGATCCAAGAAAAAGAACGTGGTATAACCATAACTGCCGCTGCAACGACATGTTTTTGGAAAGGACATCGAATTAACATTATAGATACGCCCGGGCATGTGGATTTTACCATTGAGGTTGAAAGAGCTTTGAGAGTGCTCGATGGCGCTATAGCAGTCTTCGATGCAACGGCAGGAGTTGAGCCACAAACTGAAACTGTTTGGCGGCAAGCAAACAAATACGGCGTTCCACGAATTGCTTTCATGAACAAGATGGACAAAATTGGTGCGGACTTTTTTATGTCGATAAAAAGCATGGTTGAACGCCTTCACACAAAACCAGTACCAATTCAAATACCAATTGGTTCTGAAAAAGACTTTGTTGGAGTTATCGACCTTGTGCGGATGAAAGCGATATATTGGGAAAGTGAAGACGGATCTGTTTTCATCGAAAAAGAAATACCGGCTTATTTGATAGATAAAGCCGAAGAAGTGCGAGAAGAGATGATATCAGCTCTTGCAGAAGAAGACGATGAAATTTTGGAATTGTATCTAAACGAAGGAGAAATACCAGAGGAAAAAATCAAATCCGCCATAAGAAAGCTGACAATTCAAAACAAAATAGTTCCAGTCTTATGCGGAGCGGCTGCTAGAAATAAGGGTATCCAACCACTTTTAGATGCTGTGGTTGATTACTTACCATCGCCACTTGACATTCCACCTGCCAAAGGTTTCACACTCGATGGAAAAGAAATTGAAATACCACCATCAATCGACCATGATTTTGTTGGGCTTGCATTTAAAATACAAACAGATCCTTATGTTGGCAAACTTACTTATGTTCGTGTTTACGCTGGAAAACTTGAAAAAGGCAGTTACGTATACAATTCAACCAAACAAGTTCGCGAGAGAGTATCAAGACTTGTTTTCATGCACGCAGATAGAAGAGAAGACGTTGATGTGGTCAGAGCAGGAGATATAGTTGGAATCGTGGGCATGAAGAGCACAACGACCGGGGATACACTGTGTACGGGAACACCAGTTTTGCTCGAAAAAATCGACTTTCCAGAACCGGTTATATCCATTGCTGTTGAAGCTGTTACGCATGACGATGAGGAAAAAATGATGAAGGCGATAAATGCCCTTGCAGAGGAAGACCCAACCCTACGCGTTTCAGTTGACAAAGAAAGCGGTCAAATAATACTCTCGGGAATGGGCGAGCTTCACCTTGAAATAGTAACAGATCGTCTTAAGAGAGAATTCAACGTCAATGTGAGAACCGGTAAACCTCAAGTTGCATACCGTGAAACCATACGCAAAGCTGCTGAAGCTGAAGGTAAGTACATTCGCCAAACTGGTGGTCGCGGTCAATATGGTCACGTTATCATGAGGTTTGAACCTTTACCGCTGAATGAGAATAAAATCTTTGAATTTATCGATAAAACCGTTGGAGGAGTTATTCCAAAGGAATACATACCAGCTATAGAAGAAGGAGTAAAAGAAGCCATGGCAACAGGAATCGTAGCTGGATATCCAATGGTTGGAATAAGAGCAATACTGCTAGATGGATCATACCACGAAGTTGACTCATCCGAAATGGCTTTCAAAATAGCAGCAAGCTTGGCTTTTAAAAACGCCGTAAAGCAATGTGATCCTGTTCTTCTGGAGCCAATCATGAAAGTTGAAATAGTTACGCCGGAAGAATACGTTGGTGGAATAATCGCTGATTTGAACTCAAGAAGGGCACAAATCGTTGCACTAGAAACTAGAGGCAACTTGAGAGTAATAAGAGCACTGGCTCCTCTTTCTGAGCTATTTGGCTATGCAACTGTACTGAGATCTTTGAGCCAAGGTAGAGCAAGTCATGTTGTACAATTCTCACACTATCAAGAAATGCCAGAGAAAATCCTTGAAAAAGTACTTAAAGCGGTCTAAATCTAAAAGGAGGGAGTATTAATGGCTAAGGAAAAATTTGTGAGAACAAAACCGCATGTCAACGTTGGTACAATTGGTCACATCGACCACGGTAAAACTACCTTGACGGCAGCTATGACAAAGTACTTGTCCTTCAAGGGACTTGCCCAATACGTACCGTACGATCAAATCGACAAGGCACCGGAAGAAAAAGCAAGAGGTATAACCATCAACATCACACACGTTGAATATCAGACGGAAAAAAGGCACTACGCACACATCGATTGTCCTGGACACGCTGACTACATAAAGAACATGATCACCGGTGCAGCTCAAATGGACGGAGCAATCTTGGTTGTCGCAGCAACAGATGGTCCAATGCCACAGACAAGAGAACACGTGCTGCTTGCAAGACAGGTTAACGTTCCTTCTATGGTCGTGTTTTTGAACAAAGTCGACGCTGTTGATGACCCAGAACTGATTGATTTAGTGGAGATGGAAGTTAGAGAACTTTTGACAAAATATCAATATCCTGGCGACGAAGTTCCTGTTATTCGCGGTTCTGCTTTGTTGGCAATGCAAGCAGAAGATCCAAATGATCCTGCGTTCAAACCGATTCAGGAACTTTTGGATGCTCTTGACAACTACATTCCTGAGCCTGTAAGAGAAGTCGATAAACCGTTCTTGATGCCAATAGAAGACGTTTTCTCGATAACTGGCCGTGGAACAGTTGTCACCGGAAGAATTGAGCGCGGAAGAATTAGACCCGGTGATGAAGTGGAAATAGTTGGACTAAGCTTTGAAAAGAAGAGAACAGTTGTCACGAGCGTCGAAATGTTCAGAAAAGAACTCGATGAAGGAATTGCAGGTGACAACGTTGGATGCTTGCTGAGAGGTATTGACAAAGACGAAGTCGAGCGCGGCATGGTTATTGCAGCTCCCGGTACTGTTACACCACACACAACATTCGTTGCAAACGTCTACGTCTTGAAGAAAGAAGAAGGTGGACGCCACACACCATTCATGAAAGGCTACAGACCGCAGTTCTACATAAGAACAGCGGACGTAACGGGAGAAATTATTGAACTTGGAAACAACGCGGAAATGGTCATGCCTGGAGACAACGCCATGCTTACGATCAAGCTGATATACCCAGTTGCAATCGAAAAAGGAATGCGATTTGCTATACGTGAAGGTGGAAAGACAGTTGGAGCAGGCGTTGTTGCTGAAATCATCGAGTAAACAATTTTTCCGGGGGGCACAAGCTCCCCGGTCTTGGTCTTTCACAACAAAAGGAGGGGACAAAATTTATGCCTGGACAAAGAATCAGAATAAAACTTAAAGCTTACGATCATAAAGTTCTTGACGAGTCGGCTAAGAAAATCGTAGAGGTTGCAAGAGCCACGAATGCAAAGATATCTGGACCCGTTCCTCTGCCGACGGAACGAACTTTGTACGTTGTGTTGAGATCACCACACAAGCACAAAGACTCGAGAGAACAATTTGAAAAGTGCGTTCATAAAAGACTTATCGATATAATCGATCCTTCGCCGAAAACTATCGATGCGTTGATGAAAATAAATCTTCCAGCAGGCGTCGACGTAGAGATCAAACTCTGATCTTGGAGGTGCAACCATGGCGAAAATGATCTTGGGAAAGAAAATTGGTATGACAACTTTGTTCAAGGACAACGTGGCAATACCAGTTACCGTCATATTGGCTGGTCCTTGCTATGTTATTCAAAAGAAAACAACAGCAACAGATGGATATTCTGCTGTTCAAATAGGCTTTGATCTAGCGAAAAAAGTCAACAAACCGATGGCTGGCCATTTTGCCAAAGCCGGTGTAAAACCTTTGAGATTTTTGAAAGAGCTTCGCTTAAACGATGATTCTGAAGTTGAAAAGTATCAAATAGGTCAAGAAATAAAGGTTGATATATTCAAAGAAGGCGAAAAAGTCGATGTCATCGGTTGGACAAAAGGTAGAGGATTTGCCGGAGCAATTAAGCGTTGGGGCTTTTCCGGTGGACCAAGATCTCACGGTTCGAAATTTCACAGAGAACTAGGTTCATTGGGACAACACACAGAGCCAGCAAAAATCTTCAAAGGTAAGAAGATGCCTGGTCGATATGGTAACGAACGAGTGACCATACACAACCTAGAAGTCGTGAAAGTGGATCCTGAAAACAACCTGTTGGTAGTTAAGGGCTCGGTACCAGGTGCAAGGGGTAGTTTGGTTATAATAAGAAGTCCAAAGAAGGTCCGAGTGTAATCTTTAGGGAGGAATTGATATGGCTGTAATAGACCTGTACAACGTGAAAGGACAGAAAATCGGAACAAGAGAAATCAGCGATGAAGTTTTCAACATTGATCCTAATTACGACGTAATGTGGCGGTACGTTGATTATCAATTATCCTTGCGCAGAGCTGGTACTGCCAGTACAAAAACCCGCGGCGAAGTCAGCGGAGGTGGCCGCAAACCTTGGCCACAGAAACATACGGGAAGGGCTAGACACGGTTCCATTAGATCACCAATATGGCGCCACGGTGGAGTGGCACATGGTCCAAAACCAAGAGATTGGAGCAAGAAACTTCCAAAGAAGATGAAAAAGCTTGCTTTGAGATCCGCTTTATCACAAAGATTTAGGGAAGGTAACCTAATCGTCGTCGATGATATAAAACTTGAGAAACCTTCGACTAAAGAAATGATAGGAATACTTAAAAACCTTGGTTTAGACGGACAAAAGGTTTTAATTGTTCTACCTTGGAAAAATCCAGAGTATGAAAACGTGAAGCTTTCCGCCAGGAACTTAGAAACCGTCAAAGTCATCATCGCTGATAATCCTGGGGCAAGGCGCGAAGATGAAAGAGCCATTCGAATAGATGGTCTGAACGTATACGATATAATGAACCACGACAAATTGGTCCTAGCATGGGACACGGTAGTGAAAATCGAGGAGGTGCTCAAATGAAAACTGAAAAACTAACTGTCTACGATGTCATCATCAGACCAATAATTACAGAAAAGAGCATGAACCTTAGGGCACAGAACAAGTATGTCTTTGAGGTCCATCCTTCTGCCAACAAAAGTATGATAAAACAAGCTGTTGAAACCATTTTCAACGTTAAAGTCAAAAGCGTAAACGTTTCAAACGTGAAACCAAAACCGAAAAGAAGGGGACTGTTTGAGGGTAAAACAAGATCATGGAAAAAAGCCGTAGTTACACTTGAAGAAGGCTATACAATTAAGGAACTGGAAGGTCAACAATGAGAGAGGTGAAAAAACATGGGTCTTAAGAAATTCAAACCCGTCACACCTGGTAGAAGGTTCATGGTAATACCTGACTTTTCCGAAATAACCAAAACCGAGCCCGAAAAATCCCTTATAGTACCTTTGAAGAAAACAGGTGGAAGAAATCATCATGGTCGCATAACCGTAAGATTTCGAGGCGGCGGACATAAACGAATGTACAGAATCATCGACTTCAAACGCGATAAAATAGGAATTCCCGCCAGAGTGGAAGCAATAGAGTACGATCCGAATAGAACAGCTAGAATTGCCCTTTTGCTTTACGCCGATGGCGAGAGACGCTATATTTTGGCTCCAAATGGCCTTCAGGTTGGAGACATTGTCATGAGTGGTCCTGATGCTGAGATAAAACCGGGAAATGCTCTGCCACTTGAAAAAATTCCACTTGGTACTCTCGTTCACAACGTTGAATTTAGACCTGGTTCTGGTGGAAAAATTGCCAGGGCAGCCGGTACATATTGCCAAGTCATGGCAAAGGAAGGAGATTATGCACTTCTTAGAATGCCATCGGGAGAGCTACGAAAGATTCACATCAAATGCTATGCCACGATTGGTGTTGTGGGCAACGAAGATCACAAAAACGAAGTAGATGGAAAAGCTGGAAGACCTCGTTGGAAAGGTCGAAGACCTCATGTTAGAGGTATGGTTATGAACCCTGTCGATCACCCAATGGGTGGAGGAGAAGGTAGAGGAAAAGGACAACACCCAGTTACTCCTTGGGGTATTCCAACGAAGGGTTACAAGACTAGACGTGGTAAGAGACCATCAGACAAGTTCATAGTCAGAAGACGCAACGAAACATAAGGAGGTGTGGAATGAATGGCTCGTTCCAAGAAAAAGGGCCCTTATGTCGATCCAAAACTTTTGAAAAAAATAAGGATACTGAACGAGACAGGGGAGAAAAAGATCATAAAAACTTGGAGTAGAGCTTCTACAATCGTGCCAGAAATGGTTGGACATACGATAGCTGTACACAACGGTTTGAAACACATACCTGTTTATATAACCGAAAATATGGTTGGACATAGACTTGGAGAATTTGCTCTTACCAGAAGGTTCGGTGGACACGCCGATAAAAAAGCCGCGACGAAAGGTCAAGTTAAGTAAGGGGGTAAGAAATCATGTCCAATGAAACGGACAAAAAAAGACCAAAGAGATCTGTCCAAAAAAGACAAGAAGAACAAAACCAGCAAAAACCTATTGAAGTTAGCGCAACCGGAAAATATTTAAGACTATCACCTAGAAAGGCAAGGTGCGTAATCAACGCAATAAGAGGCAAAACCGTAGCTGAAGCACTACAAATTCTTCAAATGTCACCAAAAAAAGCCGCAAGGTTAGTTGAAAAAGTTTTACAGTCTGCCATTGCAAATGCCGAAAACAACGCAAAACTCGATGTAAGCTCTCTTTATATCTCACATTGTGTTGTGAATGATGGTCCACGTTTGAAGAGAATATGGTACCGTGGTCGCGGAAGAGCTGATATAATTCAAAAGCGAATGTGCCACATAACTGTGAAACTCAAACCTATTGAAACAAAAGCTTAAGAGAGGTGATACGGTGGGTCAGAAAGTACATCCCAGGGGATTTAGGCTTGGTATAAGTGCAGATTGGCAAGCACAATGGTTCAACGAGAAAGACTACGCTTCTTGGTTGCTGGAAGACGAAAAAATAAGGGAGATTGTTAAAAAGACTTATGGTCAAGCTGGCATAAGTGAAGTCTTCATAGAAAGAGCTGGAAATGAAGCAGTAACGATCACCATAAAAACTGCCCGCCCAGGTATGATCATAGGCAAGAAAGGGGCGGAAATCGGAAAGTTCAGAGAAGATCTTGAAAAGCTTTTAAATAGACGTGTCGTGATAAACGTTGAAGAGGTTAAGACGCCCGAGACTGATGCAAGATTGGTTGCAGAAACTTTGGCATCGAGAATAGAAAAAAGAGCTTCTTACAAAAGAGCTATGAAAAGAGCCATCTCTGACGCGCTAAGAAAAGGTGCTCTTGGGATCAAAGTTATGGTTGCTGGAAGACTTGCTGGTGCTGAAATAGCCAGAAGAGAATGGTACCTAAGTGGCCGCTTGCCTTTGCAAAAAGTCAAGGCGATTATCGACTACGGTACAGCGATAGCAAAAACAAAATATGGAACCATAGGAGTTAAAGTTTGGATTTACAAAGGTGATGTTCAGACCTGACACAAGGAGGTTTTGATACCATGCTGATGCCAAAAAGGGTTAAATACAGAAAACAGCAACGCGGAAGAATGAAAGGCGAAGCAAAAGGTGGAACAACTGTTGCCTTTGGAGAATGGGGATTAAAAGCCCTCGCTCCGGCTTGGATAACATCTCAACAAATAGAAGCAGGAAGGCTTGCCATAATGAGGTATCTGAAAAAATCAGGTAAGATTTGGATCAGAGTGTTTCCGGATAAACCGTACACCAAAAAGCCGGCTGAAAGCAGGATGGGTAAAGGAAAGGGAAACGTTGAAGGATGGGTCAGCGTCGTCAAACCTGGCAAAATTATTTTCGAAGTTGCAGGTGTAGACGAACAAACAGCCAAAGAGGCATTGCAATACGCAGCTTCAAAATTGCCGATCCCCACAAAAATAGTTGCCAGAAACCCACTCGGGGGTGAGCCGGCATGAAAGCAAAGGAATTGAGAAATTACACAGATGAAGAACTCAAAAAATTGCTGGAAGAAAAGAAAAAACAATTCATGGAATTGAGATTTCAACATGCAATGGGTCAGTTGAGAAATACAGCCCTTTTGAAGGAAGTCAGAAGGGATATAGCAAGGATCAAGACAATTCTTCGTGAAAGAGAGCTTGGTATAAGGAGGTAAAAATTATGCCGAGAAAAAGGTTGATTGGGGTTGTTGTCAGCGATAAAATGGACAAAACAATCGTAGTTAAAGTCACAAGAAAATTTCAGCATCCTTTGTACAAGAAAACCATAGAAAGATCTAAAAAATATCACGCACACGATGAATTTAATCAATGCAAAGTTGGGGACATAGTTGAGATAGAAGAATGCCGGCCTTTGAGCAAGACAAAAAGATGGAGACTGGTAAGAATTCTCGGACATGAAGAAAAAATAGCTTCGCAAGTGCCCGAGGAGGGTGAGGAAGTATGATTCAAAAGGAAACGTATTTGGATGTTGCCGACAACTCTGGAGCAAAAAAATTGAGAGTTATACACGTTTTAGGCGGTTTCCACAAAAAGTACGGAACCGTAGGGGATATAGTGGTTTGTTCCGTTAGAGAAGTCGTACCAAACACGGGTATAAAGAAAGGCGAAATCGTTAGAGCTGTCATCGTGCGAACCAAAAAGACAATTAGAAGACCAGACGGTACATACATAAGGTTCGATGACAACGCAGCAGTGGTGCTCGACAAGTTCAATGAACCAAGAGGAACAAGAGTCTTTGGGCCTGTGGCTCGTGAAATACGCGAGAAAGGCTTCATGAAAATAGTTTCTCTTGCCCCAGAGGTTTTATAAAATTTGTTTTGCTGAAAGGTGGTAAGAGCTATGAAGTTGAAGATTAAAAAAGGAGATCTTGTAGAAGTTATTTCCGGTAAAGACAAAGGCAAACGTGGTAAAATATTGGCTGCTTTACCAAAGGAAGGAAAGGTAATCGTCCAAGGTGTAAATATAGTGAAAAAGCACCAAAGACCGATTCCACAGCTTCGCGAAGGTGGAATAATAGAAAGGGAAGCCCCAATTTACGCTTGCAAAGTCATGCTTGTTTGTCCAAACTGCGATAAGCCAACACGCGTAGGTATGAAATTCCTAGAAGATGGAAGAAAAGTGAGAGTTTGCAAAAAGTGTGGCGAAATAATTGACAAAGCGTGAGGAGGAATTCAAAAATGGGCAACAATTATGTTCCACTGAAAGACAAGTACTTGAATGAAGTAGTACCAACCTTGATGAAAGAGTTCAATTACAAAAATATCCATCAAGTTCCAAAAATCGAGAAAATAGTTATAAACATGGGAATCGGAGAAGGAGCAAGGAATCCTGACTTGCTCAACAGACATTTGCAGGAGCTTGCGGCAATAACAGGTCAAAGACCAGTTATAACCAAGGCAAAAAAGAGCATTTCAAACTTCAAGATTAGAAAAGGAATGAGTATTGGTTTGAAAGTAACTCTACGTGGCGTGAGAATGTGGAACTTTTTGTACAAATTGGCTAACATAGTTCTTCCAAAAGTTAGAGACTTCAGAGGACTGAATCCAAATTCTTTTGACGGACGTGGAAACTATTCCTTTGGGTTGACCGAACAATACGTCTTTCCAGAGATTACTCCAGATCAATCCCCCAGAGCCCAAGGTATGGACATAACAATAGTCACAACGGCAAAGACCGACGAGGAAGCCCGCAGGCTTTTGGAATTACTTGGACTGCCCTTCAGAAAGTGAGAGGAGGTATACAATGCCAAGAAAAGCGCTTATCGAAAGATGGAAAAAACCCAAGAAGTTCAAGGTAAGAGAATACACAAGATGCAAAATCTGTGGAAGAGCTAGATCAGTTTACAGAGAATTCAACTTGTGCAGGGTTTGCTTCAGAAAAATGGCACTGGAAGGAAAACTCCCTGGTGTCAAGAAAGCCAGCTGGTAAAAAGGGAGGGAAAGCGATGTGGAGTGACCCAATAGCCGATATGCTAACTCGCATCAGAAATGCAAACGCAGCAATGAAAGACTTTGTGGATGTTCCGGCTTCAAATTTGAAAAAAGCTATTTGTGAAATTCTCAAACGTGAAGGTTTTATACAAGACTTCAAATACATTGAAGATGGAAAACAAGGTATACTCAGAATTCAGTTGAAATATAAAGGTCAAAGGAAAAATCGCGAGCGGGTTATCAAAGGTATCGTTAGGGTTTCAAAACCTGGTAGAAGAATATACGTTGGCAAAGATGAGATACCGAAAGTAAAAAACGGCATAGGCATTGCCATACTCACAACATCCAAAGGAGTACTTACGGACAAGGAAGCACGCGCTCTTGGAGTAGGCGGAGAAGTCATAGCCTACGTATGGTAAGGAGGTAAGCAACCATGTCAAAGCTGGCTAAAAGACCCATTGTGATTCCACCGAACGTTCAAGTTCAACTGATTGAAAATAAAGTAATTGTAAAGGGCCCAAAAGGAACCCTTGAACAAACTTTGTCTCCATATGTAGTCGTCAGCGTTGAGGATGGAAAAATTTACGTCAAACAAAACGAAGCTGCCTTGGTGAGAAGATCAATGAGAAAAACTTTGAAAATGCACCAGGGTACCTATTGGGCTTTGATCCGAAACATGGTAATAGGAGTAACTCAAGGCTACGAAAAACAACTGGAAATAGTTGGAGTTGGTTACAGAGCACAGGTTCAAGGCAAAAAATTGACACTCCAAGTTGGTTACACACACCCAGTTGTGATGGAAGTACCAGAAGGTCTTTCTGTTGAAACTCCCACACCTACGTCAATAATAGTCAGAGGAGCAGATAAACAAAAAGTTGGACAATTTGCTGCAGAAATCAGAAAAGTCAGAGAACCGAACGTTTACACCGGTAAGGGTATCATGTACAAAGGTGAAGTCATAAGACGTAAAGAAGGTAAGAAAGCTTAAAGGAGGCATGAGAAAGTGATCAAGAAGGAAGATAGAAAACTCAAAAGAAAAAAGAGACATTTGAGAATTAGAAAGAAAATATTCGGTACTCCTGAAAGACCTAGGTTGTGCGTTTACAGAAGTGAAAAGCACATTTATGCTCAAATCATCGATGATACAATTGGTCACACTCTTGTGGCAGCTTCTACTTTGGACCGAGAACTGGCTGGAAAGCTCAAGAAAACTTACAACATAGAAGCTGCAAGAGAAGTTGGTAAACTCATAGCTCAAAGAGCTCTTGCAAAGGGTATCACCCAAGTGGTTTTCGATCGCGGGGGTTTCAAATTCCATGGCAGAGTTAAAGCTCTTGCCGACGCGGCAAGAGAAGCCGGCTTGAAGTTCTAAGGAGGGTGGTTGAGCATGGAGCAAATTCTTGAAGAAGAAATTGAAAGACAAGAATCGTCTGAAATAGAAGAAAGAATAGTTGAAATAAGAAGAACAGCAAAAGTTACCAAGGGTGGAAAGACTCTTAGTTTTAGAGTCCTTGCCGTTGTTGGAAACAGAAAAGGGAAAGTGGGAATAGGAATAGGAAAAGCTAGGGAAGTACCAGATGCCATAAAGAAAGCCATCGCAGCTGCAAAAGCTTCAATGATAGAAGTTCCTCTTTACAAACACACAATTCCACACGAGACAGAAGCAAAGCAGGATGCCTCAAGAGTTTTGATAAAACCTGCTGCACCTGGTACTGGAATAATCGCTGGAGCAGTCGTAAGAGCAGTTCTTGAGCTTGCCGGAGTACGAAATGCTTTGACTAAATCTCTCGGTTCAACGAATCCTGTTAACCTGGCAATTGCCACGATTAAAGCTTTGCAAAACTTGGTGCCACCAGATAAAGCAGCAAAACTTAGGGATGTTTCAATAAGTCAAGTATTGTATGGCCAGGGAGGTCGTAAAAATGGCTAAGCTCGAGATAGAACTTGTGAAAAGTCCTATTGGTTATAAACCCGATCAAAGAAGCACAGTTAAAGCCCTGGGACTTAGGAAAATACGTGACAAAGTTGTTAAAGATGATACTCCACAAATCAGAGGGATGATAGAAAAGATTAAGCATCTGGTGAGAGTCAGAGAAATAGAGAAGGGGGAATAACAGATGGCAATGAGGTTGGAGGATCTCAGACCAACACCGGGTGCTGTTAAAGAAAGAAAAAGAGTCGGAAGAGGAAAAAGTTCTGGTCATGGAAGAACATGCGGAAGAGGTCACAAGGGACAAAAAGCACGCGGTACAGGTAAAGTGCATCCCTGGTTCGAAGGTGGTCAAACACCTTTGCATAGAAGGTTGCCAAAAATTGGTTTCAAAAGCTTCACACATAAGGAATATGCTATAGTTAATCTCAAAACTTTGGAGGAAAAGTTCCAAGCAAATGAAGAAGTCACTCCTGAACGCCTTTTGGAAATGGGGATAATCAAGAAGATCAAAGATGGCGTTAAAATACTCGGAGATGGCGATTTGACAAAGCCTCTCATAGTCAGAGCCCATGCGTTCAGCGAGAAAGCAAAGAAGGCAATAGAAGCCGTAGGTGGCAAAGCTGAGGTGATTTAGGTGTGGCAAGCTTTGAAAAACGCATTTAAGATAAAAGAATTGAGGGATAGGATTCTATTCACCATAGCCGCTTTGATTGTATTCAGACTAGGAATATACATACCAATACCCGGTATCAACATAATAGCATGGGCGGAGGCTTTCAAAAGATTTGGAGAAGGCGCGATCGGTGGAATAATTAGCTTTTATGATGTTTTCACCGGAGGTGCTTTGGAAAACTTTTCGATCTTCGCCATGAGCGTTACCCCATACATAAACGCTTCAATTGTTCTACAACTTCTGTCCTCGGTGATACCAAGCCTGCGAGAAATGCTCAGAGAGGGAGAAGAAGGCAGAAAGAAATTTGCAAGGTACACAAGAAATCTGACAGTAATTCTTGGTGCATTCCAATCCTTTGTTGTATCCTTCAGTTTGGTTAGGCAAAGCCCAGACATAGTTGCCTATGGACTTCATCCGATGGTTTTTGTTATGGTTGCAACAATCACAATGTTGAGCGGAACGATGTTTTTGCTTTGGCTTGGCGATAGGATAACTGAAAGAGGTATTGGAAATGGTATATCGATCATAATCTTTGCAGGCATCGTTGCAAGATATCCAAACTATTTCGGTAGAATTCTGCTTGGAAGGTTAGACCTTTTCGGTTGGATCTTCTTGATAACCATTGCTTTGGTAACAGTTGCTGGCATCATCTACGTTCAACAAGCTGAGCGCAGGATTTCCATTCAATACGCCACAAGAATAACTGGTCGTAGAGTCTACGGTGGAGCATCAACTTATATACCTGTTAAGGTCAACCAGGCTGGGGTCATTCCAATAATCTTCGCAAGCGCGATCGTTATGATACCCGCTGCGATTGCTCAAATGACCGGATGGACGGCCTTGCAAAAAATTTTTGGCGCGACGAGTCCATTTTACGTGATCCTTTATGGTTTGCTAGTTTTCTTTTTCACGTATTTCTACAGCGTAATAGTCTTCGACCCGCACGAAGTGGCTGAAAACATCAAAAAATACGGTGGATTCATACCTGGTATAAGACCAGGGAAGCCAACGGAAGAGTACATCCAAAAAATCGTAAACAAAGTTACTTTCATGGGAGCGGTATTCTTGGTTATAATTGCTTTGCTCCCACATTTTGTCCAAGCAGTTTCAAAGGTTGACATAGTGATAGGCGGAACATCAACCCTCATAGCAGTTGGTGTTGCTTTGGATGTTGTACAACAAATGGAAGCTCACATGATAATGAGACATTATGAAGGATTCATAAAGAAGGGGAAAATATAGTATGAGAATCATTTTGCTTGGTCCCCCAGGTGCGGGAAAGGGTACGCTCGCCAAGGATCTTTGTAAGGAATTTAACATACCCCATATCTCTACAGGTGATCTTTTTAGGGAAGCCGTGGCTGCTGGCACAGAACTTGGCAAAATGGTTCGTGAAATTTTAACAGCAGGTAAGCTTGTACCTGATGAAATCGTCAACCAAGTGGTTGCAGAAAGGCTTAGAAAAGAAGATTGTAAAAGTGGTTTCATCTTGGACGGCTATCCACGCACCATAGCTCAAGCAGAATTTTTGGAGAAAGAACTTTCAGCTTTAGGAAAAAACATAGACGCTGTCTTGTATCTTCAAATCAGTGAAGATGCCGTTGTAAAAAGACTTACAAACAGGCGTATATGCCCAAAGTGTGGTAAAATTTACAACATGGTATCCATGCCTCCAAAATTCGACGAAACATGCGACGACTGTGGAGAAAGGCTTATAACCCGAGATGACGACAAAGAAGAAGTTGTCAGAAACAGATACAAAGTCTACATTCAAGCTACAGAACCGCTTGTCAATTTCTACGAAAAGCGTGGGATTCTTTTCAAAATTAATTCCGACTGTGAACACGAAGAACTTATAAAAAACGCACTTGAAGTTCTTGAAAAGGTGAGAAAAAGTGGTAAGGATTAAATCAGAAAAAGAAATCGCAGATATGAGAATTGCATGCGAAGCGGTTGCAACTGTGTTAAAAGAACTCAAAAACCTTGTGCAAGAAGGAAACAATGCGTATGATATTGAAAGGTACGTCCTTGAAAGGCTCAAACAGTTGAACGTCAAACCAGCTTTTAAAGGTTACAGAGGATACAAATACGCAACATGTGTTTCCGTAAATCATGAAATACTGCATGGGGCACCACTCAAAACCAAGGTCTTCAAAAAGGGCGATATAGTGTCAATAGACGTAGGAGCGGTTTACAACAACTATTACGGTGATGCCGCTGTGACTTACATAGTTGGTGAATGCGATGAGGTTGGTTTAAAACTGGTAGAAGTCACAAAACTTGCTTTGTTTAAAGCTTTGGATGTCGTCAAAGCTGGTGCAAGGATCGGAGATATTTCACATGCAATACAAAGCACTGTTGAAGCTTATGGTTTCAATGTTTTGAGAGACTATGTTGGACATGGTATAGGTAGACAACTTCACGAAGAACCAGAGATACCCAATTACGGTCAACCTGGAACAGGAAGAATCTTACTGGATGGTATGACGCTTGCCATAGAGGTCATGGCATGTGAGGGAAGTTATGAGACAAAGCTTTTGGACGATGGTTGGACAGTAGTCATGGCTGACGGTAAAAGAAGCGCTCATTTCGAACACACCGTGGTTGTTAGAAAAGATTGCGCTGAGATTTTAACACCATGGTGAGAGGTGATTTTACTTGCCGAAAGACGATGTTGTAAAGATGGAAGGAACAATAGTTGAAGCAAGAAGAAACGCAACATTTTTGGTAAAGCTTGACAACGGCAAAGAAGTTTTGGCTCAAATTTCAGGTAGAATGCGAAAAAATTTCATACGTTTGGTACCCGGAGACAGGGTAGTTGTGGAACTTTCGATATACGATCTTTCAAAAGGTAGAATTGTCTATCGCAAACAATTGGGTAAAAGAGAAGAAGACGAAGATGAAGAGTGAAAGGAGTGGATAAAGTATGAAAGTTAGATCTTCTGTTAAGAAGAGATGCGAACACTGTCAGATCATTAGAAGACGTGGCAAAGTCATGGTTATATGTAAAGCCAATCCAAAACACAACCAAAGACAGGGTTAACAATTGGCAATATCAAGGAGGGAACTAGATGGCTCGTATAATGGGTGTGGAGTTACCAAGCAACAAGAAATGTTTCGTTGCTTTGACCTATATTTACGGAATTGGCAGAAGCCGAGCACTTGAGATACTCAGAAACGCCGGTGTAGACCCTGATAAACGCGTCAAGGATTTAACGGATGAAGAAGTTAACAAAATAACAAAGTACATACAAGATCACTTCAAAGTTGAGGGAGAGTTGAGGGCTGAAGTTAGTCGCAACATAAAACGTTTGATAGACATTGGTTGTTACCGCGGAGTTAGACATAAGCTTGGTTTACCAGTACGAGGTCAAAGCACAAGACATAACGCCAGAACCAGGAAAGGTCCAAGACCAAGCAGAATCAAAACGAAGAAGAAAAAGGAAGAATAATTTTAGGGAGGAGAAAGGTGTATGGCCAGAAAATCGGAAAGCAAAAAGCGCAGACGAGCAGTATCTGAACGAGCGATAGTTCATATAAAATCCACTTTCAACAACACGATAATAACTTTAACAGATACAGCTGGTAACACGCTCTATTGGGCAAGCAGTGGAACAGCTGGATTTGAGGGAACAAGGAAAGGGACACCTTACGCTGCACAGCTTGCCGCAGACAAAGTCGCCAAAGAAGCCCTCAGGCTTGGAATCAAGAAAGTTGACATATTGGTCAAAGGCCCAGGACCTGGTAGAGAGGCAGCCATAAGAACGCTTCAAGCTGCTGGTTTAGAGATCGATAACATCAAAGACGTAACTCCAATACCATTCAACGGCTGTCGACCAAAGAAGAAGCGAAGAGTTTAAAGGAGGGAAATTTGAATGGCAAGATATACAGGCCCACTTTGCCGCCTTTGCCGCAGAGAAGGAATGAAGCTTTATCTAAAAGGTGAAAGATGTTTCACAGATCGTTGTGCTTTTGAAAGAAGACCTTATGCACCTGGAATGCACGGTAGAAACCGTGGAAAACTTTCACAATATGGTTTACAACTGCGCTCAAAACAGATAGTCAAGAGGATCTACGGAATACTCGAAAGACAGTTCAAGCGATACTTCGAAAAAGCTTTGAAGATGCCTGGAGATACACGTGAAAATCTTGTGAGACTTTTGGAATCTCGTTTGGACAACGTTGTTTATAGGCTTGGCTTTGCCATAAACCGAAGACAGGCACGCCAACTGGTCAACCACGGGCACTTTTTAGTCAACGGCAAGAAAGTCAACATACCTTCTATGCTTTTGAAACCTGGTGATGTTGTTGAACTGAAGGACAAATCACTTGCTGTTGTCAGACAAGTTGTCGAACTTACAAAAGATAGAACCAGAGTACCATGGGTTGAAACTGATTTTGAAAATCTAAAAGGAACTTTCCTAAGGTATCCAAAGTTGGAGGAAGTCACCGATCTGCCAGCAGATATGCAAGCAGTTGTTGAGTTCTACTCGAGGTGATACCTATGAAACTGGAATACGTTATTCCAAAAAAGTTGAGAGTGGAAGAAGAAAGATCCGAAGGAGAATACTATTACGGAAGGTATGTGCTTTCTCCACTTGAAAAAGGATATGGAACAACTATAGGAAATGCTTTGAGAAGAGTTTTGCTCTCATCGATACCTTCCATTGCGATCACTGGTTTGAGATTCATAAAACCAGAAAAATATCATGAATTCGACACTTTGCCTGGTGTTAAGGAAGACATTCTTGAAATAATACTGAATCTCAAAAAGGTTCAGCTGAGAGCAGAAATCACCGTACAGGATAAAATAAGAATGCAAGTTGAAAAGAAAGGCCCAGGGATTTTAACAGCTGGAGATATCAAAACCCCTGCTGGAATAGAGGTGGTAAATCCTTCTCTGAAGATAGCGACTTTGGATGAGGAAGCAGACCTGTTCTTCGAATTGTACGCGCAACCTGGAAAAGGCTTTGTACCAGCCATAGATCTTATGGAGGAAAACCAAGAGATAGGATGGATAACCATAGATGGCGTTTTCTCGCCCGTTGTAAAGGTAAACTTCACAGTTGAAAGTGCAAGAGTAGAAAAGAGGACTGACTACGACAAGCTCATACTTGAAATCTGGACCAAGAAAAACATCTTTCCAAACGAGGCGTTGAAACAAGCTGTGAAAATTTTGATGAACCACTTACAGATAATCTCTGATAGTTTACCAGAAGAATTTACGGCTTTCAGCGGGGAGTTTGTACCGATTTCTCAAGAAGAAGCAAAGGTTGAGCAAACAACATCAGAAGAAGAGGCCATTTACTCTAGAAAAATCGAAGAACTTGAGCTTTCGATAAGATCTCTAAACTGTTTGAGAAGAGATAAGATAGAAACAATCGGAGATCTTCTAAAAAGAACTGAAGAGGATCTTTTAAAAATCAAGAATTTGGGTCCAAAATCCTTGGAGGAAATCAAACAAAAACTCATGGAAAAATTTGGACTGACCCTCAGGAAGGGAGGAGATTCTCAATGAGGCACAGAATGCTTAGAACCAAAATAGGACATTATAAAAGCCATGGCCTATCGATAATCAGAAACCAAATGAGAGAATTGATAGAACACGGAAGCATCATTACAACGGTCAAAAAAGCGAAGGTGGTAAGAATATACTTTGAAAAACTCATGACAAAGGCAATAAAGGCTAACCAAGCCAGCGATAAAGCAACCCAAGTTGCACTCAGAAGGCAAATATACCGTCATCTGCAGGACAGAAGACTTGTGAACAAACTTGTGGATGAAATAGCGAAAGAAGTTGGCAGAACAAGTGGATTCACAAGGATAGTAAGAATTGGAACAAGAAGAGGAGACGCCGCAGAAATGGCTCTGATTCAAATCGTGACCTCTAAAGAAGAGTAAAATCTAAAATATCCCCTCCTCACGGAGGGGACATTTTCCCTTTTCAAACTTGACATTTTCATAGTTATCTGGTTAAATCTTTAGCGAAGAGTTTTACTCATCTTTTTTGTTGTGTTATCCCCCTCTTGTTATCATCAATGAACATTTCTCAGCCTGCAATCGTTTTGTGGAGGTGTACCAATTTATGAATAACAACGATCAACAAAAGGAACAAAATACCATAAGTATTGCTGATCTTGAAAAAATGACAGTTAAGGAACTTTACAATCTCGCCAAGCAATTCGACATACCACGTTACACCAGCATGGCAAAAAGGGACTTGATCTTTGCAATCCTTGAAGCCCAAGCCAAACAACATGGTTATTTCTTTGGAGAAGGTGTGCTTGAAATACTTCCAGAAGGTTACGGATTTCTAAGAAGTGGCAACAACCTTCTGCCAAGCGCCAACGATATATACATATCCCAATCGCAGATAAGAAAATTCAACCTGAACACAGGAGACATAATCTCTGGTGTCATACGTCCTCCAAAAGAGGGAGAAAAATACTTTGCGATGATAAAGATCGAAGCGGTGAACTACAAGCCACCGGAACTGACCAGCGAAAGAATTAACTTTGAAAACCTCACACCGGATTATCCAAGAGAAAGGTTTATCCTAGAAACAGAACCTCACATTCTTTCGACAAGAGTTATAGATTTATTCGCTCCAATAGGGAAAGGTCAGAGGGGAATGATAGTAGCTCCACCAAAAGCTGGAAAAACGACTTTACTCAAAGAAATAGCAAACGGAATAGCTCACAACCATCCTGACACTTACAGAATAGTTCTTCTTATAGATGAAAGACCTGAAGAAGTTACAGATATCAGAGAATCCGTTGATGCAAAAGTTATAGCTGCTCCTTTTGACATGCCGCCCGACAAGCAAATCAAGGTTGCTGAATTAACGCTGGAAATGGCAAAAAGATTGGTAGAATGTGGTTATCACGTTGTAATACTCCTAGACAGCTTGACAAGGTTAGCTAGAGTTTACAACATTCAAGTTCCTCCAAGTGGAAAACTCCTCAGTGGTGGAGTTGATCCAGCTGCTTTGTACAAGCCAAAACATTTCTTTGGTGCAGCTAGAAATACCAGAGAAGGTGGTAGTTTAACAATTATAGCAACTGCTCTCATTGAAACTGGATCAAAAATGGACGAGGTCATATTTGAAGAGTTCAAAGGTACTGGTAACATGGAATTGGTTCTTTCAAGACAACTTGCGAACAAAAGGATTTTTCCAGCGGTCAACTTGCAACTCTCTGGAACAAGAAAAGAAGAACTCCTTCTTGATGAAAGCACTTTGAAGAAAGTTTGGATTCTTAGAAGAATGTTGAGCAACATGACTGAAGAAGAAGGATTAACGCTGATACTCAGAAAACTTCAGGAAACAAAATCGAACGAAGATTTCCTTGCACTCATCGACCAACAAAAAGTAAAATATTGAGGGAGGTAAAACAGTTGAAGGTTATCGGAATAGACCTGGGTGGAACGAACTTTGCGGTTGGTGTTGTTGACGAACAAGGTAAAATTCTGGCAAAAGAACAAGGCAAAACGCTGGTGCAAGAAGGTCCTGATGCTGTGATAAAGCGTTTAAATCAAGCGGTGAAAAACGTTCTTTCAAACTACGAAGTTGAAGCAATAGGAGTTGGATGTCCTGGAAGTATTGACCATAAGTTAGGAGTTGTTAGATTTTCCCCCAATTTTCCTGGTTGGCATGATTTTCCGCTGGCAGAAAAGCTATCACTTGAAACTGGTTTGAAAGTCTATGTCGAAAACGATGCAAACGCTTATGCTTTAGGTGAACATACGTTTGGTGTGGGAAAAGGATACGATCACATAGTTTGCTTAACGCTTGGAACAGGTGTTGGTGGAGGAGTTATAACTCATGGGATTCTTCTTAGAGGTAGCAGTGGCATAGGAGCAGAATTAGGCCATGTCACGGTTATGCCCAACGGTCCTACCTGTGGTTGCGGTGCAAAAGGATGTCTAGAAGCTTTTGCATCAGCCACGGCTTTAAAAAGATTTGTTCAAGAAGGATACGAAAGGCACAAAGACTCACTGCTTTTCCACGGAAAAAAGCCAAGCGAAGTTTCCCCTGAGGATATCTTTCGATGTGCCGAGCAAGGCGATGAGTTTGCAAAAAGTATAATTTCCCTTTTAACCGACGCTTTAGCCGTTGCAATAGGAAGTTTTGTAAACATTTTCAACCCCCAATTGGTGATACTCGGTGGTGGTATTTCAAACGCAGGTGAAAAGTTGTTAAAACCCGTCGCTGAAAAAGTTAAAGACCACGTTTTACCAAGCATGTTGGGCACCTTTGAAATAAAGCTCAGCAAGCTTGGAAAAGACGCAGGAATACTTGGAGCAGCATCGATTGTTTTTGAGAGGATGAATAAAACGTGAAAATTCTTTTGGTTTCAGATCTACACATCCCTGTGAGACTTTCAAGTTTTCCTGAAGAACTGATCGAACAACTTCCAAATTTTGATTGCGTTATTGGATTAGGAGATTACGTTGATTTGGATACCGTTTTGGTTTTGAAAAAGTTTTCAAAGCAATTTTACGGTGTTCACGGCAACATGGATTATCCAGATGTTAAGGAATATTTACCTGCAACCTTGACGATAAACTTGATGGGATACACGATAGGTTTGTGTCACGGTTGGGGACCTCCCTTTGGACTTAGGGAAAAAATTCTAAACCTTTTTAGTCCCAAACCTCAGATCATTTTTTACGGTCACACCCACGAAACTGATCATTCAAAGCTGTCGGGTACTACGTTTGTAAACCCCGGTTCCTTAGGCGAAAGTGGCAACTACGCTGTGGTGGAGCTATGCAAGGACTTTGTGAAGGTCGAATTCAAACGCTTGCAGAAATCATAATAAACGAAATAAAACAAAACTTTTCTCAAGGTTTGGTCGTAGCCTTTTCTGGTGGAGAAGACAGCAGCTTGGTTGCTTACCTTGCAAAAGAAGCTCTTGGACCTGACAGGGTGATTCTTGCAACCGTTGATTTCGGACCTGCAACATACACCAAGATACGCGAACAAGCGAAGCTTAATGCCCAAAAACTTGGTTTAAAACACATCATCATAGATGGGACAAAGAAACAAAGAAAAATACTGAGGTATGGTCCAAACTGTAACGCCTGCACGCGAGAAGCAAAACTTGGTAGCGTTTTGGAAGCTTTTCCAAGCTCAGTTGTTGCAACCGGTGCGAACAAATCTGATAGCTGGGGACTTACCGGCTTGAAATTCTTTGGTCGATTATATTCACCGCTGTTTGATTTGCGCAAAGATGAAATAAGAAAAATGGTGAAGCTTTTCCAAATTCCTGTTGCAAAAGCAGGAGAATCATCTTTCAGAGAAGGCTGCAAGATGAAACACCTTTTAAAAATGCTCATAAATCCTAACTTTCACGGGCGAGCAGTTTGGGAATCAAACGAAATTTTACTTTCGTTCCTGGATGAAATTGGATATAAGGCTGAGCTTGCAAACGTAAAAATAATTGGACCACTTTCGAAAAACATAGCTTTGGTGAACGTTCAACCGTTTTTACCATTGGAATACGAACAAAAGCTGATAGAAAGACTCAAGATAAATTGTATCGATGAAATCCATGTCGTAAAACAGCCAATTAAGCTGAGAATCTTGGCAAATCCGGGCATATACAACGACGAAAAGGCAAGACAAGACATCTTCATGGGGTTCATTCAAAGAGATTTTGCCGTGCCTTTGAAGGCAGAATGGATAAAATCCACCAACAATAGGCTTAGAACCTTTCAAGTGGTAGGATATGAAATTGACGCTGGATAAGCTTTTTGAAGATCTTCAGTCAGATTGCATTCTCATAGTTGTACCAACCGAATACGATGCACAAAAACTTGCTGACCACTTTGGTTTTGATTACTTTCCATCCCACGATGTTTTTCCTTTTGAGAATGTTGACGTCTCTTTCTTTGTTCGTTCTGCCAGAATCAAAACTCTTTGGAAAATATTGTTTTTCCAAAAGGCAAAAGTTGTTTCAACTTTGCACGCAATCACAAGAAAAACTCTCTCACCTGAGGTGTTGAGAAAACACTGTTTTCAAATAACCATCGGGCAAGAGTTGAAAGAAATCGACTTCGAAAAACTGTTGTACTTAATGGGATACGAAAGAACTTTCCTTGTTAGAAGTGGTGGTGAATACGCGATCAGAGGTGACATACTGGATTTTTTCGGGCCACTTCAAAACATCCCAGTGCGCGTGGAATTTTTTGGAAGAAAGGTAGAGAGCATTAGAATCTTCGATCCTGCAACACAAAGATCGATAGATTCGATCAAGGAAGTCACAATTTTACCAGTCAGAGAATATATCAGCGAAAACCACGATCTTGATACAATCCCCGGCAAGGCAATGTCAAATTCCACCATACTTGATTACGCCAAATTTGAGGTTGTTTTTGTAAATTACAAAAAGTGCCAGGAGGAGTATGTAAAGCGCGAAAAGGAAATAAGAGAAATACTAACCGATCAACAAATGGAGGAATACCAGCTTTATTCGCAAGTGCCGCTTTCCCAAATCCTAGAAAAAATATCAAATCCTATTTTCGTCGAAGCAGATCTTGACAAATTGAAAACGGTCAAAATCCAAACCTCCGCAGTTAGTCAAATCCCAGTGGTTGACGAGGAAGAACTTGTCGAAGGAGATTACGTTGTTCATGTCGATTATGGAATAGGAATCTTTGAAGGTGTGAGAAGAATTTCAAACGTATTTGGGACAAAAGAGTACCTTTGCATCAAATATGAGGATTCAACGGTTTACGTTCCCGTCGAAAGGTTGGATCGAGTTCAAAAGTACATAGGCGACAAAGGTAAGGTCAAAATAGACAAAATTCGTCTCTCTACTTGGAACAAAAGGTTGGAAAAGGTTAAAAAGGATGTTCGTGAAAAAATACAAGAACTTGTGGAACTTTACTTTAAAAGGCAACAAGTGACAGGTTTGAGTTTGAAAGGTGACCCAGATTTGGAAACCGAATTCGCAAAAACTTTCCCATACGTGGAAACCGAAGACCAAATGAAAGCCATCGAAGAAGTTCTTGAAGATCTTGCAAGTGATAAACCTGCAGATCGTTTGATCTGTGGCGATGCAGGCTTTGGTAAAACAGAGGTAGCTTTGCGAGCGGCATTTCGTTGCGTTGTTTCCGGTAAGCAAGTTGCAGTTCTTGCACCAACGACGGTTTTGGCCAGGCAGCACTACGAAACTTTTAAATCCAGAATGGAAAAATTCAGCGTCTCAGTAAAGCTTCTCGATAGAACGATAAGTCAAAAGGAAAGGAAGCAAATCCTTTTTGACCTTAAAAGTGGGAAAATAGACGTCATAGTTGGAACTCATTCTTTGCTTTCAGACAAGGTGAAATTTTTCGACCTTGGTCTTGTGATAATAGATGAAGAACAAAATTTCGGAGTTGAGCAGAAGGAAAAATTCAAAAAGATGAGGTTGAACGTGAATATAATTTCAATGAGTGCTACCCCAATTCCAAGAACCCTGCACATGGCTTTGTCTGGCATGAAGGATTTGAGTGTTTTGAACACTCCTCCTCAAGGAAGACTTCCAGTTATAACCTACGTGGGTAAGTACAACGATCTTTTGGTCAGAAGTGCTGTTCTTAGAGAAGTCAACCGCGGTGGCCAAGTGATCTACGTTCACAACAGAGTAAACGATTTGGAAAGGATATTCAGACATCTTCAAGAACTCATTCCAGAAGTCAAGATGGTCATGGCACATGGTCAAATGAGCAGTTCAAAACTTTCAAAAGCAGTTAGGATGTTCTACGAGCACGAAGTTGACATGATAGTTTGCACATCGATAATAGAAAACGGTGTGGACGTACCAACAGCCAACACTTTGATAGTAGACGACTCTTACAGATACGGAATAGCACAACTTTATCAGCTAAGAGGAAGAGTTGGAAGAAGTGACAAAAGGGGGTTTGCCTATTTTTTGTACGATGTTGAACCAAGTCCAAGCGCAAAATACAGGCTCAAAGCTTTGGAAGCTTTTAAAGGGGCTGGTAGTGGTTTGCAACTCGCCATGTTGGACATGCAAATGAGAGGTATTGGTTCTATCTTCGGTTTTGAACAGCATGGTAACATCAATTCAGTTGGACTGAGCCTTTACCTTGAAATATTAAATCGTGAAATCAAGCAAGCTTTATCGTTGCAAACTTATGAACCTGTTCTAGAGGAAGAAAACAGAATCGATGTGG
This sequence comes from Pseudothermotoga thermarum DSM 5069, assembly GCF_000217815.1. NCBI lineage: Bacteria > Thermotogati > Thermotogota > Thermotogae > Thermotogales > Thermotogaceae > Pseudothermotoga > Pseudothermotoga thermarum. The sequence continues at coordinate 709,260 of NC_015707.1, read as the reverse complement.
AAATAGAGGGCATACCTGGTGAACTTGTGATACCAGAAAGTTACGTTGCAAATCCGATGGAAAGAATGAGACTTTATAGGAAACTTGCAGCATGCAGAGATTTGAAGGAAATTGAAGAAGTAAGAAACGAACTTTTGGATAGATTTGGTAAAATACCACAGCAGGTAAACCTCTTGCTGGATTTGTTTAAAATACGCATTTTGTCACATAAAGTTGGCTTGAAAAAGATAAGCTACGATGGCGAAACTTTGAAAATAACGGGTGCATCGGCTTTAAAACAAATAAAATTGAACAAAAAGCACATTTACAACGAAAAAGAAGATTGCCTACTGATCTACGGCGTTGAACCACAGGAAGTTTTAAAGATTCTTCATCAGTTCCTTGAGTGAGAAAACCACAAACCTGTACTCTTGGCCATTTTTAAAAACTAGAACATCCATCCTTTTAGATGTCTTATCACTCAATTCGATTAGCAACTCATCGTTTATCGTAAGAACTTTCTTTGCGCTTTGAATTGGTACAGATTTGTAAAATCCGACAAACTTGAATTGCTGTGGAATTTTTTCTTTTGAAATCACTTTCACAATCGCTTTGATCACTCTTTCATCCTTTGGTAAAGCAATCGGCTTAAACCTTGCTACTTTGAGCACCGGCAAATCTCGACTCGAAATGTTACAGTGCAGTGGTTGGATGGAAAAAACACTTGTACAACTTAAACCTTTTACCTCTTTAACAGCGCTGGAAAATCTTTTGTCGTTGAAAAGTAAACAGCTAACCATTGTGGTGGAAAGTTTTATTTCTTTTACCGCCACGTTGTTAGAACCAAGTTCAAAGGAAACGATGCGTAAGTCATTTTCCGGCTTTGCAAATTTTTTAACGACCAGTTGGAAGCTTTCGTCCAAAAACCTAACTTGATTCTCAATTCGTTCAGTTCGATCAATAACGTTTGCCTGGGTTTTCTCAACGTGCACATCTGGCAAATCCACATGTAAATCAACCGTATTTACCTTCAAAAGGCCAAGTTCCATTTTCAAGCTTTCAATCAACCAGCGGATGATCTGCATACGTATTCAAGCGCCTTCTGAAGCCTTTGAAAAGGTTCCATGACATCGATTTCTTCAAGCATTTTTACCAATTTTTCCAAAGTTTCCTGCTTGATCTCTTTCGCCGCCGAGACTTTTATTGAACCACTTTGAGCTGGAATTACACATTCCTCGGCAGAAATTTTTTGAACCTCTTCAACAATTGAGGGATGGTAAGTGATGAAGAAAACATTTTCTGCACAATCAACTAATATGGGGGTATCGGTGAAATAAAATTCACACTTGTTCTCGGCTTTTTTAAGCAAATTTTTTCCTATGACTTCAACGTAGAGATACGTTTCGAGGGACTTTCCGTAAAGTATTTTTTGTAGCTGAGTTGGAATCACAGGCTCTGTATATTTGAATTCCAAAGGAATTCCGGCTTGATCAACGATCAAAAGCCCTCCAACGTATTTTTCATCTATCTTTTTGGTGGAAATGTAACCAATCATAGTCTCACATCCAAAATGCAGCCTTTGCTTTCTTCTTTCAAAGGTTCGATGATTTTTTGGCGACGGCTGTAGTTCATCTGATAACTGCCTCTTTTTGCTTCCTCTTCAACGGAGGATTTAACCAGCTTGTCTTCGATTTTATTTTCAGGATTAACTTGTTTTGTCTCTTGTTGAGATTTTCTAATCAATTCCGATTGTAAAAGTTGTAGCACAACAGAATGCGCATTCAAAACCTGCGCAGCATTTTGTGATAATTCATTTCCCCTCACTATCACTACCTGAAGATCCACCGGAGTTATCATGCTCTCCACCCATCAAAAAGTTCTTTATCTTTATCAACGCCGAAGAAATTATTTGCGAAACTCGCGATTCACTTGCTCCTATTATTAGACCTATTTCTTTCAAAGAAAGATCTTGTTCAAATCTCAAGGAAAGAACCAGTTGTTCCTTTGGATCAAGCCTCGATATAGCTTGGGTAAGATCTTCAAGCAAAATTTCCCTCTGAGCTTGCTTAAACGGTTCGTCGTCGTCTTTAAGTTGATCCAAAAACGTTTCCTCGTCGTACAAATATTGATCAAGCATTAGAAACTGTTTTCTAACCATTTCATCTAAGGCTCTTTTCACTTCCGCTGTCGTCAAACCAGTGTACATCGAAATTTCCTCAATCGTTGGAAAACGCCCCAAGCTTGGCTCAAGTTCGTAAATGGCCTTTTCCACTTCTTTTATGTTTCTTCTAAGATTTCTTGGCATCCAATCTATCTTTCTGAGATAATCGTACATTGCCCCCTTGACTCTTTTTATTGCATATCTGTGGATGTTTACACCTTTCTTCGGGTCGTACCTTCTTATTGCCGCAATTAAAGCGAGAACTCCTTCCTGTATCAAATCGTCCAGTTCAACGTTTTTTGGAAGGTTGTTTTTCAAATCAAGTGCTATCATCTTCACCATTGGCAGCATTTCTTTGATTATCTTCTCTTCGTCTTGCTTGAACACGACATTTCACCTTTCTTGTTATATTTCGATGATTTGAACAGTTTCTCCTCCTCCAACTTTTCTGATAAGAAGCTTACCAGTCTCTATGTTGTATTCAATACTCCTTGCACGGTTGCCACCTGTGTCCTCGGCTTTCAACGGTATACCGTGAAATTTCAATCGATTTTTAACTGCCTCAACGTTTCTTTGGCCGATGTTCATTGAACCTGACTCAAACATCGAAGCTCCTCCGGCTATCTTTGCTTCCAGTCTGGATTTCACAGCTCCCCTTTCGACGAGTTTCTCCACCAAATAGTCCACAGCGGTATCCGCATACTTTCCGGGTGTTTTGACATCCTTACCAGGACTTTCTGGAAGCATTACATGAGCCATTCCTCCAATTTTAGCAACAGGGTCTCTCATGCACACGCCAACGCAAGACCCAAGTCCAAGTGTCACAAGCACACAAGGATTACTTTCTATTGCTATTTCGCCTATACCAATTATCACTTTCCTTGTCATGCTATTCCCACCTTCTTGAAGATCTTATCAAGGCAATCCTTTCCGGGAATCAAGAACATGTAAGAAGTTATCGATTGCACGCCTTCCATACTTATTTGCGTTTCAACTACTACAACGTTTTCTTCGAATTCATAATACCTTTCCAAAACTGCTTCGGCAACTATAGCTGCAAGCATGTCTATAGTAAGCTCTGGGGGAGTTGGGTCAAGGTAGAATTCCGTGAATTCTGCAAGCGCGGTTATGTAAGAACCACACATTATATTTCCTATTTCCTTTAAAGCCGATGCGGTTAACTCGTCAAGCTGGGTTATATCTTCACAAGGATTACCAAGCAAATCTGTTATTATCCTTCTTGTGGTCGGCCTATCCAGGATCAAAAGTACATCCATTTTCAAATCCCCAGACACGCTCATCCTTACTCCTACAACAATATCTTCCGGATTTTCAAACATGAAAAGAAGTTTTGATATTGGCACAACTTGAGCGCTTGGAACCGATATTTCCACCTTCTTGTTGACCAAAGTTGACAAGGCAGTTGCCGCGTTCCCAGTTCCTATATTCCCTATCTCTTTCAAAAGGTCCAATTGTCTTTCCGTGAGTTCCATGTCAATCCTCCCTTCCTGAAGCTTTCCTCATCTTCAATTCTTGTTGGAAAACGTAAACAACCAAGGCTTTCTCAAGTTGCGGCGGTACCTCTAAGAATTGTACACCGTATTCGTGCAGCCCAGTGACATCATTTTTTCCCACGTATCTAACCACTTGGGCTTTTTGATCTTCAAGTTTGATTGAGCCAAGGTCAAGGGTTATCAAAATAGGTTGACCTACCTGTAAAAGCTGCTTTGTACACATCAAAATGCCACCGGCACTGAAATCTTTAGTCACAAATCTATAAACTTCCTCTTGCCCAGGTATTTTAAACGTTCCTTCTAGAACCAACGGTATTCTGACGTACCTTCTTCTTTGAACGCGTTTGACTGTCCTTGGGAACGCTATGTACATCACCAAAAAGTTTTGCTCGTCTCTGCCATAATTTATCACTCTGCTGTCGAAAGTGTAAACGACTTTTTCAGCTACGGCCGTGACATGAATGGGTTCTCCAGCTGCAATTGGAACAAAACGTCCCTTATAACTAGGCATACCAATTTTCATTATTCCTCGTTCAAAGTTTATATCGTGTATCGTGCTTTTGAAATCCCATTCATCACCCTTTTTGTCGATGTACTTTATAATCAAAGGCATACCAGGTCTGAGTACGGAACTTGCCTCAACGGGCATGGCGTGTTCTGTCATGAAAAAATCACCCTTTATCCTCCAAAGATCATTCTTAGTCTGTCAAAAAAGCTGAGTTTTCTTTGAACAGCTTTTTTGGTTATGGTATCCGCTATACCGTGGATCGCAAACACCGGCTGAGAATTTGCTTTGCTTACAACAAAAGGCACTTGGTGTGTGACACTTTCTTTAACCGTTGAATCGTTTTTCACAACATGTGCAGAAGTTATCAGTACGCCAGTGAACTTTTCAACTACTGCGATGAACTTGTCCGCTATCCTTCTTCCGTCGCGCATATCTTTAACCATATTAACCACAAGGTGAAAACTTTCAGGATCCAAACCTTTGATGGTCATGATCTTCAAAAAGGTGTAAGCATTCACAAGCGATGTGGGTTCCGTTGTTGTCACTAAAACAAGATGATCGGATTGAACATAAAATTCCTCCAATTTCTCGTTGAAACCAGGTGGAAAATCAAAAACTATGTATTCGTACCTGCTTACGATGCGTTGAAATTCATTGTACAAATCGCTTTTTGTTTGAAGGTTGAAGGTGATTATGTCTTCCACATCCATGCCGGAACTTATCAAATCAACCTGAAATGGTGTTCTAAAAATAGTCTCTTCCAATGAGATTTTACCTCTAAGAAAATCCTTTATCGTGTATTTTGGTACTATTCCCATCAATATTTCCGCGTTGGCAAATCCAACATCCGCATCGAAGAGCAAAACACTATGACCCCTTTGAGCCAAAACAATGGCAAGATTTACGGCTATAACCGTTTTTCCAACCCCGCCTTTTCCACTCGTTACACTTATTATCTTTGTGCCGTCGGCCCGCAAACCCTCAGCTTGATCTGACAGAGCGCAGCACCTCTTTTGCCAAAAGATGTGAAAGTTCTATTCTGTTTGCTTCAATTATATCCTCAGGGACCCTTTGGCCGTTGGTGACGTAGGCCAATGGCACACCAGTTGTGTATGGCACGTTCAAAAGATGACCGTAAGATTTGGTCTCATCCATTTTCGTGAGTATCACGTGTGAAAATTTCGCCACCGAGAATCTTTTGACCATGTCCTTTATGTCCGAATATTTGTAATTCATGGCTAGCACGAGAAAACAAATGTTGGGAGAAATAGTTTCAGCAAGGGCTTTAAGTTCACTTATCTGTATTTCGTTGTTAGGGCTTCTTCCAGCGGTATCGATTAAAACCACATCAAACGATCTCATGGCTTCCAGTTCGATCTTTGCCTCCATAGGTGTGTAAGCAACTCTCATGGGAATATCCATGATATTTGCATAGATTTTCAATTGCTCCGCCGCGGCAATTCGATATGTATCCAGGGTGAGAATCGCAACATTCTTTTTCTCGACAAGTTTCAACCTTGCAGCTATTTTTGCAAGCGTTGTTGTCTTTCCAACCCCGGTTGGACCTACAAACATAACAACACCTTGAAGGATGGGAATTTCTGTTTTCAAAAATGGTTGAAAGTAATCGGTCAACTTTTCAAGAATGGTTTCATCGACTTTGAGATTACCGTAGCTTAACCTGATGTACTCCAAAATCTTATTGGAAATTTCAGAATCTATATCTTGAATTTCAAAAGCTTTCGAAAGTGCCTTCAAATCCTCTGACAAGTCTTCTCGCTTGATCGAAAGAACCATTGTTTTCATTTCTTTCAACATCTGTTTTATTTCGGTAAGTTCTTCCTCATATCTTTTTTCCTTGCTTTTTACAAGTAATTCCTGCAATTTGTAAACTTCCAAGTCTTCTTTCTTTTTCTCTTCCTTTTCATCCACAACGGCTGTTACCTCAAGAAACTTTTTACCTCCTATGCCGAAAAAACCACCTTTTCTAAAACTTCGCGTGCTCAAGATTATGGCGTCCTCGCCAAGATCTTTCCTTATTTGCTCTAAAGCCTGCCTGATATCCGTTACAATGTATTTCTTCATCTTCACAGTTTAACCACACCTTCCACTTGCAAGGTAATGTCTTCAGGAATTTCTTCATAAGCGATAACAGGGACGTTTGGCAAAAACTTTCTCACCGTTGAAGCCAAGTACGGTCTGATGGCACCAGAGCACACCACAACCGGCATATAACCTTTTCTCATAAGCAGTTCAAGCTGCTTGGATATACTTTCCATTATCTCCCTTAAAATCTGCGGGTTTAAAACTATTTTTCTTTCACCAGCCACATCTTGGATTGATTCGGCCAATCTTTTTTCAAGTCCATGGTCAAGCCCAACGGCGTGGATCTTTCCATCCTCGGCTTGAACCGATTGTGCAATTTGCCGCTTTAAAGCCCTTCTAACTTGCTCAGTCAAATACACTATATCTGTACTCTTTTCACCGTATTCAAGAAGAGTTTCGAAAATCAAGGGAAGATTCCTGATGGAAACTTGTTCAGCCAAAAGTCTTTGCAAAATCTTTTTAACATCTCCTGCTTTTAGAACAGATGGTATAAGGTCACTGACAAGTTGCGGGAACTTTTCCCTTAAACCATCGAGCAACAGGTTGAATTCTCTTGTACCAAGCAAATCTGCCGCATTACGTTTGAGAGTTTCCGTCAAATGAGTTGCAAAAACAGTCGGAGGATCCACAACTGTATAACCTAACTTTGTAGCCTCATCTTTTCTCGCTGGTTCTATCCAAAAAGCTTGCATTCCAAAGGCAGGCTCTTTCGTTGGTATTCCAGCTATTTTCTGAGAAGCAGTACCGGGGTTGATTGCAAGCAACCTGTTTGGAACTAGTTCATATCTTGAAACTTCTGCACCGCGTATTTTTATGACGTACTCGTTCGGCTTAAGTAAAACACTGTCACGCACCCTTATAGGTGAAAGAACCAACCCCAAATCGAAGGCAATTTGCTTTCTTATCATGGTGATTCTTTCCAAAAGATCTCCACCTTGAGATGGATCGGCAAGCGGCAACAAACCGTATCCTATTTCGATTTCCACTGTATCAGTCTGCAAAACATCTGCTACCTCTTGAGGTGTCGTCAATATTGGCTTTACAACGGTTGGAGCCGCAACCGCCGGTGTTTTTTCAGGTTGTGGCGCCAATCTGGTTGTGTAAATTGCAAGCAACACAAAAGCTAAGCCAATTATGGTGCTTGTGAAAGGCAATGGTGTGGCAATTCCAAGAAAAATCAACATTACTCCACTGATGAAAAGTACCTTTCTTTCTGCCGTAAGCTCCCTTACCAAATCCTGCCCAAGGTTTTCCTTTGAAGCCGCTCTGGAAACTAAAATACCAGTCGCAGTTGAAACCAAAAGGGCAGGAATCTGCGTTACCAAACCATCTCCGACGGTCAACAAGGCATAAACTCTAGCGGCTTCGGCTACGCTTAAACCATGTTTCAAAATTCCTATCAAAAGACCCCCAAGAATGTTGACAAAAACGATTATTATGCTTGCTATCGCATCGCCTCGCACAAACTTTGTGGCACCATCCATTGCTCCATAAAAGTCTGCCTCTCTTCTGATGAGATCCCTTCTTTTTCTTGCTTCTTCTTCAGTTATAAGGCCTGCGTTCAAATCTGCATCCACACTCATCTGTTTTCCTGGCATTGCATCGAGCGTAAACCTTGCAGCGACTTCGGCAATTCTTTCAGCACCCCTGGTGATGACGATGAACTGAATTATAACCAAAATTATGAACACTATCAAACCGACGACGTAATCACCCTTAACAACAAACTCTCCAAAGGTTCTTATAACTTTTCCTTGAAATTTCTCACCTTCAAGTAGAATCAATCTCGTGGAGGCAACGTTTAGCCCAAGTCTGAAAAGCGTGACTATGAGGAGCAAGGTGGGAAATGAGGATATATCAAGGGCATGTTTGACGTACATGGTTGAAAACAATATGACCATGGAGATGGAAATGTTCAGCAATTGGAAAAAATCCAGCACGAAGGCTGGTAAAGGCAGAATCATTAAAAACACTATCGAAACTATCAAAATTGCAACCACAACGTCTATGTTTTTCATACTGAAACTCCCTTTAAAAATTATAACTTAAGTTTTAAGTGAGTAAACATAAGCAAGAATTTCTGCAACGGCGCGGTAAAGTGTTGGAGGGATCTGTTCTCCAACTTCAACAGAATAATAAAGCTGCCTTGCAACCTGTGGGTTTCTCACGATTGGAATGTTATTTTGCCTTGCAATTTCAACGATTTTTTGGGCAAGTTCATCCAACCCTTTTGCAAGTACAATTGGTGCTTCCATTTCCTCCGCATCGTATTTTAAAGCAACGGCAATGTGGGTTGGATTTGTAACAACAACATCCGCTTTGGGCACCTCTTGCAACATACGTCCACGAGCAAGCCTTATCATAATTTCGCGTTGTTTTCGCTTTATCTCTGGACTTCCTTCGACTTCTCTGTACTCTTCTTTGAGTTCTTGCCTGGTCATTCGAAGGCTTTTTTCAAATTCCCACCATTGGTAAAAATAATCAAAAAAAGCAAGCGCCAACAACGCTAACCCGCATTGAAACATGACTTCATAAAGAAGAACAAAAAGTTTTTTCGAAGCTTCAAAAAGATCCATATCGCTGTAAAGTGCAAAAGTTTTCCAATTTTTTCTTACGATCGAATAACCCACGTATCCAACTATGACCATCTTGAAGATCGATTTAATAAGCTCAAAAAGACTTCTTAACGAAAACATCCTTTTAAAACCTTCAACTGGATTGATTCTTTTTAGATCAATTCTTAAAGGTTTAAAGGAAAAGAAGAATTTAGTTTGAAGGCTTCCAACAAAGACCGCGGCAAGTATTGTCACCATGAAAATCATTGCGACTATCAACAAAACATGCGTGAATTGCCACAGCAAGTTTTGGCCGAAAGAATCCAGCTGTTGCTCATATCCATTTAACGTGAAAAACTCAAAACTGGTTTTTTCCAAAGCCAAAACCAATCTTTGAAAAAGAAACCTCATCGCAAAAGCCGATGCAATGAAAGAAACAGCCATGTTTAGTTCCCTAGAGGTTGCGACTTGACCTTCTTCTCTAGCTTTTTTTCTTCTACGCGGAGTTGGTTTTTCCGTTTTCTCAGGATCGGCAAAAAGTTGTATATCCATCCTCAAAGATTTTTGACAAAATTCTCCACAAAATTCATCAGACGCACCGAAATTTGCGAAAAAACGTCCGCCCATACCGGTATCATCCCAAGAAACAAGATTAAACCAACCAAAATCTTTAAAGGCATTCCGACCATAAAAACGTTCATCTGCGGAATCAATCGTGAGAGTATTCCAAGTGCCAAAGTTACGACAAGCATGAACGCAATTATCGGAAAACCAAATTTCATCGCGACTACAAACATTTCTCCGCTTTTTTCCAAAACCAATGATACGATATTTGGCTTTAAAATCGTCTGTGACAAAGGTACTTTGCTGGTTGACTCAACAATTGCTTGCAGGAGCAACAAATGTCCGTTCAAAGCCACAAACACGTATAAACCAACAACGTAAACGAATTCTCCAAGGATTGGTGTTTCTTCACGCTGAGGATCGAAGACCGACGATAAAGCTAAAACCATCTGTGTTCCAAAAATTTCTCCAGCAATTGAGATAGCGGCAAAAGGTAATATTGCAAAAAAACCAATCAAAAACCCCAAAAAGTAGTTTGCCAGCATGGAAAGAACTAAACTCATCACGTTTATACTCAAAGGAATAACTTCGTTTATCATCGGAAGAGCCGCCCAGCTGAAAAACACCACAAGCGGAATTTTAAGCTGCAAGGGGAAAAACCAATCTGCAAAAAAAGGAGCGATCATGAACATGCCCGCTAACCTTGTAACAAACAAAACCCAAACCAAAAACTTGGTTTCAAGAAAGACTTTCCAATCCAACCTAGATCATTCCCATGTACTTTTCCAACAATTCCTGCGAATACTCAACAAGTTTTTGAAGCATCCAACTACCCAGCAAAGCCACTGTCAAAAGGACCAGAATAATCTTCGGAGCAAACGTCAATGTTTGTTCATGTATCTGCGTAACAGCTTGGAATATGCTTATCACAAGTCCTACGATCAAGCTGACCAACAAAGGCGGGGTTATAACCAAAATTACAGTTTGAACACCTTGCTTGACGATGTCCACAAAAACGTCTATCGTCATAGTTCATCCTCCCGCAAAGCTTTTTATCAATCCGGATATCAAAAGGTCCCAACCGTTCACCGCTACAAAGAGTAATACCTTGAAGGGAAGAGATATCAAAACAGGTGGAATCATTATCATACCCATGGCCAGAAGAATGCTCGAAACAACCATGTCTATGACTATGAACGGTATGTACAACAGCATTCCCATCTTAAAACCAAGCTCAAGTTCTCCAAGAACAAAAGCTGGAATCAAAATGCTGTTCGGAGCGTCTTCCAATTTGTCAAATTTTTGTCCAACAGACGATGCAAGCAAAAAAACTTTTCCTTCGTTGTGATGATTTTTAAGTTCATTTATCATGAAAATCCTCACTCGATTCATAATCCTGGAGAACATCTCTTGATAACCTATCTGCCCGTTCATGTAGGGTTGTAAAGCATTGTTGTAAATGTCATTCCAAACTGGCTGCATTATCAAAAAAGTCAGAAAAAGAGCCAATCCAACTAAAACTTGCGCCGGAGGAGTTTGTCGCGTACCGAGGGCATTCCTCAAAAACGAAAAGACAACTATTATCCTTGTAAAAGATGTGAACAAAACAAGAATACTCGGCGCAAGAGCTAAAACTGTCAATATAAGAAGTATTTCCAACGTTGTAACAAGATCTCGCGGGCTTTCTGCGGGTGATATACCTATCCTGATCGAAGGAAATGGAATTTCCTCTTGCGGGAAACCAGTCGTGAGAAAGAGCACCAAAAGCAAGGATAACAACAGCTTTCTCACTGATTTTCACCTTTCTTGCTTTTTCGCGCTATGTGCTTGAAGAAGATCTCGGAGAAAGAAGATTCTTTGGCTTGTTCCAAAGAACCCATTTCTTCCTCTGTCAACTTTTTCAAAACAGTTGCACCAGAAGGAGTTACAAGGATAAAATAATAGTCATCCATCAGTCTAACCAAAACAATCGAGGTAGATCTATCAAGGTAAAATCTCTCAACAACACGGATATTTTTCCCAAAAGATATCGTTTTTCGTCGGACAAAAAAATAAACGAACGCAAGAAAACCGATCAAAAGAAGAAAAGCCAAAAGAACTTGAAAAAAGAGCGCTCCTATAATCCCCACCTCGGTTTAACCAACTTTTTGAAGCGCTTCAATCACACGAGAGTGCTGGAAAGGCTTGACTATGAAATCCTTTGCACCAGCTTGGATGGCCTCAATAACCATCGCTTGCTGTCCCATAGCGCTGCAAACTATTATCTTGGCGTTGGGATCAATTTCTCGAATTTTTTTTATGGCTTCTATACCATTCATCTCCGGCATGGTTATGTCCATCGTGACGATATCAGGTTTTAGTTCCTTGTACTTTTCAACAGCTTCCACACCGTTTGCCGCTTCTCCAACAACTTCATACCCCGCTTTAGTTATTATGTCCCTCAATAGCATTCTCATAAAAGCTGCATCATCAACTATCAAAACCCTTTTTGCCATTTACAATGCCCTCCTTGTTAAACATGTTCATAAGCAGCTGTTAATTCCTCTAAGATTTTATCAAGACTAAGATATACAATCAATTCATCTCCTTTTTTGATAATACCTTTGCATTTTTCACCAAACTTATCCAGTTTGTACAGTTTTTCAACCTCTTCGATGCTACACCTTGTTACTCCCTTCACCTTTGAAACTGCAAAGCCTGCTTCTATTTCTTCCCAATTTACAACAACTATCTTTCCCACCTCTTCACTCGCTGAGTCTTGCAATCCAAGCAACTTTGGCAAGCTTATAACCGGAACAATCCTACCTCTCAAGTTCATAACCCCAAGAACTGTTGGTTTTGACCTTGGAACTGGGGTTATCTCTGCTTTATCAATAACCATGCTAACGTATTCGATATCAAAAGCCATTTCTTGATCTCCTATACTAAAAACAAACACTTCAAAAATCTTTTGTTCAGCCATGATAGCACCCCCAACATTACGCGATGTTTGTTACATCCAAAATCAAAGCAATACTACCGTCACCAAGTATTGCTCCACCACTGAAAAGTTTCACATCTGAGAAGATCTTGCCAAGCGATTTTATAACGATATCTTCTTGACCTATCAAGGTGTCAACAGCTATTCCTATTTTCCTATTTCCAGATCTAACTATAACTGTGTTATAAAAGCCATCTTGAAGTTCGTGTGGAATACCAAGCACTTCCCAAAGTTTCACAATAGGAACAATTTCACCTCTTATCACCGTAACCTCGCGATCCTGGATTTTCTTTATCTGCGAGCGATCAATGTTGAGAGTGCTGTCAATATTTGCAATAGGTATCGCGTAAACGTACTTTCCAACCTTAACAAGCAAAGCTTGTATTATTGCCAAAGTTAAAGGTAATCGTATTGTAACAGTAGTTCCTTTCCCTCGGACACTTTGTATACTCACTGAACCATTTAAAGATTCTACGACGTTCTTTACAACGTCCATCCCAACCCCTCTGCCAGAAAGTTCCGTCGCCTCAGACTTGGTCGAAAATCCTGGCAAGAACAAAAACTCATAAACTTTTTCGTCGGATAGAGATTCTGCTTGCGCTTCCGTTATTAAACCTTTTTCTATAGCTTTTTTCAAAACGGCGTTTCTATCTATTCCTCTTCCATCGTCCTTTACCTCTATTACAACGTTGTTACCCTCGTGCCTTGCGGAAAGCACAACTGTTCCAACGGCTGGTTTTCCCTTTGCCAAGCGCTCTTCCTTACTTTCTATACCATGGTCGATGGCGTTGCGCAACAGATGGAGTATCGGTTCGCCTATATCTTCAACAAACGTTCTATCAAGTTCTGTTTCCTCACCTTCGATGATGAAGTTTATCTCCTTGTTCAACTGTTTTGCCAAATCACGAACCATTCTTGGAAATCTGTTGAAAACAAAAGCGATTGGAACCATTCTCATTTTCATCACAACGTTTTGTAGATCAAGAGTTACTCTGGTTAGCTGGGCTAAACTTTCGTCAACTTCTTTTATGTTGTATTTTCTCAAGGTATCGGCAATTCTACTGCGAGAAATGACCAACTCACCCATGAGGTTCATAAGTGTGTCGAGTTTATCTATATCGACTCTAACAGTCTGTACAATTCTTTTACGTTTTGCAGTTTTAGATTCCTCTTCAACGGCTTGCTTTGTTTCCTCAACAGTTGGCTGAGGTTTCACATGTTCTTTGACAATTTCAACTTGTTGTTCTGGTGAAATGTCAGCTATCATCACCTTTTCTATTTCTGATATCGCTAACAGAGAATTTCTAAGATCTTCCTTTTCTTGCTTAGTCACAACGACTAATTCAACTTCAAGATCAAACTTTTCTTGTTCTATATCCTCAACGGATGGTAAAGAGCTGAGAATCTGTCCACCGTTGTCTTCGATCTGCTTGAAAACCATGAACATTCTAACAGCTTTAAACTGCGTCCCCTGTTCAAGCACAACTTTTACTTTGTAGGCATTGTAGCCTTGTTTTTTTGCCTCTCTTATCACGTTCAAAACTTCTGGAGATAGCTCTATTGAAAATTCGTTCATTTCCTCAGCCTTCGATGTCTTACTTTTCGCTTCTTGCTCAATGGTTTTTTCGGTATCTTGAGTAACTTTTGCACTTTCGAAGCTTTTGATCAATATTTCCATTTCTGCTTCCCCAACTTGATCCGTGCCTGTGTTCACAATCGAATTCAACATCTTGTCGAGTATATCTATGCTGGCAAACAACCCATCTAGATAATCCGAAGTCAAAGCTACTTTTTTGTTTCTAACTTTGTCCAAAAATTGTTCAACAACATGACAGAATTTTGACATCCTATCAAAACCCATTGTTCCGGCCATTCCCTTGAGCGTATGCAAAGCTCTGAAAGCTTCGTTGACAGCTTCCATGTTGTTTGGATCCTTTTCCAAAGCAAGTAAGCTATCGTTAAGAGTTTGAATGTATTCTTTGCTTTCAGCGATGAACACACTCAAATATTGCTCATTAACCATTTTTATTCCTCCTTGGGAGGATTCTACAAAATATCATATCATACCCTTCAACCTTTTCACAACTTCAAACAGTGCATGACCAGAAATTCTCATTCGAAAAATGTTTCTTTCGTGCGGATAAAAAAGCCTTATAACTTGGCAGTTGTTTTCGTATTTTACCGCAATATAAACAGTCCCAACGGGTTTGTCAACTGTTCCACCTGTCGGACCAGCTATTCCAGTCACCGCAACACATATATCTGCACCTGTTAGTTTTTCTATTCCCAAAGCCATTTCCATAGCACATTCTTGCGAAACAGCGCCAAATTTTTTCAGAGTATCACTTGAAACTCCAAGTACCTTTATTTTAACGTCGTTATCGTAAGCCACAACACTTCCTAAAAAAACTTGTGAAGCACCAGGAACTGAAACTATCCTTGAGGATATCAAACCTCCTGTGCACGATTCGGCAACCGCAAGCTTTTTACCACGTTCTTTGAGTAAATTAACCACCACTTCCTCGAGCTTTAAATCTCCGAATCCCACAAAGGCTTCTTTAAACTTTTTGATAAGCTTTTCTGCAAACTCATTTACCTTGCAAGATATAGATTTGTTGGCAATCAATCTAACTTTAACACCGTTGTCGTAAGTGGCCTGCGTGGTAACCTTGATTTCTTTAGAAGGTTCCAGCTGCGAAATTGTTTCATCGATGACTGATTCTGGTATCCCAAAGAAGGTCATCACAACTATAATGAGATCTTCAGAAGCTTTTAAATCATTTACAATCTTTTCAAACATTGGAATTAATTCCTGAGGCGGGCCAGGTAGAATCACGATTTTTTTGCCGGGTAATTCTATCAACTGACCAGGAGCTGTTCCCACTTCGTTTGGAATTACTTTTGCACCTTCTATAACCTCTGCTTGCTTCACGATGTTCTCAGGAATTTTAGAGTAATATTTTTTCACCCTATCTAGAATTTTATTGGCTAACTCTTGATCAACGTAAAGAGATCTATTCAAAGCTTTTGCAACAGCTTCCCTTGTTTTGTCATCCTCTGTTGGTCCCAATCCACCTGTTATGATCAGTAAATCGTTATCCAAAAGCTCTTGGCTTACAGTCGAGGAAATCAAATCAAGATCGTCATCGAGCATTAGAACCTTCTTGACCACAAAACCTCTCTCTGCAAGTTTCTCACATATATATTTTGCGTTTGAATTCAAAGTACGTCCCTCAACAAGCTCGCTCCCAGTGTTTATAACAACGGCTTTTTGCAAAAGCACCACCTCATTTAAAGATTATACCCAACAAAAAAAGGGCAAGATACCGTGTCTTGCCCCCAAAATTTTGTTTTTCAAAATTTAAGTTTCCTTTTCTTTTCTTGCCTCAGCTATGAGTTGCACAAATTTTCTGGCAGTCTCTACTATCTGCTCTCTAGTTCCCTTCGTTAAACCGCCGCCGACACCTACAGCCACCGCTCCAGCTTTAATCCATTCTTTGACGTTGTCAAGTTCCACACCGCCAGTTGGTATGAGTTTTGCCTGTGGCAGAGGACCGTGTATTGCCTTAATGTAAGAAGGTCCGACTGCCGATGCTGGGAAAAGCTTCATCAAAGGCACACCCAATTCCAATGCTCTCACTATTTCCGTTGGTGTCAAAACTCCGGGAATATAAGGTACCCTGTGTTTGTTACAAAGAAGTGCTGTTTCCTCTGAAAGATTTGGTGCGATAATGTACCTCGCTCCAGCCTCGATTGCTATTTTAGCAGTGTAGGGATCAAGAACCGTTCCTGCTCCAAGGAGAATTTCTTTACCAAATTCTTTGTCAAGTTGATAAATTACTTCAGCTGCGTGGGGAACGCTAAAAGTCACTTCTATGGCAACTATTCCACCTTCTTTACAAGCTCGACAGATCTCTATAGCCCTTTCAGGAGTCTCTGCACGAATAACCGCAACAATACCTGATTCAATGATCCTATCAACAACCTGTAACATCAATTTTCCCTCCTTTTGTTGTTCATCCACACATAGTATAAGCTTTTGATTGAACAAAAGTCAATTTTTTTAACTATTTAGAAAGAAAAGCTTTTCAAATGAACGTTGCTTCATTCGAGCGAAAATTTTATAATTGAACTTGCTGGAGGAATGATATTTTGTTGTATGCACTAGTGGGTTATGGCATCAGCAACAAAGAATTGTGTAAAGTTCTTCGACAGTTGGGTCACAATGTTTTTGTGAGTGAAATTCGTTTGCTCAACTTAGAGGAAAAAACGGAACTTGAATCACTTGGTGTTGAATATGAAGAAGGGCAAAACAGTGACGCAATTTTGAGGGCTGATCGAATCGTTGTAAGTCCGTCTGTTAAACCGGACCATCCTGTCGTTTCCAAAGCAGATGAAAAAGTGCTGACAGATCTTGATGTAATTCTTGCTTTGAAAAAGCCAAAAGTCGTAATAGGGATCACTGGAACCAATGGGAAAACCACAACCTGCAGTATGTTAACACACGCTTTGAAAAAAGCTGGAAAGAGTGTCGAATGTCTTGGTAACATAGGTAATCCCATCGCAAAACTTGTGGAAAAAGACATAGATTACTTGGTGCTTGAACTTAGCAGCTTCCAACTTTTTTGGAGTAGAAAATTACCGATTGATATTGGCGTGATCACTAACATAAAGCCAAACCATTTGGATTGGCATCCAAGCTTTGAACATTATTATCGCTCAAAGCTGAAATTGTTCGATTTCTCTTCTATAAGAGTTTACAACTCGCAAGATCCTTTACTTTCCTCACTGGCAATGTCTTACGATAACACGGTTGGCTTTGATCGGATAAAAGCAAACAAACAAGAAAAAACCATTGAGCTGGAAGGAAAACTTTATCCATTTTCAAATGCAAACTTGTACACCACGCAGAATCTTTGGAACTTATCGGCAGTAGTTCAAGTGCTGAGAATAATTGGATTTCAAATAAGCGAGGCTTTAAAACTTTTGGAAGATTTCACCCCGCCAAAACACAGGATGCAATTTGTTGCTGAAATCAACGGGGTTAGCTTTTACAACGATTCAAAATCCACAAGTGCCGCTGCAACTATCGAAGCATTGGAAAACTTTGAAGATAAAAAAGTCGTGTTGATACTAACAGGTAAAGGAAAAAACGAAAATTATGAACCTTTGATAAACAAAATTTGTGAAAAAGCAAAAGCAGTCGTAATGTTTGGAGAAATGGCTAGTTTGATAAAAGACCTGATAGAAAAAGCAAATGTTCAAAGCAAAATCGTGGAAAACATGGATCAAGCTGTAAAAGAAGCCTTTTCAATGGCAGAACCAGGCGAAGTTGTTTTACTTAGCCCTGCAGGAGCAAGTTTTGATCTTTACAAGAACTATACCGAAAGGGGAGAACATTTTGAAAGGGTGGTAAAATCTTTGCTGGGGGGTTAAATTTTGTCGGAACAGTTGTCAATTGTTTTTGTCGTGGCTATTCTGATCGTAGTTGGAATGATCTTGATATCAAGTGTTGATGTAGCTTCTCAGCTTGTTTTATTTGGAAATTTGCATAGAAACATTTTGAAAAAGCACATTGAAAATCTTGTGATCGGTGTACTTGTCATGACGATAACTACCATGATAGACTACAAAATACACGAAAAAATCTCAGGCTTTTATTATCTTTTATCCATAAGCTTGCTCTTCACGCCATTTTTTTATTCTCCAGCTGGTGGATCAAGACGTTGGATTGACTTAGGTGCTTTCAACTTTCAACCCTCTGAATTTGCAAAGTTAGCCCTCATAATCTTTTTATCAAGTTATATTTCGCACAATAAACAACATATGAAAGAATTTTTCAAAGGTTTTCTAATTCCGCTACTTCTGATCTTTCCAATGGTTGTTTTAGTTTTTCTCGAACCAGATATGAGCACAGCCTCCATAATGTTTGCCTTGACTTTGCTTTTACTTTACTCTCATGGTGCAAACGGGTTTTACGTGCTTGCAACTGTAATTTCTTCAATTGTTGTGCTTTTTGTTTGTGCAAAAATGAATCTATTTTTTCACGACTATCAACTTTGGCGTTTGAAAGTTTTCTTTGAAGAGCAAATTCCTCAGCAACTTGCCAAAGCTTTGCAAGCCATTAAAGAAGGAGGGCTAGTTGGGAAAGGTGTTGGACTTGGGAACGTCAAGCTTGCAGTTCCGGCGGTGGTTACAGATTTTATTCTGGCGGTTGCTGGGGAAGAATTTGGTATCATTGGTATAATCGGTATAACCTTGTTGTTTTTAATTTTGATTTTTATACTTCTAAAGAGCATTGAAAAACTTTCCGATACATTTGCAACATCTTTTATCACAGGTTATGCCTTTTTGATATTACTTCAAGTTTTGGTGAACCTTGGGGTTATCACTGGACTTGTACCAATCACTGGAGTAACCTTGCCGTTCATCAGCTACGGAGGAAGCTCAATGGTCACAATGCTTTGCGGTTTTGGGATAGTTATCAACATTTTGACAAGGAGGGAGGAAGAGGAACAAAGATGAAAATAGCAGCTGCAGGAGGGGGAACAGGTGGACATCTTTACCCAGCTTTGGCTGTTTTGGAGTCCATTGTAAAAATTAAAGATATTGATGTCGTTTATTTTTGTGTAGCGCGCGGTTTAGAGAACAAGATAATACCGCTTGAACATCCTGAGTACAAAAGAGTTGTTGTTGATATAATGGGATTGAAAAGACCGATAATCAACCCTGTGAATATAAAAAGGCTATTGAAAATTGCTAAAATTAAGAGTATGATTTCTTCGGAAACAAAAGAATGTGACTTCGGCTTTTTGACAGGTGGATATGTATCGTTTCCGGTTGGTAAAGCTTTGCTTTCGCAGCACAAGCCCATTTTCATACAGGAACAAAACATCGTACCAGGTTTGACGAACAAAGTTTTGAGCAAAAATGCAAGGAAAATATTCGTGGGATTTGAAGAAACTGTAAGGTATTTTCCTCGATCTGTCAGAAAAAACGTAATCGTCACTGGAAATCCAATAAGAATCAAAGAAAATGATGAATGGAATGAAGCAAAAGATTTCGTTCTAGTCATGGGAGGAAGCAAAGGTAGCGAATTCTTAAATTCAATTATGGAACAAATCTATTCCATAGACCATGAAACTACCTTCGTCCATATAACCGGCGATTCAAATTGGACTAAAAGACTGTCGAAGTTCAAAAACGTGCTGGCTTACGACTACATATATTCAATGGCATCTGTGTGGCGCAGAGCTAGGTTGGTGATTGCAAGGGCAGGTGCTTTAACTGTAAGTGAAATGTTGTATTTTGGAGTTCCAGGTGTTTTGATACCGTGGGAGGGTTCAGCAGGAAGACATCAAGTTAAAAACGCAATGTACCTAGAAAAAACAGGAAGGGCTGTTGTGCTGAGGCAAAAAGATTGCAACCGTGATAACCTTCTAGCTGCTTTGAAAAAAGCTCAAAGATTGCAACGACAAGAAGAAAAAAAAGATAACCCAGCCACGCAGATTGCAAAAATTATTTTGGAGGAGATTCTATGAAAATACATTTTGTTGGAATCGGCGGTATTGGAATGAGTTCTTTGGCTTTGCACTCTCACTTTGAAGGCAAGCTTGTCTATGGTTCGGATTTGTATGAAAATGAACAAATTAGGCTTCTACAAAAATTAGGTGTAAAGGTATTTCTCGGACACAGTTACAACAACTGGTTGAATCCGGATTTGGTAGTTTACACTCCTGCGGTTCACAAAGATAATCCGGAGATATCAAGAGCGAAGGAAGAACACGTACCAGTGATTAACAGGTTTGAGTTTTTACGCTCAATTGTACAAAGACATCTTCAATATGCAGTCACCGGCTCGGATGGTAAAACTACAACCACCGCCATGTTGGCCCATGTGTTGAAAACAATAGGTGAAAATCCCACAGTCTTTTTGGGTGGACTTCATACCTCTCTTGAGTATGGCAATTACAGAAAAGGATGCGAAAAAGTCGTTTATGAACTTGATGAAAGTCAACCTGAATTTTGTAATTTTTCTCCAAACTATCTCATCATAACGAACGCCAGAGGAGATCACATGGAGAATTTTAAATCTGATCCTTCATTCTATAAAAAATGTTTTGAAAATCTTGTTTTGAACACAAAGGATTTAGCAGTTACATATCGCGAGGATGAAACCACAGGAAAGCTTGGGCATCTAACCTTTGGCAAAACCGCTGGCGTGTGTAGACTTTTGGAACGTAAGGTAAATAGGTTGGTACAAGCGGCAACTATAGAACTAGATGGAAAAAAATACGAACTGATTTTGAAAGTCCCAGGCGAACACAACGTTTTAAATGCGATGGCAGTTATAACTTTACTTTGGGCAATTGGACACGATGTTTTAGCTGTAATCAAAGCTCTTGAGAGCTTTGTCAACACCTACAGAAGGTTCACTGTTACAGTAATCGATGAAGAACGAAGAATCTTTGTGGTCGATGATTATGCCCATACACCAGACGAGATTCAATGTTTGCTTAAAGCAGCACAAGAAAGATTTCCAAACGAAAAGAAGGTTGTTGTGTTCCAACCTCATCGCTACACGCGCTTGGCAAGGGAAGATGGAAAATTTTCCCGTGCGTTAGAGCTTGCAGATGAAGTTTACGTTACAGAAGTTTACGATGCGTTCGAAGTTGATGTTCCAAAAATTTCGTCGAAGATTATAGTCGAAGGTCTGATAACGAGTGGAAAAAAAGCTTTCTATGTACCTTCGCTGGACTTGGTGGAATCCCTGCTACCTGTTACCGAAAACACCGTCTATCTTTTCGTTGGAGCAGGAGATGTTATAAAAGCCAGTCAAAGATTTGTCCAAACGATAAAAAAGAAAAATTAAGCGGTCCTTTCGGACCGCTTTTTTATCCAAGCGATCTAGGATCAAGCGCGTCTCTTAAAGCATCACCCACTGTGTTGAAGGATAGACAAGTTATTATTATGAAAAGTCCTGGAATAAGCAACCAAGGTGCTCTTGTTATCACATAGACATCCTGTGCTTGTGCAAGCATTAATCCCCAAGATGCATATGGCTCTCTTATTCCAAGTCCAAGAAAGCTCAAACCCGCTTCACCAAGGATATAACCTGGAATTCTCAACGTTGATGCAACAATCAAGTAAGTTGCGGTATTCGGCAAAACATGGCGAGTTAAAACTTTCCAATTTGGAAGACCTATTGCAATAGCTGCTTCAACAAATTCCCTTTGCCTGATTGAAAGAACCATACCTCTTATGACACGCGATGTACCAGCCCATCCAATAAACGCTAAGATGAAAACTAAAAGGATGTATATCTGAGTTGAAGGTAAATCAAGAGGAAGCATCGCCCGAAGCATGATCAAAAGGTAAAAGTTAGGTATTGACATTATTATTTCGGCAAACCTCATCAATGCTTCGTCGATCAGTCCACCATAGTAACCAGATATTCCTCCGAAAACCATAGCAAGAGCAAAAGTAATCACCATTCCAATGAAACCTATTGAAAGCGATATTCTCGAAGCAAAAACTATTCGAGACCAAACGTCTCTTCCATACAAATCCGCACCCATTATGAACAATTTTACATACGGATTGTTATCGTAATTATCTACTCCAAATAAATGAACACTCAAAGGAAACAACCAAAACAACTTCCCAGTCCAGCTTTTTACAAACCACTTGACAGGATAAATCTTGTAATCATAGTCAACTATTTTTCCTGTTACTATTTGCGGCCTTCCATCTTTTCGAATAACTATACTTTCTATCGTTTCCGTTATAGCCACAGCTTCTATTTGTTCTTCATCTGTCAATCCAAACCGAGAACCATAAGATTTGAAATAAACCTCTTGTGCTACAGCAGAACTTGTTTCAAAACGCGCCTGACCTTTTGCCAAGGCTTCGTCATTATATCCAAACAAAAGATATTCGGCAATCCTTGGACTTCGCTTTACATCAACCCATTCTCCATTGATCTTTATGCTTTCAACAGATGAAATTTGAAACCTTATGCTTTCCACACCATCTTTTCCAAGTTCGTAAGCTTCTCTTTGGCCATCTGGTTTTTCCACGACTATTCTGCTTGGAAAAAGCATTTCTTTATAAGTTCTCTCATAAGTAACTTTGTCGACAAAACTAATAATTGGAAGAATATAAGGTTTAACTTTCTGTCCTTTGTAAGTCCTATGAATTTTTGTAGGAGGAGCATAGGTATGTCTTAAAGACTGTTCCAAAGGATCATATGGTGCAAGAAAATCTGCAAACAGAGCCATGATATATAGCACAATCAATATTACAAGCGCCACAACTCCTAGCCTGTGCTTTAGAAACGCTCTCCAAATGAGCTGTCCCCTTGAAAGATATTTTTCCTGAAAATCAACTTCTTCACTGATAAGTTCTTTTTCCATCACTTTACCGTTGACTTCCGCCATCATTGATCCTCCTTAAGAAAGTCTTACACGTGGATCTACAAGTGCAAGGAGTATATCAGCTACAAGGTTTCCAATTACCAAAAGAATAGCGCTGATCAAACCACTGGCTATAACAAGATACATATCTTGTTGTATCAACGCTTGATAAATCAACCTTCCCATACCTGGCCAACCAAAGACATTTTCTATAAACAATGCCCCTCCTAAAAGACCAGAAATGCTAAAGCCAAGGAAAGTTATCATTGGGTTGATAGCATTTCTAAGTGCGTGCTTGTATATAACAACCCTTTCAGGCATTCCCTTCGCACGTGCAAAAATCACGTAATCTTCGTTCAAAACATCTAGCAATGATCCCCTCATGTATCTCATCAAACTCGCAAAAGATCCCAAACTCAAGGCAGCCACAGGAAGAATCATATGCCACAAAACATCTTTGAATTTTTCCCAAGCAGATAACTGAGGATAATTGATCGAAATCATACCAGATATTGGGAACCATCCAGTTTTCGCCGCCAAGTACAGCATCAAAAGCCCCAAGAAAAATGAAGGTGTTGCAATAAGGGTCAGAGCAAATACGGTTAAAATTCTATCACCTATAGAATACTTCTTCAGCGCCGAATATATTCCTGTTCCTATGCCAAGCCCCCACGAGAAAAGCAGCGATGTTACGGAAAGTAAAAGCGTCGCATTGACCCTTGCCCAGATCAAACTTGACACAGGCCTACGGTAATAGAAAGAGTATCCCAAATTACCCTTGAACAAGTTCTTCAACCAAGTCAAATATTGAATTATAGCAGGTTTGTCCAACCCATATTCTTTTCTCATCGCCTCAAGTGTTTCCTGAGAAATGGTTGGATCCAACTTGAATTGATCTAAAAAATCTCCAGGAGCAGCATACATGATCATGAAGACCAAAAAAGATATCACAAGCAATTCTGGTATGGCAATTACAAGTCTTCGAGCGATATACTTAAGCAATTTTTCCTCACCCCTTGCAGTTTATGGGGTGGGGAAAAACCCCACCCCGATGTGATTTTTACTGTTTTTTCCAGATCCAATCGATGTTCCAAAGCATTCCACCAAATGCGGTTGGTTCAACATTTTGTAGTTTATTTGTGTATGCGTACAAATAATCTTGTTGGAACGTGTAGATCAGAGGCAAGTATTCTGAAACGAGTTCTTGGAACCTTGAGAACATTTCGAAGACTTTCTTTTGATCAAGTATTCTGACGTTTTCTGCAAAGATTCTATCGATCTCAACTTCCCACCACGGCGCCTCGTAAATGGCTGGATCGACAAATGGTTTGACTTCTGGATGGAAATTCCAGAAATGTAATGTTCCTTTCAAAGCCCAAACGTTTCTTCCACCTTGCGGTTCATCAGATCCAGTCAAACCAATGACTATGGCTTCCCAATCACCGGTGTTCAACATTTTTTCGACAAGCAAGTTGAAATCAAGTGGCACAAAGGTGACCTTCATACCAAGCTTTGCAAGCTCATCTCTTAAGATATTGCAGATTCCCTCGCGTACAGTATTTCCTGCGTTAGTCATAAGAATGAACTCTACCTTGTTGCCATTTGCATCTATAAGGTTGCCTTGTGCATCCCACTTGAATCCACCAAGTTCAAGCATCATTCTTGCATAATCCAAATCATATGGATATTTTCTCAAAACGGCGTCGTTGTAATAAGCAGCCGCTGCTTCGCTTATTGGTCCCCACTGTGGTCTTCCAAGTCCAGCCAACAGAGTATCTATCATGAGATCTTTCGGCATAGCATAAGCGACAGCTTTCCTGAAGTATTCGTTTCTAAACCACGATCTTTTAACGGAGGTGTCAACTTAAGCCGGGGAATAAGATAAAATAAACGGGAACCAACTCTTCTCACCGAAAGGAGGTTCCCGTAAAGATGAAAGTTACAACAACAAACATCACCGAGTACCTATACCAAATTATACCAAACCTTTTTCAAAGACAAAGAGTTCCACATGAGGCGAAAGTATGAACTTGCATTAAGGAAGGCAGCAGCCATAATTGGAGTCAGTCATGAAGCCTTGAGGAAATGGTGGACAAGAATGAAAGAAGAGATATTTGCTGAGAAGATAGAAGGCAATGCAGTAGTAGCTATAGACGAGATGAAGGTGAACATAAATGAGGTTTGGGGAAAGAAGTCTTGTTGAGAGTGTGATAGGGATAACAAGGTACAAGCTGAGGCGTTTTAACATAAGCAGGTTATGGTACAAGAGGAGGGATGAGGACATAGTGAAGTGGCTATTTCCATTTCTTCTATTAGTGCAGTTTTCCTTCTTAAGTTGACAGGTCCAATTATTCTATCATCAAATACTTGTACGCACCGTTCATCGGGACGTTCCAAAAGTCTATATTTAATCTTCATTTCTGCTAGTAGATCAAAAACAGATTTTTTTAGTTGCTCATTGCATTCAAAGTAAAAACTAAACTTTGGCTTTTCAGAAAACCTCAAAGCCAATATGATTACAACTAACAAAGTCAGCACACCAATCAAACTAATCTTTTTATTCATATTTCAACGCTGCACAATAGCTAAACAATAAACTGTCACGTTTCTAGCACCATTGTTTTTTAGAACATGCACGCATTCTGCGACAGTTTTACCAGTTGTAAAAACATCGTCAATCAACACAATGTCACCACTTATTTGTCCAACAGGATATATCATACCATCCACAATTCTAATTCTATCATTTCCCGCAATTCCACGTCTACTAGTTTTAGCTTTAGATTCGAGCAATTTTTTTGCAGGTATCTTCAAAGCTTTTGATAGATTTTCAGCCACAAGCCGCATTGTTTCAAAACCTCGTTCTTCAGTGGCTTTATAACTTGACGGAACCCATGTTAATAAATCAGCTGAAGATGGATAACGAGTTATCAAATCTGCCATACAATATGCAATAACCTTGGAAAGCCGCCAGTGCTTGCCGTTTTTGTAAGCAAGAATCAAATCGCGTAGCTTTGACTCATATTTACCATAGAAATAAGCCGTGAAAAACTTCGATTTGTGAACTATCGGCAAAGGACCATTTTTTATTTCTTTTTCGCACGTTTGACAAAGAAGCTCTTTAATTCCAATTCTTTTTCCACACAACGGACAAGAATTGGGAAAGAATTCAAGAAAAACTTTTTCCAAAAAAGAAAGAACAATCATAAATCTTCCTTTACAACTCGACAGCAAAAAGCTGTGCCAAAATTTGACTAACCTGCATATCATATTCTGCGCATTTTTTGAAAGCTTTGACGCACAGTTTTCTTCTGTGATAAAGTGTTATATCCCCACATTTTTCTATCGAATCAAGTATCTCTTTAAAGTCATTGTAATCGCAAACTGGAACCACGTTTCTATAATTTTTTGCAGCTGCCCTCAACAAGGCAACCCCACCGATGTCGATTCTTTCGAGCAATTGCTTTTCGTCCGTGGTTGATTCATAATTCAAAGGTCTTAAATTTACCACAACCATGTCGATCGGTTCAACACCAAGTTTTTTCAACTGATCTATGTGTTCTTCTGTAGACTTTGCCAATATAGCCGCAAAAATTCGATGATGAATTGTCTTCAACGATCCATCCAGTAAATTGGAAGAACCAGTTAGCTCCTCTATTGGTTTCACTGGAATATTGTGGCTTGCCAAAAAAGAAGCAGTACCTTGAGTGGCTATAATTTCAATTCCCTTACCACTCAAGGCACTGACAAAATCAAGTATTCCTGTCTTATCCCAAACACTGATTAAAACTCTATGAATATTCAGCTTCCTTCCTCCCAGCAAAATTGTAGCAAATTTTAACAATCGTTGGCAAATTTATCTGGTATTAAAATGTTGGCCAATATACCAACAATCGCTGCAAGACTGATCCCTTTAAGCTCAACTACTCCAATTTTGAAGGAAGCTCCTCCCAGGCCTATCGTGAGAATCAAAGAAGCTACAAGCAAATTTTTTGGTTTTGAAAAATCAACCTTTGCGTTTACCAAAGTCCTTATTCCAATTGATGCAATCATTCCAAAAAGTATCAAACTGATTCCACCAATCACTGAGCTTGGAAGAGTTCTAAGCACAGCACCAAATTTTGCAATGAACGATGCAACAATTGCTAGCAAAGCCGCCCCTCTTAAAACCCTTGGATCATAAACTCTTGTGAGCGCTAGAACTCCTGTGTTTTCACTGTAAGTTGTGTTTGCAGGCCCTCCAACCAAACCTGCAACAGATGTGGCAAGGCCATCACCAATCAAGGTTCTGTGAAGTCCAGGGTATTCGAAAAAGTTCTTTCCAACCACAGCCCCATTGGTAGTTATATCCCCTATATGCTCCATAACTGTTGCCAAAGCCACAGGTGCGATTGTAACAATTGCTGACCATTCAAAAATTGGGAGCATGAACTTTGGTATATCAAACCAGCTTGCTTGTTGAATAGGGGTAAAATCAACCTGACCAGTGAATATTGAAACAAGGTATCCAACTGAAACACCTATTAGAACAGGTACAAGATTCCAAAAGCCTTTTAAAACTGCCGAAACTATTATTACAGTGATTATTACAACTGCAGCAATAAACCAATTGCTACTAGCCATCTGAATTGCCACAGGACTTAAGGTCAAACCAATCAAAATGATTATTGGACCAGTGACAACAGGAGGAAAGAGTTTTTTGACCTTTTCGACTCCCACGAGCCAAGCTAAAAGCGCAAAAAGAAGATAAACCAGTCCTGCTATCACAATACCTCCAGTTGCATAGCGCAGGTCTTTAAACCTTTCCTTGACAAGAAGAACAGGAGCAATGAAAGCAAAACTTGAACCTAGAAAAACAGGGACAGCACCTGCAGTGCACGCGTGAAACACAAGGGTACCTAAACCTGCCGTGAAAAGAGCTACAAGTGGATCAAGACCTGTTAACAATGGTACAAGAACGGTGGCTCCAAACATAGCAATGAAGTGTTGCAAAGATAGGGCGAAAAACTTCCATCCAGTGACTTTCTCTTGAACAAGGGGGACCGGGTTATCAATCATACACTAATCCTCCTTTCTGCCCTCACTGGAGCAGTTTAAAGGAACGCGTTCTTCTAAATTTTACCTTCGAGAGTTTATTTGGTCAAGTACCAAGTGAGTGTGTTCGAAAAAAGGGCTTGAATATTCCGAAGATGAGATATAATCCTTAAAAACACTTCACCGAAGGAAGGAAGACTCTGTATGAGGAGAAAATATTCACTGAAAAGATTATCCGTGAAGATGATTAAGAGTTTACTGCAACTTATTGAGGATGAGCTGAAAGAGACTTGTTGTAAGAAGAAACGTGGCAGACCAAGAGAATACTCTGAGAGAAGGTCGTTTAGAGACACGGTTTTTTATCTTGAAGAGATATTCAAAAAGAAGATGCCTGCGATTTCAACGCTTCATTATTGGTAGGTGAAAAGCTTGAGCAGATAGTAGTAGATGGAACAGGCTTTGGATACGATGACAAGCAAAGGCTGAGTTGGATGAGGGGAAGGAAGAAAAAGGGGAAGCAATACTTGTAGGGGTAAGGATGGGACCAGCATACAGTGACGAGAGGAAACTTTTGTTGGGATTGATGGAGAGGACGTGGGTAAAGGCTGGATGTGTGATAGGGGATGCACTTTACAGGATGAGTGTGGAGCTACTGGGGAGATTACTTGAGCGGGCGGAACTTGTGCTGGTTCCGGTGAGGGATACATTACACACGAAGGTTAGGAATCCTTTGAGGGGTAAGGTGAAAGAGATGTACGAAACCAACAGGGAGAAGTACAAGGAGAGGTATGTAGTTGAGCAAGTGATAGGGAAGATAAAGAATGCGTATGGCAGATGTGAAGGTACAAAGAGCATGCAGATGGCGAAGAAGAGGATATGGGTGAAGATGATACTGTACAACTGGGTAAAGGTAATATTTTTGTTGTTGTTTATTAGGAGGGTATATTTTTGTCGAGGGTTATTTGAAACACTTTGATTGATGGGACAATAAGTGTATTCCTGATTTTTCGAACAGACTCCCAAGTTGTTTGACAAAATTTTTTCATGAGTGTATAATAAACAAGGATATTGTAGGATTTCAAAAAGTTGGTTTTTCACAAAAAGATGCTTGACAATCTTTTAAGATTTGTGGTATAATAATGAATAGCAGGGCAATAAAGCCCTGCTATTTATTTTTCATATTTTTAACCTAAATTCATTAAAAGCATCATAACCGCACCGGATAAAACTGGAACGCTCACGTTGTCGTCTATAGGAATGGGTAGACTTTCCGCAATCGAAGCAACCAAGGCGCCCACTAAACCTATCCAAAGTGGCAGAATTTTCGCGAACCAAAGAAAATATGCTGCGCTGACTGAAATACTCAAAAAACCAACCCAACCCTCTAACGTTTTTCCTGCGGATGTTTTCAATATCATCGTGCGACCATAGTTTATTCCAACAATTTTAGCCATCATATCTCCAAAAACAAGAAAACACAAACTTGCTATAGCTATACTTTCGCTGAAAAGCAAATACGTAAGGAACACTCCCAGCAAAAACATGGTAATCGAAGAAATTCTATGTTTTTCCTTCTGCTTGTAAATTCTGAATCTTGGAGCAATTTCTTCGTTTAAAATTTTTCCAACCCTTTCGTGTGAAAGTCTTATTAAATCAGTTGCAAAAGAGCAAGCCAAAACAATTCCAACAAGTGTAATAAGAGCAATTTTGCTGATCACCAAACTTAAAACAAAAAACGACATGGCAGCTGGTCTTATGAAAATTCTCCAAAGAGGAAGATTTTCACTTTTTATTGTGAACATTTTAAGCTTTTGCATATTCTTTACACCGACAAAGAAAAGATAACCCATCAAGCACAAGGAAAAAATCGTTTCATTCAATAAAGGTACAAGAAAGATCAAAACAATCGCAAGAATAGGAAGTGTAGATAAAGCCAAGAAATTCTCATCTTTCGTTGCAAAAAACATTGAAAGAACATAAAAAGTGAGATAAGCCAAAGTACTTATCAAAGCAAAAGGTTGTATATTCCTTGATATCCTCAAGAGCATAATTATTAACATACCAGTCGCAGTTGCAGCTCCCTTGCCGCCTTTGAACTTCAAATAAAATGGTGCAACATGACCAACGATAGCTGCCACACCAGAAAGGTAAACAACTAAAGATTGACAATGAAAGATTTTTTCTGCGATAAACATTGCCAAAATTCCTTTTGTTGTGTCGTACAAAGCCGTTGGTACCGCAAACTTTAAGCCAAGTGTTCTTTTCACGTTCGTGGTTCCAGGATTCCCGTCCCCCAACGTTCTGATGTCAACTTTTTTAAACCATTTCGCGAAGAAATAAGCGGGAAGAAAACAACCAAGTAAATATCCAATCAAAATTGAAAAAGCGCTTTTCACAAGTTCTCACCTCTGTTGATTATTTTACTTAATTGAATTGCAGAAAACCAAGACTTTTTGATCCGATAATATTATTGGTGATCGATTTGGAAGGTTTTGTCGTCGAGCGGCTAGGACAAATTGTAAAGGTTAGAACAGACAAAGGAGAAACCTTGCTTAAGTTCAAAAGAAAAGTTCCAAATGAAGGTGAGTACGTAAGGTTTGTTGATAAACCAGAAGGTCGAGATTTCTTCGTCGCTGAAAGGTTGATAGATTCACAAGAATCGTTAGCGCCTTTGAAAAAACTTCATCCTTTTCTTCAAACGTTGGGCAAATTCAGAGGCGGCTATGAGGCAAATTTTTGTGTAGCACTTGCCGACAAAATATGCGAAAGGCTTGAAAAAGAAGAACTTCCAAGGGCTTTTTACAACTCGTTCTCAGAGTATTACAAACTGGGGGAAATCAACCAGAAACTGAAAGATTTTGGCCTTTGGATTTTCACTGTTGGATATCCCTACGAATTTAAAAGCTTACCGAGCGAAGAAGAACCGATTCATATTCTTATCGACAGAAAGACAAAAAGATTTCAAATAAATTTTTTCAACAAAGGTATTTGTCATGTTTTCAACGGATTTATTGTGAACCAAAGTTTATCGCTCCATTTAAAGCCTTCAGTTGGAATAGATTTCGAAAAATTGGAAAAACTTAGGCAAAATCTTTTAAAAAGGTTTCAAAACGTCTTCATGAAGGTGGGAGATGTGAATGGACTACTCGCATAAGTTGGCTGTGGCTTTGGGTTACGATCCAGAACGATTTGAAGCACCATTCGTGATAGCCAAAGGCAAAGGTGAGCTAGCACAAAAAATAATCGAAGAAGCCGAGAAAAACGGTATACCAATAGTTTCCAGTCCAGAATTGGTGGGAAAACTTTATAAGTTGGAAATTTTAGAGCAGATTCCAGACGATTTGTACTTTGCCGTCGCAGAAATACTTGCGTTCGTTCAAAATTTAAAGAAAAGCTAGCTTTCCTTGAGTTTCTTGAGATTTTCTTTTATTTTCTGTATCTCATCCAACATTTTTTTCAAAAGCTTTTCCCTTTGCTCGATACGTTGATCCAGTTCTTTTAACATCGAAAGATAGTCAGATTTGATGGATTGCACTTGGAACCTTTGACTTAGAATGTTTTTCACCCCTACCCCGATCTTTTCAACAACTGCTTTGCTTTTTTCAATTATCAGTACAAACAAGATGGTCAAGCCACATACAAAGCTTACGATAAAAAATAAGATGGTATGAAAAAGTGGGTTTACAATCGGATAAGCGGTTATTACCCTAAAACCGTACTTTTCGTTGACCAATTGAACTACTTTGAACTTCTTTCCCTTGTAGACAACCACAGTTTCCACATCATTTGGTTGAACGTTTATGATCGTTTCTAGCTTGCTTCCCAGTTGAACCGGTTCAGTGGTGAAAATAACCAAACTCGAACTGTCAACCACAAAAACAACCATATCTATAGAGGGGATGGAAAAATCGAGAACCACAACCTTGCTCAATCCATCGCTGATTTTGACACCTGCAACTGGCTTTTTCAAGCTCTGATCGTAAAGCAAGATTCTGCCAAACTTTGTAACTAAATCCGAAATTGAACTTTTTTCAACAGAAGGCTGTAAAGCAATGGCAAGATCAACTTGAGCTTGAAAAAGGCTGTTCAGCAGTTT
This sequence comes from Pseudothermotoga thermarum DSM 5069, assembly GCF_000217815.1. Classification (NCBI taxonomy): domain Bacteria; kingdom Thermotogati; phylum Thermotogota; class Thermotogae; order Thermotogales; family Thermotogaceae; genus Pseudothermotoga; species Pseudothermotoga thermarum. The sequence goes on along the minus strand of NC_015707.1, from coordinate 677,348 downwards.
GCAGGTTGATCGAAGATAATCCTTAAAAACCTGATTTTCTTGCTCAAGTTGTCTGAACGAATAAAAAGCCATGGCAAAACAAAGAATTCCTGCAAGAGCTAAATAAAAAATCAATCTTCGAGCCATTTTCCCATCACAATCAAATTATAATACCTTCCGTTTTGATAAATCGCTTTTTTCTTTATTCCCTCAACTTCAAAACCGAATTTTTTATACAGTGCTATAGCTCTTTCGTTTCCCTCAACAACCTCAAGTTGAATTTTTTTAAAACCTCTTTGCTTTGCTAGCTTTAAGCATTCCTCCATTAAAGCACTCCCAACTCCCATTCCCCAGTACTGCTTTCTGACGCTTATTCCAAGTTCACCTTTGTGAAGAATCTTTCTTTTGTTGAAACCGTAAAGTGTGATGATACCTATTATTTTTCCCTGGTATTCGGCGACCAGAAAAATCCTTCTTTTATCGCTCAGATAAAGGCTGATGATTCTTTTTTGTTCAATCAAATCCTCCACTTCGTCCGGATAAGAAATCAAAAATTCAGACTCAGCGGCAACCATTCTCTTGAAAATCAATATTTGCTCGGCATCGGAAAGTTTAACCTCTCTTATGATCACACCTTCAAGCTTCATATCCGCTCGAAAAATTTATCTAGATCATCGTAAGAAATCGAGAAAAATATTGGCCTACCATGCGGACAGTTGCTCAAACCTGCTTCGATAATTTCGTTGAAAAGTTGCTCAGCTTGAAGTTTATCAAGCTTATCTCTCGTTCTAAGTGCATTCTTGCAAGCGATATCAGCTATTAGATTTTTGAGTATTTCTTCAGTTTCCTGAAGATCCAAAAGCTTAAGCTCGTCCACAGCCGATAGGAAGAAATCTTTCACATCACTTTGGTCCAACCACTTTGGTATCTTTTGAACAAGCACATCGTTTTCTCGAACTTGATATTCAAACCCAATCTTTTTGAGAAGATCAGACTTTTTAAAAAGTTCAAGATCACTTTTTTTCATTGGAACAGATATTTCAAAAACTAACTGTTGAGAAGGCAAATTGTCCAAAGATGCAAGGATTTTTTCGTAAATCAACCTTTCATGGGCCGCGTGAAAATCCATTATTAAAAGACTATCCTCAGTTTCAATCAAAACGTATCTTGATCTGATCAAACCAAGTACTCTATAAGTCCTTGGTTTCAAAAGTTTTAGATTTTCAGAGGCTTTCACACTCAAAGTTTTGTCAAAGTCAAAAGTGTGTTTTTCAACTTTTGAAGGCACAAAAACAGATTCACCAAGGATGCTTGAAGACGGCGTTGGCTTAATTTCTTGGTATTTGACTTTTTCAACATGCAGCACCTTTGCTATGGTTTTTTTCAGCTGATTTTTAATCGAATCCCTGATGAAAGTAAAGACTTTTTCTTCGTTTGTGAATTTGACCTCCAATTTCTGTGGATGAACGTTCACATCGAACTCTTTACTTGGAAGCCAAAGCTTGAGTACCGCAAAGGGATGTTGGCCGTGTTCAAGATAGTCGGAATAAGCCGAGTAAATCGCATTTATCAAAAGTTGGCTAACAACAAATCTTTCGTTGACAAAAACAATGGTTGATCTTGAAGTTCTTACGATACTCGGCAAGCCAATTACTCCTTCAAGTTTCATGCTTCCTTCTGAAGAATCTATTTGGAGAATCTGAGAAATCGGAATATCAGTAAAGATCTGTTTTACACGAGTTAGAAAGTCAGCTGAAGGCAAGTTGTAAACTACCTGCTGATCCCTGGTCAAAACAAAATGAACCTGTGGTTTTGAAAGTGCAAGTCTTTCAAAAACCTCGGTTGCCATCCTTGCCTCAACTGCGGAGGATTTTAAAAATTTTCTTCTTGCTGGAACGTTGAAGAATAAATCTTTCACAATTATCACAGTGCCATGGTCCATGCTCACAGGTCTTTCGTAAACAAGATGTCCTGCGACAACTTCTATTTCGTGTCCAACTGGAAGATAGACAGGTCTTGACCTTATGGTGACTTTGCTTACGGAGCATATCGAGTGAAGTGCTTCACCCCTAAAACCAAAAGTTTCAAGCTTGTAGATGTCCTCAAAGTTGGATATTTTGCTGGTGGTGTGGGGTTGATAACAAAGTAATAAGTCTTCCTTTTCCATACCTTCTCCATCGTCTGATACAACTATTTGGCTTTTCCCACCACCAACAAGTTCAACGACAATTTTCTTCGCACCAGCATCCAAGGAGTTTTCGACAAGTTCTTTCACAACTGAATGAACTCCAGTCACAACTTCTCCAGCTGCAATCTTGGTAACAACCTGTGGATCTAGTTTTTTTATTTTCACCGCTCATCCCCTCGTAGATATCTTAGCTGAAAAAACTTTGAAACGGAACAGAAATACGTTTCGACGCATAATAAACAAAGGAGGTGACGAAGTTGAAGAAACAAATTCGATCGGCTTTGGCATTCATCATTTTAATGGGTTTTGTCAGCCTTTTTTCCGACATTGTCTATGAAGGTGCAAGAAGTATTGCGGGTCAATTTCTCGGTTTACTTGGCGCAAGTGCAGCGGCTGTGGCATTGGTAGCTGGTCTTGGTGAATTCATAGGTTATTCCTTCAGACTGGTATCTGGTTATCTTGCTGATAGAACAAAGAAATATTGGCTCTTCACTCTGATTGGTTATGGCATGAACCTTTTTGCGATACCGATGCTCGCTTTAGTTGGAAATTGGCAGCTTGCTTTTGTTTTGCTCATCGCCGAAAGATTTGGAAAGGCTTTGAGAAAACCTGCAAGGGATACGATGATGTCCTACGCAGCCAAACAGGTTGGCTCTGGTTTTGGCTTTGGCCTTGAGGAAGCGTTGGATCAAATCGGAGCTGTTGCAGGTCCTGTTTTTCTTTCCTTGGTACTTGCCCTCAAAAGCGGTGAAGAGATTTCAAAATACAGATTTGGTTTTGCAATTCTCTTTGTTCCTGCAGCTGTTTCCGTCGCACTTTTGATAATAGCCAGAATACTTTTCCCAGCGCCGAGTCAATTTGAAAAAGATTCACAGGATGTTGAAGCGAAAGGCAAATTTTCAAGAAAATTCATCTGGTATTTGATTGCGATTTGTTTGATAGCCGCAGGTTTTGCCGACTTTCCATTCATAGCGTTTCATGTTTCACAAGAAAAGGTTTTCGCCGCTTCGTTGATACCGATTCTTTATGCTCTAGCGATGGGCGTTGATGCGGCAGCAGCCCTTGTGTTTGGAAAACTTTACGACAAATTTGGTGTGACAATATTGATGGTCTCTTCGGGTTTGACAGCAATGTTTGCTCCGCTTGTGTTTTTGACGAAAAATCCTTGGGTTATAGCCGTAGGAATATCTTTGTGGGGAATTGGAATGGGTGCTCAGGAATCAATTCTAAAGGCAGTTGTTGCCGACATTGTACCAAAAGAAAGAAGAGGAACAGCCTACGGCATCTTCAACACACTCTTTGGTTTGGCGTGGTTTTTGGGAAGCTTTACGATGGGGATACTGTACGGTATCTCCATTGTAGCTATGGTCGTATTCTCGATAATGATGGAAGTGTTTGCAATCGTTGCGTTAACAAGGTTAAAGAAATAATTACTCTTGCGATGGTTGCAAATTCATCCGACACTGTTTTCTTGAAAGCAACTTAACACAATTTGCCTTAGTTCGTCCTGGTGTGCCATAAGCGAACATGGACCGTCGCCGTTTTCAAGTAGTTTGTTTTCCATTATTTGCTTGAACAAGTCACTTTTCAGTCCTTCTTTGAGAGTGGTCTTTTTCAAATTGTGGATGGAAACAGTAGTCACCGGACAAGGCGTCAAATCACCAAATGCGTTGACGTGTATAAAACCTCTTCCGGCTGAAACACAACCGCCAAAGGGTTCTTCATCGCCTGGTGAGTGTACGATGAATATGGGTTTTTCGTCTTTGTACTGCAAAACTTTCTGTCTAAAAAGCTGTCGCTGCTCAGCGCTCAAAGTTTTTCCGTCTCCCATTGGACCGATGTACTCTATAAAAAAACAAAGTTTTGCACCAATACTTGCAAGAGTGTCCATGTTTTCGTCCTTCATCCAGTAGGTGTAGTTTTCCGTTGTAATTGTCACGGACACACCACATAACACTCCAAGTCGCGAAAGTTTTTGAAGCATCTCCATCACCGTGCTGTAAACACCTGTGCCTCTTCTTTGATCTGTTAATTCTTCATCTCCTTCTAAGCTCAAGATGATGGCTGTATTGGAAGTGGTTTTCAACAATTGCAGTTGCTTTTCACCAATATTTGTCCCGTTGCTGAATATTGCAAAAACACGATCTTTGTGATTGAGGACCAAATCAAGCAAGTTCTCAACTAAGAAAGGTTCGCCTCCTGCAATCAGAAAGGCAAAAACTCCGAGATCTTTGGCTTGATTTATGACATTGTTCCAGTCTGATAGTGTCAACTGTCTGCCTGAAGGTTTTTCTACAAAGCAACCTTGACAGTGCAAATTACAGTTGTTTGTGACGCTCAATATGACAACCGGTGGAACCAAAAGATCTTCGCTTAGAAGCAATTCTTTGCGAGCCATCTCGCATTCTTGAAAAGATCTGATAAGATTTGGGGCACTCTTCAAATACTTGGGGTTTTTGAAAAGCCACGGCAGGATAACTCTCGAGAACCTCGGACTTACAGCATTTGTCAGATTTGAAAGATTCATAATAATTCCTCCTAATGGTAGCTAAGTATAGCACCGAGTGGCGTTTTCCTATTGAGGATCGTGTAACAATAGGCGGAAGGAATGCTTTTATTACAATACAAATTCTTGGGCTCCCACACGTTTTACTTCCTTAATCCAGTTTTCGAAAGCGAAGATAGGTCGGAACCAAGATTGTTGATTTCATATCCATTTTTGGGCGATCGGCATTCGTCTTCCGGTTCCAAAAGCCTTAGATGTAACTTTCAAACCTGGTGCTGCTTGTCTACGCTTGTATTCAGCTTTTTCAACCATTTTTATCACCTTGATGACGAGTTCTTCTGAATAACCCATCTGCACTATTTCGTCAACGTCTTTTTGTTCTTCAACATATGCAACCAGTATTTTGTCGAGGATCTCATATGGAGGCAGACTGTTTTCGTCCTTCTGGTTCGGGCGAAGTTCCGCAGATGGGGGTTTTACAAAAACGTTCTGTGGAATTATTTCTTTTTCACTGTTTATGTACCTTGCAAGTTCGTAAACCATGGTTTTCGGAACGTCTGATATCACCGCAAGTCCGCCACACATATCACCATATAGTGTGCAATAACCAACGGCAAGTTCGGATTTGTTACCGGTTGTTAGAACGAGTCTGTTTTCCCTGTTGGATATGAACATCAGTATGTTACCTCGAATTCTTGCTTGAATGTTTTCTTCGGCCAGGTCTTGAAGGGTAACAAGATCTTCGTTGAAAAGTTTCAGATATTCTTGAAATAACTTATCAATGGGATATACTCGATACTCAATACCAAGATTTTCCGCAAGCTTTCTTGCATCGGTGAGACTGTGTTCAGAAGAATACCTCGAAGGCATTGAGACTCCAAGAACATTTTCCTTGCCTAAAGCCTCAACGGCTAAGCAACAAACAACGGAAGAATCTATTCCGCCAGATAATCCAACGACAGCCTTTTTAGTTATTCCCGTCTTCTCAAAATAGTCCCTTATGCCAAGGACAAGGGCTTTCTTAACCCAAGATATGTCTTCACGTATCACAATTTCTGGCATCTTTTCAACTTCTTCAAGGTTGACTTGTACGAGATCTTCTTCAAATTCTTTTGCCTTTACTACCACCTGCCCTCGAGAATTGAGGACTACGCTGTTGCCGTCGAAAATAAGATCATCGTTACCTCCTATTTGGTTCACGTAGATCACGGGAGTTTTGTATTTTGCAGCAACTTTTCTGAGCACCTCAAGTCTCTGGACTTCCATTTTCTTGTAGTGATAAGGTGAAGCTGAAAGATTCACAAACAATTTCGCACCTTTTTGGTAGAGTTCATCTTGGACGTCTATATCATACATTGCCTTGCCATCAGGTTCGTTTATGTTCCATATATCCTCGCAGATACTTATACCAACTTTCATTCCTTTGATATTTACAATTTCCCTCGAAGGTGCGGGAAGAAAGTACCTGGTTTCATCAAAAACATCATAGGTTGGTAAGAGGGTCTTGTGTACGTACTTGTGGATCTTTCCTTTATGAAGAACAACAGCGCTGTTGTAAAGTTTGAAAACATGCATGGATCTGCTTGGAGCTCCAACGATTACGTAATTTTCTTTAACATTTTCTGCAATTTTCAGTAACGCGTCTTCGATCTTTTTTAAAAAACCTTTTTGAAACAGAAGATCTTTCGGAGGATATCCGCATACAGACAACTCTGGGAAAACAAAAAGATCGGCTTCTTTGTGAGATCGAACAATGTCTATGATCTTCTGAGTATTACCATCAACATCTCCGACGACGGGATTGATCTGACAAAGTAGAATTTTCAAGGTCTAACCCCCTTTCCAGAAGTGATATATCAATCTCAAGTGATGCTGTCACCGCTCAGTGTCATGATAAAGGTCTGTGGGAGGATCTTCCTGTTTGAACGATTCTAATAAGCAGAATGTTACGTGTTGTCCTCGAAACGAATAAAATAATGTTACAGGTTGCTTTGTTTTAAAGGTGAGATTTCACCAAGGAGTAAAACAGCGAACGAGTTCTAATCGGATTATTTAAGGTTTCTATATTTGTGAACCAAAATCAGGAACTTCAGCACATCACCCGGCACGTTCTTCTTTTCAAGAGGCGATTGTAAGAATCTGTAAAGCCACTCAAGCTTAGCTTTCTGAATCCATTCTGGTGCACGTTTTTTCTTTTCACCGATTACGTCGAATGAACCACCAACTCCCATCGCAAAAACAGCTGTCGTTTTGAAAAAGTTTTCTTTTATCCACAACTCCTGCTTTGGAACTCCCATGCCGACGAAGATTATGTCAGCCTTGCTTTCGTTGATCATTTCGATTGGTCCTGGGCCATTGAAATAACCATGGTGATATCCACAGATGATAGCTCCATACTTTTGGGATAAATTCTTCGCAGCCTTTTCAACAACTTCTTGCCTTGCCCCAAGCAAGAAAACCTTCCAACCGTAAACTGGCGAAAGTTTGCACAGCTTAAGCATGGTGTCGATGCCGGTTATTCTAAAAGCTTTTTCATCGTAAAGTTTCTTTATTGCCCATACAACTCCTGAACCATCTGGAAAGATCAAATCGGCAGACTTCACGGCTGCCTTGTAAAGCTCATTTTCACATGCTCTAACCATTATGGACGCGTTCGCGCTAACTGCGAAAGTCTTTTGTCTGTTGTTTATTCTCTGAACGATGTATTCAATTAACTCTTCTTCGTTGCAAACTGCAATCGGAAGGTCAAAAAGCTCGACAAACTTCAGATTCAATCCTCCTTAAATAAAAATTTTGGAGCCGGTGCTACCGGCTCCTTTGGTGCCGAGGGCGGGACTTGAACCCGCACGGGCGTAAACCCACATGATCCTGAGTCATGCGCGTCTGCCAGTTCCGCCACCTCGGCAAACATTTCTACCCATTCAGTATCCTACCACGCCCGTGCGATTTTATCAAGAGACACAACTTATTCTCTGAGGAAAACCAGGTAAAACACGAAAAGAATCGCAAGAATCCAGGTAAGCCAATGAACTTGCTTGGCTTTTCCAGAGAAAAGTTTCACCACTGGGTAGGTAATTATTCCAAGCGCAATTCCATTTGCAATCGAATACGTCAAAGGCATCATGAGCAAAGTTACGAACGCCGGTATGGCCTCCGTTACATCATCCCAATTTATCTTTGTAATTGGTTTCATCATCAAAATACCCACGAAAATCAAAGCAGGTGCTGTTGCAGCCGCTGGAACGGTCATGGCAAGCGGGGAGAAGAACAACATAAGAAGCATGAGCAACGTCACCACGACTGCCGTCAAGCCAGTTCTGCCGCCTTCCATAATTCCAGCGCTGCTTTCGATGTACGTTGTGACGGTAGACGTTCCAAAGACAGCTCCAACTGAAGTACCAATTGCGTCTGCTAGATAAGCTCTGGAAGCTCTAGGTAGATCACCGTTTTTCATAAAACCAGCCGATTCTGCCAAACCCGTTAAAGTTCCAAGGGTGTCAAAGAAGTCGACGAAGAAGAATGTGAAAACAACCATCCAGAAGGACGCCGTCGCCAAAGCTTGAAGGTTAAAATCCATCTTCATAAAGGTTGGAGATATATCCGGTATTTTGCCGACGATACCGTAATACTTCGTCACACCAAAAATTGGAAGTGCTCCGATCAAAGTGCTGGCCAAAATACCAATCAAGATTGCACCAGGTATTTTCAAAGCCGAAAGAATAGCTATGATGAAAAAGCCTATTATGGCTACCACAACGTTTGGATCAGTCAAATGTCCCAAACTAACCGCAGTGGCAGGATCGCTTACGACAATTCCAGCACTTCTTAAACCTATGAAAGCTATGAAAAGACCTATTCCGGCACCGGTTGCAAGTTTCACAACATTTGGAACTGCTTTAATCACGTATGCTCTAGCTCCTGTTACAGTCAAGAGGATGAATATCAAGCCTTCCACAAAAACTGCCGCAAGAGCCACACGCCAATCAATTCCCATTTTTAAACACACGGTGAAGGCAAAATATGCGTTCAAACCCATTCCGGGGGCTAAGGCAAAAGGATAATTTGCATAAAACCCCATTATCAAAGTGGCAACCACAGAACCGAGAATCGTCGCAACCATGAATGCACCAAAGAATTGTTGGTAAAGAGTACTTCCAGGTGTTGCACCGGGTATCACGTTAATCAAAATGGACGGGTTGACGAAAACTATGTAGGCCATCGTTAGGAAGGTTGTCACACCAGCGATGATTTCACGACGTATAGTACTACCATTGGCTCTCACGCCAAAGAGCTTCTCCATAAGGTTTCCCCTCCCACAAAAAGATGGAGATTAAAAATCTCAATGGATACCAAGATCATACCTAGATTTTGTTTACGAAAAATTTTTGAAATGAAACAAGTAACTTATAACTTAAACTCATTTTTCCACAACACATTTGAGAAAACTGACGAGATCGTCTAAAATTTTGTACGTAAATCCGTCCTTGAGAACAAACTCAAAGCCGTGATCACCTTTTGGATGAATTTTCAACACCGCTTTGACTTTGAAACTTCTCAACTTTTTGTACATTTTTATTGATGATTTTGGCGGGACAACAGTGTCTTTCAAACCGTGAGCCAAAAAAACCGGTGGCATAGAATCGCTAACCCACGTTATCGGTGAATAATGAATGCAATTTATCGAATTTCTCACAGGAAGAGTTTTCATGGTTGTTACCAAAGCAAACCTTGCGAAGAAAGAGGTAACTTCTTCTGACAACAAATCGGTTAAATCACACGGAGCATAAAACGCCACTACAGCTTTTATCGAAGAAGAAAGATTTTTCAAAAAAGAATTTCTGGCGGTGTAATAAAGAGCCAAATGCCCTCCTGCAGATAAACCCATCAGCACAATTTTTTCTGGATTAACCTTTAATTTAAAGGCATTTTCTTGAATAAACTTAACGGCTTGAGAATAATCAGAAATTATGTTGTCTATCTTAGCGTAAAAGGCTTTCCGATACTCCAGGCTAGCAACTGCAAAACCTTGTGAATTTAAAAATCGATACCAAGAAACATTGTTTGGCTGTCTTTTAAAACCCGTTATCCAACCTCCACCGTGTGCAAAAACTACCACTGGAAACGGTGCATCACCTTCTGTTGGATAGTACAAATCAAGCTTCAAATGTGAAGTGTAGTTGTAAGAAAACGGCCCCCTTGAGGCTTTCTTTGAAACCTTATAAGGTAATCGCCCAAAGATGGATCTTCTGATCAATTTGATGTTTGCAACTAAAAACAAAAGTATTCCAACGAAAAAATTGTTTGTGGTTACAAAGAAAATGATGATAAACAACAAGAACTTGAAGGATTTGATAATAGCGAACTTGATCCTTTCTTTCATCGCTTAATCAATAACTAATTCGGGATTCTGAAAAAGATCAACCCACGGTTTTGAGAAACTGAATCTGACGAAAAAGAAAATCAAGACAAAGAAAAGAATCAGAATCATCAATTTTACGGTTGTACCAAAATGCATCTTTTCAGTCAATCTTTCAAGAACTATACCAACAATACCAGAAACTACCACCACAAAAAAGGCCCAAACAAGTTCCAAGGCAATGGATTCGACTTTTCCAACGATGCCAGGCACAACGTACCACACCACGACTATGATCCAAGGTATGAACATGGTTGAAATCAAACGAGAAAACCAAAAATTGTTAGGCAGTCTATGTTTTCTTTTCAAAAGTGCAAACTCTAATAAACTTACAAGCAAATAAGCCCAAAATCCCATCTTGAGATGCTCAAAAACCGATTCGTCGATCCCACAAAAAGGTATCAGAAAATCCCAACCGGTAAGTTCATACCCAAAATGTAAAAGCGAAAAGATCAAAACATAAAATATTACCTTCGTAAAAATTCTCATTTTTTTCGCCTCCTTTATGATTAACATTCCTAGTATACAACATTAAAGGCTTCTTGGTAACTCAAAAACGCTATAGCAACATCTAATTAAATTGTGGTAAAATTACATATGAGTAACAAAAACCAGACAATTTGTGACATATACGGAGGGATAAAATGATCAAGCGTGCCGCTGTGTTATTTTTATTTTCAGTTTGTGTGCTATTTGTAGTTTTCTTTGTCCTTCGTGTTTGTTCAACGCCATCAAAGACCGACACAGTTGTGGAAAGATGGTTTGTCCTGGAAAACACCATCGACATCACAGCAGATCAGATTTCACCAACCTTTTACAAGGTTCTTAAAAAACCAGATTATGTGGTTGTTCAAGCTCAAATACCTGAAGTGAATGTCGCGCAAAATCAAGACAAGGTGTATTTGTTTTTGCCACAAATCACAGCGAGTTATGTTGAAGTGTACGCCAACGAAAATCTTATAGGTTCTTTCGGTTGTGTGCAGCGAAAAAAATAGGTTATATATGGTATGAACCGCTGATCTTCCTTGTTCCCTTACCAGTTAAAACAATCTCTTTGCGCGTTCATGGAATAAACGAGATCGGCATAAACCAACCTGTCTTTCTTTACAAGGACATTTATTCCGATCACGATTGGCATTTGCTTTATGAACGGCCTGATGCTTTTCATTTTCTCAAGAAATGTTCAGATCGATAAAAGACGATCGTATTTTTATCTTGCGATTGCAAATATTTTTGCATCAATCTGGTTGTTTCGTAGCTTATCTTTTGGATTTATTCCAAGTGAAACGGTGTTTCTGTTGTTGAGGAAACTTTTCATTTCATCGGCATACTTTGCGTTTGGATCTCTGTTTGAATCGATATCTAACTTTTATTACTCTTCAGCGACAAGATTTGACAAAATTTTTGTGATCGCAAACATCCTGGGTGGAATATCCTTATTCTTGATGCCAAGTCCATACAGTTTGATTATCCTTATGTCACGCGTTTTGCCGTTGCTTTTATTTGCAAACGCCATCCTTATGGTTTACAAATCTTTGAAAAGTTATTCCTCTACGCTTTTCTTTTCTTGGTCGTTTTTTGGCTTGACAATCCTCCATGACACTTTTGCTTTGATATCACATTCTGGTCAAAGGTTTCTTACGGTGTTTTCCCTTCCACTGGCTTTCTCTGTGTTTTCATACAACATGATCGTTGAGTACAAAGATCTTTTGGTAAAAACCAGATTGGCTCATGCAAGGAGCATTACCGACAGTCTTACGGGTGCTTTTAACAGAGGGGTGTTGAACGAACTACAACTTGATCCTGGAGACACGGTTGTTTTCGTTGACCTCAACGATCTAAAGTATATAAACGATACATACGGACACGATGAGGGAGACAAAGTGCTTAAGTTACTAGTTTCCACAATCAAATCAAACATACGCTCGAATGACATCGTTGTTCGCATGGGTGGGGACGAATTTTTGATCATACTCAAAAACTGTCCACAAGAAAAAGCGAAGGAAATCATGGAAAAAATATCCCGGCAGTTCAAAGAATCACACCCGTTAAAACCCACAATAGCTTATGGAATAAAAGCCTTCTTGGGAAATCTCACCGAAACAATAAGAACCGCAGATTCGTTGATGTATCAAATGAAGTATCAACTTAAAAAACATAATAATTCTCAAGCTTCAGAACCATCGAATTAGATCAGATTTTTATCAATTCAGTTTGACAAAAAGTCTCCTCTTGAAAACGGTGGAAAGATGGGGTATAATGTTTCTTGCGTGGGGCCGTAGCTCAGCTTGGGAGAGCGCTACCATGGCACGGTAGAGGTCGTGGGTTCAAGTCCCATCGGCTCCACCAAAAGGAGGCGAAAGCCTCCTTTTTATTTTTGCATTTGAAGAAATTCGTCGGCGAGAATTCCCATAACAATTACATCGTGGTATTTGCCGTTATAATAACGAGCCTCTCTCAAAACTCCTTCGTGTTTGAATCCGCATTTTTCATACACATGAATGGCTCTTTTATTGTATTCGTAAACGTGCAGCGATATTCTGTGAAGATTGAGTGTAAGGAAACCGTACCTAAGAATGAGTAAGGTAGCCTCGGTTCCAAGACCTTTATTCCAGTAGTTTTTGTCCGTGATGGCTATACCAAATTCTGCCGTTCTGTTCACCCAGTTAATACTATGAAGACCTACGGTTCCAATGAGTTTAGTTTCATCGATCGGTTCAACCGCAAAAACAATGTTACGATCCTCAGAATAAAGACTTCTGATCCATTCTTCCTCTCTGATCCTATTCAGTGGAAAAACCAAAGCAAGATTGGCCCTGATATCCGAATCGTTGATGTTAAGTAGTCGATCAAGATCGGACATTTCAATTGGCCTCAATCTAATTTTTTCACCGTTGATTATCACGTTCTTTCCCTCCTTTCAGTACCTCTTCATCCAATCCAAAAGCCTCTTGCTCAACGTTTCCTTTTGGCTCCACGTGAACCATAACGTCCGCAACTCTGTCGTTTTGTTCGATGATAGCCCTTTTCACAGTGGTTGCTATTTCATGTCCCTCTTTCACTGTGATGTTTTCATCAACCTCTATATCTAAATCCACGTAGTACTTGTACCCTACTTGTCTCACCCTCACTTTGTGAGGATTCGCAGCTCCTTCGACAGTTTTAACTGCTTCAAAAATGTCTTTGTAGATATCCAAGTTGATCATGCCATCCATCAACTCATAACTTGTTTCTTTGAAGATGGCGAAAGCCGTTCGAATGATGAAAATTGAAACAAGCAAAGCAACAACGGAATCCACCCAAACCAATCCAAATTTACTGAGCAAAACTCCTAAGAAAACAGTCGAAGAAATGAGTATGTCATTTCTCATGTTCAGCGCATCGGCAATGAAAGCAGAACTTTTGATTTTCTTACCGACGGAATATTTGTAAAGAAACAGCCAAGTTTTAACGGTGACGGAGATAGCGGAAACAACCAAAGGCAAAAATCCTATAACGTGAGAATGTTCACCCAAGATCAACCTTTTTGAGGACGATATCAAAAGAGAAAGTCCTGCGTAGAAAATTATGAAGGAAACAATCTTTGCAACCACAGCTTCAATTCTTTCATGTCCATAAGGATGAGTTTTATCTGGCGGTTTACTTGAAACCTTGCTTGAAATCAAGGTGGCGAAAGATGTAAAAACATCCGTTCCTGTATCTACACCGTCTGCCAAAACGGCGTTACTTTTGAAAATCAATCCAACCAATATTTTCGCTGCCGAAAGCAGACCGTTCGCCAAAACTCCAATTAAAGCTGCGCGTACAGATATTTTTTCCCTTTCGTTCAACTTAATATACCTCCAATCAATAAAGGCGCGGCGGTTTGCCGCGCCACGATCATCTAGTGCTTGTCACTTTTTATCTTTTTATGCTGTAAAAGCTTGCAAGGCCTTTGAAGCAAGAAGCTGGACCAAGCTCTTCTTCGATTCTCAAAAGTCTGTTGTATTTTGCTATTCTTTCGCTTCTTGAAAGCGAACCAGTCTTTATCATTCCAACGTTTGTCGCAACAGCAAGGTCCGCTATGAAGGTGTCTTCTGTTTCACCAGATCTATGAGAGATAATGCAAGTCATACCGTGTTGTTTTGCATACTCTATCGTATCGAGTGTTTCTGTGACCGTTCCTATTTGATTGAGCTTTATCAATATGGAGTTGGATGCCTTCAATTCAACACCTTTTTGAAGCCTTTTTACGTTGGTTACGTACAAATCGTCACCGACTATTTGAACTTTATCTCCTATTTGCTTTGTAAGCTTTACAAATGCTTCCCAATCTTCTTCGTCAAACGGATCTTCGATGCTTATTATCGGATACTTATTCACAAGTTCAACGTAATATTCCAAAAGTTCCTCGGAAGTTTTCTTCTTTCCATCAATGTTGTAAACCTTATTTTCAGAATCATAGAACGAAGAAGCAGCACAATCAAGTGCTATGAAGATATCTTTACCAGGCACATACCCGGCTTTTTCTATAGCTTCAATGAGAACTTTTATAGCTTCTTCGTTTGAGCTTAGATTTGGAGCAAAGCCACCTTCATCACCGACGGAAGTAACGTGACCTGCGTCATGCAAAATCTTCTTGAGCGTATGGAAAACTTCCGCACCATACCTGAGTGCTTCGGCAAAGCAAGGAGCACCTGCTGGAACGATCATGAATTCTTGGATGTCCAGATTGTTGTCCGCGTGTTTTCCTCCGTTTATAACATTCATGAACGGTACTGGAAGAATCTTTGCGTTTGGTCCCCCAAGGTAACGATACAACGGCATGAAAAGGCTTTGTGCCGCAGCCCTTGCAACTGCCATGGAAACTCCCAAGATTGCGTTTGCACCAAGCTTTGATTTGTTTTCAGTGCCATCGAGTTCAATGAGCATTTTGTCGATTGCAACTTGATCGTAAACGTTCATCCCAAGCAACTTTGGTGCGATGATTTCATTGACGTTTTTAACTGCGCTCAAAACGCCTTTTCCAAGATAACGTTTACCTTTGTCACGAAGTTCAAGCGCCTCAAATTTACCTGTTGACGCTCCGGATGGAACTATTGCCGATGCAACTGTACCATCCTCAAGATAAACCTCCACCTCAACCGTGGGATTACCACGAGAGTCCAAAACTTCTCTTGCTTTCACATCAACGATTTCGTTGTACACTGCGTTCCACCTCCTCAATCAGGTAATATTATACTTCCAACGTTTTCTCCACGTATCGCTCTAAGTATCGCTCCATCCTCAAAAAAGTTTAGAACAATTATTGGAAGCTTGTACCTTCCACATATTGAAAAAGCCTCCATATCCATGACCTTCAATCCCCTTTGGATCGCTTCTTGATAGGATAATCTCTCGATCTTCTTGGCAGATTTGTTTTTCTTTGGGTCGCTGTCGTAAACTCCATCGACTTTGGTAGCCTTGATCAAAACCTCTGCCCCCATTTCGACGGCTCTCAAAGCCGCAGCGGTGTCCGTTGTGAAAAATGGGTTGCTTGTGCCACCGGCAAAAATCACAACGTATCCTGCGTCGAAATAAAGATTTATGTCGTCGTAATGAATCGGCCTAATCGACGGCAAGTTCGATATCTGAGAAACCACGACGCTTTTTACCCCATGCTTTTGAAAAACACCCTTGAGGTACAAAGCATTTATGACCGTACCAAGCATTCCTATTTGATCAGCTATGGCATACGGTATGTTCGAAAGCTCTTCACCTCTGAAAATATTCCCAGCACCTATTACTATCCCGATGTTTGCCCCAAAATCAACAGCTTGCGAAATTTGTTTAACCAAGTACTGAACGCTTTTCTCGTCGAATCCCCTTGAACCCTCCCCACACATTGTTTCTCCACTTAGTTTTATAAGCACCCTTCTGTACACGTCAGATACCTCCCATTGAATTTTAACAGATCCATGTACGAAAAAAACGAAAGATTTGATTAATTTCAGTTTCATGAACGTTTTGTTTGACAAAATTGAAGTTTAGGTTTAAAATATATTCAGTCAAACATTAGAAATTTGAAAGAGGTGATTTAAATGGCTCGGATTGTATCACGTTGCCCGGTGTGCGATTCTCATTTGATCGTAACCGAATTATCTTGTCCTTCTTGCGGCACGGTGATAAGAGGAAAGTTCGAATTGGAAGAGTTTTTCAGGCTCACGCCTGAGCAGATAAATTTTCTTAGGATTTTCATAAAAAGTAGGGGTAACCTTAGTGAAGTTCAAAAAGAATTGGGAATTTCTTATCCAACGGCAAGAGCTAGGCTTGAGAGCATCGTTCGAACACTCGGATACGAAGCTGAGGAAGTATCACAGGAACAGAAAATAAACGAAATATTGGAAAAACTCGAGAAAGGTGAGGTATCCGCTGAGGAGGCACTAGAACAAATCAGGAGGTTGAAGGAACAATGATTGTAGCCTTGGGCATAATAGGCGTCCTACTTTTGGTTTACATAGGATCAAAGCTTCTTCAGCTTAAAGTCAAATCTCTAGCTTTTGTTTACTCCATATTTGTTTGTCTTTACGCGGTTTTGCTAATCATAGGCAATTGGATTCCCGTGGCAGTTTACATTGCCGGTGAAATCTTTGTGATCTGGATAATAATTAGGTTCATGGGATTTTAATTCGCAAAGGCGGTGATATTATGCAAAAATTTTCTTTGGACTTCTCTGATGTTAGAAAACTGATAGTCAAGTCACTCTCTTCAGATGTTCAAATTAGCTCTTCTCAAATGGAATACAGCGTTACCGGACCAGAAAAAGATCTTTTGATCGAAAAGAAAAATGGGACGTTGGAAATATCTGTTACAGGACGAGGAATGATACCCATATTCAATCACGATTCAACACCAATAAGTTTAACGATCCCAACCCAGCTTGACGAAATAATTGTCACAACAATTTCTGGAGATGTGAAAGCAAACCATGTAAAAGCGGAAAACATGAAGTTCAAAACCACTTCTGGTGAGATTTCATTGAACAGATTGTTGGCAAACTTTTGTGAAATCAAAACTGTGTCTGGGGATATTTCAATCTCTCAACAATCTTCAAGAAAAATAGTTATCACAACCGTTAGCGGAGACATCAAAATTAAAGAAGTTGTTTGCGAAGATTACGAGTGGATTATTTCGTCGATCAGTGGAGATGTGGAGATTGAAACTGTTGGTGTTCCAAGCTTGAGAATTTTGTTTAAAACCGTTGGAGGAGATTTGACCAGCAACATAGGCTATGTACGCGAAGGAAAAGAATACGTCTTTGGCGATGGTAGGATGAGACTGATCGTCAACACAACTTCAGGCGATTTGACCATAAAATCGACCAACCGTGCGGAAAGAGCGGAAAGTATCGAAAAGAAAATCCTCAAACTTGTTGCCGAAGGAAAGCTTTCTTACGAGCAGGCAAAAGAAATCTTGAAAGAGCTGGTATAAAATGGCCAAAACACTGATGAAAACAATATCTTTGCTGATTTTGATACTTTTCCCTTCAAGCCTTTTTTGTGTGTCTTTCGAATTGCCTGAAAGAAGTTACAATATGATCCTCAATCCAGATGGCAGCGCAAAGGTTGTTGAAAAAGTTACCTACAGGATAAAACAACCTTTTAGGTACGTCAGCTGGGCTATAGATTTTGAAGACCCGATAACAATCGAAGATATAAACGTCGAAGTTTTAAAAGGCCCAAGCCCAAAGCAAGTTGTTTTTGATCGGAAAACTTTGCGCAGTGTTTCACTAAAAGTCGTTTTCAGCCCTTCCATGGAAGAGTACTTGCCTGTGCCGAAGGAAGGACAAATAGTTGAAATCGCCGTTGAATATTCTCTCAAAAACATTCTCATGGAAGGAAAGGACTTTTCGCAAGTTTTTGTCAAATACATCGGCAAAGGAACTGATGTGTCGACAAAATTGTTGAAGGTTCGTGTTGTTTTTCCTGCTGAATTTGGAAAACCGGTTGTTTACCATCATCCTTGGGGACTTCAAATCGCAAAGAAAGAAATCACATCAAACATCTACGAATTTGTATTTCGAAACGTGCCAAAAAATACCTTTGTCGAAGGTCGATTCGTTTTTCCAAACGTTGTCGGTACTGGAACGGAAAATTTGATAAAAGCCTCTTTGAAAGACGTTGAAAAAGAAGAAAGAGACTACTTGTTGAAAAATTACGCATTAGTTGCCGGTGGAATAGCGTACCTTTTGGTTGTTTTAGCTTTTCCGATATACGTATATCGCAAATACGGAGTGGAAGAAACCGTTGATTATCAAGCCGAGTACGAAAGAGAACCACCAACCAAAGACCCACCTGAAATTGTCAACGCAATCGTGAAAAGGTTGTGTCAAAAGCCAGATAGCGATGCCATCTCCGCGGCCATGTTAGACATGGTGAGGTTGGGAAGGGCAAAATTTGTGGAAAACGAAAAGCGAGAAATCATAGGTATAAGAATTTTGAAAGAGGATACGGAAAGAAAAAAGCTTATCGAGTGTTTTGAAGGATACATTAAAGATGGCATTTTGCTTTTCAAAGAAATCAAAAAAGCTATGTCCAACGAAAAAAATGCCAAAAACTTTCTTGCGAAAACCTCAAAATGGTTCGACGAAATTTACTCAAAGGTTCTTCAAAGAAATTACATGGACACTAAAGGTAACACCTTGGCAAAAACCTTTGCAATTATCGTTGGGATGATTATCTCATTTTCCCTTATCTTGCTGACCTTTAACGTTCCCGCAATTGGTTTTGAGATTGTCTTTTCTCATTTTCGACTGATGATGGCGGCTTGTATAGTAGTATCGCTAGTTGTCATTTCAATGAAAAGAACCGTTTTTGCAAGATGGACAAAAGAAGGGCTTTTGTATTACCTAAGGTGGAAAAATTTCGAAAAATTTCTGACCGATTTTTCGATGCTTTCAAGCTATCCTCCACAGTCTGTAGCAATATGGGATGAATACATCGTGTACGCCACAGCGCTTGGAGTGGCAAAGGAAGTTATAAGGAATCTAAAAAAGCTTTATCCAGAGCCTCCCACAACTTCAATCACAGCGGCAGTGTATCACAACCAAAATCTGTTTGAAGAAATAGCTTCAATCCACAGGGAAGCTGCTATTACTGTTTCAAAGTCAAGTTCATCGACCTCCTCAGGTGGAACAAAAGTCGGCACAGGATCTGGTGGAAGCCGCGTTGGAGTTGGATGAACATTAGAGTTTGATTAAAAATCAACGCATCCTTCCCACTTAAAGCTATAATCCTTTCTGCCAAAACATAGAATGGAGGGATCAAACATGAGAAAATTTTTTGGAGTACTGGTGCTTTTGGTTATGTTCATTTCAACCTTTGCCAACCCATTGGAAGCCCTTCAAACTGCTCAGAAAAACAGCATAACCTATTTGAACGCGATTCTTGATTTTGAACAAGCAAAAAGCGACTACGAAAAAGCCTTGATCGAGGCAAAGAACAAATCACAAGAGCTTTCCGCTCAGCTTTCGTGGTTGCAAGCCAGGCAAAGTTATAGAAACTCGATGAAAAACTTTGTCGATGAGTTCTTAAACTTGTACATAGGATTTGTTGAGAAGAAATTGTCGTTGGAAATACAACAAAACAGGCTAAAAATAGCCGAGGATGATTACAACGAAAAGCAGGAACTTTACAAAAAAGGTATTGTCAGTGCACAAGACTTGCAAAGTTCTAAGATTTCCTATCTTCAACAGCAAAACAGTTTTGAAAATGCAAAACTTAGTTTTGAACAAGTTAAAAGAGACTATGAAAGAATTATCGGTAACATCGAGTCTTTCGATCCATCGAAAATCAAGCTTAATTTAAACATTGAGCTGCCAAGTTTGGAAATTCTCTTGCAAAATTCCATTACCCTTACTATAGCTGATCTCAACGTTCAAATCGCTCAAAACAATTTGGATACACTCATCAATCCATCCGTTTACACCAAAACCAAAGCGGAAAGAAATTTACAACAGGCTAAAAATAACCTTGAGAACACAAGGTTCGCCGTTAGGAAAACTTTGGAATCTCAACTTCAAAACGTGGCAAATTTAAAACGTTCTATAGAAGCTTCTAAAGAACAGCTTAGCATTGCGGAATCAAAACTTGCAAGCACAGAAGCCAATTACAAAGCAGGGGTAGCTTCACAAAAAGACTTGTTGAACGCCAAGAACGAATATTTATCTGCAATGGTTGATCTGTTGAGCAACATCAGATCATTCGTAAGCAGCGTTTGCTCGCTGTACATCGATTCTGAGCAAGATATCTCCTCAGCTTTTGAAAAGCTGTTTGGGAGATGAAAGTCATGAAGAAGTTTTTCATACTGCTCTTAGCAACGTTTTTCTTGAATTTACTGGTTTTTGCATCTTTTGATAACTTGCTCAATGAAGCTCTTTTGAATGATTCAAACTATCTCTCTGCAAAACTTGATTTTGAAAACGCCTTGTTTGAAAGAAAACAAAAAGGTGATTGGTATATTCCATACTTTACAATCGGCGGCGGAACCAACAATTTCGAAGTTGATATCCATGATGAGACTTCTTATTCCTTAAACATTCCTTTGTCATTGACCTTTAAGAACGTTTATGGCTTTGACATTTCCGTTGGAAACAGCTGGCAGTATGATTCAAAGAAAAACGAATGGAAAGAGAGAGGCTGGACAATATCGATCAACAGGCAGCTTTTCACAAACTTTGATATTGACGATCTTTTGTCTTTGCAAAAGCTGGAAAACGCCGCTTGGAACCTTTTGAACGCTCGGAACAACGTTTTCACTCGCTTGATTGAAGAGATCTTCAACGATTACTACTACAACGCAAAGTTGGAGATTTTAAACAAACAACTTGAAATCTTGGGTAGCCAAGCTGAAGCGATTCAAGAAAAGTATCAAGCTGGAATTGTTTCGCTGGAAGAGCTTTTGAAAACTCAAAAGGAGCTTCAGCTTCTCACACAACAGTTGGCTGATTTGCAAAAAAGCCGAATAAACATCAGCAAAAGTTACTCAAAGGAAATTTTCGATCAAATGATTCAAACACTTGAAAAAATCACCGGCAACTTGCCAAGCGTTGACGAAGCTTTACAAATAGCCAGAGAAAGGGCAGATGTAAAAGCTTCAAGTATAGCACTTGAAATAGCCAGAAGAAGATATGAAAGAGCTTATCAAAGCTTTTTACCGAATCCATCTTTCACAGCTTCTGTGAAAATTCCACAGGATCTCTCATCAGATGGTAAATTTTCAATTTCACTGGGATTTTCGGTAAGTTATACGTTGATCGACCGTGGTGAAAAAAGTAACAGCTACTTCAAAACTTTGGAAAATTACAACATACAGCAGCGCATTTTTGAAGAAAAGTTGTCCTCCTTAGAAAGAGATGTAAAAAGAGCCGCTTTGTCCATAACGATTGCCGAGTACTCAAAGAAAGCCGCAGATCTTGATCTTTCACTTGCAAAACTCGATTACGAAAGAACTTTAAAAGCATCCGAATATCTTTCCGAACAGGATGTTGAAAAAGCGAAGATACAACTTGAAAATGCAGAAGTTGAGGCTATTAAAGCTCACTACAGCTTGCTTGTGGCAAAGATAAACTATCTAAAAGCAATAGGAGTAGATTTGATAAACTTGGTGAAAAGTAGGTGATGGCAATGAAGAACAAGCTCTTTAAACTGCTAATCGTTTTGATGATTTTGTTGTTTTTGTTCGTTTCCTGCGCAAGAAAAACTTCAAATCAACAAACTTCTTCATCCAACTACACCGAATACGTCGTTACAAGGCAAAATTTGACAGATTCGCTTACTGTCTATGGAACTTTGAACGCCAGAAAAGTCGCCGAAGTTAGGCCTTTGGTGAGTGGCGTTGTAAAGAAAGTACATGTGTCAAAAGGAGATACAGTCAAAGCTGGTGACATTCTGATTGAAATAGACGATACAGATTATCGACTGGCTTACATAAAGGCTTTGCAAAACTATGAGAGTGCAAAGTTAACTGGGTCAAAGCTTCTTTTGCAACAGCGCGAACTTGAGCTGAAGATCGCCGAACGAGATTTGGAAAGATGTACGGTCAAAGCTCCTATAGACGGTGTTGTGGTCTCTTTGGATGTGACAGAAGGATCCATTGTGAGCGCATCAACAATTGTTGCAAAGATAGTGAATATGCAAAACCTGTATGTTTCTGCAAACGTCGATGAGATAGATTATTCAAAAGTTTCCGTTGGACAGTTTGCAAACATAACTTTTGACGCTTTCCCAAACATGGGTTTTTCAGGACGAGTCTCTTACATATCAAAGGAAGCGCAAACCGCTGGAGGAATCACCGTGGTACCAATTGAAGTGGATCTTCTAACAGGACAACAGACTATCTCTGCCGAAAGAAGACAGCAAATGATGCAAAGATTTCAAGCCAACGTACCTTCCAATTTACCCCAAAATATCTCTCCAGAAACTCTGCAGCAAATGATGCAAAGGTTTTCTTCAACTCAACGGCAAATTCAACGAGCAACCGATGAAAATCTTATTCAACTCATACCAGGCCTCTCTTGTCAAGTTGAAATAATAGTTCTTAACAAACCCAACGCGATAGTTGTCCCAACGAGGGCAATTCAATTTGAAGATGGGCAGGCTTACGTCACCGTGAAAGTCAACGAAAAAACAGAGAAAAGGCTGGTAAAGTTAGGTGAAAGAACCTCGGCTGGTTATGAAATTTTAGAAGGGCTTGAAGAAGGGGAAGTTGTTCTTGTACCGGTCACTCAGAGAACAACCACAACTTCGACTGGTACTGGAACAATCTTCAACCCGTTCACAGGTCCACAGATGCGAATCAGGTAAAAAGTTGGTGAAAAGCCATGTCCGCGATAATAAAGTTTGAAAATGTTTCGAAGATTTACCGGATGGGAGAAAACGTCATAAAAGCCGTTGACAACGTCACCTTAAACGTTGAAAAAGGAGAATATCTGGTGATAATGGGACCATCGGGAAGTGGAAAATCAACGCTTTTGCATCTGATGGGATGTTTGGACAAGCCAGATTCAGGTGAAATATACATTGGAGATTTCCAAGTTTCAAAATTAAGCGATAGACATCTTGCAAGAATAAGAAACAAGATGATTGGCTTTGTTTTCCAACAGTTCAATTTGCTGCCAAAATTGACTGCTTTGGAAAATGTCGAGCTTCCAATGATATACGCAGGAATACTAAAAAAAGAGCGAAGGAAAAAGGCGTTGGAACTTCTTGAACTAGTTGGGCTTAAAGATAGGGTTCACCACAAGCCGACACAGCTTTCGGGAGGCCAAATGCAAAAGGTAGCAATAGCAAGGGCTTTGGCAAACGATCCTCTTGTGATCCTTGCCGATGAACCAACCGGTAATTTGGATTCAAAAAGTGGGTCAGAAATACTAAAAATCTTTGAACAACTCAACGAAAACGGGTACACGATCGTCGTTGTCACCCATGATCCTGAGGTTGCAGAATGCGGTGATCGAATAATTCACATGAGAGATGGAAAAATAGTTTCACAAGAGGTGAGAATTGGTGTTGGAAATGTTTAGGGAAGCGATAAGATCGATTTTTGCCAACAAACTTAGATCCTTTCTTTCCATGCTCGGTATAGTCATAGGTGTAGCCGCGGTTATAGCTGTTGTATCCGTTGCAGAAGGTACACGTCAAGCAATAAAGGAAAACATAATTGCAATTGGATCAAACGTCATAATGATCACGCCAGGATTTGCGGGTGGAAGGGCTGGACAAACCGCGGTTGCACTCAGCGATCTTCTGACGAAAGACGACGCAAAAGAAATTGCCGCATCATGTCCCTCCTTAAGTTATGTAACACCTGTCCATCAAGGTAATTTTACGATTCAGTATGGAAGACAAAATACTATGGCAACGGTCTTGGCGGTTGAACCATCTTTCTTCAAAATGCTTAAACTCAACCTAGCTGAAGGAGAGTTTTTCACGGACGAGGAAAATCTAGCTGCAAGAAGAGTAGCGGTGATTGGAAGTGATGTCGCAAACAACTTGTTTCCAGAAGGCGATGCGATTGGAAAAACGATAAGAATTTCCTCCCAAAGAATAAGACAAACTTACACCGTGATAGGAGTTCTTGAGAAAAGTGGAAACCTTCTCTTCCTCAACCCAGATAGATCTGTTATCGTACCATTCGCAAGTGCAGATCAACGGCTTTTTCCAAGAAGATACGTTTCTTCGATAATAGCGCAGGCAAGCTCAGAACAACTTGCCCAGCAAGCCGTTTCGGAAATAGATTCGGTTCTTTACTCAAAGTTTTTGGACGAAAACAAATACAGAATAATCAGCCAAGAGGCAATGCTTCAAACCCTTAACCAAACCATGCAATTGCTTGCTTTCATGCTTGGAAGTATCGCTGGAATTTCGCTTCTTGTAGGTGGAATTGGTATAATGAACATCATGCTTGTCTCCGTAGCGGAAAGAACCAAAGAAATCGGTATAAGAAAAGCCATCGGAGCAACGAATTTGCACATTCTACTTCAGTTCTTGATAGAATCTTCAACTTTGACAACGACGGCTGGTGGCATTGGCATAGCAGTTGGAATATTGATATCCAGGTTTATAGCAAAGCTGGGTTCTTTAAGAACAGCGGTTACCCCTGGAGTTATTCTGATAGCAGTTTCAATCTCTATAGCCGTTGGAATATTCTTTGGGGTTTTTCCAGCAAGAAGAGCTTCCAAACTCAACCCAGTGGAGGCTTTGAGATACGAATGATCTGGTGGAGGCGGCGGGAATCGAACCCGCGTCCGAATTTGGACAACCCCAGGCATCTCCGAGCGCAGCTCGTGTTTTGATGTCGGTTCACAACGCCCACGAGCAGGCTTTGTGAACCCAAGCCCTTCTAAGTTTTCCCACCGTTGGACGAAAGGCTTAATCCAACGGCAGTAGGCTGACTCCCTGACGCCCCCTTCGAGCCTCAGCCAAGCTTCGAAGGGAACGGCTGCTTATTCCTTAAGCAGCAAGAGCAAGTTCTTCGTTGGCACTTTTTGTTTGCCCCACCTTTTTTTACGAGGAGGTGGGAAACCTCGGCTCGCTTCCTGGGGCGGTCCAAACCCGTCGAAACCATTCGCCCCCGCGTTGATCAATTATAACACAAAATCCATTTTTGGCAAGCAAATCCAAAATATTTTCAAGCAAAAACACACATTGGATGCGGTTCTTTGGCGTCAACTTTCTTGGAGAAAGCCTGTACCTTTTTCCTTCAACAGTCTATTGAGAACTCTTTTGAAAGCTTCGTAAATTTCAGCGGAAAATTTCTTACCAACCATCTCATTTTCGATTACTTTCAAGGCTTCCTCTATGCTCAATGCCCTTCGATAAGGTCTGTCCTCTATCAAGGCTGTGAACACATCAACCATAGCAACTATTTGAGCTCGCAAACTTATTTGATCTCCAGTTAAACCATCGGGATACCCTGTTCCATCTATATTCTCATGATGATGTCTAATTACATCCGCAACAAGGTCCCATCCGGAGATGTTTTTGACGATCTTTTCACCATAAATAGGATGCATTTTCATTATTTCAAATTCCTCCAGCGTTAGTCTACTGGTTTTGTTCAAAATATGTTCAGGTATACCGATTTTACCAATGTCGTGAAGTAAAGCCCCAAATTTTATAGCCTCCAGTTCGGCTGGATCTGAGATACCAAGTTCTTTTGCAAGTTCCAAAGCCAGCATAACCATTCGATCCGAATGACCCTTCGTACCCACATCTTTGACTTCTATTGCCTCAGCTAAAGCCGCGATAATTTGAAATTTCCTTTCCTCCAACACTTTTTGTGTTTCTTCAAGTTCATTTATGGTATCTTGTAAACTTTCCATCATGCTGTGCATTTCAGCTTGAGCAGCTTTTTCAGCTTCAAGCAAACGTACGATTGATTCCTGCAGTTCGTTTAACTCTTCAATTTCGGTTTTCACCGGAACAAAATGAGTCTCCTTACCTTGAACTGTTTTTGAGGTTTCTTTGTTGATCTCTTCAAACACAAATGAGAAGGAATTCATCAACCTACGTTCGTATTGCAGTACGAAGTATAACCAAAAGATCGCTCCGAACAAGGCAAAAGAAGAAACAACCAAGTAAGGAGCTAAATCAACAAGATAAGTTGTCAAAGGAACAAAAAGCGCAAGCTTGGCGTTCGAAACGCTTGTTTCTTTTATTTCGAAGAAACCAAGTGAACCATTCAAAGATAAAATCCCTTTTTTCTTGTTGATCACAACTTTCTTCCCAACGTACTCTGGAACAGAAGAGAGAACAACTTCGTTTTCAAACGAGTCGATCAACAAAACAACAGCTCGTTTTCCGGGAACATGTTTTGAAAAATGTTCCTGCGGGATTTCCACCAATAGATATCCATCCTCTTTTGGAAAAATGACTTTCGCACTGTTGGTTTTGGCAAAAATGCCGGAAAAACCTCCAACCAAAGCAGGAAAATGGCTTGTTGAAGAAACAAAACGTAAATAATCAACTTTGGTACGTTTGTCGACAAAATTTTCGTCGAGTTCTAAGAGGATTATTTCTGGATCAACCACTTTACTGGAAACGCTTGAAAACAAATTGGCAAAATGGTTGTACGCATTTATCAGATAACTTTCCCTGTAAATTTCATTTACGCTTTTAACTATCAAAAAAAGCCCTACTGAAAAAATCAGCACAAATCCAAAAATAAAAAGAGATCCATAAAGAAAGATTCTTCTTATCCTATCTGAAAGTCTCAAAGCATCCATCACCTCTTCAATGGGACAAATGAACCATTTTGAACGGTAACAAAGTTTGACTTTCGTACAGCCCATAAATTTTCGCTTATGGTAAAATCACCGGTTGCCCCTGAAAAAGATTTCCCTTTCAAATACTCCCCAGCAAGATTTGGTTTTACACCTTGTTTTACCAGTGAGTCGATAACTAGTGCAGCATCATAAGATCCTGCTTCATGCAAACTGGTAAAATTCCTCACTAACATCCTTTCCAAATCAAACAAATTGTAAACGATCATCCCTTCAACGGCTTTTCCACCAATTTGGATAAGTTGATCGGAATAAACATAATCAGAACCAAAAAGCGGGATTTCAAAATTTCTTGACCTAATCATTTGAGCAATTAAACCGGCCTTGCGACCTTCGGTGACAAAAACTACCACGTCAAATTCGTCTGGCAAAGAAAGATTTTCAACCTTATCAACCACAACTTTGAGAATGGTTTTTTCTGGTAATTCTTTCACCAAAATGTCGTAGAAAGTATCGCAGTAAACTGGATTATCAAAATCTGTGAAAACGACTATATTTTCGAAATCTAAAAGCAAAGAAGCTATGTGCCGAACTTGAAGATCATCGGAACTACTTAAACTTACAAGGTAATTGCTTTTGCCGAGAACTTCTGGTGAAGTAACAAGCGGCGCAATAGCAAAGATTTGGTATTTTTCCAAAAGTGGTATTAATCTCAACGCCTGAGAACTTGTCCTTGGACCTATTGCATAGGTTTTTTGATTATCTCTCAAAAACTTTTCTATCTCCTCAAGACTACGATCTATTCTTATAACTATAGGTTTACATTTAAAACCCGTCTCCTTTACGTAACGATCTAACCCTTGTTGCAATTGGATTATTCCATCTTCAAAGATCAAAATTTTCAAGGTAGTCCTTTCAAGGTATGCAATGTAAATGATCAAAATGCTGACTATCGTGAAGACAATTATTAAAAACGACTGCTTCACTCAATTACCTCCAATGCAAAACCAGCCGTTCCTGGACCAACGTGCGTTGTAATAACTTTTCCCATCTCGGTGAAAGGTGCATCCAAAACTTTGTAGTGTTTTTTCAATTCCTCAAGAATCATCTCAGCATCTTCTTTTGCGTTGGCATGCACCATTATCAAACGCACCGTCGATCCTTCCTTTGCCAAATCCAAAGCTTTTTTAACCAACATTTCACTTGCCCGCTTTTTTCCTCGAGCTTTTTCGAATGGAATCAACCTACCCTCTGGATCTATCCATATTCCCACATAGATGTTCAAAAGGCTTCCAAAAAATCCTTGAACACGCGAAACCCGCCCGCCTTTTACCAAAAAGTCGAAATTTGAAACATAGAATATGGCTCTATATCTTCCTTTTGCAAGTTCTTCGTTTAAAACTTTTACAATTTCAGGCGTTTTTAATCCTTCCTTTTCAAGTTCCCTTGCTCTTCTTGCAAGCGGCGGCATGGCTGCTGAAGCCAACTTGCTATCGACTACGTAAACAGGGATTTTGACTTGTTGCGCTGCCAAATTTGCGGAATTGTAAGTTTGAGAAAGCTTTGTGGATATGCATATCACTAGTATTTCATCGTACCCCTCTTGCTCTATTTTTCGATAAAGCGCTTCGAATTCCCCGACAGATGGTTGAGAACTTTTTGGAAGTTCCTTCGCTTGGCTTATTCTTCTGTAAAAATCTTCGATCTCCTTCAAATCACGCGTATCGTCTTCTTGCGTGCCATCTGGCCAGGTAACATGCAGAGGTATAACAGCTAGATCGTATTTTTCGATCCAATCCCTTGGAACGTCGGATGTGCTGTCAAGAATTATCTTTAGTTTACCCATGGTCTGTTCACCCCTAGTAAAAGTTTACCATAGAGATATTCAGCTTATTCCAAGGTAAGCTTTTGCCACATCCTCGTTTTTGATCAAATTTTCTCCCTTATCTTGAAGCGTTATTCTTCCTGTTTCCAAAACGTACCCATAGTCACAAATTTTCAAAGCCGCAAAAGCATTTTGCTCAACCAGCAAAATCGTGACGCCTTCATTTCTGATTTGTTGAATCACTTGAAAAACTTCTGCAACCAGCAACGGAGCCAATCCCAAGGAAGGCTCATCCATCATCAAAACCTTTGGTCTTGACATCAACCCTCTTGCGAGGGCTAACATTTGTTGTTCTCCTCCAGACAGCGTACCACCAAGCTGTTTCAACCTTTCTTTCAACCTCGGAAAAAGATTCAACACCCAATCGAGGTCTTCCCTTATCTTATTTTTATCCTTTCTCGCATAACAACCCATCATCAGATTTTCATAAACAGTCAGGTTCGGAAAAATCTTCCTACCCTCGGGGACTAGTGTCAAACCAAGTTTTACTATCTCGTTCGTCGGTAAATTAGTTATATCAATACCATTGAAAACAACTTTACCTTTACTCTTTGGAACGATGTTCATAATGGCGTTCAAAGTGGAAGACTTTCCGGCACCGTTTGACCCAATTAAGGTAACTATTTCTCCTCTTTTAACTTGAAAGGATATACCCTTGACCGCATGAATACTTCCATAGTGAACATTTAAGTCTTCCACGCTCAAAACAACGTCGGTCACAGCAATACCTCCTCACCAAGATAGGCTTTTCTGACGATTGGATCGTTTTGTATCTGTTTTGGGGCCCCTTCTGCAATGAGTTTCCCATAGTCCATAACGTATATTCTTTCACATATTCCCATTATCACTTTCATGTCGTGCTCTATGACAATTATGGTGACTTTAAAATGGTCTCTAACCCATTTTATGAAGTTCATCAACTCCACCGTTTCCTGGGGATTCATACCCGCAGCTGGTTCGTCAAGAAGCAAAAGCTTTGGACCTGTCGCCAAAGCCCTGGCTATTTCAAGTTTTCTTTGAAGACCATAGGACAGTGCACTTGCTTTCTCGTTGGCAAATTGTTTCAAACCAACGATTTCAAGTAGTTTTAAACCTTCTTCCCTCATTCGCCTTTCCAAAGCAAGGGCAGAAGGCAGCTTTGCCACACATTTAAAAAGCCAGATCCAGCTTTTCAACTTAAGATGTTGTGCCACCATGACGTTTTCCAAAACGGTTAAATCAGAAAACAACCTGATGTTTTGAAAAGTTCTGGCAATACCCATACGTGTTCGTTCGAATGGTTTTTTGAAGGTTATATCGTGGTTTTCAAAGTATATCCTTCCACCCTCTGGATAATACATGCCCGTTATAAGGTTGAAAAGCGTGGTTTTTCCTGCTCCATTTGGGCCTATTAATCCAAGAAGTTCCCCGCGTTTTACATAACCTGTGAAATTATCGACAGCCACCAACCCTCCAAACCTTTTTGTTACCGACTCTAATCTGAGTACAATCTCATCCATGGCTTTCACCCCGTTTTAACCTTCGAACAAAATTGGCAATTAAATCCCAAGTCAATTCGTTTCTGCCAAAAAGACCTCTTCTCCAAAAGAGCATTAAAACTATTAAGATCACCGAGAGCACAACCATTCTCATACCAGGAATACCGGGCAAAGTTATTCTTCCCAGTTTGAAAGGACTTTCAAGAATTCTAAGGTACTCCAAACCCACGGTGTAGATAGCGGCACCAAAAATTGAACCTGTTATGCTGCCAAGCCCTCCCAAAACCACCATGATGAGTATTTCGAAAGTTTTTGTAACACCAAACGACTTTGGATCTATGGTTGTTATAAGATGAGCCCAAAGAGCTCCACCGACTCCAGCAAAGAACGAACCTATGACAAAACCCATAACTTGATGAGAAAAGACATTTATCCCCATCGCCTTTGCAGCTATTGGGTCTTCCCTAATCGCTTTCAAAGCTCGACCATAGCTGCTGTTGACAAGGCTTGCAATGGTAAAAACAGTCACAAACGCCCAACCCCACGACCAATAAATGTTTGTGTAAGGGGGGATACCCTTCAAACCAAGGGCACCGTTGGTTATAGACCAAGCGTTGTTGGCTATTATTCTTACAACCTCACCAAGTCCAAGAGTTGCAATCGCAAGGTAATCCCCTATGAGTCTCAGCGAAGGAGCTGCGACTATATAGCCAAAACCTGCCGCCACCAAGCCCGCTATTACAGTCGCAGGTAAAAAAGACATTTCAATCGAGTTGAAAGGATAAATGAGTGGTTTTACCAAATAAGATATTTCTTTTTGACTTATAGGCAACGTCAAAAGCGTTGCTATGTAAGCACCGATTGCTATGAATCCAGCATGTCCAAGGGAAAAGATCCCAGTTATACCGTTTATCAAATTCAAAGATACTGCGAAAATTATGTTTATCGCCATTAAGTTGAGCAAAAGCTTAATGTAATCACTCGCAAATCTTTGAGCAAGATGTAGTGAAAAGCCTATCAACACCATCAAAATAATTGTCAAAACAAGCTTGGTTGAAGTTTTCAGTTTCCGTTCCATTCTTATCACACCTTTTCTGCAATTTCAACTCCAAGAATTCCGGTTGGTTTGACAAGCAAGATCAGCAAAAGGATGACGTATGCGAAAGCATCTCTGTAGCCAGCTATTGAAGGGGCAAAAGCCACGATCATAACCTCAGCTGCACCTAAAACAAAGCCACCGGTCATCGCACCTTGTATGCTCCCAATACCACCCACAACAGCAGCAATGAAAGCCTTCAAACCTGGTATGAATCCCGTGTAAGGATAAACCTGTGGAAAACGCATAGCCCATAGAATTCCACCTATGGCAGCCAAGGCAGAACCCACGGCAAAGGTAAAGCTTATTATTCTATCAACGTTTACACCCATCAACTTCGTCGTAGCGATATCTCTCGATATAGCTCGCATGGCCATACCGGTCTTCGTTTTATAAACTATCCAAGTGAGTATCAACATGGCAACAGCCGCAACAACAATTGTGATCAAAGTTAAAATTGGAATTCTAACATTTCCAAAAATTATCATCCTCAAAAATTCCCTTGGATACACCCCTGTCTGAGGATTGAAGGATTTTGGACGGCCACCAAAAACAACCGTTGCAAAATTCGTCAAAAAGAAAGAAACGCCTATCGCCGTGATCAACAGGGAGATTCTTGGAGCATTTCTCAAAGGTCTATAAGCGATTCTTTCAACAGTTACACCAAGAAGCATCGTTGCAAAGATGGAAAATATATATGCTCCCCACCACGGCAAGCGCAAAAGAATCACACCGTAAAACGCAAAGTATATGCCATAGGTAAAAATGTCACCATGAGCGAAATTGATCAACCTGAGTATTCCATAAACCAAACTGTATCCAATTGCAATCAACGCGTATATTGAACCAAGCGATATGGCATTCACCAAATGTTGCAAAAACGCTTCCAGTGTCAAATTGTTCACCTCCTAATTAAACCTTTGAAAGCCCCCATGAAGGGGGCTTTTTGTAAACCCATGTGAAACTTCTACGGTCGGATAACCGTGTAAAGAACAAATTGCCTATTTTTGATCGTGTTTATAACAGCAGGTTTGATTGGATCACCAGAATTGGGTGGGAAGCTTATCGTACCAGCAACACCGACGAAATCTTTCGTTGCAGCAATTGCATCACGGATTTTGACAGGATCTGTAGATTGAGCTCTTTCGATTGCATCAAGAATCAAATTATAAGCATCAAACGCCAAAGCCCCAAAAGCGTCTGCTCTTCTGCCGTATTCTTTCATATAAGCTTCGACAAACTCTTTCGTCTTTGGAGAAAGATCTGCGTCTGGATGGAAGTATGTTGTGTAGTAAAGTCCTTCAACAAAATCTCCTCCGATTTCGATCAACTCCGGTGCGTCGGCCCCATCTCCGGCCAAAAAAGCTCCTTTGAATCCAAGTTGTCTTGCTTGGACACACATCAAAGCTATCTCGGCATAATAACCAGGCATAAATATCACGTCGGGTTTCTTTGCAAGAACGTTTGTCAGCTGAGCAGAGAAATCTTGATCACCGGTTGTGTAATACTCAACGAAATACGTTCCACCTAACTGTTTGAAAACCTTC
Organism: Pseudothermotoga thermarum DSM 5069; assembly: GCF_000217815.1. NCBI lineage: Bacteria > Thermotogati > Thermotogota > Thermotogae > Thermotogales > Thermotogaceae > Pseudothermotoga > Pseudothermotoga thermarum. Next base: position 644,512 of record NC_015707.1, on the reverse strand, counting down.
ATGAACTCGTTGGCCAAACCAACGACGTAATCTTGTGCCACGTCAACCATAATGGCAACTTTTTTAGCTTTCAAGTGTTCCCACGCGAACTTTGCAAGTATCGCACCTTGGAATGGATCGATAAAGCAAGCTCTGAAAACAAATTTTTTACCTTGAGTAACCAAAGGATTTGTTGTGGTGGTTCCTATCAAAGGAACTTTCTTTTCCTCAGCAATGGCACCAGCCGCAAGTGCACACGAACTTGTGCAAGGACCAATTATGGCAGAAACTTTTTCAACGTCGATTAACCTTCTTGCCACGTTCGCTGACTCGGCTTTGTCGCCCTTGTTGTCCATAAGAATAACTCTAACTGGAATCTCTTTACCTCCGATGTTGACCGTTGGCCTTAACTTCATCGCAAGCTTTATACCGTCCCAAGACGCTTGACCGTAACCAGCTATCGGTCCGGTCATCTCAAAACCAGCCCCGATCCTTACCTCGGTTATTTCTTGAGCAAAAAGTACAACAAATACCACGGCAAGGAAGATCAGCACGCAAGCTTTTTTCACACTCAACACCTCCTTTGAAAATTCTTTAACCTGGCAAAACCAGGTTTTATAAATATATTACCATATCGCTTAAAATTCTTGTCAAGTTTGTCTTTGACTTTCAAACCAAAATCTTGCTAACAAATTGGCTACCTGGTAATCCTCTGGAAAGGTAATTTTGAAATTCAGATAATCCGATGGTACAATGGCAACTTTTAGGCCTGCTTGAACAAAAGGAAAGGTGCCATCATCGCCACTTATTCTTTGAAAAATTTGATATGCCAGTTCGAAGTTGAAAGCCTGTGGTGTAAGAATTCGATAAAGATTTTCACGCGACACATGATTCTTCACAAAACCGTTCTCACAATACGCAACGGTGTCGGAGATCTTTACCGCCGCCGTTGATGCCCCGTGTTTTTCGGCAGCCTCAATTACCTCATCAACGAGTTTTGAGGTGATAAAAGGTCTTGCCGCATCGTGGAAGACGACTACCTTCGGATTAAAGGTTTTTAAGTGCTCCAATGCAATCAAAGTAGTCTCATGCCTGGTTGCACCACCAGCTAAGATTGCTTTTAGTTTCTCAGCTTTTACAGCCAACTTTTGAGCGTACCCAATGTATTCTTCTGGAACCATGAGCAAATATCCGTCGACCTTCTGAGATTTTTCAAAAGCTTCCAAACTATACAGAAAAATTGGTTTTCCACAAAGTTCAAGAAACTGTTTTGGAATTTTATCACCAAGCCTCGTTCCTTTACCAGCAGCCATCAAAACTCCTATGTTCATTCTTCATCACCACATGTTAGAATATCAAAAAAGGGGGGAAAGTATGCTTGACCCTAAAAAAATCGAGTCAATAATATCCCAAATCTCTGGAATAAATGGGGTCAAAGTCGTCGCGGACGAGGAAGGCATCAAGGAGATACACGTCATAACCGATTCACAAAAAAATCCAAAACAGGTGGTTCGAGATGTTGAAACAGCGATATTTGCTTCAACAGGAATTAAAATTGACAGGAAAATCATAAGTGTTGCCCAACTTTCCAGCCCTGGACAATCTTTTGTCGATTACGAGATTTCCTCATTAAGAACAGAGGATTTGGGCAAGAAGATCAAAGTGGAAGTAACCATTGAACGTGCTGGAGAAGTTTACACAGGCAGTGCAGAAGGGGCAAAAACAAGTATTCAAAAGCTTAAGACCGCAGCAGAAGCTGTTATTAACGCTTTAGACGAATTGAGTGATTCGATCTTCTCTGTAGACGATCTTAGAATCATTACCTTAGCTGGGAAAGAATTTTTAGTGTGTCATTTGACGAAACTTCAAAACGGATTGGAAAAAAGTGTAATAGGAAGCTGTGAGATCCAAAAAGATCCGTTAATTGCCGCAGCTTATGCAGCCTTAGACGCTTTTAAGAGATCTTAATTTTTCTCCTCTTGATAATACTCTATGACAACCCTTCGGTACGGTTCAACACCAATAGAATAACTTTTCAGATGTTTGTATCTCTTGACAAGCTCGTGAACCATTCGTCTTTCTTTTGCCGACATTGGCTCTAAAACTATCTTTTTAGCACCATTTTTCACCTTTGATATTGCTTGTTCTACTATTTCGTGTAAATTTTTCTGCCTCTTTTCCTTCAAATCTCCTACATCAACTTCCACGCACAATTTTGTATCGCTGACTCGATTTATGAGTATTGTGGCTAAATGTTGAATCGCTGGAACAACTTCCTTGTTTTTAACAGCCCATTCTTTCAAATTTTCACCGTTTAGCTTTACCGTGAATTTCTTTCCAGATGAAGAAATGTTGATTTCAACTTGCCCAAATTTGGCAAAAATGGTTTGAAAAAACTCCCTCAACTTGCGCTCGTAATAATTACTTTTGAAGGTTATTTCTACTACTGCATTCCTTGCGAACAATCCAAAGAAACCTTTGAATCCCTTATCAACAATTTTGTATTCAAATTCACCATCTAGCAAGTTATGCTGCTTTTTCGCAATTTCAAGTGCTTCCTCAACAGTTGAAGCTGAAACTGTAACCTTTCGCATTGCCCTTCACCTCTTGGCTCTAAGTCCAAGTAATTCTCTGGTCGTGATTCCCTTTATCTTATAACGCTTGTAGATGTAATACGTAACGATAAGTTGAATAACTGTGTTGGTTGTATAGTACAGGAACAAACCACTTGGCAGACCAACGAACAAGAATGGAAATATAACGGACATCAATATTCCCTGCCAAGCTGACCTTGTATCAGTGCTCGTTATGAGTGTGTTGTAATAACTTGCAACGATTGTTATCAATATGAAAATTGCGTTGGCGGAGAAACCTCCTACAGATAAATCGTTCCATATCAAAAATCTACTACCATATGCAAATTCCTCTTGGAAGTAGCGAATAACCGCGTACAAAAGGAAGAAAATTGGAAGTTGAACCAAGAGCATCAAACAACCACTGGCTGGGTTGACGCCTTCTTCTTGATAAATTTTCATCAACGCTTCTTGTTGCTTTTGAGGATCTTTGTACTTTTTTCTAACCTCTTCAATTTTTGGTTGGATTTTTCGCAGTTTTATCATGGACTTGGTTTGAGCGTGATAAAGTGGATACAAAATGAATCTTACAACAATGGTGAACAAAATTATCGCCCAGCCAAAGTTTTTAGTCAACTCATACAACCACCAGAAAAACCAGACCAACGGGTAGAACAAAGGATCGTACCAACTTGTCGTACCCCTTATTGTCCTTAACTCGGAAACTATTACCGAATAATCCTCTGGGAAAAGTTTTTTCAGAAAGATTCTTTTCAAAGGTCCCATATGAACTGTTACTTTCAATTCTCCATCAAATTGCACCTTATTCAAAACAAGAGTTCCTTTGTCAAATTTACTTATCGAAACAATTTTGTTCTTGGGTGCAAAGGAAATGAAGTAACCTCTTACAAACCTATCGTTGTCCTCAAACCACACTCTGGGTAAAGAAAGAAAAAGCTTTCGATCAGTTTTTACTTCAACTAAGAGCAAATACTCAGGTGAGTTCTTAACCGTGATGTTTTTAACTGTTCCATCTTTGTACTCATAGACAAGCGCAACATCACTTAAGAAACTCCCTGGAGCTGTTTCGGTTCCAAGGATGGAAAAACTAACAACTTCTTCTAGCATTTTTCCATCTTCATCGTACAGTTCCAAACCATCGCCAAAAGCCTCGAAAATGTGCAACCTTCTTTCAGTAACAATATAAACGTTCAAAAGGTTTCCATACAAATCGAACTCGTACTCTGCAAACCTAGTCTTCACCTTTACTCCATTGTTTAATTGGATTACACTTATCTCATTTTTGGCGAAAACTAGTAAAGCCAGAAAACTGAGTACCACGATCAAAAATTTTCTCAACTTGACCTCCTCCTTAGTTCGAATTTTTCTGGAACAGGATCAAATCCACCTGGGTTTAAAGGATTACATCTTAGAATTCTTCTTATCGCGAGCAAACCACCTTTTAACAATCCAAAACGTTCAATAGCTTGATAAGCATAAGCCGAACAAGTTGGCACAAACCTGCAAGAAGGTGGTTTCAACGGAGAAATGTACTTTTGATAAAATCTTATCAACCAAAGAGCAATCTTTCTCATGATTTTTCCATTTCCTCAAACAAAGGAATCAAGCTATCTTTAATACGATGAAAATCCACGTTGTGAAATTCAACAGAAAGGGTTTTCCGCGGGATCACCAACACGTCATAACCTTCCTTGAAGTTTACTTTGTGGTGTCTGAAAATCTCCCTAATCCACCTTTTAACTTTGTTTCTATCATGGGCTTTCCCAAATTTTTTCTTCACAATTATCCCCAACCTGCTGTAACCCAAGTTATTTTTTGCAAAAATAACCGTAAAAAACTCATTTTGCAACATTTTACCCTCGCGGAAAACCCTTTCAAAATCTTTGGTAAGCCTAAGTCTTTCGTTTTTGGAAAGTGAAAACCGTTTCAAACTGCCAGTCTCCACCTTCCTTTCGCCCTGCGTCTAGCTAGCACCTTCCTTCCCGAAGGGGTTCTAGACCTGACAAGAAAACCATGCGTTCTTTGTCTTTTCCTTCTGCTCGGCTGGTAAGTTCTTTTCATAGTGTCTCCTCCTTTTTGCAAGTCTTGACAAGAGTAATTTTATCATAACTGTTTTATTTTACTCTTCAAGATCTCCACTACATCTAAAATGGCATGCGCTCTCTTTTCTCCAACACCCTCTATCGACATCAGTTCCTGAATTGTGGCAGTCAGTAAAGCCTTCAAATTCTTGTATCTTTCAACGACTTTCGCTGAAACAGTTATCGGTAACTTTGCAAAATATTTCAAAATCCTGTATCCCCTGGGTAAGTAAACTAATTCCATCGCCTGTGCAACGCTTTGAACATCCCAACCAAGGTATTTTACTATTCTTAAAGTAGATAAGTCACGCTCTTCCTTCATTTTCGAAATCAACCTTTTTGCGTCCTCCATTTTCAACTCATCAAAACTGTAATCCATGACCAAAAGGAAAACGATGTCATCTAAACCTTCCAAAAGTTCGCTCATTTGCAAGCTTATGAGCTTACCATCCTCGCCAAGTTCAACGATGTAGGGATATATATCTTCCCATATCCTCAGCATGATCAAAGCTTTTTCGATCGCCCTTGCAACATCATAGATCGAAATACCCCTTAGTTCTTCGTTTTCGATGGTCGAAAAAATTTTCTCAAAACTTGTTCGATATTTTTCCAAAGCATTCAAAGCCTGTGTACTTTTGGTCATGAGCAATCTTCTGTCGTTCAGTACGTACTTGTAATCTCCCACGTAAAGGCTTATCACATTTCTCCTTTTCGAGATGGCGACAACCATTTTTCCCGTTTGCTTGGCAACCCTTTCTGCCGTTCTGTGTCTTATACCAGTTTCCGTAGTTGGAATGTTTGGATCTGGTACCAAATGAACATTGGCTGAAAATATCTTTGTGACATCTTCGGACAAAATGATTGCCCCATCCATCTTTGCAAGTTCGTACAGTCTTTCTGGTGTAAAAGAACAGTTGAGTTCAAATCCTCCTTGCATGATGTTTCTGTACTTGTTCACATCGTCTACAAAAAACAACAACGCTCCCAAGTTAGCTGCTATTATGTCTTCTAATGCTTTTCTTAACTTCGTACCAGGAGAAAGAAGAGCTATCTTTTCCAAAATAGAACTTTCTATCAGATTTGAACACCTCCAATTATCTTACCAAGATCTTTCACAGTTTTTATTTCGATAATGTTTCCTTTCAAATTAAAAGAAGTTGGACTTAAAATCTTTTCAATCCCAATCTTTTTCAAAGCTTCTATCCTCGTTTGCAAACGACTGACACTTTTGATGCGTCCATCCAAGCTCAATTCACCTAACAAAGCAACATCTCCAATTGGTATATCAAGGTAGGAAGAAATTAAAGCGCCCGCAACGGCTGCATCAACAGCGGTATCGGTTATACGAAGTCCGCCTAAGACGTTTACATAAACATCGTGCCACTCGAACGGAAAGTTCAACTGCTTACTCACAACCGCTATGATCAAGTAAAGCCTGGTTAAATCGTACCCACTGCTTATCCTTTTTGGAACCGACGATCTTGTTTTTGAGACCAATGCCTGAACTTGAACCACAAAAGCCCTTGAGCCCTCGATAACACAAGATAAACTGTTACCAGAGAGTTGCTCGACTCTATCGAAAAATCCAAAAGTTTCAAGTTGTTTTAAACCATTTTCGGTCATTTCAAAGACTGCGATCTCACCAGATGGTCCAAATCTATTTTTCACAGTTCTAAGTATCCTCAACTCCGTCAACTGTTCCCCTTCAAAGTAAACCACCGTGTCTACAAGATGTTCTATGAGCTTTGGTCCAGCAATTTCTCCACTTTTTGTGACGTGTGCAATGAGTATTGCTGGTACACCAAAGGTTTTGCAACGTTCAATGGTTCTTTCAACTGTGTATCGAACTTGTGCAACACTACCTGCGTACAACCCAAGTTCTGGTGAATACATCGTTTGAAGAGAATCTATTACTAGAAGGGAAAAACTCGAATCAACCAGTTGTAAGACAACATCAGGATCGTTCTCCGCTGTTATCATTACCTTTCCGATATTTTTGGCTCCAAGTCTTTGCGCTCTAAGAGCCACTTGTTCTGGCGATTCTTCAGCGGTTATGTAAAGAACCTTCTTTCCAAGTGAAGAAAAGAAATTGCAGATTTGTAGTGCCAAGGTACTTTTTCCTACCCCAGGCTCTCCACCTAGCAAAAGAACCTGCCCTGGGATCAAACCACCTCCCAGGGCAGTGTCAAGTTCAGAAAAACCCGTGCTCGACCTGGATACATTGCTGGTTTTAGCTATTTCTTCAAGAGACAAAACTTTAGTTTCACGGATCTTTGGCTTTGAAGAATTTTCCATTTGTTCAACAGCGGTATCCCAAAGGCCACATTGTGGACATTTCCCAAACCACTTTGGGGATTTGTAGCCACAGTTGCTGCAGACAAAGCTCGATTTTTCCTTCATTAGCTCAAAGCTCCCGCTCTTTGTTTTCTTTTTGTGAATATTATCCTACCTGCCGAAGCCTTACAAACAATCGTATCGCCTGGATTGAACTTACCTCTCAAAATTTCCTCAGCTAAAGGATCTTCGAGCAGTTGCTGTATTGCTCTCTTAAGTGGTCTGGCGCCGTACACTGGATCGAAACCTTTTTCGATCAACAAATCCTTGGCTTCTTTTGTCAAAACCAAGCTCAGATTCTTCTCTTTCAACCTCTCACGCAAATCTGAAACCAAGATATCGACAATCTTTTCTATGTGTTCTCTTGTCAACGGGTGGAAGACTATTATTTCGTCAATGCGGTTGAGAAACTCTGGTCTAAAGGTTTTCTTGACCTCTTCAAGGACCAACTGCTTGATTTCCTCGTATTCTTGCTGGAAGTTATCTTCCGATACAAATCCAAGCGTTCGCTTCGACTTGTTTATCAAAGTACCTCCAATGTTGCTCGTCATGACTATTATCGTGTTCCTGAAGTCAACTTCCCTACCTTGTGAATCCGTCAGCCTTCCTTCGTCCATTATCTGAAGCAATATGTTGAACACATCCGGGTGAGCTTTTTCAATTTCGTCAAAAAGTATCACGGAGAACGGTCTTCTTCGCACTTTTTCCGTCAACGTTCCACCTTCTTCGTAACCAACGTATCCTGGAGGCGCTCCGATCAAACGAGAAACTGAGAATCTTTCCATATATTCGCTCATGTCAAATCTTATTAGAGCTTTTTCATCACCAAATAGATGAGTGGCAAGAACTTTTGTGAGCTCCGTTTTACCAACACCAGTAGGGCCAAGGAACAAGAACACTCCAATAGGTCTTCTTGGATCTTTCAAACCGCTTCTTGCCCTTCTGATAGCCCTTGCAACGGCTTTTATCGCTTCGTCTTGACCAACTATTCTTTCATGGAGAACTTTTTCAAGGTTAAGGAGTTTTACGCTTTCGCTTTCTTCAAGTTTCGTCAAGGGTATACCCGTCCAGCTTGAAACAACCTCTGCAACGTCATCAACTCCTACGTCTATTATTTTCGTTTCCACGCTCTTTCTCCATTGTTCGTACTGCTCGTTGTAAGTCTGCGTCAAAATTCTCTCACGCTCTTTCAATTCTGCAGCTTTTTCATAATCTTGGTTCAAAACCGCAAGTTCTTTTTCAGCCTTTATTTGATCAAGTTGTTTTTTAAGCTCGCGAAGTTCAGGTGGGAGCACGAAACTTCTCAAACGAGCCCTTGCACCAGCCTCGTCTATGACGTCTATCGCTTTATCAGGCAAGAAGTGATCGGTAATATAACGTTTTGAAAGATAAACAGCTGCTTCAAGTGCCATATCGCTGTACCTGACTCTGTGATGAGCTTCGTACTTCGATCTCAACCCTTTGAGGATTTCCAAAGTTTCCTCAGGAGTAGGTTCTCTGACGTAAATTTTCTGGAACCTTCTTTCCAAAGCCGCATCCTTTTCTATGTACTTTCGATACTCGTCTGGTGTGGTAGCACCTATGCATCTAACCTCACCGCGAGCCAAAGCTGGCTTAAGGATGTTTGCGGCATCTATAGCACCTTCCGCCGACCCGGCACCAACTATGGTGTGAATTTCATCTATGAAGAGAATTATATTGGGGTCTCTGGTAACAACTTGCAAAAGTTTTTTCATCCTTTTTTCGAACTCTCCACGATACTTGGTACCGGCAACCAAAGCTGCAACATCCAGAGCAAAGATGGTTTTTCTCTTCAATGGTTCTGGAACTTCGCCTGCCACAATTCTTTGAGCCAAACCTTCAACTATCGCAGTTTTTCCTATACCGGGCTCACCGATCAGAACAGGGTTGTTTTTCTTTCTTCTTACCAAAACTTGCATTACTCTTTCTATTTCCTCATCCCTACCTATGACTGGATCAAGCTGATTTTTCATCGCAAGAGCGGTCAAATCTATTCCAAATCCTTCAAGCTGCCTCACCGAAGCGTTTTCCAAACCTTTGTCGGATTCAAAGTCGTTTATTCTAAACGAGCTGTTTTCAATGATTATGCGTCTAAGAGCTCCGAGGTCTGCTCCCATTTTTCTAAGAACGTGAACTGCTATCCCTTCTCCTTCTCTTATGATTCCAAGCAGAAGGTGCTCAGGTTGTATTTTCTCGCTACCAAGATACTTTGCCTCCTCGTAAGCTAGCTCAATGATCCTTTTTGCACGAGGAGTCATCTGTGGCGAGCTTGTCATGCCACGCATTCCCATACCAACTATGGAAATAACTTCATTCTTTGCTCTAGAATAAGTTATACCCATTTCCGCAAGGCTTTCTGACAAGGCGGATTCCTGCTTCAATATGGCAAGCAAAATATGCTCTGTACCCACATAAGAATGTCCCATTTCTTTTGCTTCGTTTTGCGCCTCAACGAAAACCTGCGCGGACTTTTCGGAAAACTTGTCAAACATCAGCGCATCACCCCTTTCAAGTCAGAGCACTGAATAACATTGCCACCGCATTGTTTAGACAATGAACCACGACAGAAGGTGTTATGGAACCATAGATTTCCCTAAGAGTACTTAAAAAAACTGCGATGACGAACACCTGTGGGAAAATACTCACAGGATGCAAGACCGCAAAAAAGATGGAAGATAGAATTATTGTTGCGTTGACGTTAAACCTTTTTCTCAACAAGTCTTGAAAATAAACGCGAAAGATCATTTCCTCAGCCAAAGGTCCAACAGCAACTAAGGAGACAACCATTGGAAAATTGAGTTTAACCGACTCAATTGGTTCATTCAAAGTTGAAAAGACCAAGCTTACTGGAATCAAAACAAGATAAAGTATTGGTATGGCCAACAACGATTTGAAAAAATGCTTTGGTTTTATTGAAAACAAACTTTTCAAATCAACGCCGTCTTTAAGCAAAAAATAACAGACAAGCCCAAACAAGAGCAAATACCAACCTAGGACAAACCATCCGTTTGTCCCAACGTAATAACCTATGCTTGAACCCAAAAACAAAAGACAAAGTATCGTCAAAACTTGCAGCCTCTTCACACGCATTTCTCCTATAGGAATTTTATCATACAAATAAAATCCAGCACCTTTGTGGCGGTGCTGGAAATTTCAAAGAAAAACAGATTTAAAAGATCGGGAATATTTTTTCACATTTTCATCAAACCTTAACGGCGCTGTTCACAACTTTCATCAAGCGTGACTTTCTTCTTGCCGCTTGATTTTTGTGAATAGCACCTTTACTTGCGGCTTTATCGATAACGGAAATCGCTTGTTTTACCAACTCATCGATCTTTTCCTTGCTTTCTCCAGCCTTAACAGCCTGCAGAACTTTCTTCACAGCATTCTTCATTCTAGTTATGTAGGATTTATTTCTTACCCTAGCCTTTAAAGACTGTCTGTGCCTCTTTTCTGCGGATTTGTTTTTCTTTTTGCCAGGCATTGTCAAATAACACCTCCCTTAAATTCTATAGATTGAATGCCCTTTTCAATTCTGGGACGGCATCCAAAGCTTCCCACGTAAAATCAGGATCATTTCTGCCAAAGTGTCCGTAAGCAGCGGTTTTTTTGTAAATCGGTCTAAGCAGCTTTAACCTATCAATTATGGCTTTTGGTCTAAAGTCAAATATTTCATTTATCACTTTTTTGAGCTTTTCCTCGTCAACTTTGCAAGTTCCAAACGTTTCTATCATCATGGAAACAGGCCTTGCCTTTCCTATGGCGTAAGCTACCTGAATCATGAATTTATCGGCAAGCCCAGCTGCAACAACATTCTTCGCAACGTATCTTGCCATGTAATGAGCAGATCTATCAACCTTTGTTGGATCCTTACCACTGAAGGCTCCTCCACCGTGCGGTATCCATCCACCATAAGTGTCAACGATTATCTTTCTACCGGTCAAACCAGTGTCCGCAGAAGGACCACCAAGGACAAACCTACCGGTTGGGTTAATCAATATTTTCGTGTCTTTTTTCATGTACTGTTCCGGTATAACAGGTTTGATCACGTACTCTATGAGTGCATCACGAAGGTCTTGCAAGCTCACATCGGGCTCATGTTGAGCGGAAATCAAAATCGTATCGACAGCAACTGGTTTTCCGTTCTCATCATACTCTACTGTCACTTGCGTTTTTCCGTCTGGCCTCAGGAAAGGAACTATCTTTTCTTTTCTAACCTGAGCTAACCTCATAGCCAATTTGTGGGCAAGCATAATGGGCAAAGGCATGTACTCCGGTGTTTCGTTGGTTGCGTATCCAAACATCATACCCTGATCTCCTGCACCTATTTTGTCGTACTCGTCAACATCGTTGTTCTTTTCTCTTGCTTCCAAAGCCTTGTTGACACCTATCGCAATGTCTGGGGATTGATTGTGAATCGACGTTAAGACACCACAAGTCTCTCCGTCAAAACCGTACTTAGCCCTTGTATAACCGATCTCCAATATAGTTTTTCTAACGATGTCTTGAATATCAACGTAAGCCTCGGTCGTAACTTCACCTGCAACGATTGCCAGTCCTGTCGTCACTAAGGTTTCAACCGCTACCCTTGCATTTGGATCTTGCTCGAGTATTGCATCGAGTATGGCATCCGAAATTTGATCGGCCATTTTATCAGGATGACCTTCAGTAACACTCTCACTTGTAAACAACTTTTTCATTTCTCATCCTCCTCTTTTTGCAACACTTTCATACTCTTCTTTTGTGACAAACTTACCACCATCTAGATTCACAAATTTGACCTTGTAACCAGCTGTAAAAGATGCTTGCAAGTGAATTTTGTTCGGGCATCGAGAGCCTACATAGACCTTGTCTATTTTATACGGTGTCGACGGATTGTCGTAATCGTTTATAAAATCGTAACCTATTCTAAGATGACTTCTAAAATATTCGCCACATTTATCACATTTAAAGTACACAACAAAGATATTCCCTTCTTTGTAAAATGGGTTTAACGAAATATCCTTTGGCTTTTTCTTAAAAAAGAACATTCTTCACCTTCTTTCTACCAAAAACTCTACATCGAAGTTCCTGTTCCAAACATCAGTTAATGTAATCTTCACTCGACTTTGTTTTGGTAAACGTGCAATTTCCGCAAACCTGTTCACCTTTACAAGAGAACTTCCAAGTTCAGGATACAGTTTATACCAAGCAGAATACGTATAACCATCGGACACGGAATCTCTTGTGTAAATTGCCCAAACGTTGTTGAACTCGTTCCATGGAATTGTTGAAAAATCCAATTCATAAGCTAAAGTACCATCAAAGTACAGCCTTATTCGTTTGAGCCCCAAAACATTTCTTCCGCTCACCGTCACTGCGTTGATTGCTATTTTTGGAATATCTCCTTTGAAAAGATATACCCTTCCTGGAGAATAGGTATAACGTTCACCATCTATTATAAGACTTCTTACTTCAAACCTAGCATCGCTTGGAATAACCAGCGGCAAAAAGTCCATGGGATCGTAGCAAACACTTTCATCTAAACTTCTGACTTCAAAATGGCAATGAGGTTGAGCAGCTTCTCCGGTTCTTCCAGAAAAACCAATAACCTCACCAACCTTGAAAAAAATAGTCTTCTCCGGAAATTCAACGACTATCCGCCTTTTCCCAAACTCGTTGACAACGGATCTCACTATGTCCTGCACTTTGCTTGAAAAATCACTCAGATGAGCGTACAACGTTCTATATCCATTTTCGTGTTCCAAAACTATCACGTTACCATAGATATCGTCTTCGTCTATCTCGACTCTGACCAACCACCCATCGGCTGCAGCAAGAATTGGAACACCAGATCTCATGTTGGTGGATAAATCTATCCCCATGTGAAAGTGCGGTCCTCTGTTGCCAGTACCTCTGAACTCACCGAAACTGGCAGTCAAAATCGGACCAATTTCAACCGGATAAATAAAAAAAGATGTACCAAAACTTAATACTGCTACCACTAACAAACCCATTAAAAAGATCTTTTTCACTCTTCAATCCCTCCTAGGACAACCTTTCGCAAGCGTTCAAGAACGTCTTTGCTACCCTTTAATTTTAACCTTATTTTGCCATTACACCATTCCTCTTGAACTATTGTTAAAAGCTCGCAATATTTCATTACAGTAGGTAGCGCACTTGGATCTATTTCAAAAATTTCTTCAGCTTCATTTTGAAAGAGTTTTTCCGTTACTTTTTGTAAGAATTCATCGATACCTTTGCCTGTTTTTGCGCTCACAAAAACAGCTTCTGGGTAAATTGTGGTAAGCTTTTCCAAAACTTCAGGTGAAACCAAATCTATCTTGTTGAAAACAATCAACCGAGGTATCGATTCAGCGGAAAGTTCTTTGAGAACCATGATGGATGTTTTCATTTTTTCAGCAAAATTTTCTTCTGAAACATCAACAACAAGTGCCAGCAAATCAGAGTAAAGTATTTCCTCCAGTGTGGATTTAAAAGCTTCTATTATGGTGTGAGGAACATTTCGGATAAAACCAACGGTGTCTTTCATCAAAACAACTCTGCCGTTTGGTAGTTTAACTCGTCTTATAACTGGGGAAAGGGAGCTGAACATCTTCTCAGATACAACGATATCACTTTTTGAGAGAACTTTTAGCAAGCTGGATTTACCAGCGTTGGTGTAGCCAACAAAGGAAACCATTGGTAAATCGCTTTCCAACCTTTTTCTTCTTTGAATTTCTCGATTTAACCTGATTTCTTCGAGTTTTTTCCTAATCCAAGCAATTCTTCGCTTGATGTAGCGTCTTCTCTCCTCTATCTTCTGCTCACCAGGACCTCTGGTACCAATTCCGCCTCCTGTTCTTGAAAGACTCTTTCCCTCTCCTACAAGCCTTGGTAGTTCATAGGAAAGTTTCGCCAGTTCAACTTGCAGTATGCTTTCTTCTGTAGTGGCATGTTTTGCAAAAATGTCAAGTATAACTTGAGTTCTATCTTTGAGCGGTACTTGTAAAATTTTTTCAATGTTTTTCGCCTGCAATGGTTTAACTTCCCCATCGATCACAACAAATGATGGTTGATAAGCCTGAACTAAAGCCTTTAGCTCCTCGAGCTTTCCCTTTCCAAGGTAAGTCACAGGATCAGGTTCTAAGCGCGATTGAACAAAAGTTGTTATTACCTCTACTTCTAGGTTAGCCAAAAGTTGCTTTAACTCTTCCAACGAATCGAGATCTTTTTTGATGCTCACCAATATGGCTGATTGTTTTAAAGCGGTATCAATTTCCTTCACTTTCAAACTTCTCTTCCGCCTCCTCCTTTTCTTTCTCCTTTCCTTCGGCTTTAAAGAGTTTCACATAGGTCGTTGGCATTATTGTGCTGATAGCGTGTTTGTAGATCAAACTTTGTTGGTTTTCACTTTCAAGAAGGATCGTAAAGTTGTCAAAAGATCGAATATAACCTTTTGTTTGAAATCCATTCACCAAGTAAATCTTTACCTCGATCTTTCCCACCCTCAACGTGTTCAAAAACCTGTCTTGAAGATTGAACTTCTCAGCCATCCTTAACCCCCCAATCAAAAAAAAGAAATATGTTTTGCATCATTTAAAACTATCTCTTGAATTTTTTTCACAATACTTTGGCAAGAGCAATCCAACCAAACAGCATCTTTGTACCTTCTGAACCAAATCAACTGTCTTCGCGCAAAGTTTCTGGAATTCTTCTTTATCTTTTCAACGGTTGTTTCAAAATCTGCCTTTCCTTCCAAATATTCTATCACTTCTTGATATCCAATTGTCTTCATGGAGTTCAAATCTTTTGTGTAACCGCGTTCAAGCAGGTTTTTCACTTCATCCACAAGTCCAAGTTCTATCATCTTTTCTACTCTCCGGTTTATTCTATCATAAAGCTCTTTTCGATCACGATTCAAAACGATTATTTTGAAATCACCAACAGGTTTTGCAGTTCTCTGATGCTCAGACAGTGGTATTCTTGTTTTGTACCAAACCTCAAGAGCCCTTATGGTTCTTTTTAGATCGTTTGGGTGTATTTTTGCTGCACTAACATGGTCAATCTTCAGCAACTGCTCTCGAAGGGAACCAGGACGAGATTTTTCCTCTTCGAGAAGCTTTTGCCTCAGTTGTTCATCCTTTGGAACGCCGTCGAATATCCCACGTACAAGTGTGTCGATGTAAAGTCCAGTGCCTCCAACCAGCAAAGGAATTTTGCCACGGTTTAATATGTCTTTTATAACATTGATTGCCATTTGTCTGAAATCGTAAGCGCTGAAATACTCATCAGGATCAACGATATCGATCAAGTGATGTTTAATCAAACTTTGTTGTTCCTTGGTGGGTTTTGCGGTACCAATGTCCATGTACCTGTAGATTTGCCTAGAATCAACGGAAACTATTTCAACGTTCAAACCTTGAAAGGCTTCTATGACAAGCTCAGTTTTTCCAACTCCCGTTGGTCCGGTGATTATCACCATTCTTTTTCTATCACCCCGTACAAAACTTTACTTCGCTTGCTTCCAACAAGCCTATGCACCTTTATCCTTTTGAAAAGAGTATCCTCCTGGTGGGCTTTCAGCACAACCTTTTTTCTTGCAACCCTTAGCATTTCATCAACATCCTTTTGTGTAACAGTATCGTATTTGGCGAAAATTCTAAGCGGATTCATCGAGGATGATTCAAATACGGGGTTTTCAAACATCGGATCGCAATATACAATATCAAAGGAATTATCGGGAGAGTTGGCGATAAATTTCCTAAAATCCGCGTTGATGACCTCAATGCGTTTCATCGCTTCGTTTATCCAATCTTCTTTTGCTTTGTAATTTTTCAATCCTTCTCTCACAACTATGTAGATTGGAACTGACGCCTCAAGTCCCACAACTTTGCCGTTAGGAAGGAAGGCAGCCATCAATATCGCTTCACTTGCAAGTCCAAGAGTAGTATCCAAAATTACTTCATTTCCAACCAATTCCAAACATTCTATCAAATGGTCTTTTAACCCGTTTCTTATGTTTCGCATTCTTACTTTGGCGATTGAAGGGTGAAAGAATAAACAACCTCCGCGCCATTTCACCACAACTCTGTCTTTTTCAACAACATAGCAGTAATCATCGTCTAACTTTTCCAACAGATTTGGGTTTCGCCTCCTCGAAAGGTAAGGTACACCGAGTTCTTTGGCAAGTTTTATGGCTTGTTCAACTTGATAAGCCTCAGGGTGATGGGATGTTGTCACAAAAATCATTGATTTTTCCTTCCCTCCACCTCGAGCAATTCAAAGATCCTCACTTGCAGAAAGTTTATCTCTTCGGCTACTTGTGCGTGCCTTTTTTTCAACTCGCGATTTTTAACTTTGACTTGCCAATAGCTAATGTGACTAGCCAAAAAAAGTCCCAGAACAACAAAAAAGACTATCAAGAGAAGGATTTTGTTCAAAAATCTCTGCCTTTTTTTACCTTTTGTCTTTAACCTGCTTACCATCATCTGTCATCACCTATTTCAAACCAGTTCTGGCTATACCTCTGACGAAATACCTTTGCGTGAAGATGAAAAGAACCACAACAGGTATTATCGATATGGTAGCAGCTGCCATCAGTTGGTTGTAAACAGTTCCAACTTCAGTGCTAAAAGTTTGCAATCCGACTGTCAATGTTCTGTACTTGTCCTTGTTGGTGACTATTAAAACCCACAGGAAAGCGTTCCAACTGCCAACAAATTTCAACAGCGCACTTGTGATTATAACAGGTTTTGAAAGAGGAGCAACTATGGTCCAAAGAAATCTCCAATGGGAAGAACCGTCTATCATCGCGGCATCTTTAAGCTCCAAAGGCAATGTCAAAAAGTGTTGTCTCATAAGAAAGATCGCAAAAACACTGACGATCCATGGAATTATAAGCGCATAGTAAGTATCTATCCATCCCAACCTTGATATGGTTATGAAGTTCGGTACGAGCAAGACTTCTCCTGGAACCATCATCGTAGCCAAAAAGGCTGCAAAGATGATCTTCTTTGCAAGGAAGTTCATAAAGGAGAAAGCGTAAGCCGCCATAGCCGATAAAATCACTTCCAAAGCAGTTTGTAACCACAGAAACAAATATCGTGTTCAAATAATACCTTCCAAAAGGTGCGCTTTTCCAAGCTGTGACGTAGTTATGAAAGATATTTCCAAACATTTCTCTCAAATTGAACTTAACAGTTAAAGCATAAGATTCGTCTTCGAGGTAAACCGGATGAACATTCACAAGATCTATTTCTATGTTCTGATTTTGCTTAAGCCTCACTTCTTTGACAAAACTTGGCGATGAAATGATTTTCATCACTGATTTGACCTTGGAGTCAATCTGCCTAACGATGAAAACTTTTTCCAGATTTTTGTACGCACTAACCAACAATTTTTGAAAATCTCTTGCGGGAATTTGCTTGGAAAGCATCTCAAGACGTTCTAAAGCTGCTAAAGCTGTTTGATTCAGCAAAGCATTGGATTTTATCAAATGTATCGTTGAATCGAAATCTTCCATCGAAAGCCATTCTGAGAAATTCGTCAAAACCGACCTCAATCCAGAAAGAGCAATTTTGATCTGTTGAACATAAAAGCGAAGGTTTGGTAGACTGAGATAAGAAAACTCTTTGAAAATCAATTCGTCAAGAAATTTTTCGTATTTTTCCGGAACACCTTCCAAAGATTCACTTACAAATTTTTTCAGTATCTCAAAGTCTTCCTCGATTTTTGCTTGAGCTAAACTTTCAAGAAAAAGATCTCGCTTCTCTTGCTCGGTTGGAAAGGTGAAAACAAGCAAAAGGTTATCGGGACGATCTTTTTGGATAGACTTGAAATACTGCAAGACAAAGGTATATGTATCTATAACGTTTGCCACTTGTTCTACAGGCTCAACAACTCTGGTTTTGAGAAGTTGAACAACAGGATGGTTGCGTAATTCCTCGCTCAGTCTTTCTGTTGAAACCGCTGTTAAACATTCACGGATCAGATTGGATATCTTTTCAATTTCATCAGGTTGAAGAATTAAAACAGCTCCTCTTCTAAAAATTGTTATATTCGATAAAAGATCGTTAAAAGCAACACGGGACAATTGTAAATGCTGAAGGTACTCATCTTTAAAATCTTCAGGAATTCTTCCACTGTACCTTTCAAAAATCTCAATTTGGTTCAAAGCAGTTTTGATGGCATTTTCAACCATTGAAACGTAATTTCTCCTTTCAAGCACAGCATTCAAACCCTGTGTGTACAAACCAAAGAAAGCGGCAAAAAACGGTTCAGGATCGTTGCCAAATCGCTCAAGCAGTGCTTTCACTTCCTTAACTTTTGTCATGGATTGCAAACTAAAAGCAAATTCCTTAAATTCGCTGACATCAAGTCCCCCGATCAAATAAGAACAATCGTCGGGGAACTTTAGAATCAAAGTCCCTCTATAAACAGGATCATCGGTTATGACAATTGAAAGAACATTCTCTATTTGTTCAATGTTTTGCAAAGTCAAAGCTTCCCTCAGAGTGAGTCCGCGCCAGTCCAATCCACCAAGCGATCTACTGCTTACTCTGACTTTTACATTCCATTCTCTTGAAAAGTTTTTCGAACCCCATTGTGGTGGCCACTTTTCAACTTCGCTTCTAGTTTTGAAAGAAGTCGAAACCATCCATGCAAATGGTAGAAGCATGATTATCGCGCCTGCAGCCAGTAGAAGGTAGATCAAAATTCTCACAAACAGTTTTAGCATTCCATCACCTCATGAAACGTAATGAACAACTTTCTTTCCAGCCATAAATTGTATTGCCGTCAAGACAAGGACTATCGCGACCAATATGTAAGCTGCCGCACAAGCTATTCCCATTCTTTGTTGAACGTAAAAGCGATCGAACACGTAATAAACCATCGTCATACCGCTGTTGTTATATGGTCCAGGTAAACCTGAGTACAAAACATAAACCTCTGTGAAAACTTTGAACGAACTTATCATGGAAACGATCAAAAGGAAAAACGTAGTTGGAGAAAGCAAAGGCCAAGTTATGTAGAAAAATCTATGCCAAGCTTTGGCACCATCAACCTCTGCGGCTTCATAATAAGTTTTATCTATGTTCTGCAATCCCGCCAGGAAAATAACGGCATCATACCCAATGGTCCTCCATATCGAAACGATAGCAATCGTCGGTATCGTCCATTTTTCGTCCTTCAACCATGCAATCCTCTGGATATTCAAAAACGAAAGCAAATAATTCAACAAACCAAAATGGTCATCGAAAATCCATCTCCAAACCAACGAAATAGCCACAGATGATGTCACAAACGGGATGAAATAAATGGTGGTAAAAAGGGTTCTAAATTTCACGTTGCTGTTCAGCAAAATCGCCACAAACAACGACAAAGCCAAGGTAATTGGAACAGTCAACAAAACATAATACACGGTGTTGTATATGGCTTTGATGAAAACGTTGCGTTCTTTTCCTTCCAGCAAGAAATCCACCACTGTGTACACCCTATGATCATACATCAATGCCACTATAAAACCTATGAATGTAAAGCTCAAAATTCCAGCCAAATGTTTCAAGAAGAATTTGTTTTTGATGATTAGATAGATTGCCAATGCCAAAACAACAATTCCCAAGACGACTGCAAATCCTCCTTGTATAAAAAGAACTCCCATCAAAGATAGAATCAACAGCGCTAGGGTAATAGGCTTTTTTGTTCCAACCAATCCATAAATCGCAACCACTATTCCTAAACAAAGGATAAATATCAAACAAGTCGACAAAAGTGAATGAGCAAAGGAATGGCTCAGTGGTGTAAAGAAACGAAAAAGCTCTCTGTAATTTTCAAGTCCAGCGAAAACGGGATTTTTCATGTTTTTGAAATCCCACTTGAAAAAACTCAGCACAAAAGAAAAACCTATTGGCCAAAAAACAAAAATGCCAAGTATAACAAAAGACGGCAACAAAAACAAATAAGCCAACAGCGCCTCTCTGGTTCTTCTTTTCATAAAACCCTCCTAGACTACAGTATGTAAGAACTCAAATCCTCGTCTTTGATAATCTTCGAAAGTTTCGACTGAACGTAAGCAGCGTCAATGATGACTTTTTTCGTTGGTATGTCAGGCGCTTGGAACGATACATCCTCAAGAACTTTTTCAACAACGGTGTAAAGCCTTCTTGCACCAATGTTCTCAAGGCGCTGATTCAATTCGTATGCTATTTTGGCTATTTCTTCAACACCATCTGGGGTGAAAACAAGCTCAACGCCTTCCGTTGAAAGAAGGGCTTGGTATTGCTTGATGATAGCATTCTGCGGTTCTGTCAAGATTCTCACAAAGTCTTCTTTTGTTAATGGTGAAAGCTCGACTCTTATTGGAAAACGCCCTTGAAGCTCTGGAATCAAATCAGAAGGTCTACTCATGTGAAATGCACCTGAAGCTATGAAGAGAATGTAGTCGGTTCTCACAGGGCCGTATTTCGTCATGATAGTTGTACCTTCAACTATTGGAAGTAAATCTCTTTGAACACCTTGCCTTGAAACGTCTGGACCAGCACCGGTGGATTTGATGGCTATTTTGTCGATCTCATCGATGAAGATTATTCCCCTGTTTTGAGCTCTGTCGAGAGCTTCCTGAATTACTTTATCCATATCCAAGAGTTTTTCAGCTTCAATTGGAAGTAGAATCTTTCTGGCTTCCGAAACTGTTACTCTCTTCTTTTGACGAGTCTTTGGAAGTAAGTTCCCAAGCATGGAAGTTAAGTCTATTCCAAGATCCTCCAATTCCGCTGGTCCCATGACTCCAACGAAAGGCGCGGCTTCTTTTTCCACCTCAATTTCTATCATTTCGTTCTCAAGTTCACCAGCGCGAAGTTTTTGTCTCAACTCTTCCCTTTTCTGTCTTAGCAATTTCCTTTCCTCCGGAGATTGTTGCGAAGGTTGCGGACCAAATAAAGCCATTATACCAGTTGGCTGTGGTCTGCGTGATTCGGGAATGAGTGCATCGAGGATTCTTTCTTCAACCATTTGTTCCGCTTTTTCTTTAACTTCATCCATTTTCTCCTTCTTAACCATGTTGACGCTGATTTCTACAAGATCGCGTATCATGGATTCAACGTTTTTACCAACGTATCCAACCTCGGTGTAACGAGTTGCTTCAACTTTCAAAAACGGAGAACCTGAAAGCTGCGCCAACCTTCTTGCAATCTCAGTTTTACCCACACCAGTTGGACCTATCATCAAAATGTTTTTCGGAAGAACCTCTTTTCTCCATTCCTCAGGCAATTTTTGTCTTCTAATTCGGTTTCTAATGGCAATAGCAACCGCTTTTTTAGCGGCATACTGACCGATTATGTATCTATCAAGCTCTCTCACTATTTCCTGCGGCGAAAGTTCGTCAAAGTTTTTCACCATCTTCAATCCCCTCACAATTCCTCTATTATGATGTTTTTGTTTGTATAGATGCACATTTCACTTGCTATCTCCATAGATTTCTCAACTATAGTTCTTGCATCAAGATCTGTGTTTCTCAGCAGTGCTCTTGCGGCCGCCAAAGCGTAAGGAGCCCCAGAACCTATTGCGGCAACGTTGTCATCCGGCTGTATGACTTCACCGGTACCAGATATTATAAAGACGTTGTTTCTATCTGCAACGATCAACATGGCTTCAAGTCTTCTTAAAACTCTATCCATACGCCAGTCTTTCGCTAATTCAACAGCTGCTTTTGTCAAATTGCCTCCCCACTCTCTCAATTTTGCTTCAAATCTGTCGAAAAGTGCCATAGCATCTGCAACTGATCCCGCAAAACCTGCAAGAACCTGCCCATCGGCGATCTTTCTCACCTTTTTGGCACCGTGTTTTAAAACGATGTTGCCGTATGTAACCTGTCCATCGCCTGCCATTACGGTTTTACCATTTCTTGAAACAACCAATATTGTGGTCCCATGCCACTGCAAGCAAGCGCACCTCCTTTGTTTGTCTTTGGAAATCATTCAAAGTATTCAGCCAGCACATCGTAATAGCTGATGAATCTATTGATTCTTTCCCAAAGCAACAGATCAAAAGGAATGTTTTTAACAACTCCGCTCAAGTTTTCCTTAAACTTAGCCAAAGTTGTTTGGTCCGTAACAATTTTACCAGTTATTTCTTCAATATGTCGACGAATCTCATCGCTCAAATAATTTGACAGCAAAACTTTCTTTCGATGCTGACCATCTTTGATCAAGAAATTTACCTCATACCTTGCCACAATTTTCCAGTCCAACGAACTCAAAAGTCGACGTAGCTCTCCTTCCAACCTTTTTATAGACGTTTCAATTGTCAAAATTCGATTTTTATCAACTTTCAAATCATTCAAAATTTTCACCACACCATCCTTCACTTGGTCTATGTACTGTTCAACTGCTTTTTCTACCTGTATTTTTTGCAAGTCAACTTTCAAGCGTTCGTAACTACTTTTGTACATCCCCAAAACATTTTCAACAAACTCTTTGCCTCTTTTTTCATCCTCTCGCATAATTCTTCCTATTAGAACACAAATCGAATCGATTGCGCCATTTGGAACAGCCCAAACGCCTTTTTTCGCCATATTCTCACATGCCCAAATTTCTTTTTCTGCCACCCAAACGATGAACTCGTTGAGCCTTTTATCACCTGTGTCCTCGGCAGATTTTGCAACAACCCTGTATATGTCTTCCCCTGAAAATGCCCGTGCATAATCGATGTTTTTCCAATCTGGATATTTGTTCCATGCACCAGGAAGTTTTTCTATAGTTTTTCTGGCAAAGTTTTCGAATTCCAAGACAATTTGATCTTTAAGCTTTGAAAAATTGTTTCTGTCAAAAGGCATACCGTTTTCAACAAGTTTGCTTTCAAGTTGATCGAGTAAAATGTAAATCGCCGCGTATCTCATCGCCAAAGCTTTGTAGGTGTTTCTCTCGTTGAAAGATTTCAAAGATGTTTTAAACAAATCGCATGAATCAAGAGCCGCTTGAAGTAAAGCAATGGTTTCCGAATAGCTGGATGCAAACTCAGATAAAAACAGTAAATCAGCCGATCTGTAATCAGGAAAGATAACTTTCTGTATATCGTCAAAACGTTGCTCCAAAGGTAAGTAATTTCCAGATTCTAGTACTTTTTGAATTTTCTCTATCCTCGAAGATCTTAAAGCCAGTGAAGAAAGATAAAAGTGCGATTTTCCATAGGTGTGGTTGATCTTAACACTTTTTATAAAACGCTCTCTTGCCTTGTTTTCGTGTTCTAGGATCTTTTCATCGATTTCAACGATGTTTTTTCGAATGGTTTCTAAGCTTTTCTGCAAACTTGCCCTTATGTTTGCTATCTCCAAAAGCCTTTGCCTTTCTCCTTCGATTCCCTTCACCGGATAATTTTCCGGTCTCAACCTTGCAAACTCGCCGGAGAGAGATTCAAGCTCTTTAAACTTTTGAGCATACAACTTTTCGTATTCTTGCAGTTGAGACTTCTGCTTGGATAAAGCTTCAATCATTTTGAAGGAATACTCACCCCATTTGAAATTGTACTCGGACAGAAAGTAGTTCCAAGTGAAGTAGATGGAGAATATAACGACAAAAAATGCCAAAACAACTGCTGTAAATTTTTTAAATCCTGAAAGATCAACGTTTTTGGCAAGTACAAACCAGCGGTTGAAATATCTTCCAACAGCTACACTCGCGACAAAAATCGCAAGCAAAGCATTTGGCATCAACTGTCCTGGAAAGCTGAAGAAGCTTTGAACCATGAACGCGATGAAGGAACTAGAAAGAGAAAGGAAAAGGAAAAGATTATCTTTGGAAGTTTCCCTTCTCATATAGGCAAAGGCATAGAAAATTAGAGCGACAGCTAGCAAAATCACAGAAGAAAAGCCAAAAATTCCTGTTTCCCCTAAAACTTGCACATAGTCGTTGTGTGCTCTTTTGAAATTTTCCCAAGCGTAAAGGTACTTAGGCTTTTCCCTCATCACCTTCTCCATCATGTCGATGGCTTTTATTTGGTAAGTGCCTATCCCTGTTCCTATTACTTTGCTTTCCTTCCATTGTTCGACGGCAGCAAGCCAGGCAAGAATTCTTGTGTCAGCGTCCGCTGCTATCACTTCTGGAGTGAACCTAGGTGCTATCGCTTTACCCTGTGTCAGTGGATTGTTTGTTCCAAACAACCAAAAAACGACGAGAGAACAAATGGCAAGAAGAGCTGTTAGAATCCTTCTCAATCTTTTGTTAGATTGATTTTCTTTCTCATCGTCAACCTTTTTATTACGCGAGTAAGCAAAATACAAGATCCAAAAAGCAGCAAAGCTGAGAAACATCGCAATGTATTCAGATCTTGTTTGACAAAGCAGATCAACAGTAAGAAACAAAAGAAAGGCGACAAAGCAAAAGATTTTTGTTGTTAACTTAGCAATTTTGCCTTTGTTTTTCCAACCATAATCGTCCGCGAAGACAAAGTAAAAAGCTATCGGTAAAAGCATTGTCATGTAATTTGCAACAAAGATAGGATTCCCTATTGTGCCTAGTATGTTCATCTTTGAAAATCTTTGATCAAAGCGACCAAGAAAAATACTTCTACCCACGTAATAGGCAAGCAGGCTATCTATCGCAATGACTACCCCAGTTCCAACAAAAGTTAGCATTGCCTTTGTTATCGTTTCTTTGCTGAAAAATCTGTTGGAGATGTAAATCGACAAAATCACAGTAAGCAAAATGAAAAACGCAACATTTGTTGAATAGAGCACATAATAACTGTTTTCGAGAAGAACATAAACGATGGAAACAAACGATGCCACAGCGAAAAGAAGCCAGGACAAGTTTGCAAAGGAGATATAAATATCAAGTTTTTTTCTTTTGATCAACTTTGGAAGAAGTATAAGCAACATGATTCCAAAGATAGTGGCCAATGCCGCGTATTTTGGAACGCTGAATTCGTAAGTGAACTTTTTCCCAGCAAGCAGTGCGACAACAATTATCATCAGGTGAAAGAAAATTTCTTCAACCTTTGTCATTTAAAAACCTCCTTTTCATCGTAGAAAAACAATCTCAAGTAAGCAACTAGCAAGATCGACAAAACTGCTGCCAGAAGTACCCCAAACCTTGTATAACTTGCCACACCATAAACAACAGTTAAGAACCCCAAAGCAAGTATCACTTTGCGTTTTCTAACAACCGGTGTTCCTGCAAATCTTCTAAAAAGTTTGTGATGAACATGATCCAAATCACCTTTGAAGGGAGATTTGTGATGAGAAATTCTTCTAATCACAGCAGAAAGCAAATCCAACAAAGGTAGAAAAAACAGCAAAACAGGTTTCAAATCAAAAGGATTATCCATTCTACCAACGATCATGTAAGAAACAAAAGCACCGAGCAAATATGTTCCCGCATCGCCCATGTGAACCTTTGTTGGAGGAAAGTTGAAAACTAAATAACCAAGCAAGGCTCCAACAAAAGCCAAACCAATCTTTCCAAAATTGCCGAGCAATATGCCCAGGCTCACAACTACGGCGCACGCACCATCAAGCCCATCGGACATGTTTACCGCGTTGATAATTGCAACAGTTAAAATGACGTTGAACAAAAAGCTGAGAAAATCTTTGGAAAATCTCAACACAAGCAAAGCTGCAAGAAAAAATTCTATTGTCAATCTAAACTGCCAGCTCAGCTTTTTGATGTCATCCGCAAGACCTAGCAGCATGAAACCTGTCAAAATGAACAACAAAATCAAATTCTTCAAAAAAGGCAAAACTGAGAGGTACAGAGCCACACCACCTAGATAAGGTACAACCTTACCGTGATTTTTAAGATGGTTGTCCGGTCTATCAACTATTCCAAATTTCAAAGCGATTTTCGAAAGCAAAGGTGTGAATAAAACTGATAAAATGAAGGATACAAAGAATTCCTTCACAGTTTAAACACCCGCGCCAAATAATCAAATAATGGAGAAAAGGCTAAGGCTGGAAGAAGATTACCAGTTTTCACATCTTTCAACTCAAGCAACCTTATACCTATCGCCACTACTATCAATCCTCCAACACCTGTTAGGTTTGAAAGATAAGCACTTTCAGTTAAAAAACCTAGCTTTGACGCGAACAAGACCAAACTTCCCTGAACGACAAAAACTGCCAGCGCGGAGAACAAAACGCCAAGTCCATAAAGCGATGCTAACACAATTGAAGAAATGAAATCCAAAGTTGATTTGACGTATATCAAAGTCCCATCGTTTATCAACCCAGCTTGTATCGAGCCAATTATGGTCATCGGACCCACCAAAAACAAAGTCGATGCCGCGACAAAACCTGCCGAAAATTTCTTTGGATCTTTTGAAAATCTTCCAATTGAAGCTATCTTATCCTCCAACTTCACAAGCTCCCCAACCAAAGCACCTGAAGCTAATGCGAGCAACACTACGATGAAGCTCGAGGTGCTTAGAGTCATTTTCACACCTATGCCAACTGTGGTAAGACCAACCGCTTGAAACAAAATAGAACGAAACCTGTCAGGAATGGATTTTCCAATCAAGATACCTATGGTAGAACCGGCCACCACCGTCAAAGTGTTCACGAATACCGAAGGATGTATAAAGCCCACCTCCTTTGAATTATTATAAGTGATTAAAACCATGTGCTAGAATATTTCTGAAGTTTTTTTGAAAAACACGGAGGTGTCTTTGTGGTTCTTCTGATAGACGTTGGAAACACGAACGTTGTCTTTGGGCTCACGAAAGATGGAAATAACTTTGAAACATGGAGATTGGCAACCCAAAAGTTCGGTACTGAAGACGAACTTTTCGTTATGATTTCAAATCTTTTGCTTCACACTGGAATAAAAATGGACAAGGTAAAAGCAGTTGTTATATCTTCAGTTGTGCCGGCTTTGAATTACGTTTTTCAAAAATTTGTTGAAAAATACCTGAAAGTTGAACATCATTGGGTTGAAGCTTGTGATGGACTTGGAGTGGTTTGGAACGTGAAAAATCCCTCAGAAATCGGTGCAGATAGAGTTGCAAATGTTTTGGCGGTTGTTGACGAAACCAAGGATGCGATAGTTGTCGACGTTGGTACTGCGATAACAATCGACGTGCTGAAGTCTGGTTGCTACGAAGGTGGCGCCATATTACCAGGCTTGGCAACGGCAGCATATTCTCTATTTGAAAAAACGGCAAAACTTCCTCAAGTTGATCTTTACTCTCCCGTTGACATTCTTGGAAAAGACACCGTTGAAAATATCAGGATCGGAATAGTCAAAGGAACGGCTCACGCGATAAACGGTTTGGTCAAAGATATTTTAAAGATTTACATCAATCCCCCTGTGGTGTATTTAACTGGTGGACAAAGTGTAATTTTGGAAAAATTCGTTGAACATCACAAGTTGTTACCCGACCTAACACTGAGGGGGATGTACAATTACTGGCTTAAAAAATGCGCATCCTGCTCGTAAACCCGTGGATTTGTGATGTTGCCGCCTACGACTTTTGGCTCAAACCCATAGGGTTGTTGTACGTTGGAGCCGCACTAAAAACCTTTGGAATAGATGTGGAGCTGGTAGATTTGCTTAACCGCCACGATCCAGATCTTGCAAAATTTTGCAAACCAAAAGGCGACAAAAGATATGGTACAGGCAAATTCTTTACCGTTGAAGTCCAAAAACCCGCTATTTTGAAAAACATCCCAAGACGCTACAAAAGATACGGTGCTCCAGTTGAATATTTCGAGTGGCGCTTGAAAAATATTCAAGAACCCGACGCAATATTCGTGACCTCAACGATGACGTACTGGTGGCCAGGTGTTAAGGAAACCATAGATGTTCTTAAAAAATTTTTCCCAAAAACACCGGTAGTTCTGGGTGGACTGTACGCGAGGCTGTATCAAAACCATGCAAAAGCTCATATCAAAGCAGATGTTATCTTTAGCCAAGATCTGAGAGGTTTACCTTCGCTTTTGCAAGAACTGCTTGAAAAAGAGGTGAAATGTGATTTCGATCTTTCAAAGTGGTTTGAAATCTTCGATCCAGCCTACGAACTGTACAACAAGGTTGGTTATTTGGTTTTTCTGACCTCTTTGGGCTGTCCATTCAGTTGTTCTTATTGTTTATCACCGAAGCTGTGGGAAAAATTCGTACAAAGAGACCCTGTAAGAGTGGTTGAAATGATTGAAAAATACATTGAGATTTTCAAAGTGAAAGACATCGTGTTCTTTGACGACGCAATCTTGGTAAACAAAGAAAATCATTTCAAACCGCTTTTGAGACTTCTGATATCCAAAAACTTTCAAGTAAATTATCACTTACCGAACGGAATACACGCGCGATTGTTGGATGAGGAAACAGCTTTACTCATGAAGGAAGCAGGCTTTAAAACCATTAAACTTGGATATGAAACCTCAGGCTTTTTGCAGAAGAAAACCGGTGGCAAAGTTTTCGACGAAGACTTGAAAAGAGCGGTAGAAATTCTCCTTAAAACAGGGCATGATCCCTCAAACATCCAAGCTTACGTCATGGTGAACATGCCATTCCAAAAGCCAGAGGATGTTGTCAATGCCATCAAATTTTGCAAATCTCTCGGCATTTCCGTTTCGGTGAACGAATACACGCCTATACCTTTCACAAAAGATTGGTACGAACTGGTTGAACTTGGCTGGTTACAACCAGATCTAGATCCGATTTTACTCAACAACAGCTTGATCCCATATTGGTGGAAACACGGAATGGATGCGCAAACTGTTCAAAAGTTAAAGCAGTTGGCAAGAAATATTTACGAAAAAGACGATAATTCGCTCACATCGATGATGATCAAGAAATCGATTAATTGACCGCAAAATCCCCCTGTTCCCTTCAAACTGAAAAGCGTGTAAAATATAAAAAGTGGTGACATTTCAAAGGAGTGTGATCAAATGCCGCGACTTAGAGTGGACGAACTTGCCAAAAAACTCAACATGCCACCCGAGGAAGTTCTTCAAGAGCTTCAAGAACTTGGGCTTGAGGTTAAAAGTACCTCAAGCTATATTGATGAAGAAACAGTATCGTTGATTCTTGAAATATTTGAAGACGAAACAACCAGTGGAAAAGGACCAAAAACAAAGAAGGTCAAAGAAGAAAAGGAACAAGAATACAGAGAAGAGATTCTAATTAAACCAGAAGATCTGGTTTTGAAAACCTTTGCCGCAAAGATAGGAGTACCTGTCAACAGGATAATACAAGATATGTTTGTCAAGGGAATAGCTTTGAACCCTAACCAGCGCATAGATGAAAAACAAGCGAAAGAAATAGCCAGAATGTATGGTTATCGCGTGAGGTTTGAACAAGAACAGTTGGAAGATAAGGAAACAAGCGTTGGTGAAAGCAAACTGGAGAAAATCGAAAAATATTTTGAGCAATTGTATATCACCAAAAAGAATGAACTTGTGACCAGACCACCAGTCGTCACGGTGATGGGACACGTTGACCATGGTAAAACTACATTGCTGGACAAAATAAGAAAAACTAGGATAGCCGAACAAGAAGTTGGAGGAATAACGCAATCGATAGGTGCATATCAAGTTGAATATGCTGGCAAAAAGATAACGTTCATCGACACCCCTGGTCACGAGCTTTTCACGGAAATGCGTGCAAAAGGAGTTCAAGTTACCGACATCGTGGTTTTGGTTGTGGCAGCCGACGATGGCGTTATGCCTCAAACCATAGAAGCTTACAACCACGCAAAAGCTGCCAACGTTCCAGTGATAGTCGCGATAAATAAAATTGATAAACCAAACGCCAATGTTGAAGCAACCAAACAACAACTTGTGACAAAACTCAACCTTATACCCGAAGATTGGGGTGGAGACACGATCGTCGTTCCCATTTCTGCACGAACAGGACAGGGAATCGATCAACTTTTGGAAATGATACTCCTTCTTGCGGAAATAAAGGAAATAAAATGTTATCCAAAAGGACCGGCTAGAGCGGCAATCATTGAGTCAAAGGTCGATCGAGCTCTCGGACCAGTGGCAAACGCCATAGTAAAAGATGGGATCTTAAATGTGGGTGATTACATTGTAGCAGGACCTGTGTACTGCAAAGTCAGAGCTCTCATAGACGATAAAGGAAGAAGGATAAAGAGTGCCGAACCATCCCAACCGGTGATGATCGTTGGATTTGAGGAGCTTCCCGATATAAGGTACACCATTTACGCAGTTGAAAGTCTAGAGCTTGCTCAAGAAATTGCCCAAGAGGTAAAGGAAAAACTCGAAAAAGAAAAACCAAGTAAGAGGAAGATCAGTTTAGAAGAACTGTTGAAGATAATGGAAGAATCAGAGAAGAAAGAGTTGAACATCGTCTTGAAAGCCGATACCGTCGGATCGTTGAACGCAGTCCAAAACGCCGTTCTTTCCCTAAAAAGTTCTGTTCAGGAAATAAAAGTGAATGTCGTTCACGCAGGTGTTGGAACGATAAACACAGGAGACGTAATGCTTGCATCAGCAAGCGATGGCATGGTGATTGGTTTTAGAGTAAAAGTTGATTCGCAAGCCAGAAAAGTAGCAGAATCAGAAGGTGTTGAGATAAGAACTTACGAGATCATATACGATTTGATCGACAATCTAAAACGCGCTTTGGAGGGGATGCTGCAGCCTGAGTACGTCGAAGAATTAGTTGGACGCGGAGAGATAAAGAAAGTTTTCAAAATAAAGAAAGTTGGAAACGTTGCTGGAGTCCAAATGATTGAAGGATATGTTACAAGGGATAGCGTTGTTAAGGTTTACAGAAATGGTGTTCTTTTGCTCAGCGACCAAATAGAGTCCTTGAAACATTACAAACAAGATGTGTCGAGGATAGATGCGCCACAGGAATGCGGTATAAAACTGAAAACCAGGGAAGATTTCCAAGAAGGCGACGAACTGGAATTTTATGTGATCAAACAGGTTCCTCGCAAATTGGAAAACGTCACAACTTCACCTGGAAATCAGTGATATTGCAAACAATCTTTACAGATACCGTAAACGATGAGCTCGCTTCTTAAAACTCGACCAGGTGCATTTTCAATTCGAACGTTATGGTCTATATCGTAAATTTGTCCACAAACGGTGCAAACGAAATGTCCATGGTCGGAAACGTTGAAATCGTAGACAACCTTCGATTCGTCTAAGGCAATTTTTTTCACATAACCGAGCTTTTCCAAGCTGTGAAGGGTGTTGTAAACCGTTGTAAAGGATATGTTACCCACTTTTGCCAAAACATACTCGTAGATCTGTTGAGCGGTTGGATGAATTCGATAGGTATCCAAATATCTGACTATTTCAACTCGTTGAGGTGTAACCTTCAAACCATGAGTCTTCAAAATAGCTGTAATCTCTGCAGTCGTCACGATAACCACTCCGTCTTTTCATACTTCATGTACATTATACCAAATTTGGATCTATAATGAAATTGGAGGCGATTCAAATTCGCTTGTTGGAAGATTTAAAAAGAATAAAGGAAGAAGCAAGACCACTGGTTGAAAAAAGGTTTTCAGAGTTTAAAAATTTGGGAGAAAATGGAACTGATGCAGATCTTTTCTCGGAACTTTGCTTTTGTGTTTTAACCGCAAATTGGAGCGCACAAGGTGGTATTAAAGCTCAGCAAGTGATCGGACCAGAAGGGTTTTTGAATTTGACAGAAGCCGAACTTGAGCAACTTTTGACAAAACTCGGGCACAGGTATCCAAAGGCAAGAGCAAGTTACATAGTCAAAAACAGACCACTTGCCGAAAAGTTAAGGGAAGTTATACGCTGGGAGCCTTTTGCTGCAAGGTATTGGCTAGTACAAAACGCTTGGGGTATAGGTTACAAAGAAGCCAGCCATTTCTTGAGAAACGTTGGGGTGGATTGTTTGGCAATACTGGACCGACATGTGTTGAAGACAATGCTCGAGTATGGACTGGTGAATTCTTTACCCAAAAGTTTGACGAGAAAAAACTATCTTTTTCTTGAAGGTATACTCAAAGATGTTGCAGATCAATTCGGTGAACCACTTGGCAAGTTCGACCTTTATCTTTGGTACCTTCTGAAGGGAAAGGTTGAAAAATAACTAGGAGGTGTTTGAATGGTAAGGGTGAGATTTGCCCCAAGCCCTACTGGTTATCTTCACGTTGGTGGTGCCAGAACTGCTCTTTTCAATTATTTGTTTGCAAGGCATCACAACGGTTCATTCATTTTGAGAATAGAAGACACTGATTTGGCGAGATCGGAAAGGATATTCGAAGAAAACCTCATGAAAACTCTTCGGTGGCTTGGATTACACTGGGATGAAGGACCAGATATTGGTGGTAAATACGGACCATACAGGCAAAGCGAACGTTTGCATATATACGCTGAATACGCAGAAAAACTTGTCAAATTTGACAAAGCTTACAGAGTTTACGCTTATCCTGAAGAAATAGAAAAAATCCGCGAGGATCTGCTTTCAAAAGGTTTACCACCTCACTACACTCGCGAAATGTTCGAACCTTTTGCTACAAGAGAAAGGATAAGAGAGTACGAGGAAAAAGGTTTAAAACCAGCGATCTACTTTGCCATGCCAAGGGAAAAAATCGTTCATCACGATTTAGTCAAAGGTGAGGTTGTTT
Source organism: Pseudothermotoga thermarum DSM 5069 (assembly GCF_000217815.1). Lineage (NCBI taxonomy): Bacteria > Thermotogati > Thermotogota > Thermotogae > Thermotogales > Thermotogaceae > Pseudothermotoga > Pseudothermotoga thermarum. The sequence continues at coordinate 611,955 of NC_015707.1, read as the reverse complement.
TCAGCGAAGGATCGGTTGGAGATTTCGCAATACTTAGAAGCAACGGAGTACCAACTTACAACTTTGCATGCGTGGTCGATGACATGCTCATGGAAATCACCCATGTGATAAGAGGTGATGACCATCTTCCAAACACACTGAAGCAGCTGGCGATTTACAAGGCCTTTGGCGTAAATCCCCCACTCATGGGACATGTCTCGATGATACTTGGACCAGATGGAAAAAAGTTAAGTAAACGTCATGGTGCAACCTCCATCGAAGAGTTCATGGAAAGAGGTTATTTGCCTGAAGCTGTGGTAAATTACCTCGCGTTGCTTGGTTGGTCTTCACCGGATGGAAAAGAGATAATGTCCATGGAAGAAATGATAAGCAAATTCAGTTTGGAAAGAGTGAGCAAAAACCCGGCGATCTTCGATCCCGCTAAGTTGACTTGGATGAATTCTCAGTACATAAAAGCAACCGACAGCAAACGTCTCGTGGAACTTTTGAAACCGTTTTTGAAAAAGTGGAACATAGAGGTTGAAGACAAAAATTGGCTTGAAAGAGTCGTTGAGGTTGAAAAAGAACGAATGCACACCTTGGAAGATTTTCTCACAAACGCTGATTATTTCTTCAAAGCCCCAAAGGTAGAAGTGCAAATTCCAGAAGACATAAAAAAGGCTCTGGAAAAATGCGCCCAAGAATTATCTAACAATGCAAAAGCCAGCAGGGAAGAGTTGGTTGAAATATTTAGAAAAGTCGTCAAAGAAAGCAATGTTAAACCGAAAGATTTCTACCAAACTTTGCGCCTGGTACTCACAGGAAAACAAGGAGGACCAGAGCTTTTGGATATAGTTCTTCTACTTGGAATCGAAGAGGTTGTAAGAAGGATCGAAGCAAGCTTGGGGGTGTGAGGATGTACATAAGAAACACACTGAGCGGTCAACTTGAAAAATTCCAGCCAAATGAACCAGGTGTTGTAAAGATGTACGTATGCGGTCCCACAGTCTACGGATTAATCCACGTTGGAAACGCCAGACCTGTTGTAGTTTTCGATGCCTTCAGAAGATTTCTTGAGTACAGAGGGTACAGAGTCATCTTGGTTCAAAATTTTACCGATATAGACGACAAAATAATAAACAGGGCAAAAGAGTGGGGAGTTGATTTTTCAGATGTTGCCAACACTTTCATTGCAGAGTATTGGAGAGATATAACGGCGCTAGGGGTACGCGCACCAAACTTTGCCCCGAAAACTTCCGACTTTATCCCCGACATGATAGAAGCCATAAAAAAGTTGATAGAAAAAGGTTATGCCTACGTTTCAGACGGGGATGTTTACTTTGACGTTCAAAAGTTCCCACGCTACGGAGAGCTTTCGCATCGTTCCATCGAGGAAATGCTTGTTGGAGCAAGAGTTGATCCAAGTGAAAAGAAACGAAATCCTGTGGATTTTGCACTTTGGAAGGCCGCAAAACCAGGAGAACCAAGTTGGGATAGTCCTTGGGGCAAAGGTAGACCAGGTTGGCACATAGAATGCTCTGTAATGTCGACAAAGCTTCTTGGATCAACACTCGACATTCACGCAGGCGGAGAAGACTTGATCTTTCCACACCATGAAAACGAAAAAGCTCAAAGCGAAGCTCTAACTGGTGAAAGGTTCGTAAAATATTGGATGCACAACGGAATGATAAGAATGACTGGCGATAAAATGAGTAAATCCGTTGGAAATGTCTTTCTTTTGAGAAATGCGATAAAAAAATTTGGAGCAGATGCTTTAAAACTATTTTTCCTGTCAAAGCATTACAGAAGTCCGATAGATTTCTTGGAAGAAACCTTGGAAGCAAACGTCAAAGCAGCTAGACGCGTAAGAGAAGCTTTTGAAAAATTTGAAAGTAAATTTCCAGAAGTTCGAATACCAAAAAACGATCAATGGATGAACGATACAAGAGCTGCCTTTGTGGAAGCTTTGGAAAATGATTTCAACACACCTGCTGCGCTGGCTTTGATCTTCGATCTTGTCAACGAGTTGAACAAAGCAATGGACGAAGGCAACGAAGAAAAAGCTTTGAAGGTATACCACCTTTTAAGAAGAGAGTTTTGCCCAACGCTTGGGTTATTTGAGTTACCTTCTCAACCTAGAAGCGACGATGTTACAGAAGCATTGATAAAAACTGTCATAGACATCAGATCAGAGTTGAGGGCAAACAAAATGTATCAATTGGCAGATTTAATCAGGCAAAAGCTGAGTGAAATCAAAATTGAATTAAGGGATACCCCATCGGGTACAACGTACACGTTCAAGGAGGGATGAGAATGTGGGAGTACGTTAAACAAACGGATCCAGAAATTTATGAAGCTTTGGTGGGTGAACTCAACAGACAAAGAAATAATTTGGAGTTGATAGCATCGGAAAACTTCGCTTCGCTGGCAGTCATCCAAGCGATGGGAAGTGTGTTGACCAACAAGTACGCCGAGGGATACCCTGGAAGAAGGTACTACGGCGGATGCGAATGGGTAGATAAAGTCGAAGAAATAGCGCAAGAAAGGGCAAAAGCGTTGTTCAAAGTTAAGTATGCAAACGTCCAACCACACTCAGGCTCCCAGGCGAATATGGCAGCTTACCTGGCGGTTGCAGAACCTGGGGACGTGCTAATGGGAATGAGTTTATCTCACGGTGGGCATTTAACACATGGAGCCAGTGTGAACTTTTCTGGGAAACTTTTCAAAGTTGTTCAATATGGTGTTGATCCAAAAACAGAGTTGATAGACTACGATGCGGTTAGAAGGTTGGCGCTCGAGTATAAACCAAAAATCATCGTTGCAGGTGGAAGTGCATATCCAAGGATAATAGATTTTAAAAGGTTCAGAGAAATTGCTGATGAAGTTGGTGCGTACTTGATAGTTGATATGGCTCACTTCGCTGGGCTTGTGGCAGCTGGTTTGTACCCAAATCCAGCTGAATACGCCCACATCGTGACTTCCACAACCCATAAAACCTTGAGAGGACCAAGGGCTGGATTGATCTTGACGAACGATCCAGAAATATACAAAAACATCAACAAAACCGTTTTCCCAGGCATCCAAGGTGGACCTTTGATGCATGTTATAGCCGCAAAAGCTGTTTGCTTCAAAGAGGCAATGAAACCTGAATTTGCCGAATATCAAAGACAAGTTGTTAAGAACGCAAAAGTACTTGCGCAAAAGCTTTCGGAACTTGGTTTAAGGATTGTCTCTGGTGGAACTGATACACATCTAATGCTAGTCGATTTAACTCCTATAAATGTAACTGGAAAAGCAGCTGAAAAAGCCCTTGAAAAGTGCGGTATCACGGTTAACAAAAACACTATACCAAACGAAACCCGCCCACCGTTCATCGCAAGTGGAATACGAATTGGTACACCAGCTGTGACAACTCGTGGAATGAAAGAAGAACAAATGGAAGAAATCGCAACATTGATTCACCGTGTTCTCACAAATGTTTTAGACGAAGAAGGTAATGTCCCAGAAAATGTGCAACAGGAAGTTATCAGTCGTGTTAAAGAGTTGTGCAACCAGTTCCCGTTGTATCCACAGATAATAGTTTGAGATTATCGGCGGAGGGGGGCCGTCTTTTGAAAAGAATAGGCGTTGTAACTGGAAGTAATACTTCCAGTCCATATGTTTTCTACGTAAGACTCGAACACGAAAATAACAAACCAGTTTATATGCCACAAATAGATGATGTTGTGAAAGTCATCTTTGAATACAAACCTCATGGTGAAATCGTGTACTACGGTGTGATAACCCAATTGAATGCAAAATGGGACTTTGGCCCAATGTCTGGTTATGAAGAAGATGTGGCTTTGAAAGGCCTTGCACCGGCTTTTGGGTACTATCTGGCCACTGTTATCACCACAAGGATGCTTTTAAAACGTGAAAATGACTACATCGATCAGGATGCACCGCAAGTACCCCCTCCGCCTGGAACACCGGTTTTTCTTGCCGCAGGAGAAGAGATGAACACAGCGCTTGGTTTTGACGAACTTGTAAAAGAAAATTTGGCAGTTCCAGTTGGAATAATGCGAAACGGTAGCGTTGCATATTTAGATGTTCGTTATATCCTTGGTGAAAACGGTGCACACATAAATATTTCAGGTCAATCAGGTGTCGCAGCCAAAACTTCTTACGCAACGTTCTTGATGAAATCGTTTTTGGATACGGGCAAAAGACTTTCAAAATACAATCCTTTGATGAAATATCTTGAAAACTCGCGTTTTATAGTCTTCAACGTCAAAGGCGAAGGACTGATGTTCTTGGACAAATGGTCGAAGGATTGGAAGAACAACGAATCAAATGAGTCTGGAAGACGATGGAAGGAAATGTATGAAAAGCTTAAGATAAAGCCTGAACCGTTTGAAAAGGTTTTATTCTACTTTCCAAGAAAACAAAGGAATATCGATGAACCCTGGTCATTCAAAAGGATTCCAGAACCAGGAAAAGTTTTCACTTACGGTTGGGATGCCATAGATATAATTCGGATGAATCTGCTTGAACTCATGTTCGATCAAGATGAGCTCGAGGCAAATCAAAACCTGCAACTTGCCGTGACGACTTTGCAGGAAATTTTGCAAGAAAAACTTGAAAAAGCCTTTGAAATGGCTAAAAAATTTCTGGAAGATGATGGAGAAAAAGTTCCACCTTCAATGGATCCAACCATTGTACTACGAAAAGCCATGAGCAGGGGATTAGATGTGAAATTGTATGCGAATTTACCCGATGGCATTGATGATTTAATTGAAATGGTAAAAAACGATCAAGAAGTCCAAAACAAGATCTATAGCGAGGTTGGAAGTAAAGCCACAGTTTCAGCAATGATAAGAAGACTGAAGGCAGCGAAAAACATAGGTATGGACCTTGTGTGGATACCAATGCACTTTAGTTTGAATTCACAAAATTTCGAATCTCACAACATGCTGTGGGATAAACCAGGACAAGTAACGGTGTTCGATATTTCAAAGCTTAGGCCACGTGTTCAAACTTTTGTGGTGGGAGCAACGTTGGTTGAGATTTTGAAATCCAGGGAAGAGAAATCCAATCAAGATCCTGTTTTCATATTCTTGGACGAGTTAAACAAGTACGCTCCAAGACACGGCGGTGGACCTTTGAAAAACATCTTTCGAGATATTGCGGAACGAGGAAGGTCTTTCAGAATAATCCTCATCGGTGCAGAACAAACTGCTTCTGAAGTCGACTACAGGGTTATCACACAGTCTTCGACAACTGTTGTAGGCAGGCAAAAGGCAGTTGAACTTGAAAAGCCAGAATATGGACATTTAACTTTAGAGCAAAAACAACGTGCAGCTTTACTTCAACAAGGAGAAGTCATCGTTGATCAACCATTCCTTAGACTCCCGATCACTGTCAAATTCCCTCTTCCAGCCTGGTGTACCAGGGAGGATGGAGCTTTTTCTTACAGCGAAGAAGAACGAGAAGAAACCAAGGCAAAACTTTTTGGGTGATGAAGATGATCTTCAAAAACGCTTTGATTTACAAAGAAGGACAATTTGAAAAAAGTGACTTTTTTGTTGAAAACGGCATGTTTGTTGAAAGACCAAGTGAATCTTCGAAGAAAAATCTACAGGGATTCTACGTCATGCCAGGTTATATAGATTCCCATGCACACATAATTGGTGTTGGTAAGAAGTATCTTCAGCTAAATCTTGAAAACGTCAAAAGCCAAGAAGAAATGTATGAACTCATAAGCAAGTGCAATGCTTCTGTTGTCGTTGGCAGAGGTTGGAGTGAGGAAAAACTGAAAGGTTGCCCAGACAAGAGAATGTTGGACAAGTTTGACAAACCGGTGATACTGATAAGAAGATGTGGACATGTGGCTATAGTCAATAAAAAAGCTATGGAAATAGCCGGGATTCAAAAAGAAGATGGCATCTTCAAAGAAGAAGAGCTGGAAATTCTCAAATCAAAATTTCCCGATGAAAATTACGAACAATACTTTCAAGTTGGACAAAATGCCTTTCTTTCAAAAGGAGTGACTTTTGTTCATTCTGATGATCTTCATGGGATCAGCTGGGAAAACCTTAAGAAAGTTCTTTTGGGCTCCAAAATAAGGATTTTTGAAAAGCTTTATCTTCCAAACGTAGATCAACTGGAAAACTTCAACGAATTTGGAAGGTTAACAGAAAGGGTTTTCGTAGGTGGTGTCAAACTTTTTGCCGACGGATCTTTGGGAGGAAAAACGGCGTATTTGAGCAAACCGTATCCAAACAGCCATGGTTATCGAGGAACCAAATTAATCGACGAAGATAAGCTAAGACAATATGCGGAACTTTGCAAAGAGAAAAGGATCCAACTCTGCGTTCATGCGATAGGAGATGCGGCTGTTAGCGAAGTAGCTAACGTTTTCAAGGATTTCCCCAACAATCGAATCATCCATGTTCAGCTGATAAAAAAAGAAGACCTTGAAAAACTCAGAGAAACTTATATTTCAATACAACCGCACTTTGCTTTCGAAGATGATGAGATAAAAAAATCACACATTCCACAAGATCTCGATGCTTTAACATACCCATTCATCGAGATGTTCAAAATGGGCCTTAAGATAGGTTTTTCAAGCGATGCGCCAGTTTCACCAGAAGACCCAAAGTACGTCATCGAAGCTGCTTTAAAATTGGGATTTTCACCAAAAGAATGCGTGGACCTTTACACAACCGCTAACGCTCAAATGGTGAAAATTCCTTTGGGAAAAATCGAACCTGGTTATATGGCGGATTTTGCAATTTACGAAAGAAATCCAATGAAATTCGAAGACGACCCAGTGGCAGTTTACGTTGCGGGAGAACTCGTTTGGGAAAAATAATAAAAAATGGAGCAGGCGGTGGGACTCGAACCCACACCCTCCGCCTTACCAAGGCGGCGCTCCGCCTTTTGAAGCTACGCCTGCTCACGCTACAAGTATACCACACTATTAAACCATTTCAAGCACTGCTTTGCAACCAAACTTCAGGCAGAATGTTTATTTTACAACTATCCAACACTGGACGAACTGATTTTAAAATGACCTTTTTTCCACCCAAAGTTATTTTGGTGCTCTCCCATTGTGATGCGTTTTCAAAATCCTGTTCATCAAAGCAATCAAATAACTCGTAAATCACGCCCAAAACTTCTCCGATTTTCCTAATCTCAAAAGCTTCGCAATCTGGCCCAAGTACCAGCAAATATTCCCCTTCACTTGGTGCGTTTTTCAACTTGAATATCGTTTTACCATCGCTCGCGTACGAACCTTTAACTTCCACACAAACAGGTAAAATTCTAAAAGTTGTGAAAACTTCACAAACTGGTGCAAAATATTTTTTCAAACTTGTGGAAAAAGGAGTCAGCGGAAAACCGTAACTGGTTTCTTCAAGCTCGGCAATATCCTTTTCTGAAAGCTGATACTTGGGTTGTTCAACGCGTTTTCCAAATTTTGCTGCTATTTCAAGAAGTGATGCATCAACCCCTGTTCGAAAGAATTCAAAAGCATTCAAAGCCTTTTCTCTATCGCCGTAAATACAATCAAAAGCGCCAGCCATGACTAACTTGTGAAGGATAGAAACTGAAACATTTGTTCTACGCACAAAATCTTCGATACTTGAATATGGGGAATTTTCGTAGATCGTTTTCGCCAAAACATCGCTCACACCTTCAATTGCTTCAAGCGGCATGACAAATTCATCTTCGCTTGCTTTTTGCAAATTTACAGAAGCAGGCAAAACTTTGAAGCCAAGATTTATCAACTCTTGGACAGCCAAAAATTTCTTATCTTTTTCGGTTGAATGCATCCTTATGTATTCAAAGAAAAATTCTTTGGGCATCAAACGTTTGAGATAGGCAAGTTCATAACTCAAATGTGAATAAGCTATGCTGTGGGATTTGTTGAAGGCATACTCTGCAAATTTCGAAATCAAATTAACCAAATGATTTATTTCTTCCTTTGAATATCCCTTGCTTTGCATCCCTTTTTTGAGCTTTTCCAAAGCTTCTTTCATAAGTTGTGGATCTTTTCCTGAAACTGCCTTCCTAAAAAGGTCAGATTCAGCCGCTGAAAGTCCTGCCACATCCATGGCAAGCTTCATGACTTGTTCTTGATAAACGATCACACCCTTTGTTTCAGGGAAAAGTTTTTCCTGGTTTTCACAGCCTCTTTTTCTTCTTGCGTACATTTCGTTGAGTTTTACCATCAGTGGACCTGGTCTGTTCAAAGCAAGCAAAATCGACAGTTCTTCGATATCGTCTGGCCTAACTTGCCTGCAAAGTTTTCTTGCAGTTTGAGATTCCAATTGAAAAACTCCAAGAGTTTGCCCTCTTTTGATGATGGAATAAGCGAGTTTATCACCAATTGGTATGTGATGAATTTTAAGCTTCTCTTTCAAGCGTTTTAAAAAAGAGAGCGTAGTTAAACCAAGAAGATCGATTTTAATTACCCCGACATCTTCAAGTGAGTAAATGTCGTACTCGGTGACTTTTTGATCCAAGTCTGGCACTAAAGGTATATTCAACGGTTCCTTGCTTATCACAACACCAGATGCATGAATACTTCTTCTAAACGGAAGGCCAATCAACTTTTTAACCGTTTCATCGCTTACAGAAAAGTTTTCTCGACGAAGTTCGTTGAGAATGGATCTTTCAGACAACCTAGAAAAAGTGGATATCTGAGCAACAAATGGAAATTTTGAGTTTAGCAGTTGAATGAGCTCATATCTTCTTTCGTCCTCGACATCTATGTCGATGTCAGGTGGTTCGTTCCTGTATTCGTTCAAAAACCTTTCAAACATTAAGTCGTACTCAACCGGGTTGATCGATGTTATTCCCAACGCGTAAGAAACGACAGATCCCACCGCACTTCCTCTGCCAGGACCAATTTGAATTTTTGCTTCTTTTGCAATGTCGATTATCTGTTTTACAACGTAAAAATAGCTTTCAAACCCAAGTTTTTCAACAACCTCAACTTCATATAGGAATCTATCCAAAAGACCCTTTTGAAGATCTTTTGCAAAAGCTCTTAGCCAACCGCGTTCAGGCTCTGGAAGTTTGAAATCAACCTTCAAATCGTAAGAGGTGGCTTTCAAGATTTCGGCTGGATCGTAAAGCTTTTTGCTGAAATAACCATCTTGCTTTGGTTCAACCGATAGGATTTTGCACATGGCAAGATGGGATTCAAAATCGTCTTTTTTCAAAAAGTAAACCAACTTTACCTCGTCAAGTGATAGATAAGGTGTGTTTGGTTCACGCTTTTGGTTGTAAGCTGATACCAGTTCTTCAAACTCGTTCCTAGATCTTGCGTAGAATATCTTGTCTTTAAGCCTTAAACCATGAACAGGAACAAGCCCGTTTTCTCTGCAAAGTTTGTTGAAATGAACTGCTGCATGAAAATTTCTGTCGCACAAAAACAAAGATTTCATTCCAAAAGCCTTAGCAAATTTTATCAATTCCTCCAACCGAAGAACTGAACCATCAAAGCTGTATGGACTAACTACCGCGAAAATCATTGAAGACACATCCTATGAATCATCCTTATGGCTTGTTTGAAATCCTCCGGCAGGGGTGCTGTAAACTGCACATACTCTCCTGTTCTTGGATGGAAAAAACCAAGTCTTGCGGCATGAAGCATCTGACGTTCTATGCCTTCAAAACTCTTTTTCCCGTACAACGGATCTCCAATGATAGGATGGCCAATGAACTTCATGTGTACTCTTATTTGATGAGTTCTTCCCGTTTTTGGATAAGCCACAACCAATGTTGCAAGGTCTTTGAAGCGTTTTAAAACTTTGTATAGAGTAATCGATTTTCTTCCTGTTTCAGAAACAGTCATTTTGATACGGTGAACTGGATGCCTAGCAAGTGAAAGCTGTATTTCACCTTCATCGTTTTTCACACAACCTTGAACCAATGCAAAGTACATTTTGAAAACCTTTCTATCTTTGAACTGTTTCGACAAGCTTTGATGAGCCAAATCATTCTTTGCCACAACTATTACCCCAGACGTATCTTTGTCAAGCCTGTGAACTATGCCAGGTCGAAGCTCCCCACCAATTCCTTGCAAATCCTTACAATGGTAAAGCAAAGCATTGACAAGGGTACCAGTCATGTGAGCTGGGATCGGATGGACAACCATCCCAGCCGGCTTGTTGACAACGATTATATCGTGATCTTCGTATAGAATATCCAGATGGATCGGCTCAGGCTCAACAGCGATAGGTTTCAACTCAACTGCTGGTTCTTCCACAAAAATAACATCTCCGGGTTTAACCTTGTAACTTGGTTTTTGAACTTTTTGGTTGACCTTCACTTTGCCTTCTTTTATGGCTTTCTGTATGTAACTTCTTGAAAACTTCACTGGAAGCTTTGCCAGCAAAAACAAATCCAACCTTTGGTTGGCTTCGCTTTTGCCGACTTTAAATTCCATCCTTTTCCCCTCTTAACAAGCTTAAAACGACGAGAAAACCACCTATTGTTATGAAAACGTCGGCAAAATTAAAAACTGCTGGAAAAAAGCGAAGATTTATGAAATCCACCACGTAGCCGAGTCTTATCCTGTCCACAAAGTTGTTCGCAATCGATCCAGCGACTATCATTTCAAGTCCAACTTTTGTCAAAGTTTTAACCTTAACAAAGTAAGGTATCAAAGCAAGACAAATCGTCACCGACAATATAACCCAGATGATCCACGAAGATTTTGAAAACATGCCAAAAGCTATACCCGTGTTCCTGGTGTAGGTCAACCACAAAAATCCCGGGATTACGAACACAGGTCCGATCAAAAAACGCTCAACAAGAGCTTTTGAAAGCTGATCGATCAACAAAACCAAGATTACCCAAAACATTCATCTCACCCTTTGATAGATGAAAGGTGAGGCAATTTTTAAGCCAAGTTCGTCATAGTTGAATATTCTTTCAGTGCTTCCTACAAAAAGATACCCTCCAATCCTCAAAGCCTTGGCAAAATTTTTGTAAAGCATGTCTTTAGCTGCTTGCTCGAAATATATTACAACGTTGCGACAGATTATCAAATCCAAGGAGTCTGGAAATGGATCTTGAAGTAAATTATGCTTTTTAAATTGCACCCTTTTTTTCACATTATCTTTGACCTTATAACGACCATCGATAATGTCAAAGTACTTATCGATATAAGCTTTAGGAGTACTCACCATCGATCTGGGTTCATAGATGCCATTTTCCGCCTCTTCAAGAGCTTTATCATCTATATCAGTTGCGAGTACATACGCCGTTGGCGGAGCTTTCAATTCCTCCAAAAGAATTGCAAGCGAATAAGGTTCTTCTCCACTGGCACATCCTGCGCTCCATGCCTTAAACCTTCCTTTGCTGGAAGCCAAAAGTTCTGGCAAGAATTTATCCCTTAATTCCCACCACTTTTCTGGGTTTCTAAAAAACTCGGTGACATTTATCGTCAATCTATCGAAAAATTCATCCTTAACTTTGGGGTCGGATAGAAGTAGTTTCAAATAATCTTTGTAAGAGTTTAACTTGTACTTTCTGATAAGTATTTCAATCCTTCGTTTTAACCTGTGGGGTTTATAGCCAGACAAATCAAGGTTGAAATACCTGTGGATCTCCTTTATGAACCACTCAAACTCCTCCATCGGAAGTTCACCAGAAAATTGGGAAAGAAAATCCTGCATACCACTCCTCCCACTCAAATTTGCATATCAAAGCAACCGCACCAATTCTTTTACGAAAGGAAAAACCGTTGTTTGACACTTTCAACCATTCTTCGTCGTTGTTCCAAGAAATCCCAACGTTCAACTTTTCATCAAGGTACTCGGAAAAAATCACAAAATCTGGTTGACCAACAGTGATTCGAAGACCTCTTTCAAAAATTCCCAGTATATTCAACTGACCATACCTAAAACAAAAGCCATACCCTTTATCGCTCAAAAATGGTCCAAGAGAGATCTGTTTAAACTTAACTGGAATTGCCAAATGGTAAGAACCATCGCTACCAACAGATATCGCAAAAAAGTTTAGATTCAAAAAAACAAGATAGTTGTTCTCAGCAACACAAGCACCAAACACTTTATCAAAAGCCCAAGCACTCAAAGTTTTTTCGGAAAAACCTACGTTTGTGAAAAACAAGAAGTCATTTGGGACAACACCGTACTTTATCCCGGCGGAATCAAAAAGAATCGATAGATCTCTTAAACTTTCTTCAGGTTTACTTAAGGAAGCCAGAGTCAACTTTTCATCTTTAAAGACCAATGATAAATCAAAATATAACCTGGCGTTGACCTTCCAGAACTCCAAACGAGGCAAGAAGGTCAAGCCAGTTTTTGCAATATCGCCAACGCAAAAATCGACGTTTACAACAGCAGCAACACACAAAACTGGCAGAATTAGTGCAAAGACTGTTGATTTTCCCATTTTCTATTGATTCATCTGAGAAAGAATGGCTTCCATTTCTGCATCGTCCATTTCGAAGTTAGAGTAGACTTCTTGAACGTCGTCCATGTCTTCAAGAGCATTCAACAAAGCCAAAACCCTTTCCGCATCTTTTCCAGAGACTTTCACGGTGTTCTTGGGTATGTACGATATGCTTGCTTCGGATTTGTAGCCGTTTTGATCAAGAACTTCTTTAACCTTCATCAAATCATCAGGAGCGGTGATGATTCTAATTGGATCATCGGAATCGTCTATATCTTCAGCTCCAGCGTCGATAGCCAACATCATGAGTTCCTCAACGTTTGCAACTTGAGATCTTGGTACAGTTATTACCCCTTTTCTTTCAAAGATCCAGCTGACCGCACCAAGATCTGCTAAACTACCTCCGTGCCTGCTTAAAACATGCCTTAGTTCTTGGGCGGTTCTATTCTTGTTGTCTGTCAAAGTTCTGATGTACAATGCAACTCCACCTGGGGCATAGGCTTCGTAAATTATTTCTTGATAGTCGGCTCCTTCAAGTTCTCCTGTACCTCTTTTGATGGCTTTTTCAATGTTTTCCTTTGGCATGCTTGCCTCTCTGGCTTTTTCTATAGCTGCTCTAAGCCTTGGATTTGTTTCTGGGTTACCTCCTCCAAGTCTTGCTGCAACTATTATTTCTCGGATGAGCTTTGTGAAAAGTTGTGATCTTTTCGCATCCTGTGCCATTTTCCTATGTTTTATATTCGCCCACTTGTTGTGACCTGACACTTTCTATCCCTCCCTAAAACTAAGATTTTTCTCCAAGATATTTTACCACCACAATTGTGGTATCATCGTGTTGAGGACAATCACCAACAAATCTTAGCAAATCTTTCTCAATTTCCTTTGCAATTCGCTCGGCTGGAAAGTTCACTGAAGATTGGAAAACCTCAATTAGCCTCTCCAAACCGTATTCTTCACCAGAAGCATTTTTTGCTTCGATTACTCCATCGGTGTAAAGTAAAATAACATCACCAGGTCTTAAAGAAACTCTTTCTGACTGGTATACAAAATTTGAAACAATACCTAACGGTAAATCGTGTGCATTTATCACTTCAACTTTTCCAGAACGATAAATCAAAACTGGGTTATGACCCGCATTCACGATTTCTACCTCGCCAGCTTTGTTAAAACAGCAAAAAACCCCCGTCACGAATCTGTCTTCTTCAAGATCTTCACAGAAGATCGAATTTAACTGTGACGCGAGTTCAGAGATGTTTTTCGGGGCAGCAGCAAGTGTTCTCAAAGCGCTTCTGAACGACGTCATCAAAAGAGCTGCTGGTATGCCTTTTCCAGAAACATCGGCAACACAAACCATCAATTTTTCTCCTCGAACCATGAAATCATAGTAATCTCCGCCAACTTGGACGGCAGGTTCGCTGTAAGCTTTAAGTTCTGCAAAAGGAATTTTTGGAGGATCAACTGGAAGCAAGCGCTTTTGAATCTGCCGTGCTATTTCAAGTTCTCTTTTAAGCCTCTCACGTTCAACTTCTTGTCTGAGTCTCAGGTTTCTTTCACACACAGCCGCAAGTTGTTGTGCAGCAGCTTCAAGGATTTTTCTATCCGCAGCTGTATATATACCATTCTTTTTTTCGACAAGAGTTATTCTTCCCCAAATGGATTTCATGCTTTTCACTGGTACAGATAACAAATTGGATATCAACGGATCCCTGTCCGATGGTTCTAAGAGCAAAACTTTTTCTTCTAGATTTGAAACAAGATATTTTGCATGTTGAAATATCTCGTCACTTACGTCTATTTTTTGCTCAAAGTGAATTTCTTGATCTGGCAGTTTTAAGTCGATTACTATTCCACAAAATGAAATTGTTTGCAACAAAAGCTCACTCATTTCTTCCAGTTTTTCTCTTGGATCTATGACACTGGAAAAAAGATTGTTCAGCTCAAAAAGTGTACTGATCTCTTGATAAGTCTTCGAAAGTTCCTCCAAGTATTCTTCCATCATTTTCATCTGCTGTGCTTGATTTCTCTCTATTTCTCTCATCAAATCGTCAATCAGCGGAAAAATTTCATTTGGACCGATCGGCTTATCTTTTGACAAATCCTTAATTTTTGAAACCCTTTTTCTTAAATTTTCCAAATCCGTCACTCACCAACCACTCTCCGAACCTCTTCCAGCAACTTCACCGGACTGAAAGGTTTTGTAAGAAAGCCATTTGCTCCAAGACTAGCAGCAATTTTTGGATCTTCTTCTCCACCTTTTGCAGTCAACATTATAACAAAAATCGAATTGTAAGCTGGATTTGATCTAAGCCTTCGTAGTACTTCAAAACCATCCATCTCTGGCATCATAACGTCAAGGATTACAAGATCTGGTTTAATTTGTTCAACAAGTTGTAATGCCTCAACACCGTTTCTTGCTTCAAACACTGAATAACCTTCTTTTTGAAGGTTAAAAACAACTATTTTTCTCAGCACATCAGAATCATCAACAACCAATATTTTCTTTGCCATAACTTTCCTCCAACAGTTCACTCAAAGCTTTGCCACCACACAACGCTTCTGTACGTTGAACGATGAAAACGGATGGTTCTTTAACCATCAACATCTTGCATAGATACATAGGATGCAGCAATTTGTTTCTTGTTTGGGTATACTCCAAGATGAGAAAACGCCCAACTTTTTTAAAGCGTAGGTTTTGGAAAAATTCTCCGACTTTACCTTCTTTCTTGTCAGTTTTAAGCGGTTTATTTTCATCGTAATTTGAAAGATCCACGCAGTCTTCATCCAATATTATCCTATAACTGTACCCGGTCACAACCCTATTTGGATCAACCTCAGTCCACCACAAACTCACTGGATAAAGCTTGGGTAAAGCGGTTTTCTTAAGTTCATCCAAAAGTTTTTCGCAAAACGTTTCAACCTCAACACGGACATACAAAGCTAAATTTACCACACCAGTCGGTGTCGGGTCAAGGTAAGAAATTCTTGGTTTTCTGTGAAACCCTTGACTGAAAACCATTTTCAAACCAGTTCGTCTCAAATGCCTTTCTATGGCATTAGCGGTCTCTATTGCCGAAAGAAATCTTAAAAGCCCATATTTCTTGTATTTGATAACTACATGCACAACTTTTGACCCCTTGCTTTATTTTTCACAACTTAGTATACATTAACTTTGACGATATTTGACAAAACTTCAACCATGTCTTTTCAACAATCCTTTCTTTTTTGCATAAAGCTCTACTTTGGAGAACACAAAGATACCAAGTGGAAGTAATACCAAACCAAACAAAAGCAATGGAAATATTTCATTCCAAAGTTGTGCCACATTTTTTCCTTCAAGCAAAGCATTCCTCATGCCTCTAAGAGCATAAGTCGCGGGGGAAAACTTCGCAACAGCTTGCATCCAATTTGGAAGCACCGTTATCTCGTAATAAACGCCAGAAAACATCAACAGCAAAGCCTGAAAAATGTGAACAACTTGCACTCCCTTTTCAGGTGAAATCAACGGTAAAACCGCACCCATTACGCCAAGACCTATGAACGATATCGAACTCGCCGCCAAAACAACTGCTGCTCCTGCAAAATTAGCTTTCGATAAATCCAATTTGAACATCAAAGCTACGATAACGAGTATCAGTGCACTTCTTAAGATCCCATACACAACACTGTACATGCACGTGCTAAGCAAATGCGTTACTCTACTCACCGGTGCCATGAAGGTATATTCAATTGTGTCTTCCCATCTTTCCCACGCCACTGTTTCTGCTATTATTTCAAAAAGAACAGAAAGATATCCCCAAAGTATTGAACCAATGAGCATATAAAGTACAAGATAATTCACATCAATTGTTGCACCAAACTGGACCGCACCTTTGCCGATGAATCCCATGGTTACGGTGTTTGCAACCGTATAAGCAAAGAACACCAGCTCCCATTTGAAATACCTTTTTGTCAGATGAAGATTCCTCGTTATGAAAGCTCCTGCTGCCCTTATTTCTCTGATCAGACTCTCCATATCATCCGACCTCCTCAACATCTACCTCGGAAAAGTCATAACCAGTGTATTCCAAAAATACTGTTTCCAAAGTTGCATCCTGATATTTTTCCCTCATGTTTCTAACCAATTCTTTTGGATCACCTATCACAACTATCCTGCCGTTGAAAATTATCATCACTCTGTCACAAAGCTCATAAGCCTCGTTCATATCGTGTGTTGAAAGAAGTATGGTGCTGCCTTGCTTGTTTGCCTTTCTTATAAGGGCGTGAACCTCCAATTTTGCACGCGGATCGAGCCCTGTCGTCGGTTCGTCGAGTAGCAGCAATTTTGGTTGAGTTAGAAAAGCCCTTGCAATGGATACTTTTTGTTGCATACCTCTTGAAAACTGTTCAATCGGATCGTTGAGCCTTTTTTTATCAAGTCCTATCAACGAAGCTATTTCGTTGATTTTCTCGTAGGCCTCTTTTTTGCTTAAACCGTAAATTCCAGCCGAGAACAACAAATTCTCATACGCCGAAAGTTTTTTGAAAAGTCCAGCTTCGGCGGAAACTCTGTGAATGTATTTTCTAACCTCGTGCGCTTCTTTCACCACATCTTTTCCAAAAACTTCTATGGTGCCACTGTCGGGTATCAAAAGAGTTGAAATAAGCCTAATCAACGTCGACTTACCCGATCCATTAGGACCAAGAATACCGAATATTTCACCTTCTTCAACCTCAAAAGAAACATTGTTCACAGCATAAATTAAATCGTTTTTCTCTCTTCTGAAAACCTTTGTCACGTTCAATGCCTTGATGGCCAACAAAATTCCCACCTCTCTTTTATCAAGCGAAACTATTATGCCAAAATCGTTGTAAAATCTCAAAAGAGGTGATAAGCGGTGTACCACAAGGTGTCACGTGATCCAATACATTCTGAAATAGCACTTTTTCCGTTGGAGATATTATCGATTGACACAAGACCTGTTCAAAGGCTAAGAAGCTTATCACAACTTGTCGGCGCTGAATTGGTTTATCCTGGAGCGAGTCATACTCGATTTGCACACTCACTTGGAGTGATGCACATAGCTGGCATTTATGCGAACCGACTTTTCAAGGACCAATCGAAAATCAGAATCATTCGTCTTGCAGGCTTGTTGCACGACATTGGGCATGGGCCTTTTAGCCACCAATTTGACGACGTAGTTTACAAAAGGATGCAGATAAAAGACGGGCATGACCAATACAGAGAGAAGCTACTGCTTGAATTGATGCCATACGAATTGATGGAATGTTTTTTGAGAATCCCCGATCCAAGGATGAGGGAAGCCGTCGCAGAAGACTTGAAAATTACCATGAAAACCGATAAGATTTCTGAAAAAACATTCTACTTGCTGATGCAAAAGGTCAACGAAATTTTCGAAGGTGAATCAACTGGTACTGTGGAATTCAACATCGTACAAGGTCCTCTCGGAGCAGACAGGTTAGATTTCCTGCTAAGGGATGCTTATTATTGCGGAACAAGCGATTTTGGTGTTAGCGCTGTGGATCGTCTCATCAGGAACTCTTACATCAAAGTTTTTGGTCAAAAGCAAATTCTTTGTTATGATGTAAAGGTTTTAGACCAAATATATGCAAGCTTGTTCAGCAGATTCATGATGTACAAAAATGTCTATTTTCACAAAACCTCAAGGGCTGCTGACTTAATGATTCAGGAGATACTCTCCTTGATTTACGAACCACTGCGATTGGAAGAAAAGGTCAAAGATTTGCAAAAATTTCTCGATTTAACGGATCAATCAATAATGTACATGGTGATATCGCAATTTGAAAAACTTCTTCAAAAATACACTTGCGACGAACAGCAGATTTTATCCGGAAACGTGGCTTTGACTTCGGAAGAAGAAAAACTTGTTAAGGCTTACAAATTGGTGAGACGCTATCAAAAAAGAGATCTTTGGAAGGTTGTTGTTGAGGTGATTTTCTCCACCCAAGGCGTTGATCCATCCATAGTCTGCAGTGCCGTTGTGGAAGATACGTTGAAGAAAATTAAAGAAGGCATCAACCAAGTTCTCAGCAAATCAAAAGAACTTTCGTCTGAAGATAGGAAACAACTCGTTAGAATTTTCGAAAAGTTCGACGAAATAT
This sequence comes from Pseudothermotoga thermarum DSM 5069, assembly GCF_000217815.1. Taxonomy (NCBI): domain Bacteria; kingdom Thermotogati; phylum Thermotogota; class Thermotogae; order Thermotogales; family Thermotogaceae; genus Pseudothermotoga; species Pseudothermotoga thermarum. Next base: position 593,445 of record NC_015707.1, on the reverse strand, counting down.
TCAAACCAGATACACCTTACAAGTTGTCTTTAATGCATCCAGAAGAATTTCTAAAAAGCAACGTATACCTTTATGATTCTAAAAAAGACGAAATACTTACCTTTGATGATTACATGAAACGTTATCCGGCTTACAAGATAATGGAAAACAACCTTTTGCAAATCGTGAGAATTTATGCAACTGAAGATGTCAGAGAACTGTTGAAAAAATACAACATAATTCCAAGCGGAACGCTAGAGCTAACCACAAGATGGTGATTAACCAAGAAATTCTATCCCAGAAGCATCTGTATTCACCTTTTCTTTCAACGCTTCTTTCAGTGAAATCAACGCAACCTCAATTTGTGAGTCATCTGGAATGGCTGTTGTAAGTTTTTGTAAAAGCAAGCCAGGTGCCGTTAGAATTTTCATGATTTTTGAACCTTTTGAAGAAATTCGCAAGATTTCATAGGAGAACGCAACAACAACTGGTAACATCACAAGTCTTGTCAAAATTCTCCATAGCAAATCATTCGACCTTATCAAGCCAAAAAGGCTGAACAAAACTATGGATACGATTAAAACTATCATCACGAAACTTGTTCCACACCTAGGGTGAATCGTACTGTATTTTCTCACATTTTCAGCGATCAACTTTTCACCAGATTCATAGGCGTTTATAACCATGTGCTCAGCACCGTGGTATTGAAAGATTCTTTTGACATCTTTCATGAAAGAAATTATGTAAACGTAAATCAAAAAGAAAATCAACCGTACAATTCCTTCAAATAGAGAGAACAAAAACTCGTTTTCTTTTAAGCCCTTTATGAGGTTGATCAACAAAGTTGGAAGCACAATGAACAAACCCACAGCCAATCCAACTGCCAAAACGATAGACCAAAAGGTTTCGGATTTTTTCATTTTTTGACCAGTACTTATCTCGGCGGATCTGTTGAGCGCTAATATACCGTAATACAAAGAGTAGTATACAGAGATCAGTCCTCTAATCAAGGGTATCTTGAACATTTTTGAATTGCTCGGGACTTTGACAGATAATTCCTCAACTATCACGTTACCATCTTGGTTCTTTACGGCGATCACAACTCTTTTGCCCATCATCAAAACTCCTTCGATTATTGCTTGACCTCCTACTTTCACTGTAAAACCTCCCTTTGATCAGGGAACACGATTGTAAACTCGCTTCCTTCGCCAAGTTTACTTTTCACCTCTATCTTCGCATTTATGAATTTCAAAAGTTTATCGACGATCGAGAGCCCTAGACCATAACCATCCTTTGACCTAGATTTATCAACCTTGTAGAATTTTCTGAAAATTTTCGGGATCTCACTCTCTTCTATCCCTATTCCAAAATCTTTGACCGACAGTTTCCCTTCTTCACATCGCAGGATCACTTCTTTTCTATCTTTCGAAAAATTCACGGCATTTTCAACCAACGCTTTCACAATTATTTCCAGCACCTTTGGGTCAGTGTAAGCTTTTCCTTGCCCTTCAACGATTATGTTGAAGTCTTTAAACTGAGCTTTAAACGTTTCAGCTAAAGCCTCAAGAAATTCCCTTAAGTCAACTTGACGAAACTCTACTTTTTTCACTGGCATGGAAAGTGCAAGCAAAGACTCCGTCAATCTAGAAAGTTTCTGGGCAGTTTCAAAAATCGTCGAAGCAGCCTCAACAACAATGTCTTTTCTGTCTAGAAAATTCAAGATCAATTCGGCATATCCTTGTATGGTTGTCAAAGGCGTTCTCAGTTCATGAGAAACGTCACGAATGAACTCGCTTTGTGCTTCAAATCCGGCTTCTAATCTATCAAGCATGCTGTTTATGGTTCTGGCAAGAATTGAAACTTCGTCGTTGGTTTTTGGATCATAAACTCTTTTTGACAAATCGCTGGCGTTTATGTTTTTCACTTCCTCGGTTATTCTTTTCATTGGTTCCAAAGTTTTGGTGACAAAGTACCCTCCAAGCAAAAGCGAAGCTATGCTAAAAATCCCCCACAAAATCCAAAAAGTGCGAGCCAACAACTTGAGCAAATCGCCCGTACTACCGGCAGGGCCAAGCAAAAAGAAGCTCCTTTCTCCAGAAAACGTCAACAAAGTCATTTTTACAACCAAATATTCGTTTTTGCCAAGCTTGACGTAAGAAGGAGTTTTGAGCGATAGGACATGATTTACGAACTTTTGAAAATTTTCGTTTTCAACATCGATTGACCCGTAAATTATCTCACCATTTTCGTTCAAAATTACAAGTCCATGTGGTACCGGAGATATTCTAAAAGGTCTTGGAAAAAGCCTTAAAGAAGCCTGTACATCCCTTTTCAACGCCTCAGCTGAACGATTTATATGCAAAGTTTTTGTGATGTTGTAAGCCATTAAAAAACCAAGCCCCAACAACAGCGAAAACAAAACAGTTTGCCAGAAAGTCATCTTCCATTTAAGTGTCGAGAACATATCCGCTTCCCCTCACCGTTTTGATCATCCCACCATAATCTTTGAGTTTGTCTCGAAGATACTTAATGTAAACATCCACTATGTTTTTGCTGATGTTTTCGCTATCTTTCCACACAAGCTCCAACAATTCTTCGCGAGACAGAACAGTCCCGGCTTTAACAACCAACCAATACAAAAGGGATGACTCTCTTTCGGAAAGAACAGTCTCAGTTCCATCAGGAAAGGTCAAGGTTCTGCTTTTTGGATCAAAAATGACTTGACCTACTCGCAAAAGCTCGTCTTTCTTAACGCGCTTTTCAAGCGCTTCTATCCTTGCCAACAACTCTTCAAGGTGAAAAGGCTTAGGTACATAGTCGTCTGCGCCTTTTTTGAAACCTTTTATTCTGTTCTCAACTTCTCCTCTGGCAGTCAAAACGATTATCCCAACTTCTTGATCAACTGAACGTATCTTTTCTATCAGTTCAAACCCGTCGAATTTGGGAAGCATCAAATCCACTATCACGATCTTTGGATCAAAGAAAACAAATTCCTCCCAACCTTTTTCACCATCCGGCGCAATTTTAACTTGATAACCGTGATTTTGAAGAAAAATTTCAAGCAATCTTGCAATCTTTGAATCATCTTCCACTACCAAGATCTTGGTGATATGTCATCATCTCCTCGTAAGCTTTGATAATTTTGTTTGCGTACTCACTCTTTCTACTACCACCGTTGTAAAGTTCCAAGGCTTTGAAGAGATTTCCATTTGTTCTATTCAAAAGATATTTCAAGTAAAGCGCCCCATACTCTATGTTTAAATTATAATCCCACAAAAGAGATCTCCAACCTTCTGATGGTTCCTGCAAACCGTATATTCTCGCAACGAACGCAGCTGTTTCAGGTTTTATTTGAACTAGGCCAAGTTCACCTGATGACCCAACAACAAACCTAAATTCACTCTCCACAAGTATTAAACTCACTATGAGCAAAGGATCCAAACCGTGTTTCTCCGAGACGTTTAAAATGGCTGTGTAAAGTTCTTCGACAAACTTTGGATCAGTCACCAACCCAAACTTTCCTCTGGCTTCTTGTACGAGATTTTGAAACCACTGTGGAACAACTTGAGAAAGGGCGATACTGCAAAGCAACATCGTCAAAAACACTATGAAAAGAAAGTTGAACTTATTCAACTGTCACACCTCCAGAATCTTTGATATAATGTGAATTGGGTGATTTGCCTTTGGAAGCTCTCTATAGAAAATATAGACCAAAGTGTTTCAACCAAATAATAGACCAAGAACAGGCAAAATTGGTTCTCCAAAACGCCATTAAGAAAAACAAGGTTTCTCACGCGTACATATTCGCCGGTCCAAGGGGTACCGGAAAAACTTCTATTGCCAGAATCCTCGCAAAAGCTTTGAACTGCCCAAATAGAGTAGATTATGAACCCTGCTGTAAATGTGACAGCTGTCTCGCCATAGACAAAGGAATCCATCCCGACGTTATAGAACTCGACGCGGCATCTAACCGTGGTATAGATGAGATCAGAAGAATAAGAGATGCCGTTGGCTTCAGACCGATGATGGGAAACTACAAAGTTTACATCGTCGACGAATTTCACATGCTGACCAGGGAAGCTTTCAACGCTCTTTTGAAAACTTTGGAAGAACCACCGGAAAAGGTTGTTTTTGTGCTTGCAACAACGAATTTGGAAAGAGTTCCTCCAACGATCATATCTAGGTGCCAAGTTATACAATTTAAAAATCTTTCAGAAAAAAATATGCTACAACACATCAAAAATGTGGCTCAAAATGAACAAATGTCTATTGATGAAGAGGCTGCGTTGATCATTGTAAAAAGGGCTTCGGGTAGTTTAAGAGATGCTTTATCAATGCTTGAACAAGTTTCGAGTTATGCGCAAGATGGAAAAATAGATGTATCGGTTGTGGAAAAAGCCCTCGGATTGGTGCCAACAAAAGCCGTTGAAGATTACATAGAAGCGATTTTAAAAGGTGATATCGTTGGCTTAGTCAAACTGATCGACGAAGTTTACGACCACGGCTACGATGTTGATCAACTTGTCCAAATGTCACTGGAGTTTTTGGAAAAGAAGATTTCGGAAAATCCGTCAAAGGAATACATTGACTTGGCAAGAAAGATCTTCGACATTTCGAAGGACTTAAGATATGCCGAAAACAAAAGGTTAATTTTAAAACTTCTGTCGACAAATTTGGCTCAACAGTATCGCAAAACCGAAGCCCAACCGGCTGTTGTTGAATCAAAACCGAAAACAAGTCTTTCCGAAAACTCAAACGTTCAACCTCAGCAACCTACACAGCCTCAACAAATTCAAGCACCTGAGAGTGTTACAAAAGAAGAAAAAGGAAGCGGTGAGATCGAAAAAGTACTTGAATATCTCAAAACAGTTGGTGACATAGCGCTGTTCGTTGCACTTTCCCAAGCTCAAATAAAAGTCAAGGAGAAAGAGATAGAAATATCGTTTTTACCGACACAAAAATTCCAGTACGAGTATGTGAAACAAAAAACGTTTGAATTGGAATTCCTTTTAAAATCCCTGCTGAAAAAGGATTTCACCATAAAGTTGGTCATAGATGAGGCGAGAGAAAAAGAAATTTTGAAGAAACTTCGGCAAATGTTCCCTGGAAAAGTTCAAATTGAGGAGTGATCAATTTGAAGAAAATTAGAGGCTTTGGTGGGAGAAGTTACGGAGCGAAAGGGGATAAAACACTACAAAATCTAGAGAAAATACAACAACAGATGTGGGAAAATCTTCAAAAACTTGAAGAAACCTTCGAAACAATGGAAGTTATTGGCTCAGCAGGTGGAGGAGCGGTTAAAGTTAGAGCAAAGTGTAACTACGAAATAGTGGCAATCGAATACGACGACGCACTTCTCCAAGATAAAGAAATGTTGAACGATTTGATCGTTGCTGCTGTAAACGAAGCTTTGAAGGAAATTGAAAGGAGACGACAAGAGGAGATCGAGAAGATAACGGGAATACAAGGTATGCCAAATTTGTGATTTTTTACACAAATGTACCTTTCAGTTAAGGATTACTTTTGTAGTATAATATTGAGCATAATCAACCTAAAGGAGGGATTTGAAGTGAGAGTGGCAATTAACGGTTTCGGAAGAATTGGTAGGATAGTGCTAAGGGAAATTCTAAGGAGAAACTCAAAGGATATCGAAGTTGTTGCCATCAATGATATCACCGATGCCGCCACACTTGCTCATCTTTTCAAGTACGATTCTGTTCACAAGATTTATCCAGGTGAAGTCAAGGTTTCGGATGGAAACATCGTCATCGATGGTAAAGCTTTAAAAGTTTTCAGTGAAAAGGATCCTTCAAAGCTTCCTTGGAAGGACCTTGGCATCGATGTTGTTATTGAATCATCTGGAGTTTTCACTGAAAGGGACAAGGCCGCTTTGCACCTTCAAGCTGGAGCCAAAAAAGTTGTGATAACAGCTCCAGCAAAAGGCGAAGATATAACTGTGGTGATTGGTTGTAACGAAAAAGATCTCAAACCAGAGCACACCATAATTTCTTGTGCTTCTTGTACAACGAACTCCATCGCTCCAATAATCAAAGTTTTGCACAGAAAATTCGGAATCAAAAGTGGTTTCTTGACAACTGTTCATGCTTACACCAACGACCAAAGAGTGCTGGATCTACCTCACAAAGATCTCAGGAGAGCTAGAGCTGCCGCTCTCAACACTATACCAACTACAACAGGTGCTGCAAAGGCAGTTGCACTTGTTGTTCCAGAACTCAAAGGAAAACTCGATGGTATCGCTTTGAGGGTACCAGTCCCAGATGGATCAATATCCGACTTCACCGCACTTGTTGAAAAGCCAACCACAATCGAAGAAGTCAACGCAGTTATGAAAGAAGCTTGCGAAAATGAACTTAAAGGGATCATTCTTTACAACGAAGATCCAATAGTCAGTTCCGATATAGTTGGAACACCTTATTCTGGTATCTTCGATGCAACCTTGACAAACGTTAAAGATAATTTGATCAAAGTATTCTCCTGGTATGACAACGAGTACGGATACAGCTGTAGGGTAGTTGATACAGTCGAATTGCTCGCAAAACTCATGTGAGGGAGGTTTTCCCTCCCTCTTTTACCAGCAAAGGGGGTGGAAAGATGAAAAAGATGACAATCAGGGATGTGGATCTGGCTGGCAAAACCGTTATCATGAGGGTTGATTTCAACGTTCCCCTTGATAAAGATGGTAAGGTTGCCGATGATACGAGAATAAGAGCTGCTTTGCCAACCATAGAATATGCCGTCAAAAACGGTGCAAAAGTGATACTTTTGTCGCACCTTGGCAGACCAAAAGGACCAGATCCGAAGTACTCCATGAAACCAGTGGCTGAACATCTAAAGAACATATCGAATCTAAATGTCATATTTGTTCCACAGCTGTATGGAGACGAAGTAAAAGAAGCTGTGAAAAACATGAAACCAGGTGATGTTTTGGTTTTGGAAAACACAAGATTTCATCCTGGTGAGGAGAAAAATGATCTTGAACTAGCCCGTGCTTGGGCTGAGTTGGCAGATATTCACGTCAACGATGCTTTTGGAACAGCTCACAGAGCGCATGCTTCAAACGTTGGAATAGCTTCCTTCATACCAAGCGTTGCAGGTTTTCTGATGGAGAAAGAGATAGAATTTCTAAGCAAAGTAACTTACGAGCCTGAACACCCATATGTTGTCGTGCTTGGAGGAGCCAAGGTTTCGGACAAAATAGGTGTTATAACAAACTTGCTCAACAAGGCAGACAAACTTTTGATTGGTGGCGCAATGATGTTCACCTTCCTCAAAGCTCAAGGGTTCTCGGTTGGGTCATCCCTCGTTGAAGACGACAAACTTGAGCTTGCAAAAGACATCATGAGAATGGCTAAGGAAAAAGGTGTTGAACTTGTTCTGCCTGTCGATGCTGTAATAGCTCAAAAAATGGAGCCAGGTGTGGAAAAGAAAGTGGTCAAAATCTCAGAGGGAATACCTGAGGGTTGGATGGGTCTTGACATAGGACCTGAGACGGTTTCGTTGTTCGAAAAAGCAATGGAAGGTGCAAAAACTGTCGTTTGGAACGGTCCGATGGGAGTATTTGAAATCGATGATTTTGCCGAGGGAACCAAGAAGGTTGCCGAAATAATAGCCAAAGTCAAAGGAACCACGGTCATAGGTGGTGGAGACACAGCTGCTGCGGTGGCAAAATTCGGTTTGGAATCAGCTTACAGTCATGTTTCAACCGGTGGAGGAGCTTCCCTGGAATTTTTGGAGGGAAAGGAACTTCCTGGAATTAAGAGCATTGCTGACAAAAAAAAATAGATAGAATCATCCTCGCTGGCAATTGGAAAATGAACAAAACCAATCAACAGGCAAAACTTTTTGTGAATGAATTGATTCAAAGCTTGGCGGGCATGAAGTTTGAAATAGTCTTGTGCCCGCCATTTGTTTGTTTAACCGATGTTAAGGAGTTACTTGCTGGCACGAATATAAAACTTGGGGCGCAAAACTGCTACTACGAACAATTTGGCGCTTTCACTGGAGAAGTCTCTCCGGCAATGTTGAAAGAAATAGGTGTTGAATACGTGATAGTTGGACACTCTGAAAGACGTCACATCTTTCAGGAAACTGATGAACTTATAAACAAGAAAGTCAAAGCCGTTTTGAAAAATGGCATGAAACCGATCTTGTGTGTTGGAGAAACAAAAGAAGAAAGGGAGAAAGGGTTGACATTTTGCGTTGTTGAATTGCAGGTAAGACAAGGATTGTACGGTGTTACAAAAGAAGAGGTGCGAAACGTTGTTATAGCCTACGAACCAGTTTGGGCAATAGGAACTGGAATAGTTGCAAAACCATGGCAAGCCCAGGAAGTACAAAGGTTCATTCGCCAGTTACTTGCGGAACTTTACGATGAAGAAACAGCAAATTCTGTTCCAATTTTATACGGAGGCAGTATAAAACCCGACAACTTCCTGAGTCTCATACTTAAACCCGACATAGACGGTGGGTTAGTTGGTGGAGCCAGTTTGGATCGCCAGTTCATCGAACTTGCAAAGATAGTTTCGAAGGTTATATATTGAAATTACCCCTCCGCAAGGAGGGGTTTTTCATTCCGCGTATTTGATGAACTTCCCTTTGCTTAAAATAGGTACCACATCGAAAAGGTCAATTTGCGAACAATAAATCACATCATCTTTCATTCCAATTTCAGCGAGTTTTCTTCCATGACTGGTACTCAACAGCAAAGAGCTTAAATCAACGTTCGATAAATCTTTCCAAATTTGAAGCGCTATTTTTGCACCATCTTCAAGATCATCCCTTTTCAACCTCTCAACAATGGTACCAGCGCACAACACATCTTCAAGTGCGATAAAACCATCCTGCCCAGCGCATACCACTAGTACATCCTCACATCCACGAAGCTTTTCTACAAGAGAACCTAAATTCAAAAATGCACCTGCTAGAATCTTTGGAGATTTGACACGATTTACAGCCTTGGTTCCGTTAGTCGTGGTTAAAATTATGTTCTTTCCTTCAACGATTTCTCTTTTATACTCTTTGGGAGAATTGCCAAGGTCAAAGCCTTTTGGTTTAACGCTATTTCTTTCACCACAAACAAGCACATCTTTATTTCTTTCCTTCAGAGCTTTTGAAACTTCAACCACAGGTTTTACCGACAAAGCACCATTTGCCAAAGCTGTGATGATAGTGCTGGTAGCCCTCAATACATCCACTATGACAACACAAGCCTGCGTTGAAATGCGTGATGGAGTGAACAAGACATCAATCATTTTATCTTACTCCCAAAATTCTATCAATTCTATCTTTGTCGAAACCTATTATTATCTGGTTCCCAATTTCAATAACCGGTACGCCCATTTGTCCTGTTTTGCGCACAAGTTCTTGAGCTTTTCTATAATCTTTTGAAACGTCTATCTCAGTGAAGTTCAAACCAAGTTGTCTAAAATAATTCTTTGCCTTCGTGCAATACGGACAACCTGGCGCGGTATAAACTGTGATCTTGTAGGCCATCTTTTTCACCTCCTGGAAAATCATACTATTTTAGTCGAAATTTGTCAAGAGCTTACCTTCTTAAATCCTCTCTTATTAGCTCTATGCTTTTTGGGTCAAGGTATATTCTTTCGTATTGTCGACCATCAACATATATTCGAACAGGTTTGTCGATAACGGTGGTAAGTGTGTAAAACCTTAAAGCGTTTCGCCTAAGTTCGTACACGAACTTTGCGAGGGATGCTTTGGTAAAGTTTGATTCGGGCCTAAGAACATTCAATCGTCTTCCAAGCAGCATGTTATCGAAAATTCCAGCTTTTTTACTTGCTAAGTTGGTGAGAAACACAGGAAAATCGTTTGAACCGTTTTTGAAAAACGAATTCATGAATTCTTTCAGTTGCTTGTCAGTCAAAGAAGCAAAGAATCTTTGGCTAGAGGAAATATCAAACATTCTCTCGACAAAACTGAAAACATCAAGTGGGTTGGACAAATCCAATGCTCTGCTGTTGACCGGATCAAAGTAATGTTGTTTAAGGGTCACAATGTACACCATCCGTTTGGTGGTGTCAATTCTTACAAAGTAAGCAACACCTTTTTCTTTATTCACAAAAGCGTAATGTAAAACGCTGGAAGTAAATTCTGGGGAATTTTTCAAAAACATGTTCGATAATAAAATCCATCCAGCAAAACCAGCGAATGCGAGAGCAGCAGCTAAAATTATCCAAAATAAAGCCGTTTTTCTTCGCTTCACAACTCATCACCTCTTTTTGTTGTTTTGAAGCATGTCTGGCTCGAAAAATCCAAATCTTTCTCTCTTGATCAATTCATTCCACATTTCTATTGTTTCAGGCAAAAGCAAATAACTTCTTTGGATTGCATAGCAAATTTTGTTTGCAAGCGTCTTTAACAAACCTTCTTTTAAATCTTCCATTGCTAATTTTCTTAACTCTTGAACACTCTCATAATCGCGACTTTCTTCGAGAGAATCAGCCAAAAAAAGTATCTTTCCAACTTCGTCGAAATCTTTGTGACCGCTGGTATGGTAAGCAACAGCAAGTAGGAGTTTTTCGTCCCTCAGTTGGTATCGTCTTTCCAAATACTTCGCGGCAACTTTGCCATGAAGTAAAACAGGATTGACTAGCTCATAATCGTTGATCACGATGCCATAACGACTAGCTAGCTTTAAAAGAATATTCGGTGGAAAATCACGAAACAGATCATGTGCCAAGCACGATATTTCGACCTTTTGTTTGTCAATTTTGTGAATCTCCGCTAATTTTAAACCAAATTCGACGCATTTCATTGCGTGGTTGTATCTTGAAGGAGTTAGAAAATGAAACGCCAAATTTCGAAGTTCGGATATCAAATCGAAAGCTTTTTCACCAACTTTCTCTGTCAATCTCTTCCACCTCTATTCCGTCGGAATTTTCGATCAAAAGGGTTACATTTTGAATTGTGTTCTCAACAACCTCTTGAGATGATGAAACAACAGCCACCCCAATTTCTGCCCAGTTGGTTGAGTCGCACAGACCGACTTCTGATACTGATACGTTGAATTTCGACCTAAGCTCGTTGATCAAGTGTTTCATGAGAGATCGTTTTTCTTTCAATGTTTTAATTCCAAACAACCTAATCTTATAGTTTACTATGGCTGCATGCATGGCTTATCACCTTCTGAAAAAAGGCGACGGGGTTGCCCCCGCCAGCCGTATCAAGCGTTTTGTTTTTCTCTTTCCTGCTTCCTTTCTTGGACTATTTTTTCCTGAATGTTTGGTGGTACTTCTTGGTATTTCAAAAACCTCATCGTGAAGTATCCACGACCACTTGTCAAACCAGACAATCTGCCTGAAAAGTCCAGCATTTCTGCAAGAGGAACCTCGGCTTTTATCTTTGACATTCCGCGTCCAACTGGTTCCATACCTTGCGGTCTACCCCTTCTAGCAGTTATATCCCCTATGACATCACCGGCAACTTCGTCTGGGCAGAAAACTTCAACCTCCATTATTGGCTCCAGCAAAACTGGCTTTGCTTCTTCCATACCCTTTCTAAAGGCTTGAATTGCAGCTATCTGGAATGAAATATCCGAGGAGTCGACTTCGTGATAAGAACCATCAAACAAAGTCACTCTCACATCAACCACAGGATAACCAGCGAGTGAACCACGTTTCATGGCTTCTATGATTCCTTTTTCAACTGCCGGTATGTAGTTCTTCGGAATAGCTCCTCCAAAGATTTTGTCTACAAATTCAAAGCCTGCTCCTCTTGGAAGCGGTTCCATTTCAATTTTCACATGTCCATACTGACCGTGACCACCTGTTTGCTTTTTGTGTTTATACTCAGCAACAACTTTCTTTGTGATCGTCTCTCTGTAGGCAATCTTCGGCTTACCAACTTCAACGTCTACGCCGAAGATGGTTTTCAATCTCTCTATCATCGTATCCAGATGGACTGTCCCTATACCTGACACAACGGTTTCACCAGTTTCAGGATCGTATTCCCACTTGAAAGTTGGATCGGTTTCCGCTAACCTTGACAATCCATTGCTTATCTTGTCTATGTCCGTCTTGGACTTGGGGTTAACAGATCTTGAAAACATCGGTTCTGGGAAGGCAGGTGGAATTATCATGATCTTTCTGTCTCTGTGCGCAAGGGTTTCGCCTACCCCACCTTCTTTAAGCTTTGGAAGAACTATTATGTCTCCACTTATTGCTTCCTCAACTTCTACCTGTTCTTTACCCATCGCTCTGTAGAGTCTACCAAACTTGTCCGTCAACCCTCTGTTAACGTTCACATAGCTGTCGCCTGGCTTAATCGTTCCGGCTATGACCTTTATGTAACTCACGCGTCCAACAAACGGGTCAACGATTGTTTTAAAATTGTAAGCACAGAAAGGTTCATTTGGTGTAACTTGAACTTCTATTTCTGTTCCGTCTTCAAGTTTTGCTTTGTACTTTGGACAATCCAAAGGAGTTGCACCTATTTGGGAAATGTAATCGAGCAAAACATCGATTCCTATGTTCTTTTCAGCAGAACCACAGAAAACAGGTATCACCAATCTCTTTTTGTACGCATTGATCAGTGCTTTGATTAATTCTTCAGACGAAATCTCTTGACCTTCCAAGTATTTTTCCATCAAACTGTCGTCGGATTCAACTATGTCCTCAACCATCTTAAGCCTCATCTCATCTGCTTGTTTTTTCAAATCATCGGGGATTGGGATTTCACTTGGTTTTCCGTTTTGGTAAACAAAAGCTTTCATTTTGATGAGGTCGACAACGCCTTTGAAATCGCTTTCCGATCCTATGGGTAAAACAAGCGGAGTTACTTTAGCGCCAAAGGATGACTTCAAACTTTCAACAGAGTTTTCAAAACTGCTTCTTTCTTTGTCAAGCTGATTCACAAAAACCATCACAGGACGGTTGAAATCTTCCGCTATCTGCCAAGTTCTTTCAGTCTGAATCTCAACTCCTGCAACACCGTTTATAACGCTCAAAACATTTTCACACACAAAGATGGCGTTTATCACGTCGGCAATGAAATCTCCAAATCCAGGCGTGTCAATTGCCGTGAACAAATCTTCTTTCCAGTTGAAAGAAAAAACATGCGAGGTAACACTGGAACCTTTGGCTTCTTCGATCGGATCAGTGTCAATTTGTTTGATGCTTATACGGTCAAAAACTTTTGCGTTGTAAAGGAATGCTGACAAAAGCAAAGATTTTCCAGATCCCGTGTGACCAACTATCGCTACGTTCTTTCTTTTGCTCATCACCGATTCCATATATCCACCTCCACGAGCTAGTTATTCCTTCGGTATTGCAAGCAATGATACCGGTATATTTCTAACCCAACCAGAGAACATTCTACTGACTATTTGATTTTTAACAACCATTACCGACGAGCTACCACCGTCAAGATTCATAGCAGAATAAAAACCCTTTTGCAAGCAAAATTCCACTAACTCGTCGTAGTTCACGCCTCCTGAACCATCTTGATCGTTTATAACGACAAAAACAACTCTTCCATCAGGCAATGTGGCAACCAAGGTTCTATTGGCATTGGATGTTGCTATCCCTCCACCGTATCTATTTTTTTCAGCGTTTCGATCTGGAAGCGGTGAGCCGTTGTAGATCAACAATGGACCGCCTTCAACGGCATGCTTTATTGGATAAGGAAAATCTGTGTTGACAATCACCTCAACTCGATCGCCTATCTGTACAGCTTGTAGATAATTTGCGTATTTTGCAGAAATTGCAAGCACATATCCCTTTGCTGGTGCTTTTTCAACCCATCCTATGCTGCTTATTCTACCGTTTTGAACTGTAAAATAAATCGTTTCGTCACGCCGTGGAATTGGCAATCCAAATTCTTCGGTGAATATTAAAACATCTCCTATGGCAACGGTGTTGATGCCCTTGACCAAAAACAAAAGCTGACCTATTTTGATGTTCACTTCGTAGAACATTCTTGAAATGTAAACCTCGCCAGACTGTGTCTGAATAAAAACCGGTCTATTTCCGTATGGAAGCGACAAGACCTTTCCATCGACTATTATCAAACCTATTGGCATTCTAGTTGAAACATCGAAATAATTGGCGTTGATCCCAGCCACCGCTTTGACACGTGAAACCATCCTGTCGATGCTTTCGGTGGTTCCTATTCCGCCAACGCTTATCGTAGGACGAAGATCAACTCTTTTTGGATCTATCCAAAGATAATTTACAAGCATCTGCTTTCCAGCAATTGTCTCTACAACTTGTTCCCACAAAATACCTGGGGCAATCCTTTCCTTGGCAAATCCTGGATACCTAAGCTTAACCACAACGGCTGAAGGTTCAAACACGGTGGAAACCGACAAGTCAACATCGTCTTCAACTTCTATTTCAAAAATGGCTTTAACCTCGTCGACTTTTAGCTTAACCTTTTCGATAGAAGTAACTTGTACCCTGCAGGGAGCTACTTCAATCTGAACCTTTCCTGGAAAAGTTGATATCTTGAACATTTGCTCAAGTACAATCCCATCAAAAACAAACTGAAGACTATTTTCGCCAAAATGAACTGATTTGATCACCGGCAAACTGTCAGCGAGAACTGTATTACCGTTTGGCGTTAAATACGTTGACAAACCAAGTATTCTACTCAAAATTTGAGCTTGAATCAAAACGGTATCTTTTTTCACCAAAGCAGCGTTCTCATAGCTTTCCAAAAAGTCTACCGACAATCTCCCATCGCCTTCTGCAACTATTATTTTTCTTCCGTATATTACATAAGCTCTGTTAGACCTTTCCGATATTACGACCGATAATCCCAGCTTTTCAAGCGGTTTTACATCCAAATACCCATCCACAGAATTGGTGGAAACACCAAGCCCTTTCATTATAACAATTGCTTGGGAACAAAAAATGGTGGAAAAACAAAGGAAAAAGATCGACACTAGAACCAGGCTAGGTTTCATTCGATCACCTCAAGAACAACGTCTTTGGGTTCTGGTTGCTCTTGCCTGATTTCGTAAGCCTCCTTGATAAGTTTTATAGCATCGTCGACCTTACTACGCTTGCCAACGTAGAGTTTTACCAATGGTTCGCCCTTTTGTACAAAATCTGACACTTTTTTCAAAACTTCTATACCAACCCCGTGATCTATAACGTCCTCTTTCTTACTTCTCCCAGCTCCCAAAAGGACCGACGCCAATCCAACTGCTTCGGCATTTATCTTGTACACATAGCCGCTTTTTTCCGAAGGAACAAATACTGTTTCTTTTGCAACCGGCAATTTTGAATAATCTTCGACTATTCCTTCATCTCCACCCTGGGCTTTCAAAAATTTCCTAAACACCTTCAAAGCCTCGCCCGAGATCAAAGCCTCCAATATTTGCGCTTCGGTTACTTTAACATCGGCTAATTCGAGCATTTCTTTTGCTATACGAATCGATAACTTCTCAAGATCCTTTTGACCCAATCCTTTTAAGCACTCTATCGCTTCGATTACCTCAAGGGAATTACCAACCATTCTTCCAAGTGGCTGATCCATATCAGACAAAACGGCCTTCGCACGTTTTCCATACCTTGCGAGTATATCTATCATCAATCTGGCAAGCTTTCTGGCTGAATCTATATCTTTCAAGAAAGCCCCAGATCCAACTTTGACATCAAAAACAATCGCATCCGCACCGCTTGCAAGTTTTTTGCTGACAATGCTTGAAGCGATCAAGGATATGTTGTCTACCGTGGCGGTTGCATCTCTAAGAGCATAGATTTTCTTATCAGCTGGGACAAGGTTTCCCGTTTGACTAATTATGGAAAAACCAACTTCGTTGACCACTTTAAAAAACTCCGATTTGTCAAGCTCCACTCTCATTCCTGGTATCGACTCAAGCTTGTCTATGGTGCCACCGGTGTGTCCAAGTCCTCGACCTGACATTTTTGCAACTTTCACACCAAAGCAAGCCACGATCGGTAGAACAACCAAAGTTACCTTGTCACCGACGCCACCTGTGGAATGCTTATCCACCTTGATTCCGGAGATAGCCGAAAGATCAACGAATTCACCGGATCTTGCCATTGCAATCGTCAGGTCATAGGTTTCTCGTTCGTTGAGACCGCGAAAATAAACAGCCATCAAAAAGGCCGCCATTTGATAATCCGGTATTTCGCCGGAAACGTACTTTTCAACGACGAAATTTATCTCCTCAGTTGTTAACTCATTTCCATCACGCTTCTTTTTGATGATATCGTACATTCTCATCTTTTCTCTCTCCCTGCTTAACTGGCAACACTACGGTAAAAGTTGTCCCAACGCCAACCTCACTTTCCACGTATATCTTTCCATTGTGTCTATCAACTATAGTTTTGACTATTGAAAGTCCCAAACCTGCGCCACCCATTTTTCTGCTTCTTCCTTTATCCACCCTGTAAAACCTATCGAAGATCCTTTCCAAAGCGTTTTTCGGTATGCCTGGTCCTGTGTCTTCAACCTTTATTACTACCGATTCATCCTGAAGTTTTGCACTGACTTTAACTTGCTTTTCGCCGGTTTCTTTCAGCGAAGTATACTTAACTGCGTTGTCAACCAAGTTAACCAGCATTTGAATTAACCTATCTTGATCTGCCTCCAAAACGATGTCCTGACAACTGTATTCCACTTTTACGCCATATTGAACAGCAAGTGGTTCTACTATTGAAAGAACATATTTGATAACTGAACACAAGTCCACAGGTTGAAATTCAAATCTGGCTTCTCCAGATTCGAGCCTTTCCAAATCCAAAAGATCGTTTATCAACCTTGTCATTCTTGCCGCTTCATTTTCTATGATGCTTAGAAACCTTTGGCGAGTCTCAGGGTCAATATCAGGGTCGTTCAAGAGAGTTTCGGCGTATCCATGTATGGAAGTGAGTGGTGTCCTCAACTCGTGCGAAACGTTGGATACAAATTCTTTTCTCATTTCGTTGAGCTCGTGTTCTTTTGTTATATCATGCATGAGAATAACTATCCTTTTCTCTGATTTCGAAAGCGAAACCGGTATCATCTTGCAAGAAAAATACCTCTTGCGACCGTTGACGTAAAGCATCACATTTGCTTCTTGAACTTGCCAGGTTCTGACTGTTTCGTCAAACATCTCGATGAGAAAGTAATCTTCAAGCACCTCGTGTATTTTCTTTGAAACAACCGCAGAGCGTGATATCATCTCGGCTGCTTTGTTTGCGAAGATTATTTCTCCATCAACTTGAACGAAAAAGATTGGATCCACCACGTTATCCAATAAGGTTAAAACGTTTTCCCTGCTCTTTTGAACGGCTGCAAGTTCTTCCTCCAACATCGCGATCCTATTTCTAAGTTGTTGCAAAATATGAATAGGTGGGGAGTCTTCACTCACACCAGCCAACTCCGCCACCCTTTGAAAGAATTTTTTGTAATCTCTAATTTTCCAATGGCTTGCAATTTCGTAAACAACCAATGCGACGATTATTGAAATGGCTATTAAAAAAGCAACAAGCACCTATTATTCTTCCTTCCCTGGGTCTCTGAACTTGTAACCCTTCCCTCTAACAGTGATTATGTACTTCGGATTGGAAGGATCTTCTTCAATTTTTGTTCTAAGTCTTCTAATGTGAACATCGACGGTTCTGGTGTCTCCATAGTAGTCATAACCCCAAAGCTTGTCAAGCAAAACATCCCTGTTGAAAACTTTTCCTTCGTTTTCCGCCAGGAACCTGAGCAGTTCAAATTCCAATGGGGTTAAATTGACTTTTTTACCCCCGACCCTGACTTCGTACCTTTCAACGTCGATTTCCAAGCCTTTTGCAACAATCTTCTTTGGTCTTTCTTCCTTTTCTTGTGCACTCAATTGGATTCTTCTGAAAACAGCTTTGATCCTTGCTATCAATTCTCTGATGCTGAACGGCTTAGTGATGTAATCGTCAGCGCCAAGTTCCAGTCCCAAAACTTTGTCAAACTCCTCGCCTTTTGCGCTCAAGAAAATCACCGGTGTTGTTTTGTACTTTTCACTTGATCTGAGCTGTCTTACAAGTTCAAAACCATCCATACCGGGTAACATGATATCGACGATGAACAAATCCACTGGTTCGTTGGCGGCGACTTTCAAAGCTTCCTCGCCGTCGTAGGCTTTGAGAACATCGTATCCCTCTCTGGCGAGGTTGTAACTTACAAGCTCAATGATCGATGGATCGTCATCAACGACCAAAATTCTTTTCTTAGCCATAATTACACCCTTTCGGGTACACCTCCCCTCTTCATAAAAAATTTTGCACCACGAAGTTCACCGTGTTAACATTATAACAGAAACCCCTTGGGATTTTAACACATTCCACCAAGGACTTTTTATGGATGTAATTGTAACTACCTTACAGAAATTTAGCCATAAATCACATCCCTTTCAATGGACTGTGATGAACGGCTTGATTTCATTATACAATATAGCATGTAGGTTATAATCAAAGCATACCAAATTTTCGTCTGAAAGGAGCGCCTTGGCTTTGAACAAATCTGAACAAGTCAAATATGAACAAAGACAGTTAAGTCTACTTGGATCACAGGTAAAGCAAGAGGTATCAGGCAGGTTGAAAGATAACCTTCGTTCGCTTGATAAGCTTAAAGCCAATGGATATGGAGTAGGGATGAAGCGGTATGGTTTGAAGTACGAGCTTGATTTGAAGCGAAACAGAGTGGTGATAGACAAAGCATGAAATAAGAAGGTTGAAAAAGCTGCAAAGAAGACTAACATTGATACGCAGGGAGTATGAGAAGATATCGAATCGACGTAGTGATGCGATCAACAAAGTGTTTGCTTTTTTGAGGATGTACAAAGGTGTTGTTTATCAAAAGGTATGTGTTGAGTGTGGCTTAAAGATAGACAGGGACGTGAACGCGGCGATGGTGATATTGAGGAAAGGGCTTAGTTTGAGTTTTGAACAAGCTTTATGGTTGGACCGGCCCGAAGTAACGCCTGTGGAGTGGGAAACCGCGGTGAAGCAGGAAGCCTATACCTTTTAAGGAATGGGAGGAGATCACATCTTCACAAAAATACTAACACAAAGGCGAACCATTTATCACAATTTTTGAAAAACCATGTAAAATATGATTAGGGTGCTTTAAGTTGAAAAAAGCTTTTACTGTTTTGGAAATCGTAATAGTCATAGCTGTTTTCGCTGTTTTTACTATTGTTTTTGCTTTGGTGATAAATGACTACTTAAAAAAAGCGCAGCAACACATACAGATTTTAGAAACAATCCGCCAGCTTACGGAAACTGCAAATAGCGTTATTCGCATTCTCAGCAAAGCCAGCGGGTCTGCAAACTCTATAAATGTTTCTGAAAAGGTTGTTCAATTTCAAATTATAATACCTGAAATACTCGGAACTGGAATAATAAATTGCAAATTGATTTCGGAAGAAGATAAACTCATTTATCTGGAAGAAGAACAGATGCTCACCATACCAACCAGAGGTGTAACTGTTACTTTTGATCCTTCAACATCCTTGCCGATAAAATTCTCCGTCGAAGCAAACAATCCGATGAACCCAAATTCAAAGATTTCAATGACTTTTTCTGTTTATCCACCGGGAATTGGGATGTGATGGCATGAAAGGAAAAAGCGGATATGTGATGGTTGCTGCCATAATGATGATAGCCATTGCCTCGATAATAGCGACAGCCATTATAACTCAGGTGAACACGACAATCAAAAGCGTTGCACTTGCCAGCGGTAAGTTGAAAGACGAAGCCGATGCGTTAAAGGTCATTGCCATGAGTGCAGCGTATTTGAGGAGCAAATATAGCGTTGCAAGCGGATTTTACCTTGCCGAGCATTTAACTGCGCAGGAATATTACGAAAAAATCAAAGACATCGTATTAAACAGTTTGGGGCCTGTCGAAAGAAACGCTTGGGTAAACTTGTTCGAAAATGATTTGGCTGAGGATTTCTCAACAATCAAGGATCTGCTCAGTTTCCAATTAGGTGAATCACCGCTTAAAAAAGCCATTTACGACAGCAAGTCAAGGGGACTCATAAACGCAGATCCTTCCAAAATAAAAGTTTTTACTCTTTCAGAATCTGAAACCAAAGCTTGGTTGCTTTTGCTGTTCGTACAGGTGAACAATTCTTATTGCTGGGCTTTTGTCGGACCAGAAGGGTTTTTCAACTACGCAGTTTTTTTACCAAACGGCATACCCGAAGGGACTTACTACGGAACAGGAGAGGTAATCGACGGCCCAGCTTGGTTTGGAGTAGATGAAAACGGAAAAGGTGGACTTGGAATAGGTGGCATACCTGGACCAAGGTTTTATGGAAAAACTTTTTATAGATTGCTGAGAAAACACGTACAGTACACCGATCGAGAACTTTTGGAAATCTTTGCAGCCGGTCAAGTTGTACTCAGTGATGCTGACGTAAAAGCTTACAAAGAAGCTTTCCAGGGAAAAACATACTGGCAGGCGCAAATAGAAAGTTTGCCAAGAGTTGACCTAGTCAAATTTGCAAAAGGTGAAATAAGCATGCCAGAAGGTTCTGCAGGAATTGAAATTATTTACTCAAAATCTCCAGGTGGTCAAACAGTCGATGATTTGATCATCACTTCAACTGTTCAAATTGTTGATGGAACTTTCGTTCAAGTGATAAACATCGAAGGTCCTGAGGATGGTTACTTTAGATTAAAAGATGAAAAATACAAAGTTAGAATTGAAATACCGTTTCCTGGTCCACCGAATGTTCCAGTGAAAATCCACTTGGAACAAGCTCAAGCAAAAGGTGAACCTTTGTTTTACGAAAGAATCTTGAACTCATTCAATGGTTTCTTTGGACTGTTTTGTGATACAACCAATTCTCAAGTTGCTTTTGGCAAAAAGGATCAATGGATAAAAAATGTGTTCATGGGTGATTGGACTATATTGGTGATGGGAAATCGCGGGAGACAGAAAGAACAAACCCCACACGACAACGTTGTTATATACAGCGACATAGAGTATTTCAGCGCAAACAGCGAAAGGGAAATGATCGTCAAAATTGACGGGATGGAGTATAAAGTTAAAATGGATCCGTTCTTTTCGAATGGTGAACCAATACCAAACAATAAAAATGTTGTTGGTCAAGTGAGGCTTGTCAACGGTTCAACTATCACAATCGATGGAAAAACGTTCTGGGACTTTTGGTACAGAACGATGTCTGAAGTTGGGACAAAAGATCACATCAGCTTGATAACCACTGGGGATATAGTCATACCTTGGCATGGCGGTTATTACATACCTGGAACAAGTAGAATAAGGAACCTCAGGATGGATATGAGCGTATTTGTCATGTACTGGGATAGAGAAAAAGCGAAAAATATACAAAATCCTTTGGTACCAACTTTTAAAGTGAATTACAAAGATTTCAAAGACTTGAGTTACCGATTCATATTTGGCTCGATAGCTGCCGAGGCAGTTACGGCAACATGGAGTGGTACCAAAGGATTGAAAGAATTCAACGTTTTCGATCAAAGACTTTATTCAGCCAAAAAAGGCTTTGCTCCTATGACAGGGGCAATAAAATTGGAAGGGTTGAGGCTGAGATGAAAGGCTTCACAGTAGTAGAACTTGTTACCGCAATGATTGTTTTGTTTTTTGCGATACTGATAATCTTTGCCACGGTAGATCAAGCCATCAGCGCTTTTACAAAAGCAAATCAAACTTTCTATTCAACGGTAAGATATTTCTTTGAAGTAACAAGCAACTTTGCCGGACAACCTTCCGGCGAAGCGATAGGAACCTTGAGCGAAGTTTTAGGTTACCAACCGGTTGGAGCGTATAGGTTTTTCGACGAAATTGAGATTAGAAAAGTACAAGACAACTACGTTTATACCTTGAAAGATCTAATTTTCTAACTTTTCAACTCACAGTTCCCCAACTTCTTTTAGATAATCCAGTAAAAATCCTTTGAGCAAACTCGATAGATCGCGCGCTATAGAAATGGTGATTTGCTTTAACTCCTGAAGCTCCGTTGATTTTCTTTCAAAATCTTCCAGGCCTAAAATCCTTCCCTTAAGGTCTTCGCCAAAATGATGTGTCATCAATCTGTGTACCTTTGAAATGTTTCTTAAGCCAAGCAGTCTAACGCGCTGAATTAGTTCACGCGTGTTTCTAACCTTCTTTGGTTCGGCATGCAAAATTGCATTTATAGTTTCTTCATCGTTTCTGTACAAAAGATAAGCCATGTACTCATCGTAGGAAAAATGAGTGTAAGCCAACATCAAAGCCGTGTCTTTGTCAAAAATGCCACGAACGGTGTCGAAAAGTGGTCCTGGAGCGTTGTGGTACGGCATCGAAAGATCCTGCAAATAGTGAAGTGCCCTTGCCAAAAAGCGATATCCCCAATACCTGTCACCTTTTTTGAAAGCCTCACGCGACATGTTGATGAAATACAAAACACTTTCGCTGCCTTCAAAAAAGTCAACCACCAAAAGTCTATATTTCATGTGCCTGACTCCCTTGCTGCTTCCGATCAAATCTTGCAAAGGTGAAAGTTGCAAACCTTCATCCATTCCAAGATCTGGTTCAACTGAATAAATCGTCAATATCTGCCAAACAGGTACTTTTCCATCTTGTGGTTTTGGATCGGGTGGAAAGAAAACAGCCCATTTTGGAACAAAGTTTTCGATAAAATCTCCACAATAATCTTCTAATTTGAGATATTCCATGTTGTAAACTCTGCTTTCAACGTACGAATAAGGTGTGATTGGAACCAAATCATCTTTGTTTGGCAAGCTTTGGACAATGAGATAAGTCAGCGTTTCATGCGCAGACCAACCGAAAACGTAACAAATCAAAATGGTTAAGAATGCAAACACAACAAATTTTTTCACAAAAGTTCACCTCCGTTTTTATAGTATCACAAATACACGCATACTTTTGAAATAAAGAGCATACGTGAGAAAGAAAAAGAAAAAGGTACCTTAGGTTTGGTTATTAGAAAATTCCCAGCCTTTATTGATTTTTATTTGATTTGGCAAATTTCCGCAATTATGATAATATGTTTATGAAGTGTAACAAAAACGCTACAAAGGAGGGAAGCAAATGAACAGCAAATATTTCATGGATTTGGAATACGAATTTGGTGCTCACAACTACAAACCCATACCCGTTGTGATTGAAAGAGCCGAAGGGGTATGGGTTTGGGATGTAGAAGGAAAAAGGTATTTGGACATGCTTTCTGCATATTCAGCTTTGAGCCATGGTCACAGGCATCCAAAAATAGTCAAGGCGTTGATTGATCAGTTGCAAAAAGTTGCCTTAACCTCTAGGGCTTTTTACAACAACGTTTTAGGTTTGTTTGAAGAAAAACTTGCAAAGTTTGCCGGTTACGATAAAGTGTTACCTATGAACACAGGTGCCGAAGCCGTTGAAAGCGCTCTAAAAGTGGCTCGAAAATGGGCTTATTACAAAAGAGGCATACCGATGAACGATGGTAACATCATCGTGGCCGAAGGAAACTTTCACGGAAGAACGATAACCATAATTTCCTTTTCCACAGAGCCTCAGTACCGAGATGGATTTGGACCATATACACCTGGTTTCAAAGTGGCCCCGTTTGGTGACGCAAGTGCAATCGAAAAATTGATAGACGAAAAAACCATAGGAATACTCGTTGAACCTATACAAGGTGAAGGTGGTGTTCGTGTTCCACCAGCAGGTTATCTCAAAGTTTTGAGAGAAATTGCAGACAAGCATAAAATTTTGCTCATCTTCGATGAAATTCAAACTGGACTTGGAAGAACTGGTAAAATGTTCGCCTGGCAATGGGAAGATGCCAAACCTGATATCTTGATTCTTGGCAAAGCACTCGGTGGAGGAGTATATCCAGTTTCAGCGGTCTTGGCGAACAACGATATCATGGATGTTTTAAAACCAGGTGACCATGGCTCGACCTTTGGTGGAAACCCATTGGCAGCGGCGGTGGGAATAGCAGCCATGGAAGTTTTGCAAGAAGAAAGATTAGACGAAAGAGCAAGGGAACTTGGCGATTACTTCATGAGTCAGCTCAAACTGATCGAAAGCGAGTACGTGAAAGAAGTGAGAGGAAAAGGTTTGTTGATTGGTGTTGAGATAAAACCTGAGTATGGTCCCGCAAGGTCATTCTGTGAAAAACTAGCACAATTAGGAGTGCTTTGCAAAGAAACCCACGAGCAAGTGATAAGATTTGCTCCCCCGCTTGTGATAACTAAGGAAGAAATCGACTGGGCTTTGGAAAGAATTAGAAAAGTTCTGACAGAACCAATAGATGTTCCCAGCGTTAAAAAAAGCTTAGCTTGAAAGAACAAAATGCAAGAAAAATTCATGATTCTAGCTGTGGGTCTTATCCCACAGCCTTTTGGTTTTACAGGTTCGATGGAAGAACAAAAGCGAGGTGAATGTCGTGAAATGGCAATATGCAACTTTCACCAAGTTTGTTGTTCCAGTTGATGTGAAAATCAGCTCTTTTGGAAAATGGATCGCTTACACAATTAAAAGAATTATCCCAGAGCAAAACAAAACTATTAAGCAAATTGTGCTTCAGCAACTTCAGTCAGGTGACAAAATCTACCTTTCTGAGGAAACTTTCAAACCAAAGTTTTCAAAAGATGAAAAGCACCTTGCTTACCTGAAAAAACTCGACAAAGAAGTTTGTCTAGTTGTGACGGAACTTGATCATTTCACTTCAAAGGAAGTTGTCAAAAAAGAATCCATAGTCGATTTTGAATGGTTTGAAGATAACAAGCACATCGCTTTGTGGACGGCTAAAAAAAGAAACGATGAAGATCTTTATTTTGAAGAACGGTTGCCAGTTTGGTTTGACGGAAAGGGGTTTTTGGACAATCAAATCGATGTTATCTCAATTGTAAATGTCGAAAATTTGCAAGTTGTCGAAGAATTTTTCGATAGAAACATCGTAAAGATCTTGTGTTGGAAAAATTCTGTTGTTTATACTGCTGCCGATGAAAAAAATCCATTCACGATTTTCACAATCGTTCAATATTCAAATAGCGAGAAAAAAGAGATACTAAAAAACGTTGGACTTATAGCCTGTGATGTCGAAGGTTCAAAGCTGGTTCTTTATGGAAGAGAATCAAAGCCCGAGCTATTCCTGCACGATTACGTTTACATGTATGAGAACGGAAAACTGATTTGCTTAACGGATAAATACGGTTTGAACAACACAGGCCATGTCAGTTTGGAAATCTGGGCTGCCGACGGAGAATCTTCTCCGAAAATTTCCAACGGATGTGTTTACTTCAAATCCGGCTGCGGTGGAAAAGTTCTTCTAGAAAGAATAAGTCTCCAAACGCTGCAGAAAGAAACTCTACTGGACGAAGGCGTTGTAACAACTTTTGACGTTTCCAGAAATGGAAAAGCTGTCTGTGTATTCGTGAACGACCAAAATCCAGCGGAAGTTTACTTGATCGATGGAAAGGAAATTAGAAAGATCACTCAATTAAACACCGATGTTGCTTCAAAACTTGTCTTTAGAAAGATGAACCAGTTCGAATACAGAAGTTTTGATGGCATGAAAATAGAAGGTTGGTACCTTAAACCCGACAAAACACCTGCACCGTGCATAGTTTTTGTACATGGAGGACCTAAAGGAGCATATGGTTACGTTCCTTACTTTCTTGGCCAGCTTCTTATCGAAGAAGGATTCTACGTGCTTTACACAAATCCGAGAGGAAGCGATAACTACAGTGAAGAGTTTGCTTTGTTGGTTAAAGAACGAACGGGAAAAGAGGATTTTCAGGATATTATGAAAGCGGTCGAATGGATCCGCGAACATGAACAAATCACAGACTTTGGCATCACCGGAATAAGCTACGGCGGTTTCATGACGAATTGGGCAATCACCCAAACCGATCTTTTCAAAGCTGCAGTCAGCGAAAACGGAATATCTTATTGGTTCACCAGCTATGCTTTTTCAGACATCGGCTTTTGGTTCGATAAGAGTTTGATTGGTGAACAGCCGCTGGAAAACAGAAATTATAGGGAACTCAGTCCGATATTCTTCGCAAAAAACGTCACCACTCCGATTTTGTTGATACACAGTCTTGAAGATTATCGTTGTCCTTTGGACCAATCGTTGATGTTCTACACCGTATTGAAAGACCTTGGCAAAGAAGCCTATATAGCCATCTTCAAAAAAGGCGCTCACAGCCACAGCGTTCAAGCAAGCTACAGCCACAGGTTAAAAAGGTACAAGCTGATCGTAGAATTCTTCAAACAAAAACTCCTTGAAAAGAAAGAAAAATTCGACCTCGATAAAGCTTTGAAAGATTGAAAAAGCCTGGCAAAAGCCAGGCTTTTTATTTTGCGAATATCCTGCAAATTTCTTCAACCAAAGCATCTCTGTTTTGCTCTGTTACAACGAATAGTTTGAAATGCTTTTTTATCCTTTCAACCAGTGGATGCGAAAGGGTTTGATGTACCACAAAAAGCAAATCTTCATGTGACAAAAGCTTTTCGATCAACTGCGAAAAAACCGCACTTTTGAGTTCCATTGGTCCTATTTCGTCGATAACGACGAGTTTTCCGTCCCAATCCAGTTTTTTCAAAAATTCCTCAAATTCATCCACCAAAACAACGTATTTACCAACTTTTGGTTGACCTTCCCCAACTTTCGAAATCCAAACTGTTTTTCCAGTGGAAAGGTCGAAAGCCTTAAAGCCAATCCTTTTGCCTTTCTCCCTCACTTCTTTTGTTACAAAACCTGATATAGGGATTTTTTCTCTGAGTCTTTCACAAATCTTTTCGCAAAGAGTAGTCTTTCCAACCCCTGGTCTACCCGTTATTGCCAACCTCAACTACAGCTTGACCCCCTCGAAATTCATTCTTACAATGTCCAAAAGCCTGATCGTTTCGTTCACGTTGTCCAAAACAACCCTAAGCTGCGTAAAGAAGTTTTGTATCGAAGAGCTGATTTCCTCTGCTGTGGCAGAGCTCTCTTCACTTATGGCAAGAAGGTTCTGTATGCTGCTGGTTATGTCGTTGAGTTTTTCAGCTTGCATGTTCAAAGTATCGATAAGCTGGCTCAGTCTCTTCGAAATACCTGATATAAGGTCGCTCGACTGTTTGTTTCTCGCCGAACTTTCAAGAAGAAGCTGCGATTGCTGTTTCATCTCGTTGAATTCAGCTTGAATGCTCTTGCTGAGATTCTCGATACCAATCGTTATAGATTTTAAAAAGTCGGAAATCTTTGCGGCCGAGGCTCTGCTTTCTTCGGCAAGTTTTCTTATTTCGTCAGCCACAACTGCAAAACCTCTTCCCGCTTCGCCACTCCTGGCAGCTTCAATCGCCGCGTTCAAGGCAAGCAAGTTGGTCTGCTCGGCTATGCTCGAAACAGTTGTGGCGACTTCCATTATCGTGGAGGCTTGCTGCTGCAAGTTTTTACCGAGTTCTACAAGTTCGGCAAATCTTTGGCTCATCTTGACAATTCCATCGGCTGAATTTTCCACGTTGTTGGCAGACTCAACAATCGATACTACCGCATCGTTTAGGGATTTAACAATCTCGGTTTGTTCCTTCATGATCGAGGTGATCGTTTCAACGTTGGAAGTGACAGCGTTAGAAATCCTTTCGGTATCATTGCTTATTTGAACGGCTGTGTTCGCAATTTCACTTGAAAGTGAGTTCATGGTGTCGAGTTGTTCCCTCATTGAGTTGACTGCAGCAATGACTTTCTGCGAATACAAGCTCATCTCTTGGATATCACCGGATATACCAAGAAGAACTTCTTTCAGCTGGTCAACAGCGTTGTTCATCTGTTCGGATATTTCCTTAAACTCTTTCAACCCTTCCAAAGCAACTGGTTCATCAAAGTTCTTTTCACTCATGTTCTTTGCAAATCTCTTGATTCCCGCAAAACCCTTCTTCAATCCGCCGGTTGTGAAATAAAGTAACCCAGAAACGAATCCGGCAGTTATAAGTGATTTGAAAAGTAGATCAATTGGTAGAAATTTCCCAACCAAAAAACTGACCACAAAGGTGTACAAAGGTACCAAAAACACGTAAACTGAAACTAAATTTTTCACAACACCAAAGCCAAGTAGCGCAAACGAGCGAATCTTGTCGAAAAATCCATATGGTTTGGTGGCTTCTACTTCAACCTCAAGATAGTTGTATCCATTCTCGCTACCATCGGCAAGAATTCTGTATTTGATGGGATCTTTGAAAAATTCCGATGCACTTTCCATAAGCCCCAGGAAATACTTTTTGAAATTTCTCTTCGATTGATATCTAACTATAGCTTTTCTATCGGATATCATCCTGAAGAACACCCTTGGTGGTCTTGCGCCTTGTATTTTTCTTGTCAAAACACGGTGGACGCTATCCATCGCGGCCATGAACGACATAAAGCTTGGCTTTTTGAAAAAGTCTGGATAATTCTCAAAGAAGGTGAACAGATTTTGTTTTCCCGTTTGATACCAAAGATCATCGAAAGTCATGTTTTTTGCGGCCGCTATATCCCGAGAAATCGACAACGGCAAATCGTCTGGAACATCATCAATTGGGCTGTACACATGGTCTGGTGAAATACCATATTTTGCCTTGATTTTGTCGACAAAATCTTTTCCAAACATCTTCGACCAAGTTTGAAACCATACGTTTACCACAAAACCTTTCATATCCATACCTCCTTTTATGCATCCCATTTTTTCCCTTGCCACGTGTCGCGTTTTTCCAATTCTTTTTCTATCACAGAAACGATCTCGCTTTTGTTCTTACCCCAATTTGCAAACACTGTCATTCCGATTGGTGGATCTGAAACAAGTCTGTGAATGACAATTTCAGTTGATAGGTTCTCTATAAAAGCTATAACTCTTTCCAAATACTCCTCAAAGCTTAGAAGTTTCACCGTACCTTCTTTGATCATTTCTTCCAAAGGAGTATCCTTAACAACGTAAAGAGAATGCATCTTCACTCCGTCCACTTTCAAGGCAGACAAAGTTCTTGCAGTATCGACGACATCTTCTAAATCATCCCATGGCAAATCGACAATTACATGTGCGACGACCTCAAGGTTATGCCTTTTTGACCTCAAAACCGCGTCTATGAATTCAGCAACACCGTGCCCTCTACGTAAAATTCTCAAAGTTCTGGAATTTATCGTTTGAATTCCAAATTCCACAGTCACGTTGACTTTGGATTTAAAGCTTTCAAGAAGTTCAAGAACCTCTTCAGGTACGCAATCTGGTCTTGTTGAAACATCAAGTTCGACTATTGTATCGTCTATCAAAGCCTCGGAATACCTTTCCCTTAGAACCTCAACAGGAGCGTACGTGTTGGTGAAAGCCTGAAAGTAAGCTATGAATTTCTCCGCACCATATTTTTTCCTTGCCCATTCACGTTGGCGGATAACCTGCTCTCTAATGGGCAAACCATGTAAGGCGTTGAACCCACTCCCAGTTGGATCACAAAAAATGCACGGACTATTCCTTTCCCTGTTTGGACAGGTAAATCCAGCATCTATGACAAGCCTGTGAACTTTCGCACCGTATCGCTTTTTCAGATGATCGCTCAGTTTGTTGTATCTCAACAAATGTATCACACCACCAAGTTGGCGTCCACAACAACTATTTGATCGACACTTTCAACACCGAGCAAATTTTCCATGATATTTCTTTGAGTAGGTAATTCAAGGTTGTTTTTCACAAGCTGCTCGAGTTTTTCAAAAACATAGTCATCAAGTTTGCCTGATTCAACTTCTTCGCGCACAACTTCAATGGCTTCCTTAGGCTCAAGTGCATCTCTGTAAGGTCTTTTCTCGGTTAACGCCGCAAAAACGTCCGCAACCTGAAGTATCCTCGAATAAATGGACAGCTGCTTTTCAGTGAGTTTCAATGGATAACCAGACCCATCAAGCCTCTCGTGGTGTGAACCAGCAAGATCGGCGTATTTTTCGAGCGAAGCTTTCGTGAGCATCAATTTTGTTTCCACAACGTGTGTTTTCATTACAGCCATTTCGTATTCGTTGAGCCTGCCATGCTTGTGAAGTATTTGAAGTGGAATCTTTATCTTACCAATATCGTGAAATAATGCAACAACTTTTAGAAAATTCACATCGAATTCGCCCTTAAAAATCTCACAAGCGAGTTTCTCGACCACGTAGTCCACCAAGAAAGTGTGACTTCTTGTATATGGGCTACGAAAATCAAGTAAAGCCGAAAAAATCGCTGCAAAGTGCAAAACATCATCGATGTACAAGTCTTTCTTAGAGCAAAAATGACTTTCATCGTCAAACAATTGACTTAAAACGCTTGGGTCTTTCAAAATTTCTTTCAAAACGCGACTTACCTCTGGATGCAGCGCTGGGCTTTTGTCAAGAAAATCCATGGATTCTTTCAGAAACTCTTCATCTGGAAATTCAATCTGGCGCTTCAAAAACAACCTCGAAAGTACATCTGCTGCCAACATAGCGTTGGACACCAACGCTATTTTCTCACTTTCTGGTATTTTATCAATCGGAACATGATGATAAAGCGCCGATTTAACGATTTCGTTGTTACTCAGAAACGGAAATCTTTGAACACATCCATATGAAATCTTTGAGTGCTGATTAGCCTTATCAAATGTCAAGACGATTCTTTCAAGATCCGCTATTTTTGGAAACATGTCTTCGAACAATTCGTAGTTTTCCAATGAAGCCTTGAAAACCAAACCAATATCGTGAAACAAACCCAATATGTAAACTACATCTGTGTCAATCTCCTTCATCAATCTATCGACAATTTGCGAAGAAATTTTCGCCACATGAAGGCTGTGTAGAACAAAACTTTTGTACTCACCGACGTTAAGCAACGAAAATAGGTTTATCAAACTTTCCAATTTCGTTCCTTTAAGTTTCACTTCCATCAGTTCACCTCACGATTGATTATACATTTATACATTATTTTGCGTCAAATCCCTCACTGAATTTTCAAATCCTTCTATTATCTCCTTGATCTGCACGGTTGGATAATTTCCATCGTAGTAAATCCACTTTCCTTTGACCATTGTGGCGAAAACATCCAGCGAGCTTGCAGAATGAACAAGGTGAGCTTTCATATTTTCAAACGGCAAAAACCATGGTCTTTGAACGTCAAGCACTATTAAGTCGGCATCTTCTCCGACTTGGAGTTTACCAGAGGTCAACCCGCTGGCTTTTGCCCCAAAGATCGTTGCCATGCACAAAGCTTGCTCCACCGTTATGTTTGATGGATCGTTCATTTTTTGAAGCAAAGTGGCAAGCCGCATTTCGTGCAAAATATCCAGCGTGTTGTTGCTTGCTGCTCCATCGGTTCCAAGACAAACTTGTACACCGTGATCAAGGAGTTTTTTGATTGGGGCAATTCCATTTCCAAGTT
Source organism: Pseudothermotoga thermarum DSM 5069 (assembly GCF_000217815.1). Taxonomy (NCBI): domain Bacteria; kingdom Thermotogati; phylum Thermotogota; class Thermotogae; order Thermotogales; family Thermotogaceae; genus Pseudothermotoga; species Pseudothermotoga thermarum. Next base: position 562,124 of record NC_015707.1, on the reverse strand, counting down.
TTAAGTTACTCGTTGGATTGTGCGCTACAAAAAAGTTTTCCTTGGCAAGAAGAGGAATGTATTCATCCTTCAGATGAACGCAGTGAGCGAAGATGACTTTGCAGTTTGCCAAGTTTGTGGAAAGAATATCCTCCAACTGGTAAGTTTCACTTCTTGATTCGTACAAATGAATCGTAACTGGTGCATTCAGTTGTTGCGCAACATATGCCACTTTGTCGATGTACTTCAAAGAACAAGTGTATGGAGCATGCGGTCCAAAACCAACTTCGATCAAACCATCTTTGCCGTTCCATTTTTCAAAAAAAAGGATGTTTTCTTTTAATCTTCTTTCTCCATCACCGTCTATATCCACAAGTCCACGGGTGATGAGAGCTTTCATTCCAAAATCAACTGCTGCTTGGGCAACGGAATCGCAGTGAAAGTACATGTCTACGTAAGCCACGATGCCTTTTCTTGCCATCTCCATCTGCGCAATCATTGTTCCATAGTAAACATGTTCAGCCGTTAACTTTGCTTCTATCGGAAAGATTTTTTTGTTAAGCCAATCTTCAAGATTCATGTCTTCGGCAATACCACGCATCAAAGTCATTGCGGCGTGTGTATGACAGTTCACCAAACCAGGCATTACAAGTTTTCCAGAAAGATCGTAGACTTGATCCGCATCCTCCTGAATTTCTCCAATTTTTGATATCTTTCCATCTTGTATCAACAAATTGGTCTTTTGAATTTGACTGAAAGGGTCTTTCAAAAGGTAAGCATTTTTCAAAAGCAGTTTCATGAAAAATCGCTCCTTCAACTTGGGCGATCTTTTCCTTGAAGAACTTCCAATCCACCGATCATTCTGATTATCTCTTGGTTTCTTTCATCTTCGCTTAAAACCTTCAACCTCATTTTATCCTGGGCCAATCTTTCCACCAAGATGTGCGTGTCGGCAAGCCTTGCAATCTGTGGGAGATGCGTCACAACTATCGTTTGATAGTTTTTGGAAACCTGTTTTAGCTTCATTCCAAGAACATTCCCCGTTAAACCACCTATTCCTGCGTCCACCTCATCAAAAACCAAAACGTCAGTAAAGGACTTCGACGCACATGCAAGCTCTATGGAAAGCATCAGCCTGGACAACTCTCCTCCTGACAAAACGTTTTTAAGTCCCAAAAGCTCCCCATCGTGAGATTTTAACTTCATTTCAACATCGTCTAAACCATGCGGTCCAAGTTGCGACTGTTTTTCCACCGAAATTACAAAACCATAGTTCAAGGCCAAATCCTTCATGTGGTTTTGAACTATCGATTCCAGTTGCCTTGCCGCTTCAACACGTTTTTCATGCAATCTTTCTGCAATCTGCAATGCCTTTGTTTTCAATTTTTGAAGTTGCTCTTTTGCGGTTTTGAGTTTGTTCAAGTTTTCTTCAATGCTTTGATACTCATTTAGAAGCCTTTTGTAGTTCTCCAAAACGTCTTCCACAGTTGGTCCAAATTTTCTCTTCAATTCGTTGTAAAGCCAGATTCTTTCTTCCAATTTTTCAACGTCTTCTAACTCAAATTCATCGAGTATCTTTCTGCTTACTCGGGCTATTTCGAAAGATTTTTGGACAACATCGTCAAGAAGGTTAACCAGCTCACTTGGCACTGGAAGCTTTGATCTTTCAATCTTTTGCAATATTTTCAAAAGTCTTTGAAAACCAAATTCTTTATCATCTTCAACTATTTCAACTATTTCGTTGAGCAGTTCAACAACTTCTTTTTGTTTCATCAGCCTATCGTACCTTTCTCTAAGGCTTGCCTCTTCCACGATGGAAGGGTTGACTTTTTCTATAAGATGGATTTTCACCTTTAATTCTTCAAGTTTTTCCAAAAGTTTTTGCTCATCATGCTGGTTTAGGAATTTTTCAAAATCCTTGATGGATTTATAAACAGAAGAGTATTCTTTGACCAGTTCTTCCTCATCGTGAAATCTATCCAGCAAAAGAAGCTGATTTTGCTTTTTTAAAATCCCAGTTTGAGAATTCTGTTGGTGAAATTGTACAAGATCTTCGAAAAGCTGCTCAACAAAATTCTGTGGTACCAATTTTCCATTCAAACGGTATATCCATCTTTTTCCAACCGTTAAAGACACAACGATTTCTTCACTTTCTATTCCAAAGTCCTTCACCTTTTCCATTTGCTCCTCCGGCACCACAAACAAAGCTTCTAACTCACAACCTTCAGATGCCGGCAAATCCACTTTTTTCCCAAAAAGTGCTTGAAGCGCTCTGATAAGAACAGACTTTCCAGCACCCGTCTCACCGGTCAAAACGTTGAGCTTATCGGAGAAATTCACGTTGAACTGTTCAAAGAACAAAAGCTTTCTTCCAGAAAAGCTTACAAGCACTCTTTCACCTCTAACCCTCAAAGTAAATTTCTTCAACCAGTTTTTTCGGTATTCTTTGAGCAAAATCCACCGATCTCAACCAGTAAATCGAAGAATATCTGTTGACCCCATGCTTTATTATGTACAAATGCTGTTTGGCCCTTGTGATGGCAACGTAGAAAATCCTTTCTTCTTCGTCGATGTTGTTGTCCACAATCGCATAATAACTTGGAAAATCACCGGGGTTAACGCTCAGAACGAAAACCACATCCCATTCCAAGCCTTTTGCCTGATGAACAGTCGTCAAGGTTAAAACGTTTTTTGGTTTTGTTTCATCGTTTACATCACTGCTAACAGTCAAATCGGTGAGAAACCTTTCAAGGGAGCTGTACCTACTAGCAATTTCCATCAAGCGGTTGATATCCTGTTGTCTTTCAAAATGATCTGGATAATTGTTCAAAAGATAATCGCTGTAAAAGCGCTCGTTTAAAACGCTTATCATGGCGTCGATCCTGCTTTGCCGCTGCATCAGTTCAAAAAGTTCTTTCATCTGCCAAATTGCCTCTTTTCCTTCCCCCAACTTTTCAAGGATTTTCACAGGATCAGTTTCAGGGCAAACCGCGGCAAAGTCAGCCAACTTCGAAGCAGTTTTGGTACCGATTCCTGGAAAAAGCTTTGCTATCCTTATCCAAGAGATCTTTTCTTTTGGATTTTGCAGGATCCTTAAGAACGCAAGAACGTCTTTCACATGGGCTGTTTCGGTGAACTTCAAGCCGGAAAGAATTCTAAAATCTATCCTGTGCTTCGCAAGCTCAATTTGAAGATCCAACGAATGGGAGTGACTTCTGTAAAGAACTGCAATCTGAGATGGTTCAAAGCCAAATTCAATCAATTTGAGAACTTCCCTTGTGACAAAGACTGCCTCTTGCTGTGGATCGCTCACGTACACCAACTTCGGTTTCACACCGTTTGGCTTTACGGACTTTAAAACCTTTGGTACCGCTTTGCCTGGAATCATAACGTTGATGAACTTTACTATGCTTTCGGAGCTCCTGTAATTGGTCTGTATTTTGAACAACTTCGTGCCTTTCACCTTCATAAAATCGCTGACGTTTTCAAATCTAGCTCCACGGAAAGAATAGATGCTTTGTGCATCGTCTGCCACAACCATAACGTTACCATGTACAGAAGAAAGCATTTCTATAAGCTTTAACTGCAGTATGTTTGTATCCTGAAACTCGTCGACCAAAACCCATACGTATTTGGAAGCTTCCTTCATCAAAACGTTGTGATCACTTTCAAGCAATTGAACAGCAAAGGTTAAAAGGTCATCGTAGTCCACGCAGTTTTGACTTCGTTTTTCCAGTGAATATTCTCGATAAATTTCCTCAATTATGCTTTCATGCTGTGCAAACTTTGGTTCTATCTTCAAAATCGCTTCTTTTAAACTTGTCATGGTGTTTGCGCTGTAAGAGAAAATTTTTTGTAAAACGTTGTGAGTGGGAAAGCTTTTCTTTAAACCATGCCTTTCTAGAACATTAGTTCTAACGTGTTTTATCAAACTTGCGGAATCTTCCTCGTCAAGTATGGTGAAATTTGGAAGAAGTCCAACCTTTGGAGCGTATTTTCTAAGCAAAAGGTTGCAAACGTGGTGAAAAGTACCAGCGGTTATTTCATCAAGGTCTGTTCCAGTCAACATCCTTGCGCGTTCTATCATTTCATTCGCAGCTGCCCTAGTGAAAGTAACAAGAAGTATTTGAGACGGTTTTACGCCCGTTTTCAAAAGATGAAGCAATTTATAAGTGATCACCTTGGTTTTTCCAGAACCAGGTCCAGCTATGACGATGGATCTACCTGTAGATTCCAAAACCGCTCGCTTTTGCTCCTCGTCCAAGTCGTTCAGATACGTCAACTGTTCCATCCTCCTACCTCCAGAAAAGTTTATATCAGAAAACGTTCAAATCAAACTCACCTGTGTATAGGTCAACTGTAAAACTTTTCTTTGGAAATTCTTTTATGAAGAAGGTCAAAGAAAGCTTTTGAACGGAAAAACTTGGATCAATCGCAAACTTTCCTTCGAAGATCAACCCCCAACAATGTAGGTCTTTTTCCACCTTTAATCCCAAGCTTTTGATGGAAAATGGCCTTAACTTTGCATCCAAAGCAAGGCTTATCGAAGGATCCATTTCCGAAAGTTTGTAGGAAAGGTTGAGAGCGCCAGATCCGGCAACGTAAAGAAATGAAAATTCATGTGAGGTTTCATTTACTTTGAACCTTCCTCTACCATCGATTAAAAGAAGCACCAGCGGTTGTAAACCAACTGTGTAAGACACTCTGATGTCGGGCTGCTTAAGTTGATAAAATTCTCTACCTGTAATTCTCAAAGTGTTTTTGATCATATCGACAGGAACGTTTTTGTTGTAATAGTAAGAAAATTCCGTTGTATGACGCAAAGTCAAATAAGTCAATTCGATGTTGTAATCGGTCCTTTCAAAGTATCCAGCCTCGATTTTGTAAATCGTCGTCGTGAAGGTTGTTAAATTGACAGGGCCAACTCTGAAAACGCTGCTACTTTTCAACACAAGATCATCCCAAAGCTGAGAAATCAAATCGTAACTAGTTGAAGCGTCGAACAAAGTTGTTGGAACATTTAACTTTGCGTTGAAAGTTATTTTGGCCCTTTCCTGGGAGTTGGAAAAGTAACGATAATCGTCGGAAGCAAAGACACCAAGCCTTTCAAAACCAGTTGAAAACGAGAAAAATCCAAGTGGTTTGAATGTTAACTTAGGATTGAAAAGTTGTGATATCCTGTAATCGAAATCATCGTAAGCCATTCTAAACCCCGCAAAAACGGTGTTGTCCACGGAAAATTCCAACCAGTTCGATGCAACCTTTGCTGTTCTGAACGGTAACCTTGAATCAACCTGTAGGTAACTACCCTTTTGAAATTCCGTTTGTTTAATTGAATAATAACCAACAAAAGCTGTTTCAAGGTTTCTCAAAGGCTTTGGCAAAGTGAGAGTAAACGATGCGTTGAACCTGCCTGTGGATGAAATTTCACTCAAATGGTCAAACAGCGAACCTGAGATGTAGCTGACAGTACTTTGATGTGACAAAGATCCAACTTTAAAAACTAGATTATCCGCTTTGTATTGAAGGTTTCTAACAGAAAGACTTGGCAAATACCAAGTTGTTCTGTCCAGGTATTTGAGACGACTGATGTAACCTACAAAGCCTGGAATTGGGTTTATTTTGTATTCAAAATAATTTCTATCGTTCGTCAGATAAACCCGAATAGAACTGTTTAAACGATCTTCAAAGGATACAACGTTGTTCAAAGAATAACTTGGCGGCAGCAGCTGTCTTTCCTCAATCTGGTAACTCAAAGTCCACTTTGCATTTGAAAATTCCTTTTCCAATTCAAGTTTTGAATAATTCAAAGGTTCAACGAACAACTTGCGCCATCCAACTGTTGCCCTAATTCTTCCATCTTTCATCTGCATGTTGTAAGATGTTTCCAAATTCAACCCCTTGTCTTTTTCAAAACCAAACATTACCGCGAATGGATCTGGTCCTTCTTTGAGCGATTGAAAGTACACGGGAATATAGATTGTTGGAATGCTCAATATGTAAAGTATTGCGTTGTAGGCAACAAGATATTCGTTTTCTTTTATTTCCACATCAACAGCTTGCAATCTATAGTGTGGTTTTTCAAGCTCGCACGTGGTCAAAAAAGCTCTTTTCAACAAGTACTGACCTTTTTCTCCATCCAAAGCCGGTGAACCAAAGTAAACCACGTGTTTTTTTCCTTCCTCTTCGTACACTGTTTTTCCATAAATTGAAAGCATTTTCACAGATTCTTCAGAAAATACGTAAAGAAGACTTTGAGAGCGAATCAAGGTATCCTTCTTGATGTACTTCACATCTCCTTTTGCAAACAATTTATCAACATTTCCGGATTCATTTATGTTCAAAATCAGTTCTTGACAAGTAATTTCTACGTCCTGGTAAATGACTTTCACTTCACCTGAAAAAACCAAGGTTTTGCCAAAATATTCAACGTGATTTGAAGTAACAGCAAGGTTTGTCTTGGGGAAAACAACCGAAGAGAACGAAAGTAAAAAGCAAAAGATTGCTATGGCAAAAAATCTTGAGAGTTTTTCCCTCACAAAGTAACTTATCCGTGTATCGAGAATTAAGAATAAAACTAAACCCACAGCTGAAAAGAAAATGTTTGGAAGCCAAGCTGAAAGTATTGGGTTAAGCAACCTTTCTTTACCCATCGCGCTGATCCAGGCACCAGAACCTTGGTAAAGAACGATTATGACAAAAGTCAAAATGGCTCCCCAAGACTTACTTTTCAAGTTGAACATCAAAGAAGTTGGTATACCGACAAGAACTATTATCAAAGGACCAAGGGAGGTTGAATAACGGCTGTGGAGTTCCACCACCCAAGGAGCAGGATCTATACCAAGTTTTTCAAGAGTTTTGATTCTATCCTTAAGCTCGCTTCCTTTCATGCTTTTTGGAGTTTTACCTACACGCATGATGGTTTCAACATCTTGCTTTATATCGAGTTCTAACTTTTCAAACTTGACATCGAATCTCAACATTCCCTCTTTGTCGACTCTGTAAATTCTGCCATCTTGCATGTACCATTTGTCCTTTTCCTTGTAAACCTTCTTTGCCGTTACGATCTCTTCTTCCGCTGGTTCATTTCTGAACAAAACGATGTTTTCAAGAATCCCGTTCTGTCTGTCATACCTTTTCACGTAAAGGTATTGATTCTCGTCAACCTTTGTTATAACGTTTTCGCTTATGAACAGCTCAGGCTTTCTGTAAACATACCTTGAGATCACCTGATCTGCTTTGTAGTTGTAAGATGGAACAATACTGTCCACAAGCAAATAGGTTGCAAAGCTTAAAATCGCTGCGATGATTAAAAAAGGCACTATCAAGACCTTTAAGCTTATCCCATGAACTTGCAAAGCGATGATCTCATGGGTCGAAGAAAGTTGAGATAAAACCCAAAAGATGGCGAGCAAAATTCCAACCGGGATTCCCATGGAAACAAAGTAAGGAAAATAATAGTACAGAATTCTCATCAAAACGAAAAAGCTTACACGATTTCTAACTATCAAATCCGATAGTTGATAGAGTATCTCAACGCTTACAAAAATCACAAAACCAGCTAAACCTATAAGAATAGGTCCAAGCGAAAGTTTTGAAAGGTACTTAATCAGAAGTTTCAAACAGGACACCTTCGCTTCTTTCAAAAAGCTTCATTTGGTCTTTGAAACACTTGTAAGCTTGTCCTGTGACCACGTAAAGAACCGTTTCAACTATGTTGGCTGTAAGATCGGCAATTTCTTCAACATGTTGACAAAGCTCAAGGAATATCAGATTTCTTTCCAAGTTATCCTTGAAGTTCTTCGAATCTTCAACGAGTTCGTTGTAAATCTCAGAATAAAGCTCGTCGATCTCCGCGTCTTTCTCGCAAACTTCAAAAGCTCCTTCAACAACTAAATCAGCCAAAATCCTAAGACTATCTTTCAACATCAAAGCTGCCAGATCACCCATTTTAACAACACCGGGAAAGGATTTGATAGGCTGATCTTTCAAAAGATTCATCGTTAATTGTGCCATTCTTCTTGCGTTGTCGCCTATTCTTTCGAAAATACTAGCAATCTGTATTGCCCCAACCAAAAATCTCAAATTTTGTCCAGAAAATTGATGTATTCCCAACGTCAAAATGATTTCTTTTCTCATTTCGATCTCCATTTCATCGAGTACGCTGTCATCTTCGATCACCTGCTTTGCCAATTTGATGTCCTTTGTTTGCAAAGCTTCCAAAGTTTTCAGAAACATTTTTTCGGTGAACCAACCCATCTTCATGAGTGCTTTCTTTATCGTTTCAACCCTTTCATCAGCCAACCACCTCAATCCGTGATCCCCCTTCCGTAACCAACTTTGTTCTTCAAAACGGCAAAGAAATCGTAGTAATCAGGTCTGAGCAACGAAAAAACTTTTTCAGATTTTGTGAAGAAAACCTCACTGCCTTTTTCAACGATGACACCATCGATCATCACATCGCAAACAGCATGAGACCAAAGTTTAATTTTTTGACTTGTAGGAACGATTATACTTCGATTCTGCAAAAAGTACGGAGCTATTGGCATGATTTGAATAACATCACAATTTGGACTGACTATCGCTCCCCCAAGCGATAAGTTGTAAGCAGTTGAACCTGTCGGAGTACAGGCCAAAATACCATCTGAGAAGAATATCAAATCTGAACAACCATCGAAAGACAATCTGAACTCAGCCATCTTTTTCGACGAAACCATTACAACTAAATCGTTGATGGCATTGTAAGATCCATTTTTTCCAATTACCTTCAGCATCCATCTTTTTTCCTCCAAAAGCTTCCCTTCGTGCAAATCCCTTAAAAAAACTTCAACTTGATCCAAAGTATAACTTGCCAAAAATCCTATTCTTCCCGCTTTAAAGCCAAGCACTGGTTTGTCAACGATCTTCGCCGTTTTTAAGACTGTTCCATCTCCACCAACAACTATCACAAAATCACAGTTGTAAGAACCTGGTTTTAAACTTTCCAAATCATACTTTTGAACTACCTCAACGTGACCGTTTAACTGATCTACAAGCAATTTTGCTTCCTTAGCTTTGTCTGCTCGATGAACAACCATTACCTTGACACTCAACGCAGCATCACCGCCAGATCTATTAAAGTGCGAACCAAGAACAAATCGAGGAAAGACAAAATGAAAATCGCTATCATGGGTGTTATGTCAACAGGACCGATTGGCGGGATGATTTTTCTTAAAGGTTTCGTGACAATGTTTGCAAGCGCATCGACAAAATTTCTAAAAGGATAGTAGTGATAAGGTGTAATCCAACTCAAAAGAGCCGAGATTATCACCGCTGAAATTTCAACGTAGATGAATATCTGCAAAACTCTTGCAACTGCGTAAAGAAAGTTTGCAATCACAAACATCTTCTCACACTCCTTCGCCTTTGAACAAAGCTCTTCCTATTCTAACCATCGTTGCACCTTCTTCGACGGCTATCTCAAAATCGTTCGTCATACCCATGGACAAATGCTGAACCGTCGGGAAACGTTCAACCAACTTGTCCCTCAATTCTCTTAGCTTTCTAAAAACCGATCTTATCAAATTCTCATCATCGGTAAAAGGAGCCATCGTCATCAAACCAACAACACTGACGTTTGGATAATTTAAAGCTGTTTCCACGAATTTTGGAGCTTCTTCCAAGGTAATGCCAGCCTTTGTTTCCTCTTGAGAAACGTTGACTTCAACCAATATTTTTTGAATTTTTCCAAGCTTTTCGGCGACTTTGTTTATAGTCTCAATCTCGTTCAGTCTCCAAACAGAATGTATGTACTCACACCTTGGAACGATGTATTTAACTTTGTTGGTTTGAATTCTTCCTATAAAATGCCAGACTGCATCTTTTGCAATTTCGTACTTTTTTATCAACGATTGTGCGTAATTTTCGGCAAAATTCAAAACACCAAGTTCAAAAAGAGTCTTAATTTGTTCTGGTTCAGCTTCCTTAGTAACCGCCACCAAGGTTATCTGCGAGGGATCCCTACCAACTCTTTTTGCAGCTTGCTCAATTCTCTCTTTGACTTTCGTTAGATTTTGTAAAAGATTCATCGAAAAGTCCCCCTCTTAGTTTGTAGGGATATCCAAAGTGCTTGTAAGCCAAAGGAGTGGCGATTCTACCTCTTAGTGTTCGTGCAATCAAGCCCATACGCAAAAGATAAGGTTCGTGAACTTCTTTCAAAGTATCAACTTCCACATTCAAAGTTGAAGCCAAAACTTCCAAACCAACAGGTCCTCCATCGTAAATTTCTATGATGGTTTTCAATATCTTTCTATCCATCTCGTCAAGGCCAAGTTCATCGATTTCCAAGATGTCCATTGTTTTTTCAACCAAATCTTTACTTAAAACGTCTTTGCCCTTTATCGTCATGACGTCTCTGGCTCTTTTAAGGAGTCTTAAAGCTATTCTGGGAGTTCCCCTTGAACGTTTTGCGATCAAATACGCTGCATCGTCTTCCACTTTGATTTTCATGATACCGCATGCCCTTTTTATGATTTCCACAAGTTCGTTTTCAGAGTAAAATTGGAACTCCAAGATCATACCAAATCTGTTTCTCAGTGGAGAACTCAAAAGCCCGCTTCTGGTTGTTGCACCTATCAACGTGAATGGCTTAAGTCCAACTCTGATCGACCTTGCCGTCGGTCCTTTACCAACCATGATGTCTATCTTGTAATCTTCAAGCGCCGAGTAGAATATTTCCTCAACTGCTTTGTTCATCCTGTGAATTTCGTCGATGAACAAAATATCTCCAAAATCCAAAGCAGAAAGTATAGCCGCTATGTCTCCCTGTCTTTCCAAAATTGGCCCACTTGTGACGTATATGTTCTTTCCCATCTCTTTTGCTATCACAAAAGCTAAAGTTGTTTTGCCAAGGCCAGGGGGACCTGCCAAGAGTATGTGATCCAGAGGTTCGTTGCGGATCTTGGCAGCGGCTATCGCAATCTGCAGTTTCTTTTTTATCTCCTCTTGGCCTATGTATTCACTTAGACTTTGGGGTCTTAAATCCGGCAAAGCCGGTTCGTGATCTTCTAAACGCTTTTTTGAAGGCATTACCCGCTCTCCTTATGGATAGACTCTGTACAAGGTCCTTGCAAACGGAATAGCCTCTCTTATGTGTTCAAGGCCACAAATCCATGCGACAGTTCTTTCAACGCCAAGTCCAAAACCGCTGTGTGGAACGCTTCCCCATTTTCTAAGATCAAGGTACCATTGGTACTTTTCCACAGGCAAGTTGAACTCCTTAAGCCTTTCCACAAGCAGATCATAATCGTGAATCCTCTGAGAACCTCCGATTATTTCTCCATAACCTTCGGGAGCCAGCAAATCGCCGCACAGAACCACTTCGGGTCTACTTGGGTCTGGTTGCATGTAAAAAGCCTTGCACTTTCTTGGATAATGCGTTACAAAAACTGGTTTTTCAAATTGCGAAGCGATTATGGTTTCTTCATCTCCTCCAAAATCATCGCCCCATTGAATGTTACTACCGTGCTTTTGAAGAATCTTTATAGCCTCATCGTAGGTAATCCTTTCAAACGGAACGGTGACTTTTTCAAGTTTTGAAATATCCCTTCCGATGGCGATGAGATGTTCAGAAGCATTCTCAAGAACGTACTTGACTATGTATGAAACCAATTCCTCCTGAAGCCTCAGATTGTCTTCGTGTTCGTAGTAAGCAACTTCAGCTTCGTGCATCCAGAATTCTATCAAATGTCTTCTGGTTTTAGATTTTTCAGCCCTAAAAGTTGGTCCAAGGTTGTAAACCTTTCCAAAAGCCAAGCAAGCTGCCTCCAAATAAAGCTGTCCAGTTTGAGAAAGATAAACCTTTCCGTAATCGAAGTAATCAACCTCGAAAAGGTTTCCAGCCGTTTCACCAATTGAACCTGTGAAGATTGGGGTATCGATCTGGACGAACTTTCTTTCTTTGTAGAAATTCCTTATGGCTGTAAGGACAGCATCTCGAACTCTAAGTATGTGAAATTGGCGTCTTGATCTAAGCCAAAGGTGTCTGTGCTCCATCAGGAAATCTATGCCGTGATCTTTCTTGGAGATAGGATAAGGTTCTGTTGGAATTTGAACCGGTATGATTTCCTTTGCGTGAACTTCCACACCGTATGGAGATCTGCTGTCTTCTCTAACAACTCCTCTGACTATAACACTTGATTCCATTTTTATTCTGTCGGAAATTTCAAAAGTTTGAGGATCCACACTGGATTGTTCAACTACAACCTGAATAAAACCAGTTCCATCTCTAAACTGCAAGAAGTGAATCTTTCCGCTTGAGCGTTTATTCCAAACCCATCCTCTCAACTCCACTTCTTGACCTATGTACTGCTTTAAATCCTCAATGTATACCCACTTCACTTTAAGTCCCTCCCATAAAATTTGCAGCGTACCTAATATTTATTAAATCATAGCACCATGTTGGGGAATTTTCTTGGCGAAAAAATTAAAATCAATTTTAGGAGGTAGATCAAATGGCAAAAGTTATGATTATCGAAAAAATTCACGAAAGCGGCGTGAAAAAACTTTTGGAAGCTGGACATGAAGTGATCTACGCATCAAGCCCAGACCCAGAAACAGTGGCAAAAGAAATTGGTGACGTTGAAGGCGTGATTGTACGCACGTCGATATTCAACAGAAAAATCATTGAAAATGCTTCAAAATTGAGGGTGATAGCCCGCCACGGTGTAGGAGTTGATAACATAGACGTTGAAGCAGCTTCCCAACGCGGAATATGGGTTGTCAACACTCCGACTGCGAATGCTTCCTCGGTAGCTGAAGCAACGATAATGTTTATACTAGCTTTGGCCAAAAGATTTCCAGAAGTTGATAAGGCCACAAGGCAGGGTAATTTCAAAATAAGAGATGAATTCGCCGCAATCGATTTAGAGGGTAAAACTCTTGGAATAATAGGCCTTGGAAGGATAGGAACACTTGTGGCTAAGAAATGCCAAGTAGCCTTTTCAATGAAAGTTCTTGCTTACGATCCATATGTAGATCCGAAAAAAGCCCATGAAGTTGGGGCTGCATTGGTTAGCCTAGAAGAATTGCTCAAAGAATCGGATTTTGTCTCCATTCATGCTCCTTTGACAAAAGAAACGGAAAAACTCATAGGAGAAGAACAGTTGAAAATGATGAAGAGAACAGCTTACATAATAAACATGGCTCGTGGACCACTTTGGGATGAACAAGCAGTGCTTAAGGCAGTCAACGAAGGATGGATCAGCGGAGCAGCCACGGATGTTTTTGTAGAAGAACCTCCAAAGCCCGACCACCCATTTTTCAAATGCGAAAAAATTCTCTTGACACCTCACATGGCGGCTTTGACGAAAGAATGCGTCATAAGAATGGCTGAAGAAGCAGCAGAGGGTATTTTAGAAGTTTTGAGCGGAAAGCAGCCAAAATATCCTGTCAACTACGAACTTTTGAGAAAATACGGAAAAATATAACAAACAAATTGCATACCTTGTGCTTCAAACCACGGTATAATCTTTTTTAGCGTTAATAACCAAACATTTTGGGTATGGAGGTAAAAAATATGTCAAAGAACAAACCAAAGGTTTTCGTGACGATGAAAATCCCAGAGGAAGGTTTAAAATTGCTCGCAGAACACGTCGAAGTTGAAGTCAGTGAATACGATGGTGTTCTGCCGAAAAAAGTGTTGTGCGAAAAAGTAAAAGGTGTGGATGGGATCTTATCGATGCTTGCCGATACGATCGACAAAGAAGTTTTCGATGCCGCCGGCCCGAACTTGAAAATCGTCGCCAACTATGCCGTTGGTTACAACAACATCGACGTTGAAGAAGCTACCAAAAGAGGCATAATGGTCACCAACACACCCGGGGTTTTGACGGAAACAACGGCAGACCTTGCTTGGGCACTGCTGATGGCTGTTGCAAGAAGAATAGTTGAAGCAGATAGGTTTGTAAGGGAAGGCAAGTTCAAAGGATGGCGTCCAACGCTTTTGCTGGGAACGGATGTTTACGGCTCAACGCTTGGTGTCATTGGCTTTGGAAGAATAGGGCAAGCGGTGGCGCGAAGAGCATTAGGTTTTAACATGAGAGTTTTGTACTACAGCAGAAAAAGAGTCGATGAAGAGATAGAAAAACGACTCAACGCAACATACGTTGATCTTGAAACTTTGCTGAAAGAATCTGATTTTGTAACTCTTCATGTTCCGCTGACCAAAGAAACCTATCATTTGATAGACGAACCTCAATTGAGAATGATGAAAAAAGAAGCGTACCTTATAAACACTGCAAGGGGACCTGTTGTGAACGAAAAAGCTTTGGTCAAAGCCTTGAAAGAAGGTTGGATCCGTGGGGCAGCGTTGGACGTTTTTGAAAATGAACCTGAGGTTGAACCTGAACTTTTGAAGCTAGACAACGTTGTTTTGGCACCACACATTGGATCGGCTTCTTACGCGACAAGGATAAAGATGTCAATAATGGTTGCTGAAAACCTAATCAAAGGTTTGAAAGGAGAAGTTCCACCAAATCTTGTAAACCCAGAAGTTTTGAAAAAAAGAGGGTGAGCAGAGCTCACCCTTTTTCTTCCTTTTTGTACATCAAATCTTTCAACTGCTGACCTATCTCCATAAAATAGAGCTTTTCAACGATGTTTGTCAGATGATCTGCTATTCTTTCAAGGTGTCTAATCAAAAACGCCTCTTCAAGATAAACTCTGATGAGATTTTGGTTAGTTTCTTTACAAGCTAGCTGAATCAACTCTTGATGACCATGGTTGTGCAGCATATCAACTTCGTCATCCTTTTTCCAAACTTTGACGGCAAGGTTTAAGTCTTTGTTTGAAAACGCTTGCACGGTACCTGTGAACATAGTCAAGATGATTCTTATCATGTCGTTGAGCGACTGCCAAGCCGAAAAGCTTTCCACACCTCGCTGTACTTGCCTTGCGAGCTGCGCTATGTTAACGCATTCGTCGGCGATCCTCTCAAGATCAATTGAAAGACCTATCATTGCAACGACGAACCTTAAATCATCTGCCAATGGTTGATACTTGGCGATTATGTCAAAAGCTATGGATTGAATCTCCGAATCCAACTTGTCAAAATAATCATCCTGCTCTTCTATTTGTTTTATCAACACCTCATTCCCCGTTTTCAGCGCAAGCAACGTTTTTTCAAACAAACTCTCCACATTGTTTAGAAACTCAGTCAGTTTGTCCTGAAGTATCTTCATTTCCCTTTCGTAATGAATAGTTCTCTCGGTCATCTCTATCCTCCTTCAACCTATTTTACCCGTCAAAAACTGACGCGTAATCTCGTGTTGCGGGAATTTCACCATTTCCGAAGTCTCACCGTATTCTATTAACCTTCCTTGATAAAAGAAGAGGATATAATCGCTAATTCTGAGCGCTTGGGACATACTGTGTGTGACAATTATCACGGTGTACTGTTCTGACAGCGATTCCAAAAGTCTTTCGATTTTCGCCGTTGCAACGGGATCAAGAGCAGAAGTTGGTTCATCAAGCAGTATAACCTCCGGTTCAATCGCTAAGGCTCTTGCTATGCAAAGTCTCTGCTGCTGACCACCGGAAAGTTGAACGGCAGGTTTTTTAAGCTTGTCTTTCACCTCGTCCCAAAGTGCCGCTTTCTCCAATGCCATTTGAACTCTCCATGCCAGTTCGTGCTTATCCTTTATGCCCATTAATCTTAACCCATAGGCGACGTTGTCAAAAATGGACATAGGAAAAGGATTGGGTTTTTGAAAAACCATAGTGACTTTGCGTCGATATTCGTTTACGTTCTTGATGGTCTGTATATCTTGCCCTTTGAAAAATATTTTTCCAGTCATTTTAAAACTGGGTGAGAACTCGTTCAATCTGTTTAGACACCTAAGAAAGGTAGTTTTTCCACATCCAGACGGTCCCATGATTGCGGTTATCTTTTTCTCCACGATCTTCACATTCACGTTGCTCAAAACACGATGATCGTCGTAATATGCGCAAAGGTCTTTAACCTCGAATACTATATTACTCATCGCTTTATTCTACCTCCTGCTCATTTGAACAACAGAGTATATCGCTATCATCACGATCGTCATCAAACTTGCCATACCTTGCGCCATCCATTGAGATCTCTCTCCAAGATTCATCACGATGGCGTATATACTTGTTGGAAGCGTCATCACCGGATCTCGAAGAGAGCCTGGTAACCTTGCGGCGTAAAAAACTGCGCCTGTCACGAGAATTGGTGCTGTTTCGCTGAAAGCTCTTCCAAGGGTAAGAATGAGTGTTGTCAGCAATCCGCTTTTGCTAGCCTTTAAAACCATCAACGTTAGGTCAAATCTATTTGCCCCAAGTGCTAAAACTCCCTCTCTAAGCTCCTTTGGAACAGCTTTTAGAAATTCCACCGCACCTGAGATGAAGAACGGCACAGCCATTGCCGTCAACGTCAAGGAAGCTGAGATCAAAGACGTGCCAAGGGAAAGTTTCACGCAGAAAAAACTTAAACCAAAAAGTCCATAGACGATGGAAGGTATGCCATTCATCGTTATACTGAAATTTTGAAGCAACCATGATATTCTCTTTGGAGCAAATTCCGCCACAAAAATCGTGGCAAACAGTCCTAAAGGGATCGATATCGCAAATACAAGGCAAATCAAAAGAAGAGAGCCTATTAGCGCAGGAAAAATCCCTCCCTCTGTCATTCCGGCTTTTGGAAATTCTGTGAAAAAACCTGGTTTAAAAAAGTGTTTAATTCCTGGCACCGTTATGGTTATTATCACGGATAAAACCGCTGCAAAAACCACGTAGCTGATAACTCTAAGAAACCATTTCATTTTTTCAACCCCTCAACATTTTCTCACTTCTTCGCATTATAAAATTCACGGTTATGGTCAAGAAAAGAGATACAGAAAGAAGAAAAAGTCCTATGAAGAATAAGGCACTATAGTGTAAACTTCCAATTCCCGCTTCTCCCATTTCACTTCCGATAACAGCAGTCAGTGGTCTTATAGGATCTATAAGCGATCGCACTAACATGTTGCTTCCACCTGCAACCATTAAAACAATCATAGTTTCACCAAAAATGCGATTTAAAACGGTTAGCATTGCTGCCACAACGCCGGGGGTGGCATACCTAAGTTCCATTACGATCACGGATAAATCGCTTGCACCAAGGGAAATTGCACCCTCTTTTATCTCCTTTGGAACTTTCTCCAAAGATTGGAAGGTCAAACTCGTCATCATAGGTATGGTTAGAACAAAAAGCATTATCGAAGCGTTCAAGAAATTCTGTCCAGTCCAAGCTCCAAATTTCAAAAAAAGTTTTGCCAAAACAAGCACGCCAAACATTCCAAGTACAACCGAAGGAATACCACTTATGTACTCAAGGATGCGAAGTATAAAACTCCTTTCCCAGCTGTTTGCGTACATGTGCAGATAGATTGCAATTCCTATGCCAACAAACCACACCCACAAGCATGTCCAGCTTGTCAAAGCCAAAGAGTTTAGAAACATGGTGAGAATTCCAAATTCCGGCTCCGCCCAAACTGGAAACCAACCAAAGGTGAACAAACCTCTCCCAATTTCTCTGATAGCTTTGAGAGAATCACTGAATAACATTGAAACTATGCCAAACAAGAAAGCTGCCGCCACGACGGCAGCCAAAGCAGAAATGCAAATTAGAAGGATTTCTTTAACCTTTTTCATCATCTCGCCGTCCCGTACGCAGGAACGTAGCCTGCTTTTTCGACCAACTTCTGGCCCGCTGGAGAAAGGATGAACCTAACAAAATCTGCAACAATTCCCTTTTCTGGCCAACTGTAATTGTATCTGCTCAAGTCTATGAAAATGTACAAAGGTCTGCTGATTGGATAGGTCCCATTTAAGACGTTTTCGATTGTTGGAGCAACTCCTTCTACTTTCAACGCCTTAACTTTACTGGTAACATAACCAAGTCCAGTGTAACCAATTGCAAACTGATTGTTTGCAACGCTTTCTATTTCAGCTTGTGTCGATTCGACAAACTGAACGTGCGAAGCCATTTTTTCACCATGCAAAACCTTTTCAAGCCAAGTCTCAAAGGTTCCAGAGGCGGTGTTCCTCGAATAGACGACAATTCTTTTGTTTGGGAGTTTTGGATCGACTTGGTTCCATTGGGTGATTTCGCCGGTGTAAATTTTCTTCAAAGTTTCCAGAGATATGGAATCGATCGGTAAATTGGGGTTGACAATGACCGCTATACCATCGTAAGCAACGATTATAGGAACGAAGTATTTGCCAGAGTTCATCATAGCGTCGATTTCGCTTTTTTTCAGAAATCGACTTGAATTGGCTATGTTTGCTGTACCTTCGAGCAAAGCCTTGATACCCGTGCTTGAACCTGCGCCTTCTAGGGTGATTTTCACGCCGGGGTACATCTTTGAAAATTCCTCGACCCAAAGTTGAGCGATGGGATAAACGGTGTTGGATCCTTTGATTATCAAAGTTTGGGCGGCCAGAATGCTTGCCAGAGAAACTACCATAAGTACAAAGAAAGTTTTCCTCACCAAAATCACCTCCTGCCAATCTGTTTTTCCCACAGATAGTTTTAAGTGGTGTGTAAAAATATAAAAGCTCTTTAACAAATCCTATGGCATCATTTCAATGGGAGGGATTGAATGGCGAAGATATTGGTTGTCGAAGATGAAGAAGATGTAAGAGACGTAATAGTTAGGTATTTAAAAACCGATTCGCATGAAGTTTTACCAGCAGCTTCCATAGAGGATATGTACAACGTGCTGGAAAAAGAATGCGTCGACGTACTCATATTGGATTTGATGCTTCCAGATGGTGACGCGATGGATGAGATACCAACCATAAGAGTTTTGTGCCCCTCGACCTTCATAATAGTTGTGACCGCTTTGAGGGAGGACAAAAACAAAATATTGGGACTGGAGATGGGCGCAGACGATTACGTGACAAAGCCTTTTCATCCAAGAGAACTCGTCGCCAGGGTGAGAGCTATTCTGCGTCGAAAAAATTCGCTTTACACCAAAGAATTGGTTTACAAAGACATGAAACTCTCAGTCGATGAACGCGTCCTTTACATTGGTGAGAAAATGGTCGAACTTTCAAGCAAGGAATTTGAAATACTCTTTTTGATGTTCAAAAATCCTCGAAAAATCTTCTCCAGAATGGAGCTTTTAGAAAACGTTTGGAGAGATGAGGAAAGAAACGAAAGAATAGTCGATGTCTACATAAGTATGCTTAGGAAAAAGCTTGGAAAAGAAAGATTGGTGACCGTTCATGGGGTTGGTTACAAGCTGGGATGAGATAATTGAAAAGTTTCGTCCACTGCTTTTTGTAACTTCAAATGCGGTATGGTTCTATCCATCGAGTGGTTTGCCCGACGAAATCAAACAACGTTTGGATGATTCTAAAATCTTCTTCGTCAACGCAGTTGCACATGAATTGTTCACACCGATAACCGCAATGCTAGGGTTGGTTGAGATAGCCAAAGAGGGAGAGAATGTTCAAGAAAACCTTTTGAAAATAGAAAAACACCTTCTAAGGATGCAAAGAATAGTCGAGCAACTGCTCTTGTTGTCAAAGATTGAGCGTGAAGATTACATCCCAACATTTGCCGAAATAGAACTTGATTTGTTCATCAAAACATTTCTGAGTGAATTTGAACAAAGGCGCAAAGAGAAAAACTTGCGATTCGAGATCTCTGTTGCGGGAAACATCAAAGTTGATCCGGAAGCTTTCAAAATCGCGCTGAGAAACTTCATTTCAAATTCCATAAAGTATTCCAAAAACGATGGAGTTATCATCATTCGAACGGAAAACAACTTTTTGATAATTGAAGACAGGGGAGTAGGAATACCAGAAAAGGATTTAAAGTATGTTACATCGCGCTTTTATAGAGCAAGCAACGCTAGGAATTACAGTGGATCTGGCCTTGGACTTGCAATTGCTAAACATTTGCTTAGAAAATTTGGGATAGATTGGGCAATCCACTCAAAGGTGAATTTAGGAACAACAGTTTTCATCGACCTTGGAAGTATTAAGATTTGAGGATTTTTCCTTCCTTGATTTGTAAAACAGCATTGCACGGAACATTCCCAAAGATCTCTTCATCGTGGGATGCTATGATCATGGTTGTTTCCTTCGATCGAACTTTCAAGAAACTGTAAAGCATTCCTTTTGCAAGTTCGTCCAAGTTTGCAGTTGGCTCATCCAGCAAAACAACTTTTGGATCAAAAACGAAAGCCCTTGCTATGCAAACAAGCTTTGCCTGTCCTCCAGACAGTTGCTCGGCTTTTTTTTCAAAAATATGATTGATTTTCAAATCTTCAGCAACCTTTCGCACTTTGCGTACAATTTCTTCTTTACTAAATTTCCTGATGAGCAAAGGATACGCAATATTTTCAAAAACGGTTCTTCTCAGCAAAACTGGATGTTGTGGAATATACGTCACCATTTTTCTGAAGGATTCAAAATTATCGTCCCCCACTCCTTGCCCGAAAAACTTGAACGTTTTCCATGTTCCTTTTAGCAAAAAGGCAAGGTTGAGTAAAAGCGTTGTCTTGCCGCTACCAATAGGACCTTTGACGTACGTGATTCCTTTCGAGATTTGAAGTTTTTCAACTTTCAAAGTAAACTTCGTGTCGTAGCTGAACAGCAGGTTCTCTATTTCATACACAAACATGTCTATCTCCACCTGAAAGAAATGAACGTGGCGATTAGGTTCACACCAATGGCAATCGCAAGCAAACAAAGTCCAGCAAAGATCGCCTCTTTGAACTTTCCAAGGTTTGTGTACAAAACTATAGCGGTGGTCAAAACCCTAGTTCTTCCTGCGATGTTTCCTCCCACTATCATCACCGCGCCAACTTCTCCGGCAACTCTTCCAAAAGCCGTCAAAACCGCTGAAATAACCCCTGGCAAGGATTCTCTAACTATGGTTGCCGCAGCTTGTAAGTTACTTGCCCCAAGGGTTTTCACGATAAGCTTCAACTTTTCGTCAGTTCGTGAAAAATGGCTGTAGCATACGCTGAAAACTATAGGAAAGGCTATCAAAACTTGGGCAATTATCATTGCAGTCGAAGAAAAGAGTATATCCAAACCTCCAAAAGGTCCAGACCTTGAGAAAAGCAAAAAGACAAGTAGTCCAACAAGCACAGGAGGTATTCCCATTAAAGATTGAAATATCAAGACTACAACGTTTTTGAATTTGGATTTCCAAAAATCAACAACAAGAGCAAACGGTATGGCAATGAAAGAAGCCAAAGCCGTTGCAAAAGTGTTGACGTAAATCGATCTAAGGCTGATCTCCACTATTTCGTTCAACCGAATCACCACTTGGTTGTGCTATTACCTCAAAAAGTTTAACACCGTTGATGGAAAAATTCTCTATAAGATTTAAAGCCTCTTTGCTTGTGATGAATTCGAGAAACTCCATGGCAACAGGGTAATTGACCCTTTTTCCAGTCTTTGGACTTACAACTATAACGCTGTAGACATTCTTCAACCTTGGATCACCTTCGATAAAAATCTTCATGTTCAACTTCGATTTTAAAAATTCGTAAGTGGCTCTATCCGTCAAGGTGAACGCCCTTTTTTCGTTGGCTATCAAAAGGGTTGTCGCCATACCCTGACCGGTGGATATGTAGCTTTTAGAGTCGGGCTTCTTGCCTATCTGTGACCATATCTTCATCTCCATCCTGTGTGTACCCGATTCATCGCCCCGCGAAACGAATAAAAACCTTCTTTCAACAATTTGTGAAAAAAGATCCTCCAAACCTTTGTATGAAATATCAAACTCTGTAGGACCAACAACGATGAATTCGTTTTGCATAATGCTCACTCGTTTTTCCCCAAAGCCTTGCTTCATGAAAAGCTCTTCATCCTCCGGTGAATGAACAAAGAGAAGGTCAACCAAACCCTTTCTTCCCATCTCCAAAGCCATACCTGAGCCGACGGCGAGTATTGTCAAACTATGTTTGTACCTTTTTTCAAACTCGGTTTTCAAAACATCCAAAAGCCCCGTGTTGTACAAACTCGTCGTCGTTGCCATCAACAATTTGGATGAGAAACAAACCACGCTTGAAAGCAAAAAGAGGATGGTCAAGAAGGTTTTAAACTTCATATTTCAAATACGACATTGTCTCCTTTCTTTACCTTGCCACCCTTTAAAACTCTCAGAAAGATTCCTTCAATCGGCATGACACATCTTCCAACTGACTTGGCTATGACGCATTTTTCGTGACATTCTTTTCCCACTTGAGTTATTTCAAGGACGCATTCGTTGATGTAAACCTTTGTGCCAACCGGAAAACGCCATATGTCCGGTACATCAACCGTTATGTTTTCAGCAAAGTCACCGTATCCAACTTGAATACCCCAACTTTTGGCTTTTTCTATGCTTTTAACTGAAAGCATAGAAACTTGCCTGTGCCAATTTCCAGCGTGAGCATCGTTTTTCACACCGAAATTTTCCACAAGTTCTATTTCTTCAACCGGCTTTTTTCTAACTCCTTTTTGGAAAGAAATGTTCACCGAAAGAACCTTACCGGTTATCCTCTCGCCTGTATTCACCGGATTTACCCCCACTTTTTTCAAGCAGATAAATTTCGCAAATTTCCATCGTTTTGTCAATCGCCTTGCACATGTCGTAAATAGTCAACGCCGCAATTGCAGCAGCAGTTAAAGCCTCCATTTCTGCGCCGGTTT
Source organism: Pseudothermotoga thermarum DSM 5069 (assembly GCF_000217815.1). NCBI lineage: Bacteria > Thermotogati > Thermotogota > Thermotogae > Thermotogales > Thermotogaceae > Pseudothermotoga > Pseudothermotoga thermarum. Next base: position 539,447 of record NC_015707.1, on the reverse strand, counting down.
TACCAACACACTTTACAGTCGATTTTATCTCTATGAAATTCTGTTCTTCATCGAAAGAAAAATTCACATCAACATGGGTTAAGTTTATGTTGTGACACATAGGTATCAAATCCGAGGTTTTTTTGGCAGCCATGATCGCCGCGACTTTTGCCGTCGTCAAAACATTCCCCTTGGCGATTTTATCCTGAAGGATGGCTTGCAGCGTTTCTTTTTTCATCTTAACCTTTGCATGTGCTACAGCAATTCTTTCGCTGTCTTGCTTAAAAGTTACATCAACCATGTGAACATTTCTGCTTTCATCAATGTGTGAGAACTTTTCGACCATCGTTCATCCTCCCAATTGGTTCATTTTGTTGCCCACCGGTTTGCTGGTCATAGTGTGGGAAGAAGGTTTTAAATCAACAGCCTCTAAAACAATTTTTTGAAGGTCATCAAACGTTGCGCCAGATCTCAATGGTTTCAGCAAATCGACGAACAAAGTCGATCCAAGGCACGGATACATCTTACCATCGCACGATACCCTTATTTTGTTGCAACTCTCACAAAAAGATTTGCTGAGAGCGGATATTACTCCGACGTAGTTACCATCCTTTGTTGCAAAATACCTTGCTGGTCCTTCACCGAGTTTGATATCAACAAACTTCAAGTCAAACTCAGCAAGCTTTTGTAAAATTTGCCTTTCAAAGTACCTTGTTTCAACTTTACGACCAATCGGCATCAACTCGATGAATCTGATTGGAACTTTCAACTTTTCCGCAAAACGAACAAGTTCATCCAGTTCCTCGAAGTTGTGTTCACAAACAACTGTGTTCAACTTCAAGCTGATCCCAACTTTCAAAGCTTCCTCTATTCCATCGAGAGTTCTACGAAGGTCTCCGCGAGTTATTTTGAAGAACGTCTCAGGTTTTAAACTGTTCAAGCTAACGTTAACGGATGACAAACCAGCTCTTTTAAGATCTTTGGCAAACTTTGAAAGCAAAGAACCGTTTGTTGTCATCGCAACGGAAAATTCTTTTGCAAAAAGCCTCACTATATCAACGATATCCTCTCTGCAAAGCGGTTCTCCTCCAGTTATCCGAACCTTCTTTATTCCAATTTTTTTGAAAACCTCAGCAAGAATTTCTATCTCGTTGAGTTTCATCAGATTCTCTTCATCGATAAAAGATCTATTTTCGCCTATACAGTAAAAGCAGTCGAAGTTGCAACGATCTGTGACAGAAATCCTTAAATAAGTGATTTTCCTTCCATATTTGTCAATCATTCATCTTCACACCTAAGCTTTTTGATTTACCTCACACAGCGCTATCAAATACTTTAAAAGCTTACCAGCTGTTATTGCACTTTTGGAAGCTAAACTTGTTCCGGCGACTTCTACTATATCGAATCCGACAACCCTTTTGTTTGAAAAAAGCCACTCAAAAGCTCCCAAAAGTTGCCAAAAGTTAAGTCCTCCAGGCTCTGGAGTACCGGTATCGTCAACCAAACCGATGTCGAAAACATCGATGTCAATCGACAAATAAACAGGGTCAGGCAATTTCTTAACTTCTTGGATGAACTTTTCGAGGGAAAAATCCTTTGCATGAATCCACGATATTTTGTTTTCTCTTGCATAGTCAATTTCCTGCTTCATTGCACTTCTAACACCAACCAGCAAAACTTGTATTCCAAGCTCGTGAATTCTTCTTGTCACGCACGCATGACTCCATTTTGTTCCTTGATATTCATCGCAAAGATCAAAATGCGTATCGAAAACAAGAAAGCTTTTTGGCTTTAGATAGTTCACGGGTGCGTAACTAACGGTGTGTTCTCCTCCAAGTACGATCAAAAAGTCTCCTCCGCTTTCGACAAAGTTTCTTTGGATATGCTTAGCCACATTTTCTAAAGTTTTTATAACATCACCAGCCACGATTTCAGCATCACCGCTGTCAAAAACGTTGATCTTTGCAAGATCAACATCGTATTCAAATACATAGGGTTCAAGTAAATGTTTTAAGGCATGTCTTACCAGAGTTGGACCATACCTTGCCGAAGGCATAAAAGAAGTCGTTCCATCGAACGGAACACCTACTATCACATACCTTTTCATTCTTCATTCCTCCAAAAATTTCGCAACCAACTGCGCTACGTATTCCTTTTCCACATCGTTCACAACCACATGATTGCTTTTTTCCAACACAACTGTTTCAATTGGTCCTTTGACTCTCTTTTCCACGAATTCCCTCACTTCCATTGGCACCACGGAATCGTTTCGAGCGATTATCAAAAGAGTCTTCGAGCGAACTTGTCCAAGTAACCGTGTGGCAAGTCTTTTGAGCTTCAAAAAGCTAACGGCTGGTTTTGTGAAGTTTTTATTCCAATACTCGCTTCCCAACTTTTTCAAAACAGGATCTTCGTACTCAACCCTTTCTTCTCTTGGTAGATAATCTTTGAACAAAGCCAATATTGGTGTTATGTATACCCTTTTATCCGAAACCACGAACGCTGGGGCTGCTAAAACTAACTTCTCAACCTCAAACTTTGTGGCTAAGATTGCGGCAAGCAACCCTCCCATTGACAATCCAACAACATGAACTTTTTCACATTCTGTCCTCAACTCTATATGAGCATCTATCGCCCTTCTAAGCCAATCTCTGTGGTTGGTGCTCAAAAAGTCCATGTGGTTGGTCCCATGGCCTGGGAGTCTTGGGACTGAAACGGTGAAGCCACGTTCTACGAGCTTTTCGGCAAGATATCTCATGTCGTGTGGACTTCCAGTATAACCGTGGATCAAAAGAACCCCAACTGGATCTTTTTTCACAAACAAAGGCTTGCAGATTTCACCTTGAAGCACGGTATCTTTTGGTATCCTTTTGAGCATAAGCAAAAATACCACCCCTAATGGTATTATACTTCCATTGTATGCCTCTCAAAGTTTCAACCAGCAGGAAAATTATCTTCAAAGATTGTTTCGCTTTTCTTTACATTTCGAAATATTTTTCGGATTATGATTAGTTTAAACAACAAATTTTGTCAGTGGGAGGAAACAAATGTTCGATAGGTACTTTCCAGAAAAATTTGAATACATGCCTGATAAAAAGATCTTTCTAGCTAGGGCTGGAACTAGGTACAGCAAGATAGATGACCCGGCCTTTTTACAGAAGATCAACGAACTGTTCCTTTTAGCCTTAACCGAGGTTAAGCCGGTTGTTTACCATGAAACTGTCCCAATAGAAGTTCTTCCAGAACAAGCAATCCCAATTGTGTTCAAAGGGGTAAAGAGAGTAACGGTGTTTGCGTCAACGCTTGGAAAAGATTTCGATGAACTTGTGGAAGATTACTCCAAAAAAGATGTTTTTTCAGCTTTCATTTTGGATTCATGGGGTTCGGAAGCCGTCGAGAAATTGAACGAAAGCTTTGATAAACTACTTAGGAGCAGATTCAAAGAAGGCACCATGAGATTTTCCCCTGGATATGGCAACGTAGACGTAAGGATGAACAAATACTTTGTCAAAGATCTTTTGAAAGTTGAAGAAATAGAAGTTCTTGAAAGTGGTATTCTGATACCCAGAAAATCCACAGTATGCATGATAGGGTGGTACGAATGAAAAGGGAAGAATTTCACGAAATGCTCAAACAACGTGTGCTTTTCCTCGATGGAGCTTATGGAACGGAGTTTTTCAAACGCGGTTATAAAGTTGATTTGATAGAACTTTTGAACGTGAAAAATCCCCAAGCCGTTGCTCAACTTCAAAAAGAGTATGTACAAGCCGGTGCGGATATCCTGCTCACAAACACCTTCAGTGCCAACAGGGCAAAGTTGAAAGCCCACGGTTATGAGGAGCTTTTCGAAAAAATAAACGTTGAGGCAGTTAAAATAGCGAAATCTGTTGCAAACGGAAGGCTGGTTTTTGGCGACATATCTTCAACTGGAAGCTTTGTAAAACCTTTGGGAGAGATGGATTTCGACGAAGCCTACTTCATTTTCAAAGAACAAGCCCAACTTTTGATCGAAAGTGGTGTGGATGGAATAATAATAGAGACTATGTCGGATTTGAAAGAACTGAAGGCGGCAATATTGGCTGTAAGAGATGTAAGCAAAGACATTCCCCTTATAGCCAGCATGACTTTTGATGCAAACGGCAAATCAGTGACTGGAACCTCCGTCGAAATCTTTTCCACCTTGATGAACGACTTGGACGTTGATGTTGCCAGTATAAACTGCACGCTTGAACCAAAGGATATGTTGAACGTTTTCATCCAACTTGCAAAATACTGCAACAAATATCTGTGCGTTGAACCAAACGCGGGTAAACCGATCCTTCGTGGCAACGTTTTGGAATACAAAACTACTCCCGATGAATTTGCGATATACATGAGAGATTTTGTTGAGTTTGGTGCAAACATAGTTGGCGGATGTTGTGGAACAGGTCCAAAACACATTAAATCGATGGTTGAATACATAGGAAATCAAAAACCAAAGTCAAAAGAGCCAAGCAAACGTCAATTTGTCTCATCAAGAACCGTGATGAAACCTGTGGAAGATTTTTTGATCATAGGTGAAAGGATAAACGCAAGCGGTAAAAAGAAATTGCAGGTGCAAATTCAACAGAAAGATTTTTCAACCATCGTTCAACTTGCTCAGGAACAAGAAAAAGAAGGTTGTGCTGTTATAGACGTAAATCTTGGTATAGAAAAGCTGCTTGAAAAGGACCATTTCAAACAGGTGATAATTGAACTTGACAGGGTATCGGCTTTACCGCTTTCTTTGGATATACAGAATTTGGAGTTTTTGGAAACAGCCGCAAAAGAATACGTTGGTAGACCCATGATCAACTCAGCCTTGGCAAGGGAAGATCACTTGATCGAAAGGTTGAAAATACTCAAACGCTACGGAGGCATTTTAATAGTTTTGACGATGGAAAAAGACATCCCAAAAACACCAGAAGAAAGATTCAAGCTAGCTTTAAAAGCAGTTGAAATCATCAAAAAAGAGGGAGTAGATCTGGATAGGATATTTTTCGATCCACTTGTTCTTCCAGTCGGAGCAGGGAACGACTACCGGGTAACGGTAAAAACGATAGAACTTTTAAATTCGGCTGGCTTGAAAACCTGCATAGGACTTTCAAACCTAAGTTTTGGTATGCCAGAAAGGGAAAAAGTCAATGCCGCGTTTTTGGCTTTGTGTATGGAAGCTGGTTTGAAAGCAGCCATATTGAATTCGAAAGAAACCACAACGATGAACATCATCGAGGGCATGTTGCTTTTGAAGGGAAAAGAACTTGCAAAAACAAAGGTTGAATTTGAAGATCCCCTCGTTGAGTGGATTGTCAAAGGACAAAAGGATAAAGTCATGGATTTTGTTAAGGAAAAACTGAAAGACCTTGATCCTTTGACAGTTAGCCAACAAATTTTGGCGAAAGCCATGGAAAGAGTTGGAAAGCTTTACTCAGAAGGCGTGATCTTTCTGCCGCAACTTATACTTGCAGCCGAAACTGTTCAACCTGTTTTCGAATATTTGAACAGTTTGTTGACCGATTCCAAAGTTAAACTTGGAACAGTTGTTTTGGCAACGGTGCAAGGCGATATTCACGACATAGGTAAGAAGATTGTCGCGACAGTTCTTAGAAGCGGTGGTTTTGAAGTGTACGATCTTGGAAAGGACGTTCCGGCCGATAAGATTCTTGAAAGCGTTAAAAAGATAAAGCCCGATATAGTCGGTTTGTCAGCAATGATGACCACAACCGTTGGACGTGTGAAGGAAGTCGCAGATCTTTTGAAAGAAAATGGTGTGAACGTTGTTGTGATAGCCGGAGGAGCTTCGATGAACAAAGAATTGGCCGAAAAATTTGGCGTGCTTTATGCAAAGGACGCTTTGGAAGGACTAGAAGTTTGCAAAAAAATTGTCGAAGAAAGGAGGACGTAACCGTGAAAAGCGTTGTTTTGAAATTTGGTGGTTCAAATTTGAAAACTAAAGAAGATCTTGAAAAGATTTTGACGGTTGTCAAAATGTACCAAGACCCGATGGTTATAGTCGTGTCGGCCATATACGGAGTGACAAACCAGCTTATAGATCTTTTGAGAAAGCCATCAAGCATAAATACACAAGAATTTTTGAACTATCTTTATTCTTTGTACAAAGGTTTTCTTGGTTATGACGATGAAGAGTTAAAACAAAGGGTTTTTGACATTGAAAATTACCTTGAAGCCGTTAAGCTTATGAACAAAGTACCGGATTTTGTGTACGATCTGGTGATCAGTCACGGTGAAAGATGTTCGTCTTTGATGCTGACAAAATGGTTGAATCAAAATGGAATAGAATGTCAAGAAGCTTTACCGGAAAAAATAGGACTTGTAACGGACGGAAAGTTCAGAAACGCCTCTATTGACTTGGAAGCATCGAGGGAAAATTTGAAAAAAGCCCTTGAGCCTGGAAAAAATTACGTTGTCCCAGGGTTTTACGGAATACACGAAGACTTTGTAACAATACTTGGACGCGGAGGAAGCGATTACACAGCCACCGCAATCGCTTACTGCATCGATGCAAAGCGTGTGGATCTTTACAAAGATGTTCCAGGCTTTATGACGTGTGATCCAAAGTACGTCAAAGGCGTTAAACCAGTGAAAATGCTCAACTACGACGAAGCCGCAGAGCTTTCGTACTTTGGTGCAAAAATATTGCACCATGCTTCGGTAGATCCTTTGAGGAAAAAGTCCATCCCTCTTTACATCTTCAACATAAACAACTTCGTGTCCATTGATCAGCCTGACACGATCATTTCGGCAAATGGTAGCTGTACAAATAGGATTATCAAAAGTATTTCTTTCACAGACGATATAGCGGTGATTCAGTTCAAAGGAACAAACGTGGGACGTGTTCCGGGAATACTTGGCCAAATTGCTTCAATCTTTGGAAATGAAGGACTGAACATAAAGTCCGTTGTGACTTCTCAAACCAGCATAAACTTTTTGATAAGTCGTCAAGATATTGAAAAATGCAAGAAAATAACTTCAAAAATAAACGTTCCAGAGATAGAGGAAATTAACTATAAAACCGATATCTCTTTGATAGCCGTAGTTGGAAACGGGATATTGCAAAAACACGGGATTGCCGCAAGAGTTTTCACAGCTGTCTCGAAAAAGAACATCAACGTTGAAATGATATCGGCAGGCGCATCGGATGTAACCATGTACTTCATCGTCAACATAACTGATAGAAACGCCGCTTTGCAAGCCATTCACGATGAATTTTTCGGAAAGGGTGATGAAGATGAGAACGATTGAAGAAATAAACAAAAAGATAAAGGAAGGAAAAGTAGTTGTTTTGACAGCCGAAGAAGTTGTCAATATGGCGAAAGAAACATCGGTCAAAGAGGTTGCCAAGAAAGTTGATGTTGTGACAACCGCAACTTTTGGACCAATGTGTTCAAGCGGTGCGTTCATAAACTTTGGTCATACGATACCTCCAATGAGAATGGAAAAAATAAAGATAGAAAATGTTGAAGCTTACGGCGGTATAGCCGCAGTCGACGCTTTCATAGGAGCCACACAAGAGTCGGAAAACGACAAGTCCTTTGGCGGAGCACACATCATCGAAGCTTTGATAAAAGGCAAAAATGTTTACGTAAAAGCCATTGGAAAGGGAACAGATTGTTATCCACGAAAGCATTTTGAAGGGTACGTGAACAAAGAGATGATAAACGACTTTTTTTTGTTCAACCCAAGGAATGCCTACCAAAACTACTTTGCCGCAACAAACAGTTCAGACAGAACGCTTTACACTTACATGGGTAAACTGCTGCCAAACTTTGGAAATGTGACGTATTCAACATCTGGCGAACTAAGCCCTCTTTTGAAAGACCCAAAAATGCTCACCATTGGTTTGGGCACGAGGATATTTCTCTGTGGAACAGAAGGTTATGTGGTTTGGCCTGGAACACAGTACAGAACGGACATTGAAGAAAACGCCTCGGGTATACCGATTGGTCCTGCCCGAACGTTGGCGGTTATTGGAAACGCCAAAAACATGAATCCAAGGTACATAAAGGCCGCTTACTTTAAAAATTACGGAGTAACCTTGTTCGTTGGCATCGGTGTTCCAATCCCCATATTGAACGAGGAAGTAGCTTATTATGTCACCAGATCTAACGAGGAAATTGAAACAAGCATCAGAGATTACGGAAGGCCTGGTAGACCCTTGGTAAGATTTGTCACCTACGCAGAACTTCAATCTGGAAGTGTGGAAATAGCTGGAAAAAAGGTTAAAACCTCCCCACTTTCAAGCTTGTCGATGGCAAGGGAAATTGCCAGCTTACTTAAAAGTTGGATTGAAGAGGGGAAATTTTTCCTCACCCAACCAGCAATTTTGTTCAGCGAGCAAAGAACTTTGAAAATTCTTTCAGAAGTCAAAGATGCAGAACCTTTCAAAAAAGACGAACCAGAGTGTGTTAATTGCGGAGCTTGTGTGTCGTTGTGTAGTTTCGACGCCCTTGTCATTGTGAATGGTGAAAGAATCTTTCGACCAGAAAGATGCGTTAATTGCTTGGCTTGCAGCGACGCTTGTCCGTTGGGGGTGAAGCTGCCTCCTTGGAAAGATTCTACAGAAACTGGCACTCAGGAAAGCTGAACCATTTCGTTGTTCAGGTTGAAGAAACCGACTTGTGGATAGAAATCGATCGTTTTGAACCACAAATTAAGGAAGCCGTTTACAAACTTGTGAAAAAGCTCAGAGAGGATTTGAAAAGATACATAAAGCATCATTCTAACTTTTTAACAAGTCTAGAACCTGTTCAAGTAGAACAGAATGCACCAGAAATTGTTCTAGAAATGGCTCAAGCCGGGAATTTGGCAAAGGTCGGACCTATGGCGGCCGTTGCTGGAGCTGTGGCGGACAAAGTTGGGAAGTTCTTGAGTGAAGAATTCAACTGCAAAGAAGTGATAGTTGAAAACGGGGGAGATATTTATTTGAAAAGTCAAAATGAAGTAATCGTTGGTATATACGCTGGAAAATCTCCTCTTTCTGGAAAAGTTGGGCTAAAAATTCCGCCCGGTGAATGGGGTATCTGCACAAGTTCAGGTACGGTTGGACACTCTTTGAGCTTTGGAAAAGCGGATGCTGTTACGATCGTCAGCGAAAATGCAACGATAGCCGATGCCTTTGCAACTTACTATTGCAACATGGTCAAAGATAAAAAGGATGTGGAAAAAGTTCTTGAAATAGTGGATAAAAATTACGTTAAGACCATAGTTGTTATAATAGAAGACAAACTAGGAATTGTTGGGGAACACGAGCTTGTGATTTTGGAAGGGAGTGAAGCGTAAACAGATGAAGGTAGTAGAAAAAATAAAGCAAAAAAGAATACTATCGATAGAAGTCCTTCCACCAAGTAGGGGACAAAACGTTGAGGAAATATACCAAGTGATAGATAACCTTTTGGATTTCGATATCGATTTCATAAACGTGACCAGGCACGCAGCAGAAGTCACCTACGTGGAGACCCCAGAGGGTATAGTGAAGGTTCCCAAAGTAAAAAGACCTGGAACCGTTGGATTGACAGCCGCGTTGATGAAAAGATATGGGATAGACGTTGTTCCACATGTAATATGCTATGGAATGAACAAGTATCAAATAGAAGAGCTTCTCATAGATCTTCAACTAATAGGAGTTGAGAATGTCTTTGTCATCAGGGGCGAATACGAAAACAGGAACATCCAGCCAGATCAATCGAGCTACAAATACGCCGTGGAACTGGTTCAGCAAATAGCAAGGATGAACAAAGGAGAATCGGTATTACCGGGTGAAGAAGGATTTAAAACGGATTTTTGCATTGGAGTAGCCGCCTATCCTGAAAAACATTACGAAGCACCGAACCTTGAGGAAGACTTAAGGCATTTCAAAGAAAAATTTGAGGCAGGTGCTCAATACGCAATCACCCAAATGGTTTTTGATTTTGAAGTATACAAAAGATTCATCGAAATGACGAAAGAAATGGGAATAAACATACCCATAATACCCGGGATAAAGCCGATCGTCAGCTTAAAATCCATCTACCAAATTCCAAGGAAGTTCTTCGTCACCATTCCAAATGATTTTGTTCAAAAAATGCAGGAAGCCAAAACACCGAAGGAAGAGTTTTTGATAGGCACAAAATACATGGCTTCTTTAGTTGAAAAGTTGCTCAGCTATGGGGTTCCTGGCATTCACATTTTCACCATGGGAAGAGGACAATCTTCTAGGGCTTTGCTTGAAGCCGTATATGGAAAAGAAAGAAGGAGGGATTGAGAGTGAAAAAAGTTGCCATCCTTGGAGCCACCGGTCTGGTGGGGCAAAGGTTTATACAACTTTTGCAAAACCATCCCTATTTTGAAATAGTTGCACTTTGCGCTTCAGATAACTCCGCAGGTCTTAAGTATGCTCAAGCGGCTCGCTGGAAACTGGACATACCGATACCATCCAAAATAGCCGAAATGGTCGTAAGACCTTGTAAACCAGACATTGATTGCGACTACGTCTTTTCGGCTTTACCATCCGATGTTGCTGGTCCAATAGAAGATGAATTTCGAAAAGCCGGATACACGATCTTTTCAAACGCCGCAAGTCACAGGTTGGATGAAGATGTGCCGCTCGTCGTACCGGAGGTTAACTTGGATCACCTTGAACTCGTCAAGCATCAAAAAGGACCTGGAAAATTGGTCACAAATCCAAATTGCTCGACGATAGGACTTGTGATGGCTTTAAAGCCAATTATGGACAACTTTGGGATAGAATCTGTCACCGTTGTCACAATGCAAGCCATATCTGGTGCAGGCTATCCGGGAGTGGCTTCGCTCGATATTCTGGACAACGTTATACCTTTCATAAAAAACGAAGAGGAAAAGATGATGATTGAACCAAAGAAAATACTTGGAAAGGTGGTTGAAAACAAAATAGAATACGCCAAATTTGACATCGTTGCGCAGTGCAACAGGGTGCCGGTGCAAGATGGACATTTGTTGTCCGTTTTTGTTGAAACAAGTCTTAAAGCTTCTACCGAGAAAATAATAAAAGCTTTCGAAGAATTCAATCCAATAAAACACATGAACCTTCCAACAGCTCCTGAAAAACCTTTGATTTACCTTGAAGGAGTGGATGTACCGCAGCCAAAGCTTCACAGAAACCTCGGAAACGGTATGAGCGTCAGCGTTGGAAGAATAGTTCAAATAAACGAAAGAAAGTTTAGGTTCCTAGCTTTGGTGCACAACACCATAAGAGGCGCAGCCGGCTGTGCTATACTCAACGCAGAAGCTTACAAGCATTTGTACGAATAATTTGTCATATGAAAAAAGAAAGCCGTGGGGGAGTTATTTTAATCGAGACTTTGTTCTACCTTCTTATAAGTATAATCTTTGCAAGCATGCTTTATGAGCTACTTCAATTCGTTTTGCTAAGTTCCAAAAGAACCATTGATAGAGTGAACAAAGAGATTGATTTTTTCATGGCGGTTGATTACCTTCGAATGGACTTTTGGTGGCATGCGGTGTCACCTGCAACGATTTCTCCAGATGGTATGAGATTGAGCTTTTTTGAGATAGTCCAGGGACAGAAAGAACCAAAGAAGGTTACATACATCGTGGAAAGAGATAAAGATCAATACAAGCTGAAACGAACGTCGAGTGAGGGTGTCAACGTGGTTTACACATCTTCAAAACCAATTTATTTTTACTCACCACATGAAAAAATTTGGGGGATAAACATAGAAGGATATTACTTTGAAATGTTGAACGAAGAACCGGAAAAGGTCAGAAAAGAGCTTAAACTTGGCATCGGAGAACTTCCTTATTTTCTTTTGCCAAACAGATGAACATTCATTTTTCTTCAACCTTTGGTTTTTCAAGTAGTTTCAACCTTCTCTTGAGGTCCTTGATGTTCATCTCCTTCAATATCAAGTTACCGAGAAAATATTGAAAAGGAAGCCAGGTTACATGTCCAGATGGGATCAAGTACCTTTTGGGTTTGCCAAGAGCCTCCCAAAGAACTCTTCTGGTTTGACGTGGAAGGGCTTTGTCAAACAACGCTTCAACGAAAACAACATTACTTTTATCGATGAACTTGGCATAAGCTATTGGATCTATCTTTAGAAGTGGATGTACATCCGAATTCAAAAGTTCTTCAACACTTTGAAACTGAGACAATTTCTTGATATCTTCCGCATAAATTTTCAAAAAAGTGTTCTTATCCGCAACCTCACTTTCCAATATGGATACTTTTTTAACATCTCTCCTAAAGTATGCAAGAGTTGGAGAGTACCACATAAGCGTTGCTATATCCCCTCCAGCGGTTATGAGTATCGTTTTCTTGAAATCCTGTGATTTCGCACTGACAATAACAGCGATCATACCACCGAGGCAATATCCAACCAAACAGCTGTTTTCATGCCACCAACCTTGTTGCTTTGCCAGTTCCACAACACTGAGTACATCGACAACCGCCGTTTCCCACAAAGTTTTCATCTTTTCCAAGTCAGTTGAGAAATAATCACGACCGCTTGTGGACTTGTGAATCGTCCTTGTAAAGTTCCCAGGCAGAATCGGAAAGATGACGTTCACACCAGCGCTCGCCATGTGAATGCTCATCCACATCAAAAATGGGATGTTCAAGGTTCCAAGACCGTGAAGTAATACAACGGTTCCAACCGGCTTTTCTCTAGGTTGAAACAAGTAAAGTTCCATCGTTTCAGTCCCTGCCAAAGGTTTTGGATAAAACGTGGGATATCTTACGATCGACGTTCTGAAGTTTTTTCCTTTGAGGATATAACCGCTTGTGAAAGAAAAAACTTCCTTTTGTTCGAAAGCGAGCAAGCCAAACTCCTCCTGAATCGATGATACATCAAAAAGTTTGTACCTTATCAAAAGCGCTATGATAAAATCACTTTTGAGGTGTTTTGAATTGATACCTTATAAGTCTCTTGTAAAACTTGTTGAAATGCTTTTAAGTGGTTTTATAGCCGTTCTTATTGTTGTAACACCGCGTGAATACATCAAAGCGTACGTTGGATATCTTTTGGGCGATCCAACCCCTAAAAAAGTTGGAAGAATTTCTTTAAATCCTTTGGTTCATCTTGATCCTGTTGGAACCGTTACATTTATACTCTTTGATTTTGGATGGTCAAGACCTGTACCGATAAGACCTTGGAACTTGAAAAACGGTAGAAAGGCTTTTCTTTTTGTTTCATTGCTTGGTCCAATCGTTGGTGTTCTTTGCTTTATTTGTTTTGGTTTTGTTGCACGTTTTTTTGATAACAACTCCTTTGCCTTTTTAGTTTTTAGGAAAGCAACCAAGTACAGCCTTACCTACGCTTTGTTTTCTCTTTTTCCAATTCCACCTCTTGATGGTTCAAGAATACTCGGTGCTTTACTTCCACCAAATTACACAGAATGGTATTTGAAATACGAAGTTTATGGAACTTTGTTCATGCTTGCCCTCGTCGTGCTGTGGATAATGCCAATGGTTATGGATCCATTCGTGTCTTTCATCGAAATGTTGGTTTCAAGAATCCTTGGATAGGGAGAGGTTCGATGTTGGTCATAAGATATCCATTGTCCTTGAACGTGGCAAGGAAGTTAACCGTAAAGGACATCGTGAAATACACTGGGAGGATGATTTTGATAAGCCGAGAAGCCTTTGAAAGGATTATTTTTTACGAAAAGGCAGAAGGATTAATACCTGAATTCATCATGGGAGAAATAGTTGTCTTCGGGAGTATAACCCCAAACAAGTTGGGAGTTGTTTTTGAGGAAAGTTTTGAGCCTTTCTTGGAGAAAATCTTTCTGTTTGGCGCCGTCGCAGTTGTTTCGGATGTACCAGTGGTAAGTAACCACTACTTTAAAAGATTTGCGAGGATAATGTTTGCGCCCGTATCGAACATTGAGGTATTGTCAAATAGAACAATTGCCTACGCAGATCTTCAGGACAAAGCGGTGAGGGAAATTGAGGTTCAAGATTTAATGCTGCGCGTCGTAATAGATTCAGAAGGCAACACAAGGAGAGTGGAAACAAAGTGAAGGTAGCTTTTGTATTTGGTACACGACCTGAAGTTATAAAGGTCGCCCCAGTTTATCTTCACTTCAAAAAGATGAACGAGAACGCTCTGGTCATTGCAACCGCTCAGCACAGAGAAATGATGGACATGATGACCCGCGTTTTCAAAATAACGCCTGATTACGATATGAACATAATGGTACAAAACCAATCTTTAAACTACGTTGTTTCTAGGGTTGTAACTGAACTTGAACAGATACTGGAAAAAGAGAAACCCGATTTAGTTTTCGTCCAAGGCGATACAACAACGGCTTTTGCAAGTGCGCTTTGTGCTTTTCACCTTTCCATACCTGTTGCGCATATAGAAGCTGGTTTGAGGACTCACAACCTTTACGATCCTTTCCCCGAGGAACTGAACAGGCGCTTGATCGATATCATGGCTGAATATCTTTTTGCACCGACTGCTGTCGCAAAGGAAAATTTGACAAAAGAAGGAATTGAAGAAAGCAGAATTTATGTGGTTGGAAATACTGTGATCGATGCATTGGAAATAATCAAAAACTCCGTTGATCTTGAAAAACTTCGAAAAGAACTGATCGATGAAGTTGAATACTTTTTAATCACACTTCACAGGCGTGAAAACATTGGAGAAAGAATGAGATCAATTCTAAAGGGGATCAAACGTTTTGTGGAAGAAAGCGGTTTGAAAGCGGTCTTCCCCGTTCACAAAAATCCCAAGGTGAGAGAAATAGTAAAGCAAGAACTGGATGGCCAGCCAAACTTTGTCCTTTTAGAACCTGTTGATTACACACATTTCCTTGCGCTCTTGGACGGAGCAAAATTCATCATAACCGATTCAGGAGGCATACAAGAAGAAGCTCCTTCTTTTGGAAAATTCGTTGTAGTTGCAAGAGAAACCACCGAAAGGCCAGAACTTGTTCAACATGGTCTTGGAATTCTTGCAGGAACTTGCGAACTTTCGATTTACAAAGCTTTAAAGGAAGCATGTTCCAAAAAGCTTGAAAAAGTATCGAATCCTTTTGGAGATGGAAAGGCTTCCCAAAGAATTTACGAAATAGTCAAGCAAAAGCTTCAAAAAGGAGGAATATGAATTGTCAAAACTGAGAATGGCTCTGATAGGTTGTGGTAGGATTTCTTCAAAGCATCTTGAAGCAATCTTTGAAAACAAAGATTTGGTAAAACTTGTCGCCTGCTGCGACTTGATTCCCCAAAGAGCCGAAATCGCAGCGGAAAAAGTTGAAAAAACCCTTGGATACAAACCGGAAGTCTACACCGACTTTAGAAAACTTTTAAAACGGGAAGACATCGACTTTGTAGCGATAGCAACACCAAGTGGTTCACACTATGAAATATCAATTGAGGCAATGGAACATTCCAAAAACGTTTTGGTTGAAAAACCGATGGCTTTGAGTACAGATCACATGAATCATATGATCGAACTTTCAAAAAGAAAGAATCTTAAGTTAGGTGTGTGTTTTCAAAACCGTTTTAATCCTCCAATCCAAGAGCTTCGAAAGAAAATAGAAACAGGACAATTCGGTAGGATTTTCTACGGCACCATAAGCGTTCGTTGGAACAGAAACAAAGAGTATTACCAACAAGCGCCGTGGCGCGGAACATGGGAACAGGATGGTGGAGTTTTGATGAACCAGTCTACCCACGGTATAGACTTGCTTCAATGGATGCTTGGTGGAAAGCCAAAAAAGGTTTTTGCTTTGATAAAGAACTTCAACCATCCTTACATAGAGGCCGAAGATTTCGGTGTTGGAATTGTCGAGTTTGAATCGGGAGCCGTGGGTATAATAGAAGGAACTTCGAACGTTTTCGATAAAAATCTTGAGGAATCTTTGGCAATCTTCGGTGAGTTTGGCACGGTGAAAATAGGAGGGCTAGCCGTAAACCGAGTTGAAGCTTGGAGGTTTGTCGGCGAAGAAGGGCATCCATTTATGAATTTACCCGATCCAGACACAGTTTACGGCAAAGGTCACATACCTTTGTACAGGGATTTTTGTCTTTCTATAATAGAAGGTAGAGAACCTTTGGTAAACGGAGAAGAGGGAAGAAAAGCCGTCGAAATTGTGCTTGGCATTTACAAGTCTGCTTTGGAAAACAAATGGGTTGAATTCCCGGTGAATTTTTCGACAGATCAAATGAAAGGAGTGCTATGGGCAAAAGACTTTTGATTTTCCTTGATATTTTGCTTTCAATTGCCACAATAATGTTCCTGTTTCCAATCAGATTTGATAGATTGGACCTGCTTTTGTTCGCCTATGCCTTTTTGCTCTTTTCGATTTTGAGGCATTCCGAGTATTTTCCAATGGCCTTACTGCTTTCAATTTCTCTGGTTCTTGGAAGGTTACAAACAACTCCGCTCGCCGTGGCAGTTGGAATAATTTTCAGCTTAAGGAATCACGGTGTGAAGGAAAGGTTAATCAACGCAGCGAGGGTCTTTTGGATCAGTGGATTTTTGGTTGTTACCCACGGGATCATCTTTGATAAAGCCGTTTTCGCAGCCGCTGTCTTTGCCTTTGTACCTGCGGTTTTTGAAACCACTTTCTTGATCAAATCGAAAAAATCGCTGAAAATTGTCGCCTTGGTCAACTTAGCCTACTTGGTGCTTTTCACAGAGAATCTATTGCACGTTGTCTTATCAGATGCCTTTTTACCTATTGTTCTCAATCCAATGGTGTTTTTCATCTACCTTTTGGTTCAGGATTACGAATCCATTTGGCAAAGGTATTTGCTTGAAAAGGAAAGGACCGATTTGATCCGTAAAAAGCTTGCGATGGTGATAGACGTTGTAAACACCATCTCGCAAAAGGCAACCGTTGAGGAATCTTTGTACAAGCTTGCCGAAGCGATATCAGTTATTGGTGGTTTCAAATATGTTTTGATAAACGTATTCGATCGAAGTAGTGGAAAGATTTTAAGATTGGCGCACCATGGTTTAAATCCCGAGGAATTCGACAGGTTGAAAAAATTCCCACCACCGATTGAAAACTTTTACAGATTTGCCCAAGAAAGGTTCAAATTGAGCAATTCTTACTTTGTCCCACAAGGAACGGTGGAATTTCCTGTTGAATACACTTTGACCCTTTTGAACAAAAACAAAGTAAACCATTCGAATGCACAAAATTGGCTTCCAGAAGACTTACTCCTTGTGCCAATTTACAACCCAGAGGGAGAAATCGTTGGCTACATCTCGGTGGACGCACCTTTCAACGGGAAACGTCCATCAGTTGAAGATGTTCAAATTTTAGAGCTTTTGGCCGAGCAAGTTTACAAACTTTTGGAAAGATCGCAAAGCTATCAGCCCCTTGTTTTTAGAGCATCTAGAGATCCTCACACCTTTTTGTTGACGCATTCTGCATTTCTCGGTTTGCTAGAGCAGCATATTAAATTTGGCAGAGAGTTTGCAAACGTAATAATAGACATAGACGACCTGAGCAAGATAAATTTAAAGTACGGGCATGAAATTGGGGATAAGGTGATAGAAAAGGTGGCAGATGTACTCAGAACCAGAACAAGAAAATCCGATTACGTCGCAAGATTCGGTGGCGAAGAATTTGCCATTCTCATAAAAGATGTTTCAAAATCAAAAGCGATTGAGATAACTCACAGAATACTCGATGAAATAAGGCAAATTCAACTGCCAGAAGGAATAAGGATCACCGCAAGTGCTGGTATAGCAGTGTATCCAGAACACGGCAACGATTATGAAAAACTGATCAAAGAAGCTTTAAAAGCTTTGCAAGTGGCTAAAAAATCTGGCAAAGACAGACTTATGGTTTTTTGAGAATCGCCACTGGTTCAATTTCAAACATATTTGCCAACCTTAAGTCACTTGTAAGGATTATTACCTGCCTTTTTTCCGAAGCTTTTTTCAACAACCTAACGGCTTCTTTCAATCTTTCCTCATCAAATCGAATCAAAAAGTTATCCAAAATCAACGGTAATGACTCTTCAGGTTCCAAGACCTCGTACAAAGCCATCTTGTAACAAAGGGCAAGTTGATCAACGGTTCCTTTACTCAAAACCAATTCAAGATTTCTTTGCTTGCTTGCAACGAAAAATTTGACGGACAAATCTTTATCGACAGTCAAATCTTCCGCAAGTTCACTGAAAACTTTAAAGAGCTGTTTCAAAACAACCTGGAATTTGTCGACATAGCTTCCCGTCAACTGTTCCAGCCTTTTTGTCAAAACACTTCTCAACTCAGGTATACTTTTCTCCAAAGCTTCGTAGGCTTTTTTCAAAAGATCGTTGAAAGACAGCTCAAATATGACTTTTTCCACATTCGGCAAACTGACTTGTTCGATCTTTGCCTGCTGTTCAAGTTGTTTCGAAAGTTGTTCCACTTCCTTGGAAATTTGCTCCACAGCGGATTGATGTTTGCTTTTTTCCTGAACCAACTTTGTCAAATTTGGATAAATTTTCGCAAGTTCTTCCAATTTGTTGTTTTCACAAAGATCAAGAATTCTTTCCAAATAGTTGATCTGCTCTTTGATCTTCAAAATCATAGATCCACGATTCAAAGCCTCGGACAACTGCGACGGATCATTTAAACCAAAATTTGCCAGTTCGGACTTAAACAACTTGGAAAGCTGCGCTAATTCTTGTTCAACTTGTTCTTTCGTCTTCAAATCCTGTTGAACAATCTTTTCAAGGAGTAGTCTTTCGTACTCGGCTTTTTCCAAATCAACAACAATTTGATTTAGCCACATCAAAACACTTGGAACATCTTGCAAAGCTTTTGCACCGTAATCTTCAAGTTGCGAAAGAATTTCCTTGACTTGCTTTTCAACTTGCTCTTTGACTCGCTCTAGATCTTCTTTTTGCTTCAACCACTCTAAGTATTGCTCGTAAGCCTTTCTCAAATCCTCCAAATCTGAAAAACCAAAATCCGCTGGCAATTTGTTTTGAGCAACCTGCCTTTCAAGGTTTCGAAGTTCTATCTGTAGCTTGATCTTCTCATCTGATATTTCATCGTATCTTTTTTCACGTTTTTTGTAAAAGACGAACAAAAAGCCCGTGATGAGACCAAAAACAATAGAAAGATAATACCAAAAGCTTGAAATCTTAAACCCAAGCAACGCACAAATCACGGTTCCAACCATCGACAAAAGCACTAAAAACAGCGCTTTACTCCTTGATTTTTCATATTTTGAAAGCTCCTTTTCAAGCTCGTTCATCTTGTCGTTTATTTGAGCTTTGAGCTTTTCAAAAGACAAAACGGTATTTTGCTTTAAAAAGTTGTTTATATCGAAATCGCGTCGTTCAAAAACTCTCCAAGATTTTTGGAAAGCTTGTTGGTGGGATTTTATTTGATCGAGTTTTGACTCTACCAAAGTGTAAGAAAGTTCTAAGTTTTTCAGCTTAAGTTTGAACTTGTCAAGATCCTCTCCTTTCAAGATTTGCCGCAGTTCATTTACTTTCCTTGTCAACTCTTCAAATTTTGCCTCGTTTGCTTTTATCTTTTCCTCAAGTTCTTTAATCCTTTCTTCAAGCGCTTTTATTCTTTGGTGTATTTGGTTTAGGCGAACAAATTCTTCTGCAGAAACGACTGGCAAAAGCGAAAGCTGCTTCAATTGCAGGTTCAAATTGCTTATCTCACGCAAAGTTTGAGATTTTATTTTTTCAATCTCATCTGAAATTTCCTTTTCAAGCTGACTTATCTTACCAGCAATCTTGCTTTTTTCCCCAAAAAGATTTTCCAACCTTTTTTTCGTTTGCTTTTTGATCGATTCTTGCTCAAAAAGCTGTGTTCTAATCTTTTCAAAAGTATTGAGCTCTTTCTTGAGATCTTCGATCCTTTGACCAAGTTCCTTCTGCTTTTCAACAAGGCACGTTTCGAGTTTTGGAAGATCCTCTAACCAAGCTAAAATTTTTTCCGCCTGCTCGGCTTTGAGCATTTTGTTTCTCATCCTTGCAACGATTTTTTGATCAGCCATGGTTAAATCAAACACGTCTTCTTCATCTGAAAGAGTCATCAAACCCTCAACCAAATCTTGCTCGAGCACTTCCACGGTTGGACCGTTGTTTGTCAAGCGAATCGATTTGGTATCACCATCCGTTATAACCAACGTTCCATCTATTTCTTCCCCTGTCCAAGGTTTGTACCTTTCAAGAACGTTCAATTTTCCAGCCCCAAGACATGCTTTTATGAAATGATAAATGGTCGTTTTGCCTGATTCATTCGGTCCCACCACAAGGTTCAGTCCATCTTTTAGATTGAGCTGAAAATCTTTGAACTTTCCAAAAGCTTTTATGTGCAGCGATTTAACGTTCAAATTGTTTCACCTCTTGATAAACGATTTAGCATAGCTAGACAACAAGCGGCTTCATCCGAAAGTTCTTCCAACAGTTGTCTTTGCAAAGAATCGATTGGTTCATCACAAACAAAGATAACTTCGTTTCCAAAAATCTTTGCTTCCTGAGCCCTTTGTTTTGTGATAAATTTTGCAATATAACCAATTTGTCCTTGCTTTAAATTGCTCGGCTTTGATAATTCAACTGGTACACAACTTTGTACGGAACCTTTGACGAATTCAAGCTGTTCATCTCTCAAAACAACGAAAACAGGTTGTTCAACCTCGACTGGGTTGGAAGATACTTTTACATCGATCGTTTCTTGCGTTAAATATTCTTCAAGGATTTTCGCAACATTTGAATCGCTCTGAAAGATTTTGAACCTAGATGGCTCGGGAACTATTTCAAGTATTTGGTAAACATCCTTTGGTAAAGCAATATCGCCAAAAAGTTCAACCGCAACGAATTGATCTGCGGATAACTTGATAAACTCCAAAAGAATAGACTTTTTCAACTCGCAAACTTTTTCATACTTCAGCGGGTAACGTGCATCCCTTGAATCGAACAATTTCAAATTCAAAAGGTAAGCTTTTACCACTCTTTACACCACCTACGAGAAAATTATATGACAAAGCTTATAGCCAAAAGAAGGCATTTTCAAATCGATCCGATCACTTGCCTCAAGATCTTGCCAATCCTTGCCATCCCATACCATTACTCGCTTTACCTTACCAGGCAGCTCTATCGTTTTATCCACCAAGATGGATACTTCTCTAGATTCATCACTCAAATTCGCCAAAACAACGATTCCTTCTTTTTTCTCCCAATACGACGCGTTGACGAACTTTCCATCCTGCCAACTCAGATAAACTGGTTTGTATTGACCAAAGACGATCAAATTCAAGAAATCCTTTCTAACCTTTGCAAGTTCGGATAGAAAGTTCATCAAATCGGTTTCTTTCCAATGAAGAACAAAGTGGTCAAAAAATGCCAATTTTCCGTTGAATTCATCCTCACACGGTAGCATGTACCTTCCGCAGAAATCGTTGTCAAGTCCAAGGTTCATCGGCTGTTTTTCTTCAATTTCTTGACCAGAGTTTACGGTGTAGATACCATTTGGAGCAAAGGCACACAAAAACGGCAAAAGGTATTTGAGTTTTTCACCGTTGTTCCTAGCCACAACCCTTGGTGTATCAGGCGTTTCACAGGCAGCTATGTAAGGCAAATCAACCTCCAAAGCTATCTTTTGGAAAAATTCGTAAGTTTTGTCTGGAACTCTAGGAAGCATCCACCAGCTGTTGCCAATTATTGCATCATACCCCGCCTCTTTTGCTTCACGTGCCCTGTGCATCTCCAATTCCTCGGCTATGAAAACAAACCCTGGATCGTAATCTCTGGCGTTTTTAATGATCATCTGTTCAAGTTCATCTGGCAAAGCATGTCCCATGTCAAGTCTCATTCCATCGATGCCAAATTTCTTTTGAAAGTACGGGATAATCGATGCGATGTAGTTCCAAAGCTCCACGTTGGGCTCTTTTCCAGGAAATCTACTCGCTTTGATCACGTCGAACAAAACATACGGTGGATGATCTTTTGAAACCTTCCCTGCAGCCGTTTGTGGATGATCTAGATAAAGTCTAAGGAAAGTCACATCGTCCCAAGTTGGCTGAGGATCGTTGAGCCAATCTGAAAAGCCAGGCGCCGTCACTATACCATATTCTTTTGCTATTTCAAAAATGAAATTGTCTTCGTTGATTACTTTTAAAAGTTTTTCCCATTTATTTGGATCAATCGTTTTTGGATCAAAGGTGAATTTTCTCAAATGTTCTTGAACTTGGGGTTTATCGTACAAGCTCTTCATGACCTCAAAAGATGGTTGACAAAACCCAAGCTCTGGCACGGCTGGGGGCTTGTAGTTTGAAAGCTCATCTAGCTTTATCCAATAGAACCATTCGGGGTGGCTCAATATCAAGTTGCAATCTCTTGCTGCTGTTCTTGGTATGAAATCCAACAGAACCCTTATTCCAAGTATGTGACAAGCTTCAACGAAAGCCGCAAATTCGTCCTCGACCTTCCAACCTTCAAGCAGTGGATCGTGGTAAAGATCGTCCAGCTTTAAGAAGTCTTTCACGGAGTAAGGAGAACCGATCTCACCTTTTTTGAACAAATTGCTGCTTTTCGTGATGGGCAAAAGGTATATGGCGTTCACTCCGAGTCTTACAAGGTGTGGTAGCAAAGCTATCATCTTCAAAAAAGTTCCAGATTCTCTGTATCCGAGAATATCGTCCTGTTCAAATCTTCCAAAACCTTTGTGATTGAAGGCGGCAGTGGTTCTTGCAAGACAGCTGTAAATAACGGATTTTCTTATCCAACTTCTGTCGTTTTCGCCATTCAAAAGTGCTATCGATTTGTTGTAATCGACGTTTTCCTTCTTAAAGGAAAGTATCCAATCGCAAACGCTTTGAAAATAACTCGCAGGTTCAACGTAAACCTTCTCACCTTCAAATCGTGCAGACCCTTTGTAACCTTCAAAAAACCATGCCTTTGGGATACAATAATTTGGACTTTTGGATTGTCTGATCGATTTTTTTATTTCTTCAACCATATCTTCACCCCTTCAAAAGCTTTCAAGATAGCTTTTTTGTTCAAAAGTCAGATGATCTATTTTCACACCAAGGGTATCAAGCTTTGTTCTTGCAACCCACTCGTCTATTTCCTTCGGAACAGGATGAACACCAACTTCAAGCTTGTTATTCGCAAGGTAAATCAAAGACAAGGCTTGAATTGCAAAGGAAAGGTCCATTATCTCAACTGGGTGACCATCGGCGGCAGCCAAATTCACCAATCTTCCTTCGGCAAGCAAAAACAAGGTGTTGCCGTTTTCAAGTACGTATCCTGTGACGTTTGGACGAGCCTCGTACTTTTCAACTGCAAGCTCTTCCAAAGCTTTAATATCTATCTCGACGTTGAAGTGACCTGCGTTTGCGAGTATGGCGTTGTTTTTCATCACCAAAAATTCTTCAACTGATATCACATTCTTGTTACCCGTTGCAGTTATGAATATATCGCCAACCTTTGCAGCTTCTTTGATAGGCATAACCTGAAAACCTTCCATAACCGCTTCAAGTGCTTTGATAGGATCAACTTCTGTTACAATCACCCTCGCACCAAGCCCTTTTGCGCGTTGCGCAATACCCTTTCCACACCAACCGTATCCGCAAACTACCACCGTTTTCCCACATATCGAAAGATTGGTGTTTCTCATGATGCTTTCAAGCGTGGATTGCCCAGTACCATAGCGATTGTCAAAAAGATATTTCGTGTAAGCATCGTTGACGGCTATAACTGGAACTTTTAGCATACCACTCTTATGAAGCGCTCTAAGTCTTCTAAGACCCGTGGTGGTTTCCTCGGTGACGCCTTTTAAACCTTCCAAAACCTCTGGCATTTGAGTGTGAGCTGTAACAGTTAAATCTGCACCATCATCCAAAATCAAATTTGGCCTTGTCTCCAAAACTTTACGAATGTTTGCCATGTAGACGCTCTCGTCGCTGGTTCTTTTTGCGTACACCGTCAAACCATATTCCTTCAAAGCTTCTGCAACGTCATCTTGAGTGCTGAGCGGATTGCTTCCGGTTACAACAACGTCTGCACCGAGTTTTTTCAAAATGATCGCAAGATATGCCGTTTTGGCTTCAAGGTGAATCGACATGCCTATCCTAAAACCCTTCAAAGGTTGCTTTGGGGAATACTCCTCTTCAATTCGATTCAACAACGACATAAAGCGTGAAACCCAATCGATCTTTTTCCTTCCCAAATTCATAACTTATCACTCCTAAATAAAAATTCTCCTTACAAGCTCAATGGCTCCCCTTGGACAAACCTCGTGACACACATAACAACGTATACACTTTTTGTAATCAATATCGCTTCTCGAAAGATCTATGGCTTTGGCTGGGCACTTCTCCTCACATATTTTACAACGAATACACTCTTTCTTTGATATCTTTGGAACTCTCACTATCATTCGCGCAATTTGTCGAAGGGGTCCTTTCACAGGTAAACTTGGCACAGTCACAGGCAATTCAATTGAACTGCTCCAATCGCCGTCGATTGAATAATCTTTTACCAAACCTCGAGCGATGGATTCTCTCACCGTGTAAACCAAAAACGGATCAACGTTCAGCCTCAAACAAATCGCGTGATCTAAAGCAAAAGGATTCGATGATACAACTATTACTCCAAACTTTTTCTTTTTCCCATTTGCAGGGCCATTCCCCTCCATTCCCTCCACACCGTCAACTATCGAAAGAACCGGATTTACGATTAAACAGATATCCACAAGCAACGCGGCAAAATTTTCATTTGTTTCACACCTTATGTGCCAGCCTGATTTTTCAATGCCAGGAACGCATCCAAACAAGTTTTTTACCGCCAGTGTGAGAACCATTTGAGAATGAGTCTTTAACTTTGCAACGTTCACAACTTTATCAAAATCGAAAACCTTTGAGCTTATCCTTATCTTCTTGTATCTTTGACCATCGACTTCAACAGGTTCATTCAGCTCAACCGCTGGAACGGATAACTTTTGACAAACCTCCCAGATTCCTGAAACTTGCAAAACTTTCTGCAAACTTCCATAAGCTGGGCTGTCACCGACGTACGGAAAGATCCCAAGATCTTTCAAAAACCTCAGAACAACTTCGACGACTTTTGGATGTGTTGCAACAGCTTCTTCGGGTTTTCTTGCGGAAAGAAGGTTTGGCTTGACCAAAACTTTTTCACCAGGTGAAAATAAGGATGAATAACCTTCAAGAACAGGTAGAAGCTTTTTCTCAACGGCTTGGTAATCCTCACACTTTATGAAATGAACGATCATAAAATTCCTCCTTTTACAGAAGATTCTACAACGCAATAATACTTACTTCAAGAAGAAAACTGTTAGCAAATAGAATTATCGAATTAAAAATTCTTGTATATGATCAAAGTTGAGGTGATACAGTTGACGGGAGCTGTCGCAAACCAAATTCTTGTTATTTTTATACTCATAGGTTTTGGCTTTTTTCTCAAGAAAATAAAGATGATGGAAGAAGGTTTCACGAAAACAGCTTCTGATTTAATCGTTCACGTGACATTGCCATTGCTGGTTGTTGCTTCGATGGATAGGGAGTTCTCCTTAGAATATGCGAAAAATGCCATTCTCCTTTTCTTGATCGGTGGTATAATGTACCTTACCCACTTTCTAGTCGGCAAATTCCTCGCAATTTTTGTTGAAGAACACAGCAAAAACATCTACACGTACATGGTTGTTTTCGGCAACGTTGGATTTTTAGGGTATCCTGTCGCGAGAATAGCTTTTGGAGAAATTGGCGTTTTCTACGCAGCTTTTTTCAACCTTTGGTTTCAGCTCTTGAATTGGACGCTAGGTATCAAGCTCATGTCGAAAGAAAAGGTGAGTTTGAAAAGACTTTTGACCACACCGGGTTTGCTCGCCATTTTGTTTGGTTTGCTTTTATTCTTCACGCCATTAAAACTTCCTTTGGTTTTAAAAACCGCTTTTTCCATGGTGGGAGAAGTTTCCACACCTCTTTCGATGTTTCTCATAGGAGCGTTCATCGCTGAGGCAAAGTTTTCCGATTTTGTAGGAAATCTAAACCTATACTTGACAGCCCTTTTAAAACTAGCCGTTTGTCCTTTCATCATGTTTTTGATACTCTTACCGTTTGATCTTGAACACATAACAAAAGTCTTGCCGATAATGATGAGCGGAATGCCATCGGGGATAAACGCCGCAATTTTTGCCAAAAAATTTGGGAGCAACTACAAACTGGCTTCTCAAGGTGTGATAATATCCACTGCCTTTTCGCTTGTAACCTTACCAATTCTTATGTCCATACTTTTGAAGTGAGGTGAGAGTGTGAAAACTTACCGAAAAGAACTTTGGTTTCACACGAAAAAGCGAAGAGAGTTTATCAATATCACTCACTTACTTGAACAGTGCGTGAAAGAAAGCGGAATCAAGGAAGGACTGCTTTTGTGTAATGCCATGCATATAACGGCGAGTGTTTTCATAAACGACGATGAACCAGGGCTTCACCACGATTTCGAAGTTTGGCTTGAAAAGCTGGCACCTGAAAAGCCATATGAACAGTACAGACACAACGATTCTTTTGAAAACAACGCAGATGCCCATCTGAAAAGAACCATAATGGGTCGGGAAGTTGTTATCGCCATAACCGACGGTAAACTAGATCTTGGACCTTGGGAGCAAGTCTTCTACGGTGAATTCGATGGAATGAGACCGAAAAGGGTGTTGGTTAAAATAATCGGTGAGTGATCAACAGATTACCTGGAGGGATATATAAATGTTGGGGGTCAGCGTAATTTTTTTGATAATTCTCGTATGGTTCGTCTCAGTTTTGCTACATATAACGAATTTGAGATATTCCTTTAAAGCCGTTCTTCCCGATGTGCTGAAAGATGTCATCGACGAAGAAACCTTTAAAAAATCGAAGTTCTACTTGAAGGACAGAACTATTCTATCGATTCTAAATCTAACAGTTATCGCAATCTGTCAGGTTGTCATTTTGATGTGGCTTTTGCCTTTGATAGACGAAGCTTTCAGTTATTCAAATCTCAACGTGCTCTTCAAAGCCTTCCTTTGTTGGATGGTTGTACAGCTTGTCTTCATCTTGGTGCAGCTACCAATCAGGATTTACAAAACCATGTATTTGGACAAGAAATACGATTTGAGCAACGTCAAATGGGGTAAATTCTGGGGTGATTTTTTCAAAAGTCTCTTCCTTCGAAGTGTACTGACTCTATTTGCAAGTGTTCTTTATGTAGCCGTTTTCAAGATATCCAATTTGACATCAAACTGGTGGATTTTACTTGCAGTTGTTCTGTCTGCAGTTATGGTTTTCATCGAATGGATTTATCCGATTTTGATTTCACCACTTTTCAACAAGTTCACTCCCGTTCAAGGCGAGATAAGGGAGAAAATAGCAAACCTTGCAGAAAAAGCCGGTTTTAAGGTCAAAAGTGTCTACATCATGGATGCATCAACAAGAACCAAGGCAGCGAATGCTTATTTGACGGGTGTTGGAAGCTCAAGAAGAGTCGTTCTCTACGACACGATAATGAATTACCCAGAAGAAGAAATCCTTGCAGTCCTTGCGCATGAGCTTGGGCATCATAAACACAAACATATATTCAAAATGCTTGCGATATCCCTTGCTGGGATGTGGATTTTGTCGTATCTTTGCCACGTTGTTCTTGAAACTGGATTTATCCAAAAATTGTTTTCCCTAAAAAGCACTTTCAGTTCACTTGCTGCTTTTGTGATAGTCCTTAACCTTGTTGGATTCTTTGTCATGCCAGTTTTCAACTGGATGTCCAGAAAATTCGAATATCAATCTGACGAATACTCTGCAAAGCTTATGGGAAGTTCAAAACCTTTGATAAACTCTTTGAAAAGACTGATAAAACAAAATCTTTCCAATCCTCTGCCTTCGCTGGTTTATGCGACGTGGTACTACACGCATCCGGCGCCGGTGGATAG
The DNA here is from genome assembly GCF_000217815.1 of Pseudothermotoga thermarum DSM 5069. Lineage (NCBI taxonomy): Bacteria > Thermotogati > Thermotogota > Thermotogae > Thermotogales > Thermotogaceae > Pseudothermotoga > Pseudothermotoga thermarum. The sequence continues at coordinate 511,563 of NC_015707.1, read as the reverse complement.
AATAATGCATCTTGAGCTTTATCAAAAAAGGGCGCAGCCCAGTTGATGAGCTGCGCAGAAAAATAAGCAGCTTGGTTATCGGGTCAGAAGCTAATCCTTAGACCCGCAAAGAAGACAATTTTACCTTCAAAGATATATCTGACACCTGCAAGAACTGAAAAATTCTCTGAGACTTTGAACGCACCATCTGCCCAAAGTCCCAGTTTTCCCTCGTCGAATGTTCCAAGGCTCATGGAAAATTTCTCATAGTCTATCGACAATCCCGCCCTCCAAGATGGCGAAACGAACTTCAGCTCTGAGATATCTATCCTGAAAGGATAAAGTTCCGCAAAAGCGGTCAAAATCTCACTTAACCTTGCATGGTCGGATACTCCAAAGCCTATCACCATTCCATTGTCATAGTAAAACTTCGCACCAACTCTTAGTCCAAGCTTATCAACCAAACCTTCCACACCACCGACGAAGGTTAATGGGTTGAAGGTTACTTTGGCTTGGATAACCGCATCGTTGACCCATATCAAAATGTTTGCTTCACCATCGTACGAAGAAAAATCGGTAACGACTACTGCATATACCGAGTTTTCCTTCTTCACAAACTCATCTTTCATGAAAACTTTCGCAAGTTCATCTAAACTTCCTACGCTGTAAACGTTTGTTTCTGGAAGTTTTTCAGCAACCGTAGCCTTTGCGTAGATTGCAAAGTAATCAAATCCGTTCTCACTTTTAGAGGAAATCAACGCAATAGGTTTAAAGTCCTTCAAATCCACGTACTGTTCGTTGTCATATGTTGTCGGTCCGTATGGGTCTGCCAAAGTCAATTTGGTCAATACACCTTCCTTTGCTATCGAAATCGGTGTGATTTCCAATCTGATTCCCTGACCTTTTCTAACACCTGTCTGCAAGACGATTTCTTCTCTTCCAACAAAAACAGTCGCCTTTTGTCCAAGCACAGTTGAAACCCATGGTCTTGATGAGAGTTTTGTCTTTTCTTCTTTTTCACCGAGACCAAATTTTACTGTGACGAGTGGAAACTGCGCCAATAACTGCATGGCAGAAGCACTGTAGAAGATTCCCATCGATGCGTTAGGAGAACTTGGCACTTCAATCTTCAATTCGTCCAAGCCAGCTTTTGCAACAACCTGTTGAGACAGTTGAACAACTTCGAATTGGTAGATTACAACACTTTGTGCGCCCACTAAGATTGCAGAAAGTACGAAAAATATTACAAGATATCTCATTTTAAACACCCCAATCACAGAACTTCAGCGCTTACAAAGATCAACATTTCCCTCTTGCCCTCAGCCTCCGATTTGACACCAAAAAGGTATCTCAGCAAAGGTATACTCTTGAACAAAGGCAATCCAACATAACTATCACTGCTACTTTCAACTGTCATGCCACTTATCACCAAGGTTTGTCCACTTTGCATCCTCAAGGTTGTTGAAAGTTCGCTTCTCTTTGTGGACAAAGCGGTTGTCGTTCTTGCCTGTGCAAAGTGGCTTACACTCGGTGCAACGGTTAGCTCTATCTCGTCTTCGTTGACAACCCGTGCGCTGATGTCTATCCCAACTCCAACATCAACCGTCTGTGTTGTTACTGCAGCAGCTGCAGTTTCAATGAGTATTATCTCCCTTTGACCTATGAAAAGCTTTGCGGGTCTGTTTTCCTGAACGATTATCCATGGATCTGCCTTGATCTTTGCTTTTTGCTCTTCTTCAAAAGCCTTTATCGTTGCAACAATGGTTCCAAACATGTCAGTTCTGAAAGAAAGGGTTCCCGAAACAAGGCCAAGGGATGCTGTCCAGTCTTCGTTGAACTGCTGATTTGCGCCAAATTGATAGCCAATCTGATCAAATCCAAGGTCTTTGACAACTGATTCGGACACTTCGGTCACAAGGACGCTAATTTTTATCTGTTTCGGCGGCAAATCAATTCTCTCAAGATCTTCCTTGAATCTCTCGACGATCTCCCTTGGTGCTGAGATTGTAATCAAGTTGTTCACTGCGTCAAATTTTACAAATGGTTCATAGAAGGCAGGTAGCAAATTTTTAACAGAATCCACCTTCACGTACTTTGGCTTGAACGAAACAGTGTCCGCAAGGTATCTGAAAGCTGGGTTCTTTGGATCTGGTGAACCGACGAAGTAAAAACCGTCGACTTTTATAAAAACATATCCCCCTGGCATCAAAAGCATCTTCAGAGCCTTCTCCAAAGGCACATTGTCAAACTCCGCTGTTATAAAGCCGCTGACAGTTTGATCAACGATTATTGGAACCCCGGTTTGTGCCGAGATGTCAGCCAGCGCATCGAGTATGTAGGTGTCGAAGAATATGTTCGTGACAAGCGGTTCTTCTTGTGCGAACATCAAAATTCCAAGCATACAAACAAGAACTATCGTCAACCTTTTCATTGTTCTTCACCTCCAGCCAGTTTGAATCTCTTTCGGACCTCAAGAGATTTCTCAGTTCCATAGGTAATCCTTGCAACAACCTCGTATTCACCTGGTGAAGCAGGAAATGGAATCTGAACACCGAAAATTCTCTCTTCACCTGGAAGAATCGGAACTTCACCTGAATAAGTTGCGGTGGCGATTGTCTGTGTTGTTGATGGTATGATCATGCCGTTTTCTTCACGTTCTGGAATGATTCTCAGGATTCCGAGAGTTACAGATGGAATTGCATGGTAATTGCCTGTGTTCTTCAAGTACACGTCCACGTCCAAGCTGCTTTCGGTAATCTCTGTAACCGCAAGATCGCCAACAAGTTCTTGATTTATCTTATCCTCTGAGCCAACGTAAACAAGCAGGTTCAAACCATACTCTGATTTTACGGCCTCGGTTTTTGCTGTAAAAATAACATCGTAGTAATATCCACCTTCTCGAATGTCCTTCGGCGGACTTACCATTACTCGTATTCTTCTTGACTGGCCAGGTTTCAATTGAAAAGAACCTGGTGAAACGCTGATCCAATCTGGGGCCTTTGATCTTTCTTCCAGTGGTAGCAAATCGCCCAAAATGTCGTATTTAAGTGTGTAAATATCCGCAGTTACATCCAAAGACACTTTGCTGTTGTTTACAACCTCGACTGTTGCGCTTCTTGTTGAACCACCTATTGATTTTATTTCAACGTTCCCTGGTTCTACGTAGAGCAAAACAACCTCGGCTGGAGATATTTCCTTTACTTGTAGTTCTTCACCTGAGACGGTCATAGTTGTTTCAAGAATAGTTGGTCTGTGACCTCCATAGCTTAAGATAATTCTCACGTTGTAATTGCCAGGTTGAAGTTGCCTACCAGTTATAGTCGGAAGTTTGACGGTCGTACCAGGTAAAACTGTACCCGTTGCAATAGGATATTTTGCAACGACTCTGCCGGTTTGAGATTTTATGTTTATCTCGCCCGACACGTTGACATAGATGTTGCCATTGTTTAAGACACTTACCATGTAAAGGGTTGCATTTGTACCAACAACTTCTTTATATGCATGAAATTCTGGAATATCCGCGATTTTTGCCACCTCAAAGTTGATAACGTGTGCTTCTAGTTTCTTTCTAATTCCCTCGATCGTCAGTTCTAAAAAACTTGGTATCTGATATTTGAACTGATACGCAAACCTGGTAGCATCTTCCTGTGAAGTCGTGCCTTCTTGATAAGGTGGTAAAAGTGTTAGAACTATGGAAGCATATCTTCCACCTTGCACACCTCGGGGTATAGAAACTTCGACTGTGATTTTTCTTGTAGAAGATGGTGGTATCCTCAACTTATTTGGTTCAACTTTTATCCACTTTGCGGCTGAATAACTTGTTGAACCTGCTGGAGCTATTTGGTATGATCCATAAGTGCTTTGTATCACATCTTGTACTGAAACTTCAACATCTATTGGGTTCAACGGATCAGCATTTTCGATGAACAGATCGTAACTGATTTTATCCCCAGCAAAAGCAGTTTTTCTTACAATAATTGGATCAAACCTCACATTGAAAGTTCCCTGACCCAAATAAACCAAAGCTGCCAAAATAAAAATGATTAAAAACAACTTTTTCATCTGACTCGCTCCTTTCTCTAACAACAGCGGGGGATATAGCCCCCCGCTGTTATTCATACTTTTAGTTCACCAAAGCGCTAAGGTGTCAAAAAGTTTCTTAGTCTTATTGACCAAGGTAGGAATAATCAGACTTGAAGTTTCCAGTCTCTGGATCGATCCATGGCTTAATTGTCTGCAGCGTAAGAGTAATTGTTCCAGTTGCACTATACTCGCACGCGGAGTTACATTCTACAACATTGATTTTGTTCCACAGTTTTATTGCATATCCCGCATGTAAAGTATTGCTATCTGGCACTGTGAATTCATAGTCAATTGGCGCAGGCAACCAATATGCTACATTGCCTGGGCTTTGAGCAGCAAAATCTGCTCCGTACCAAGATTCAATTGTACTGTTTGTGTTAGGATTTCCACCTGTGATATTTCCCATCACTACTTTTACCTTAACAGGTCCGTTGCTCTTAAGGTTTGCTGTGATGCAGTCGGCAACATACATGCCAGGTTTTCTCACATACCATTTCCACTTAGAAGCGGTTAGTGACCACTCAATCCACTGGGCAACGCTGACATCCACACCGACGTTGATATTCCAAGTTTGTTTGTTGCACTCACCACTTTGCATACCTGTGCTAAATGCCCAAGCATCTGCGTCAGTTCCAAATCCCAAGAAGTCCCACTCGTTGTTTTCTCCATCCCACTTCCAAACTTCTAGTTGGTTCGGCAATCCTTGAGCTACAGCAAGTGCTGCAACTGCTAATGTTACCGCGATGACGATAAGCAATTTCCTCATAAAAAGACCCTCCTTTTTCACCCCATCTAGGGGCGAGATTGTGGTTCAAATTACTTGATAATTTGTGATTTCACCATAACAACTGCGAAAGATATTGTTCCAACGCTGAAATAAATGCATGCCGGTTGACCTTGAAGAATCACCCTGTGGTACATGCTGAACGTTGAAGTTCCTGGTTCAAGAGTTTTCGTAATGCTGTTTAAATCTGACGGTGTAATCCAGTTCCCAAGACCGTCGAATGCAAAGTACGTCCGCAAAGAAACTCCTGCTGCGTTGATAGGGTTATCAAAATCTTTGAAGGTAATCACAACTGGATAGTTGCTGATAACATTTACGTCGAACGCTTTTGTTGCGTAATCTCCTGGTTTTCTCAAAAACCAAGCAAGATTCGTTGCAGAGATGCTTACAGAGAAACAGCCTGTGATTTCCGATCCAGCCCATGCAGTTTCGTTTTGGTTACCCTTCTTAACGCTCAGATGAAGAAGAATGTAGATTGGCTCTCCTTGCTGAGGTGAAAAACTGCATTTGCTTTGAACCTCTGCAAGCGGAATTTGATAAGTGTACGTGGTGACGTTTGGTGAATGGTTTGTCTTGAACGGAAACTGTCCCGGGACTGGATTGTACGAGTCATCTGGCTCGTTTTGAAGAAAATTCAGATGTGATTGATTTGCAAGCCAGCCGTTGGTAAGCTCAAACTTAATGTAGATCCTTGCTGTGTCATTCCAGACCATAACTGTACCAATGTTGATGTTCTGACCCGCAAGAATTTGGTAACTACGTTCCTGTGAACTGTCAGTCACGGTGTAGGTCATGTAGTAGTACCAACGTGCCTTTGTCGTCAAAGAAATCGATTTGGTTTCCAAGACTGAAGACGGTTCGATGGCAACGGTTCCCTGAAGTGGAATTACCGTTGATGCAGCCGAAGACGAACCTTGTAATGGTTGCGTCACCAGATTAAGCGACGCATCTTCCCCATCCACCATTTTCCAAAGACCCGTTGTTGAATCGTATCTGTAAACAGTTTGAGCATTTGATACATTGAAAACGGTTATGAGGACGAAAGTAACGAGAAGCTTTATTAACAACCTTTTACATGTTTTTCTATCTGACAACATCCCCACAACCTCCTGGTTAATACAATACGAATGACAATGAAAATTCGTTGAAAAAGCATCAGAGAATTTGCTGATAATCCGCTGAAAATCTGCTGAAATTCCGTGGTGGTTACGGGAGAATGCACAAAAAAAGTTTGTCTCGGTGAACTCATATAGCCGGTGTGAACTATACCCATCCCCATAACCTCCTGGCTTTAGGATATCTATGCAAATGAAAATTCCCTGGAAAATCACTATGGAATTTGCTCAAAACTCTCTGAAAATTCTTTGGGGTTTCCAGACGAAGGGATTTATAAAGATGGGAAAAGTGACCGGGCAAAATGCCCGATCACACGTATGCAGAAAGATCAAACAATCCGTGACCACTAAGGTTGAAGACTATGACTTTTTCAACTTTTTCTTCCTTTGCTTTCTTTGCTTCCCTTATTGCACCTGCTATCGCATAGGAACTTTCAGGGGCTGGAACTATTCCCTCAAATTTTGCGAAAGTCTTTGCGGCTTCAAAAGCCTCATCTTGATCAAACGCGATCGCTTCGATCAAGCCTTCGTGTAAAAGCTTTGAAACAATTGGTGCTGCTCCGTGGTACCTTAGTCCACCTGCGTGGATCTTCGGTGGGATAAAGTCTTTTCCAAGGGTGTACATCTTAAGCAAAGGAGTCATACCTGCAGTATCACCATAGTCGTAATCGTATCTTCCCTTGGTCAAAGATGGACAAGCGGTCGGTTCACAAGCAACGATTTTTATTGGTTTTCCCGAAAGTTTGTCTGGTATGAAAGGAAGAACCGTTCCACCGAAGTTCGATCCTCCACCGTGACAACCAAGGATTACGTCCGGTTCTTCACCAAGGATTTTCAACTGTTTTTTGATCTCAAGACCAATAACCGTTTGATGCAAAAGCACATGGTTCAAAACACTTCCAAGAGAATACTTTGCTTTTGGATCAGACAATACAGTTTCGATTGCTTCGCTTATGGCTATTCCCAGGCTTCCTGGCATTTCTCCATTTTTTTCCAAAAGAGATCTTCCAAAGCTAGTTCTGTCGCTGGGACTTGGAACAACATCCCCACCGTAAAGCTTCATCAAATACTTTCTCATAGGCTTTTGCTCGTAGCTTATCCTGACCATGAAAACATCGACTTTCAAACCAAATTTTGCGCCCGCATAACACAAAGCACTTCCCCACTGACCAGCACCTGTTTCAGTAACAAGTCTTTCAGTACCGCAGATTTTGTTGTAGTAAGCTTGAGCTAAGGCAGTGTTGGTTTTGTGACTCCCAGTTGGACTTACTCCTTCGTACTTGTAATAGATTCTTGCAGGAGTTTGAAGGTACTCTTCTAAGTAGGTTGCACGATAAAGTGGAGTTGGCCTGTAAACTGCATATTCCTTCAGCACTGGTTCTGGAATAGGTATTTCCCTTTTGTCAGAGATTTCCTGTTCTACCAGCGCAGGCGGGAAGATAGCTGTCAAAGCCTCTGGAGGCATAGGTTTCCTTGTCTTTGGATCGAGCGGTGGATCGAGTTTGAACGGAAGATCTGCAAGAACATTGTACCAGCACCTTGGAATCTCCTCACACTTCAAATCAACCCTAATTCTCACAAATACCCCTCCTTTTTGTAATAAAAAAAGGGGCTCTCTTTTTCAAGAGAGCCCCAATTCGGCGTAAAATCAACAGTAAGTGGTCACTACCCCGCCGAATTGGGGCAGCACCACCACCATTGAATTTTCGTGAATAACAAAGCATCGAGTGACATTACCGTCAGGTTGAGCAAGCCAAAACACCTCTTTGAGATAACCATACTCCTGTTAACATTTTTTGTCAAGTACCACTGGGAGTCTGTTCGAAAAATCAGGAATACACTTATTGTCCTGGCATTCAAAGTGCTTCAAGCTTCTCTCGACAAAAATATACCCTCCTAATAAACAACAACAAAAATATTACCTTTACCCAGTTGTACAGTATCATCTTCACCCATATCCTCTTCTTCGCCATCTGCATGCTCTTTGTACCTTCACATCTGCCATACGCATTCTTTATCTTCCCTATCACTTGCTCAACTACATACCTCTCCTTGTACTTCTCCCTGTTGGTTTCGTACATCTCTTTCACCTTACCCCTCAAAGGATTCCTAACCTTCGTGTGCAATGTATCCCTCACCGGAACCAGCACAAGTTCCGCCCGCTCAAGTAATCTCCCCAGTAGCTCCACACTCATCCTGTAAAGTGCATCCCCTATCACACATCCAGCCTTTACCCACGTCCTCTCCATCAATCCCAACAAAAGTTTCCTCTCGTCACTGTATGCTGGTCCCATCCTTACCCCTACAAGTATTGCTTCCCCTTTTTCTTCCTTCCCCTCATCCAACTCAGCCTTTGCTTGTCATCGTATCCAAAGCCTGTTCCATCTACTACTATCTGCTCAAGCTTTTCACCTATCAATAATGAAGCGTTGAAATCGCAGGCATCTTAATAAGTTGCAGTAAACTCTTAATCATCTTCACGGATAATCTTTTCAGTGAATATTTTCTCCTCATACAGAGTCTTCCTTCCTTCGGTGAAGTGTTTTTAAGGATTATATCTCATCTTCGGAATATTCAAGCCCTTTTTTCGAACACACTCAATCAGGGAAAGCGAATTAAAATAATGCGACTTCTTCAAATTTTGAACTTAGAAATCAGTTTGTTCATACTTTCAACACATCTCTGAAGTTCAAGGCTTGATTTCGCCAAAGTTTCTGCGGATTTCTCAATGCCATTAAGCTCATCCTTTATCCTTTCAATTTTTTCAACTTGGTTTACAAGTGTTTTGGATGAAGAATCGACAGCTGAGGCTATCTCCTCCGTAGCTGCACTTTGCTCTTCTGCTGCCGCCGTAGTTGTCTCTATCATCTGGGCCACTTTTTGAATAAGGCCTGTTATGTTTTTCAAATATTCACTTATTCTTGTCGCAGCTTCCCCACTTTCTTTTATCGAAACAACAGTTTTCTCCGTACTTGTGCTAACTTCTCTTGTTTGGTCTTGAATTTGCTTCAAGATATTCGCTATTCTTCCGGTTGCCTGCTTGCTTTCTTCAGCGAGTTTTCTTATTTCATCGGCGACAACTGCAAATCCTCTTCCAGCCTCTCCTGCTCTTGCAGCTTCTATAGCCGCATTGAGAGCTAAAAGATTTGTCTGCTCTGCTATGCTATTTATGGCTTCAACTATCTCCCCAATGTTTTGGGCGTTCTCAGCAAGCTTCTTGACTGTTTCAAAAGCTTTCTGAACCTCTTGATATGTTCTTTCGAAGCTCTTTGAGACTTCTTCAATCATACTTACACTCGTCTCAGCAGAGTTTTTCATATTCCCTGCCGCTGCCGAAAGTTCTTGAGTTGCCTTCGAAACATTCTGAGCCGAGGCGGCAATTTCTTCCACACTTGAATTGACTTGCTCCAAAGAAGCTGATATGTTTTGAATATCACCTGCGGTTAGTTCAAACTGTTTATTTACGGTTCCAATTGCAGCCTTCACTTTCTCAGAAAAAGCCGAAAGCTCAGATGAGTTCTTGCTGACAGTCATATTCACTGCGGAAATTTCAGACAACGTATTCCTCAGTTTTTCAACCATAGAGTTCAAAGCTGAAGATATCCTCCCAAATTCATCTTTCCTCTTTACATTAACTCTAACACTTAAATCGCCTTCAGCTATCTTCTCGGTTGCAAGCATAACTTTGCTTGCTACTTTTCCTATGCCTCGAGAAATTAGAAATGTGAGAGCCATCATGACTAAAAGAACAATTAAAAATGATATTATAACTGGTATCATCGCTTTGAGGACAGCTTGGTTTACATCGGGCAGATAAACCCCTGTACCAACCATTAGATTTAGGGGCGCAAACCATTTTGCATACGAGTATTTCGGCTCAACCTTTCCATTCTTTGCTGGATTAGGCCACATGTAGGTGTAGAAAATTTCACCCTTAGCCTTTGAACCGTCAACCAGATCCCTTATGACATATTTACCGTTTGGATCCTGTAAATCCCTCAAATCTTTTCCTATATTCGCAGAATTTGGGGTGTAAATCTGTACATAGTTCTCGTACAAGAAAATATAATTTCCACCGTCATATCGCATCTTGTCCAAAGATTTCTGAAGTTGCGCAAAAAGTTCCTTTCTCTCTATCTCTCCGTTTTGCAGTTTCGAATACAGAAACTCAATGTATCCGTAAGCTTGTTCAACTAAACTCTTGACTCCCCAGAGTCTGTTTTCCAAAATGCTATTTTTTGTGTTAAAGTAAGTAACTATCATGAAGGCTGAAGTCATGGCTAGCACGAGGATTAACGCAATCATGAAAATAAGTCTTGAAAGGCTTTTAAAACCCATAAACCAAACCTCCTTTTGATGATAAATGTGAATTTGTGTGAAACTATTAACATTGTGTAACTAATTATACTTTGTCGCTTTCTCTTTGTCAATATTTTGTGAGTCTGTTCGAAAAATCAGGAATACACTTATTGTCCTGGCATTCAAAGTGCTTCAAGCTTCTCTCGACAAAAATATACCCTCCTAATAAACAACAACAAAAATATTACCTTTACCCAGTTGTACAGTATCATCTTCACCCATATCCTCTTCTTCGCCATCTGCATGCTCTTTGTACCTTCACATCTGCCATACGCATTCTTTATCTTCCCTATCACTTGCTCAACTACATACCTCTCCTTGTACTTCTCCCTGTTGGTTTCGTACATCTCTTTCACCTTACCCCTCAAAGGATTCCTAACCTTCGTGTGCAATGTATCCCTCACCGGAACCAGCACAAGTTCCGCCCGCTCAAGTAATCTCCCCAGTAGCTCCACACTCATCCTGTAAAGTGCATCCCCTATCACACATCCAGCCTTTACCCACGTCCTCTCCATCAATCCCAACAAAAGTTTCCTCTCGTCACTGTATGCTGGTCCCATCCTTACCCCTACAAGTATTGCTTCCCCTTTTTCTTCCTTCCCCTCATCCAACTCAGCCTTTGCTTGTCATCGTATCCAAAGCCTGTTCCATCTACTACTATCTGCTCAAGCTTTTCACCTATCAATAATGAAGCGTTGAAATCGCAGGCATCTTAATAAGTTGCAGTAAACTCTTAATCATCTTCACGGATAATCTTTTCAGTGAATATTTTCTCCTCATACAGAGTCTTCCTTCCTTCGGTGAAGTGTTTTTAAGGATTATATCTCATCTTCGGAATATTCAAGCCCTTTTTTCGAACACACTCAGTTAATTTTGCCAAATGGTGAATTTTGCACTTTACATCTTCACATACGTGTGATATCATTTGTTTCAAACAACCTTCTCGAATGGGGTGGGGAAGATGGAAAAAGTCTACATTTTCGACACAACTTTGCGGGATGGTGAACAAACGCCTGGTGTAAGTTTGAACGTCGAAGAAAAATTGGAAATAGCAAAACAATTGGCAAAGTTAAACGTGGACGTCATTGAAGCGGGTTTTCCCATTTCTTCACCCGGAGAATTTCAAGCTGTAAAGACTATAGCAGAAAACGTGAAAGGTCCAGTCATTGCGGCGCTTGCCAGGGCTGTTTTCAAAGATATCGACGCGGCTTGGGAAGCTTTAAAAAATGCAGAATCTCCACGAATTCACACTTTTATTGCCACTTCAAACATCCATATGGAAAAAAAGCTTAAAAAAAGCAAAGAAGAAGTGATTGAACAAGCCGTTCAAGCCGTAAAATACGCGAAAAGATACTGTTCTGATGTTGAATTCTCCGCCGAAGATGCGACAAGAAGTGATTTTGAATTTCTGTGCAAAGTTTTTTCGGCTGTCATTGAAGCGGGCGCCACAGTTATAAACGTTCCTGACACCGTTGGATATGCTCTCCCATGGGAATTCGGTGAGCTAATTCGAAAGTTGAAAGAGAATGTGAAAGGTATGGATAAGGTGATTCTAAGCGTTCACTGCCACAACGATCTTGGTCTTGCTGTTGCAAATTCACTTTTTGCTGTGATGAACGGGGCAGATCAAGTTGAATGCACGATAAACGGACTTGGCGAAAGGGCAGGAAACGCTGCGTTGGAAGAAATCGTAATGGCTTTAAAAGTGAGAAAAATCGGCAAAGACACTAATGTAAACACCAAAGAAATATACAAAACAAGTAAGTTGGTAAGTTCTTTAACCGGTGTGCCCGTTCAACCAAACAAAGCTATTGTTGGAGCAAATGCATTTGCCCATGAATCTGGGATTCACCAGCATGGTGTTATCGAAGATCCATCCACCTATGAAATAATGTCCCCAGAATGGATAGGATTGACTGGAAGCAGAATAGTTTTAGGAAAGCACTCAGGTAGACACGCTTTTGAAAAAAGGCTTAGAGAGCTTGGATACGAACTTTCAAAGGAAGAACTTGAGAAGGCGTTCGCCAAATTCAAGGAACTTGCTGACAAGAAAAAGGAAATTACCGACAAAGACCTTGAAGCCATTTTGACCAACGCTTTCACTCAAAGGGAAGAATATTTGAAGTTAAAGCACATGCAAGTTTTCAGCGGAGCAGGCTTGATTCCTGTGGCCACCGTGATTGTTCAAATAAAAGGTGAAGAAGTGATGAGCACATCAACGGGAAATGGGCCAGTTGATGCCGTTTACAAGGCGATAGCAAGAGCAGTTAAGGTACCACACACACTTTTGGATTTTTCATTGCATTCGGTTGGGTCTGGAACTGATGCACTTGGAGAATCCATCGTCAAAATCGCAGATAATCAAGGAAATGTTGTGATAGGAAGAGCGATAAGTACCGATGTGGTTGAAGCCAGTGCTTTGGCTTACATAAGAGGTTTGAACAATTTGCTCAGCCACCAGCAGGGAGGTTGAAAATCAAAATGGGTTACACAATAACCGAAAAGATTTTGCTAAAGCATTCTGACAAAAAAGAAATATTCCCAGGCGATTTGATCTTCGTAAAAGTTGACCTTGTTCTTGCAAACGATATAACTGCTCCGCTTGCCATAAAAGAGTTCAAAAAAATTGGTGTTGAAAAAGTTTTTGATCCAGAGAAAATAGCTTTGGTTCCAGATCACTCGACGCCAAACAAAGATATCAAATCGGCAGAACAGGCAAAGATTACAAGACTTTTTGCAAAAGAGCAAAACATAAGGTATTACTACGAGGTTGGCAGAGCTGGGATAGCGCATGTTCTTTTGCCAGACGAAGGTTTGATAGCTCCTGGTGATTGTGTTGTTGGGGCAGATTCGCACACCTGCACTTATGGTGCCTTAGGAGCCTTTTCAACTGGGATTGGAAGCACGGATGCCGCGTATGCCATGGCTTTTGGTGAAGTGTGGTTGAAAGTACCAGAAACTGTAAAGTTCATCTACTATGGAAAGTTACCAAAGTGGGTAGGGGGAAAAGATTTAATCCTTTACACAATAGGAAAAATCGGTGTAGATGGTGCACGATACATGGCAATGGAATTTGCTGGTGAAGCCATCAAAAACCTTGGTATGGCAGATAGATTCACAATGTGCAACATGGCTGTGGAAGCTGGTGCAAAAAACGGGATAATCGAACCTGATGAAATAACACTGGAGTACCTCAAGAAAAGGGTTAAAAGGAAATACGAACTGATTTTTAGCGACAAAGATGCAAATTACAAAGAAGTTTACGAGTGGGACGTCTCGAAACTCGAACCGATGGTTGCATTTCCACATTTACCCAGCAACGTTTATCCAGTTTCGGAAGCTGCAAGCAAAAACATAACGCTAGATCAAGTTTACATAGGCTCTTGCACCAACGGAAGACTTGAGGATTTGAGAATCGCGGCAAAAATTTTAAAGGGTCACAAGGTCAATCCCAACTTGAGGCTCATAATAACCCCAGCCACACCCGAGATCTACCTTCAAGCTTTGAAAGAGGGTTTGATAGAAATCTTTCTGGAAGCCGGTGCCACAATCACACCACCCAGCTGTGGACCATGTCTTGGAGGACACCTTGGAGTGCTTGCCGAAGGAGAAAAAGCTTTAAGCACAACCAACAGAAACTTCGTCGGAAGAATGGGGCATCCCAAAAGCGAAGTATACCTTGCAAACCCTGCTGTTGCAGCAGCCTCAGCAATCCTTGGAAGAATCGCTGCGCCGTGGGAAGTGGAGGTGAAAGAATGACGATCTACGAAGGAAAAACTTTGAAGTATGGCGACAACATAGACACCGACGTGATAATTCCCGCCAGGTATTTAAACACAACTGATCCAACTGAGCTTGCCCGCCATTGTATGGAGGATCTTGATCCAGATTTCAAAGTCAAAGTTAAAGAAAAAACAATACTCGTGGTTGGTGAAAATTTCGGGTGCGGTTCATCAAGGGAACATGCTCCAATAGCCATCAAAGCTTCCGGCGTAAAGTGCATAATAGCAAAATCCTTTGCAAGGATATTCTACAGAAATGCCATAAACATAGGGCTTGCGATAGTTGAACTTCCTGAAGCAGTTGAAAAAATAAACGAAGGAGATTGGGTGAAAGTTGATCTATCAAATGGACTAGTGGAAAATGCAACAACCGGTGAGGTCTTTAAGATTAAACCTTTCCCTCTTTTGATCCAGGAAATCATAAAAAGGGGAGGACTTTTGAACTTCGCCATGGCAAAGGCTAGAGGTGAGATAAAATGAGTGGTTTCAAAATAGCGGTTTTGCCTGGGGATGGAATAGGACCGGAAGTTGTGAAACAAGGTGTGAAGGTGTTAGAGACAATTGGAAAGCTTTTCCATCACGGTTTTGAAATACAATTTGGTTTGATCGGAGGAGCAGCTTTGGATGAAAAGGGGGTACCGCTACCGGACGAAACTTGGGAATTGTGCCAAAAGGCAGATGCAATTTTGCTTGGGGCAGTTGGAGGACCAAAGTGGGATGATTTACCCTCTCATATGAGACCTGAAAAAGCTCTTTTGAAACTTCGAGAAGGTTTGAAGCTGTTTGCAAACATTCGACCGGTGAAGTTTTATCCGAACTTGGCTTTCAGTTCACCATTGAAAGAAAATTTACTAAAAGGAGTTGATTTGGTCATCGTTCGCGAATTGACAGGGGGACTTTACTTTGGAAAACCAAAAGGAAGGTTTGAAGAAAACGGCAAAGTCTACGCCGTCGACACGATGTATTACACGTACGAAGAAATAGAAAGAATAGCAAAGGTTGCCTTTGAACTTGCAAGAAACAGAAAGAAAAAGGTCACATCCGTTGACAAAGCAAATGTTTTGGAAACTTCTAGGCTTTGGCGAGAAGTTGTTCAAAAAGTTGCAAGCCGTTATCCAGATATAACTTTGGAACACATGTACGTGGATAACTGTGCGATGCAGCTTGTGAAAAATCCTGCTCAGTTTGACGTGATACTCACCGAAAACACCTTTGGAGACATTCTGAGCGACGAAGCAGCGGTTATAACAGGCTCAATTGGGATGTTACCTTCCGCAAGCCTTGGTGAAGGCTTAAAAGGTTTGTACGAACCAATACACGGTTCTGCGCCGGATATAGCGGGGATGAACATTGCAAATCCGCTTGGTACTATTCTTTCTGTGGCATTGCTTTTGAGATATTCTTTAAGACTTGAAAAAGAAGCGAATGCTATAGAAGATGCCGTCGAAAAAGTCATAGCAGATGGATTCATGACAAAGGATCTTTATCTGAACAACCCATCCGCCAAGAAATTGGTTTCAACCGAGGAAATGGGAGATATCGTTGTAGAGTATGTGAAACGTGAATATCACCGTGAAGAGTGAGAGAAAAGATCAACGGCTTGCATGCATTATTTCAAGTTTGAGACCGCAGTCTTTTTATTTATTTAAGGATATAGTATTCCTGCAAAACGGCACGGCAAAACCGACCAAAGGATCCTTTGGTCTATCTTCCATTGACTGCAGTCCGTCAATACAGTATACAGAGTGGAAAAATTTAACATCTGAGGATTGACAGGATGAATTGCCGAGTTCGAGTTGATCGAATAAAGCCAACTCAAGGCAAATGCCAAGATTTGAACGTTGCCGTAGGTCTTTACGCTTTGTTAAGAAGAAAGCAACATAGGATGTACTCGCCTTGCTGAATTGGCAATTGCAGAGCGTTGGTTGATCTGAAGAAAGATCAGGCCTAACCGTTTATGGTAAAATTAATTTGGGCGATGGAGTCCGCCTTTAATAGCCATGAGGCTGATGACTCCTACAGGTTGCGCTCAGCGCACACTTGTAGGAGTTTTTTCTTTTATAAAGCATTTTCACCAAGGTGGTGAAACGATGTTTTACAGCATACTTTTTCAAAATAAAGAACAGGAGATGCTTGTAAATAAGACAGAACCAGAGTGTTTTAAAGATTTGAACTTGGACAAGATCTTCGAACCGATCATAAGAAGAAAAAGGGAGTTTGATTTGCAACGGTTTTTCTACACGAATTTGCAAGATCCAAGTTTGATTGTTTACAGACAGGAGATCATGCGGGAACTTGAAGACAATCAGCTGCGTAAGGTTTTGGGAAGCTTTTCCGAAGAAATGTACAGATTGGATAAGCGGATGGCAGAGATCAGAAAAGCTCTTAGTTCAGAAGAAAGCTACGAAAACAATTATTTGACCCCGTGGATATATGCTTGATTGCGCTGAAACTTACTGCAAGGAAGTGTTGAACCTAACCGATTACCTGACAAAAAGAAGCTTGAAATCACAGGGACTTAAAGCTTTTGCGGAATATTTGTTTTGCTACACCAACTCTGAGCTTTTCAATGGACTCTTAGAATATGTCCAGAAGCTTCGAAAGGATTTTTCAAAGGTAGAATACTGTATGTTCATAAAAAACGGAACGATTCGGGTTAGAAAGTATGAAGGCGAATCAGACTTATCGAATCAGATTCTAGCGCTTTTTGAGAGGTTCAGACAAGGGGATGTGAAGGATTACCGGCAAAAGCTGACTGAGAATCCGGCTGCTGCACACGTTGAAGCTGCGGTGTTAGAGATGCTGTCAAAGCTCTACAAAGAAGTCTTTTCAAGCCTATACGATTTCTGTGAAAAGTATCTAAACTTTCCAGATCCTGCTATCACAAGATTTGCAAGGGAAATTCAGTTCTACCTTTCCTGGCTTGATCTCATTCAGCCTTTAAAAGACGCTGGCTTGCCGTTTTGTTATCCAAAGGTTTCTGAATCAACAGAACATCTGTACGGTTATGACGTTTTTGATCTTGCACTCGCATTTTCAAAGGTTGATAGCACTGTTCCTAACGATTTTGTCTTGAATTATCCTGAAAGAATAATAGTGATCACTGGACCAAACCAGGGAGGCAAAACAACCTTTGCCAGAGCCTTTGGGCAAATACACTGGCTTATGTCAATCGGCGTTTGTGTGCCCGGAACGGATGCGAAGTTGTATCTTTTTGACAACCTATTCACACATTTTCCAAGGGAAGAGGATGTTTCAAATCTCACCGGAAGGTTGCAAGATGAACTTTTGAGATTGCGTGAAATTCTTGAAAAAGCTACAAGCAAAAGCATCGTGGTGATCAATGAAATATTCACTTCGACAACACTTTCGGATGCATTAGCCTTGGGTGAATTGATGATGGATCATATTCTATATATAGGATCAATCGCCGTTGTTGTTACCTTTCTCGACGAACTTGCAACACGTTCTTCTGAAGTCGTCAGCATGGTTGCAACCGTCAGAGATGATGATCCTTCTCAAAGAACCTACAAAATTCTCAGAAAACCACCGGATGGTCTTGCCTATGCCATCCACATAGCGGAAAAATACGGACTGACTTATGAGAAGCTCTCCAGGAGGTTGAAGAGACATGAAAGTTCACCTCATGTTTCCTGACAAAGATTTCGATGCAGAATCTAAGCCTTGTTATGGTAAAGAAATTCTCATCTCAGATCTTGGGTTGGAACAAATCCTTTCAACCATGGCTCAAGGAGATGAAATAATCTACAAAGTCTGTTCCACAGCTTTTTTCAATCCGTTGTCCTGTAAGGAAGAAATACTCTACAGACAGGAAAACCTCAAAGATGCTTTGAAAAACTCTGATTCGGTCAGGGAACTATACAGGATAACCGTAGAAACGGAGCAACGGCGAAGAGAGTCGTGGTACTGGCTTGGATCGGTTTATCTGTCTGCAGTTTATTCGAATGCAGTTGGACTTTTGAAAATATACATCGACATGCTGATGAGATTGAGAAAAATCGCCGACAGCACAATACAAACTTTTCAATCTGATGGATTTCGAAATCTGTTGACAATGATTCAGAAAGAGTTGGATGACGATTACTTTCACAAAGTTCGTTCACTCTTGGATGAACTCAGTGAAGAAGGTATTTTGGTAAGTGCAAAACTTGGCAACTATCTACAAGGTGTCCAATATGTGATGCGAAGGAAAAAGAAAGACAGAGGTTATCTTTTGAAATGGATGTTTGCACCATCTTATACAATAGCACCACGGGACGATGCCGGTGCTATGGATTTGGAAAAACGACGTGCAAGGGCTATAAACCAGCCTGCCAATGCACTGGCTCAAGCTGCGGAACACTTGCAGGCTTTTTTCAACGTGCTTAGGCACGAACTGGCGTTCTACGTTGGCTGTTTAAACATAGCTGATAAACTGAAAGCATTGAACATGCCGATTTGTTTTCCTGAAATACTTCCGATGGATAGCTGGGATCGCTCGTGGAAAGGTCTTTACGATGTCGGTCTTGCGTTGGTTAAAAACAGCAAAGTTGTCGGAAACGATTTTGAAGCAAGAAATAAGAAACTCTATATAATTTCTGGTGCAAACCAAGGCGGTAAAACGACCTTTCTAAGAAGCATTGGACAAGCACAATTGATGGCTCAGTGCGGCATGTTTGTTGGAGCTGAGTCTTTTGCGGTTCCAATTCGAAAGGGTATATACACTCATTTCAAGAAAGAGGAAGATAGAACGATGAAGAGCGGAAGACTCGATGAGGAACTATCCAGGATGAACGAAATCGCAAACCGTATAGAACCTTTCTCGGTTGTTTTGTTCAATGAATCCTTCTTGGCAACGAACGAACGGGAAGGTTCAGAGATTTGCCGACAAATCACAAAGGCTTTGATCGACAACGATGTCGAAGCTTTCTCTGTCACACTTCTTTATCCATTTGTCAAAGCGTTCATTGATGATGAGAGTGCTCAATTTCTGATGGCAGAACGCCTTGATTCCGGCGAAAGAACCTTTAGAATGATTTCTGGAAAACCTGCCGAAACTGCCCATGGTATGAATTTATATCGAAAGATATTTTCCAGCAAGGTGCTAATTAATTCAAGGTGACTCAGAAAAGCAAAGCCAAAGATGAAGCAACTATCGTCACCAAAACGACTGGCAAGGTGTTTTTCACGAAGGTCTTGTTGTCCATTTTTATCCCATAATAGGCTAAGATTCTGGACCACATAAGACCAGCCAAAGCTCCCATCAAAGTTATGTTCCCACCGAGGTTTGAACCTATCACCAAAGCGTATGCGTATTTCAAATTCTCTATGCCCGCAACCTTCATGGCGTTTGCGAAAAGAATCGTCATCGGTTGGTTGATCATCAAATTTGCGGCAAAAGAAGTTATCAAAGCCATTAAAACTGTACCAAGCGCTTGATTTTTGAAATTGATCAAATTTCCAACGTACCTCGTAAGTCCGTACAAATTGAAGATGTACACAAAGACGAAGAATACCAAAACCAATGGGAGTATTTTCCAAGGAACACGTTTGAAAGTTTCAAAGAAGAAAGAAAAGTTTGCAGTGAACTTATCTTTCGAATCACTTGCAAAGCTGCTGGAAAAGATCAAGTTCAACACGGCGTATATCCCGCAGAACACCAGAATCGTTTTCCAAAGTTCAAGGTTGAAAAGATCTCCAAAGGCTAAGAAGCCGAAGAAGATCGCAAAAACAACTACGTTTAGGATCGAGTAATATTTGTTCACAATGTCTTCTTTTGGATCTTCTAACTGTGCGAGGGAAACTGCTTGAGGTATTTGCTTTCTGTAAATCAGAAAGAACATCAAGGTTGAAACGATTCCAGCAACAAGAGTTGGGAGAAGCATGTATTTTGCGTATTCAAAGAATCTCAACGAATAGGCTTGGGCTACTATCACATTTGTTGGATTGCCGATGTAAAAGATCATACTCCACGTGTTCGATGCGAAGAATATGGATATCAAAAAAGGTATTGGGTTTATACCGGAATACCTTGCTATGTAGGCAACGATCGGAGTCAAAGTGAGAGTAACTATGTCATTCGATGTGAATATCGTCATGATCGCTGTGAGAAAGACAAGGTTGAAATAAAGCCTTACGCCGTTCTCTTTACTTGCTAAGACAAGTTTGTAGGCAAAGTACTTTAGAACACCGGACATATCAAGAGAAGTACAAACATAGGCTGAGCCGAAGAAGATGATGAGTATTTGCCATGGCACTATGTTAAACTGAGGCATCAACGCATTTTTCACGGTTGAAATGGAGGCTATGCCAGATATAATGAGCAAAATTAGCACGAGGATTGAAACTCTGGCATAGTCAAGGACGATTTCTTTATTGCGAAACCTTAGCTTCGTTTCCCTCGTCACGAGAAAGATCGTTGCAAAAAACAGATTCAGCGCTATGATCAGTGACACAGCTGTTCCTCCTAGGATGGACGTGTTTACAGTATATGTATATCAGCAATGCGAAACAAGCTCATAAAGAATGGTTTTCATCATGATCATTTGAAAATGAAAAAAGTGTTTCAAAGTGCCACATTCATTTTTCGATTTGAACAAAACCACTGTGTTCTCCAAAAAAAGCATTCGCTTGAAGACACAATTTCAAACTGAGTGTGTTCGAAAAAAGTGCTTGCTTGTTCCAAAAATAAGATATAATCCTTAAAAACACTTCACCGAAGAAGACTCTGTATGAGGAGAAGATATTCACTCAAAAGATTATCCGTGAAGATGATTAAGAATTTGCTGCGACTTATTGAGGATATGGGTGAAGTAATATTTTTGTTGGCGTTTATTAGAAGAGCGTTTCTTTGTCGAGGCTTGTTTGAAACACTTTGATTGATGGGACAATAAGTGTATTCCTGATTTTTCGAACACACTCCTTACAAACTTGACAAATCAAATATTATTTGGTATTTTTTATAAAAATCAACCATCGAAAGGTTGATGATGTTGAAAAGTATAATAGGTTTAATCGTTAATCAAACGAAGAAATTCTTCTACGCCTATTGGTTTAGGGGAATGCCCTCTTCCGGGGTTCCCCTAAAACCTGTTGCCAAATAGGCGTAGGGGAATCCAAGTAAAAGGAAGAGGGCATCCAAAAAAGGATGCCCTCTTTTTTTTAAGCAATTAAACAAACTGGCAAAGGAGGGGTTCGATTGGTCATAGTGATGCGAAAGGACGCAAGTGAAGAGAGTATCAAAAAAGTTTGCAAAACGGTTGAAGAAGCGGGGCTAAAAGTTCATCTTTCAGAAGGAGAGGAGGTGATCATCATAGGTGTAATAGGTGATCGGCGCAAGCTGAACGGTAAAGCTATCGAAGTGATGGAAGGGGTAGAAAAGGTAGTTTATGTGACTGACCCTTACAAGCTTTCAAGCAGACTTTTCAACCCAAAGCCTACAGTGGTCAAAGTTGGAGATGTTGAAATAGGTAAAGAAGAATTCGTTGTGATGGCAGGACCATGTGCCGTGGAAAGCAGAGAACAAACTTTCAAAACAGCGGAATTTGTAAAAAGCTGTGGCATAAAAATCTTCAGAGGCGGTGCGTTCAAACCAAGAACGTCACCGTATTCCTTCCAAGGGTTAGGTTTAGAAGGGCTCAAAATCTTGGCTGAGGTACGTGAGAAATACGGTTTGCTCATCGTCACAGAAGTGATGAGCCCAGAACACGTGAACTTGGTTTCCGAATATGCCGATATCCTTCAAATCGGAGCCAGAAACATGCAGAACTTTGAACTGCTTAAAGCTGTAGGTAGATCGGGGAAACCTGTACTTTTAAAAAGAGGTGTCGCTGCAACGATCGATGAATGGCTTGCTGCTGCTGATTACATAATGAACGAGGGAAACTTTCAAGTTATCCTCTGCGAAAGAGGCATAAGAACTTTTGAGCAAAAAACCAGAAATACCTTGGATCTGAGCGCAGTTGCCCTTGTCAAACAAATAAGTCATCTTCCGGTTATAGTTGATCCAAGCCATGGGACAGGGAGTTCGAAACTTGTGCCGCCGATGAGCAAAGCTGCCCTTGCCGCTGGTGCCGATGGGATTTTGATCGAGGTTCACCCTGAGCCTGAAAAAGCTTTGTCCGACGGCCCGCAGTCCTTGAATTTTGAACAGTTCGCAAAGCTCTGTGAAGATCTCAAAAAAATTGCACCTGCAGTTGGTAGGAAATTCTAGGGAGGGTTCGAAGGTGGATATCTTCGTAGAGGGAAAAGTAAGAGTTGATGGTCAAATAATTCCGCCACCGGATAAGTCTATATCGCACCGAAGTATCATGATCGGTTCTATAGCGGAAGGTACAACTGTTGTAAGGAAGTTTCTTTTTGCGGATGATTGCTTGAGAACGGTGGATTGCTTTAGGAAAATGGGAGTGGAAATCGAGTTCAAAGATCAAGATACAGTTATCGTGAAAGGAAAAGGTTTGAGAGGTTTGAAAAAACCCGAAACAGAGCTTTACGCAGGAAATTCTGGCACCACGATGAGATTACTTTTAGGTATCCTTGCGGGACAAAATTTTGAAGCGGTGTTGACTGGGGACGAATCTCTTTCAAAAAGACCAATGAAAAGGGTTGTTCAACCGCTGAGAATGATGGGAGCGAAAATCGAAGGAAAAGACGACGGAAATTACGCACCACTGATTGTTCGAGGTGGTCAGCTCAAAGGGATTTCTTATAGCTTACCCGTTGCCAGTGCTCAGGTGAAATCGGCTTTGCTCTTTGCCGGTTTGTATGCAGATGGAGAGACTGTAATTTATGAAAAACCAAAAACACGTGATCACACCGAAATCATGCTCAAACATTTTGGAGCAAACGTAGTTATGGGTGATGGTTTTGTAAAAATCACACCGGCTGAAAAACTTTCGGCTTCACAAATAACAGTTCCTGGAGATATCTCATCAGCTGCCTTCTTTATGGTTGCTGCAGCGATAAACGAAGGGTCACAACTGCTTATACGCGACGTTGGGATAAATCCAACAAGAACTGGAATCATAGACATACTAAAGCAAATGGGATGTGACATAAAGATAATGGATGAAAGAATCTGGGGTGGAGAAAAAGTTGCAGACATATTGATTAAAGGTGGAAGACTTAGGGGAATAACCATCGAAAGAGAGATTGTTCCAAGACTTATAGATGAAATCCCCATAATTGCCGTGGCTTGTACGTTTGCCGAAGGCCAAAGTGTGGTAAAAGATGCGAAAGAACTTCGTGTAAAAGAAAGCGACAGGATAAAGGCTATAGTTTACAATTTGAGAAATCTTGGAGCAGAAGTTGAAGAACTTGAAGATGGTTTTGTGATAACAGGTGGCAAACCGCTGAAACCGGCGGAATTGGACAGTTTTAACGATCACAGAATAGCCATGGCGATGGCGGTAGCCGCGATCTCAATCGATGGTAGGTCAAAGATCAAAAATGCAGACTGTGTGGCCATCTCTTTCCCAAACTTCTTTCAAATGCTCAAAAGTGTTTGCAAGCAAATTTGAAGGTGATCTAACATGAAAAGCAAAAAATTACCAGAATTAGCCGTAATAGGTTGGCCTTTGGAAAAAACTTTTTCTCCGATAATTCAAAACGCAGCTTTGAAAACCATTGGATTTGATTGGAAATACGAAGCCATCCCTGTTCCCCCAGAGTGTTTGAGCGAATTTTTCAAAGAAGCAGCTGGACAAATGGTGGGATTCAATGTCACCATTCCCCACAAAAACAAAGTTTTTGAGCTTTGCGATGTGAAAAGTCCTTTTGCTAAAATTTGTCAAGCTGTCAACACTGTTGTGTTCAAAAAAATGGTTTCAATCAAAGCTTTTGGTTACAACACCGATGGGCCAGCTTTGATAAAAGCGCTTAGGATTCGTAAAAGAAATTCAATTAATTCTGCTCTGATTCTTGGAGCCGGTGGTGCGGCTTCAGCTGCGGTTGCATCGATTTTACTCCTTGGGGCAAAACACATCTTTGTGGCAAACAGAACCTTACAAAGAGCACAGGAACTTGTTGATCACTTCGCCAAACTTTTTCCAAAATCGAATTTTGAGATCTTGAATCTTGATGAGAAACAAATAATCGATATTTTAAAGCAAGTCGAAATTGTGATCAACTGTTTGCCCGAAGGAGCGGCGGCTTTGCTTGAAGGTTGCTTTTCAGAAAATGGCAGAGGGAAAGTTTTTTGTGATTATTCCTACAGTGAAAAACCAACACTATTGTATTCAAGAGCAAAAGGGCTTGGTTATACAACGATAAGCGGGATTGAGATACTTGTGTGGCAAGGTGCTTACGCTTTTGAGATTTTCACAAACCGCAAATGTCCTGTTGAGGAAATGATAGATTCTTTGAAAGAAAGAATAGGAAGTTGGTGGTTGGAATGTTGAGGTTTTTGACCGCGGGTGAATCACATGGCCAAGGATTGGTCGTCATCCTGGAAGGTATGCCAGCTGGTATTGAAGTAAACGAAGAAGAACTTTCAAAGGAACTTTCTCGAAGAAGAAAAGGATACGGAAGAGGAGCGAGGGCAAACATAGAGAAAGATGATTTTTCAATTGTTTCAGGTGTTCTGAACGGTAAAACCACGGGCGCCCCGATATGCGTTTTAATCCCAAACAAGGATTACGAAAACTGGAAGGGTAAATACGTCCCCATATACGCACCAAGACCGGGACATGCCGATTTTCCTGGCATGATCAAATATGGTTTTGAAGATTGCCGCCCGATTGCAGAAAGAGCAAGCGCTAGAGAAACTGCAGCGAGAGTCGCATGCGGATACTTTGCCAAAAAACTTCTTCAAAAAGAAGGGATAAAAATTTTCAGCTGGGTTGTGAGTATAGGAGAAATAGAGGCAAACCTTCCACCAATTGAAGAACGCATGAGCAAAGTAGACGTTGTTGAAAAACTTTTTCAACTTGCAGAACTTTCGGAGGTTCGATGCCCAAATTTGGAAGATTCAGAAAGGATGAAAAAACTGATTGATCAAGCAAAAGAAAAGGGAGATACCTTGGGAGGAATTTTTGAAGTTGCAGTTGTTGGAGTACCTGTAGGATTGGGGAGCCATGTTCACTGGGACAGAAGGTTGGATGCACGTCTGGCCGCATCCATAATGAGTATACCCGGGGTGAAGGGAGTCGAAATTGGGCTTGGATTTCAACTTGCAAAACTTTTTGGAAGTGAAGCACACGACCCAATTCAAAAGCCAAAACGACCAACCAACAAGGCTGGAGGAATTGAGGGGGGAATCAGCAATGGAGAAATCATTTTCATCAGAGCAGCTATGAAACCCATACCGACGTTGGCAAATCCTTTACCGTCGATAGACGTTAGAAACGATCAACCATGCCCTGCACATGTTGAACGATCCGACGTTTGCGCAGTTGGATCGGCAGCGGTTGTAGCAGAAGCTATGGTTGCTCTTGTTCTTGCCGATGCACTTTTGGAAGTTAAAGGAGGAGATAGGTGGTGAAAAAAAGCGTAGTTTTGTGCGGTTTATCCGGTAGCGGAAAGACAACTGTTGGAAAAATTCTTGCGGAAAAACTGGGATGGTTTTTCATCGATACAGATCAACTAGTTGAAGATACAACCTCTATGGATATTCCAAAGATATTCCAAATTTACGGTGAGGAAGGTTTTAGGCAATTTGAGAAACAGATGGTGGAAAAAGTTTGCAAGCTTCAAAATGTCGTGATATCCATTGGGGCAGGTGCCGTCACGAAGAATGAAAACGTTGATCTTTTGAAAAAGAATTGTGTAGTGGTTTTCCTCAATGCTCCGATAGACATTCTTGTGGCACGACTTGAGAATGATTCATCAAGACCTCTTCTCAATTCTGCAAATACATCTGAAAAGAGGAACAAACTTGAAGTTCTTCAAAAACAACGAGAACCGATTTACAGACAAATAGCCGATATCACTGTGGATGCGAGCTTGCAACCCGAGAAAATAGCACGGGAAATTGCTAGAAAACTGGAAAGCTACGGATTGGAGGAAAGAAATTTAGACATTGAAGGGGAAATCATAACTGTAAAAACTCAAACCACAAGTTATAACGTTAGAATAGGATACAACATAACAAAAGATTCCGTGATCGACTTTTTGAAAAAAAGAATGCCTTCAAAAGTTGCGGTTGTAACCAACCCTCTTTTGAACCAAATCATTGCAAAGAAAATGGTAGAAGAATTGAACAAAGAAGGGATCGAGTCATACGTGATATTGATAGAGGACAGTGAAGAGAGAAAATCACCGGAAACTTTGTTTAAGATAATAGATGAATTTGCAAAATTTGGCTTGGATCGAGAGTCGTTTGTTGTCGCCGTTGGCGGTGGAGTAATAGGGGATGTGACAGGCTTTGCGGCTGCCATATACATGAGAGGGATAAAATGGATTTATGTCCCCACGACAATGCTTGCCCAAGTTGATTCGAGCATAGGAGGAAAGGTTGCAGTTAACTATGGAGAGAAAAAGAATTTTCTTGGGTCCTTCCATCAACCGAGTTTTGTGGTGACAGACACAAAGTTTTTGGAAATATTACCCAATGAAATTTTCACCGAAGGGTTGGCGGAAGTCGTTAAATCAGCCGTAATCGATGGAAAAAAGTTTTTCAACTATTTGGCTCAAAACGTTTCAAAAATCCTTGAAAGAGATCCAAAAGTGGTTTTTGACGTGGTTTCTTTCTGCGTAAAATTGAAAGGGAAAATCGTAGAACAGGATGAAAAGGACTTAGGACTTAGAATGGTGTTGAACTTAGGACATACCTTTGGTCATGCAATAGAAGCTTGTTTGAATTACCAAATAAGCCACGCAAAGGCAGTCTCAGTTGGCCTTGTTTTAGAAACAATGCTTTCACACTTGATGGGGTATGCCGATCTTTCAACAAAAGATCGTATAGAGAATGTTTTGAACTCCCTTGGGCTTCCGACCTCTCCAAGACAAATAGAGCTATCGAGCGTAAGAGATCTTTTGAAATACATGAAATTCGACAAAAAAGCTGCTCGTGGGAAATTGAGATTTACCATACCTTTTAAAATAGGGGATGTCAGGGTAATTGAATGTGACCCTTCTGAAGTAAAGAATTTGATCGAGCAAATGGAGGGAGTTTTATCATGAACATATTGGTGATCCATGGACCGAATTTGAACTTGTTGGGCATCAGGGAACCTCATGTTTATGGAAGAACAACTCTTGAAGAGATCAACCAAATGATACAAGAAAGGGCAAGACAAAGAAATGTAACTGTGAAGATTGTTCAATATTCTTCAGAAGGCGATATCATCGACGAAATTCATCGCGCGAGGGAATGGGCTGACGGTATAGTCATAAATCCAGGCGCTTATACCCATTACAGCATAGCGATAAGGGATGCTTTGAGTGCCGTTAACCTTCCCACGGTTGAAGTCCACATTTCAAACATATTCAAAAGAGAAAAATTTCGACACAAGTCGGTGATAAGCCCGGTTGTGGATGGAGTTATAAGTGGCCTTGGATATCTTGGATACCTTTATGCCATCGATTATCTTGTGGATCGGAAAAAGCTTGGCTAAATCAAAAGCCTCCAGGAGGTTTGTTGCATGAAAATCTTGATCTACGGTGTTGGAAAAATGGGATCTTTTTTCAAAGATTTTTTTATCCAACGTCAGTACTTTGTGAAAGGTTTTGACGTTGATCCTTCAAAAAACGAAGTTGAAGATATCTCAGATTTCGATGTGATTTTTGTTTGTACACCGATGGGACAAATAAAAAAAGCGCTTGAACACATCAAAAAGGATACGAGAAAGAACCCGCTCTTGGTGGATGTTGCCTCGGTGAAAGGCTTTTCCGTGCCTTTGTTCAAAGAAAGCGGTTTTGATTTTCTCAGTGTTCATCCTTTGTTTGGTGATGAGGCCAATGTATCTCTATCGCACTTGATAATCGTAGAAGAATCGCAGAGAGAGGAAGCATGGCAAATAATTGAAGAGTTTAAAAAAGAAGGAGCTTTGATAACCAAGCTTTCCTGCGAGGAACATGACAAGCAGATGGCGAAGATACAGGGAATAAGTCATTTCCTTTTGCTTTGTTTTGCCAGCGTTTACGAGGATATGGGTTTTTCGACCAGAATTTACAAAGCTTTGGCAAAACTGGCTGCAAGAGTTTTGAAAGAAAATTGGGAAATGTACCATCTGATTCAGAAAAACGCGGAAGAACACAGAAAGCAGTTTGTGGAAAAAATACTTGAATTCAACAAAGCCTTTGAGGACAAGACAATGTTTGAAAAGATATTTCTCGATTTAAGAAACAAATTGAATGATTCCGCTTTTAGCGGTTTAATGCTTGAACTTTCAAAACTGAACGAGGATTATTCAAATTTGCAGGAGATGAGGTATGCGATAAGCGTTATAGACGAAGTTATTCTAAGGTTGATTGAGAAAAGAGTTGAAATTGCAAAAAAGATAGCTATTAAGAAAATGGAACTACAGGAAACAATAGAAAATACAGAGGTAGAAGAAGAAAAACTTGCAAAAATTGCTCGCAAAACCAAGTTGAACTCTTGGGAAGTTGAGAAAATATTTCGTCAGATAATGGATGTCACAAAGGCTGAGGAATATTCTCTGTTTGGTATAAAAAAGACAATTGCTTTGATTGGACCGAAAGGTAGCTTTAGCGATGAAGTTGCGGTGAAACTTGTTGGATCAAGACTGCCGCTCAAATACTACACAAACGTTGAAGAAGTGATGAAAGCCGTTGAAAATAAAGAAGCAGATTATGGAATTGTACCGATAGAAAACACGATTGGTGGAACGGTTATTCCAACCCTCGATGCGCTGATGCTTCACGATGTTGAAGTATTTGGTGAAACAAAACTTGAGGTGAATCACTGTCTTGTAGCAAAGAAACCAATTGATTTTAAAAACATAAAGTACATATATTCACATCCACAGGCGGTGAGTCAGTGCATGAATTTCATAACCAACTACCTTCCTCACGCTGAGATAAGGTATACTTCTTCCACAAGCGATGCGGCAAAAGTGCTTGACGATTTTTCGGCAGCCATCATGTCGGAGAATGCAGCCAAACTCAACAAATTGCAAGTGTTGAGAAAGGGCATTCAAGACCTTCAGGAAAGAAACATCACCCGATTTTATTTGATAAGAAAAAGAACAGGAAACACTGTAGGAAAGATAACTTCACTCTTTTTCGCAGTTGAAAACAAGCCAGGTGCTTTGAAGAAAGTTCTCGATATCTTTTACGCTAAAGGATTTAACTTGAGAAAACTTGAATCACGGCCCTCAAAGATACTTCCAGGTGATTACGTGTTCTTCACCGAGGTAGAAGCCAACTTGAGCGACGAAGATATTAAAGAGTTGAGGCAGCTAACTACTTTCTATAGAATCGTTGGAAGATTTGATGAGATTTCCAAACTTGATGCTTTCTCGCTTGAAGGATGAAGAAGGGGGGACTTTAACTCCCCCTGTCAATTTTTCAAAACATACCTAATTTCCTTTAAGAAATTCTCAAGCTGTTCTTTACCCTCATCCATTTTCGCAATTATTGCGCTTCCGATGACAACTCCGTCAACAAGGTCTTTGATCTTCAAAACATCGTTTGTATTTTTAATACCAAAACCAACCACCAACGGAGTGGTTGTAACTTTCCTGAGCTCCTTAAGAAAAATGTGAAGTTTGTCATCCATCTCTCCTTTAAAGCCTGTTACACCTTTTCTCGATACGCAGTAAAGAAAACCTTGACTTTTGATTGCTATCGTTTTTGCCCTTTCAAGAGAAGATACAGAAACAAGATCTATGTAAACTACATGATGCTTGTCAGCAGCTTGCCTGAATTGAAAACTCTCCTCATAAGGTACATCCGGAATTATTATTCCATCAACTCCGTTCAACTCACAAAGTTTGTAAAAGTTATCCTCGCCCATTCTGTGAACAAGGTTGGCATACAACATCAACACGATCGGTTTATCTTTCTTGATGTGACCTAAGCTTCTGAAAAGGTCGTTCAACTTGACACCTTCTGAAAGAGCTTTAACCGATGCTTTTTGAATTATCTCGCCATCTGCTATTGGATCTGAGAATGGAAAACCTATTTCCAAAATGTCAACGTAAGAATAAACAATGTTTATGAAATCCAACGTTTCAACGAACGATGGATAGCCAAACGTGACATAACCGATGAACGCTTTTTCGCCTTTTTCTTTAAGTTGGTCAAATTTTTCCTCTATCAAGTTCATACTTCATCACCTTTCCACTTAAGTACAGTGTTAATATCTTTATCCCCTCTTCCAGACAAATTGACAATCACAACATCTGAAGGTTTAAAAAATCCCGCCTTAGCTCTTTTTATGACTTCCGCTAAAGCATGACTACTTTCAAGTGCAGGAATTATTCCCTCCAACCTTGTTAAAAGCAGGAAGGCTTCTACCGCTTCTTCATCACGAATCCCAACGTATTCAACTCTCCCAATCTCTTTTAAATAAGCGTGCTCAGGTCCAACTCCAGGATAGTCAAGACCAGCTGAAATGGAATGGGTAATCTGAATTTGTCCTTCTTCATCCTGTAGAACGTACGTTTTTGCTCCATGTAAAATCCCAACAGAACCACTGCAAAGAGTGGCGGCAGTTCTCTTTGTTTCAACTCCTTCACCCGCCCCCTCAACTCCGACGAGTTTCACCTGCGGATCATCTATGAACGCGGAAAAAATTCCTATCGCATTCGATCCTCCTCCAACACAGGCAAATACATAGTCGGGAAGCCTTCCTTCCAATTCAAGTATTTGTTGTTTTGCCTCTCTTCCAACTACACTTTGAAAGTATTTCACTATCGTTGGAAACGGATGTGGCCCAGCCGCCGTACCAAAGACGTAGAAAGTGTACTCAAAAGTTTCGCTCCAATCGCGCATCGCTTCGTTTATGGCATCCTTCAAAGTTTTACTTCCCTTGCTGACGATTCGCACCTTGCTTCCAAGCATCTTCATCCTTTGAACGTTGTGAAATTGTCTTTTTGCATCTTCCTCACCCATGAATATCTCACACTCCATACCGAACAGTGCAGCGACTGTAGCGGTTGCAACACCATGTTGTCCTGCACCGGTTTCAGCAATCAATCTAGTTTTTTTCATGTACTTTGCAAGTAAAGCTTGTCCAATGCAATTGTTGATTTTGTGAGCTCCAGTGTGGTTCAAATCTTCCCTTTTTAGGTAGATCTTTACGTTGAGATAGTTGCTTAAGTTTTTCGCGTAATAAAGCGGAGAAGGTCTACCAACATAGTATTTGAGATAATAATTGTACTCGTTTAGAAAATCCTCTCTGTTTATAAGTTCGCAGAACTGTTTTTCGATTTCCAAAAGTGCTGGCATCAACGTTTCAGGTGCGTACATACCACCAAATCTTCCAAAGTACCTGTTCATCCTAATCCCCCATTTCTCAAAGGTTTTACGCGCTCAATTATGCCTTTCATTTTCTTATAATCTTTTAGGCCGTTGGTTTCTATACCGGAACTGATGTCTATTCCCACAGGGCTCAAAGCCAAAAATTTGTCCAAATTTTCCAAAGTTATTCCGCCGGCGATAATGTAAGGAAACTTCGCAAGTTTGGCTATTTGTGTTATGTCCAAATCGCTACCTTTTGGTCTGTCAAGAAGTACAAAGTTTACCAAATTCACGTATTTTTCGGCCTTTCTCAAATCTTCCTCAGAACTTATCTCCACAGCTTTGATGACGCTTACACCTTCTTGCCTTAAAAATTTCACGTATTCAAGGTCCTCTTCACCATGTAGTTGCACAAAATCCAAACCCAAACGTTTGGCGATTTTTAGAACATCAAACACACTTTGGTTTTTAAATACCCCAACGGCTTTTATAAAATTACCTTTAACTTTAAGAATTTTTTCTGCAAGTTCTACATCCACTTTTCTTGGACTTTCTGCAAAGATTAAGCCGATCATATCCGGAAAAAGTTTGTTACACATTTGGATATCTTCAATGCGCTTTAGCCCACAGAATTTCACCAACATATCATTCACCCACTATGTCAAGTGGGTTACACGATCTCATGAAAGCCGTGCCTATCAAACACCCATCGACACCAAGTGATCTTATGTAACGAAAATCTTGTTTCGTTTTGATACCACTTTCGCTTATCACAACTATTTCCTTTGGGATATACTTCAACAACCTCTCAGTTTTTCTCACATCGACAGTCAAGTCGTTCAAATTTCTGTTGTTTATGCCTATTACCTTTGCTCCTGCCTTCAAAGCTTTTTCGATCTCACTTTCATTTTCAACCTCAACCAGCGGCACAATGTTGAGAAATTCAAAGGTTCTTATGTACCTCGACAGCTCATCATCGGAAAGTGCCTTTGTAATGAGTAATGCCGCATCAGCATTCAAAAGTTTGGTTTGGTAAACCTGCCATAGATCGATTATGAACTCCTTTCGAAGAACCGGTATAGAAACAGTCTGCTTGATTTGAATCAAATCTTCCTCCGAACCGTTGAAAAACTTGTGGTCAGTTAACACTGAAACGGCGAAAAATCCCAAAGTCTCGTAGGTCTTTGCCAAGTTTTTTACATCCACCTTATCGTTGATAACACCCTCCGAAGGAGACGATCTTTTTATCTCACCAATCACGTAGAACTTCTCTCTTTTGTAAATTTCCTTGAATTTGTTTTGCCCAAAATCGTTACTTGCTTTTTCAAATGCAATTTTCTCGATCTCGATAATTGGTAGAAGTTGTTTGAACTTTTCCACTTCCTGCCTTTTGTGTTTCAAGATTTTCGCCAGAACACTCATCGTTCTTCACCCTCTTGGTTTGTAGAATGTCAAAAGGTCTTTGAGCTTTGATTTAGCTTTTCCAGTTTCGATCATTTTTGAGGCAAGGCTTATTCCCTCTTGAACATCTCTTGCCAGTTCGCAAATGTACAAAGCCAGTCCACAGTTCAACACGACCGCCCAAAAGTACGGTGACTTTTCTTTTTCAAAGATTTTCAAAAGAATCTTTGCATTTTCCTCTGGCGTAGAACCTTTGATAGCTTCGATCTCAAAGTTGATCCCAAAATCCTTTGGATCAAGGTTATACTCTTTTATCTCATCGTTTACCACCTCCAATACCCTTGTTTTTTGGCAAACGGAAACTTCGTCTAAACCATCGAAGCTATGCACAACAGCAGCCCTTTTTCTTCTTCCTCTCAATATTGCCGCCACCTTGTCTTGAACCTCAAAACTGAATGTTCCAACAATTTGATAGTTCAACGAAACGGGATTCAGAAGTGGACCAAGGATGTTGAAAACTGTTCTTATCCCAAGTGCTTTCCTAAGGTTAGCCACCTTTTTCATCGCCGGATGATAAAGTGGTGCGAACAAGAAGGCAAAGTTGTGTTTCTCAAGGCCTTCCAAAATTCTTTCTTCATCGGCAAATATGTCGATGCCAAGTTTTTCCAGAACATCGGCAGAACCGGATTGGCTTGTAACACTTCTGTTTCCATGTTTTGCAACTTTAACATCAAAACAGCTTAAAACAATCGCCGAAGCGGTTGAAATGTTGAAAGTACCCTTTCCATCCCCACCGGTTCCACAGGTATCAACAGTTAAAGGATGATGATAGTTAAGTTTTCGGGCTTTTTCGTAAAAGGCATCTATGAAGGCAAGAATTTCATCCACGGTTTCACCTTTTGTTTTTAAAGCCGCAAGAAAAGCACCAAATTTTATCTCATCTAGTTCTTGGTCCAGGATAGTATCTATAATTCGTCTCACAGATTCGTAATCAAGATTCTTCCTGTTTGTCACCGCTTCAAGCGCTTCGGTGAGCATGCATCTTTACCCCCTCGTAACAAATTTCGAGAAAATTATCAATGATCGTTTCGCCAACTGTGGTGAGTATTGACTCTGGGTGAAACTGTATTCCGTAGATTTTGAGTTTGTCGTTCACAAGAGCCATTATTTCCTCATCTTCACTGACTGCGGCAATCTTGAGTTTCTTCAAAGAAGCAGATTTCTCAACAACAAGTGAGTGGTATCGACCTGCAGAAAATGTTTCAGGAACCGATTTGAACAAACGACTTTTCTTGCCAGCTTCTAACAACCTGATTTGCGACTTCATGCCATGGTAAATCTCTTTTGCGTGAACAATTTTGCCGTCGAAGCACTCTCCAATGACTTGATGACCAAGGCATACACCAAGAATTGGAATGATTCCAGCAAAATTCTGAACAACCTCCTTGCTTATTCCCGCGTCTTTTGGACTACCTGGACCAGGTGAGATCACTATACCAGATGGTTTAAGTTTTCTTATTGTGTCAATTGAAATTTTGTCGTTTCTGAACACAACCACCTTCGTTTTGACGGCAATCATTTGATAAAGATTGAAAGTAAACGAATCGTAGTTGTCAATGAGCAATATCATCCTCGTTCACCCCCATCACGGTGAAGAATGCCCTTAGCTTTGTCAGGCATTCTTGATATTCGTTTTCCGGTATTGATAAGTTCACAATTCCTGCACCACTTTGAAGCCGAAAAACGTTGTTTTCCTTGTTTTTAATAGCCATCCTTATCGCTATCGCTAAGTCAAACTCGTCTTTGAAGATGTAACCAATCGCCCCACCATAAAGGCCTCTTCTTTGCTTTTCGTATTTTTCAATCAATTGCATTGCTCTAACCTTTGGTGCACCGGTGAGCGTACCTGCTGGAAAGGTAGAAAGTATAACCTTTGTAATACTTTTTTCCTCAAGCTCTCCACAGACAACCGAATACACGTGTATGAGGTTGTAAAGTTGCTTTATCTTCAGATATTCTTCAACTTTTACGCTTCCAGGTTTGGATATTCTTCCAAGATCATTTCTTGCCAAATCTACGAGCATGACGTGTTCACTCATCTCCTTCTTGTCAGTCAAAATTTCCAGCTTTTTTTGCTCGACATCATCCTGAGGTTTTATTCGGTAAGTTCCGGCTATGGGAAAGGTTTTTACGATGTTGCCCTTCTTCGTCAAAAGTGTCTCAGGAGAGAAGCATATAACTTGTCTGTTGTTCTCGTTTATCACAATGCTGTATTCTGAGGGATTTATCTTTCTCATCTGGTAAAACAATTGGCTGGTGGATATATCACTTTCGACCAAAACTATTTGAGAAAGAACAATTTGAAAGATTTCGCCGTTTCTGATATCTTCTTTTGCTTGTTTGACGATATCTATGTAGTAATCCTTTGGCGTAGCATAAATCACCTTACTTTTGCACTTTGAAACACTTTCAGAATACTTTTCTAATTTCAAAAAATCAGTTTCTTTCACCCTTTCAAGCGTTATAAACTCACACAAACCAGAGGTTTTGTCAAACAAAAGGTTTTTCCCATAAAGATCAACGATTATGCATGGTTCATCAGTTGAATAAATGTCCTCAAGCAAATTCACTGCGTCGTAGTTGAACTGACATACAACAAAGGCATTTTTTTCTATCAAAAAATCCAAAATCTGGTCAAAAATTGATAGTGGATCATCGTGAATGACTTTTTTCTTCTCTTGACTACTAATTTCTATCCTGTCTTGAAAAACCAGGACACGAAGTAATTTGTCCATACACAAAGCCTTTAACTTGGATGATTCGAAGAAGAAAAATTCAGTATTCAAACGATCAAAATCGATATTTGCAACATCACAATTTTCAATGTAACAGGATTTAAATGATGGTAAGTTGATTTCTAAACCGCTCAGTTTCAACATAACACCAACACCTCGACTTACAAGTTTTCACAGATCATCCACGCCTTACAAAAAAAGGAGGGCATCCCTTTTCTGGGATGCCCTCCTTTTTTACGAAGTCCCCTAAAGCTTTTTACAAGATCAACGTGGCTTTAGGGGAACCCTTCAAGGAGGGCATCCCCCAAAGCCACCACCAGTTTACACAAACAACATCAAAGAAACTATTTGATCTGTCAAAACTATCAAGACTATTCAAGGCATCGAAACCCCCGAATTTTGTTTGACATATTTTACAACGAGAAAAATAAGCTGTCAAGCCTATGAAAAATTTGAATATCGAAAAGCTTAGTTAGATTCCTTTCTAGGATCAGTTATGAAAACCGTCAAAAACACCAATGAAACTAAGCCAAAAACCGATGCCAAGATAAAGGCAAAGGAGTAATCGAATTGGTCTATCAAAAGACCGATTATTAAAGGAGCCGTGAAGGAAACAAGTGAAAGAATGAAGTTTTGAATCCCAATGTAAAGCTCCTTTTTTCTTTTCCTTGAAAGCAAATCCATAGTTAAGGCCAAACCGTTAACGTCCGCCGAACTGTATTCCACCCCAAAAAGCAGAAAAACAAAATAAGCTTTTGACAAACTATCACAGATTAACAAGATAAAAAGGGCAAAAAGTTGAGCAATTTTACCCACGATCAAACTGAATTTGTGTCCAAGTTTATCTCCCAAAAAGCCAAGCAAAAAGGCCGAAATAGCCTGTGAAATCAGCAACAAAGCCGTGAATTCCGCAACCCTATAATCATCCAGTGAAAGTTTTTTGCCAAGATAAATCACCGCAAAACTGTTGACGCTGATACCAAAAAACGTTATAGTTCTCTCTATCAAGTAATTTCTATAATTTTTATTCCTAAGTCTGGTCTTTATCGATGCAAAATAATTTCGTATCTGAAAGTTTTCCCCGTTAACTGTTCTATCCGGTATTTCTCTGTTAAGGGATAAAAAAATGTGGGAAATCGAAAAAAAGATCCAAGCGCACAAGAAGCTGTATCCAAAACCGTTTGGAAAACCGTGATTTTGCAACAAATGTCTAACAAAAGCAGCACCTGCTGCTCCTGCCACTGCCCCCACCCCTGTCCCAATCGCCAAAACTGCCCCACGCTTGTTTCGATCTATGACCTTCTCTATCATTCTCACCCAAGAAGGCGTCGAAAACCCCATCGAAAACATTGAAACTGCAAGCAAGCTAATTACCAAATACAAAGAAAGTCTTGGATTTGTGTTCGCAAGGAAAAAGCTGATCAAAGCTATGAAAAGGTATGGAAGCCTTTCAAAGAATGCGACGCGAACTATTAAATCACGCTTTACTGCGTATTCTTCTGCAATCTTGGCTCCCAGCAAAGCCGGTAAACCCCATCCCAGACTTGCTATAGCTGGTATCAAACCAACCTCGAAATTGCTGGCACCCAAGTTTTTAATGTAAACAGGCAGCACGGTGGAGATTGATGCCATAGCCATACCGAGGTTGAAAAAGATCATATCCATGGAATTGACAAAAAAATTCCAACTGTAATCTTTTTTAGTGATTCGCATAATTAAAACCTTCCTTTAGAGTGCCTTCCCAGGGGTTGGGAAGTCAAAAAATCTGAGCAAATTAAGAAAGGGGGCAAAAAAGACCAATAGTAATATTAACAAAAAACTTGTAATTAGTCAAGCTGATGTCCATGATAACGAAAAGGATAAAACTGCAAAAAAAGTATTTCACAAAGAATCTACAACTTCAAGGGAAAAGTCAACGTACCTGATCTCGCTGGTTAATCTTCCAATCGATATAACATCCAGGTCAGGGCAAAGGTATTCTTCCACAGTTTCTTCATTTATACCACCGGATGCTTCAACCAAAATCTTAGGATTTCTGGATTTTATCCTTCTGGCAAGCTCTTTGACCTTTTCAGGAGGAAAGTTGTCAAGCATGATTATATCAACCTCAGATTCTATGGCTTCTTCCAGTTCTTCCTCAGCTTCAACTTCTACTTCAATCTTTTTGGTGAATGAAACAAGTTTTCTTATCTCTTCCACGGCTTTGGAAATTGAACCATAAAGTTTTTTATGGTTGTCTTTTATCATGATCGTTTCAAAAAGATTCCATCTGTGGCTGTCACCACCACCATGGATAACAGCCAACTTTTGCAACTCTCCAACAAAAGGCAGAACTTTTCTAGTCGCAGCTATTTTCGTGTTGTAACCAAGTTTTCTAATCTTTTGAACAAGTTGGTAAGTTCTGGTCGCTGTCGCCGACATAATAGAAAGGATATTCAAAAAAGTGCGCTCACAAACAAGCAAATCATATGCACAACCTTTGATGTTACCTACAACACCACTACTTGTAAGTTGACCATCCCTCACTTTGAAAAGTGTCTCTAAGCAAAATTTCTTGGAAAGCAGTTCTATTATCTCTATCCCAGAAACGACGACATTGTCTTCTTTGAGCAATATCTCTGCTTTAGCGACCTTATTTTTCAATGGATAGGAAGCTGGATCGAAAAAATTTTCATCTTTTGCTATCCATTTACAAAGTTCATCGATCAATTCACCGTACATACTTTCACCGGCTCATTTCGAGCATTTTTTGAACCAAATAAGAAAGTTTTTCGGCCTGCGTTTTTTCAACGTTTATTTCAAACTGATCGTTTTGCAAAGCTTTATAAACGTTCTTGAGATTGTTCTTTTTCATGTTGTAGCAAAGCAT
The DNA here is from genome assembly GCF_000217815.1 of Pseudothermotoga thermarum DSM 5069. Taxonomy (NCBI): domain Bacteria; kingdom Thermotogati; phylum Thermotogota; class Thermotogae; order Thermotogales; family Thermotogaceae; genus Pseudothermotoga; species Pseudothermotoga thermarum. The sequence continues at coordinate 473,032 of NC_015707.1, read as the reverse complement.
TGAATTTACGCCATAGAATTTCTTGTTGGGATACAGAGCTTTTAACCTGTCCACCATGCCTTTTTCGGTGACAATTATGAATTCCTTGGATTCATCCAAGGCAACAAACTTTTCCATCTGAGACGTACTTCCAACGTAATCTGCAATAGTCCTCACATCTTTGGGGACTTCAGGATGAACGACCACCTTTGCCTTTGGGTAAAGATTTTTCAACCTCAAAACTTGCTGCAGAGTAACGTAATTGTGCACATAACAATAACCTGTTTCTCCAGGGACTGGGATAACCTTTTTGCCAGTTTTTTCAGCAACGTAATTTGCCAAATTCTTATCTGGGCCAAACAGTATGACGTCTGAATCTATCTTGGAAACCACTTCAACGGCATTTGCAGATGTACATAAATAATCGGCATATTGTTTTGCTTCAAGTGTGCTGTTTACATAGATGACAAAAGGTGCACCATATTTTTTCTTAGCTTCCAATATCATTTCTGGCTCCAAAGAGTTAGCCATAGGACAAGTGGCGGTTCTAACCGGGACAATAACCTTCTTATCGATGTTTAAAGCTTTTACCATTTCCGCCATAAAGTCAACGCCTAAAAAAAGTATTTTATCCATCTCAATTTTCCTTGCCATTTGTGCGAGCTGAAGCGAATCTCCTACAAAATCTGCTATTTGTTGAAGATCATATAACTGATAATTGTGAGCCAAAACAACGTAACCCTTCTCTTTGGCCAATTTCTTGATATCCTCAATTGATATGTTTATCATTGCTCAAAGTTATCCTCCCACAATAAATTTTTGATACCTTTTTCTAAGACTTGCCACAAGCGATAATGGGGCCAAATAACTGGTTTTTGGGTTGGGAGATGGAAGATTTTCATGGATAATGTGATACTTTCCAACTGACGAATCAACGAATATCTCATGTTTGTTCATCTTCAAACTTGGGTCAGCTATTATCTTCACTTTTAATTTCTCCAAATTACCAATGGCAAGCAAGAGCGTCACAGCGACGTTCACATTTTGTGGAAATCTTTTTATCGCTTCGCAAGCATTTCCTTCGAAAATCAAAGTCTCAAAGTTTACCTCTATCCCAAAAGCCTTTGGTGGTTTCCGCAGAACAAGTGTGACTTCAAAGATTTTATCCTTGACAGCATTAACAATGTCAAGCCCACCTATGGCTCCTGAAGGAATAAAAACTCTGCAGCGACTGTCCTGAAGCTTTCTCAAAAATTCTTTCAAAAAGTCTTCGTCTGCGAATGCCCCTGAGCTCATTATGTAGAAGTCCTTTTCAGATTTCAAAACATCAAACGCGTATTTTTTTACGGCATCTACGCTGGCACATTCGACAACAATATCCGCGTCATCCGGTACGCAAAAAGGTTCTATTTTAACGGCGTTTAACCCCGTTTCCTTCACGTCAAAATAGTATGCCTTTTCAATAAGATCTTTTAACTCCCCCAAAACTATGTGTGCTATATTGCCTCCGCCGATGAAAAAAACCTTACAACCTTTCATCTGCTCACCCCAAGGAAAATAATAATCTGAAAACTTTTTGCTATCAAGTACTACCGATTTAAGTACTTTATACCGCAGATTGAAAAGCTTTCATGAGATTTTTCACGACATTCCTTCCCCAAACAAAAGTTATGGCTGAACCAATCGCGTTACCACAGACTATTCCAAACCAAACCCCAACAAGTCCAAGATCAAGAGCGAATGCAAAAAGCCAGCAAAAGATGACTTGCATCACAACTGTTCTGAGGATTGTTACAACCAAACTTTTTCCAGCTTGACCCACCCCTTGAAACACAGAAGATGTGAACATCCCAAATGGAATGCCAGGCAAAAACAAGCTCAAAACTCTCATTGACAAGACTAGGTCGTTGAAGATCAGAGAACCTTCCTTGGTGTAAGTAAACAACAATGCAAGCTGCGGTGCAAACAGAACGATCAAAACCAAGACCCCCACGCCAATTAGTTCCCCAAATTTTATCGAAAATAAGTGTGCCTCGTTCAATTTCTGCCCGTCCTTTGCGCCATAAGCGGCCCCAACGACTGATGTAACTGCCGATGCAATTCCTATAAGTGGAATCCTTGCAAAATCTATCAGTCGCCAAGCAGCGGTGAAAACAGCCATTCCAAAATCTCCCGCAACCTTTACCACAAAAACGTTCAGCACAAAGTTGACAATCGACATCGTAAGTTGTGCAAGTGATGAAGGTATACCTATCCTCAAAATTTCACCAACAATCTTACCGTTGTATTTGAAATTTCTGAAAGATATTGTTACGAATGTTCTTTTCTTCAAGAACATCCAGTAGATTATCAAAAGGCTTGAAGAAAATATGGATAAAACGGTTGCCAAAGCGGCTCCGGCTACACCAAGTTTTAAAATGTATATGAAGATTGGATCAAGCCCGATATTTAAAACTGAACCAAACGTTATCGCATACATGACTCTTTTTGTGTCACCTTCGCCACGAAGAATTCCATTCGCGACATTGTTGAACATAAGCAAAATAGTTCCAGAAAGCACAATCCTTGCGTAAGCTACCGAAAGTTTGTAAACTTCTGTGCTCAAGTTGAGAATCTTGAGAATGTTTCCTATCAGCAAAAGAAAAACAACAGTCATTGTAACACCAAGAATCAACGCAAACAAAAGTGAATGTGTGGCAGCTTCATCGGCTTTTGGTTTATCCCTCCTTCCAATCTGCTGAGATATAACTGCACTTGCACCTACCGATATACCTGTGGCAATGGAAACTATGACCATAAAAATCGGGAAAAATACGCCTATTGAAGCAAGCGCCGAAGGTCCAAGCCCCGCCACCCAGATGCTGTCAACCAAGTTGTAAAGGGCTTGGACAAACATTGCCGTCATCATTGGTAAAGAAAGCTTTATCAAGGCCTTCTTTGGATCTCCAAGAAGCAGCTGGACTCCTTTTGTAACTTGTTCCATTCGCAATGCTAACCTCCCAAAAAGATTCTACCAACTTCGTACAAATTTTAGTTTTAACTTTTTTCTAATAACTTGGGTTTTATAATGAATCATCTTGCTTATAAGAGGTGATGAGCAAGAAAAAGTTAATATTCGTTGCAGTTCTTGCACTGAGCGGCCTTCTGCTTGCACAAGTTCAACCGCTTAAGCCAGCTGTCAACATACCGTTCACTCCACAGCTTTTGACGACAATCAAGGAACAAGATGTCATCGGTCAATACGGTTCTGTGTGGAAAATCTACTGGGACGGTTGGGAAGGCACGTTGGTTTTGTTCAGAGGAGGAAAAGGCTACATCGAAGATTCTGACCGCAACAGGTACGATTTGACCTACGTGATACTTAAAAATCCTCAGGATAACATCATGGGGATGACAGGACCTGGGTATACTGGTAAAAACAGCAATCTTGGTCATCGAATAGTATTTCTTGTTGATTTTGCAAGAACACCAAACGATACTAAAGACGATCAAAGGTTCGACGGCTATGTATTGGAGGTGTCAACTTAAGCCGGGAAATACGATAAAATAAACGGGAACCAACTCTTCTCACCGAAAGGAGGTTCCCGTAAAGATGAAAGTTACAACAACAAATATCACCGAGTACCTATACCAAATTATACCAAACCTTTTTCAAAGACAAAGAGTTCCACATGAGGCGAAAGTATCTGCATTGGTTTTGTACTTTTATGGACTTGCATTAAGGAAGGCAGCAGCCATAATTGGAGTCAGTCATGAAGCCTTGAGGAAATGGTGGGCAAGAATGAAAGAAGAGATATTTGCTGAGAAGATAGAAGGCAATGCAGTAGTAGCTGTAGACGAGATGAAGGTGAACATAAACGGTTACTGCTGGTATGTATGGATAGCGTTTGAGGTTAAGAGGAAGAAAGTGATCTATGCGTTGGTCAGCAAAACGCGAGAGAAGGACAAAGCGAGCTTGGTGATGAAGATGGTGAAGAAGAGAGTGACAGGTAAGTTGAGGATAATAACGGACAAAGGGCCATGGTACTGGGAAGCGAGCGAAGAGAATATGGGATATTGGGAACACGAGCATGAGAGGTTTGGGGAGAGGAGTCTTGTTGAGAGCGTGATAGGGATAACGAGGTACAGGCTGAGGCGTTTCAACAGGAACAAGTTATGGTACAAGAGGAGGGATGAGGACATAGTGAAGTGGCTATTTCCATTTCTTCTATTAGTGCAGTTTTCCTTCTTAAGTTGACAGGTCCATGTATTTACTCAACCTATTGTGCAAAAACAATATAACAAAAGAGCTATAGCGGGCATCACTTGGTGGGATGAAATACCGTTTGGTTTCTATGCCACTTACTGGTACGACGTTCCAGGTTAAACTACGAAGGACGGTTAAAAAGCGGCAGGTAAATCCTGCCGCTTTTTGTTTGGATAATAGGTGTCTATTCTTCGACTACAACTGTTTTTGACTTTTTCAAAACGTTTGCCTTGAAGAATGTGGAGTGGAGAGGAAAGAAGGGTTATCAAAGTTTAAATGTCATTTGATCCTTTGTATTTTTCCGCCACATATGTTGAACTAATTCAAGAAAAATTGTATTCAATTTCTTGCGGTAAAACTTTCAAGGCGATACAATATAGTCAAGCACATCTTTCAAGGGGGGTGTTCTAATGAAAAAGTTGATGCTCGTTTCGTTACTCGTCCTTGCAGCTATCTCGTTTAGTGCATACTTGAATGTTGCAGTTCTCGGGGACGTTCGTACGATGAATCCATTCTTGGTTAAGTCTTCAACTGAAAGGATCGTAGTTGGATATCTCTACGAGACTCTTCTGACCCAACGTGAAGGTAACTTAACTGGACGACTTGCAGAAAGCTGGGAAGTGGATATGGACGACAACAGCATAACGTTGAAACTCGCACAGCGAAAATTCCACGATGGTACACCTGTTACCGCCGATGACGTTGTTTTCTCGTTCAACTACATCCTTCAGAAAAGACTTCCTCTTGGTCCGATTCTTGCTTTCTTCACGGGGGCAGAAAAGGTTGATGAAAGGACCGTAAAGCTGAGGTTCAGAACAATGAACATTTCCATGTTCTCCTTTGCCCCGGTGGCAATACCGATAATACCGAAGGCAATATGGGAACAGATAGAAAAACCACTGGAATTTCCGAATACCACCAACCCTATTGGCTCGGGTATCCTAAAGTTTTCAAGTATGACTCTTCAGAGTGTAACTTTGGATTCAAATCGTGATCATCCTGAAGCTCCAAAACATATAGAAGGAATAATTTTCCACAATGTGCAGGACGAGACCATGGGATTTTTGGGGCTTGCCAAAGGCGATTACGATTATCTTTACTGGGATTTAGATCCGATGATCGTAAGGCAAATTCTCGGTGATTCGAAGAAGTATCCTGATGTCAAGATAGCAAGAACTCAGGGAAACAGCGTATACGTTCTTTTGTTCAATCACAGAAAAGAACCTATGAACGATGTTAACTTCAGAAAGGCAATTCAAGCGGCAATTGACTATAACTCAATAATCAACCGCGTGTTTATGGGTTTTGCTGAACCGGCTTCACTTGGAGTAATACCGCCAAAGGCAAGAGCGGTTTTTGACAGTGAAGTTGGCACTGTGTCTCAAAATCTGTCAAAAGCTACCGAGTTAATTTCAAAAGTAAAATACGACAAGAAAACGTTAAGACTACTTGTTAGCACAGATAAGCAGGCAAACGAAATTGGCGAATACATTAAACAGTCCCTGAAGAACATAGGTATCAACGTTGAGCTTGACGTTCAAGGACCTGAAGGGTTAACGACAAAGCTTAAGAAAGCCGACTTCGATATGGCTTTGACTGCATATGCACTGGGAACCAATCCAGAGATGATTTACTATCATCTTCATTCTTCAAGAGGACTCATTCAAAATGGACAGGTCGTCGGTTTCAACTATGGCGGTGTCAACATAGCTGAGCTGGATCAATTGTTGGATTCAATCTGGATGGCTTTCACAGATCAAGAGAGAGTTGAAGCCTTTAAGAAACTGCAGAGCTTTCTCAAAGAAGTTGTTCCAGTTGTTCCAATATGCATTCCATCGAATCTTGAGGCTTATTCCACCAAGAATTTCGATGGATGGGTTGTTTCCGAATTTGAAGGAGTTATGAACAGCCAAACGTTGATAAACCTCAAGCCAAAGAGGTGAGAGATTAGTTGAGCCTGTCCTACTTTGTGTGTAGAATGATATTGACCTTTATAACCATTTTTCTTGCGATAACTGTTAGCTTTATTCTCATCAGAGCTCTGCCGGGAAATCCGGCAGAGCGTTTCTACGGAGATCCAAGGATACCGGAAGAAGTAAAGCAAGAAATCAAAGCTGCCTTTGGATTGGACAAACCTGTGATCATTCAGTACTTGATGTTTCTGAAAGAGGCGATCAAAGGAAACTTAGGCATATCGTACACCTACAACCGTCCGGTTGTCTCGGTTGTTCTCGAAAGGCTTCCGTGGACTTTGACTCTGACCGCGGTTCCAACGATTTTGAGCATGCTTGCGTCGCTCTGGATAGGTGTTTACATAGGTTGCAACAGAGGAAAGTTTGCCGACAGACTGACAAGGTATTTCGCATTCGCTCTTCATTCGGTACCTACGTTCTGGTTTGCCTTGTTGCTAGTGATGCTGCTATCTTATTATCTGGGCATCTTTCCTCTTCAGGGCATGTTTGATCCAAGAACTACTGGACTGCAAAAGTTTTTAAGTCTTCTTCACCATGCAGCGTTACCTTGGTTAACTCTGTTCACAATTAGCGTTCCTGGTTTTGCAATCTATGTGAGAAACATGGTCGTGACAGTTCTGAAGGAAGATTTCATACAAACAGCTAAGGCTAAAGGGTTGAAAGAATCGCAGATAAGAAGAAGACATATCTTGAGAGTGGTGATTGGCCCCTTGTTCTCAATGCTTACGCTTCGCATAGCCGGTATGATTGGCGGAGCTGTTCTCATCGAAACTGTGTTCTCCTGGAAAGGCATGGGACTTTTGGTTCTTGAAGCATCGAGAAATTCAGATTATCCACTTCTTCAGGCAACTGTCATCATCACGATAATTACAACGATTCTTGCAAACTTTTTTGCAGATTTGCTTCAAGCCACTTTTGATCCAAGGGTGAGATTTGAATGAAGAAGAAGAAAAAGAGATTTTTCCATCAAATCTTTCGTTCTTTTGAGGCAAAGGTTGGTATAGGCATTCTGAGTGTGTTTACAATTTTCGCGATTTTTGCTCCATTCATCGCTCCATACAATCCTTACGATATTACACAGAGAGGCTTTCCCTTGACAGCTCCTTGCAAAGAACATCTTCTCGGCACAGATGGTTTTGGAGTAGATATTCTAAGTCAGATTATCTACGGTGCACGCGTGTCGCTCAGCATCGGTGCGATGACGGCAGTCGGTGTAACAATCTTAGGTGCTTTGGTTGGTGCCCTCGCGGCTGGTTTTGGCAGAAGCATCGATATGATCTTGATGAGAATTGTCGATTTTGTGATGGTTCTTCCTGGCTTACCCATAATGATAATGATCCTGACTTACGTTGGAAGCAGCTTCTTTGTTCTTGCTTTTATCATGGTGATCTTCGGTTGGGCTGGTATCTCAAGGGTTGTGAGAGCTGTGATGCTCGCCGAGAAAAGACGAGGTTACGTTGAATCGGCAAAGGTAAGTGGAGCTTCAAGATGGTACATAATATTCAAGCATTTGCTTCCGTCAGCTTATCCTGTTTTGTTTGTCAACGCTTCTTTCACCGCTGCTGGTTCTATCCTTGCAGAGGCTGGTCTCGCATTCCTTGGTTTTGGAGATCCAAAACTGGTTTCCTGGGGCAAGATGCTCAATTTTGCAAGAACTTACAATGCGATACTACTTGGCGCTTGGTGGTGGATCGTCTTTCCAGGTCTTGCCGTGTTTCTAACGGCTTTCTCGATAATGTCGATAGGAATAGCTGCTGAGAAAATTTTCAACCCAAGGTTGATGGAAAGGGAGGAATGAAGATGATCAAGTTTGAGAATGGAAAGCTTATTTTCGAGGTTGACGGACAAGTTCTCCAGTACGAGCCAAAACAGCTTGACAACACGTTCTTCAACTGGCAGCTGAACACCAGGTTGAAGAGCCTTAAAATATTCGTCGGAGAAGAAAAAGGCGTGCCGAACTTTTCTCCTCACACCGTAGTTATGTCAACTAAGAATGTTGCAGGAGATTTTGAGATCAACTCTTGTATCAAAGGACTTGGATTGGTTCCGAAATCACATCTTCTTGAACCACTTGCAGAAAGGGCAATTGAATTGATAGAAAAAGCAAGACAAGTAGGCGTTAACGAAACTTTCAGAGAAAGAGTGCAATTTCTGATAGATCTTTACAGCAATCCAGATAATTTCGATAGAAGATTTCTTTCAAGTATAGAGATGTACTACAAAAAAACCTATGAAAACATTCTAAAAGATCCAAGGGCAACTCTTTTGTTTTACGATCAAATGAGTGGTTACAGCGTTATGTTCAATGTGGTTGCAGAGCTTGTTGAAAACAATGATCCTTTCTACAAGTACGTCGTGGCGGTACACGATCTTTTCCACGTACCGAAAAGTCCCTCCGTCAAGCTCGAAAGGTACAAGTACGCCTACAGGTTCTGGCTGATAGAATGCTACGATAAAACACCAGGACCGAATGCAAGTTCAAAGATTTTTTAGAGCCGTTAAAAACCAAGAGCCGCAATCGTGATTTTGCGGCTCTTTCATCTCACTTGTTCTGAGACACTATACTCAAAATCTCTTCCCAAGTTTTGTCTGGATCCTCTGGAGCAATATGGCTCATGTGCTTGCAAGCATACACTCCCCAGAAAAGAACGTGTTGTATGCCAAAAGACTTGATGATTTGAAAACCTTCCTTCAGTTCCTCTTCCCTACCTTTCGGGACTCTAAAACCTTGTATCCAGATATGGCGGGCTTTGTTGTATTTTTCGGAAAGTTCTTTGATTCTTTTTGATGTCTCGCTGACAAAAGGTTCCATAGGCAGGTTGAAAGCCATCCAGTATGGATCGGTACCTATATCGTCAATTGTCTCAAGCTTTGCCAAACTTTCGAAGTCTTTTATTCCAAACAAATCCGTCTCCTTTGGCAAGAAACAGATGACGTTCTTCAAGCCTTTCTCTTTTGCATATGAACTCATTTCGGCGAAAAACTGAAAGGCTGTTTCATGGCGAAAATCTGACACATCTTGGTTATAAACTTCGGGCATCTCATAATTGTATTTGCTTTTGAAAGCTTCTTTACACTTTTCGCATCTGCAAGTCCATTCAGTTGGAAAATTGCTGTATGGGTAAGGTATATAAAAGTGAGGTTCATCCCAAAATATTGCATCAAATCCTGCTTCCTTAACTGCGTCTATCCACCGTTTCATGTAGTCTTTGAACTTTTCTGAACGGAAGCAGACAGAACCTTTCCTTTTCCCATCGTTTCCAACTTGAGCTTCGTCCATGTTCCTTTGAAGAAACCCGCTGAAAGCTTCTCCTCCGAAGATCCCACCCCAACCCCAGGGATCTGCCCAGATTTCGAAACCAAGATCTTTGCTGATTTGAGCTATCTGTTTCATCGTTTCTCTGTAAAACTGAAAATCGTTTTCACTGTAGGTATGAACAATCGTTTGAAAACCAGCGGCTTTTAGATTGAGCAAATCTTCCTTTACATACCACGGCATCCTGTTTCCGAAATAACTTATACCGAATTTCATGATATACCTCCTTTTGCCAAAAAATCCATCACTTCTTGATGTGTTGGTATGGAACTTTGAGCGCCCATCCTTGTGACGCTGATTGCAGCTGCAGCCGAAGCGTAAATAAGTGCTCTTTTCACATCTTTACTGCGCTCAAATTCTGCAGCGAAAGCCCCATTGAAAACATCTCCTGCTGCCGTTGTGTCCACAGCCTGAACTTTAAAGGCTGGTATTTCAAACCGTCCAAGTTCACCGACCAACAAACAACCTTTTTCACCAAGTTTTAAAAGAACATTTTTACAGCCAAGTTCAAGAAGCTTTTCCACAATCTTCTCTTTTTCTTTTTCACCGGTTAAAATTTGTCCTTCCACCTCGTTCGGTGTGACTATATCGACGTATCGAAAAATACCTTTGTCCACACCATGAGCAGGAGCTGGATCAAAAATCACGGTTTTACCATTTTCCTTGAAAAGTTTAGCAGCGTGATAGGTTGTTTCAAAAGGAATTTCATTTTGCAAAAGCAAAATACCACATCTCAAAAGCTCTTCGGTATGTTGAAAAAGAACGTCCGGTGTAAGCAGACCGTAAGATCCAGGATAGATTATTATCCTGTTTCTTCCATCAACTGTGAGTTCTATCAAAGCAAAACCATTGGTTGCATCGACAATTTGAATCCCTTCTTTCAAACCAACTTCTAAAAGTTTCTCTCTGACGAACTGGCCATTTGAATCGTTACCAGTACAGGTTAGAAAGTAGACATCAGCACCCATTTTTTTGCAAGTCACTGCTTGGTTGGCACCTTTTCCTCCGCTGAACCGTTCAAAAGAAAGGCAAACTTGGGTTTCTCCAGGCTTCGTAAAATCTTTTACTTTGACAACAAGATCCACATTTGCGCTTCCAACGATTGCTATCAATTTACCACCTCCTTGTTGAATTTTAACATTGATTTTTGCTAGAATGAAAATAGTTTTTGCTCTAAAAATACTTCCAAACGCCGTGGGGGTGTGTAGCTTGAAGAAGCTAGCCATTTTGGTGGCTTTAAGTGTGCTACTGCTCAACGGTTGTTTTTTGATCCTTGATACTTCCACCACAAGTACTCTTGTGATAAGATTTGTTTTTCCACACATCAAAGCAATTCCATCTGAGGAACCAGTCAGCGGTATCTTGACCTTGACAAAACTCTCTAGGAAAGTCGAAAGGTATTTTGAACTTGATAAAGGTGAAATCGTAGTACAAGGTGTTGAAGAAGGATTGTGGAATATTTCGATAAAGTTGATGGATAAGAATGGTTTTGTAATCTATCAGGGAACTGATCAAGCAACCATCAAGAAAAACCAAGTTTCTGAAGTTACCATAGTTTTATCTCTTACACCTGGAGATCTTTCTTTAGAAGTTCAAACCACTTCCAATTTGATGAATGAAGTTGAGATTCTTTTAGAGTGCGGTGAATCTTCCTTCTCAAACAAAAAAGTTTTGACAAATGGTTCGGCGACTTTTGAATTTTCAAATTTGAAGAGCGCCGTTTGGAATTTGTCGTTGAATTTGCTATCGGAAGGTGAAACAGCCTTAACAAAAGGTCCTTATGGTTTGGAGATACAACCTGGTAGGGTCAACCGGTTCAAAGTTTTGATAGATGATTTTGGAGGTGTAACAATCGAAGCAATAGTTGAAAAGCTTCCAACAGTATCGGACGTCGAGGCTTTTAACTTGGATGAGGGGATAAAGATAAGCTGGAAAACCGTCACTGGTGCTGCCTGCTATGATGTTTACAGAAAAGAAGGGGATCTTTGGCTGAAGTTGAACAAAGATCCTATCACCGAATGCGAACATATAGATGTAAACGTTGTTGAAGGTGAAAGTTACACATACGTCGTTAATGCCAAAACTTCGACAGGCCTTCACAGCGGTTTTTCCGAGCCTGTGACGATAGTTAGAGACACGAAAAGAGTTTTTGTACTTACAAAGGAAAGAAAGATCTACAGATTGAAATACGACAAAAACGGAATGTTGGATACAGATGGCTCAACGTCCATCTCCACTGATCCATTGTCGGTGAGAAAAATCGGTAGCCTTGGTAATTATTTGTTTGTTGTTCTATCTGGACAACCAAAAATAATGATTGAAAAATACGACTCAACAACTTTGAGTAAATTTTCTGAATATTATTCGATAAATGAAGATTCAATCTGCAACAACGCCTTTTTTGTCGATCAATTTGTGTTCGTTCAATCTTCCTCAAGAATTTACAAATTAAACTTGAACTCTGGCAGTTATATTCGCAAAGATTTAACAGGCATCAAAAGCATTAGTGCTGCGGAAAATATCTACGTGTTGACCAATAACAACGAACTGTTGGTTTTATCCGTCGACGATTTAGATCAAATTTGTGAACCAACCAATTTGGACGGTCCTTCCTACATCTTTGCTTCGCTTTCATATGTTTTTGTGTGCAAAAGCCGCCAGTGGATAAAAATCTACAACTGGAATGGTTCTGCGCTGGACTATGTTGGAGAAGTTGCATATTCATCAACTGATGTTGCCTCAATAATCACCGATGGACGTTATGCGTACATAGCAGGCTACGATAAAAAATTAAGCGTGCTCGATCTTGAGAATTTCAAATGGATAAGCAATTTGGACATGAGTGGAAAAATTTACGCTATGACAATTTTTGATGAAAAACTTCTTGTTGCCACGGGTGACAAACTTATAATCTACGATATTTCAAATGGAAACCTGACCTTCAAGCAGGAATTGACTTTCAACGCCGATTGTCTTTTGGTATGCTTTGATTGAGTGGTGAAAGTTGATATACGAAACAACTTGTAAACAGGCTTTTAGCAAAACCAAGATTCCAATAGCCCAGTACGTTGTAAATCCGTACGTTGGTTGTTCTCATGCCTGTAGATATTGTTATGCTCAATTCATCGGTCCTTTCAAGCAAACTGGTGGAAGATGGGGAAAAGATGTGTGGGTTAAGATTAATCTTCCACAAATTTTGGAAAAAGATCTTCCAAAAGCTTTTGGAAGATTCTTTTTATCGAGTATTTGCGATCCCTATCAACATGCTGAAAAAAAGTATGGAATAACAAGAAAGGTTCTTGAAATACTGAAATTACACTGGCGCAATGTTAGAATAATGACTAAATCCACGTTGATTTTGAGAGATCTAGATCTTTTGAAAGATGCAGAGGTTGTCATCACGATCACGACGGATTCAGATCAAGTTAGAAGAATCCTTGAACCTGGCGCAAGTTCGATCGAAGAAAGGATAAAAGCGGTTGAGATTTTAAAACAACACGACATAAAAGTTGGAGTTTTCGTTGGGCCAGTCTTGCCCATGAACGCCAAAAGATTGGCAGAAAAACTCGCAAAACTTGTTGATACTGTAACACTTGATAAACTCAACTATCCATGGCTTGTGAAAGATGTGTATAAAAAGATGGGATGGGAAGAGTGGTTGAAAGAAGAAAAGTTTTTTGAGGTTTTAGATGAATTTCAAAAAGTTTTTGGTGAAAACGCAATATTTTGATTTTGCTGGTTTAACACACCGAGGTGATTTTTATGAAGAAAACCATTAAAGAGCGTGTTTATGAAATAGTTGAAGCTGTTTCGATTGACAATCAGGACATGATCTTTCTTGATGCATTTGACAAATTCATGATAACCTTGATAAGCTTAAACACCTTGGCTGTGATACTTGAAACTGTGGAAAGCCTGCGAAACAGGCATTTTTTCCTTTTCCGCTGGTTTGAAGTCTTCTCCATGATCGTGTTCACGGCTGAATATGTTCTAAGACTTTGGAGCTGTACAGTTGATGAAAAATACAACAGGTCTGTGGTTTGAAGAATTTTTAGAATTTTGAAGCTGGGAAGATATTCAGAAGCACTTCAAACTATAGGTAAATCGATGTATTGCATCGAAAATGCAGCTCAGCCTGATACTTTCTCAAGCATACCGGCAGCCATGTGGTGGGCTATAGTCACACTCACAACCGTTGGTTACGGGGATGTGTATCCTGTCACGCTTTTTGGCCGTTTTCTTGCAGCGGTAATTGCCCTGCTTGGAATAGGTTTGTTCTCTTTGCCGGCTGGAATACTTGCGGCAGGATTTGTTGAAGAGCTTAGAAGGAAAAAGAAATCCAGGGAAGGTATTATTTGCCCACACTGTGGAAAGAAAATCGATTATCCGCCGAACAAAGATTAAAACTTTGCGAAAATCAAACGTTCAAACCAATATCAGTTCTGTAGTGCATTTTTTCAAAGTGAATTTTCTTGATCTCTCTATAAACAATTTCACGAGCATGAGCAACGGTTTCGCCAACGGCACAAACGTTCAAAACCCTACCACCGTTGGTAACGCATTTTCCATTAACCTTTTTTGTTCCGGCGTGAAATACTATCGCTTTACACTCTTCTAAACCTTTTATTTCGTACCCTATTTCGTAGTTTTCAGGATAACCCCCGCTGGCCAAGACAACACAAATGCCCGCTTTACCGAACCAATCTACTTTCATCCTTGAAAGCTGTCTTTCAACGGTGGCTTGAAGGATTTCAAGAAGGTTTGACTTCAAAAGCAACATCAAAACTTGAGTTTCTGGATCACCGAATCGACAGTTGTACTCCAAAACAAAAGGACCCTGCTTTGTTATCATCAAACCTGCGTAAATGACTCCGCGATAGTCTATACCCTCTTTTTGCAGACCTTCCAACGTTCTTTCAAAGACAAGTTTATAGGTCATATGCTGCATCTGCTTGTCATAATGTGAGACAGGAGAAACACAACCCATTCCACCAGTGTTTGGTCCTTGATCGTTGTCGTAAGCACGTTTGTAATCCATACAACCTGGCATAGGTACAACAGTTTGACCATCACAAAAAGCCAAAGCTGAAACTTCTTTGCCTTCGAGAAATTTTTCCACCACAATCTTCGCGCCAGCTTCTTTAAAGATTTTCTTTCTCATCAACAAATCTATGGCGTTTAAAGCTTCTTGTTTTGTTTTTGCAACAAAAGTTCCCTTCCCAGCGGCAAGTCCATCGGCTTTGATTACCAAAGGTTCATCTTTCTTTTCCACAAATCTTGTTGCTTCGTTTGGGTCATCGAAAACCGCAAAATCCGCCGTTGGAATACCGTATTTCAACATAAATTGTTTGGCAAATACCTTGCTGGATTCAAGCTGAGCTGCTTTCTTGTTAGGTCCAAAAATCTTTAGGCCTCTCTTTGAAAATTCATCGACAATACCTTGGGCAAGAAAAGCTTCAGGTCCAACCACCGTGAAATCTATCTTAGACTGCTGTGCGAAATCAGCTATTTCTTCGATGGTCTTTAGCTCAACACATTTTGCTATTTCACTTATACCAGCGTTAGTTCCTATACAGTAAAGCTCAAAGTTTGGATTGTCATTCAATATCTTCCAAGCGATTGCATGTTCCCTTCCACCGCTGCCAACGACCAAAATTTTCATCGATCATCACCAACCTCAGTGTTTAAAATGCCTTGTTCCGGTGAAAATCATGGCGATGTTGTATTCATTTGCCACTTTGATAACTTCTTCATCTCGAATCGATCCACCCGGTTGGATTATCGCGGTAACTCCTGCTTTCGCCGCAACTTCGACGGCATCTGGAAATGGAAAGAAGGCGTCGGAAGCCAAAACCGCGCCGTTTGCCTTTGGACCTGCTATTCTCACACAGTGTTCAGTTGGCCAGAGTCTGTTGACCTGCCCAGCTCCTATTCCAACTGTGGCAAGATTCTTTGCCAAGACGATGGCGTTTGATTTCACGTGTTTGACGACCTTCCATGCGAAGAGAAGATCTTCCAATTCTTGTGGCGTTGGTTCTCTTTTCGTCACACACCTCAGTTCGTTGTAATCTGTTGAATCTGGTGTTTGAACAAGTAGTCCACCCGAGACTTTTCTTAAATCAAGCTCATTTTGGTTCAATCTATCGATTTTCACTTTAAGTATTCTCAAATTTTTCTTTTTCATCAAAATTTCCAAAGCTTTCGGATCGTAATCCGGTGCTATTACAACCTCAAGAAAGATCTGAGACATCTTTTCGGCCGTTTTTTCGTCAACTGTTCTGTTTAAAGCCACTATACCACCAAAGATGGATATTGGATCAGCTTCGTACATCTTTTCAAAAGCCTCCAACAAAGTTTCCCCGCATGCCACACCACACGGATTGGTATGCTTTACACCCACCGCGCAGGGCTGGGTGAATTCTTTAACGATACTCAAAGCCGCATCTGCATCGGCTATGTTGTTGAAAGAAAGTTCTTTACCCCAAAGCTGTGTGGTATCCATTATCGTTCCTTCATACCTGAGATCGACGTAAGCAGCCGCCATTTGATGTGGATTTTCACCATACCTTAAGGTTTGGTGAAGTTTGAAGCCCAGCGTTAAAAACTCTGGGAAAATTTCTTTTGTTTTATCTCGGAAGTACCTAGCCACGATTGAATCGTAATAAGAAGTCAATTCGAAAGCTTTTTGGGCAAGTTTTAACCTCGTTTCAAGTCTCACTTCACCGTATTGCTTGATTTCATCAACAACGATTGGATAGTCCTTTGGATCACAAACGATAGCTACGTTTTTGTAATTTTTCGCCGCAGCTCTAATTAAAGTTGGACCACCTATGTCTATGTTCTCAATCATTTCTTCGTCTGAAGCATTTGCGATGTACATTTTTTCGAAAGGATAAAGGTTGACAACAACCATGTCTATCGTTTCTATACCTAATTGTTCAAGCTGTTGAAGATGAAGCGGCTTTGATCTGTCAGCCAAAATGGCCCCATGGATTTTGGGATGAAGTGTTTTAACCCTTCCTTCCAAAATTTCCGGAAAGCCGGTTATCTCTTCAACGGTTTTCACAGGTATACCATTTTCCTTCAAGAACCTCGCCGTTCCACCGGAGCTGATTATCTCAACGTTTTGCTCGAAAAGGAATTTGGCAAAATCCAAAAGGCTTGTTTTATCGTAAACTGAGATCAAAGCTCTCTTTACCACCTTAAAATCACTCCCCCTCTTTTATGATCACTCTTCTTCCAACTATCTCTACTTTGTTTTCACTCAAAAGCTTTATCGCTTTCACCAAAAGCTTATGTTCAACTTCGTGAACTTTTTGCGCCAAAGTCTCAGGCGTATCGTTTTGATCGACAAAAACTGGTTCTTGAAGGATTATGGGGCCAGCGTCAACGTTTTCATCCACAAAGTGCACGGTTGCCCCGGTGACCTTTACGCCGTACTCTATAACTGCTTCGTGAACTTTCATTCCGTAAAAACCTTTGCCACAGAAAGCTGGTATTAGCGAAGGGTGAATGTTTATTATCCTGTTTCTGAAACACTCGATGAAGTACGACGATAAGATCTTCATAAAACCAGCGAGCACAACAAGCTCGACCTCATGCGCTTTGAGTATTTCAACCATCGCTTTTTCATATTCAAGCTGGCTTGGATAATCTTTTCTCAAAATCACATAGTTTGGTATACCGTGCTTTTTTGCCCTTTGGAGGGCGTAGGCGTTCGGTTTGTTGCTTATGACTACTCCAACGTAGGCATTGATCTCCTTCCTTTCACATGCGTCGATGATGGCTTGAAGGTTTGTACCTTGACCTGAGACAAGTACTCCAAGGCAAAGCGGTTTACTCAATCACAACACCTCTTTCGCCCTTTTGAACTTCCCCTATGATAAAGGCACGATGTCCAAGCGCGTTTATTCTTCTGACAAAGTCATCGGCGTCTTCTGGTCTAACCACGATCGTAAAACCAATCCCCATGTTGAAGGTCCTAAACATTTCACATTCTTCAATTTGCCCAGTTTTTTGAATCAATTTGAAAATAGGTGGACATTCCCAAGAATCTTTCCTTATGATTATTTGCAAACCTTTTGACAAAATTCTTGGAAGGTTTTCCAAAAGTCCTCCGCCAGTTATGTGAGCCATGCCGTTTATTTTATTTAGATCAAGCTGTTTGATGACTTTCACGTAAATCTTTGTTGGGGTCAGCAACTCTTCACCCAGTGTTTTCCCAAGTTCTTCAAAATATTCATCGATTTTGTACTTACCAAGCAAAACCTTTCTTGCGAGGGAAAATCCGTTGCTGTGAAGACCACTTGAGGCTATGCCAATGACTACATCTTTTTCTTTTATTTTTGAGCCGTCTATCAACATTTCCTCTTCCACCACACCTACTGCAAAACCTGCTAAATCGTACTCGTCTTCCTTATAAAAATCCGGCATTTGTGCCGTCTCACCGCCGATTAGAACACACTCGGCTTCCATGCATCCATCGACTATGCCTTTCACAATTTGTGCTATTTTTTCAGGAACCAACTTTCCTGTGGCTATGTAGTCTAAGAAAAACAGCGGGAATGCACCGTGAACAAGCACATCGTTGACGCACATCGCCACACAGTCTATGCCAACCGTATCGTGTTTGTCCAACATGAAGGCTATTTTGAGCTTGGTTCCAACTCCATCTGCACCGGAAACAAGTACTGGATTTTTGTAACCTCGAAGTTTATAAAATCCCGCAAAACTTCCTATTTCACCTATTACGTTTTTGTCAAAGGTTTTCTTTGCAAGCTCTTTTATCATCTCCACAGCCCTATCAGCCGCATCGATATCAACACCGGCTTCTTTGTAGGTTCTCAATTACAATCACCCCTTCAACGCTTTTCAAAAAGATACTTTCTACCCTCTTTTGGCACGTCCAACGGATAATTGCCGTTGAAACAAGCAAGGCAAAGTTGTCCTTCATTCAATCCAACTGCCTTCACCAAACCTTCGATGGAAAGATAACCCAAAGACTCTGCTTCAATCAGTTTTCTTATTTCCTCTACACTCATCTGAGAAGCCACTAATTCTTTTCTGGTTGGTGTATCGATTCCAAAATAACAACTGTACCTAACCGGTGGGGAACTTATTCGAACGTGAACTTCTCTTGCGCCAGCATCTTTCAACATTTTGACAATCTGATGCATGGTCGTGCCTCGAACTATCGAATCGTCGACCAAAACAATTCTGCGATCTTTTACAATTTCTCTAAGCGGACTTAGCTTGAGTTTTACGCCGAGACTTCTCATTTTTTGGGATGGTTGAATGAAGGTTCTTGCAATGTATCTGTTTTTGATCAAACCTAATCCGTTTGGTATTTTCGAATAATCCGAATAACCAATTGCAGCAACTGTCCCGGAATCTGGTACGCCAACAACAAGATCTGCTTCAACGGGGTACTCTTTTGCCAACTCAACTCCCATTCTGTAGCGAGCCATGTAAACACTTATTCCTTCTATCACGCTGTCTGGTCTTGCAAAATACACGTATTCGAAAACACACAAAGATTTTCTCGAGGTAGTTGGAAGTTTTTCGGATCTCAAACCAGCACTGTCTATAACCAAGATTTCCCCAGGTTCGATGTCCCTTAAAAACTGAGCCCCGATTGAATCGAGTGCTATGCTTTCTGAAGCAACAACGTATGAATTGTTGTATTTACCCAAGCAAAGCGGCCTAAAACCATTTGGATCTCTGACGGCTATCAGTTTGTCGTTTGTCATTATCACCAAAGAATACGCGCCTTTCAGCAGGGTAAAACTATCTTTGATTCTTTGCTCTAAAGATTTTGAATAACCTTGTGACAATATCGCCGCAATCACTTCGCTGTCAGTTGTCGTTTGGAAAAAGACTCCCTTTTCCTCTAGCTCATACCTTATTTCATCTGCGTTGACTATGTTTCCGTTGTGGGCAATTGCAAGTTCCCCAGCTATACATTGAACGACTATAGGCTGGGCGTTGGCGAAGGTGTTGGAACCAGTTGTTGAATATCTAACGTGACCTATGGCAATCTTTCCTGATAGTTTTACCAAATCTTCCTCCTTAAAAACTTCAAAAGCTAATCCAAGACCTTTATGACACTTAATGCTTTTCCCATTGCTCACCGCTATGCCCGCACTTTCTTGTCCACGGTGCTGCAGCGCAAACAGAGCGTAGTAAACCGTACGGGCAATGTCCCGATCAAAGTCAAAAGAATATATTCCAAATACACCGCAGGCTTCCTTAAGCTTCATAATTTAACTTCCTCTCAAGGGAATTCATGTAAAGATCTATGATTTCGTCTAAAGGAACGTCTATGACCTTATTTCCGTTGATTTTTATGACAAACCTTTCACCTTTGATCTTTCCTAAAATTGTGCAAGGTACCTTGAAAGTCTCACAAAGTTTTTTCAACCTTTCAAAGTTCTTCTCTGGTAAACTTACAACAATCCTAGATTGAGTCTCACTGAATAAAACTACGTCTTTTCTTACGTTGGTGAACAAATCGCACTCCACCCCAAAGCCGCCAAGGATACTACTTTCTGCAAGTGCTATCGCTAAACCACCTTCAGAAACGTCGTGCGCAGAACTTAGCAATCCCTCTTTAATAGCCAGCAAACAAACTTTCTGAAGCCTTTTTTCAAACTCTAGATCCAAGGTTGGACTAGGTGCAATTTCAACGTTGTGAATAAGCCTTAAATATTCCGAAGCAGTGAATCGATCGCTGTGAAAACCTAAAAGCACCACTAAATCGTTCTCGCTTTTAAAATCAGCTGAACATCTTTTGCTTATATCCTCAATCAACCCAACGATTCCAACGGTAGGGGTTGGATATATTCGATTTTTCAAACTTTCGTTGTAAAGGCTCACATTTCCACTGACTATAGGTATTTCAAGCACCTTTGCTGCTTCGGCCATTCCCTCTATGCATCTTTTCAATTCCCAATAAACTTCCGGATCGTCGGGGTTAGCAAAGTTAAGACAATCGGTTATTCCTAGAGGTTTTGCGCCAGTCACAACGACGTTCCTTGCAGCTTCTGCAACGGCTATTTTTCCACCTTCGTATGGATCTACATAACAATACAAAGAATTACAATCAACGCTGACGGCTATACCTTTGTTCGTACCCTTTATTCTCAAAACAGCAGCATCTCCACCTGGAAGAACAACGGTGTTTATTCCCACCCTATGGTCATACTGTTCGAAGACAAAACGCTTGCTTGCAATGTTTTCACTTGAAAGAAGCTTTATGAAAATGTCTTGAACGTTCAAAGGCTCAGGAGGATTTGGTTCTTCAACGTTCAACCTTCGTTCCTTTGGCCCGATGTAAACTATCGGAACACCTTCCGTCAAAGATTTAACTGGCACTCTTGCAACCAACTCTGAACCCTCGTAAACGGTGAAAAATCCATCGTCTGTCAGATAACCAATTTCGGAAAACACAAGATCCCATTTTTCAAAGATTTCCTTTACCTTTTGCAAAGCTTTTTCTTCAACGATTAAAAGCATCCTTTCTTGAGATTCGGAAAGAACCACTTCGTAAGTGCTCATATTGGCTTCCCTTCTTGGAACCTTGCTTAAATCTATTACTATTCCCTTGTTGGACTTTGCGGCAACTTCGGAGCACGCTGAAGTCAAACCTGCTGCTCCAAGATCTTGAACAGCAAGTACTCCATCGACTTTGCATGCTTCAAGACATGCTTCTATGAGAAGTTTTTCCATAAAGGGATCTCCAACTTGAACCGATGGCCTTTTGCTATGAGACTCTTCGTCGAGTTCTTGAGAAGCAAAACTTGCGCCGTGAATTCCATCCCTTCCAGTCAAAGCTCCGACCAAAAGAACCCTTGCACCAGTTTTACCAGTCCTTGAGAACTTCAGTTCTTCTCTTCGCGCTATTCCGACGCACATGACGTTGACCAAAGGATTGTCATCGTAACAACTGTTGAAGTATATCTCCCCAGCGACGGTTGGAACTCCTATACAGTTTCCATAGAAGGATATTCCACCAACCACACCGTTGAAAAGGTATTTGACATTTGGCTTTCTTATATCACCAAACCTCAAAGAATCAAGCAAAGCAATTGGCCTAGCTCCCATCGCCAAGACATCTCTTACTATTCCTCCAACTCCTGTTGCAGCTCCTTGGAAAGGCTCGACAGCCGATGGATGGTTGTGACTTTCCATTTTGAAAACGACAACCAGCCCATCTCCTATGTCCACAGCTCCCGCATTTTCTCCAGGCCCTTGGACCACATGTTTACCTGAGGTTGGAAAAAGTTTCAACAGAGGTTTTGAATGTTTATAACTGCAGTGTTCGGACCACGTGACAGAATACATGCCAAGTTCCACGTCGTTCGGTTCTCTTCCAAGATCTTGACAGATTTTTTTGTATTCCTCATCATTTAAACCAAGTTCACGATACTTCAACACCTTACCTTCCTCCGTTCAAGGTAGTATGCCAAAGATTCAAAAAGTTTCCTACCATCGGTTGATCCTAGAATTTCCTCAGCGCATCTTTCAGGATGCGGCATCAATCCCAACACATTCATGGAATCGTTGATCACACCAGCTATGTTCAAAACCGAGCCGTTTGGATTGGCTTCTTGCGTTATCCTTCCATACTTATCGCAGTATCTAAAAACCACCTTGTCCAAGATGGAAGAAAGATCATCCACATAGTAATTTCCTTCGCCGTGTGCAATACTCATTCTGACAACTTCACCTTGTTTGTACAAACACGTGAAAGGTGTGTCGTTTCTTTCAACTCTTAAATAAACGTCGTGACAATGGAAACGAAGATCTTTATTTCTCAGCAGAACACCTTTTAGAAGACCTGCTTCGGTTAAGATTTGAAATCCGTTGCAAATGCCGAGCACAAAACAACCGTTTTTTGCCGCTTGCACAACGCTGTTCATAACGGGTGAAAACCTGGCTATTGCACCTGGGCGCAAGTAATCTCCGTAGGAAAATCCACCTGGAAGGATGATCAAATCAAAATCGTCAGGGTGGAAAGATTCCTTGTGAAAAACGTATTGCGTGTCAAAACCAAGTACATATTTTGCAACATGAAAAGCATCGGCGTCGCAGTTGGAACCAGGAAAAACCACCACCGCGCACCTCATTTGATCTCCTCCAAGCTCACGATCTCATAACTTTCCGTGACAGGGTTTGCCAAAAGCTTGTCACACATCGATTTAAGCTCTTCTTTTGCTTGATCAACATTGTCGCAATCAAGCTCGATTTCCACCAATTTCCCGATCCTCACCGAGTTGACATTCACAAAACCTAAATTTTTCAACGCGTTTTTCACCGCATTTCCCTGTGGATCAAGCACACCTTCTTTGAATTTGATATGCAACTTTGCCTTGTACACGTTATACCCCCTTAGTCAATCGGTTGTAGATTTCCCAATAAGCTTCTTCAACGTTCCCAAGATCTCTTCTGAATCTGTCTTTGTCAAGCTTTTCCTTTGTCAAAGCGTCCCAGAACCTGCAAGTATCAGGTGAAATCTCATCTGCAAGAAGTATTTCCCCGTTGTGTTTACCGAACTCGAGTTTGAAATCCACAAGAATTATGTTCTTTTCTGCAAAAAGCTTCTTGAGAAGCTCGTTGACCTTCAATGCAATCTGTTCGATTTCGTTCAGTTCCTGCCAAGTTGCCAGTTCCATCGCCACAGCGTGATAGTGGTTTATCATCGGATCACCTAACTCGTCGTTTTTGTAGCAAAACTCCAAGACTGTGTGTTTGAGTTCCATTCCCTCGGGTAATCCCAACCTTTTTGAAAGACTACCTGCAGCTATGTTTCTCACGATAACCTCAATGGGTATTATTTTTACTCTTTTGACAAGCTGTTCTCTGTCTGAAAGCAGCTTTACAAAATGAGTTTTAACGCCATTTGCTTGCAAATATTCGAATAATATGGCGGATATTTTGTTGTTCAGAATACCCTTGTTTGGTATTATTCCACGTTTTTTCCCGTCAAAAGCAGTTGCTTCGTCTTTGTACTCAATGATCAAAAGATTTTCGTCGTCGGTAGAATAAACTCTTTTGGCTTTCCCCTCATAGATGAGCATCTTTTTCACCTAAATCACTCCTTTTCAAACAACTCCTTGTTCTTTTCAAGGACACTCTTTTTCATCTCGTCTCGGTATTGTAGAAGTTTTGCTCTCAGATGTTGATCTTTCAAAGCCAAAATTTCTACCGCAAGTAAGGCGGCGTTCTTGACATTGTTTATCGCCACGGTTGCAACGGGAATTTCGGGAGGCATTTGAGATGCCGAGAAAAGCACGTTCAGACCACTTAAGGAAAAGGATGCAATTGGTACACCTATGACTGGTAAAGAGGTGTTTGCAGCCACAAGCGCGGGCAAGTAAGCCAACGTGCCGGCAGCAACTATGACCACCTCATAGCCGTTTGCTTCAACATTTTTTGCAAGTTCAAAGATTTCTTGCGTAGCCTTGTGTGCAGGGAGAACAAAAACGTCGTAGGCGACAGAAAAGTCTTTTAAAATATCAAAAGCCTCCTGTAAAGCCTTCAAATCATCTTCGCTGCCAACCACAACGGCTATTTTCATCACTTTCCCTCACTTTTTAACAATAAAGAAAAATCGGTAGCCCTGTCTCTACCGATTTTTTCATGTAAAAAAATTACGCCCTTGTAGCCAGGACAGTTTACGGCTGTCCGGTAGAGACTTCCGAGCCATATTCTCGGAATTATACAAGAGCATTCTCCCAACGTGGGAGGGATATTCATTTTTACACTTTAATCTTACACGAAAATCCGGGTATGTGATGTAAAATTTTATGACATAATTATTACAGGGGGTGAAAATGTGGAATTTGAAATTGTTCAAGTGAACATTCCAGAGGGTGCGAACGTTATAATCGGTCATTCCCACTTTATCAAAACCATTGAGGACCTTTACGAAGTTTTGGTCACCACGAATCCAAACTTGAAATTTGGGATAGCTTTCAACGAAGCGAGTGGACCGTGTTTGGTGAGGTACGAAGGTAACGACGAGGAGTTAACAAAAGTGGCAATTGAAAACGCACAAAAGATAGGTGCAGGGCATCTTTTTGTGATAGTTATCAAGAACGGTTATCCCATCAACGTTTTAAATCAAATTAAAAATGTCCAAGAAGTTTGCAGAATCTTTGCTGCTACTGCAAACCCACTTCAAGTCATCGTCGTCAAAACTGAGCAAGGAAGGGGAGTTGTTGGGGTAGTCGATGGTTTTGCCGTCAAAGGTGTTGAAGAAGAAAAAGACAAAGAATGGCGAAGAAACTTTCTCAGAAATGTCACAAAGTACAAAAAATGAAGACTGGCAACCCAGCCAGTCTTCATTTGTGAGATACCAACCAAAAAAAAACATTCCTTGTCGATTTCCTTTGACAAACTTATGACAAGAAAAACAACGTTCTCATCACTAGTGAAAGCAAGGCAAGCAACTTGACCTCAATCAGCCCCGCCGAACGTTTTCGTTCAAACAGTTTTTCTATTTTGTTGATAGTTAAAACATCTTGCAAGTTCTTCATATCCGTTTGTTCGTCTTTTCTCCTGTGGCTCCCACCTTCAAAATATTTCCACAGTATATCAAAAATCCTCATATATACCCTCAACTTATTTGAAATATAAGGTGTAAGGCCACGATTATAAAAAAAGTTACTTGACAAATATCAAACCATATTTTAATATTTTCTCAGAAAGACCTAAAAATTTTTAAAGTAAAGAGAAATACCTATCGAAAGCAAAACCAAGAGAAAGGGGGATACGCATGGATAACCACGGAATAATTGAAATGATGGCAATCAAGTTCCTCTACAAAGGAAAACTTGAAAAAGCAGAAAAAGAAAGGCAGCTACAAGCTGCCAAAAATCAAACGAAAGTAATTTATGGTTCAAACACTTCCCAAGCCAAAGAAACAACCAAAAAAGCAGAGAAAAAATCAAGAGTTTAGCCTTTCAACAAATTTTTCGATCTCATTTAAGCGCAGCCCTACTTCAGGCTGCGCTTTTTTCACAATTTGCTTTATGATAAATCTAACTATTGGATTCATTCTTTCGTAGTTTAACTCGCTGCCAAAGCACCCTTTTACAATGGCACGCCGCAGAAGTTTATCGTCAAAATTGCTTCTAAGATACTTTTCAAGGTTTTTAGAATCGTCAAGCATGCAGAGAAAAATACCCACCTTTTTGTCAAGAAGATTTTCTAGATTCTTCTTACAAAATTTTGAAATTTTACCACTGACCTTCCCAGCGTAAACGTAACTACTTATCAAAACGACATTGTAATTTTCAAGATCAACCTCATCATTTTTTCGAATTTTCACAAGCTGAATTTCTTCGCCTTTAATTTTTTGACTTAGTATTTGTGCGCACTTTTCAGTTGTTCCAGCATAAGTGTCATAAACTATTAGGATTTTCATAACCTAATCCTACAATTTTGATTGTACACTAATCGTTAGCCGAAGAAAAAAGTGGTGGTCATCTTGGCGTTGATTGCTTTGATTGAAGCCGTTGCTTTTGCGGCTGTTGCTTGTTCAGCTTTGTTGAGCCAATACTTTACAATCGTTGGATTTTCCCCATTTCAAGTAGGTATTTTAATGGCTCTAACGCCAATCACTTCCGTGTATGGAAATTTTATATATTTTCGGCTTGCAGCAAAAATTACTCCAGCAAAATTGGTAAAAGTTTTCTCTTTGATGGCAGCTTCAATGTATTGGATTCTTTTCCTTGTTAATGGATTCGCGTGGAAGTTTACAGCGATGGCATGCTTTTCCTTTTTCTTCGGGGCCATAATACCGATGACAAAAAAGCAATGCCCCGCAAGCCCTTCTCCTTTAGGGGAATGGGTAAGGGGCTTGTCGTTTGCTTGAAGAGAAAACTATCAGGAGGTATATTGAAGAATGTCAAGATATGTAGTCAGAACATACAAAGTTCCTGTTCCAAAAGAACTTTATCATTTGTGTGCTGAACTTAACAAAACTGCAGCACGAATATATAACAAAACTATGTCGTTGGTTAAAAAGATAAAACGCAAAAAAGGTTTCTGGCTCTCTCCTAATAATGCACAAAAATACATTCTGCGCTGGGCTTGCAGTATCAATGTTCATACCCATTCAAAACAGGCTATAATCCAGCAGTACTTTCAGGCTCTTGATAGTTACTTCAATGCCGTTATAAAACTTTTACAAGATGGGACTTTAAGACTCTCAATGGGCAGCAATCAAGAACCAATTTTAATACAGACCACCCTACCAACTGATACAAAAATTAGACAAGCCAAGCTGGTTTATGAAGAAGGCAGGTATTATCTTCACCTTGCGATAGAGGTGAAGAACGTGGCACGAAAACCACGAAACGGAAAGGTTATGGCTGTTGACTTAGGCATACTCCATCCCATAACTTGCTTCGACGGCACTGAAGTTATTTCTTATCACGGTGGGATACTGAACAGCCTAATCAGGTACCGCAACAAGAAACTTGCAGAATTTCAACAGATGTTAAGCCGATGCAAGAAAGGGTCTAAAAGATACAGAAAACTCGTGAAGGCAAAAAAGAGATGTTAAGACGGACAAGACAAAGAATAAAGGACATTCTACATAAGATAACCAGCAACTTTCTAAGGATGTGTTTGCAGAAAGGGATTGGAACCATTGCAGTAGGAGATATTACAAATATTCGGGAACGAGTTCAAGGAAACGACAGCGCAAATCAGAAACTCCATCAATGGTGTTTTAGAAAGATGATAGACATGCTAACTTATAAAGCTCAATTGATGGGAATAGATGTGGTATTGGTTTCTGAAGAGTATACCAGCCAGAGCTGTCCTGCATGTGGTAGTAGAAATCATTCAAAGGGACGCAACTATAAGTGCCAAAATTGTGGGTTTGAGTATCACAGGGACGGAGTAGGAGCGATGAACATATACGGAAGGTATCTTGGGATAGGAACATCCCAAGTAGTAGCGGAGTTGGCACCCGTCAGGGGTGTGAGGTACAACCCACACCTCTGTGGCCATGGAGCATCGAATGTTCCATGGAAGGCAGCCTAAAGAGCTGCTAAGAATCCCATCCCCTTTAGGGGATTGGGAGTGTCAAGGAATATTCAGTTGTCGAAATTGCTCAAAAAAAGTTATTTCCTTACAGCTTGGTTAGAATTTGGGGTACAATTGGCTATTCTCTAACAGCTTTGCTGGCTTCCTGGCTTGTCAAAATCGGCTTTTTCTGGATATTTGCTCTGATGACTTTCCTTTTGATCTTGTTGTATCCGCTTTCTGGTCAACTTGAAGTGAAAATTCACACGCCTAAGAAAACTATTTCTTCAAAACTTCCAAAATCTTTCTTTCTTTTTTGCCTGATCGTTGGTCTTACCGTTGGATTCAATTATTTCAACTTTGTGTTCCTTCCTGCGTTGTCGAGCAAAAAGGGATACGATATATCCACAGTTAGTCTTTCACTTTCCTTGATGGCAATCAGTGAGATCCCGTTTTTGCTGTATGCTGAAAAAATTCGAAAAGCCTTAACCAGTAAATTGCTTTTTGCCTCGGGTGTTTTGGTTGTAAGCTTGAGGTTGATTCTAGTTTCACTGAGCTGGTCAACTACAAGTTTGTTGATTTTCCAAATGCTTCATGGCTGGACTTATATTGTGATTTATTATTCTTCGATATACATTATGCGTGAGAACTTATCAGCTGAGCAACTTCCTATTGCACAAAGCTTTTTCTGGATGACTTTGATGGGATTTGGCCCACTTTTTGGATCTTTATTTGGTGGTTTAACCGTTCAACTGGTTGGAGTACAAGCGGCGTACTTAATATTTTGGAATCATATGCGGTTGTTTGTTTGTCGTGATGAAAGTTAAACGATTATTTTAACGATGTTCCTTGAGAATCGCTCTTGACAATTCTATTTGTTGAATCGCTTTTTTGTATCCATCAAGGCATTCGTAGTAGGGAAGAGGTTTTTCCAAAATCCTGTCGTACGCAAAGCTGTTTTGCAGGAAACCATCTGGTGAAACCATGAAATACCTTCTTTCATCGATGAAAGAACCATCTGGAACTTGGTATCTGAGGGCGACAAAACTTTCCGAACAGTTCAACAAATCTTTTCCTACCATCTTTGATTGATCAGCATCAATTCCAAGCAGGTTCAACATTGTAGGTAAAAAATCAACTTGACCACCGATGGTTTGTACTCGAAGGTTGAGCGATAGTTTAGGAATGTGTATAACCAATGGGACACGAAATGCCTCGGCGTAATCGTACTCTTTTCCGAGAACCTCTTTCATAATCTCAGCATTTTCCTTAACAAACGGTTGTATCCCTGCATGATCGCCGTACAAAACTATGATCGAATTTTCGTAAATTCCCTCTTTTTTCAGCTCTTCTATGAACCACCCTAAAGCGTAATCGGCGTAATGTACAGATTGAAGATAATTGCCGAAGATTGTTCCTTCGTGCTTGTGATCAAGTGTTAACATTTTATATTGTTCGGGTATCAAAAATGGTGTATGACTTGAAAGAGTAACGATAAAGGCAAAGAAAGGCTTATTAGAGCGCTTTATTATCTCTATCGCCTGCTTGTAAAGCGATAAATCGCTTAATCCAAGCCCAAAGATTTCATCGTTGTTCAATTCTTCGAGCGAGTAAAACTTATCAAAACCCAAGTTGGGATATATCTTTTTCCTATTCCAAAACCAACCCGTATTTCCATGGAAGGCAATTGTTTCATATCCATGGTTTCTTAAAATGGCAGGCAAAGCTTCTAAAGTTTTGTCAGCGTAAACTTCGTATGCCACTTCGTTACCAGGTACATGTAGGGAGGTTAAACTTACAAATTCAGCATCCGCAGTGTTTCCACAACCTGCTTGTTGGTAATAATTCTCAAAATATATCGATTGACTCACAATTCTGTTCAAATTCGGGGTAACTTCTTGATCATTGTAATGAAAACCAATCAAAAAACTTTGAAAAGATTCCAACTGAATCACAATCAAATTCTTTCCTTTCGCTACACCACGATAGCGTTTTCCTTGCTCAAATCTTTCAAAAATAACTAGTTCAAGAGATTTTTGATCTCTACCAAAAATCGACCATACAACATCGTAAGAGTGGTATGCGATCAATCCATACCTTGCAAATACTTGATTGGGCTTTGGTTTTTCAACGATCAACGGTAACCATGCAAAACCAAGGCACATAAAGATCAACAATAAAAGGTCTTTTCGGATGATGTGCGGGGAATTTTTCACAAATTTTTTGTATCTTCTTCGATCGAGGAACCACAAAGGTGCTAAATCCGCCAAAAAGAAAAGGCAAGCAAAATCTACAGAGTGTTTTACACTACTGCGCACCTTTCCAAGTTGTGGAAGTAAACTCAGGTGCCTTAAAGACGGCATATTGCCAAAGTTTTTGAAATAAAGAAAGTCAACGACGATGGCGACGGAAATTATGCAATAAAGTACGTATTCCTTTCCTTTCAACAAGTGCGAAAAGATCAAATAAAAAAGCACGCACCAAAATACCGTGCTTACAAACATTGTGATATTAAAAAACCTCGGCAAAAACGCGTAAAACACAAATGTCTTTGCCAAACTGATGGTCAAAAACAAAGTCGTGTATCCAAAAGACATCTTTCAATCCTCCGACGATATTATATTTTCTCTCCCGTGGCATAATTTATTGTGAAAAACACATTAGAGAGGTGTGAAATGATGAAAATCCAAGGTCAAAACATTTTTGAGGAATTTCTGAAAGTGCCAAAACTCGACGAAATGAAAAACATTCTTTGTGTTCAACCCCATCCCGATGACGTCGATCTTTCGATTGGAGGAATCGTGGCAAAGTTAACGCAAATGGGAGCGAAAATAACGTACGTAACAGTTACCGATGGTAGCGCAGGTACCCTGGATGAATCTATAATGGGTTCCAAGTTATCAAGCATAAGAAAACGCGAGCAAGAGGAAGCTGCCAAAATTCTTGGTGTATCGGAGCTGATATGGCTGGATTTCGAGGATCTTGGAAGTTACACGGTGGAAGAAGTGAGAGTAAAGATCGTGGAAATTATAAGGGAAAAGAAACCAGATGCAGTACTGACGGTGGATCCTTTCCTACCTTACGAAGCTCATCCAGATCACACAAAATGTGGTCTAGCGACTGCTCAAGCAGTTCTTTTCTACAGGCTACCGAAAATCCTTGGTGGTTCTTGTGAAAAGACCGTTAAAATAATTGGCTTTTTCAACTCATCAAAACCCAACACGATTTTTGAATTAACCGAAGAAGATTTTCAAAGGAAAATGAAGGCTCTATCTTGCCATCGAAGTCAGTTCGACGAAGGTACCTTGCAAATGATAGCTTCGTATTTTACCATTCGCTCCCAAATTTACAAAACTAACCACGCCGTGGAAACGTTGAAGATTCTTCCACCAATTGCCTTGCACGTTTTCCCTGAAGTTGAACAACTTTAAGGGGGGAAGACTTTGTACTTTCTTGGTGTAGATGTCGGTGGCACGAAGACTGATTTTCTACTTGTAAATGCTTATGGAGATGTACTTTGTTTTCTAAAGACAAAAGGTGCCAATTATCAAGGAGTAGGCGTACAAAAATCCATAGAGATACTCAAAGACGGTTTAAACAAAGTCTTGGAAAAAAGCAACTTGAGTAAAGACGACATTACCTACACTTTCTTTGGATTTGCTGGAGCTGACAACGAATACGAGATAAGAATAGTGAAGGATATTTTGAAGGAATTGAGATTGAAGAACTACGATTTCGACAACGATGGCAGAGTTGCCTTGCGATCCGGCACTTTAGATGACATTGGGATATTGATAAGCTGCGGAACAGGTGGAATAAACTACGCTTCGGACGGAAAGAAGATAGCTAGAATAGGAGGCTACTCTGGATTTTTTGGGGAAAGACTGGGATCTTACCTGATAGCGGGTAAGGTTGCTTCGGCCATAGTCAGAGCAAAGGATGGTAGAGACGAAAGAACAATTATGGTGGACATCTTTGAGAAGAAAATAAAAGAACCAATTGAGAATATAATGCACCACGAATATGAAGAAAGCGGCGCACAAAAACTTCAAGAATATGTTGTTGAACTGATTAAAACCCTTTTCGAAGCCGCAAAGCAGTTCGATTACGTGGCTCTCAAAATACTTGGAGAGATAGTTCAAGAAATTGTGAAAATTGTGAACGCCTTCAAATCAAATTTGAATTTTCCAAAACCTGTGAAATTGGTTTTGGAAGGAAGCTTTTTCAAAAACTCAGATCCAATACTGTTGAAAATGGTTCAATCAGTCCTTGGTGATGAGTACCAGCTGATAATCCCAAAACATCCTCCTGTTTTTGGATCGGTTCTTTTAGCCTTTGAAAAAGCTGGGATCAAGCCAAATCAAATGGTTCTGGAAAAAATCGTTAAACAGTTGGAGGCGATAAGATGAAAATAGCTGTCGTTGGAGGTGGAAGCACTTATACCCCAGAGTTGGTGAAAGGATTGATGGAAATCAACGATTGTGTGAAAATTGAAAATGTCACCTTTTTAGACGTGAAGGAAGCCGAAGAAAAGTTCAACGTGGTTTTTGAATTCGTCAAAAGGATGGTAAAAGATAAGTTCAAAATCGAGAAAACCTTTGATCCCAAGGTGGCTTTTGATGGAGCAGATTATATCGTATTTCAGTTTAGACCAGGAATGCTTTCTGCAAGAATAAACGACGAAGAAATACCTTTGAAGTATGGGTTGATAGGTCAAGAGACAACAGGGATTGGAGGATTTTCCGCCGCGTTGAGAGCTTTTCCATTGATAGAGAAATACATTGAACTTGTTGAAAAATACAGCAAGGCTTTTGTCATAAACTTCACCAATCCAAGTGGTCACATCACGGAATTTGTTTTGAACTATCTAAAGTTCGACAGGTTCGTTGGACTTTGCAATATCCCAATAAATCTTTTGAAGAACCTAAGTGAACTTATCGGCTGTAAAATCGAGGATTTATTTGTGAAATACTATGGTTTAAACCATCTGACCTTTTTGGAAAAAATCTTTGCAAAAAATGAAGATGTGACGCAAAAGATTTTCCAACTTTTGAAGATGCATTTGGCGAACGTTCCAGGAGATTTTCCAGCTGATCTCATAGAAATCTTAGAGCTTTATCCAAGTCCATACTTGAGATACTATTTGTTTGAAAAAGAAATGGTAGAAAAACTGAAAAAAGAAGGAACGCGCGCCAAAAAGGTAGAGAAGATAGAAAAAGATCTACTCAAACTCTACGAATCTTCGGATTCTATCCCGCAGCAACTCATGCTCCGAGGAGGCAGCATGTATTCAACAGCTGCAGCAAATTTGATAAAGGACCTGGCAACGAACGCTGGAACTATTCACATAGTCAACACCAAAAACAACGGTGCGGTAACAAATATACCAAACGATTATGTTTTAGAGATACCTTGCTATGTCAAGGCAAACAGAGTTTTTCCTGTAAGCTTGGGAGAAGCAGACGAATTCGCGGTTGGTTTGATCCACATTGTGAAAATGTACGAACGCTTAACAATCGAAGCTTACCTGTATAGATCAAGGAAAAAAGCCTTAAAAGCTTTGCTCTTGCATCCGCTTGGACCGGGATGGCAAGAAGCTCCAAAGATTTTGGACGATATTTTGAAAGCAAACGAAAAATTTATAGATCTTAGCTGAAGGCTGGTGAAGTCTATTCTCAGGATAACTGGAGGTTTCCTAAAAGGAAGATTGGTTAAACCTGTGCCAGATCCAAGGACTAGGTACACTGGATCAATGGTTAGACAGGCAATTTTCAACATGATCGACGTCAAAGACAAAACATTTTTGGAGCTTTTTTGCGGTAGTGCAGTAGTCTCAATTGAGGCGATCAGCAGAGGGGCCAAGAGTGCCACCGTTGTCGACATTTCACCGTTGGCTTTAAAAACTGCTTTACAAAATGCCGAAAATTGTGGGATAAAATTGGAAGCTGTAAGAGCAGATTTTAAGGTGTTTTTGAAAAATTGTTCTAAAGATTTCGACATAGTCTTTGCCGATCCACCGTACAACGCCGGTTACGTAGATGAGCTTTTAAAAATCCTTGCAGAAAAACCAAACGTCGGTTCATTGATAGTCATAGAAAAAGCCTTTCGTGAAACTTACGACAAGCCAACTGAGTTTGAAATTCTAAAGTCAAAACGTTACGGAGATTCCGAAGTAGTTATCCTAGAAAGAAGAAAGTGATAAGGCAACAGGGAGGTGCATGTACTTTGAAGATCAACCCTAAGCGGAGGAAAATAGCGTATTTTTCTATGGAAATCGGTCTAAACGAAAAAATGCATACTTACAGTGGGGGACTTGGAATACTGGCTGGTGATACCTTAAAATCGGCCGCAGACTTAGAAATACCAATGGTTGCGGTAACTTTGCTCAACAGGTATGGATATTTCAAACAAGAACTCACACACGATGGCCAACAGATTGAACATCCTGATCCTTGGCCAGTGGAGGAATTTTTAACCAAAGAGGACGTCAAAGTCAGCGTGAGAATAGAGGGCAGATCGGTGCGTGTTACCGCATGGAGATACGACGTGGTTGGAGTAACAGGTTACGTTGTTCCTGTGTATTTCTTGGACACTTATTTGGAAGAAAATTCCGAGTACGATAGAAAGCTAACAGATTATTTGTACGGTGGAGATCAAAAATACAGGCTTTGCCAAGAAGTTGTTTTGGGAATAGGTGGTGTGAGAATTCTAAGAGCACTCGGATACGATGAAATTGAAACATTTCACATGAACGAGGGACATTCTGCACTGCTCACGTTTGAACTGATCGATGAAGAACTTAGAAAAACTTCAAGTTCTATGATCTTGGAATCACACCTTAAAGCGGTTCGAGAAAAATGTGTTTTTACAACTCATACCCCTGTTCCAGCCGGGCATGATAAATTTCCGCTTGAACTTGTCAGAAAAGTCATAGGTCCAAGGGATGAACTTTTTTCACTTCCTCAGGTTGTTTACGACAACACTTTGAATATGACTTACCTGGCTTTGAACATGAGTAGGTATATAAACGGGGTGGCCAAAAAGCACGGAGAAGTCTCAAAATTGATGTTCGCAGGATACGACATAAGTTCAATCACAAACGGTGTTCACGCACAAACTTGGGTTTCTGAACCATTTCAAGAATTGTTCGACAAATACATACCAATGTGGAGAACAGACAATTTCAGCTTGAGGTACGCTTTGTCAATACCAAATGAAGAAATTTGGAATGCACATATGAAATGCAAAAAAACTTTGCTTGAGTATGTGAAAACTCAAACCGGTGTGGAAATGAACGAAGAAGTTTTGACGATAGGTTTTGCTAGACGTGCAACGGCTTACAAAAGAGCCGATTTGCTTCTGTACAATTTGGAAAGACTAAAGGAAATTTCTTCAAAAGATGGAAAAATTCAGGTCATCTATGCCGGCAAAGCGCATCCGAAGGATGAGGGAGGAAAACAGCTTATCAAAAAGATTTTCACTGCAATTCAAGAATTGAAATCACATGTCCCAATGGTTTATCTTCCAAACTATGACATGAAAGTGGCAAAAATGATGGTGAGCGGGGTCGACATATGGCTTAACACACCACAACCTCCACTTGAAGCTTCCGGAACGAGTGGAATGAAAGCATCTTTGAACGGGGTCCCAAACTTCAGCGTACTCGATGGTTGGTGGATAGAAGGATGCATCGAGGGAATAACAGGTTGGGCGATAGGGGACTTTTCGGAGAATGCTTCCAGTGAACAACATGCAAAGTCACTTTATGAAAAACTTGAAAAGACGATTATTCCACTTTATTATCAACACCGTGATCAATTCATTCAGATGATGAAATACGCGATAGCCATCAATGGATCGTTCTTCAACACTCATAGAATGGTTCAAGAGTACGTTATAAATGCGTACTTTCATAAAGAATCTTGAGGCGGCGAGGTATTATGAGAAAGATATACCTTCACCGTTTGGATCTTCCAGAGGCTTTGGACAAGTACATAAAAAAGCTCGATGAAACAGGATTTTTCAAAGTTGAAAGTGAAGTAATCCCAACGAGGTTGGCTTTAAACAGGGTTCTTGCCGGCTCTGTTTATGCGAGAAAAAGTGTCCCAATGTTTATCAGCGCTGCCATGGATGGCATAGCCGTTCAAAGCCAACACACCGTTGGCGCAACTAAAGCAAATCCAAAAAGGCTTAAAAAAGACCAATTTGTTTTCATCAACACAGGTAACCCAATGCCTGAGGGTTTTGATGCAGTTATCATGATAGAAGATGTGAATATCGTAGACGAAGAGACCGTTGAAATTTACGAATCAGTTCCACCGTATCACAACGTCAGAATGATTGGAGAAGACGTTTGTGAAGGAGACATGATTTTCACAAGGTATCACTTGTTAAAACCACAAGATTTGGCATTGCTCTTGGCTGTGGGAGTTTTTGAGGTTGAAGTCGTGAAGAAAATGAAGGCTTGTATGATACCGACTGGTACAGAAATCGTCGAGCCGGAAAAGATAACAAATGATCTTCACATTCCAGAGACAAACTCTGTTATCGTGAAAAACTTCCTGTCCATGCTTGGAGTAGACGTAGAAGTTCTGCCACCAGTTCCGGATGATCCAACAATCATAAAAGAAATCGTGCAAAATATAGCCCACGATTTTGACATGATTCTCTTGGGAGCAGGATCGTCGGCTGGAACAGTTGATTACTCATATCAAGTTGCAGAAGATCTAGCCGAAGTTATCGTTCATGGAATAAACATTCGTCCCGGCAAACCAACAATACTTGCCGTTTTGAAAACTAATCCTGGAAAGCCTTTGATCGGCTTGCCCGGTTATCCTGGATCGTGTTACGTAATTTTGGAAGAAATAGTAAAACCAATAGTATTGAGAAAATACAAGCTCATTTTGCCTAAATCAGAACGAATATACGCTGTAAGTACTAGACGAATCTCTTCATCAATTTCAGACGACGAAATCATTCGCGTCAGCGTTGGAAAGGTCCTTGACAAGTACTTTTTCATCCCCTTAAAGCGTGGAGCAGCTGTGATGGAACCTTTGACAAAGATGGATGGAAAAGTGGTTATTCCACGCGGTGTTGAAATTGTAGAAGAAGGTGAATTGTGTCAGGTGGAAACCTCAAAGTCGCTTGAAGAGATCGACAAAAACATACTGTTCGTTGGAAGCAACGATCCAATTATTTCGATTTTGGCGGATTTTGTCAAAAAATACGATTACACCATTGGAATGTCCATAAGCAACGTTGGAAGTATGGGAGGATTGGCAGCAATCGCAAAAAAGCAAGCACATATTGCCGGTATACACCTTTTAGACGCTGAAAGTGGGGAGTACAACATACCTTATCTGAAGAAATACTTGGAAAACTTCGTTTTGATGAAATTCGTAAAGCGCAGTCAAGGTCTCATCGTCCAAAAAGGAAACCCAAAAAACATCAAATCTTTGTTGGATTTGACGAAAAAAGGTGTAAGGTTTGTAAACAGGCAAAAAGCCTCTGGAACAAGAATACTTCTTGATTACCATCTTCAAAAACTTGGGATTGATCCTTCACATATCGAAGGTTACCAAGATGAAGAGTTCACCCATCTTGGCGTTGCTTTAAAGGTAAAGAATGGTTTTGCAGACGTTGGACTTGGAATAGCCTTGGCAGCCGAGATTTTCAACTTGGATTTTATACCCCTTTTTTGGGAAGAATATGACTTACTCTTTTTACCAGAGTTTCTACACGATGAAAGGTTTCAACTGCTTTTAGATGTTATTTCTTCCAAAGATTTTCTTGATTTTGCCTCGAAATTGAAGGGTTATGATCTTGGACAAATTAGTAAAATTATTAAAAGTGGTGATCTAACATGATAAGAGCAGCTGTTTTGACTTTGAGCGATAAAGCATCAAAAGGGGAAAGAATTGATCAAAGCGGTGGCAAAGTCGAAGAACTCCTTAAAACGATTGGTGCAAGTGTTTCTTACTATAAAATTTTGCCAGATGAGGAAGAACTCATAGTTAAGGAACTCATCATTTTGTGTGAGGAAGGATACGATTTGATTGTTACAACCGGTGGTACAGGTATCAGCCCAAGAGACGTTACACCCGACGCCACCTTGAAGGTTATTGAAAAACGATTGTATGGATTTGAAATTGCGATGATGCTGGAAGCACTCAAAGCAACACCGTATGCGATGCTATCAAGAGCAGTGGTTGGAACCAGGGGAAAAACTTTGATCATAAACCTTCCAGGTAGTCCAAATGCTGTTGAGGAAAATCTTAAAGTTGTGCTTCACGTTATACCCCACGCGGTTGAAAAACTTAAAGGTTCAACAGAAGACTGCGATAAATTGGTGAAAAAAACATGAGAATAGAAAAACTTAAATTTGCCACGGTTGAAGAAATATACCAAAATTACCTTCCTTTGGTTAAACCCATAACAGACACATTGGAGATTTTTGTTGAACAATCCGTCAACTTTGTTTTGGCACAAGATTTGATATCAGAAGAAGATCTTCCTGGTTTTAAGAAATCCATCGTTGATGGTTACGCTGTAAACTCACATGATACAAAAGGTGCCTCGATGAACAATCCTGCGTTACTTGAGTTTGCTTTTGAAGTGAAAATAGGGGAAGAAGTTGTGCAAAAACTTAAGCCTGCTCAAGCAGCTTGGGTTCCAACGGGTGGAATGGTACCCGAAGGAGCGGACGCAGTAGTCATGGTTGAACACACACAAAGGTTTGGCAATCTGGTTGAAATCATGAAATCGGTTGCACCGGGGGAAAATCTGTTAAAAGCCAATGAAGACGTCAAAAAAGGTCAAGTGGTTTTGAGAAAAGGAACACGGATTCAACCGAAGTATTTGAATATTTTGTATTCGCTCGGGATAGAAAAACTGTTGGTTTATCGAAAACCAAAAGTGGCCATTGTGTCGACTGGTGATGAAATCGTTGAACCATTTGTCAAAGTGAAAAAGGTTACACAAGTTAGAGACAGCAACTCCTACGCGTTGGTGTGCTGGTTAAAAAATCAGTTTGGATTTGAGGCAAAAAGGGTAGCTCACGTTAGGGACGATGAAGCCGAACTAACGAAAGTTTTAAATCAATGCTTGAACGAATACGACGCAGTTGTCATCTCTGGGGGAAGTTCAATCGGTGTTAGGGACATCACGGCAAAGGTAATTGAAAAACTTGGAAAACCTGGTGTAGTTTACCATGGCGCCATGATTCAACCTGGAAAGCCAACCATATTTGGTTTTGTGGATGAAAAACCAATCCTTGGACTTCCCGGTAACCCCGTCTCGTTCACGGTAAGTGCTTATGTGTTTTTGATCCCTGTCTTGAGAAAAATGGAAGGAGAAGAGGAATACTTACCAAAACCGTGTGGAAAAGTTAAGGTTAAGAAGAACATTCCATCAGTTCAAGGCAGAGAACAATTTATCAGGGTGAAATTGACTTTTGAAGAAGGAGAATTGATGGCTGAACCGCTTTTCAGTGAAAGCGCAAGTATTACGAATCTTGTTCAAGCTGACGGTTTTGTGAGGATTCCAAGAGGTGTCGAAGGGGTTTACGCAGGAGAATACGTGGAATTTTACAAACTGTGAGGTGATGCAATATGATCGTTTCAATTGTTGTTCTTACAGCCTTTGTGATCACTTATTATTTTATGCTGAATGAAAAGTACAAAACGTCGGTGATGGCAATGCTGGTTGCTTTGAGCTTGGCTGCAACAGGTATGGTAAGCGAGATATCAATCGAAAATTTGCCGAAGATCATTGATTTCAACACGTTGGGTTTGCTTGTTGGCATGATGATCATGGTTGGATTGCTCAAACGTACTGGCTTTTTCCATTTTGTAAGCGTGTATGCTATAAGAGCAGGAAAAGGCGATTTAAAAAAAACACTGATCTTGATAGTGCTTTCCGTTGCTTTACTTTCCGCCTTTCTCGACAACGTTACAACTTTGCTTGTTTTTGCTCCAATTCTATTTTCTATCTCGGATGTTGCCGGACTCGATCCAACTCAACTCATCACGATGGGAATACTCTCATCGAACATCGGTGGAGTCTCAACCTTGATAGGTGATCCACCGAACATTCTCATAGGATCTGCGAGTAAGCTGAGTTTTTTATCCTTCATGTCTCATCTGGCACCAATAGCAGTTGTCGTTTTGATTTTGATGCTGGTAAGAACTGTCAGAAACACACAAGAATCTGAAGAAATAAAGCAAAACTTGAGAAAATTTGCTTCAGTCGATCCAAAAAGTGTTATCACAGATCCCAAAAAGATGAAGTACATCGTAACAGTGTTTGCGCTTGTTATATTTTGTTTTTCAATACATACGATTGTTAAAGTTGAATTATCACTGGTGGCGATGCTTGGAGCCGTTATAACCCTAGCTATAACCGGTGAAGATTTCGAAGAAGCGGCTAAAGAAATCGAATGGAACACGATATTCTTTCTCATAGGTTTGTTTATACTCACGTATTCGCTCAAACAAGTTGGTTTAACCGATGCCGTGGCTAAGGCTTTGATAAGATTAACCTATCCTCCAATCATTCTTTCTATGCTGATTTGGCTTGCTGGATTTGGCGCGATGTTTTTGGGAGCCGTACCAGCCACTACCATAATGATACCTATCGTCAAATCGA
This sequence comes from Pseudothermotoga thermarum DSM 5069, assembly GCF_000217815.1. Classification (NCBI taxonomy): domain Bacteria; kingdom Thermotogati; phylum Thermotogota; class Thermotogae; order Thermotogales; family Thermotogaceae; genus Pseudothermotoga; species Pseudothermotoga thermarum. The sequence continues at coordinate 432,834 of NC_015707.1, read as the reverse complement.
TGATAAATTCAGGGCTTCCAACGACAACATGGTGGGCGTTGGCTCTTGGAGTTGGATTGGGAGCCAACGGTTCGCCCATTGGAGCAGCCGCCAACATGGTTGGGCTTGGTTTATTGAAAAAATTCAGTGGTAAAACAATCAGCTTTCCTACATTTTTCAAGAAAAATATCTCTTTTACTTTGATCAGCCTGACAATTGCAACGTGCTATATCCTTTTAATGCTTTTAGTTGGCTGGTGAAAAAATGCAATGGTGGGAGTCGATCTTTTGGTCGATTATGGAGATTACCTTCTATACGTTAGAAGACTTTCGGAAAACACTTTCAAAGCTTACACCAATGATGTCAAAAACTTCTTAAGTTATATTACAAGCAGAGGTTTAAGCTTACAGAAATTTTCCCAAATCGATGCTGATGAATACGTCAAATACTTGAGTAAGAAAGAAAACCTATCGGTAACTTCCATAGCAAGAAAAATTTCCGCTTTGAGAAACTTTTTCAGTTTTCTTCAGCTTAAAGGTTTGTGCGACCGAAACCCATGGGAAAGGTTTAAAAATCCAAAACTCCACAGAAAGTTGCCAGAATTTTTGTCACACTCGGAAATTCAGGCAATGCTATCCTTGGCGTTAGAAAAAAGTGAGAGAGATTATTTGGTGCTATCCTTACTTTACTACTGTGGTTTAAGAGTGAGCGAGCTGTGCAAACTTGAGGTTGCAGACGTTTCCTTCTCACCTGCTTTTGTCAGAATAAGAATGGGAAAAGGGAGAAAAGATCGAATAGTACCCTTGAACCAATTGGTAAAGGAAAGGCTGCAGAATTATATAGAAAAAAGAAAACTGAGACAAGATGAATATTTGTTTGAAGGAATTCACCCAAGCACCGTTTTTAGGATAGTCAAAAGATACGCGGCAAAGTGCGGAATAAATAGGCCCGTTCACCCTCACACTTTGAGACATTCTTTCGCAACGCATTTGCTTCAAAGGGGTGTTAACATCAAAGTTGTGCAAGATCTGCTTGGACATGCAAACCTTTCAACAACAAGTGTGTATCTACATGTGTTCGAACGCGAAAAATTCGAGGCTGTGAATAAACTTGTGGAGGAGGGTTAATGTGGCTGGAAAATTAACCATGATCGTGGGGCCAATGTACTCTGGAAAAACAACGGAATTACTTTCTTTTGTGGAGATTTACAAACTCGGGCGTAAAAAATTCAAAGTGTTCAAACCTGCAATTGATGATCGATATGGAAAAAGCTTAGTTAAAACCCATACTGGTTTGGAAGTTGAGGCCATTGCGGTTGAAGGTTCAAAGGACATCGTGAATCTTTTGGAAGAAAAAATCGATGCAGTTTTCATAGACGAAGTTCAGTTTTTCGACAAAGATCTTGTTAGAATTGTAAAACAACTCATCGATTCAAACGTGGATGTGTTCTGCGCAGGTTTGGATATGACCTTTAAGCAAAATCCGTTTGAAACCACTGCTGCATTGATGGCGATAGCTGATGAGGTAATAAAGAAAAAAGCGGTTTGCGAGGTATGTGGGGAATACAAAGCAAACCTAACTTACAAAGTAACCGAGGAAGAAAAGGAAATAGACATAGGAGGAAAAGAAAAGTACATAGCGGTTTGTAGAGATTGTTATAATAACCTTTCCAAGGAGAGGATTAAATGAACGAGAAAGTCTTGGTTGTTCCAGCTTCAAAGGTTGATGAGATTACGAAAGGTTTAGAAGGAGTAATCGAGGTTGAATACTCTCTTGTAAAAAACTTGATAACCAGATTTGGAACTTTCATCGATAGAGATTTGGTCGAAAACGACGAAAGTTTTAGGCAGGTTATACCGTATGTGATAATGAAGCAAGATGGTAAATTTCTTGTTCTTCGACGTACAAACAAACAAGGTGAAAAAAGGTTGCACAACAAAATATCGCTTGGGGTCGGCGGACACATAAACCACAACGATGGTAAAGATCCTTGGCTGGCTTTTTTGAATGGTATGCAAAGGGAAATCGAAGAAGAAGTGAAAGCAAAGATATTGGATTTGAAATACTTTGGTGTTATCAACGATCTTTCAAGTTCTGTCAGCAGGGTCCACGTTGGAATAGCTTTCATAGCTGATGTGCTTTTTGAAAAGTTAAACGAGCCAGAGATGTTCGAATACAGTTGGTGCGCTTTGGAAGATCTTGAAAAGCTTTTGCAGGAAATGGAGGGATGGTCATACATAGTTTTCCAGTGGTTGAGAAAGCATACGCAAAGGTGAACTTGTATTTGGACGTCCTTCGAAAGAGAGAAGATGGATACCACGATATTGTTGGATTGTTTCAAACGATAGACTTACACGATGTGCTCATCATTCATTATCTGGACAAACCAGGGATATCTGTTGAATCCGATGTGCAAATCGTTGGAAAAAACTTGGTCGAAAAAGCTTACGAAGTCTTTTCAAAATATTACAAAGTAGACTTTGGACTTCATGTAATCTTGAAGAAAAGAATTCCAATCGGAGGAGGGCTTGGTGGAGGTAGCACAGATGCCGCTGCTTTGCTTAGATTTTTTTCTAGAATATACCACGTACCAAAAGACGATTTGATTCAAATAGCCTCAGAAGTTGGTTCGGATGTCCCGTTTCTGCTTTTCGGCGGTACTGCAATCGTTGAGGGAAAAGGTGAGAAGATAACTTGGCTTGAACCAATAAGTGGTTATGCTGTAAATCTACATTGCCCAGGTGTAACAGTGTCAACCAAGGAAGCTTACTCCATGTTGTCAATTGAGCTTTTTGCAAAAGGTCCAAAACCTGTTGAACACCTTTACGAAGCGTACCTGAAAAGAGATTTTGAAAAGATCAAAAATATGTCTTACAATATTTTTGAGAACGTTGTTGCATTGCATTATCCACAAATCAAACAAGAAATTGAAAATGCTTGGAATGAAAAACCAATAGTGGCAATGTTAACCGGCTCTGGCTCTTGTGTCTTTGCAGTTCACGATGAAAGTATCGGCATGTATAAATTTTGTGTTATCTAAAACCCTTTAATTGGAGGCGATGAAATGATATTAGACAAATTCTCCCTTGCCGGAAAAGTCGCGATTGTAACAGGGGCAAGTCGTGGGATAGGTCAAAAGATTGCCATCGCTTTGGCAGAAGCAGGAGCGGATATAGCAGGTGTGGCAAGAAGTCAACAAGAAGAAACGAAACAAGCCATTGAAGCAGTTGGAAGAAAGTTTTTAGCGATACAAGTTGATTTAACCGAGAAAAAGGCAGCTGAAGAAGTCCTCAAGCAAACTGTCTCTTACTTTGGAAAAGCAGATATATTGGTCAACGCAGCTGGAATTATACTTAGAAAAAATTTCATAGACTTCACCGAGGAAGAATTCGATATGGTTTTGAAAGTAAACCTCAAAGCCGTGTTTTTGATGTCACAAGTTTTCGCCCGATATCTGATCGAAAACCAAAGAAAGGGAAAGATAATAAACATAGGTTCACTGTTGTCCTTCCAAGGTGGAATATTAATTACACCTTACACGGTGTCTAAACACGGTGTCCTTGGTCTAACACGGGCAATGGCGAACGAACTTGCAAAGTACGGTATAAACGTCAACGCGATTATTCCAGGTTATTTTGAAACGGAGATGACGGCTGCTTTGAGAGCCGATCCTGAAAGAAATCAAAAGATTCTGGATAGAATCCCAATGGGAAGATGGGGAAAACCTGAAGAATTAACTGGAGCAGCAGTGTTTCTGGCAAGCGAAGCTTCCGATTATATGACTGGTAGCTACATAATCGTTGACGGCGGATGGATGTCAAGATGAAGTTTTTGCTGGTTATTTTAACGGTTTTTTCAATAAGTGTATTTTCTTTTGTCTTTAAATTCGATGGATGGATTGAATACGATTTTGATCAACCTACCGATCAAACAAAGTATGGCGTAGTTGTCCCATTCATGGGGACAACTTTCATCGCAAGCGGTGGATTTAGAAGAGACAACATAGTTATTCCACCTTATTCTGATTCTCTTTGGAACAACTACTGGTATTTTGACGAAGGTTTTTTCTCATATTCAAACGAGTTTTTAGAACTTGAAGTAGGTGTCAAACAACACCCTGTTGGACCAGGTGAGATATACAAGTTGTTTGTTGAAGAAAAGGGATATTCTTATCCATCAATTAAGAGTGTTGGAAAAATTGGAAGGTTTAGGGTTGAAACACTCTGGGGTGGTATACGGTTAGACGATGGTGCTAAGCCAGCTAAGGCTTTCAATTACAGAGCTTTGGTTTTTTCTCCCATTGATGGTTTGGAAATTGCATATGAGGATAGCGTTCTTTACCTTGGCAGATACTTTGATCCGTATTATTACTTCGTACCAATTCCCATACCGGGTATACAAGAGTTTTTCCATTTGAATGCTCCTTGGTATTCTTATCTGAATGACAACTCCATGATAGGCGGTTGGATAAAGTACTCGACGGAAAACTGGAAGACTTACTTTGAATTGCTGATCGACGACATAAACATGAACAGGTTTTTAGCTCCTGAGAGTTATCAGAATCCCGATAAGATAGCCTTTTTGGTTGGTTTTTCTGGAAAAAGTGGACCTTTCAGGTTAACCTACGAAGTTGCTGGAGCTACAGCTTACACTTTTCAAAGGACAGTTTCAAATAGACCTTATGAATATGTCTTCTTCGAAGGTTCAAACTATCCACTTGAGAAAAACATGATAGGTTACAGGCACGGTGAAAACAACATAGTTTGTGCCATAAGGTTTGAGTACGATGAAAAACCGTGGTCTTTCAAAGTAGAACTTGAGAACGTAATACACGGTACGAGAACGCCTGATAAACCTTGGCACGGAGGATCGATGCCAAGTGGCACAAAATGGTTGATCGGGGAAATAGATTCAAAATTTTCGTTGAAGGCAAGAATAGCATACACCCTTGAGCAATTGTCGAATAGGCTGGAAAAACTCGTGGTGGGAATAAGGTTTGGGTATATCAACGGAAAACCTTTAGTTGGAGCTGATTTATCATTTATTTTGGATTTTTCAGATCTATAAGGAGGGGGATTTGAATGTCTGCGATCGATAAGCTCTATGGACCTGTGACGATTGTAACCGTGAACGTTGAAGGGAAAATGAATGGAATAACAGTGGCATGGGCAACGAGGGTTTCTTGGCATCCAAAGATCGTAGCAGTTTCAATTGGAAAAACGAGGTATTCCAGAGAACTTTTGGACAAGGCTGACAAATTTGCAGTTTGCATCATGGGAAAGGGCGGCAGAGAAGTTGCGGAATACTTTGGTACCGTTTCAGGAAGAAATGTGAACAAATTCGAGAAAATATCTTATGAACTATCAAAAAGCGGTCTTCCAATACCTTCTGGTACCATTGCATACCTTGAATGCAAAAAGACAAACCAAGTTGAAGCCGGTGATCATATCGTTTACTTTGGTCTTGTGGAGGAAGAGAAGGTTTTAAAGAATGAACCACCGCTTGTTTTCGGAGAAGGCCAAATACTTTAAAGGGGGGATAGGATTGAAAGGGCTGATTCTCTGTGCAGGCAAAGGGACGCGTTTAAGACCCCTAACATACACAACCGCAAAGCATTTGATACCGGTAGCCAACAAACCCGTCATTTTGTACAATTTAGAATTTATGTCTCAAGCAAAGGTTAAGGAAATCGGTATAGTCGTTAGTCCAGAAAACGAAAAGCTTTTTCGTGAAACACTTGGTGATGGTGCCAAGTTTGGTTTATCTTTGACTTACATCCTTCAGCACGAGCCAAAGGGAATTGCCCACGCTGTTTATCAAGCCAAGGATTTTTTGAAAGATGAACCATTTTTGATGATTCTTGGAGACAATTTGATTTTCGAAAACATAGAGGAAATCGTTGAAAATTTTCCATCCAGTAGCTACGATGCTGCGATATTAGTCTCACAAGTTCCTGATCCGAGGGCTTACGGCGTAGCAGTTTTGGAAAATGGAAAGGTCAAGTATTTGGTTGAAAAACCAAAGGAACCTCCAAGTAACTTGGCAATAGTTGGTGTTTATTTGTTCAAACCTATAATTTTCAAAGCGATTGAAAAAATCAAGCCCTCTTGGAGGGGCGAGCTTGAAATCACCGATGCGATACAAAATCTAGTTGAAAACGGATACAACGTAGCTGCTCACGTGATAAGTGGCTGGTGGAAAGACACGGGAAAACCCGAGGATTTGCTTGAAGCAAACAGAAAAATACTGGATTCGATGAGAGAACTCCATATCCTTGGAACTGTGGATGAAAATTCTATCATTCAAGGAAGGGTGTGCATCGGAAAAGGTTCCTTCATTTCAAATTCCGTGATACGTGGTCCAGTGATCATAGGTGAAAACGCGAGGATAACGGATAGTTACATCGGTCCATACACAGCCATAGGTAATCAAGTTGTTTTGGAAAACTGCGAAGTTGAAAATTCCATATTGATGGATCGATGTACTGTTATCGGTATCAAAGAAAGACTTGAGTCATCAATTCTTGGCAAAGAGGCAAAGGTTTTCAAAGGTGACAAGATTCCAAAGGCTGTAAGAGTGATCCTCGGAGATTTAAGTTCAGTAGAATTGTGAAAAAAAGCCCCCTTTCCGGGGGCTTAGTGTTATCTTTGTTTTACCCAGTTAGCAACTAGCGGAGCAGCTACAAAAATTGAGGAATAAGTACCAACAACTACTCCAACGGTCATGCCGAAAGCAAAAGGTTTGATCGCATTGCCTGCGAACAAGAGCAAGACGAACACAACTATAAAAGTGGTCAAAGATGTGTTTATAGTCCTTCTTAAAACTTGCATCGTGCTTTGATTGATGATCTCAGAAATCGCTTTTCCCTTAAATTTTCTCATGTTTTCTCTGATCCTATCGTAAATTATTATGGTGTTGTTCAAAGAATATCCAATGAGCGTGAGTAGAGCAGCAACTGCTGGAACGTTGAGTTCATAGCTTGCAATTGAAAAGAATCCAAGGGTGATTAACACATCATGAGCCAATGCCGCCACTGCGCCGATTCCGAAAACAAAGCTAAACCTAAGAGAAATGTAAGCCAAAATGGCAACTAGAGTTATCAATATCGCACGCCAAGTTAGACCTCTGATTTCTTGTGCGGCAAATCCACTGGTTTCGTTGAAAGAAACAATTGTTCCCTTTATGTTTCTAGCCAACAATTTTTCCTCAATTTGCTTTTGAAGATCTGCCTTTTCCTCGGCTTCAAAAATAAACGGTAAAGTTATCGAAAATTTTTCGACGTTTTCAGCTTCTCCGACTGCTCTAATTTTTGTCACCCTAGCAGCTGAAAGTTTTGGAGAAATTTCTGTTAGCGATGATCTAACATCCGATTCTGAGAAATTTTTCTGCTCAACCCTTAAGATTATTTCCGAACCACCCAAAAATTCAACCCCAAGTCTAAAACCCTTCGTGAAAATGGACAACAAGGAAACAACTATCAAAACAACGGATATTCCTATGAAGATTTTTCTCTTTCCAACAAAATCAAAGTACTTCACGACTTTGCTCCCTCCCCTTCAACGGCTGGTTTGCGTATGAAAGAACTGAGAGCATCGGTTAAAACCCTCGATAGAACTATGTTTACAAAAAAGCTTCCTATTACTCCTATTATCAGCGTGATTGCAAATCCTTTAACCGTTCCTGTACCAAAGTAGTACAGAACCAAACCAGCTATTATGGTGGTTAAGTTGGCGTCGAACAAAGTTATGAAGGATCTCTCAAAAGCAGTTGCAATGGCCGCTTTGATTGATTTTCCTAACCTCAACTCTTCTTTTATCCTCTCTATGATTATTATGTTCCCATCAACGGTTGTTCCAATTGTAAAGAGTATTCCAGCTATACCTGGCAAGGTTAGGATGGAACCTGTTGCAGCCAAAATGCCAAGCAACAATATCGTGTTGTAGATCAAGGCTATGTCGGCTATGATACCTTGTACACCATAGAATGCGACCATATAGATCAGCACAAGGATTAAACCAACTATTCCAGCGATAAAAGAAGCTCTTATTATGTCTGAACCTAAAAGTGGAGCAACCCATCCGGCAGAAACCTTTTCCAACCTCGCAGGTAAAGCACCGCTTCTCAATATCGCCGCCAATCTTCTTGCCTCTTCAAGAGAAAAGTTCCCAGTAATCTCTGCTTTTCCATCTGGTATCACTGAAACAACGTAACCTGCGAATTGAACGACATCGTCAAGTACTATTGCCAATCTTTTTTCTGCGGCTGCCGGAGTTCCAATGGCGGCTTCAGAAACAACAAGTTGCTGAGTTATTCTTTTGAAAATTTCCGCATCCTCTTTCGACAACTCAAATGTGACCTTGTAACCAAATCTTCCAACGCGTGTTTCTGGAACAGGGCTTGCAGACACAATTCTTGGAGAAACAAGTTTTAAATCCCTGATAAGCATAATTTCTTCTCGCACAAGGTACCATTTGTTACCTTCTCTAGCTGGTAGCCAAGTTGCCCTCTTTATCCTCGCTAGATCTTTCAACCTTGGATCAGTTTCTGGGTTTACATTCGTTTCGTCAAGAACCTGTGCAAAGTACAAAACACCGGTTGAACCAATTAACTTTTCAGCTGCAGTGGTATCGTTAACCCCTGGTATCTCGACAACTATAAAAGCGTTGTTTTCCCTGAAAACTTTTCTAAGAGTCGCTTCGGTGTAACCAGCGGAATCCAACCTGTTTCTCAAAACCATCAGCACGTTGTCCACCACATCGGCAGGATTTTCGACGTTTTCCTTTATGTCAACTCGATATTCAAGTCGAGCACCACCTCTTATATCAAGCCCCAGTTTGATCCTCTGAAAAACAGCCGCGAATCCTTTATAAGTTCTTTCTTTCGTCGGCCAAAGCAATGAAAGTAAGGCAAGAAAAATTACCGCTATCACCACAACCAATCTTATTCGATCAGACTTTGACATTTGCTTCCCTCCTTAGCCGAGCTTTATTTTTTATCTTCTTTTGAGCTGTCTCCTTCCTCAAATTCCTTGGTTTCCTCTTCTTTCTCTTTCAAAACCGTTGCAATGGCTCTTTTGGTTATCTCAAGCTCTGTCGTCATGGCTGTCTTGATCTTCACAGTATCTTTTCTGATATCAACAACTTTTCCGACGATTCCACCGACTGTTATGACAACATCTCCACGTTTTAAGTTGCTGATCATCTCTCTAAACTGCTTTTCCCTTCTTCTCTGTGGAAGAATGATTAAAAAATAAAACATGGCAAAAAGAAGAATAAGCAGTACAAAGAAGCTGAAAGTACTTCCTGTGCCAGTTGCCGTTGAAGTGCCCGACGTACCTGTTGCTCCTGGAGCAGCACTGTAGACTATGTTCATACCTCTCTACCTCCTTTTGGTTTCTTGAACGATTTTACCAGAATTTTCCAAAAAACAGGTACTACTGTTAGTAACAACATCAAGTTGAGAAAATCAAGTAAAAAGTTTGAGAAAGAAAAAACCCCTTTCCAAAGCGTTAAAATTAGTTCTACAACCTTGATGATCACAAAGCAACAAATCAAAGAAATCAGCAAACGATTTGTCTTTTTAAAAGTAAAGCCAACAAAGAGTCCAAAAATGGCAAGTTTAACGGCAAGCAAAAAACTGCCCAAACCAATCAACCATTCTTTTGCCACATCGGAAATTATCACAGTCAAAAAACCAACAACAGACGACAAAAACGGGCCGTGCAAGGCTGCACAAAGTGAAGTGAAAATGAAAGCCGGTTTAACAACCTCTTGAAGGATTAAAAGCCTAGATATACCGACCAAGTACTCAAACCCAACACCGAGCGATACCCAAATGACTGCGTAGAATAAGTCCAACATAATTCCACCTAAACGACATTTCTTTCTCTGACAACAGTTTTTTCAAATCTATCCAAGTTTAACTCAGACAAATCAACATGCAAAGTTTTTCCGTAAGCTATCAATTCCGCTATCGCTTCACCAACGGCTGGTGCGAGCATAAAACCATGTCCACTGAAACCAACCGCATAATAAAAGTTCTTCACCGTTGTAGATTCACCGATTATTGGTTGAGCATCCGGTGACATGTTGTAATGACCAGACCAGTGTCTAACTATTCTAACATTTCTCAAAAATGGGAAAATTCTGGTCATTTTTTTGCACATTTCCTCTACAAATTCAAAAGTGACATTGTAATTCAACCCCGGCTTTTCGTTTGGATCTCCCTGTCCCATTATGAATTGTCCATGTTTGGTTTGACGCATGTAAAAGTTCCCTGAAAAACTTATTGCCATCGGGTCGAAAAAGTTTTTGACCGGTTCTGTAACCATAATTTGATGTCTATAACTTTCAGTGGGAAGATCTACTCCAACCATCGAAGCAATTTCCCTCGAATGTGGACCAGCAGCGTTGACGACTATTTGAGCCGTTACTTTTCCTTTAGTTGTGTGAAGCACAAATTCGTAATCTTTGACTTCTATTCCCCACACCTCGGTGTGGGTGAAAATCTCCACCCCAAGTTTTCTAGCAGATTTTGCATAAGCAAAATTCACCAAGTGCGGATTTGCATGCCCGTCTGTTTGACAAAATGTGGCAAGTACTACTCCAGATAAATCGATGTAAGGATATCTTTCCTTGACTTTTTTCACAGACAATATTTCCACATCAAGTCCTAGTTCACGTTGCATCTCTACGTTCTTTTCAAATTGCTCTGCTTCTTCCTCGCTGTAAGAAAGGATCAAATATCCTCCCTGCTTGTATTCAACATCCATGCCAGTCTCCGATTCGAGTTTTTCAAAAAGTTTTACGCTCCTCATCGCAAGTAAAACGTTGTGGGGAGAACTCCACTGCTGACGTATTCCCCCAGCACATCGACCGGTTGAACCAGAGCTTATGTAGCTTTTATCAAAAACTACAACATCGTTAATTCCAAGTTTTGCCAAGTGGTACGCAACAGAACAACCGACAACCCCAGCACCTATTACGGCTACTTTGTAGCTATTCTTCATTCTTCCCCACCTCGCGCTATGGATTCCATCTTAACTGGCATCACAGGTGGCCTAAAGGAAGGTTGAAAGTTTTCCAGAACAGGTTTCTTCGCTTTCCTTGCCAAAATGCTTAGCACAATCGATCTACACGTCCTACCACCACACGGTCCCATACCCAACCTAAGGTATCTTCTAAGTTCTTCATAATCGGTATAGCCTTCTTCTATGGCTTTTTCTATTTGCTCTTCCGTAATTTCCTCGCAGCGGCAAACAATTTTTTCCTCCACCTTCTTGAGTTTGAAACTTCTCACCTTTTGCCCATAATCTGCCGGAACAGATATGTAAACTATGTTTGTCTTTACCTTCGTTTTCACAACTCCAACAACTGTTGCATCGCATATTTCTTTTCCTTCTTCATCCAGTGCAACAACTTGCCAGCCTTTTTCCGGCACTGGTAAAAATTCGTAAGGAATACCCACAAGATCGTATCCTGGTTCATAATTTTCCTGAACCATGAATATCGCCAAGCCTGGGCATTTCACAACGCATATACCACATCCATTGCATTTGGAGTAGTCTATCAACGGTAGGCTGTTTATATTATCTGGCACTTTAATGGCACCCTTGGGACAAGATGTTGCACAAGGGTTACATGGGATGTTTTCAAAGCATTCGATTATTGGTCTTAACTTTCCAACTGGACCAAGATCAGTTTGCTTTTCCTTGGAATAAGGCAAAACTTGCTGTTGATAAAATCTTTGAAGACCTTTCCTCACCTTATCTGAGAACGGACCAGATCTAAATTCAACAAGTTCTCTCTGCAAGTTTTTCAGTTCTTCATCAACGTCTACGCCACGAACTTCCTTTGCAACAACAAGACCAACGATTCTTCCTTCAATCATCGCAGTAGTTGCCTCTTCTATTCCAGCAAGATCACCTGCGACAAAAATATTCGGAACGTTGGTCCTCATATATTCATCTCTGTATGGCACAAAACCTCCAAGTTCTGGAACGTACTCTATTTTCACACCAGCCATTGCGGCCAACTCAACACTCGGTTGTAAACCAACAGCTATGCATATTGTGTCGACGGCAAACTCTTTTTCGGTACCAGGTATAGGTTCAAAATTTTCGTTTACTGCGACTACTATTGCTCCTTCCACTCTCTCTGTACCTATGGCCTTTTTTATGGTGTGCCTTAACAGTATTGGAACACCAAGCCTTTTTACCTTTCTTGCATGAACATCGTATCCACCGACTTTATCTGCGATCTCAACGATCGCGACAACTTCCGCCCCCGCTTGCAAAAGCTGGTAAGAAACGATTAGTCCTATGTTTCCAGATCCAACCATCAACACCCTTTTCCCGGGAAGGACTTTGAATTGGTTCATCAAAGTTTGAACAGCACCTGCTCCGTACACACCTGGCAAATGGTTGTTCTCAAAAGCGATAAATCTTTCGCTGGCGCCAGTGGCAAGCAAAATGTATCTTGGTTTAATTTTAAAAACCACATCTTCCTGCCGATCGTAGGCTGCCACAACATCTTCATATATTCCTATCACCGTAGTCATTTTCTTTACGGTTACATTCTCGTTCAACTGGGATATGAGTTTTTCAGCTATTTCATAACCTCGAACAGACGCGTAAAAACCCTCATGCCCAAAAAATTTGTGAGTTTGCTTGACAAGCTGTCCACCGAGCTGAACGCCTTCATCAACAATGAGAACCTTGACTTCTCTTTTGGCGGCCTCAACTGCTGCGCTTAATCCGGCTGGTCCTCCGCCAACCACAAGCAAATCCGTCGTTATCACAAAACCTCACCCCTGCCGTATTGCCTTTGGATTTTCATACCATCTTTCACGGGTGTGATACACGTTCTGACGTTTGGAACACCGTCGACTATCATCAAGCAAGAGGAACATTTGCCTATGGCACAGTAAAAACCTCGCGGACGCCCATTTTCAGTGTATCCAAAGACATCTATTCCGTTCGCAACGAGCGCAGAGGCTATGGTTTCACCTTCAAAAGCTTCTAGTTCTTTACCTTCGAAGTAAATTTTCACCTTTCTTTTTTCTTCGATTTCCAATATCGGATGGGATGACATACGCCTGACCAATTTTCCCACCTCGCTGGTTTTCAAAGATGGATTGGCTTTTCAACGATTCCTTCCAACGCTCCAAGTATGGATTCTGCCAAAGTTGGATGCGGGTGGATGGACTGCTCAAGTTGATGAGCGTTCAACTTGTTTTTCACTGCTACAACTCCTTCCATTATCATTTCCGTCGCGTTTGGACCAACTATGGTCATCCCAAGTATTGTTAAAGAATCTTTATCCGCAATCACTTTTACAAATCCTTCGCGTTCAAGCATTGTTCTTGCCCTACCATTTGCGCTGAATGGGAACGAGAAGACCTTAACCTTTTCTGGATCAACATCCTTTTCCTTCAAACCAACACTTGCTATCTCTGGGTTGGAAAAGATCACACTTGGAACCGCGGAATAATCCATCCTTACTTCTTCCCCGCAAATATTCTTTGCGGCAACAACTGCTTCGTACATGGCAACATGCGCAAGCATGATTTGTCCTTTGACGTCTCCTATAGCATAAACATTTGGTATGCTGGTTTTCATTCTATCGTCAGTTTTTATACCTTTTTCAATCGTTAATCCGAGGGCTTTTACACTTTCAGGAATGAACGGTTTTCTTCCAACTGCTACAATCACCTTTTCCGCAGCCTTTTCAACTTGACCATTTTTTGTTTCTATTTTGCACAGATAACCGTCTTTTGTGATCTCAACCGCCGTAACTTTTGATTGTTCGTATATTTCAACTCCTCTTCTTTTAAGAACTTTTGCGACAACTTCTGCCGCTTCCTTTTCTTCCGTGGGAAGTATGTGCGGCATCAACTCAACGATGGCCACCGGAACTCTTAAAGCTGAAAAGAAGGTTGCAAGCTCTATCCCTATAACTCCGCCTCCAACTATCAAAACGCTCTTTGGAAGTTCGTTCATTTTGAAAACATCATCACTTGTCCAAATACCAGGAACCTCGTTAAAAGGTGGTACAATTGTTGGAGTAGATCCAGTGGCTATGACAAGATTCCTTGCCTCAAAAATCTTATCCGCAGCCTTGACTTGATTTGGCGAAAGAACGACCGCTTCTTTGAAAACCACTTCAACACCGTTTTTCTTCAACAGATACTCGATTCCCTTTTGTGACATCTGAACAACTTTTCTCATGTGGGACATAATCGTTGGAAAGTCAAACGAAACCTTTTCAACGTTGATGCCAAGCTGCGTTGATTTTTCCATTATTTCCGAATACAAATGCGCGCTGGTAAGCAAAGCCTTTGTTGGAATGCAACCTACGTTTGTGCAAGTTCCACCTAAAAAGTTTTTTTCAAACAAGACTACTTTTTTACCATGCTGGGCAAGCTTTATCGCCGCCACATAACCTCCTGGACCTGCTCCAATCACGGCAACATCGTACGTCGACATTGACCTAACCACCTCCAGCAATATTTTGTCAATCAAAAAGACCCAATAAATATCCTAGCATTTTTCAGCAAAATTTGGTATTTTTGCAACTTTATTTACCCGTTTCCATCTTTACTATTGTAGATATTTTGAGTTTAGTCTCATTTATGCATTAAGCGGACCTGTCAACTTAAGAAGGAAAACTGCACTAATAAGAAATGGAAATAGCCACTTAACTATGTCCTCATCCCTCCTCTTGTACCATAACCTGCTTATGTTAAAACGCCTCAGCCTATACCTTGTTATCCCTATCACACTCTCAACAAGACTTCTTTCCCCAAACCTCTCATGCTCGTGTTCCCAATATCCCATATTCTTTTTTCTCGCTTCCCAGTACCATGGCCGGGAGTTCGGATAATTTTGTGTCCGATTCTTGCTGGCAATATGAAACTATGATCAAAAATACCTCGCAACAACCGTCTTGTTATTCACTCTCAGTTCCTTAACAGTGACACAGGTTTCCTTGATTAAACTGAAAGAATATCTTTCTCAAAATCATTTCCATTGACAAAAATAAGTCTGAAGACATCAAAAAGCCGCAATAGAAAAGGGAAAACTATACCTTTTCAACCCATTCCCAGACACAAAATTCACCCTAAGTCTCACCATGGCCATTGCTTTGCCTTTCTCTCGTGTCTTACTGACCAACGCATAGATCACTTTCTTCCTCTTAACCTCATTTATGTTCACCTTCATCTCGTCTATAGCTACTACTGCATTGCCTTCTATCTTCTCAGCATTCATCCTTGCCCACCATTTCCTCAAGGCTTCATGACTGACTCCAATTATGGCTGCTGCCTTCCTTAATGCAAGTTCATACTTCCGCCTCATGTGGAACTCTTTGTCTTTGAAAAAGGTTTGGTATAATTTGGTATAGGTACTCGGTGATATTTGTTGTTGTAACTTTCATCTTTACGGGAACCTCCTTTCGGTGAGAAGAGTTGGTTTTTGTTTATTTTATCGTATTCCCCAGCTTAAGTTGACACCTCCTTGATATTAGCTGCTTTGAATGAAAAAAGTCGTTTATTCTTCAAGCAAAAAGCTTCTAACCGAATTTGCAAACTGCTCCGGTTTGTCTATGAACGGTAAATGTCCTGCCTCGTTTATTACGAGTAACTTTGAATTTTTGATTTTTTCCAAAAACCACAGAGCGTTTTCAAGTGGAACTAAAAAATCTCGATCTCCCCATATGATTAAAGTTGGTGTTGTGATTTGCTCTATTTTTTGAATCAAAAGCTGTGTATCTGAATTTTTTGCCAGATTTTCTATTACCTTGTGAGGAGTTCGATACATCAAAGAATAATTTTTAAGAAAATACTCTTCATCGAAGTTTTCTTTAACAACCAGCATATCAAGCCAGGTTTTCTTGAGAAACCAATAGTTGAAGAAAACAAGCCTGGCAAAAATTTGAAAGAAAGGGATACCAAGCAAATTTGGGTAAGAAGTTGACTCTTCGACTTTTCCGGTACTGTTGACCAATATCAACTTTTTCACGGTACTCGGCTTATCCAAAGCAACCCACATCGCCACTTCTCCACCCATTGAATGTCCTAGGACTGAACAACTGGAAAATCCGAGTTTATCGACTAAGCTGGAAACAACGCTGGCAAGATATCTTTTAGAAAGGGGTTTTAAAGGATCTTTCTCTGACAGCCCAAAACCAGGTAGATCAATTGCCACAACAGTGAAATCTTTGGAAAGCTTTTCAAAGATAACCTCAAAATTGCTTGAATTGCCCATAAAGCCGTGAATCAAAACAAGCAGTTCACCTTGTCCTATCCTTCGATAGGCAATTTTTATTCCATCCACAATTTCGAAAGAGTAAACACTTCGATCGAGCTTTTTGTTACCATATTTTGCAATTAAAACATCACAGTCAAAAAGCTTTGTTTCAACTAAAGCGATTATTAAAAGTAACAAGAATTTTTTCACTTTTTCTCACCTTCCTTTTTAAAAATTTGGTTTGATATTCTTATGGGAGGTGTTGTTGAATGGGAAAAACTGTTAAAATGTCTTCCAAAAAAAGGATAGCATTAATCGCTCACGACAGAATGAAGAAAGATTTGGCTGAGTGGGTGCTTTTCAACAAAGGAACATTGTCGAAGCATGAGCTTTTTGCCACTGGAACAACCGGAGCAATGATAGAGGAAATAACCGGTTTGAAAGTGACAAAGTTTAAAAGTGGTCCACTTGGTGGAGATCAGCAGATAGGCGCAAAGATTGCTGAAGGCGAGATAGATATTTTGATCTTCTTTTGGGATCCACTGGAGCCTCTCGCTCACGATGTTGACATCAAGGCTTTGATAAGACTTGCAACAGTTTACAACATACCTGTGGCGATAAACAGATCAACAGCGGATTTTTTGATATCCTCTCCTTTGATGCACGGAGAGTACGAGAAAATACAACCCGATTACGAAACACAACTTTCAAGAAGGATTCAACAAGTTATCAGCGAGAGCGAGTGACAACGTAACCGTTTTCAGCGAACCAATCAACAGCATCTTTTAAAGATTCAAAGACTGGCATCGGCGAAAAGTCAAGTTTTTGACGTGCCTTCTGGTTTGAATAAATGTATCCTCTGCTTAAAGCAAAAACGCTGTAAAAGGTTAGCAACGGTTTTTGGTTTTTAAGTTTGTAATAGGGAATCGCTGCCATTGCAACCAGGTAAGCCGTCCAGTTTGGCAAGAATATTACTCTTGGTTTCTTACCAACTATTCTTTCAAGCATCTCTATGAGTGCCCTTATGGTTACATATTCGCCGCTTAAGATAAATTTCTCGCCACGATCGGCTTTTTCTAAAGCCAAGATCATGGCTTTAGCTACATCACGAACATCCACAAAGTCAAATCCTCCACCAACTGCTAATTTCAACATTCCACCACAAAAGTAAACGATCAAAGAACCCATTTCGGATAAACGCCAATCGTATGGTCCTATTATGCCTGTTGGAAAGATTAAAACGGCATCAAATCCTTCTTTTACGGCTTTCAAAACTTCCTGCGTTGCCATCGCTTTGGATTTTGCATAATGGCCGGTTACAAGCTTGGGATCGATTGGAACGTTCTCATCGATAAGTGAACCTTTTGCCAATTCGGCAAAGGCATGCACTGAACTTACATACAACATTCTCGAAACCCGATTTTTCATGCAAGCACGCAAAACATTTTTAGTTCCTTCAACATTAACTTCGTACACAAGTTTGCTTTTTCCAAAAATTGAAATCACGGCTGCCAAGTGATAAACTACTTCTACATTTTTACACGCTTTGTTGACGGCTTCAAAATCCCTCACATCGCCCCTTACAATTTCCACGTTTAAATCTTCCAAAGGTTTCAAATCTTCATTTGGAAGAACCAGAACCCGGACCTTTTTGTTCGAAACAACCAGCAACCTCACAAGCACGTTCCCCAGATGCCCTGTTGCACCCGTAACCAAAATCATCAGAAAATCACCTCTCAAGATTGTTTTTTCATAATAAGTACTTTTTGCAAAATCATAGGTTGAGAGAAAATCGTGAACAAACAGCCAAAAGCTATACCAAGGCAAAGCAAAACAGAAACATTTCTAAAAAGCGCAAGTTTTGAGAAAAACAACACAGTAAAACCTGCTATCAAACCAAGTGCGTTTGTAAAAATAGGTAGCGCAATATTTCTAATCGTTTGATCGATATCCTCAGTCATGCGAAGATCGTGTGCTAGATGAATGGAATAATCAACCACCAATCCAATCAAAATGCTCGCCACCATAGATGTAGAAATTTCTAGTCGAACCTTTAACAAAGACATGAATGCAAAATTCATCAAAGCCGTTGCAAAAATTGGAACAAGAATTGTCCAAGATAAAACAAATTTTCTGAAAGCTGCCAAAACCGCGACAAATATGAAGATCAAACTCACGAACAAAGTTTCAAGCTGGTTTTTAACAATTTGTGAATTTATTTCCTCAACAACAAACGCAACACTCGCTAAAGTGTAAGAATACTCGTAATCTTTCAAAATCTTTTCAATTTCGCTTTTAAGTTGCAACGATTTTGTGTAACCCTCAGGTGTCATGTTCACAACCAACCTAATGGTTCGATTGTCTGCAACGAAGAAAGAAACAGCTGGTTGAAACCTTCTGGCAATTATCAAAGATGGTAGTGAGAAAGAAGTTGGAAATTGAACCGAAGAAACTCCGTTCAATTTGTTCAGTTTATCGATTATTTCTAAAACTGTTTCTCCATCTTTTAAATTGAAAGGAGAAGATTTTTCCAACATCACATAAATCGGCTCTCTGTAAGAAAAATAGTTTCTTAGAATTTCCGTTGCCCTTCGAATTTCACTTTTTTTGTCGAAGTACATGACCTGGTCCATACCAACGAGAATGTTCTTCAAAAGCAAAGGACTTGAGATCGCTGCAAGCAAAACCAAGACAAAAATTGCCATACCAATCTTTCTTGAACTTATCTTCAAAAATATTGGGGGTTTTACAATTTCTTGAGCTGTCTTACTCAAAAGTTCATAACCACTGGTAAAAAGAAGGATAAAATCCACGGCTAACCCCGAGGAAACAAGCATTCCAAGTTCTCTAAAAGCTTGTATTTTTACAAAAAGAAAAGACAGAAAACCTATTGCGGTTGTAACCATTGAATAGAAAATAGGTCTGAACATGTGCTTTCTGACGTCTTTTTTAAATCTCAGCACACCGTTGTAGAAATGTAAACCATAGGCCGAGCCGATGATTATTAAAAACGAAACAGACATGACAGTCATAACATTCAAAACCATTCCAAAACTCAAAGCAACCGCTAAAACTACAACTATCGAGATAACAGGATAACACAGCGCTATCAAAGAGGCAACAAAAGAACGAGTTTGGAAATAGAAAATGATGAATATGACGAAGAACATGATCGTCGGATAAATGGAAGATTGCCTTAAAATTTCTTGGAACAGGTGATAATTGATCACGGATTCACCAAAAAGCAAAGGTGAAAATTCACCGTAGTCCGACAAAACTTTTTTAATCTCCCTTATAACTTGTGGATTGAATTTTAGATCCTTATTTGCTTTGAGTACACAGCTTAAAACAACGTATTTTCCATCGGAAGATATGAAATTTTTCGATTCTTCATCAAACAATATTTCTTTGCTCAAACTTTGCCCATCGAAGTATGGCTTTTTAAATGGGTAATTCAAAACACTCAAAATGCTTTTTACGCCTTCCAAGCTCAACAATTTATTTTGAAGCTCAGACAGCTTCAATATTTTCTTCTCATCGAAAAAAGTGTCTTTGGAATACAAGACAACAAGAAGCTGAGCTCCGTCTGAAAATTTTTCAGAAACCTCGACCAACGCCTTGACATACTCACTTTTGACTTTTTCAAAGCTTTGACCGTACTTGTATCCAGGCAAAAAAACCAGATAGCTTGAATCTATCTTTATCTTGCTTACAACAACGAACGCGCAAATTGCAAATAAAGCTAAAGTTATCAACGTGTACTTGTACCGCATCACACCAGCTCACCACCTAAATCGCTTTGCGAAAAGTTTTTGAAAAAATTTACCAAACGAGTAAAACCATCAGATATCACTTTCAAATCATCCGGTGGTAGGGATGATATCACACGTTGGATTAATTTTGAAAGCTGCTCGACAATCTGATGACAAATCTGCTCACCTTTTGAGGTTAACTTAACTAAAAGAACTCTTCTATCATCATCCGATCTTTCTCTTTCGACAAAGCCCTTCTTTTCAAGAGAATCTATCACAAGGGTAATATTTGACTTAGTCATAGCAAATTCGCTTGCAATGTCGCTCATCTTTTTTGGCTTTTTGAAGAAAAGGTAGAGTAAAACGTAAAGCTCCATGCTGCCAATACTTGCTGCTTCTGCGTTGAAAACCATGCGTTTCGAAAAAGCCAAAACTAAATCAAAGATGCTCGTCAAAATTTCTCTTGAATTTACATCCATTACTCATCACCCCAAGGATTATATAGTTAAGTTTTTTAACTGTCAAGTTTCTTAACTATTTTGGGTTTTAAAAATGGTGCCACGAACCCACCGTCGACAAACCTAAACCGGGGCATATTCGTGCCTCCAGCTCCAGCCAGGCACTCCTGCGGCACACGGTGCAACCGCTTATGGCTGCTTCCTTCCGGACCTGACCAGGTTCACGGCGCACCGTTGCACAGGACCCAGCCTTCATCGCCTTCGGCACGAACTGTTTCCCGACATAGGCCGCCTCGGGTGGGAGTTCGGCCCCGCGTATGGCGGATTTCGGGTACAGGGGACCGCCAGCCCCCCGCCTATCGTGGCACCGATAGTTATTATACACCAACTTGATTTTTTATGGTAAACTATCATGCATAGAGGGATGACAACATGGCTAACATACTGGTTGTCGACGATGAAAGGAATGTTCGAGTTCTTATAAAAAGAATATTGGAAGAGCAAGGACATCACGTGTTGACTGTTGCCACAGGTGAGGAAGCTTTGGTAGAACTTAAAAAGAACAGCTACGACCTTTTAATATTGGACCTAAAACTTCCTGGCATATCCGGTGTAGAACTTTTGAAGAGGATGACCAACGAAGGACTTTCATTACCGACGTTGATAGTTTCTGCCATAACGAATGCTGCACCAATCGTGGAAGCGATGAAATATGGTGCCTGCGATTACCTTTCTAAACCTTTTCCCTCACAAGACCTTATCAAAAAGGTTGATGAACTTCTTCGCAAAGATGAAATAACATATGAGAAACTTGTTCGCAGGATAGAGGAAAAACTGTCTCACGGAAGATACGATGTTGCGGAAAAAATGGCAAGAAATCTTTTTGCAATACATCCATCTGCTGAGTCTCATTACATTTATGCCATGGTTTTAAAAAAGATGGGAAACGATGAGCTTGCATACAAACATTTAAAAGCAGCTTTAGCGTTGGATCCAAATCACAAAAAAGCCCTTGAGGAGATATCAAGTTATGAGCAGGAAAACTGAGAGTTTGTACATCATATTGGTTGGATGTGGAAAGATAGGTTCTATCGTAGCCTCACGTTTGTCGGCCATGGGTCACAACGTTGTGGTGATTGACCGCAACGAAAAAGCTTTTGAAAGACTCTCAGAAGAGTTCACTGGATTTAAAATCTTTGGAGATGGTACGGAAGTTTCAAACTTAAGAGAGACAAGGATTGAACACGCAGATGTCGTGATTGCTGCAACTGATGATGACAACACGAATTTCATGATTGCAGCGATAGCAAAGCAATACTTTGGTGTACCCTTGGTGATATCCCTTGTCAACGATCCTTATAACGAGGAAATTTTCAGGCAATTCGAAATTCAAATAATTTCTCCAACCTCTTTATCTGCGGAAGGAATATTGAATAAAATTACATCGGAGGGAAGGCATTGAAAACCGTAATAATCGGTGGTCATAGAATAGCTTATTATCTTGCAAGAATGATGATATCCAAAGGATCGCATGTGTACTTGATAAACAAAGATCCAGACGTTTGTAGAGAACTTGCAAGAAGGTTATCGGCAATAGTCATACAAGGGGATGGTAGTAAAAAAGAAATCCTTGATCAAATAGAATTGTCTCCAGAAGATATCGTTGTGGTTCTGACAAACACCGATAAGGATAACTTGATCATCTCGCAAATGGTAAGGAAATATTACGGTGTTGAAAAAATCGTTACAATGGTCAACGATCCTGACAACGTGGAAATCTTTCGAAAATTAGGTGTAAAAGCAGCCATCAGTCCAACAAATTTGCTTATTACGACGATACAATCTTTGCTTTTTTCTGAGGAAATTGAAAACTTGCTTTTGATGGAAGAGGGAAAGGTGGTCCTTCTGCGTTTAGAAATACCAGAAACTTCCCCTTCGGCCTACAAAAGTTTGAAGGAAATTCCACTTCCAAGCGAGAGCATTCTTGGTGGAATTGTAAGAAAAGATGATTTTATCATCCCAAGGGGGGATACGCAACTTTTGCCAGGTGATAGGATTTTCGTTATATGCGAACCAAGTGTTCAAACAAGAGTGATAAAAATCCTAGTTGGTGAATGAACATATGACGATTGTACAGTCTTACACCATCGTTCTGCATCTTTTGTCAAAACTTTTGAAACTTTTCTGTTTTGTTTTGCTTTTACCGGCGGTTTTTTCAGTTTTTGCAAAAGAATTTTTCTTTTGTGGTTGGGCTTTCGTTGTTTCAACTTTTATAAGTTATATGTTTTCTGTGATTTTATCTCGCATCGTAAAACGACCAGAAGATGCCCCAGAAGTGATCACAATCAGAGAAGGAGCCATAATGGTGTTCCTCTCGTGGGTTTGTGTCATCTTCCTTTCCGCTTTACCATACACTTTTGCACGCGTTTTAACTTTTGACAGGGCTCTTTTTGAATCCGTAAGCGGCTGGACGACAACTGGTTTAACTGTCATGCCAGATATAGACTCTGCGTGTAAAACCATTCTTCTTTGGAGAAGTATAACACAGTTTCTTGGCGGAGCAGGATTCGCAATCATCGTTATGGGTGCAATCATAGGTCCAACTGGTTTTGGACTATATCATGCAGAAGGCCGAGTCGACAACATAGTTCCAAACGTTCGACGTTCAGCCAGAATCATAATGATAATTTACCTCAGCTACGCGCTGGCTGGAGCCATAGCACTTTGGCTTTCGGGATTAAATCTTTTTGACGCAGTAAACCACTCACTCACAGCACTTGCAACAGGGGGATTTTCCACCAGAAACGACAGTATCGCTGCTTTCAACAACTTGGCTGCAGAAGTTGTTCTGATTATTCTGATGTTCCTTGGCGCGACGAGTTTTGGCATTCATTACGCTTTTTGGCAACGTAACTGGACTGCCTTGAAAAAGAACAGCGAACCAAAACAGATGATATTTCTCATCCTTGTTTCATCCACTCTCATTCTCATCTCAGCTTCTAACGATCAAAACTTTGCCAACCTTGGTTTGCGTACAATCTTATTTCAAGTTGTCTCGGCTTTGACTGGAACAGGATTTTCAACCACAGATTTGAAAAGCTGGACGACCTTCCACGTCGGACATTTTGTTTTGGTGATATTAATGCTTCTAGGAGGATGTATGGACTCCACTTCGGGAGGAATTAAACAATACAGGCTCACAGTGCTTGGAAAAACCCTGCATGCATCTTTCAAAAAGTTCTTTTTACCCCGCGGCAGCGTTTTTGATGTTGAAATATGGAAAGGTACAACTAAAAAGTATTTGGATGCCGATCTGATTAGAGAAGCGTTTTTAGTCAGTAGTTTGTACATCTTAACTTATGTTGTTGGTTCAACGGCTTTGATGTTACAAGGATACTCTCTCGAAGAATCCATGTTTGAATTTGCCTCTGCGCTGGCTGGTGTGGGACTTTCCTGTGGTGTGACAAATTACCACATGCCAAAATCTACCCTCTGGACCTTGATGGTTGGGATGTTTCTTGGAAGGCTTGAGTTTCTAGTTGTGATCTACGCATTGTCGAAAATGGCCAAAGATATCTTACATTCAATCTTTGGTGAATAAACCACTGTTGAAGGCATCTTTTAAATACGTGGACCAACCTTTCTGTGGAACATCGTTTATTTTGTAAACGATCAAAGACTTTTTTGAAGGTATGATTAAATAACCTTTTTCGGATAAAACAGGATAGCTGCTTGCTGTGCTTGGAAGTTGTTTTTTATAAACAACCTGTCCGTTGGTTTGATTCAAGCAAACGATTTCGTCCAAAGTGGCAACGATCAAAAGTCCAGAGTGCGTGATCAAAAAACCAACACTTGGATTAAGTTGCGCGCTCCAAATTTGTTTTCCAGAAAAGTCAAAACAAAAAACATCCCCAGATTCACCAAGTGCAAAAAGATGGGTTTCAGTTGCGACCAACTGTTTGAAAGTCACATTGTTTTGACTTGTCCAAACTATCTTTCCTGAAGCCAATTCTACGCAGTAAAGATGCTCATCGATGGAAACAAAAGCAAATCTGCTTGAAAGAGCAACACTAGCTTGTTTTGCACTTTTTAAGACCACAGACCACATCTCTTTTCCGTCAAATCCGATCAGTCTGAGTATTCCCAGCCAATCCAAAGTTATTACACCAAAACTTTCGTGGGCAACCGGCGGACAAACCAACCATCCACTTAAAATCACTTGATAAAGCTTTTGCCCAGAAGAATCGAAGAAATAAAATAGTCCATCATCCGCTGCAATACCAAATCCATACGGTGTTACAACCCCAGCTATGCTGATCGTTGAATCTACCTTAACAGATGTGGTTCTTCCTTTTTCAGAAAAAATGTAAACAGTTTTGTCCCAGGAACCAAACACGATCTGACCAGATGGCAACATTACAGGATCACATGTCAAAATGAAACCAACTTTTTTACTCTCAACCTTTTCATCTTCAACGTTGGCAATCATAACCTCTCCAGTCAAGGTTAATGCGTAAACTTTATCGTCTTTGATGACACAAGATGAGTTGATTTCATACGGTAAATTCAAAATCTTGTAGAACTGAAGGTAATCTTCTTGAGATTTTTCAGATAACTTAGAACTTTCAGGAATTTTCGAAACTTCTTGACTTGCTTGTGAGGACTGAACTGTACGATCAATTTGAGCAATACTGACAAATTTTGCATCAAATCCAAAAGTGAGAAGCGATTTTAAGGTTGTAAAAAGGACGTTTATAACTTGAATCGTTCCACGAGAAGTGACTGCATAGATGTAATCACCGTAACTTGCAAAAGATCTGGCATTAATGTCAATTTTATCAAGAACTTTCAAATTGTTTTGGCTAACAAGCCAAAGTGTCCCTTTTGAATCAAGCAGTACAAGGTTGTTTCTAAACCTTTCAACATGTCTCACATCCATCGTAAGACGAGAATTCGACTCGAGGACTGGCACATTTTCGTTGAACTTCATTGTGTAAAACTGCGATTTGGACCATAGGTATAAAAAATCTCCCAAAACACGGATACCAACAAAAGGTTCTGGACCTGATATCTCCCAAATTCTGGAAAAATTTTTGTCAAGGCTAAAAACTTTGCCACTTGTATCCAAAAAAATTGGAAAATTTTTGTAGGAATCAGCCAACAATATAGAAGAACGCAACGTAGTTGTATTTCTAAGCGACAAATTTGAATCGTATAAATAAATTCGAGTTTTGCTCACCACAACAATTGATCCGTCGTCCAAAACCGCGAAATCGACCGCACTGTCAGACAATTCAACTTTAACCACATCTTGACTTACAGTATAAACTAACAAAGCTCTCTCAGAAAGCACAAATATCTTTGAATCTTGCGGGATAACTTTAATCGCTTTTTCTAAAACAGTTTCAAAGGTTTTTGTTGGAAGCAAAGGTATGGACACATCGTACAGCTCCAAAGTTTTTTCTTTTACAACCACGAGGGTGTTGCAAAAGTTTAAAACAACCAACAACAAAATACCTAAAACGATTGAGCGTTTCAACTTGGCCATTCCTCCTAAAAATTGTTGTCACAAGTTCAATTATACTAAAGCAAGACGATTTTTTCACGAGGAAATGTTGAGGAACAAGCGAGAGAGAAAAACAAGGAAGGTAATTAAAATGGTGGCCAGGGGCGGAATCGAACCGCCGACACCTGGATTTTCAGTCCAGTGCTCTACCAACTGAGCTACCTGGCCACTTTCGTGGTGGGTGCGGCAGGACTCGAACCTACGACCTTCTGCTTGTAAGGCAGACGCTCTCCCTCTGAGCTACGCACCCACCATTTGTTTTTCTGGCGCCCCCAAGGGGATTCGAACCCCTGCTTCTGGCTTGAAAGGCCAGTGTCCTAGGCCGCTAGACGATGGGGGCTATTTTAACTTTTCAAGACCCTTTATATATTACACTACATTCATTCCACGGTCAAGATGTCATTTAAAAAGATTGGGAGGCTTATGCCTCCCGCTGGTCGGGGCGACTGGACTTGAACCAGCGACCTCTTGCGCCCCATGCAAGCGCGCTAGCCAACCTGCGCCACGCCCCGACTCTGCTTTTATTTTACCACATCTTCATGGTCTTTCAACTCGAAAATTGTCTGACCATTCGAATCGATGGCAACAATCAATGGAAAATCTTTAACTTTTAAAAGGTATATTGCTTCAGGTCCAAGATCTTCAAATGCTATTGGCAAAATGGAGTCAACGTGCTGTGAGAGCGCTGCTGCTGCACCACTCGGTGCGACAAAGTAAACTCGCCTGAACTTTGCGCAAAGTTCACAAGCTAACTTACTTCTTTTGCCTTTGCCAACAGTTGCCACAACGCCTAACTCAAAGAGCATTTGCAAATACTGATCCATCCTTGCACTTGTTGTTGGTCCTATTGAAAATTTCCCATCCTTTGATTTTGCAGGTCCAGCGTAGAAAACTATTTTACCCGAAAGATCTATGGGTAAATCCCTTCCTTCTTTCAACATTTGGCGAATTCTTTTTTGAGCCGCGTCCCTCATTACAAGAAATTCACCAGAATATCTAATGTAATCACCCGCATTCAAACTCAAAAAGTTCAACATCCAAGATCCCCTTCCTGCAAAGATAACAATCAACTGAAATTGCCACAGGTAAAGTTGCAATATGAGTGGGAGCATACTCTATGTTCACCGAATAGCAGCTGATCCCTTTTCCAAGTCCTTGGTATCCTATGCAAAGGTCGTTAACCTTTTCAAAGATTTCCCTTTCAAGTTGGGCATACTGTTCATCCTGACTTGAACCATCCCTTGTCAAAGCTATTTTTGACAGTAAAACAGCTTCTTCCGCACTTCCGCCAATCCCAATTCCTATCTTCAGCGGTGGGCATGCATTCCAGCCGTTTTCTGCAATATGTTGAACGATTTTTTCTACAAGTTCATTCTTATCCGCACTTGGAGAAAGCATGAAAAGCCTTGACAGGTTTTCACTACCTCCTCCTTTGATCAAAAATCTCACTTGCATGCTTTGTTTTTCCCATTGAATCAAGTGAACGATGCAAGGAGTGTTGTCACCCGTATTTTGTCTCTTGAACAAAGGATCTCTGACAACCCCATAACGGAAGGGGTTTTCAAGGTAAACCTCGCGAACGACTTGGTTCAACAATGCAACAATGTCTTGTAGGAAAACGTTTGGACCAAAGAAAACAAAGAACTCAACCATCCCAGTGTCTTGACAAAGAGGCAAACCAGTTTCCCTCGCCACAAAGACATTCTTCTTAAGAACATCGGCAAACGGCCCATCATAAGATTCAAGATGTTGCAATACAATGTTATCAACATTGGTATTTGCCCTCACAAGTTCAAAATACAGTTTTTTCTTCAAAATTTCGGGGTCAAAAGTGTAAATTTTCACAACATCCACCTTCCTTTTCTTTTCAAAAAAATGATACAATAAAAACTGGAAGAAGCAATCATTTAAGCAGGAGGTCTTAAAAATGCTCGAAAGTATAAGGAGTTTTCTTGAACAAACGGCTTTCAGCCAAGTTACATTCGGAAACCTAGTCATGTATTTCGTTGCCGCTTTACTTTTGTACGTAGCGATAAAAAAAGACGCAGAACCGTTGCTTTTGGTTCCCATATCCTTTGGAATCATACTTGCCAATATACCACCAAATTTAACGGGTATTTTGGATGAAGGAGGCTTGATTTGGCATTTAAAAAAAGGAGTAAGCACAGGTATCTTCCCTCCACTTATTTTTTTGGGAATAGGTGCTTTAACTGATTTTTCTTTTATGCTTTCTTACCCAATAACCATCTTTCTCGGAGGAGCTGCTCAGATAGGTATTTTCACAAGCTTTCTACTTGCAAACGCAATTGGATTTGATTTGAAACAAGCAGCTTCAATTGGAATAATTGGAAGTGCGGATGGACCAACTGCTATCTACCTGACATCAAAATTTGCTCCAGAACTTCTTTCAGCCATAGCGATATCCGCTTATTCTTACATTGCGCTTATCCCGATACTGCAACCCCCTGTTTCGAAGCTTTTAACAACTAAGAAGGAAAGAATGATAAGAATGCCTCCACCAAGACCTGTCAGCCGTTTGGAAAGAATAGCCTTCCCGGTTGTTGTAACAATTGTTTCAGCGTTCATAGTTCCCCAAGCTTTGCCTTTGATTGGTATGCTCATGCTGGGGAACCTTTTCAGAGAAGCTGGAAACGTCAAGAGATTGGTTGAAGGTGCAAGCAGGTTTATCCTTGATTCAGTAACGATAATTTTAATGCTCTGTGTGGGTGCTTCCGCACGTGCAGAAGTATTTCTTCGACCACAGAGTTTGATGATATTCGCCTTGGGAGCTTTTGCCTTTGTATGTTCCATTGCCGGAGGCATTCTCTTTGCAAAATTCATGAACCTCTTTCTCAAGCAAAAGATAAATCCTTTGATAGGTGCCGCTGGAGTTTCTGCCGTGCCCATGTCTGCAAGGGTTGCCCAAAAACTCGCAACTGAAGAGGATCCAACGAACTTTATTCTCATGCATGCAATGAGTCCAAACGTTGCTGGAGTTATTGGATCTGCAATGGCAGCTGGTGTTTTCCTAGCACTCATAAAGTGAGGTGAAAAAGGTGAAAAAACAGTTTTTGGTGCAGATAAATTATTCATGGTGTAAAAGGTGTGGAATATGCTATAGATTTTGCCCAACCGGCACAATCAAAAAAGGCAAACTTTTAGAACCTGTTGTGGAAGATCATTCAACTTGCATAGGCTGCTTAATGTGCGAAAATCTTTGCCCAGATTTCGCCATAGTGATAGTGGAAAGAAAGACCATCGAGGAGAGTGTTGAAAAGTGAGCAAGCGCGTTTTAATGCAAGGTAACGAAGCCTGCGCAATTGGCGCAATAAAAGCTGGCTGTAGATTTTACGCAGGATATCCGATAACACCCTCTTCCGAGATAGCAGAAGTCATGGCTAGAGAGCTTCCAAAGGTCGGAGGGGTTTTCATACAAATGGAAGACGAAATAGCAAGTGCAGCGGCTATAATAGGTGCCTCACTTGCGGGAGTCAAATCAATGACAGCCACAAGCGGGCCAGGTTTCAGCTTGATGCAGGAAGCTATCGGCTATGCGATAATGACCGAAACACCTTGTGTTTTTGTCAACGTGATGAGGGGAGGACCTTCCACGGGATTACCAACTCGTCCAGCTCAAGGAGACATAATGCAGGCAAGATGGGGAACCCATGGAGACCACGAAATAATAGCGCTGTATCCTTGGAGTGTTGGCGAAACTTACAGACTTATAATAGAAGCTTTCAACCTTGCTGAAAAGTACAGAACCCCGGTGATCTTTTTGATGGATGAAGTCCTTGGCCACATGCGCGAAACTTTTGATATGCCTGAAGACAAAGAGCTGAAAATAATACCAAGGCTAACTGAAGAACAACTTGAAGAGGAAGAGATATATGTACCGTTCTTGGAAAGAGACTTCGCCGAACCAACTCCACAGCCTTTGGTACAAATGGGTAAAGCACGCTTCCACGTTTCAGGTTTGGTACACGATGAATCCGGTTTTCCACAGGCCAGTTTTGAAATCAGCGATAAACTAGTCAGAAGGTTATCAAATAAGATCAAGATCCACGCTGATGAGATAGCCATGTACGAGGAATACATGGTTGAAGACGCCGAAATACTTGTAGTCGCTTACGGTTCGACGGCAAGAAGCGCCATTAAGGCAGTTAAAGTCGCAAGACAAGACAAAATGAAGGTTGGATTTTTCAGACCGATAACGATTTGGCCTATGCCTTCAACAAGACTCAAGAAACTTCTAAGTCAAGTTGATGGTGTTGTGATAGCCGAAATGAACTTAGGACAGTACGCAAAGGAAGTGCTTGCACTCACAAAGAAAAATCTGAAGGTAAAGTTGGTAACAAAAGTTGGAGGAGAGCTCATAACACCAAAGGAAATACTAGAAGCAATCACATCGCTTCAGTTAGAACTTTCCGAATTCTGAAAGGAGGAAAAGTTATGATGAGTTTGAGCGATCTTTTGTCTATAGCACTGCAAATTGAATCAACAGGATATGGATTTTACACAAATCTTGCATCAATGCAAACCAACGAAAAGTTGAAAAATTTCTTTGCAAAACTTGCGGATCAGGAAAGAGAGCATCAGAAAATATTCAAGGAATTGATTGGAAAAGTTGAGCAAAAAATTGGTGGATTGTCGAGTTGGATTGAAGAAGAAACAGTTGGATATCTCAAAAGCTTGGCAGAAGTTTCCATATTCCCAAGTCTTGAGAAGATGAAACAAAATCTGTCGATGCAAGAAGCACTTGATTTGGCAATAAATGTTGAAAAGGACAGCATCATTTTCTATTCGGAGCTAATACCTTATGCTGCCGATGAAGTTGAAACTATAAAGAAAATCATCAACGAAGAGAAGCGTCATCTGCTAGATCTTTTGTCGACGAATCTTTAACCAAACCGATTATCTTTGGTCTGAAATTTTTTCTAAACTTTTTATCGTAATGCTTTACAAAGAAATAATAACAACCAACTGCAGCTATAGCTAAGAACAAGCCATAAACCTCTGTAAGAAATTTGCTGGCGATTATGAGCGTGCCGATGAAAACAATTGTTGGAAACGTATAAAGCAAAAGAGCCGTTTTTACACCACTCACGTTTGGTATTTCAACTATAACGTGATCGCCGGGTTGAACGTCAAAACCATTTTTATCGGCTTCTATACTTGCAAATTGCTTATCGCCTGTGCAAAGCATGTGCGCTGGACAGCTGCCACAAGCTGATGTTCTTTCTCTTTGTACAAGAACTTTTGAACCTTTGATTTGAACTACCACCATCTCTTCACGCGCCATTTTTTCTCACCTCCAACATTTTCCTTTGATTTTTCTTCTACAACTTTTCTAAATCGCCGCATCAGCAAGCTTTCCGAAGACTTGAAAATATTGGTTCGGAAAATGTACGATAAACCATCCGTTAGAAGATCTTTAACGGGTACATACCTATAAGTTTTCACCGCAAGGAGCAACTTTATTATGCTCAACCTAAGAAATCCACTGGCAAGGAACATGAACTGAAGACCAACTATAGGTATTCCAAAAAATGCAAAACTAAGCGGAGAAAGAAGTTTGGCAATTGCTCCACCAAGAAAGGCACCAATCAAGCCTCCTATTCCCCCAGTTGTAGCATAGACCGCAAAATAAGCTGATGAAGAGCTGTGTGCAACTTCCATTGGTAAAGTTAAAAAAGTCAAATTTATGGCAGACCAAGCAATACCACTCATCACTGCATCAACAACCATTAGATATCTGTAAGTAAACTGGTTCATCAAAACCCAAACCATAGGAGTAAAAGCAACGATTTGAATCCCAAGAACAGCAACCGTCTTGTGTCCATATTTATCAGCCAGCTTCCCCCACAGAATGTAAAAAAGTATGGCAACCAAGTTGTTCACAATGTTCATGATACCAATGTAGGAAAACGGAACTTTGACGTTTTTCAAAAGGTGATAAGGAAAAAACGGTGAAGTAAAAGCTATGACAAGGTTCCAGAAAAAGTAAAATCGACAAAGCTTTACAAAGTTCGAATCACCAAGGACACGTTTGATTTCCGCTTTTGATTCAGATACTTTAATCGGAACGTCCGGCACATCCTTCATAGCCCAAAGCGATACAATCATTCCAACCATACCGATTCCTATGACAAGTTCATAACCCAAAGGGTCGTTGAATTTTTCTATAAGCAAAGTGTAAAGGTAAAAGGCTATCAAACTCGTAATTGTGGTGTACACGTTTCTGCGCCCAAAGAAAGACCCACGTTCATTTTCGGGTATCAAATCTCTGACCAACGACGTCCAAACATTTCCAGCAAGGGTACCAAAGATTTGCGAAATTGCAAAAATAAAAACGAATACAAAAGATTTCCTGTTTGGAAACAGCAAAAAAATCATCAAAACAATCCAAGGAGATCTCGAAAGCAAGTTAAACAAATTCACCAGGAAAACTCGTCTTGGGGTTTTGTACATTATCCTTGGCATGATGATCTGAAAGACTTGCGCCACCATAGGAAAGGAAGCAACTACCCCAAGCAAAAATTCATCCAAGCCAAAAGCCAAAGCCAAACCAGTGAAAACAGCCCCTTGCGTCAGCAGAATGTGAAGCGTTGACGCAACGCCTTCCAAATTCAACAAAGCTTTGGTGCTTAACGTTTTTCTCACCCCTTCACCACACCCAGAGGAACGAGTTTTGCCACTTTCTTCGAAATACCTATACTATCAACTATTTCAACAACTCTATCCACATCTTTGTAAGTTTCTGGTGCTTCCTCAACCAAGGTCTTCTTTTCTTTGCTCACAACTTCGATACCTTTTTCAGCAAGCGATTGTAAAACATCTTTGTAACTCATCGACCTAAGAGCGGCTCTTCTTCCAAGAACACGTCCTGCACCATGTGCGGTACTTCCATAGGAAATTTGTTCAGCTTTCTTCGTACCAACCAAAACATAGGAAGCACTGCCCATGCTACCTGGTATTAAAACCGGTTGACCTATGGCTCTGTAAACCTCGTTTAAAATGGGGTTACCTGGTCCCAAGGCTCTGGTTGCACCTTTGCGATGAATTATCAACTTTCTTCCATTGTAAACTTCCAGTTTTGCAATGTTGTGCGCTACGTCGTAAAGCAAGGTAACCTCTGCTTTTGGAAAAACTTTTCTCGCCGCTTTTGTCAGCATGAAACCTATCATTTGCCTGTTGGCAAAAGCGTAGTTTGCCGCGCAATTCATTGCGCTGAAATACTTTTGACCAATAGGATGGTTGAACGGTGCATTTATCAATTGCTTATCTGGCAAGTTTTTGTTGTGATCGGCAAGTTTATCACGCATTATCTGAATGTAATCAGTCGCAATCTGATGACCAAAACCTCTGCTTCCACAGTGTACTGAAAACACAACTTGATTTTGGAACAAACCAAATTCTTTGGCAACATTTTCGTCGTAAATTTCCTCAACTTTTTGAATCTCTATGAAATGATTACCAGCACCTAATGTGCTAAGCTCGTCGAATCCCCTTTCATAGGCTTTATCAGAAACGTCATCTGGGTTAGCTGGTCCAACTGTCCCACCGTCTTCAATTCTCTGAAGGTCTTCTTTACTTCCATATCCATTTTCAACAGCCCATCTTGCACCAAGCTCGCAAATTTCCTTCAAAGTTTTCTTGTCAATTTCTACAGCTCCCCTCGCTCCAACCCCAACCGGAACAGAGTCAAAAATTTCTTCAAGAAGCTTTCTAAGTACTGGTTTAACTTGTTCATAAGTTAAATTCGTTTTCATCAACCTAACTCCACAGTTGATGTCAAAACCTATTCCACCAGGTGAAATAACTCCTTTTTCAGCATCGAAAACACCAACACCACCGATTGGAAATCCATAACCCCAGTGAATGTCAGGCATGGCTATGGCAGCAACGATACCCGGCATGTGCGTGACGTTGACAATTTGCTGAAGAGCTTCGCGAAAGTCAGGGTTACTGATAGTTTCTTGGTCAGTGAACACTATGGCATCAACGTTTTTCCCCTTTATCTGAAAAATAAACTTATCGATTTTCTTAATATCCATATTCAGCACCTCCAAATAAAATTATCCACTTTTTGAACTTTAAGTCAACCCAAACAAAAACCCGGCCTTCATAGCCGGGTATGAAATTGTTTGCATTTACTACTTTAGGAAATATTCAACAATTCTGAGTAAGCCATCATCAACGGTCCCACGCCTTTGGGATCATCACTGACAACCTTTTCAGAAAGGTAATATTTGTATGAACCGTCTCTATAGCGATTCTCATACCAACCAAGTCCAGCCACACTGCATATGCCATGTAAGGACAGCTTTCCATCCTTTTCCACCAAATATTTTTTAACGGTACCATCAAAAGCTTTCAAACCTCTGTCTTTAAATTCAGATCCTAACAAACCCAATCTGAAACCTTTGAGAAAACTGTAGGCAAACATTAAAGTAGCGGAAGTTTCAAGATAATTGTCAGGCCTAACTTGATCAATCACCTGGTACCACATGCCAGTTTCTTCATCTTGGTAATTGATCAAACCATACGCCGCTTCTACGAAGATATCAGCAAGCGAATTAAAATATTGTGATTTATCAATATCAGTAATTGCATCTAATACATCAACTAGAGCCATCATAAACCAACCTTGAGCCCTAGCCCAAAACGATTTCGATAAACCAGTTATTTTATCAGCCCATTCTTGTACTCTAGATTCATCATAACCATGGTAGTACAATTTCTTCTTCTCATCCCACATATATTTGCGCACGTTCAAAAACTGATTAACAATGTCTTTCAAGGCTTCCTCGAAGTTGAGAAATTTCTTGGCATATTTGGTATAGAAAGGCATAACCATGTAAAGGCCATCCAACCAAATTTGATTAGGGTATATCTTTTTGTGCCAAAAATTTCCTATTTTGGTTCTTGGATGGGAGATTATTTGTTTGTAAAAGAGATCCAAAGCTTTGCGGTATTTTTCCTTTTTCTCAATTTCATAAAAATCAATTAACACGCTTGCTGGGCATATATCATCCAATGCGTAGTTTTCCAAATTATAACCTTTTACATTTCCCTGTTCATCGATGAAATTTTCAAAATAACTTGAAACAAAATCTAGGTATCTTTGGTTGCCGGTTACGCGATAAAGATCCCAGCTCCCTTTCAAAACACAGCCATCTTCATAGCACCATCGACCTTTATACGGTTTATAACTTGAGAGATATTCGTTGATAAATCGTTCGACTTTCTCGTACTTCATCTTCACCACCTGTTTTACCTTAGGACTTCCATCGGCACTGCATCCATGTCGTCAAATTTTTGGTTCTCGCCCGCCATGCACCATATGAAAGCATAATTTCGGGTTCCAACTCCTGAGTGAATGGACCAACTTGGTGAAATAACCGCTTGCTCATTTGCTACAACAATGTGTTTTGTTTCAGATGGCAACCCAATGAAATGAAATACACGATCGTTTGGGCCAAGATCAAAGTAAAAGTAAACTTCGGATCTTCTTTCGTGAGTGTGAGGTGGCATTGTATTCCACACAGATCCAGGCTCAAGAACAGTCAATCCCATCGTAAGCTGGCAACTTTTGCAAACTGCTGGATGCACATATTGATATATCGTCCTCCTGTTGGCTGTTGCCACATCGCCAAGTTTAACAGGATTGGCTTTGATTATCTCAATCTTCACAGTTGGGTATGAGGTATGTGCAGGTGTGGAACAAATGAAAAACTTTGCAGGTTTATTCGAATCTTTCGATGAAAATTCTATAACCCTAGCTCCCATGCCAATGTATAATCCATCTTTGTTGGCCAGTTCATAGCTTATTCCATCAACTGAAACCACACCATTCCCACCAATGTTTATAATTCCAAGTTCTCTTCTTTCGAGAAAATATTCCGCTCTGATTTGGTTTCCAACGTTTAAGCTCAAGACCTTATTGACAGGCATGATCCCACCAAAAATTATTCTGTCAGCATGCGAATAAACCAAACATATGTCGTCTTCAGCAAAAATTTTTTCAACAAGAAACTTTTCACGCACTTGGTTCGTATCATACCTGCGAAAATCATCCGGATGAACCTGGTATCTTATTTCCATTTCTCATCCCTCCTCAACGAGTTTGTCAACATTTATCGTCATAATTTTTTCTCCTACTTGATTTTCAACTACCACATTTTTAAGAACAAGCTTATCAACGTTTTTGAACAGTAAACCTTGTCTACAAACTGGTTGGACTCCATCAAACATTTCTGGATTGAAAACTTCACATTCTTTGGAAATTTCAATCCTTACATTCTCCATGTATATCTTTTCAATCTTTTTCTCCGGTAAACCATAGACAAACGCAGCCATTGATTTTACATCTTCGCATAAAACATTTTTCATAACAATGGATCCTATAGTTGGTGTTCTTTCGTTCACGTCAGCAACAACTTTATCCGACGAGTACAAAGGATCGTAATCTGCCCCACAATTGTAGAAGCAATTAATAGCCAAAGGAACGAAAACACCATTCATTTGCACATTTTTTAACTCTATTTCATCCACGTACCCTCCCCTTTCTCTTCTGGTTTTTATTCTAAGTCCTCTATCGGTATTTACAAAAAGGCAGTTGCTAACCTTTACATTCCTCACACCACAAGACATTTCGCTGCCTATTACAACTGCACCATGTCCATGTTCCATCAAACAATTTCTAATTTCTATGTTTTCAGAAGGCACATCGAACTTTTGTTTTACCTCGTATTTTCCAGCTTTCACAGCAACACAATCATCTCCAACAGATATTCGGCAACCTGCTATTAGAACATTTGAACAAGATTCCGGATTAATACCATCAGTATTTGGAGAATTCTTTGGATTAACAATGTTGAGCGTCAAAAGCTTCAAATCTTTGCAAAACAGAGGATGCACTGTCCAAGAAGGAGAATTCCTAATGGTTATACCTTCAATCAAAATATTTTTGCAACGATTCAAAAAAATACTTCTAGGTCGCCAGGCAATTCTTTTAACCTTTGGATTAAACCACCAATCATCAAAATTAGCATTTGCATCAATAACGCCTTGACCGATTATTCGGACGTTTTCCACACCAATTCCTGTCACTAAACTTGCAAAACTTTCGGCAGGTTCACCTTCCCAGGAAGAAAGATAAATTTCCCCAAGCTTCGAACTCAACAAACCTGGAAGAATAGGATACAATGTTCTCTCCGACACCCCAAGTAAAACAGCATCCTTTTGTATTTCTATGGTCAGATTGCTTTTAAGAAAAACAGGTGTCAACAGATATGTTCCTGGTGGAAAAACAACTGTTCCTCCTTCAGGACAGGACATAATGGCTGCTTGAACGGCAAATGTATCCAAAGTTTTTCCATCACCTTTCGCTCCAAAATCTCGAACATCAACAACAAAGCTTTCTGGTTCAGTTCTAAAAGTTAGATCTGCCAATTTTTCTTCATCTTTTTTCAGAAGTAAGATGTATTCTTGATCTGGCTCAAGGTTGTGTATCGTAAAAACATTTCTGTTAATCTTTCCATAGCTTTTCCCATTTGCAAATATTTCGCACTCAAAAGGTAGGAAATAACAATAATCGCTGACCAGCTCGATCGTAGCTGTTCGACTGGTAACAGAAAGTATTCTTGCATCCATTTTTCTCCCCTCTCATCATCCCTTTAAACCTGTTGTGGCAACGCCACGAACGAAGTACTTTTGAGCAGCAAAGAAAATGATTATCGATGGCATTAACGCTATCAATGACATAGCTATGATGACATTCCACTCAACACCAGCAGTTGCATCTATAGCCATTCTTAGAGCAATTTGAATTGGATATTTCTCAACACTTGAAATGTAAATTAATGGTCCAAGAAAATCGTTCATTGACCACATAAATTGGAATAGCCCAACAGATATAACCGCGGGCTTAATATTTGGAAGAAGAATCTTGATCAAAACCTGAAAGGAGTTGCATCCATCTATAACTGCAGCTTCATCCAATTCCTTTGGAAGTGTTCTGAAAAATTGAATAAGCATAAAGACAAAGAAAGCTTCGTTTGCAAAAATAGTGTGTGCATACAGCGGGACAAACGTATCAAGAAGTCCAAGATTTCTCCAGAACAAATACATTGGTATGATCCTTACGACCCACGGTAAAAACATAGTTGATATCATAAGTCCAAACAAGAACTTCTTCAACGGAAAATTGAAGCGCGCAAAACCGTACGCGACTATAACTGAAGATATTACTGTGAAAATAACCCTCGGCAAGACAAATCGAAAAGTGTTCAGAAAGTAATGTCCAAGTGTATATTGGGTACCTGTTTTCCACGCTTGTGCGTAAACAGAAAAATCAAACCTTGGAGGAACAAACCATATGGATGTGAAAATCTCGGCATTTGTTTTGAAAGAAGCACCAAAAAGCCACAGCATGGGATAGATCATGATGAAAGCCCCAAGTGTAAGGATCGTATACCTCAAGGTTAAATCCAATATCTTTCTTCGTTTCAACCTTTTTTGAATTTGAAGGTTCAAAACTTCTACATCTACAGTACCAGCAGAATAAATGTCAGCAAACTTCAATTTTCTGCCAAACATACACATCACCTCTTACGATGTGTAATAAACCCAGTATTTTGAGGATCTGAAAATAATTGCCGCAAAAGCAGCTATTATGACGAACAAGAACCACGACAGAGCAGATGCATACCCCATGTTATACAATTTGAAAGCATTATCGTAGATCATCATGGAGAACAAATACGTTCTGTACATTGGCCCTCCGCCAGTTATCATGAAAGGAGCATTAAATTCTTGGAAAGCATGGATCATACCCATCACCAAATTGAAAAAGATCACAGGCGACAGCAAAGGCATGGTTATCTTCCAAAAGATCTGCCTTTTGTTAGCCCCATCTATTGCGGCTGCTTCATAATACTCCTGTGGAATATCCCTTAGACCAGCAAGAAAGATTACCATAGCTGATCCAAATTGCCAAACCCTTAAAGTACTGATAGTGATAAGTGCGCCCCATTCGGTAGAAAACCATAAAACGGGTGGCAAACCAAATATACCTAACATTTGATTAATTAAACCATATCTTTGAAATAGAAATCTCCAAAGAACTGCTATAGCAATGTTCCCACCAAGTATGGATGGAATATAGTAGATTGTACGGTACAAATTTATACCCTTTAAGCTTGCGTTGAGCACAATTGCAATCAACAAAGCAAACGCAAGTCTTGCAGGAACAGATAAAAGCACAAATTTAAATGTTGCAAAAAGAGATATCCAAAATAACTTATCATTGAACATTCTTATATAGTTTGCCAAACCAACAAATTTTGGTGCACCTGTCAACCTGTAATCCATAAACCCAAGTATGAAGGATGCCATAAAAGGATAAACTGTGAATATCGCTGTTCCAATAAGCCAAGGAGAGATATAAAGTAATCCAATGTACTTTTTTAATTTTGATCCTTTCATTTTTCAACCATCACCTCCTGGACAAACTAACAAAATGGGGGCTACGAACACAGCCCCCCTTTAGTTTTAAATTCATCTTATACTTTACTTTTTCACAATCTCACCAAGAATTTGCTGAACTCGTTTGTGCATCTCCACTGCTGCTTGATCAACACTCATTGTGCCATACGATATGGCATCGATTATTTCCCTATACAACGTCTGCAATCTAGAATCTTCAAAGTACGGACTCAATGGATGCTTAGATGGCACTGACAACAGATATTCAAGTCCTTCTACTTCAAGCCCTGCCAATTTACCTGCTTTTTGAAGAGCTTCATATGCAGATTTACTTATTGGAACTCCTCTTGTCAAACCGAGTGCTAGCGCAGCATCGGGATCGTTCAACAAGAAATTCAAGAATATAGCAGCCTCTCTAGGATATTTTGTATTCTTGCTAATTGCAAACAACATTGAAGGTTTAAAGAGTATACCAGAATCCTTGGAATCTGGCCCTGTCGGAATTCCGCCCATCACAAGCTGCATACCTTTTTGAGCCACGGGTTCTGCTGTTTTTCCTATAGCGCTTGTCCATTCATACAAACCAGCGTAATTACCCATGATGAAGCTTGGAAGTTGAGCTATTGGAACATCTCCTGTCCCGCCTTCAGCTGCTATTTCAGGAATTTTTGGTGTCACGCGATTGTCTATCAGTTTCTTATAGAATCCAAGAGCAACTTTGAAATCATCTACCGTCCAAAGTAGTGTACCATCGACCGCAAGCATCGGTTTGTCAAGTACTTGTGTCGCGTACAAGTGAGATATGAGCCATCCATCATAAGAACCAGCGATTATTGGATAAATAGTTTTTGGGAACTTCTTCGCTGCTGCAAACAAATCATCCCAAGTTTTTGGAATCGGTACACCATACTTGTCATAAACTGTCTTGTTGTACCAGAAGACACGACCAGTCATTGAAACTGGAATACCGTTGAGCTTCCCGTTGACTGTTCCAAGCTGAAGAACCTCAGGTGGGAAATTTGAAAGATCAATTATGTCAGATAGCTTGTAAAGATCGTAGAATCCTGTTCCATCTGGTGAAAAAATAGGAAGCCAAGGCCAATTGATCTGCATTACATCAGCTTCTGTACCACCAGCCATCTGAACCGCCTGTTTTTCGAAATAACCACTCCATCCTGCATATTCAGCTTTGATTTTGATGTTTGGATACTTCTTTTCGAAGATTTCAATAGCCTTTAATGTTGCGTTATGTCTATCGGTGCCGCCCCACCAAGAGAATCTGATAGTGACAACCTCCTGGGCAAAAATTGTTAGGGCCAAGAGCCATACAAAAGCTAATCCCAATAAAACTTTCTTACTCATACCAACCCCTCCCACAGCAAAATATCATTCGCGGCCGATTAGTTATTAACTATTGGAAAAAAGCATTTCTAAGTTCCTTTTTAATTATATACCTTTACTATTAATTGTCAACAATTTGAAATCAAAAGCAAAAAATGTAACATGATGAAAAAATAAAAAAAGAAAAAGACGCAAGACCAAATTTGACTTTAAATTCTGGAGGCGACGGTGGGATTCGAACCCACGCATAGGGATTTTGCAGACCCCCGCCTTAACCGCTTGGCTACGTCGCCTCGCACCTTAATTATACCATGTATTTGAAAATATGCAACCAGTGTAAGCATATTCAAACCTAGCTTTACCCTATCCATCTAGACTTTTTGACAAGCTATGATATAATATATATCGGCGCTGGGGCGTCGCCAAGCTGGTAAGGCATCGGACTTTGGATCCGACATTCGGAGGTTCGAATCCTCCCGCCCCAGCCAATTTTTTTGTTTTTAAACACACCCACTTTTTCTGTGAGTCCGTTCGAAAAATCAGAAATACACTTATTGTCTCATCAATCAAAGTGTTTCAAACAAGCCTCGACAAAGAAACGCTCTTCTAATAAACGCCAACAAAAATATTACTTCACCCATATCCTCAATAAGTCGCAGCAAATTCTTAATCATCTTCACGGATAATCTTTTGAGTGAATATCTTCTCCTCATACAGAGTCTTCTTCGGTGAAGTGTTTTTAAGGATTATATCTCATCTTCGGAATAATCAAGTCCTTTTTTCGAACACACTCCCTTTTCTGTTGACAAACTTTCCTCCTGGGTGTATAGTTAATTAAAAACAAGGATGTGAAGCAATATGTGTGAAGTATTTGTGGTTGCTCAATTGAATTCTGGTACAACAACTACAAGCAACTGCCCGCCTGCTGAACGGCGGTTGCTTGTAGTTGTGTAAAAAAGCAATCTCCGTTCAGCAGAAGCGGGCTAGTTAAAAAACTAGCCCGCTTTTTTTATGAATAAACACAAACACAGAAGGGAGGAGGAGAGATGATAAAAGTTGGAATACTTGGCCTTGGTACTGTTGGTTCTGGTGTTGTGGAACTTCTTGAAAAGGACCGTTCTATCATAACTAAAAAACTTGGCAAAGAAATTGTGGTGGAAAAAATACTAGTTCGGAATCCTTCCAAACAAAGGCCAGATTATGCAAAAGGAAAAATAGTTTTTAACGCTGACGAGATTTTGAACGATCCAGAAATCAAAGTTGTTGTGGAACTAATTGGTGGAGAAGAACCAGCTAAAACTTATATTGAAAAGGCCTTAAAGAAAGGAAAGCATGTTATCACAGCAAACAAAGAAGTTGTTTCAAAATATGGAAAAGAACTTCTTGAGATTGCCAAACAGCAGAACGTGGCTTTTCTTTTTGAAGCAAGCGTTGCAGGTGGAATACCGATAATACGTCCAATGAAGCGTTGTCTTGCCGCCAATAGAATCATCAAAATTCAAGGCATACTCAATGGAACCACCAATTACATTTTAACCCAAATGCAAGAAAACAAAAAAACTTTTCAAGAGGCTCTCTTTGAAGCACAAAAACTCGGGTATGCTGAGAGTAATCCCTCTGCCGATGTGAAGGGTTTTGATGCTGCAAGGAAAATATCCATACTCTCTTCGATAGCTTTCAACACATGGATAACGCCAGATAAGGTTTACACAGAAGGTATTGAAAAAATTGGAATTGAAGATATAAAGTATGCCGCAGAGCTTGGATATGTGATAAAACTAATTGCTTCAGCTCGAAAGGTTTCAGATAATGATATCGAAATCATGGTTTGCCCAACCATGATCAATCAAAACCATCCTTTAAGTTCTGTTCGAGGAGTCTACAACGCGGTACTTGTAGAAGGAGATGCCGTAGGCGAGGTGATGTTTTTTGGTCAAGGAGCTGGAAAAATGGCAACGGCGAGTGCCGTGGTGGCCGACATTATGGAAGCAGCCAGTGGAAAAAATTGCGAATACAACTTTGTCAATTGTGATATAAACGTCGTCGACGTTTGGACATGTAAAAGTGATTTCTACATCCGCCTTAAAGCGATTGACAAGTCAGGAGTTCTTGCAAAAATCAGTGCTGTTTTTGGAAAGAACGACATAAGTATTCATACCGTTGTTCAAAAGGATGTCAAAAATGAGATGGCAGAAATAGTTATATTAACTCATAAAACAACTTTTGGGAACCTTAAGAACGCTGTTTTGGAAATTGAAAAACTCGATGTGGTTAAAAGTGTTGATTCTGTAATAAAAGTTGAAGGGGGCAGTTAAAATGGCGTACTTGGGTGTTATTGACAGATACTTTGATTTTTTACCAGTTAAGAAAAGAGAAAGTATAGTGACGCTAAAAGAAGGAAATACTCCTCTTATCAGGGCTTCTAACTTGGAAAAACATCTTGGTTTGAGCTTTGAACTGTATCTGAAATACGAAGGAATGAATCCAACAGGTTCGTTCAAAGACAGGGGGATGACAGTGGCAATATCAGTCGCGGTGGAAAACGGTGCAACAGCTGTGATTTGCGCTTCAACTGGTAACACAGCTGCTTCTGCAGCTGCTTATGCTGCACGTGCTGGGCTGAAATGCGCAGTTTTGATACCAAAAGATGCCGTTGCAATCGGTAAGCTTGCACAAGCGATTGCTTACGGAGCAAAAGTAATTGCCGTGGAAGGAAATTTCGACGACGCTTTGAAACTGGTTAGAGAATTTTCAGAGAAATTTCCAGTAACTGTCGTTAACTCGATAAACCCTAACAGAATAGAGGGACAAAAAACTGCTGCGTTTGAAATATGCGATGAATTTTTAGACGCCCCTGATTACCTTGCCATACCCGTTGGTAATGCAGGAAACATAACCGCTTATTGGAAAGGGTTCAAAGAGTATTTTTCCATTGGAAAAATTTCAAAACTTCCAAAAATGCTTGGTTTTCAAGCTGCTGGTGCTGCGCCTATAGTGGAAGGAAGGATAATTGAAAACCCAAAAACAATAGCGACAGCCATAAGAATAGGTAATCCTGCTAGCTGGAAATCCGCTGTCAACGCAGTTCAAGAATCCTGTGGGCTTGTTGACAAGGTGACGGATGAAGAAATCCTTCAAGCTTATCAACTTTTAGCGAAGAAAGAAGGCATCTTTGTCGAACCAGCTTCAGCCGCATCAGTTGCAGGTGTTATAAAGTACTTCAACAAGGGATACTTTCAAAAAAAT
Organism: Pseudothermotoga thermarum DSM 5069; assembly: GCF_000217815.1. Taxonomy (NCBI): domain Bacteria; kingdom Thermotogati; phylum Thermotogota; class Thermotogae; order Thermotogales; family Thermotogaceae; genus Pseudothermotoga; species Pseudothermotoga thermarum. The sequence goes on along the minus strand of NC_015707.1, from coordinate 388,755 downwards.
TCCAAGGTCGTTTGTGTTTTAACAGGTCATGGTTTGAAAGATCCCGATACTGCCATGAAAATTGGAATATCACCAGTTGTGATACCTCCAGAAATCAAAGCCTTGGAAAAAGCCATATACGATGGGGAGTGATAGGATTTGGTCAGGGTGAAAATTCCAGCAACCATAGCCAATCTTGGCCCTGGGTTTGATTGTATTGGGATGGCCGTGACACTTTACAATTTCATCGAAATGGATTTTTCTGACACTTTAAGCATAGAAGTTTCTGGTGAAGGTTCTAAATCGATTTCACGAAAAGAAGACAACCTTGTTTTCAAAGCCGCAAAAATAATTTTTGAAAAAGCGGGCTATAAAGGTGGGGTAAGCATAAAAATGACGAACAACATACCGCTTGCAAGGGGATTAGGAAGCAGTGCCGCAGCAATTGTAGGAGGAATGGTTGCAGCGAACATGTTGCTTGGCAAGCCTTTGAAGGAAGAAGAGATATTAAAGTTGGCGGTGGAAATGGAAGGACATCCTGACAACGTTGTGGCTGCTTTGGTCGGTGGAATCACGATTTCCGCAGTCTACGATGATAAGATCTTCTTCAAAAAGCTGCTCCCACCAGACGAACTGAAAGTTGTTGTAACAATACCTGAGTTTGAATTACAGACGGAAAAAGCTCGAGAAATTATCCCAAAAATGATACATTTGAAAGACGCTACATCAAATATCAGTAGAGTGGCATTGCTTGTGGCAAGTTTGGTATCTAAAGATTTTTCCATGCTTCAAATTGCAACTCAAGATTTCATACATCAACCGTACAGAAAAAAACTTGTGTCGGGAATGGAAGAAATAATAGAAAATGCTCAGTCTGCAGGCATGTTATGTTGCTTTTTAAGCGGGGCAGGACCGAGCGTAGCCGGATTTGTCAAAAGTGAGGAAGGCGCAAAAAAAGCAGCAGAATTCATGGTAAAAGTTTTCGAAAGCAAAGGTATCAAAGCAAATTATAAAATTTTGGGCATATGCTGTGAAGGAATAACCGCATTATGAAAAAAGCGGGCATCATTGCCCGCTTTCCAATTCTTGCAATGCCGAATCAAAATCAATGTAGTTTGGATCTAACTTTCTAAGTTCGTTAAGATAAAACTTGGCACTGGTTTTATCGCCTATGGATTTTGTCAAGTCATAAAGGTTGTAAAACGCCGTTGTTCTGTATTCTTTTGGAGCATCTTCATTTCTGGCGATACTTTCAAGACCAACTTCTAGTTCCAATATCGTTTGCAAAATGTATGGAACGTAATCTGGCAAAAGATATGGTTTAATTTGAGAATAAAGAAGAGAGAAGTAATTGTACTTTGCATCAACGTTGTCTGGGTTTACTCTGTACATTGCCTGCGCAACACGAAGTAAAGAAGGATAGAAATTGTACAGATACTCTACCACTTTTTTCTCTTGATCTTTGATTGGGCCCAAAGAGTTGATCTCATCATCGTTTGCAAAAGTTCTAACTTTGTCCAACAAAGCTAAAAAGGCACTTTTCATGGTATCTGGAACATCCGGTAGAAGTGAACCGTCTTCAGCGAACAATTTTTTGACAAGCGATTGATATATCTCCACAAGATCCTCAAACCGCGACACTTTGTTAATCTTAGACCAAACGTTGTAAACCTCATCTTTAATGACTAATTTTATTTCATTTTCGCTTACGTAGCTATCATACCAGTTTTGAAATCTTTCAGATTGCAAGGAATTCATTTCAGAAAGATATCCATCGGAATTTTTGAAAGAATCAAAATTATTTATAACGAAACTTTTGTTGATTTTGAAAACATAAAATGTGCTTGCAAACGGTATCGGACCAACGATTTCCCCTTCTTTTGCGGAAAAAATTTGATTTTCATATTCTTCTTCGAATAATCCTCTAGTGAGTCCGGAGAAAATTTGAGGTTGCAAGTTCAAATTCGTAGCGGCTTGGTCAAAACCAACATTTTGCGCTTCAGCCAAAAACTTTTCTGCGGCAGTTTTATCTTCGAAATTAACATATGATGCATCGACTTTATCATATTTTCTCTTTATCTGATTCATATTTTCCTCGAAGTACTTTTTCATATCCTCTTCGCTTACTTTTGCCACCTTGTCTCTGACTTTCTCAACCGCCATGGTCCTTAAAACGTCTGGTTTAATAACTTTGTCTAGATAGTTGTCAACAGAACCGTAGTAGGTCTTAACATACTTGAGCAAAGACTCGTTGCTTTCTATTTGTTTTTTGTATTCAGCTAGTTTTGAAGATATTTCTTTGTTGGATGGAAAAAGCTTTTCTTGCTTTGCATAATAAATGACCACATTTTCCTTAAGAATATTTTCAAGAAGAAGGGCTTTCTGAGCCGGCTCATCGAACAAAGGATCAAAATTCTGCCAGCCGTAGAACATCAACAAATTTTGATATTCTTGTTCAAGTTGCCGATAAGTAACCTGCAAATCTTTGTCTTTGACCTGCTGTCCTTTTACTTCAAGGTACCCAACAACTTCTTCAGACAGATTTTCTTGGTTAGCTTTGGCTCTACCAGCAATGTATGTTCCAACCGACCAAAACGCTATACCAGCAATAAAGGCTATAGCAAGCCCCCAAACTATCACTTTTTGCCACTTTTTTATCCACCGCCTCATTCGCTAGCACTCCTTTCAAAATTCGTCTTCATATTTATCCTTAAAGCTGACAAGAGGAAATGCAATTACATCGCGTATTGAAGGTGAATCAGTTAAAATCATCATCAATCTGTCGATACCAATCCCAAGACCACCTGTTGGGGGCATTCCGTATTCCAGGGCTCTTATGAAATCCAAATCCATTCTGTGCGCTTCTTCGTCTCCTGCTTCCCTTAACTTTGCTTGCTCTAAAAATCTTTGAAATTGATCGTCAGGATCGTTTAACTCACTAAAGGCATTCCCAAGCTCCATACCGCAAACTATTGGTTCAAACCTTTCGGTTAGTCTGGGATCTTCCCTGTGACGTTTTGCCAAAGGCGAAATTTCAACAGGATAATCCATGACGAAAGTAGGCTGAACAACTTCGCTTTCAACAAGATCCCAAAGCTTTTCGATCATTTTTGCCCTTGAAAGACCTGAAGTATCCACACCGTGGTTTTGTAATACTTTCCTCATTGTCTCATCGGAATCTTCAAGTATGTCAACGTTGAGCTTGGATTTTATGAAATCTCTCATCCTTATCCTTCTCCAAGGTGGTCTGAAGTCCAGCTCTATTCCCTGATAAGTCACTGTGTACTTACCAAACAGGTGGTAAACAAGCTCTGAAATCATGGATTCAGTTAATTCCATCATATCATGGTAATCCGCATAAGCTTGGTATATCTCTATCGAAGTAAATTCTGGACTATGTTTGTAGGAAATGCCTTCGTTTCTGAAGTTTTTCCCAAGTTCAAAAACCTTTTCAAATCCACCAACTATGTAGCGCTTCAAATAAAGCTCTGGAGCTATGCGAAGGTACAACTCACAATCCAAAGCTTCAGAACGAGTGATAAAAGGCTTTGCACTTGCACCACTTGGAATGTAATTCAAAATGGGTGTTTCAACTTCCACAAAACCACGTTTTGTCAAAAATTCCCTAATGAATCTGATGGCTTCGTACCTTATTTTGAACCTAGCGAGCGTCTCATCGTTGGCTATCATATCGACGTACCTTTGCCTGTAAGCTATTTCCTTATCTTTCAATCCGTGCCATTTTTCAGGCAGAGGTCTTCGACTTTTGCAAAGTATCTTAAACTCCTTCACAAGAACAGTTATTTCACTTGTTTTACTCCGAAAAACCGGACCCTTTACTCCTAAGATGTCTCCGATCTTTACGTACTCTTCAAAAATTTTGTACATATCTACTCCAACATCGTTGCTCCTTATGTAAGCCTGAATTCTACCAGTGAAATCTCTGAGCGTGAAAAAAGACGATTTTCCGTGGTTTCTGATGGACATTATCCTACCGGCTATCGAAACCTCAGATCCCTCTGCCAGCTCTCCAGGTTTTACATGATCAAACTGCTTTTTTACATCCTGCGCTGAGTGGGTTTTTTCAAACTTGTAAGGATAAGGTTCTATTCCAAGCTCTCGAAGACTTTTTACTTCGTCAGATCTTTGTTTTCGAACTTCGTCTAGCACGGAATCACCTCTTTGTGATTTAGTCTATTTCTATTCCCAAGATTTCGTATTTTACCAAACCAGCGTTGGTTTTCACGCGAACAACGTCTCCAACCTTTTTGTCGAGCAAAGCCCTTCCAACAGGAGAATCAACGCTTATTTTGAAGTTGAAAATATCTGCTTCCTGCGGGCTTACCAATTTGATTCTCTTCTCCTCTCCTGTAGTCACATTTCTTATAATCACCGTGGAACCAACAGATATAACGCTGTTATCACGATTTTCAATGATTTCAGCGTTGTTTAGTATTTCCTCAAGCTCAGCAATCCTGCTTCCGATTCTTCCTTGCTCGTTCTTCGCTTCGTCGTACTCGGTGTTCTCTGAAAGGTCTCCAAGTTCTCTCGCTTCCTTTATTCTTTGGGATATTTCGTACATCAACTTCTCCTTAAGTTCGTTAAGTTCGGCTTTGAGTTTTTCATAACCCTCCTTGGTTAGGTAAACCGTGCTTTTTTTCGCCACCTTCTCGCACCTCCTGATCTTTTTTCAATTCCTTTACTATCTCCAAAAATTGGTCTATTTCGCGAAAATCTTTGTAAACTGACGCAAATCTGACATAAGCTACTTGATCAAGTTGTTTTAACTTTTCCATTACAAGCTCACCGATGTATTTAGATTGTACTTCAGCATTGCCTTGCCTTTGAATTGCAAGCTCTACCTCCTCCACGATTTTTTCCAGAGCCTCGTATGGAACAGGTCTTTTTTCACAAGCTTTTAACAAACCATTGAGTATTTTCTTTCGATCAAAGGCCTCTCTTCGACCATCCTTTTTTACAACCACTATTGGTAAAGATTCGTATCTCTCATAAGTGGTAAAACGTCCACCACATTCAATGCATTCTCTCCTTCTGCGTATCGCCGTTCCATCCAAAGTCGGTCTTGAATCAAGAACCCTTGTTTCCAAAGCACCACAAAAAGGGCATTTCAACTTTCCTTACCCCTCTCAATTTCCTCAGCTATACGCATGATTTTCTTCATTCTGTTGAAAACCATCGATTTAGTCATTCTCGGTTGCATCAATTCTCCTAGTTCACGAAGACTCAATTCGGTGTTTTTCATCCTCAATCTTGCCAATTTTGAAAGTTCCTCGTCAATTGATTCTAAACCAATCGTTTCCTCAATGATTTTTATAGCATTCAGTTGTTTTATGGTACTCTTACTTATTCTATCAGCGTTCGCAGACAAAAAGTTCATACTTCTGTTAACATCAGATGCTATCAGCCTTTTTTGAAAGATTTGTTCAAGCTTTGCAGCAGCCTCAACTGCCCCTATTAAATTCAAGAACTCTATCAAATCAACTGCACGTCTTATCAAAAGTTTGTAATAATTGTTTGCCTGAACAACTTTGGATTTTATGGCAAAAACCTTTTCTAAAACTTCACTAACTTGTTTCAAAATGGTGTTAGTCTGACAAACTAGTTCCAAATGGTAACCAAACCGCGGGTCAACCACCGAACCTGCAGATAAATAGCATCCGCGCAGAAATGAACCAAACAAAAATGGATCTTCGCAAAATTTTTCTGGCAAAGTTTCACTGAAAATATCAACAGGGCTATTTTGAGTAAACCATTCCAGCGGAAGATGAACCTCAACGTATCTTTGTTTCCGCAATCTTTTAGGTTGTACAACAACTGTTTCATGCTCAAAGCTCGGGAGTAATTTGCTGAGTTTAAAGAACCTTCGGGAGACCTTTATGGATGGAAAAAATATTGCCACAAACTTTGCCTCGTTTTTTATCAAAAGAAAACCTTTAGACTTGACGTAACCAATGATTTCTGACCAGGCTTGATCCTGCGTTTGAATTTCTAAAGAACAAAGTTCCTCACGAACATTTTCAGAAAACCTACTGTTTACCACACGAACACCTCTTTGCGATTTCAACAATTATATTAGCTAAAGCCTCGCTGTTGTGTCTTATCTTTGGTCTAGGATCGTTCGGCTCATGGATTACTTGAACTAGGTCAGCGAAAATATAGTTTTCGCGTTTGCTCAAAACTTTAACTGGCTCAGCACCTTCTTTCAAGTAAGATTCAAGCACTTCAGCGGGTGGCTGGCCGTTGTTTACTATTACGAAATCCAAAGGTTTTTCAAGATATCTTTCAACCTCTGCCACATGATCCTCAACAGTGTATCCATGAGTTTCTCCAGGTTGTGTCATTATGTTTGCAACATATATTTTAACTGCTCTTTTGTTCAATGCGATTGTCTCTTTTACACCTTCCACCAACAGGTTGGTTATTACGCTTGTGTACAAACTTCCTGGTCCAAGGACAATGAGATCGGCATTCGATAATTCTATCAATGCTTCCTCGCTTGCTTTAGCAGGTTTGTCCAACTGAATTGAAATTATCCTACCTTTTTTCCTCGTGATGTTGGTCTCGCCTACTACTTGTGATCCATCGTCGTACTTTGCCACAAGTCTTATCAAATCATCACAAATCGGTATAACCTTGCCTTTTATGGCAAGTATTCTACAAGTCAACTTCACAGCCTCGTTGAAACTTCCTTTCATCTTCGTCAGAGCAGCTATTATAATGTTACCCACGGTATGTTGATGCAAAGAACCGTTGTCAACAAATCTGTAAGCAAAAATTTGACTCATCAAATCCTCATCGTTGGCAAGCGCAATTATGTTATTTCTCACATCGCCAGGGGGTGGGATTTCCAGTTCAAATCTCAAACGGCCAGAGCTTCCACCCTCGTCTGTCACAGCAACGAGTGCGGAAATATCCAAATCGTATTTCTTTAAACCTCTTAGTAACACCGATAAACCTGTCCCGCCACCTATCGCCACGACTTTCATCTATCCACATCCCGGTGTTCAACTATCACCTGAAAATCTTTTTTTAGACTTTCTGCCAGTTTTTCAGCAACGTAGACCGATCTGTGGCGTCCACCGGTGCAACCAACGGAGATGGTCATGCTTGGTCTTCCCTCTTTTTTGTACAAAGTAGCGGCAAGCAACAAAGGAGGTACAATTTGTTGAATGAATTGTTTAACTTCGGGATAATTTTCAAAGTAATTGTGAATCTTTTCATCCCTACCATCCAAATGTGCGAGTTCCCGAACATAAAAAGGATTTGGCAAAAATCTTGTATCTATGATGAAATCTGTATCAGTTGGCACACCGTATTTGAAACCAAAGCTTCTTATCCGCACAAAAAAGGTTTTTGTGTCAGAAAGAATGCTGATGATAACCTTTCTCAAACCGTTGGTGTCCAAATTTGTGGTATCTATAACCGTCGCCAGTTGTCTTATATCGCTTAAAAGCTCTTGCTCTTTCAAAATAGCTTCTCGAAGACTTAACTGACCTTCCAACGGGTGACGTCTTCTTGTGAACGAAAACCTTTTGATCAGTTCTTCCAAAGAGGCTTCAAGGAAAAGTAGTTTGATGGAATCTTTGTATATTTCTAATGCTTTCTGCAGTTGCGTCAAATTTTCACCAAACTTGGCGCTCCTTACATCAATTGTTATAGCGACTTTTGAAACTGTGGAATTTGAAACAAGAGTTATGAAATCTTTCAAAAGCACCGGTGGAAGATTATCTATGCAGAAATATCCCATGTCTTCCAAAACTTTTAGCGCAGTTGTTTTTCCTGCACCAGAAAGACCTGATACGATAACCACTTCAACCATGATGGACTCCCACTTGAGTTGCTGTTTTCTCAACTATTGTATAAGGAATTTGGAGCAAATGCTCGTACCTCTTCAGTTTAATTTCAAATTCTTTTTCATCACCTGTGATGTAAAAGGTGATTTTCTTAGGATGACTAAATCCGCAAACAGCTTTGGCTATTCTTTCAGCCAAAATTTCTGCAGGATCAACGAAGTTGATCTTTGGATATCTTTTTCTTAGCTTATCGACTATCAAAGAAAAATGCGTGCATCCCAACACCACATTCTCTACGCCAGCCTTAACAACTTCATCCACAGCTTTGTCAACGCAATCTTTGGCAAATTGGCTGTCTTCAAGCCCTTCTTCCACGATTTTTACCAGTTCTTGCAGAGGCATTTCAAGGATGACCTTTGTTCCCTTTGTTTCAAAAATCTTTTTATGAAAATGGCTTTCGATTGCAGCCTTTGTACCCCAAATCGCCACACTTTCTAAATTGGGAAACTCAACGTCGGTTACACCAAGGTAGGGAACGTCAAAGTCAATGTGGGAAATCTTTAAACTTATATCGGCTGTATTACAAGCTGCCAAAATTGTTTCGACTTCCAACGACTTTAGAAAATCGACTATCTCAACACAAATATCTACTATTGTATTTTGATCCTTTGTTCCATAAGGTGCATGAGCAGTATCCGCTACATAAACATATTCTTCTGCAACGCCTTTGGCTATAAGGTGTTTTAAAACAGATAATCCCCCAACTCCCGAGTCAAACAAGCCTATTACTCTCATTTTCCATTCTTCCCTTGCCAAACTTAGCTACAACACTTTGAACTTTATCCACAAGTTGTGATGCCTTTTTTTCCATTCTCGAGTTGCTCAGCATGGCGTTTGCCAAAAGAACAAGCAATATTTCGTCACAAGAAGCCTCAGGGTTTTTAACCCTCATTTGCACGTAAGAACTTTGTATGCTGTTTAAAACTCCTATCAGTTCCTCTTCGTTTTCATCGGTTACAAGTTCGTACAGTTTGTCATCAAGTTTTATCCTGACGGTCCGCTTCAACGGCATAATCAACCGCACCTAACATGTTTTGAAGTTTTTCAACCAACGAATTCAAAGAACTTCGATACATTTCCACAAGCGATTCCAATTCTCGTTTTTCTTTGTCAAGCTTTTCGATCTTGCTCAAAGCTTCGTTCATCCTAGCCCAAAGCTTTTCATTTTCTTCCTTTGTCTTCACATAGTCGTCTATCAACCTGTTTAAGAGAGATTCAAGTTCTTGCAATTTTTCCACACCCATCTCCCCTGTTTAAAAGTTTATCACAAACTCAGTATACTATAGATGCAAATTGCAATCAAACAAGGGGTGGTGAGTTTGGTTTACGTTGGACATAGGTTGAAAATTCAAGAAGTGATCAAAGTGGCTAGAAATTTTGAAAAAGTTGAAATACCAGAGGATGTGTTGAAAAGGATGGAAAAAAGTAGGAAAAAAGTTGAATCTGTTCTTTCACAAGAAAAAGTTGTCTACGGTGTGAACACAGGTTTTGGCGCTTTGGCAACTGTTAAAATCTCAAAAGAAGAATTGTTGAAACTTCAAGAAAACATCATCCTGTCCCATGCCTGTGGTATAGGAGATCCTTTGTCTGAAGACATAGTGAGAGCTGCCATGTTGCTCAGGGCACATTCACTGGCATTAGGTTTTTCCGGGGTCAGGCCAATTGTAGTTGAAAAATTGTGCGAACTGTTGAACAAAAGAATCACACCGTTTGTACCCTCAAAAGGCTCTGTTGGAGCAAGCGGCGATTTGGCACCACTTTCTCACATAGCGCTTGTACTTTTAAACAAAGGGTATGTCTATGTCGACGGCAAAGCCATTCCAACCCAAGAGGTAACTGCTAAACTTGGATTTGAACCATTACAACTTGCTGAGAAAGAAGGTTTGAGCTTGGTCAATGGAACGCAAGCTATGACTGCCATACTGGCTTTGTGCATCAACGATTGCTTAAACATGGTTGAACTTGCAACTAGAATTGCAGCATTGTCTTCAGATATCTTGTTTGCCTCGCCGGACGCTTACTCAAAAGTTGTAGGGATCGCAAGACCTCACAGAGGACAAAAAATTGTTGCCAAAATGCTTGAAAAACTTTTTCAAGGAAGCAAAATAAGGGAATCTCACAAAAATTGTCTTAGAGTTCAAGATGCTTACAGTCTTCGCTGTATACCTCAGGTGTACGGGGTAGTTCTCGATACAATTTTTTATGCCCTAAATATCGCTGAAATTGAAATGAATTCGGCTACCGATAATCCTTTGGTTTACGAAGATGAGATAATTTCGCAGGGTAATTTCCACGGAGAACCAATAGCTTTGGTTGCAGATTTTTTGACTATAGCGTTGACAAGCTTTGGAAACATGATTGAAAGAAGGATCGATAGGCTTGTAAACCCAAAAACAAACGAAGGTTTACCAGCTTTCCTCACTCCTCACAGTGGTACAAACTCTGGATACATGATATGGCAATACACTGCCGCTGCGCTTTGCAACGAAAACAAAATCCTTTCCCATCCGGCTTCATGTGATACAATTCCAACGAGCGCTTATCAAGAAGACCATGTCAGCATGGGGATGAACGCATGTTTGAAATTACTTAAAGTTATAGACAACGTAACTTCGCTGTTGGCAATAGAAGCTATGTGTGCCATCAGAGCTTTGAGGTTTCGAAGACCGCTCACAACCTCTCCAGAAAACGAAAAGCTAGTTTCGCAAATAGAGCCATTGCTGATTGACAAGTTGGAAGATGAATTTATGTACGATCAATTTGTGAGTGTCAAGGATTTTCTTCAAAAGAAGATTAAAAACGTGTACAACGAGTGGTGGTTGGACTATGAGGGCGACGATAACCTTTAACGACATTGAAGAATACATCAGCTGTCCAAGAAAATACTTTCTTCAACCACCTGAAGAGGAATTATTCAAAAGTTTTGAGCAAAACACAAGAAACTTGCTAAACTTAAATTTCTCCGTTGAAAATCCGGTAATCAGCATCAACTTTCATGAGAAAACTTTGATCTCCGATCCTGATTTGATAATCCCCGATAAAAACGGATGGAAAATCGTTCTGAAGAAGACTGCAAAAAATTTCAAGGAAAAGTATCTTTTGGAAGCCGCTTTTCACGGTTACGTTTTCTCAAACGCAGGTTTTCCTGTGACAGAGGTGATTGTAACTTCAGAATTTTTCACACAAAAAATCGATTGGAAAAATTCTCTACCATTGCTTTTTTCAACGTTAGAACAGATGGCAAAGATCCAACCAACAGAACCCCCACAACCAAAGCCATGCGAGCTTTGCAAAAATTGCCAATATGTTTTTGATTGCACAAAGGATTTGATACAAAAACAAGACTTACTTGCAATCCATGGAATAAGCGATAAAACCAAGGAAAAGCTAGCCAAATGTGGAATCTTCTCGCTTTCCGATCTTTTGAACTTTAAAGAGAAATGTTCAAAGCACTTCGATGAAAAACTCGTGAAAAAAGCTTTATCTCTTCTTCAAGAAAAACCGATAATTCTTACGCCTTACAAAAAACTTGAGCCAGGAGTGTTTGTGGATATAGAGTTCAACAGTTTAAAACACTTCGATTTCCTTTTCGGAATATTGCAAGATGATAAATACACACCGTATCTTTGCAAAGATGAAAATGAAGAAAAAGAGGTTTTCAAAGAGCTTCTTGATCTCTTTTTGAAGCTAAATTGCCCAATATACCATTATGGGCCTTATGAACCAAAAAGGTTCCAACAACTCGCATACAAGTATAAGGAATTTCTTCCTATGTATGAAAGAGTGAAGAAAAACTTCTTCGATTTATACCAATTCCTCTGCAAACACGTGGCACTACCGCTTTTCACCTATTCGCTAAAAAGCGTTGCACGCTACTTTGGCTTTACCGCAACAACTCAACTTGACAGTTCAAAAGCCAATAGGTATTTCCAACGCTGGCTTTTGACCAAGGACGATCATTACCTTTCAGTCCTCTTAAAGTACAACGAAGAGGATCTAAGATCCACCAAACTTGTTTTCGAAAGATTGAATTTTCTTGTCGACCAAGATGTTACCTCACAGCAACCTTGAATTAACCTTCATTGTCGATAATTTGACTGACCGGTCAGTAAAGGAGGGAAAAGGATGGCCGTTGTAGGAGGCATAAAAGGAGTAATTTACAGACAAGCTGGAAAGATTGTCTCAGCAGTTTTGAGAAACACCGACGAAGAAGGTTTGTACAGATTGTTCTCAACGCTGAGCGCACTCACCAAAGAACCATCGAAAAGTGGTCTGAAAAAACTCGCAATCATGGCAAAGGAAAAACATCCAATGATCACAAGCTGGGTGAAAGTTTTCAGAAGATCTAGCCCAAAATGCGTCGAAAAGATCATCAACAACCTTATCATCAACGAGTTTGCCATCGGTGAACCAATCAGGCAACAAAAGATGCACGAATACAAAGTAGTACTTCCAAAACTCGGTGTGATTAGCCCAACGTATGCTTGCAACTTGAACTGCGTTGGATGTTACGCTGGTTTGTACGGCAGAAAATACGAGCTGACAAAAGAAGAAGTTAGAAAAGTTTTCAAAGAAGCAAACGAACTTGGCATTTACTTCTGGGTCATCACCGGTGGAGAGCCGTTCTACTGGCCTCACCTGATGGAAATCCTTGAAGAATTCAAGGACAACTATTTCCTCATTTACACCAACGGAACTTTGATAACCGAAGAAGTTGCCAAAAAACTTGCGGAGCTTGGTAACGCTACGCCTGCCATATCGGTTGAAGGTTTCGAATTGGACACAGACTGGAGAAGAGGGAGAGGAGTCTTCAAGAGTATACTCGATGCATGGGATAGATTGAGAAGACACGGTGTTCCATTTGGAGCTTCCATAACTGCCACAAGGATGAACCACGATACTTTGATGAAAGATGAATTCTGGCAATTCTTGGAAGAACAGCAAGTTACATATGTTTGGATATTCCAGTACATGCCTGTGGCGATGAACGCTTCAATAGACTTGGTGCCAACTCCACAACAAAGGTTTGAAAGATTCTTCAAAACCGATCAAATGAGACTTAGTGGAAAATTCGCGTTTGTCGCTGACTTTTGGAACCATGGCTTCTTGACCCATGGATGTCTCTCGTCTGGTGCAAAGTATTTCCACGTGAATGCGAAAGGTTACGTTGAGCCGTGCGTGTTCCAACAGTTTGCAGTTGACAACATCCGCGAAAAATCTTTGATCGAAATACTCAAATCGCCGTTCTTTGAGGCCAACAAACGCATGATTCCATATTCGAACAACCTGTTCAGACCATGTCCAATAATAGACAATCCAAAAGTTTACAGAGCCATGGTCAAACACTTCAACGCCATACCGCAGCACGAAGGTTCTGAAAAAATCGTGACAGATCTAGCACCAGAGATAGACAAACTTGCAGAGGAATGGAAAAAGTACGCCGATAAACTTTGGTACGAATACGGTTACGTTGACAGATATCCAGTCAACAGAGGTATCTACAATTACGAAACTCGCATGAGGCGCTACGCCAACAGAGAGGAAGCCCTTGCCGTTGATAAAACTTTAAAGTGAGGGGGAAATCCCCTCACTTTCTTGCTTCCAGCAAGGAGTGGGAGGATGAAAAACACCAGAGAAAAGATTTTGGAAGCAGCAAGAATTGCGTTCTCGGAAAAAGGTTTTGACGGCGTAAGCATGGAAGAAATAGCGCAAAGGGCTGGTGTACGCAAAGCCTTGATATACTATTATTTTCCAAGCAAGGAAGTGCTCTTTGAAGAAGTTTGGAACAGCGCTTTGGAGGAGCTTGAAAACCACATTTTCAAAGAGATTGAAGGGGAAAATTACTATATCCGAAAAATAAAAAGGTTTTTAAGAGCTTACATAGACTTTGTGACCAGCAAGAAAGTAATATCCAAAGTCATCCAGAAAGAAAAAGCTTCCATATTGGATGCCGATCAAAGCGACAGTTTGAAATCAAGACTTAAGGAACGCTACAACAGTTTTGTTGAAAAGGTTGTAAAACTAATAGAAGAAGGCAAGCAAAACCAAGTCATTCATCCCGACGTAGATCCAAAAGCAGCCGCACAGATAATTGCCGAGGTTGTTAACAATTTCAACGCAACCCCGGAAACTGTAAGTAGTTTGCAAACGATAATTCTGCGTGGTCTTACCAAAGAAGCTTGATTAGTTAATGTTGCCTTACTTCCCTTCGTAGGTTATAATAATTATTGCTTCACGGGGCCGTAGCTCAGTTGGGAGAGCGCTACCTTCGCAAGGTAGAGGCCGTGGGTTCGAATCCCATCGGCTCCACCAAAATCAGGACGGAGTGAAAACTCCGTCCTTTTTGTCCATTAAAACGTCCGGAGTGATCCTTATGAATTTGAACATGCCTCATAATTTGGAAGCCGAGGAAGCTGTTATAGGAAGTATCTTAATAGATCCAAGTGTTGTCAACGATGTCATGGAAATACTTAGAAGCGATGATTTCAGCTCTCAAAAACATCGGGCGATTTTCACCGCCATGGAGAGGCTTTACGAAAGAGGAGAACCTATAGATGTTCTAACCGTTTGCGAAGAGTTGAAAAAAACTGGACGCATGAAACTGGTTGGCTCGGAAATCGACGTTGCTCGAATTGCGGAAGCTGTTCCAACTTCTGCAAACGTTTTGTATTACGCTCAAATCGTTCGCGACAAAGCCATTCTTAGAAGTTTGATAGAAGCCGGCCGAAGGATAGAAGAAATGGCTCGAGAGGAGCGCGAAGTAGATGAAATACTCGACCAAGCAGAAAGAATAGTTTTTGACATAGCCGAATCCCGTGCCACAAGAACATACGAACACATAGGTGCGATAATGCACCAGGTTTTCGAAAACCTGGAGGAATTGAGAACCAGAGCAAGCACCGTTGAACCAGGCGCGGTTGTAAGCGGACTACCAACGGGTTTAAAGAGTCTCGACAGGCAAACGACTGGTTTTCACAAATCAGATCTTGTTGTTGTAGCTGCAAGACCTTCGGTAGGTAAAACCGCCTTTGCTTTGACAATAGCCAAGAACATGGCTGTTAAGTTCAACATTCCAGTTGGCATATTCAGCTTAGAAATGTCAAAAGAACAACTTGCGCAAAGACTTTTGTGCAGCGAAGCACATGTTGATTTACACAAACTTAGGACAGGCTATCTGACCAACGAAGAATGGAACAGACTTACGATAGCCGCCTCCAACCTTTACAAGGCAAACATCATCGTTGATGACGAGCCTTCCTTGGATCCAAGGACTTTAAGGGCAAAGGCTAGGCGCATGAAAAGAGAATACAACGTTGAGGCAATTTTTGTGGATTACCTTCAGTTGATGCACATACGCGGTAAAAATGCCGAAAGTAGGCAACAAGAAATCTCGGAAATATCCCGTTCCTTAAAACTTTTGGCAAGAGAACTGGATATAGTCGTGGTGGCTTTATCGCAACTTTCAAGAGCCGTCGAAACAAGGGAAGATAAAAGACCAAGGTTGAGCGATTTGAGAGAATCTGGTGCAATTGAGCAAGATGCTGACACCGTCATCTTCATCTACCGAGAGGAATATTACAAGAAGACTGAAAAAATACACGAACCACATGAGGCGGAGATAATCATAGGTAAACAAAGAAATGGTCCTATTGGAACGGTCATTTTAATGTTTGAACCACAGACGGCTTCTTTCTACGAAATTGAGCATGGAGTTG
Organism: Pseudothermotoga thermarum DSM 5069; assembly: GCF_000217815.1. Classification (NCBI taxonomy): domain Bacteria; kingdom Thermotogati; phylum Thermotogota; class Thermotogae; order Thermotogales; family Thermotogaceae; genus Pseudothermotoga; species Pseudothermotoga thermarum. The sequence goes on along the minus strand of NC_015707.1, from coordinate 373,187 downwards.
AGTAAAGTTGGAACTGAGAATTGGATTCGGTGTGGATAGACACCCTTTTAAAGAGGGAAGAAAGTTGATCTTGGCTGGTGTAGAAGTTGAGTCATCCTTTGGTTTGGATGGTCATTCGGATGCGGATGTGGTATGTCATGCTTTGATAGACGCCTTGCTCGGAGCAACCTGTCTTGGAGATATAGGGCAACATTTTCCAGAAGAAACCACGCCAGTTGGTTCATCGAGTATAAAGATGCTTGAGAAAATATCTCGGCTAATCGAAAAACTCGGTTGGAAGATAGTAAACGTTGACACAACGGTGATCTGCGGGAAGATAAAGCTTTCCAACTTAAGAGAAAAAATGGTTCAATCTTTGGCAGCAGCGTTGAATGTAAACGAAGACCAAGTGAGCGTTAAATTCAAAAGCGGGAACAACCTTGGTTTTGAAGCAAAAGATGGTATTTCTTGCTATGCAATTTGTCTTCTTTCAAGGTAACCGGCCAGTTGGTGATCTAACTCCCTGTAAAACTTGTTTTGCGAGCTCCAACAACCAATCTTCATCTGAAAAAATCAAAACCCCAGATTTTTCAAAAGGTTTGTTTATATGAATCTTTTCACTTGATCTTCCAAGTAGAACAACGGCTCCTGACAACGCTTTTCTGCGAACATTTTCAACTTCGGAAAGGTCAACTTCAAGCAAAGTTTCAATTACTGGTAACCTGCCTTTTATCGATCCATCCGGAAAAACAAAAGTTGCTTTATATCCGAGTCTTTCAAGTTCATACGCTAAACTGGGTTCTTCCACAAAAACAGGATAAATTGCTTTTCTTGAAATGAGTGTTTTAACCAAATCTTGGCTGATTTTCCCAGATGCCCTAAGTATCGGTAAAACCCCGCTGTTGACCAATCCATCCGCAAGGTTGATGATAACTTGCGAGCTGATATAAGGTGATCTTGAAATTTTTCCAAGTGGATCTGGATCTAGTGGATCCAAAACGTCCATCGTTCCAAAGACAACATATCTATAACCGTAAGATCTTGCGATCATCCCAACCACGTAACCAACTTCTCTGGCAATCTCCAGGTTTTGGTTGCAACCAAGCGCAAGAAGCGAGACATCTTTCAAAATTTCATGCAATGGAAGATCAAGTATGCAGCCTTCGGTACATCTTTCAAGATTTTTGGATATCACAATCCCATTTGCCATTGTCCAACATGTCAAGGATAAAACTACCAGGACCACCGTCTTTGTTACTTTTGACAACAACGTCGGCAACCTCCTTCAATCCATCGGTGGCATTTTCAACGGCAACAGAGTAACCAACTGCTTCAAAAAGCGGAATATCGTTGTCGTTGTCCCCAAAAGCCACTGCTTGACTTAAATCCCATTTTTTAACTTGAGCAATCAATTTCAACGCATATCCTTTATCGTACCCGGCTGGTACAAAGTCAAGATAAGTATCGAAAGATTTGAAAATCTTTAGATTTGGAAATTTTTCACGAAGTTCTGGAATAATCGAATCTAAAACATGCGGTTCTGCTATCGCAAGAAGCTTACTTGTCCCGTGCTTTTTTACCTCATCCACAAGATCGTCCACAACCACAAGCTCAACTTGAGAATGTTCGCTGTAAGCTCTAGCATACTCGTTGTCTTCCTCAACAACCAACTTGTCGTTTATGTAAGCTTGCCTGTGAATTTTGAGCTCTCTTAAATAATTTATGACCTCGATTGCATCCTTTGTGTCGACCTTCACATCCAATATTTTTCCAACGCCGGGCAACCAAACAACAGTTCCGTTGTACGCAATGATTGGAAACTCTTTCTCAAAGTACTTTGAAAGAAGCTTTTGAATGGACGGTAACATCCTTCCACTGGCAAAAACAATTTCTTTTCCACACTTTATCAACTCTTTTATGGCTCTATAACTTTCGGGATGAATCTGATGAGAATCTTGCAATATCGTCCCATCTAAGTCAAAAACGAAGATCTTCAACGCTTTCTCCTCCTTGCCATACGTTTTCAAAATACTTCAGATATTTTTCCACAATCTTTTTATCTTTTATCACAGCAAGCATTTCAGCATTTGCGTTGTAACTACTGACGGTCGCGTTGGCTGAGCCAGTTATAACTGTTTCTTCGTCAATTATAAACAGTTTGCTGTGAACGGTAAAGTCGTTGTAGACTTTTAAGTTGAAGCAAGAAAAAGGCATCTTGGAAAGAGAGGAATTTTTGAAAAACCATCTGTCGACCAGAATATCCACCCTTACACCTTTTGAAGCAAGAACTTTCAAAGTCGACCAAACCTTTGGATGGCTAAGGGCAAACATCATCACCTTGATAGATTTTTTGGCTTTTGAAAGTTCAAAAAGAACGGTTTTTTCAAGCTGATGATTTGTTATGTAAATTTTTCCAAGATGAACTTCGAAAGGTTGAACGTTTCCATGCCAAAGTTCATCGAAAAAATCCTCGAATTTTGTGGCTAAAAATTCGTCTTGAAAGATCAAAATGTCATTGTAAGACGTATGAAGGCTGTTTGTCGTAAAATTCGCCGATCCCAAAGCAAGAATTGAACTATCCACAACCATGAACTTCATGTGCATCAAGGAACTTTCCACATCCAACATTATCGGAAAACTAACGTTTAAAAGCAAAGTTTCACAAATTACCTTGACGTTTACCCCACGGTTCCATGCACTTTGCAAACTTTCAACGATGAGTGGATGATCAATCGAGTAAGTCACGATGAAGACGTTGTTCTCAGCGGAGTTGATCAAATCAACTATTTTGGAGACATCCTCCAATGGGGTGAACAAAATGTTAACGGAAAATCCGACAAGTGATATCATTATCAATGGCAAAACAACTTTCATAGGAACATTATAGCAAAAGGAGAAAAAATCGATGAAACCAATAAAAATAAAGGATAACTTGTTTTTGGTTCAAACCGGTCCGATCGGCACAAATACTTACTTTTTCAACACAAATCCCGTTGTGGTGATAGATCCAGGGTATGGAATAAGTAATTTTGTCGAAGAAGAATGCGTAGTATTGCTGACACACACCCATTTTGACCACATATATGGTTTGAAGGAGCTAAAGGTGCAAAAAGTTTTCGTTTCGAAAGAAGACTCGCAAGCTTTGAAAGATCCGGAAAAAAACCTTTCAGTTTTATTCTCAACAAGATTCACTTACAATGGTGCTTTTGAAATATTACAAGAAAAATTAGAAATCGCTGAAATCTCTTTTCAGGTTATCAAAACTCCAGGTCACACTCCAGGATCTGTTGTCTACAAAGTCAACGACCTATGGTTTACCGGAGACACAATATTTTTCGACAGCATAGGAAGAACTGATTTACCTGGCTCAGATGGAAAAACTATGTTGGAAACGTTGAAACGTTTGGTCAAAATTTTTCGTTCAGCAAGAGAAGAAGAATTGATACTACCTGGTCACATGGAATGGGGAACGATAAAAGAAGTTTTATCAAACAATCCTTTTCTCAAGGAGGTGTTGTGAATGAAAAAGTTGATCATAATTGTCGCGGTTTTTGCTTCTTTACTTTCTGGATGCATGATAAGACCTGTTCATGTGCCACCGGATGCTTTTTCCGCATCATCGGCACTTAGGATAGTTCAAAACCACTATCGCTTGGTTCTAATAGAAGAAATCGACGGGTATGAAGATGTGCAGATGAAAGGAATGGTGGCTCTGTACATCAAGGACAACAAACAATTTTTACTTTACGCCTTCAAGTTCCAAGGAGAATCTCCCAGAAAGTATTGGAGTAAAATTGTCAAAAACTTTGGTATTTGGAGTTCTAGAACCTATCTTGATTTTCCAACCAGTGGTTTGTACAGCACAAGAAAATCGGGGAAGGAAATCGTGGTGTGGTGGAAAAACCGTTGGCTGTTCATAGCTGAGGGAAGGGAAGATACCGAGACCTTTGCCTCACAAGTTATGGATGTTTACTCGAGAATAGGAGGTAGGTTTGGATGGTGATAATTGGCCATAGGGGATATTCGAAAAAATTCAAGGAAAACACACTTACCGCTTTCAAAAAAGCTTTTGAATTCAGTGCCGATGGAATAGAACTGGATTTGAGAACAACCAAAGATGGGGTTGTGGTAGTGATCCACGACGATAACCTTGAAAATTTCTGCGGTGTTTCAAAGAAAATCAAAGAACTAACTTTTCAAGAGTTAAGCAGATACACTTTCGAAGGAGAAAGAGTACCAACATTTGAGGAAGTTTTGGAGATATTTCCAAAAGGGAAAATACTGAACGCAGAGCTGAAGGAAAAAGAAGCCGCTGATCAAGCAATAGCTTTGATAAAAAAGTATGGTTTAGAGGAAGAAACGGTGATATCTTCTTTTGACCACAGCTTGATTTTTGATTTGATTGAAAGGTACAAAAATCTGAAGTTTGGTTTTCTGGTGGGCGAAGAGCTGAGAAACGATCCTTTAGGTTTGATCGCAAAACTTCTTACAGGAAAACCTTATTCGATGCATTTGCCGCATCAACTAGCAGATTATCCTGAAATATTTGCCCACATTTGCAAAATGATAAAAGAACAAAAAGTCAAAATCTTCATCTGGACACTCAACGATCTTGAAAAATTCGACAGAATAAAGGATTTCATAGATGCAGTTATCACCGATGATGTTGAAAGTTTTGTAAATCACACAAGAAAGGTGTAGTTTTTTATGAAATTGTGCAAATTCACCTTCAACGAACCGTTGAGTTTGCACACAAGCATGAAAGTGGGGGGACCTGCAAAAATATTTGCAAGACCACAAAGCATAGATTCGTTGATTTGCTGTTATAAACAACTTCCACATTCCAAAATCCTCGGAAAAGGTACAAACGTCATCGCACCGGATGAAGGAGTTGAAGCTGTTATAACGACTTTGGATTTGAAAAGAATCTATCTGCTTGAGGATGGAAAAGTTGTGTGCGAAGCAGGGACTCTTTTAAACAGTCTTTGCAAATTCGCCTGTCAATACGGGCTTTCTGGCTTGGAATTTGCCTACGGCATACCTGGAACTGTAGGTGGAGCTGTTTACATGAACGCTGGGGCTTTTGGGGGAGAAATAGGGCAATTGGTTGATTTTGTTGAAGTTTTCGATGGTGAAAAAGTATTAACTTTGCAAAGAGATGAGCTTGAATTTTCTTACAGAAAAAGTATCTTTCAGAAAACAAACTGGCTAATTTTAAAGGTGGGATTTCGCTTAAAATTCGATGATCCAAAGCAAATAGCCAAACGAATGGGTGAAATCTACAAAAAGCGTTTGCAAACACAACCTTTGGATTTACCAAGCGCAGGAAGCGTTTTCAAAAGACCAAAGCCAGACTTTTACGTCGGAAAAGCCGTGGAAAGTCTTGGTTTGAAAGGACTAAGGATAGGTGGGGCTGAGATTTCAAAAAAACACGCTGGGTTCATCGTCAACGTTGGAAATGCTTCCGCGAACGATGTAAAAGCTTTGATAAACTTCATACGCCAAAAAGTTAAAGAAGCTTACAACGTGGATTTGGAGCCAGAGGTGGAAATATGGTGAACAACGGTCAAACCTTTGTCCTATCCATCTTAGAACCCGTCGAGGGTAAATTCACCGAAAAGAAATCAACCTTCTATTCTTATCTTTTAAGGTGTGATTCCCAGAAGCAAGCCATTGAAAAGGTAAGAGAAATTCGAAAACAATATCCGGATGCAACACACGTTTGCTGGGCTTTTCGAATTGTTGAAGACGATTTACAAGAAAGCTGGTCAGACGCAGGGGAACCTAAAGGCAGCGCAGGTTTGCAAATTTTGAACGTTTTGAAATCGCGCAATCTTGCAAATGTTTTGTGCGTGGTTGTAAGATACTTCGGTGGTGTGAAATTGGGTATACCTGGCTTGATACAAGCTTACAAAACCGCTACGGTGATCGTCATAGAAAAAGCCAAAATTGTGAAGCTACAAAGAATGCTTCACTACCAAATTGAGTGCTATTATGAGGAACTTTCTGGGTATCTGGAAAAGCTGAGAAAATTTTCGTGTATTGTCAAAAACATAGAGTACACAGAAAAGGCCAAGATAGATTTTCTAGCTTCATCACCTCTAAACGATGTGCTGCAAAAAGTAACTTTGAAAGCAAAAGAATGGGTGGTCGTGTGAAAAACAGAGAAAGGTTTTTTCTGGTATTGTTAACGATTTTTGCTTCGATGTTTTTGATATCCTTTTACATCTGCAAAGAACAGTATGCTCAAATTAATAGGATGAAGAGGATCATAAAAGCGTATGAACTTTTTGCCATGGGAAAGTACCCCGAATTTTCAAATTACGTCGAGCAAAACCGATTGAACGAACTTTTGTACTTGAAAAAAGATCTTCAAAAAAGGTTATTTCTCGATTATTACGCAAACGCCGTTTATCATTTCAACTTAGGAAACTACGCTGAAGCTGCCGATTTGTTCAAAAAAGCTTTGGAGCAAATTGAGAGCAACGATCCAAAATCTTCAGAAATTCTTTATTTGCTGTGCGTTTCCTTGACCAACGCCAATCGCTTGGGCGAAGCACGTCTTGTGTTAGAACAATCAATAGAAAATATGCCAAATACACCTTTCAAGAAAAAGGTTATGGAATTGCTTGCAGAAATTTACAAAAAACAGGGAGATCACGACAAAGCTGATAAAATCTTGAAAGGGGGAGCAAAATGAGCCGACTTTTTGGTACGGATGGAATAAGGGGAATATTTAACCAAGATTTAACCGAAGAATTAGCCTACAAAGTTGGTAAAGTGCTTGGACAAAAATATTCTGGACAAAAGTTTTTGATCGTCAGGGACACCAGAGAATCGGGTGAGCCGCTCCAAAAAGCTTTGGTTTCTGGATTGATGGAAAGTGATTTGACAATTCTGCTTGCAGGAGTTCTTCCAACTCCTGCAGCTGCCTTGCTCACGAAAAAGCTGGAATGTTTAGCAGTGGTTATATCAGCTTCACACAATCCTTATCAATACAATGGCATAAAGATACTAAAGCTTGGTTACAAACTTCCAGATGAGGAAGAAGACGAAATACAAAAAATAATTGAAAACTTGGACTTGCGGGCTAGCCGACATTTGAAGGGAAAGATTTTGGAATTTCCAGAAGCTGAGGAAATTTACGTTCAAGCAATTAAAAAAATGTACGAAAATATCGATTTTCGCGGTTTAAAAATAGCCGTCGATGCGGCAAATGGTTCGGCTTACAAAACCACCCCTAGGGTTCTTCGCGAACTTGGTTTAAAAGTTGATGTGTATGCGAACAATCCAGATGGTCGAAACATAAACGATGGTTGTGGATCTTTGCACCCATCCTTTTTGGCTAGGTACGTTTACGATTATGACCTTGGCATTCTTCACGATGGCGATGCCGACAGGTGCATACTGTTAACACCAGGGGGTAAAGAAATAAACGGCGATAAAATAATGGGAATAACCGCAGTGAGGATGAAACAAGAAGGACGTCTATCCAACGATACAGTTGTTGGAACGATAATGAGCAACGTTGGACTTGAAAGTTTTTTGACAGAACGCGGAATAAAATTTTTAAGAACAAAGGTTGGTGACAAGTACGTGCTTGAGAAAATGCTTGAAGTTGGAGCAAACCTCGGTGGAGAAAGATCCGGTCATATAATCTTTCTAGACCGTTCAACTACCGGCGATGGCTTGATAACTGCCCTTGAATTTCTTTCGACAATGGTCAAACTTGGAAAAAATGCAAACGAGTTGGAACAACTTGTCCTAGATTTCCCTCAGGTTATGATAAACGTTGAAGTTGAGGATAAATCAGTTGCAGAGAGCGAAGAACTTTCCAAAGAAGTTGCTCTGCTGAGAAAACCTGGTTACAGAATTGTGATACGACCATCTGGCACGGAGAAAGTGATAAGAATTATGGTAGAGGGACCCGATGAAAAATGGATTTCAGCTACTGCAAACCATTTGGCCGAGCTTGTCAAAAGCTTGGACTCAAGGAGGGGATAGCCGAACGATGAAAATAGGGCTGTGCGTCGGATCAAGTAGCATATCCGCTTATTCGGATTCTGGACCAAAAATCTGGATTCCCCACAACGGTGATCCCATAAAAGTTGTAAGACAAATATTGGAAAATTTGCCCGAAGACTTGTTCATCGCTGTGACTGGAAGAAAATTGAGAAAATTTTTCAACGCCCCGAGGATATCCGAAACAGAAGCTTGCTTGAGGGCTTACAACTATTTGAAATCAAAGTACGGAGAGCATGAGGCAATAGTGACCGCAGGTGGAGAGAATTTCATACTGTACAAACTCGACAAACGCGGAAACATCGTTGGAGTTTACACTGGCAGCAAATGCGCCTCTGGCACGGGAGATTTTTTTGTCCAACAACTCAAGAGAATGGGTATAGATCTTTCAGAACTTGATAACTTTAACCACTCCGACGCTACTTACAGACTGTCAACTCGTTGCACAGTTTTTTGCAAAAGCGATTGCACGCATGCTTTGAACAGGGGAATACCAAAGGAAGCCGTTTTGAACGGTCTTGGTAAAGTAATGGCTGACAAGATTTTACAACTTGCACACGTTGCTAAAGTGAAGAAAATTTTGATGGTTGGTGGTGCCTCCAAAAACAAGTTGATGTTAAAACATCTCAACGGCTCACTTGAAATCACCATTCCAAACGAATCAACTTACTTTGAAGCATTGGGAGCTTACCTGTGGGCTAAGGAAAACGTCAAAACACCTGTGAAAAAATCCACCTTGATTCCAACAAAATTGCCTTCCACTTTTAGCAGACTAGAACCCTTGACGGATTTTGAATCTTTCGTTCACTTCAAGCAAATGGAACGCGGGGTGCTTGAAAAGGACGACGAATGCATACTCGGTGTGGACGTTGGTTCTACAACGACAAAAGCTGTTCTTATAAAGGTTAAGGACAAAAAGATCGTCGCCAGCAGCTACCTTAGAACCCTTGGTGATCCAATTGGAGCGGCGAAAAGGTGCTATGAAGAAATAAGAAAGCAAATCAACGTTCCCATAAAAATCGTCGGCGTTGGTATTACAGGATCTGGTAGAAAAATTGTTGGCTTGCATGCACAAACGAAAGCCATATACAACGAGATAATGGCACACGCAAAGGCAGCGGCCTTCTTTGACAAAGACGTCGATACGATATTTGAAATAGGCGGTCAAGATGCAAAATACACCTATTTAAGCGATGGCATTCCATATGATTACGCCATGAACGAGGCTTGTTCAGCTGGAACTGGCTCGTTTTTGGAAGAAGCAGCAAAAGAATCGCTCAACATACACTACACCGAAATAGCCGATTATGCGTTGAAAGCCACAAATCCACCCAATTTTAGCGATCAATGTGCAGCGTTCATAGGCAGTGACATAAAAACAGCCATTCAAGAAGGCATAAGCCGTGAAGACATATGCGCCGGATTGGTTTACTCGGTGTGCATGAATTACATCAACAGGGTCAAGGGCAACAGACCTGTTGGTAAAAAACTGTTCGTTCAAGGTGGAACGTGTTACAACAAAGCGGTACCGTACGCCATGGCAGCTTTAACCGGAAAAGAGGTGATAGTTCCACCAGAACCTGGGCTCATGGGTGCTTATGGGGTGGCACTAATAACTTTGGAAAATATCGAAAAAGGTGTTTTGCAAAAGCAGCTTTTCAACCTTGACGAACTTATAGCTAGAGATGTGAAGTATCTTAAACCATTTGTTTGCAGTGGGGGAAGCACAAAGTGCGATAGAAAGTGCACAATAACAGTGCTTGAAATAGACGGAAAAAAGATACCATTCGGTGGGGCATGCAACAAGTACGAAACTATAAGAATACACGACCGCGATCAGGCAGTTGATTACACAGAACTTAGAGAGGAAACGCTGTTTCAAACCGAAAAACCAAAACAAAGAAAAGCTTCCGTTGGCATTAGTCGCTCGTTCGTCATGAACAGTTATTTCCCATTCTTCTCCACTTTGTTCACGGAACTTGGCTTCGAAGTGATTTTACCGGATAAACCAGAGGAAAACGCAGCAGACTACATGGGGTCAGAATTTTGTTTTCCCGTTGAATTGTCACATGGCTTTATGCTTTCTTTGATGAAGAAAAATCCCGATTACATATTTGTACCAAGGATCCGTGCTTTGAAAGTGAAAAATTCTCCAACGAAAGGTTCTGTATGTCCGTTTGTGCAAAGTGAACTTGACTGGCTTTTAGCCGATTTACCAAACCTTGAGAAATTCAAAATTTTAACCTGCAGAATTGACTTCACCGATCCAGATGAAAAAATCCTACAAGAATTGGTTGAGATGTTCAAACCACTTGGAATAGACAGATCACAGGTTAAACAGGCGTTTTTAAAAGCCGTTCAAAAACAACGCGAGTATGAGGAAAAGTTAAAAGAACTTGGGAGAAGATTTTTAAAAGAAACGGAAGACAAAGTTGGGATAGTAATCTTTGGAAGGTCTTACAACGCTTTTTCAAGGTTTGCAAATTTGAACGTTACAAAGAAGATTGCAAGCTACGGTTATCCAGTGATAAGCTTTGACGCTTTGCCTTTCGAGGAAGAAGAAGGTTTTGAAAACATGTACTGGGCATGGGGCGAGATGATACTAAAAGCCGCAAGGTTTGTCAAAAAACATCCAAACCTGTATCCGGTTTACATAACCAACTTCAGCTGCGGTCCGGATTCTTTCGTGCTCACTTACTTCAAATACATCATGAAAGGAAAACCGGCTTTGATACTCGAACTTGACAGTCACAGTTCAGACACAGGTATTGAAACCAGGCTCGAAGCGTTTTTCGACATCATCAACCTGCGCAGGGAAAAAGGCATCAAAAATGATGTTGAATCCAAGAAATTCATGGATGTGCGGATTGACAAATCCGGCGTTTTCATCAAGAAAAACGGTCAAACGATACCGTGGACTGACGAAAGGGTCAGGTTGGTCTTTCCAACAATGGGAGCCTTTGGAGCGTCATGTTTGGCTTCAGTTTTCGAAAAATTCGGCATAAAGACGTATGTTTGTCCACCGATGGGTGAGATTGAATACAAAATAGGAAGGGGGAATTCACTTGCAAAAGAATGTCTGCCGCTACAACTCACTCTGGGAAGTTTGATAAGGTATCTTTCAGAACGTCCAGATTCTGAGTTAACACTGTACTTCATGCCAACGACAAGTGGCCCATGCAGATTTGGCCAATACAGTATCTTTATGAAAACTTGGCTTAAAGAGAACAACGCACAAGATGTTGCTTTGCTCTCTTTAAATTCTGAAAACGCCTACGGCGGTTTGGGGATAAAGTTCACCTTGAGAGCCTGGATAGCCATACTGATAGCCGACGTTTATTCGAACATAAAGAACGCTCTGCTAACACTTTGCAAAGACGAAGAAAAAAGAGCAGCTTTGATAGCCAAGCACGAGAAAATGATACTGAACGCCTTGAAAAGCGAAAGTATTCCTAAGATATTCAAAACCTTGAAGTTGATCGCAAAAGATCTCAAGAGTTTGAATCTGTCAAAAGACTACCAAGAAGCACCAAAGGTTTTGCTCACCGGTGAAATCTATGTAAGGTGGGACGAGTTCAGCCGGAAAAACCTTGAAAAGATTTTCGCCGAGGAAGGCGTGATTCTCCAAATTTCTCCAGTGCATGAGTGGATTTATTACACCGATTACATATTCTTGAAAAAACTCACAAGCAAAAACTCTACCTGGCTTCAAAGGCTCAAAAAACTTGTCGAAGTCTGGGTGAAAAAGTTCTTCGAATGGCGCGTCAAGTCAATCTTTGCATCCGCAGGTATATCCGATACCAGGATGGTGGATGTAAAACACCTGGTTGAGGCTGCATCCAAATACCTCAATCCAAGCTTGACTGGAGAAGCAATCTTAACAATCGGTGCAACCATCACCGAAGTAGGAGAATATTACGATGGAGTCATATTGATAGGACCATTTGCGTGTATGCCAAGCAGAATCGCCGAAGCCATAATAAAGAAAGCTTTGGAAGAAAAAGGTAAGTTGGAAAATAAACCACTACCGTTCATCGCCATAGAAGTCGATGGCAATCCATTTTCACCTTCTGTTGAGGCTAGAATAGATTCACTCGTTTCACAGGTTAAAAGTATAAAAAAGGAATGGTGAAAAGCCGTGAAGATCACCGTTGGCCAAATCAATGCCGTTTTGGGGGATTTGGAAGCAAACTTTCAAAAAATAACAAAAATCATAGCTGAAGCAAAGGAAGAAATTGTGGTTTTTCCACTTTACAGCACCACTGGTTTTCCACCAAAGGATTTGCTTAAATACGACAGTTTATGGAAACAGCTTCAGAAAAATTTACAAGCGGTGGTTCAACAAACTTCTGACAGTGATTGTTTGGTAATCCTTGGTACACCCTTTGTCGTTGAAGAAAAACGTCAAGTCGGATGCTTAGCGATAAAAAGAGGAAAAATCTTGGGATTCTGCGGTAAAGCAAATCTTGAAAAATATCCTTTTTTCGACGAAAACATTTATTTCACTAAAGGAACGCCTTTCCTTACAATAGACTATGAAAATGAAAAGCTTTTTGTTTGCGTCGATACAGATAAGTTAGAAGAAGGTCCAACCAAAAGTTTGATGATAAATCCCTGCGTGCGGATTTACCACGCTGATTGTGGTTTTGAGGCACTCTCTTTCCTTAAAAAAGTTGCAGCTAAGTGCAACTCAACGGTTGTTCAAGTCAACCTTGCCGGAGCACAGGACGGTTTAGTATTTGACGGACAAAGCTTTGCTGTCAAGTTTGATCAAACTTATGAAAAAGCACCACAATTTGAAGAAACCATTTTTGTTGTCGATACCGATGAAAAATTTTCCAACAACTCTTTCTCATCTTTTGAAGAACAAATTTTCAACGCGTTAAAGGTTGGTGTAAGAGACTACGCTAGAAAGAACGGCTTTTTGCAAGCAGCAGTTGGACTGAGCGGAGGGATCGACTCTTCGCTTGTTGCAGTAATAGCCGTTGAAGCTTTGGGAAAGGAAAACGTCTTTGGAATCTTGATGCCATCACAATTCACATCCAAAGAAAGCATAGAAGATGCTTTAACTTTGGCTGAAAACCTTGGTATAAAAATTTTCACAGTTCCAATAAAACCTATTTTTGAAACCTTCGTTGAAAGCTTGAGAGAAATAGTGAAGGATGACAGATTAACCGTTGCCGAAGAAAATTTGCAATCGAGGATCAGGGGAACCATACTCATGACGCTGTCAAACAGGTTTGGTTGGATGATACTTGCAACCGGTAACAAAAGCGAAGCTTCTGTTGGTTATTGTACACTTTACGGTGATACCGTTGGCGCGTTGGAAGTCATCGGAGATCTTTACAAAACCGATGTGTACAAAGTCGCAAGGTGGTACAACGAAAATGTAAAAAAGGTCATACCAGAAAGAGTTTTTATAAAACCACCGACAGCCGAGTTAAGGCCTGGACAGTACGATCAGGAAAAACTTCCTCCTTACGATGTACTAGACTCAATACTTCGACTATACATAGAAGAAGGAAAAAGTAAGGACCAAATAGTTGAACTGGGGTTCGATGAAAAAACAGTCGAAGAAGTCTACAATATGCTGAGAACAAGCGAATACAAAAGAAAGCAACTTCCACCGGTGATAAAATTGAGTAAGGTCACCTTGGGCTATGAGTTAAACCTTCCAATGAGTAACTTTTTCAGAAAACTTTAGAAGGTGAACATAAATGGCGCTTATTTGCCTAGCTGGAGATGCTCAAGTCTTGAAGGATGAGTACGTGAAAAATCTTTGTGAAAAAGAAAAACTGCAGAGGATACCTGTGGATTCCTCGCAGGCCGAAAAAGCCTTTGCAATGCTTCAACAAGCGAATTTCTTAATTCCAAATTGTCTGATAGACGTCGTCGATTTCGACGATTGGAAAAAATCGGAAAAAGATTCTTTCATCAAGGAAGCCGTTAAAAATCCAAGTGTGAAAGTTGTGATTCGAACGCTTCAGCCTATAAAGGACGTTGAAACGGTTCTCCTTGAGCTTCCAAAACCTTGGCAAGATGAAGAGTGGTTAGAGTACACCAAAAAAAGGTTTGCAAAACACGGCTTGAAATTTGACGAAAAAGCCGTTAGAAAGTTTTTGAAGCTAACAGGCTTCAACGATCTTGTGATAGAAAGGGAAATAGAAAAACTCAGCAACGTTGGCCAATTTGTCGATGAAGAGCTAGTGGAAAAAATCACCTTTGATTATTCGAAGGCGCAGATAGACGAATTGTGCTTTGCCATATCGAGTTTGAACAAAGTGGAAGCTTTCAAGCTTGCCAAAGGATGTTTTGAAGAGTACGAACCAATTCTGATCTGTGCGGCTTTGGCAAAACACTTCTTGGATCTTTTCAAGGTAATCATCTCAGTTCAGCGAAAAAGCAAATACACTTGGCCGGATTTGAAAAATTATTCAACCATCCTTTCTATGCCGATACCACGACTTGCAAAATTTCTTGGATTCGAGTTCAAAGCACAATCACACACTGCCGTGAACCACGTTGAGATTTACACCCCAGAAAAACTTGAGGAAGTCTTCCTAAGGTTGTATTTGGTTGACCTTGAGGTAAAAACCTCCACCAGACCCCTTTTGATTTTCGAAATGTTCTTAAGTTGGTTTTTCACCTACATGGGGGTTTAAACGGTTGAACCTCATCTTTCGCCTGACAAAGACAAACCGCTACAGCGTAATACCATTGATTGCCGCGATATACAACAAGGTGGATGTGAAAATCCACCTTGCAAAAAGTTTGAAGGAAATTCTCTCATATCCAACCGATTCTATCGTTGCCTATTCTTTTATGTCCTTCGACGTCGATTGGGTGAAAAAAGAGGTTGAAACTTTAAAAGCCAAAGGGTACAAAGTGATAGCCGGTGGGCCACACGTAACCGCGGCGGCTAGAGATTGCATAAAACTTGGTTTCGACGCAGTTTTTCTTGGTGATGGAGAGAAAAACTTGCTTGATTTTCTTCTTGGAAAAGACAACAAGATTTTCGATGGAATAACTGACAGAGTAAACCTCGACGACTATCCACCCTTCTGTGCGGATATGAATCTTTTCATGCCGATCGAAATCACAAGAGGATGCCCATTTTCATGCGCCTACTGTGCAACACCGTTGATATCCGGTAGAAAACCTAGGCACAGAAGCGTTGAAAGCATAGTTTACTACAGCAAACTTGGGGTTGAAAAAGGAAAGTACATCGTTAGGTTCATATCACCAAATGCCTTTGGATACGGTTCAAAAGACGGGATAACACCAAACCCCCCTTTGGTTGATGAACTTTTGTTCAGCCTGAAAAAAGTCGGCATTCGAGAAATATACTTTGGAACTTTCCCTTCGGACGTCAGACCCGAGTCTGTCACCGACGAAATGATGAAAGTGATAAAAAAATACGTGAACAACAAATCTATAAAGATAGGTGCGCAAAGCGGAAGCGATGAGATTCTTAAGAAAATAAAACGTGGTCACGATTCTAAAAAGGTGTTTGAAGCGGTCGAAATAATACTGCAAAATGGATTTCAGCCATCGGTTGACTTCATCTTTGGGTTTCCTTTTGAAACCGACGAAGATAGAAAACAAACGCTTGAGATGATCAAAAAACTCATCAAAGTGGGCTGCAAAATCCATGCCCACACCTTCATGCCGCTACCGGGAACGGCTTTGGCAAAAAGCGGTCCAGCCGTTGTACCAGAATGGCTCAAAAAAGAACTTGGAAGACTTTCCTTTAAAGGATTGCTAGACGGTTTTTGGCAAAAGCAGGAAGATCTATCGGTTAAACTTTGGAACATCGAACAAAGCCAAATGTGAGACGAAAACTTGTGAAAATTCATTAACTAAAAAGTTGCAAAAACATACTAAAATGAAATTTGGAAAATTTTCAAATGGAGGGGTCAAAAGTTGCCGGAAAAGTTTTGTTCCTTTTGTGGAAGACCTGCAAGCACAGTTGGTAAGTTAATAGCTGGACCATCTGCTTACATATGCAGCGAATGTGTTGAACTTTTCCACGACCTTTTGAAAACCGACAAAAGAATAAAAAGAGGAGGACCACGTCAGCTTCCAACACCAGCTCAAATAAAGGCAGAGCTTGACAAATACGTCATAGGTCAAGAATATGCGAAAAAAGTCGTTTCCGTCGCGGTTTACAACCATTACAAAAGGGTATTTCACCTTGCAGAATGTGACGATGTTGAGATAGAAAAATCCAACATCATGTTGATCGGTCCAACTGGTAGCGGTAAAACCCTTATCGCAAGAGTTTTGGCAAAGATCTTGGATGTGCCGTTTGCAATTGCAGATGCCACACCGTTGACTGAGGCTGGCTACGTGGGAGAAGACGTAGAAAATGTTGTTTTAAGGCTTCTTGAAGCTGCAAACTTTGATATAGAGCGCGCTCAATACGGAATAATTTACATAGACGAAATAGACAAGATCGCCAGAAAATCGCCAAATCCATCTATCACAAGAGACGTTTCTGGAGAAGGTGTTCAACAGGCTTTGTTGAAAATCGTCGAAGGTACCATAGCCAACGTACCACCGCAAGGCGGTAGAAAGCATCCATACCAAGAATTCATCAAGGTGGACACGACGAACATTCTCTTCATAGTCGGTGGGGCTTTCGATGGGCTTGAGGAAATAATCAAGCGAAGGATCATGAGCTCTTCGATGGGATTTGGTGCGGAGATAAAAAGTAAGAAACAAATGAGACTAGGAGAAATTCTAGCGCACGTTACGCCAGATGATCTGGTTCAGTACGGTATGATCCCCGAGTTCGTTGGAAGATTTCCAGTTATAGCTCCGTTGAGCGATTTGACCGAGGAAGATTTGGTTAGAATCCTGGAAGAACCCAAGAACGCCATTGTCAAGCAGTACAGAAAACTTCTTGAGATAGACAACATACAGCTTGAAATAACAAAGGATGCCCTTTATGCCATAGCTCGAAAGGCTTTGGCAAGAGGTACGGGTGCAAGGGCGTTGAAAAGCGTGATAGAAGAAATCATGATCGATGTAATGTTCGAAGTACCTTCAAACAGAAATGTCGAAAAGGTCATAATAACGAAAGAAGTCGTCGAAGGAAAAGAAAAACCAAGACTGGTGATGAGGGAGATAGCATAGGTGCCAACAGTACTTGCCGTTGAAACTTCCTGTGATGAAACATCGGTTGCCATAGTCAAAGACAACGAAATTCTGTCCAACGTTGTTCTTTCTCAGATATCCATCCACGCCCCCTTTGGAGGAGTGGTGCCAGAGCTTGCGGCAAGACATCACTTGAAAAACCTGCCTGTGATATTTGATCAAGCTGTCAAGCAGGCAAAGATTGATTTGCTTGCCTTGGATGCAGTTGCAGTCACCGTAGGACCAGGTTTGATAGGAGCGCTTTTGGTTGGTCTTTCCTTTGCAAAAGGGCTTTCTTTAGCTTTGAAAAAACCGCTTATCGGTGTGAACCACCTTCTTGGTCATGTCTACGCTGCAAAGCTTGCTTATCCTACCTTAAGTACTCCATTCATCGCTTTGATAGTTTCAGGTGGGCATACGGAGTTGATGTATTTTTCGGAAGATTTTCTAAAACCAAAGGTACTTGGTAGAACAGTTGACGATGCCGCTGGTGAAGCTTTCGACAAAGTCGCAAGGCTTTTGGATGCAGGGTATCCCGGTGGACCCGCCATAGAAAAACTGGCAAAAACCGGTGATCCAAACAAATTCGACTTTCCAAAGGCTTTGATGGAAAAAGGAAACTTGAACTTCAGCTTTGCCGGTTTAAAAACGGCTGTTTTGTACACGCTTTCCAAAAATCCGAACGTTTCAAAAAAAGACGTCGCCGCCTCTTTTCAAAAAGCCGTGGTGGAAGTACTAGTTGAAAAAACCGTAAGTGCTGCAAAACAAGAACGCTGTAGAAGAATCGTTGTAAGTGGAGGAGTTGCAGCAAACGAACTACTTCGCTTAGAGTTCGAAAAGAAAGCCCAAGAACTAGGTCTTGAGATCTACATTCCCCCAAAAAGCTTGTGTACAGACAACGCTGCGATGATAGCCAGAGCAGGAGTAGAACTTTTCGAAAGAGAAATGTTCTGCAATTTGGATGTCAACGCCGACCCGAATCTTTCTTTTTAAAGAGTTTTTGCCTCACCTTTTGAGGTTTTTCACCAAGGATCAAAATGTGTCCACTGTCGATGATCAACGCAGATCTTGCTTGGGCACCGTAAGTCAAGTTGATCATCTTGTTCGAATAACTTGCAACGTCTTTGATGTTCTTCGCAGTGATTTCGTCTATTGGTATTATCGCCTTGACTCGATCCCTGTTGACAAAAACTCCTTTGACAACCTGCACCAACATTTTTAACTCCCCTTCAGATTCCAAAGTCATAAAATTGTTGTGACGAAAATTCAAGCTTTGAAACCATTTAGTTGCTTTACGTTATTATATCACATGGAGGGAAGAATGTGAAAGTAATAGCAGTGAAAGAGCTTAAAAAATATTACGGACAAGTTAAAGCCGTGGATGGGATAAGTTTTGAAGTGGAAGAAGGAACCGTTGTCGCCATGCTTGGACCAAACGGAGCAGGAAAGACAACAACGATTGAAATACTCGAAGGACTTAGAAAGAAAGATTCTGGGGAAATATATTACTTTGGCAAAAAGGTTGAAGAAATCGACGAGACTATCAAGCAAATGATCGGCGTTCAGCTTCAAAAAACGGCATTTTTTGAGTACTTAACGGTTTATGAAACCCTAGAACTTTTTGCGGCACTTTACAACAAGAAAGTTGACAAGCAAAGGATAAAATCACTCATAGAGCTCGTCGCACTCGAAGAGAAAGCAAAAGCCAAAATCAAAGAATTGTCTGGTGGACAGCTTCAAAGACTCAGTCTTGCCGTTGCGTTAGTCAACGATCCGAAGATCGTTTTTCTTGACGAACCGACGACCGGTTTGGATCCACAGGCAAGAAGACACGTTTGGCAAATAGTTGAAGATCTCAGAAAATCTGGCAAAACCATCTTTCTCACAACCCACTACATGGAAGAAGCCGAAAAACTGGCAGATCATGTCTTGATAATGGACCATGGAAAGATCATCGCCGAAGGGACTGTGGATCAACTGATAAATTCACTTGACATGGAAAGCTACGTAGAATTTTGGACTGATCAACCTGAAAAGCTTTTGGAAAAACTGGAAGGTACGGTGCTGTTGAACCACGACAAGCTTCAAATTCCTGCGAAAAATGTGGAAGAAGTCTTGCACAAACTTTTCGATCTATCCAAAACGTTGCAGTTGAAAATCGACAACATCGTGATAAGACGATCAAATCTAGAGGATGTTTTTCTGAAGTTAACGGGTCGCCTTCTCAGAGATTGAGGTGATCGCATGAAAATTTTCAAATTCGCCAAAGCCATATTTTTGAACGAAACACGCGAATTCAACGGCATTTTCTGGTCCTTCATTTTTCCATTGATACTGTTTTTCATCCTCGTATCCGTTTTTTCTGGTATGTATTCGGAAAACCCAAGTTCGATAAACTTTAGACTTGGACTTGTTTGGAATGAAAGTCCGGCCGGTTTTGGCAAGATCTTGGATGAAGTTCTTGCACAGTTGAATCCCGAACCTTTCTCGATAAACCGTTTTCAATCGATTGAAGAAGCAATTGATGCCTTAAAGAAGGGAAAAATCGATTGTATATTGAACGTTCCCTCTGGTTTCAACGCCGCCATGTTCAGAGCTTTGTTTGCACAATCGCCTGCTAAGGTTGAACTTTACAAAATCTCAAACACATTTGAATCCTCCTTAGCTACGCAGATTCTTGAGAATGTTCTTCAGCAGATTGACCTTGAAATGGGAAGACAAAGCTTTGCCAGACTGAACAGACCTTACGAAGAATTCGTCATCCAGTCAATCCCAGTTCAAAGGCAAGCGTCGAAGTTCAACTACAACAACTACATTTTTCCAGGAATAATCCTGATGGCGATACTTTCCATAGGTATCTTCAACCTCTCGCTCAACTTGATCTACAACAGAACCGAAGGTGTCAACAAGAGAATATACACAACCCCGACGAATGGTTTACAGTACTTCTTTTCCATGATTTTGAGTTTCACCTTCATGATGATCATTTCAGCGGTGTTGGTTTACTCAGTTGGTTTGACGATATTCAAGGTTGATAAATCGGTGTTATCACTCGACTTCATCGTCAGATTGATCTTTTCGATGCTTGTTTCACTATCTTTTGGGATGATGATAGCTTCCTTTTTCAAAAAATTCTCAACCGCCATGGTTTTTTGTCAGATAAGCTATCAGCTTCTTATGTTCCTTGGTGGCCTTTATTTTCCTGTGCTGAACTTCGGCATGCCAAAGATTATGAACTACATAGCCTTGTCACTGCCGACGACTTATCTTGTTGAAAATCTCAGAACAGTCATAGGTCAGAGTCCTTACAACTTCAGTTCAATACAGCTTTGGGGTGTTCCTGCAATTTGGCTGATCGCTGGTTTGGTTGTTTTCCTTCTCAACTTTAGAAAGGTGATGAGCTATGAGTGAGAGTTTTTTTGCCTTCGGCAAAGCTTACATAAAAGAAAGTCTTAGGAACAAAGTGGAGCTTTTCTTCACGGTGTTTTTCCCAGTGATCTTTTTGATTCTGTTTGGCTATATCTTCTCGAATGAAGGTGGCTCAAAAAGAACTGTGGCGATCTTCACAACAGATCAAGCCGTCGTTGACAGTCTGAAAAAGGTGGAAAACTGGAATCTTGTTGTATTGGATTCAAAACAGCAAATAGTAGAAGGTATAAAAGATGGGAAATTCTCTTTTGCATTGTATGTAGAGGACAACCGAATCGAGATCTATTACAGAGAAGATCCTTCACTGATCGGCGAACTTAAAACAATTGAAAGCACAACCAAGGCGCTCTTGGAAAAAGAAAGGAATCAACTGAAATCATTTCTTGTATTTGATATTTTTGAAATACCAAAAGGGAAAGAGCAATTGAGTGAATTTGATTACATGCTGACAGGTGTTTTATCTTTGTCGATGCTTTCAAACGGTATGTTTTCGATGATAACAGTATTTGGAAGATATCGAAAAACAGGTGTTTTACGCAGAGTATTTCTAACAGGTGTGAAGAAATCTTTCTTGGTACTTGAGGTTGCAACCGTTAGGATGATTCTCAGTTTCATCTCTTTGATTTTTACCCTAATTATCGCAAGAGTACTCTTTAAAAGCTCTTTGAATTTCAACTGGTTTTTGTTGATACCAAGCGTTGTTTTCATCACACTTGGTATGATGGCAGTTGGGCTTTTGCTCGTTGCCCTTTTGAAAAATCCAAACGCCGCTTCAAATGCTGCTTCGCTTTTGAATACAGTCATGGTGTTCTTCGCGGGAGTTTATTTTCCGATAACTTTCCTTCCACGTCCTTTAAGATACGTTTCGTACTTTCTCCCCGTCAAATATGCCGCAGAGGTTGTGAGGTTCACAGCAGGTGCACAAGAGATGAGTTTTGCATACTTTGCTTTCATAAATCTGATCTTTGCTCTCACCGGCTTGATAATGCTTTGGATATCGAGTAAGCTATTCTTGAGACCAGAATGAGGAGGGAGATTGGATGAACTGTGTAAACAAGGAAAAAAACCTAAAGAGGTGTAACTGTTCTTACCCTGGTTGTCCAAGAAAAGGCATTTGCTGTGAATGCTTGGCTTACCACAGATCGCACGGAGAACTTCCTGCTTGCTATTTTCCAAACGATGCCGAAAAAACGTGGGATAGATCGATAGAGCATTTCGTGAGAATCAGTAGAAAATAAGGGAGTCAGTCAAGATGTCAAACAGATCCTTTGATTGGCTCAAACAGGCTTTACGAGATCTTGATCATGCTATCATGTCGAGAAAGAACGGCGATCACGAATGGGTTTGTTTTGCAGCTCATCAAGCTGCTGAAAAGGCAGTTAAAGCACTTCATTTGTACTTAGGTCAAGAAGTCTGGGGATATGTTGTATCAAGACTTCTTAAAGAATTGCCACAACAGATTCAAATTGAAGAAGATCTTTTGGAAAAAGCGAAAGTACTCGACAATTTTTATGTTCCAACACGATATCCAAACGGACATCCTGAAGGAGCACCTTTTGAACACTATGGACCTCTTCAAAGTGAAGAGGCGATAAAATATGCCAGCGAGATCGTTGAGTTCGTCCGTTCTAAGATGGCCCAACAAGGATGAGGTGGTTTCATCCTTGCTGGAATGGGCGAAAACAATTGTTGAAAAGCGAAATGATATAGTGAAAATAGGATATTTTGGTTCTTATGCCCGAGGAGATTGGGGTGTTGGAAGCGATCTTGATGTGGTGATAATCGTAAAAGATTCAAAACTTCCATTTGAAAAACGAGCTGTTGAATTTGATACGACTCAAATGGTTGTTCCCGTAGATCTGGTTGTGTACACACAACTTGAATTTGAAAAAATGAAGGCTTCAGGATCAAGTTTTATCAAAATGATTGAAAAAGAAGTTCAGTGGGTTTATCGTTAAGCTTTTGCATGGATAACGTGATTTTCACGTTACATTATCTGACTTGTCAATAGCTTCCGTAGCTGCTTTCGCTTAAGAAGATGCGTTTTGACAAATTCAACTAGTCACAACCAAAGTAAGTCTAATCTAATGAAAAAGATCTTTCTTCTACTTGCACCCTTCACTAAAAAGCCCTCTTCAGATCTATGGCTTAAGTTCAATGATCATACATCCAATTGAACGTTGCTAATCCTTTTGTAACCTTTTGTTTTTTTTTTTTGCAAAAGAACTTTAATTAAAATATGAACACTAAATGTCTAAATATAAATGTGAATCGTTTCTGGGAGGTGTTATGATGGCATTCTTCAAACGAAAAACACAAACACAAAACAATTTTAGTGCTGACTTAATTTTATCACCGCAAGAAAGTTTAGAAAGTGCAGCGGATAATGCAGCAAAGTCTAAACTTGTTGCAGAAGGCGATTTGTATTTTTCCATTTCAGTTGGAACTTTTGTGATGGCACACACAGAGCTTTTGGCAACTTGGAGTAAGATCAAAGCTGATGAAACCGCCAGCGAAGCTGAGACACAAGCATCTGCAACTGAAGAACTAACTGCTTCCGTTGAGAATGTGAACGCATCGGTGGAAGAGACAAATTCATTCCATCACCAACTGACGGCTCTTGCCGAGCAAAACATGGAAATGATGCAAGAGATGAAAAAGCTTTTTTCGGAAGTCTCAGAAGGAATAGAGAACGTTACAGGTGAGTTGAATGAAATAGGGCAAAGATTCATGAAGATTTCGGAGATAGGCAAAGAGGTGGAAGACATAGCAGAACAGACAAATCTTTTGGCGTTGAACGCTGCAATAGAGGCAGCAAGGGCAGGAGAACATGGAAGGGGCTTTGCGGTTGTGGCGGAAGAAGTCAGGAAACTTGCTGCAAACACCAAGAATGCGGTGAAGATGGTTGAAACTTTGACAAACGAGCTGAAGCAGCTTATAGAATCTGCCAACCGCGTCAACGAAATGGTTGTCAATTCTTTTAGTAAGTATTCCAGCAAGGTTGACACGATTTTCAAAAACATAGAAGAAAGCAAGGAAAAAATAGTTGAGGCATCCAAGAGTGTCAGTGAAATTTCCCAGAATATCAACGAGATAACGACAACTGCGGAAGATTTGGCTAATCTGGCGCAAAAATTAGCTGCTATGGCAAACTTCGGAGCAAGTTGTACGGGAAACGCCAGTCTCGTGGCATCGATTGCAAATCCAGTTCTCGAAGAGCCTTTAAAAACTTTGGAAGAAAAGACGCCGATTCACACACTTGCAGGAAGGCTTTATGATCATGCAAAGTTTATAAGAAACCTCTTACCAAAGGTTGGATCTGGTGAAAAAATTACCAAGCACACGGATTGTGCGTTTGGAAGATGGTATTATGGTGAAGGTGGCAAGAAGTTTGGACATCTTTCTGCTTGGAAAGCAATAGAGGAATATCACAGGCGCTTTCACGAGTATGGTCAAGAGCTTGTTGACAAGGCTACACCCGAGGCTGCCGAAACGATGGCAAAAGCGTCTTTGGAGTTGTTGGAGTACTTTCTGCAACTCAAGAAACAGATGAAAGAAGAATTTGAAAAGTCTTGATATTCAAAGTTTTGCTTATGCTAAAGCACTTCGACCCGTAGCTTTTCATTTTTGATAAATCAAAACAAGTTTTTTCAAAATTCATCATTACTCGGTCAAAATCTTAAAAGAAATCGTCAAAAAAGCCGAATTAAAGCGAAAGATTAACGAATGTTATATTTTTTCAGAGCGTATACTATATAGTGGACTGCAGTCTGAAAGAACCAACCAACTTGGTTGGTCGCGTTCGTTGTGGTGATTGAAAACAAACACCTTTGCCATTACTTATATAATACTGTTGCAACAAAAAAGCGGCGCAGCCGCGCCGCCCTGATCATAGGTTGGTTTTCATATTTTAAACTTCTTCACTTGCTCCACCAAAGATTCTGCTATAGCACTCAGCTCTTCACTTGATCCACTCACCTGCTGACTTGCCTCAGCTTGCTGCTTCACCGCACTCAACATCTCGTCTATCTGATGTGCTATGTCCGTTATCGACCTTGTAGCCGTGTCCATCGCACTGCTCATCTCTTCCGCCGCCGCACTCATCTGCTGCGAACTTGCAGCTAAGCTTTCTATCATACCGCTTATCTCTCTAACTTCACTCAGTATGCTCGAAAGTTCTTTCTCTATCACAACGGATTGCTCTGCTGTCTTCTCCACCTGCTTCACTGCTTCTACTGTCTCTCCACTTGCCTTCTGTGCACTTTGTTGTATCTGACTCAATATCTCACTTATCCTCTGCGTCGCATTCTTGCTCTCTTCTGCCAATTTCCTTATCTCATCTGCTACAACCGCAAAGCCTCGCCCCGCTTCACCTGCCCTAGCCGCCTCTATCGCAGCATTCAAAGCCAATAAATTCGTCTGCTCCGCTATGCTGTTTATCGTCTCCACTATCTGCCCTATGTTCTTGGCATTCTCCGCAAGCTCTAAAACCACTTTCTCTGTTCTCTGAGCACTTTCTTTTGTGTCTGTTATCATCTTTGCTATGGTTTTCACAGCTTCGTTTCCTCTGTCTGCAGCTGTCTTGACTGAACTTGCTTTCTCCGTTAAACTTTGCGCCGCCTTGGAAACATTCTGCGCGCTTGCTGCTACTTCTTGAACTCCGGATGTTACTTCTTGAATCGAAGCAGATGCATTCTGTGCGTTCTTGTTCACATTGTCCATCTGGGCTGCTAGCTCTTCACTGGTCGCACTGACTTCTTCGGCTGTACTTGCAAGACTTTGTGCAGAACTGTTCACCTGCATCGATGACTCACTAATTTGTCTGAAGGATTCTCTCAAAGTATCTGCCATTTGTTGAAGTGCATGAGCCATCTTTGCTATCTCGTCTTTACCTTTTGCTTCAAACTTAACTGTTAAATCTCCTTTACCAAACTGTTCTGCAGCTGTCGCAAGGCTTTTCAAAGGCTTTGAAATGCTGTTGCTCGTGAGGAATATCAAAATTATTGCAACAACTATTATGACTGCAAAGATTATCAAAATCGTTGTAACAGTCTGCATCACCGGCGCAAGAATTTGTTTTTCTGGAACTACAACTGCAAAAGACCAACCTTGAGCACTTTCAATGGGGCTGTAGAAAAGATATTCCACAGTTCCATCTTTTGTCGTTATTTTTTGATAACCTGTTTCACCTGCAAGCATTTTCTTGCCAACTTCTTCAAGTCCTTTGAATCCTTCCTTTGAAGATTGAAGTACGTTAAGGTTCATCACAAGATCTTTGTTTGGATGTGCTATCACCAAACCAGTTGAATCGACGATCATGCCATATCCAGCTTGACCTACTTTGATGTTTTCAGCCATCTTCGTGATAGTGTCAAGAAGAACAGTCGCACCAAACAAACCAAGAAGTTTTCCTTCTGTAGACTTGACAGGCGCTGCAACGACAAAAATTTTTGCGCCGGTAGCTCTTGAAATCAAAGCGTTGCTTACCGCAAAAGGTTTGTTGTTTTTCATTATGTCTATGAAGTACTGTCTGTCTGCCACATTTACAACTGAACCAGCTGTCGTTGGGGCAGTTCCATCTGGATAGGCTATGAAAAACACTTCAAAGTGAGATCTTGTCTTAAGACGTGGAGGTAAATATGATTCCATGAGATTGCTCCAATCACCGCTTTCCAATGCTTTTCTTGCTGCATCTGTTTCAGCAAGGAACTTAACTTCTCTGAGAATTCCCTCAATCCAGCGATCAACCGTTTCAGCTGCGTTTTGAGCAACTTCGTTGCTGAGATCTTGCACAGTTTTTGTGAAATTCGCATTCACCTGTTGATACGTCAGCAACGCCGCAACAGCAAGCAAAACAACTACCGGTAGAAGCACCAACACAAGCATTTTTCCACGAACTGATCTCATCTTAACGCCTCCCTGCGATATCGAAGAGAATTTGTTATTAGCTCCGCCTTAGCTTGACCGAGGTTGATAATAACCGCCGAGAAACACAAGTCTATGTCGCTTTTGTTTTATTATTCTACCATATTTCTTGCAGAATTATTATCGACAAACTCTAGTAGATTTTAGTTAAAAAATTTGACAATCAAAAAACTTAACCATTTCCACAAAATGATGGCAAGTCGACTTTAACATCTTAAAGCAAATTTGAAAAGCGTATGTCTTACGGCTGAATAACTTCTAAGGGGGCAGTTTTGAGACTTAATCAAACACCTTGCCTGGATTTAACACGTTGTTGGGGTCAAAAATGCGTTTGAGTTTTTTCATCAAATCTAACTCATTTTTCGACATGAAAATGCTAAGGTACTTTTTCCTTTTGATGCCTATACCATGTTCACCTGTGATCGTTCCTCCAAGTTTAGCTGTGGTTTGGTACAAATCAACCAAAGCTTTTTCAAGATTTTCTTTCCAAAGTTGTTCGCTCATTTGCTCTGGTTTTAAGAATGTGACATGGACATTTCCATCTCCAACGTGTCCAAAGTTGAGAACTTCTAATTTGTTTTCCTCTGCGATTTCGTAGGTTTTCATTATCAGTTTTGGTATCTCTTTGATCGGCACGCTGACATCTTCCATACAATGCCTTGGTCTGAAGGCAATTATTCCTTCTGCTATCGCTTTTCTGAATTTCCAGATTTTCAGCCTTTGGTACCTGTTGTCTGCAATGTAAACTTCCAAAGCTCCCATCTGCTGCAGTTTTTCACCAAGGTTTATGTAGGTTCTTGCAAGTCCATCCTTGTCTGTTCCGTCAACTTCTATTATCAAATGGCATTCGGCGTCTTGATGAGGAATGTTTTCAGACAAAAATGTAGAAGCCATCAAAGCAGATTGTTTGTCCATCAGCTCTATGGAAGTTGGCAAAATTCCCGATTCAGAGAGAATTTTCGGCACCGAAAGAACTGCCCTCTCAACGTTGTCAAACGGCACAAGCAGTGTTGCAAAATACTTTGGTTTTGGTATCAACCTGACGATGATCTTGGTGACTATTCCAAGAGTTCCTTCGCTTCCGACAAACAACCTCACCATGTCATAACCCATGACGTTTTTCAAAACTTTCCCGCCGAAGTTGACTATCTCTCCAGTTGGTAGGACAACTTCCAATCCCAAAATGTGGTGACTGGTTGGACCGTATTTCATCACCTTGACTCCACCCGCATTTTCGGCAACGTTCCCGCCGATGGATGAACTTTCGCTGCTTGCAGGATCACCAGCGTAGAACAAACCATACTCTTCGGCGAGTTTTTGAATCTCATCGGTTATGACGCCAGGTTCAACAACCGCAACCATGTTTTCCCTGTCGATTTCTACTATTCTGTTCATTTTTTCCAACGAAAGAACTATTCCACCTTTTATTGGTACAGCTCCGCCCGATAAACCTGTTCCAGCGCCCCTTGGAGTGACTGGAACTTTGTAAAGGTTTGCAAGTTTCATTATTTGACTGACCTCTTCAGCCGTTGTTGGAAAGACCACACAAAGTGGTGTTTGATGCTCTATTTCACTTGTCTCATCCTTAGAATACCTTTCAAGTTCATCTGGATCAGTTTTGACATTTTCCACACCGACTATCTGCTGCAATTTTTCTATGAATTCACGCATTTTTCTCATCTCCCAACGCTTCCAAAATCTGCTGCAAAATTGAATACGCATCAGCGACAATTCCAATATCCGCAACTTTGAATATTGGGGCATACCTGTCTTTGTTTATGGCTATGATCGTTTGAGAAGTCTGCATTCCCGCAAGGTGTTGTACAGCTCCAGATATTCCCGCCGCAATGTAGATTTTCGGTTTGACAACCTTTCCACTTAATCCTATTTGGTGATCAAAAGAAAGCCATTTTGCTTCAACGACGGCCCTCGTTGCACCAACAGCTCCGTTGACAAATTTTGCAAGTTTGTAAACCACATCAAGATTTTCTTTCCTTCTTAAGCCTTTACCAACTGAAATTATCACATCCGCCTCTTCGATCTTAGCTTCCTCTTCTCGAACCTTGTATCCAATAAGTTCGCATCTGTCAGCTACAAAAATTGGTTGCTCAAAAATGAACTTTGTTTTTTGTTTTGTTGGGGGATTTATCTGAAAAACTTTTGGTCTGACTGTTGCCATCTGCGGTCTTGTCGAAGTTACAATGGTTGCCATGACGTTTCCACCAATTGCAGGACGTGTTTGAAGAAGATTTCCTTTTTCGTCGATATCAAGTTCGGTGCAGTCAGCAGTTAAACCTGTTTTTAGCTTGGCAGCCAAAGCCGGCATCAACGTTCGACCAAAGGTGGTGGCAGAGGAAAGGATTATCTCTGGACGGTATTTTCTTACAACCATTTCGGCATTTACCAAAAAAGGATCCAGCGAGAAAACTTCAAATTGCTTAGAGATCATTAAAATTACATTATCGGCATATCCTTTCAACTGCTCTAACTTTTCTTGAATTGCACTCATCAACAGTAATGACACTTCAAAGTTTTTTCTATTCGCAAGTTCACAGGCTTTGCTTAAAAGTTCTATCGTGTTTCTATCGACCTTGTTACTTATCACCATAAGCATTTTCATCACTTCCTTAAAAACGGTTTCAAAAGTTCTACAACTTTTCTTACGCCAACTGTAGTTTCTTTTCCAACGAAAAGTTTACAGTTCCTGGTGAGTTTGGTGTTGCAAACCCTGATAACTTTGGTTGGTGAACCATTCAGCCCAATCTCTTCAGGCTTAAAGCCAAGTGTCTGAGCGTTGTAGATTTCTATCTTTTGATTCATTGCCCTCTTCTTACCGTTTAGCGTTGGTAATCTTGGCTCTGCAACGCTTTTTAAAACGGATATCACCGCAGGGAGTTTGACCTTCCACTTTTCAAAGGCCTCCTCAGTTGTTCTTTCAACAACAATGAATTCTTTCGAAACCTCAAAAATCCGAGATACGTACGTCACAATTGGTAAATTCAAAAGAACACCAAACTCTATTCCAACCTGACCGGTCTCTCCATCGGTTGCCTTTTCACCGCAAAGGACAAGATCGTATTCAATCTTTAGCCTCTTGACGGCTTCGGAAAGAACATAGCTTGTAGCCCATGTATCAGAACCAGCAAATGCTGCGTCGGTAAGAAGAATCGCTCGATCTACGCCAAATGCCAGTGAATCTTTGAGCATTTCTTCTGTCTTTGCTGGTCCCATGCTCAGAACGGTTATGTGAGCACCTGTAGTCTCTTTGATTCTCAAAGCGACTTCAAGGGCATGCATGTCCAGCGGGTTCATAACCGCATCAAGACCTTCACGGATCATCGTGCCAGTGTTTGGGTCTATTTTGACCTTGTCAGTGTCAGGTACCTGTTTTGCAAGAACCAAGATTTTCATCGATCACACCCCTTGCTGTACATATCTTATACCATCAAAGATCCAATTGTAAAGACATATTGACTCGAAAATGTGATATGATATATTTCGAAAAAAACAAAGGAGGTTGGGAATATGACGCTTTCGGAGGTTGTTGGACAACTTTTCATGGTTGGTTTCGAAGGAAAAGAATTCAACGACAAGACAGTCAAACACCTGCAAGAAATAAAACCGGGTTTTGTGATACTTTTCGCCAGAAACATCGAATCACCGAAGCAATTGTATCAACTTGTAAAGGATGTAAGAAAAGTTCTTGGAAACGATGTTGTTTTTGCAATAGATCAAGAAGGTGGAATTGTAACAAGGCTTAGAGATGGCTTTGCCGTAAGTCCCGGAGCAATGGCTTTGGCTGCCACAAAAGATGATAACAACGCATTTGTCGCCGGACAAATCCTTGCCGAAGAAATGAGAACTTTCGGAATCACCTGGAACCTTGCACCCGTTGTTGATATCAACGACAATCCGAACAACCCTGAAATCGGTGTCAGAAGCTTCGGCGACAGTCCAGAAAAAGTAGTCAGATTCGCTCAAGCTTTTTACAAGGGGCTTGCTTCAAGAAAGGTCGCTGCTTGTGCGAAACACTTCCCAGGTAAAGGCAGCGTCAACGTTGATGCGCATCTTGATATGCCCGTTTTGGAGAAAAGCCTTGATGAGCTGCTTTCTTGGGAACTTGTTCCATTCATCGAATTGATCAAAACTGGTATACCATCGATAATGCCTTCACACATTTATCTTCCAAAGCTACAAAACGAGAAAATTCCAGCGACTATTTCCCACGAGATAGTGACAGATCTACTTCGTAAAAGGTTGAACTTTCAAGGTGTTATCATTGCAGACGATCTTTTGATGGGAGGAATTACCAAGAACCTTTCCGTCGAAGAAGCTGTTGTCAAAGCCTTGCAAGCTGGTGTGGATGTTTTGACGGTTTGTCACGAACCTGACTTGCAACTTGCCGCGAAGAAGTATCTCATGAAAATGATCGAAAAAGAACCTTTGCTGATGAACCGAGTTACCGAAAGTTTTGAGAGAATCAAGAGATTCAAAAACGAGTTCGGCGTGAAAGAACTTCCCGCGGAACTTAACTTTGACCCGACGCAGCATCAGAAGATAATGGAACAAATATCACAAAAGTCGATCACCTTGGTTAAGGATCCAGATCAAATGGTTCCTGTGCAACTTGAAAAAGATGATTTCGTGGTAACTGTGAAAACCAGCAGGCTTGTTCAAGTCGAGGAAACTGAACCTGGTGTGCCATGGGTGGCAAAAGAGCTTTCCAAGGTTTTCAAAGCTAAACTTGTAGTTCACCAGCAAAATCAACCATTGCCTGAGATCTCTGGTAAAAGGTGCGTTGTCTTCACAGAGAATGCACATCTGCAACAGTGGCAAAAAAGCCTTGTTGAACATTTGAGAAAGAGGTTTGAGAAACTCTTGATCGTTGCCATGAGAAATCCATACGATTGTTTCATCGTCGAAGCTTCAGGTCTTTGTTCTTACGGTTATGAATTAGTTTCTCAAAAAGCTCTGTTCAAAGTTCTTCTTGGTCAGGAAAAACCAATGGGAAAACTGCCGGTGGAGGTGTTAAGGTGAACATATCAAACTTGCCAACGGAAATACCAAATCCAAAAACGAAAGATCTTGACAATAAAGAAACGATTGAGATACTAAAGCTCATAAACGAAGAAGACGCGCTTGTAGCCTTGGCTGTTCGAGATGCTTTGAAGGAAATTGATAAAGCTGTAAATCTCATTTTGGAGTGTTTGAAAGCAAACGGAAGGGTTTTTTACGTTGGAGCTGGAACTAGTGGCCGAGTTGCTTTCATAGATGCAGTTGAACTTGTTCCAACTTATAGTCTTCCAGAAGGTATCGTAATACCAGTTATAGCAGGAGGATATGAGGCTCTTTCAAGATCCATCGAAGGAGTCGAAGACAATGAAGAACTTGGAGCTGAGGATTTAAAGAGGCACTCGTTGAATTCAAAAGACATTGTAGTTGGGTTAACAGCAAGCGGAAGAACTTTATACGTTGGTGGAGCACTTAGATATGCAAAGCAACTTGGTTGTAAAACAATTTTGATTTGCAACGTTGGTAAACCTACTCTTTCCAATCTTGCCGATGTCGTGATAAGTGTTGAAACAGGACCGGAAGTTGTTGCTGGAAGTACCAGGATGAAAGCCGGGACAGCTCAAAAGATGGTTCTCAATATGATTAGCACAACAGTGATGGTAAAGATGGGTAAAGTTTACGACAATTTGATGGTGGATGTTATGGTCTTGAACGAAAAACTCAAAGAAAGAGCTAAAAATATCGTATCTCGTGTTACCGGGGTTGACAGCGATGTTGCAGAGAAAAACTTAGAGCGTGCAGGTTACAACGTAAAACTTGCAATTTTGACAATCCTTACAGGTAAAGATATTGAAGAATGTCAGAAGATAATACAAAAAGAGCCGAACCTGAGGAAAGCTATAGAATTGATGAAAGCTCAAAAATAAATGGTATCATCATTTTAGGGGTGATTGTTAGTGGATAAGGATTATCCTGTTCCTTTGTATTACAAGGTATACAGGGATCTTAAACAGAAAATTTTGGATGGAATCTACAAGCCTGGGGATAAAATTCCTCCCGAATCTGAATTGGTTGCTATTTACAATGTCAGCCGTTTGACGATAAGAAGAGCTTTGGAAGAGCTTCGCTCTGAAGGTTTTATAACTCGTGCAAAAGGAAGGGGCACCTTTATCACTGGAAGGAAAGAGGAAGAGCAAATGAACGTATTGAAAGGTTTTACCGATAAAGCAAAAGAAGAAGGCTTCAGCGTTAGATCCTTGGTTTTGGAGAACAAACTTGTGGAAATTCCAAGTGAACTTGTGGAGGTTTTTGGTTTAGAACCGGGAACGATGATAATACTTTTAAAGCGAGTTAGATATATGAACGACGAACCTGTGGCAATTGAAAGCGCTTATTTGAACACTTCTGTGGACGTTAGAATATTAAACATTTTGAAGAAAGATATGTCGAAGGAATCCCTATATGAATTTCTCAGAAACGAACTCAAAATTCCGCTTTTGAGAGCGTTGGAGGAGTTTGAGGTTACTCAAATTTCCCCGAGCGATGCCAAATTGCTTTCTGTAAATCCCGGAGCATGTGCACTGCTTCGAAAACGTTATACCTATACTACCAACAACAGGTGCATTGAGTACGTTCGTTCAATATACCGTGGAGACAAGTATCGATTCAAAATTGAATTGCGAACAAGTGGGGCTTTTGAGAAGTGAGCAAAATTTAATCATCTAGCACAGTCAAAAAGAACACAAATGTTCCGATGTATATCAGAATATCCCCAGGGCTGATCAAAAATTTTCTGCCCCATGGTAGAATTACTGGAATCCAGTCTCCTAAGACCAACTTGACGTTGAACTCTGGAAAAAAAGTGTGTCTGAAGGAAGGTCTTAACTCAAGCCAGCGTGCAAGTGGTTCGTAAACCGGCATTTTACCTTGGTTGAGAGTTATCACAAAAGCATTCATCAAAGAACCTATAGCGATGTATTTAAAACCTTTGATAGAACGGTTGACAATGAAAATCAAAAACAAAATTGAATAGGAAATTATCATAAGTAAACGTTGATCGAACCAGGGCAGGATTTGCAAGATAAAAGGAATGGGAAAAAGATAAAGCAATTTGAGTTTTAGCTTGTCAAAATAGAAAATTCTTCTTTTTAGCAGCAAAGATAACAAGAGTGCAATTATAAAGACATCCAGAATCAAACTTCTTATTCTCCCAAAATAGTGTTATCAATCAAGCGAGCTTTACCCACCCACGCAGCCACAGCAACGATGACTTTTTTATCAATCTTATCAACAGGTACAAGAGTCTGTTCGTCTACTATTTCAACGTAGTCTATCTTCACTTTATCAAAGCTAGAAAGGTATTCAAGCATTTTCTCTTTAATCCTGTGTACATTTCTTTCACCCATTTTGTAAAGGTTTTCAGCTATTTTCAGGGATCTATACAAAGATAAAGCCTGGGTCCTCTCTTCAGGTGTAAGATAAACGTTTCTGGAACTCATTGCAAGCCCATCCTGGTCTCGAACTATTGGGCATTCTATGACTTCAACATCCATATTGAGATCTTTGACCATCTTCCTTATTATGCGAAACTGCTGTGCATCCTTTTGACCAAAGTATGCTCTATGAGGTTTAACGATGTTAAAAAGCTTCATGACAACAGTGCACACGCCTCTGAAATGCCCTGGTCTTGACTTTCCGCACAAGTACCTTGAGAGGCTCTCTTCAACAACGTAAGTTGAATAACCCTCAGGATACATTTCTTCAACTGTTGGAACAAAAACGTAATCCACACCTTCTCTTTCCAACATTGCAAGATCCCTTTTTAAATCCCTTGGATAACTAGCATAATCCTCATTTGGCCCAAATTGTGTTGGATTTACAAAAATGCTCACAACAGTTATATCGTTTTCTTCCAAAGATTTTCTAACTAAAGACAAATGGCCTTCATGAAGATAGCCCATCGTTGGAACAAACCCAATGGTTTTCTCTCTTCTTAACGATTCAGAGATTTCTTTCATCCATTCAATTCTATCTATGACCTTCATGCAACTCACCCCGCAAAGTTGGCGGAGGCGGTGGGACTCGAACCCACAAGGGCCTCAACGGCCCACCGGTTTTCGAGACCGGCTCCTTAGCCAGTTCGGACACGCCTCCGGTCGAAAAGATTATACCATTGCGTCTTTTCAAAATAAAGATATGTCATCGGTTCTAACCATGTACTCATTCTCAACACCAAAAACTTTCTTGACGTAGTTTGCCACGATCAACTTTGCAAGTTGATCCCTTGTCATACTTTTTACTCTATCAAACTCGACAAAACAAGTTACACTGTCTGGACCAATTATGATCATCTTCGTCTCGTCGTCCACTTCGTCCAAAGAAAGCAAAGATGTTTTGACGTTTTTAAAAGATTCAACCAATTCAAGCTCTTTCAAAGGTTTTGTTTCGCCAAAACTTGCTCCGTTTTCCAAAAGCCTATCAAAAGCTTCTTCACCGTGAAATACAAGCCAAGCGATTAAAGTTGGATACTCATCTTTTTCGAGTACATACACATTCACATGAAGCCTTCCAAAATAAGGGTTGTTGGAAATTTGAACAGCTTTTCCAACCTCTGTTTCAAACTGTTTTATCAGATCCAAAAATCTTTGCGAATCTTCGCCAATTGCCATATAATCCACCGTAAAATCATCTAGCTGCTTCATCTTTTCACTCCATTCTCAAAAATTATTTTAAAGGGGGCTTGCGCCCCCCAGTTTTTTATAGACCTTCTTTTTCAAGCTCTCTCTTTATCTCTTGCTCAGCCCACGCCAAACCTTCTTCTATTGTTTTCTTTCCAAACAGAACATCGCTTACCATAGTGTTGACTATGGTCCTGATCTCGGCCCAGACACCAATCTGCGGATCGAACACACCGTATTCCAGTTGTTTCAAAGGAACTTCTGCCCTTGGATCTTCTGCCACAAATTTTTGCCAGATTGCCGTTTGGGTGGCACTCTTTCTAACCGGCAAATATCCTGTCTTGACAGCCCAGTATGCGGTGATTTCCGGTGAAACCAAGAACTTCATGAATTCCCAAGCAGCTCTCTTTTCTTCTTCTTTTGCCGTGCTGAACATAATTACATCGGTTCCGGCGAATTGAACGTTCCTTGTTTTCCAAACAGGAACTGGTGCCCAAGTCCAATCGTGTTTACCCTTTGAAGCACTTTCAACGTATGGTTTGCTTGCAACCGTTTCTATGAACATGGCTATTTTGCCTTCGCCAAAAGGTCCATCCAAATACCCACCTTGAACAAGCGCGTATTTGTCCTTGAGCTCCAGCATGAACTGAAGAACTTCCCTTGCTTCCTGACTGTTGATGGTTACCTTCCATTTCCCATCTGGACCTTTTTGAAGTATGCTACCACCGTTGAGAGCCAAGAACACCTGGAAGTGGTCGACGGTTGATCTAAATCCAAAACCATATTGATCTATGACTCCATCACCGTTGAAATCCTCCGTCAAAAGTATCGCGGCCTTTTTCAATTCTCCAATCGTTTCAGGTATGCTTAACCCCGCAAGCGTTAGGGCATCGGTGTTGACGTAAAGAACGTATATGCTCTTGTTGAAAGGCAAAGCGTAGAGAGTATCGTCCCACATGCAATTGAGCCTCATCGGTTCCCAAATATCTTCCCACTCTGCCTTAGTCATGCCTATAACTGGGTCGTTCAAGAAGCGGTTTAAAGGTTCAACGATTCCCGAGTAAATCAGTTTTGCAGTCCAGTTGGAATAAGCTTGTGAGATCGTAGGAAGTCCGCCAGCCTGTGCAGCAGCAAGAAGCTTTTGCTGAAGAGCAGAGTAATTTCCTATGTAGATAGCCTCAACTTCGATGTCTGGATGTTGTTGGTTGAAGAAATTCACAATCTCTTGAAGGGCCTGACCATGTCCTCCTCCCATGGCATGCCAGAAAGTAACCTTGACTTTTGCAAAGGCAAAAGTGACAGCCAAAATCAGCGCAACCACCAAAATGAACTTTTTCATCAAAAAACACCTCCTTGTTTGGAAAATATTCTTGGCAACAAAATTTGTTGGTAAATCTTTTCAACTTTTTCCCTTAGGGAATTCAAATCCCCTTCGTTATCGACGACGATTCCTTCCAAGGGGATATCGTTTTGAAAACTCAGTCTTCGCCTTATTTCCCCTTCGCTTAAACCTTTTGCACGCAAACGTTCAAAAATTCTATCCAAAGGTGCTGTGACAACTATTATCAAGTCACACAGCTTGTCCAAGCCAATCCTGTGAAGAATTGCGGCATCAAGAACTACCAAACCCCTTAACTTTTCCACTCTTCTTGCTATTTCTTCTCTCAAAACAGGATGAACGATCGATTCAAGCAATCTTAGCTTCAAACTATCTGAAAAAACCACACCAGCAAGTTTCTTTCGGTTCACTTTTCCGTCGGTTAGTATCTCTTTTCCAAAGGCTTCGACTATCTGTCTTTTCACATTTTCCGTTTCAAGTATCTCGTGTGCGACCTTATCAACGTCGATGACAGTTGCCCCAAGTTTAGCCAAAAATTTTGAAACAGTGGATTTTCCACTCCCAATTTTTCCTGTGACGCCTACAACAAATCTCAAAGGATCTTTTCACCCTTTTGCTTCAAAGCTTTGTCAAAATTCTCCCATTCTTCCTTTGTAAGTATGACAAGCGGTATCTCGTCGCCTACCAAGTTGTAAAAATCCACGACCTTTTTACCGATGGACTTTGCATCCTCGACGACGATGACGTAAATATTTTCACCGAAGACACCGTCTTGAAAAAAGTAAACTTCAAGCGGATTGAAAATCCTTTTAATATACTGCGTCAATCTATCACAACCCTTTTCACAGGCTCAGGAAATTGAATGTGCTCGTAATTTTTCCTACCCATCAAAGAATAAGTGATCTGTTTTCCA
The DNA here is from genome assembly GCF_000217815.1 of Pseudothermotoga thermarum DSM 5069. NCBI lineage: Bacteria > Thermotogati > Thermotogota > Thermotogae > Thermotogales > Thermotogaceae > Pseudothermotoga > Pseudothermotoga thermarum. The sequence goes on along the minus strand of NC_015707.1, from coordinate 335,752 downwards.
AGTTCAACGCCAGGTTGATCGTAAGGATTTATGTTCAACAACTGTCCCATCAAAGCCGTTGCAAATTCGTAGTACATGAAGAATTGACCAATGTCGTAAGCGTTTATGGTTGGGAAAATGACGCGCATGCTTGGCCTGCCGTTGGCAGCCAAAGACCTTTCTGTTCCAATCAACTCACTCTTCAAAAGATCTGCCAACTTTTTCCCACCAAGGTAGCTTATCTCTTCCTCTGTATGAATTGAAGGAATAAGCACATCCCTGTCGAATTTTTCAACTTCTATGAAAGTGATCGTTTTGTCATCCGGTCCTTCCATGTAAAGTTGAAGTTGAGAATGCTGATCCACCACTCCCAACGCTTTCACCGGTGTTAAACCTTCGTTTACAACCTCTCCAGACAACGAATATTTCTTACCAAGACTTTCGGCCCAAAGTTGTCTGAACCAATCGGCAAGAGAGTATAACCTATTTGAATAAGGCATCATGACGGTTATCGTTCTACCCTTCTTTTTGTGAAGATAGTGGCACAAGGCAATCATGGCAGCTGGGTTGGCTTCTACTTTAAGATCAGAGCATTTAACGTAAGCGTCGCGTGCACCGTCGATCAAGGCCTTAACATCCACCCCTATCGCGCTTGCTGGAAGAAGTCCCACGGGAGAAAGTACACTGAATCTTCCACCCAGATCAGGCGGTATCTCCAGTGCGAGTATCTTTTCTTCACTTGCTATCTTTCTCAAAAAGCCTTTCTTAGGGTCTGTTATGAAAACAATGTGGTTTGAAGGTTTCAAACCTCTTATTTGAAGTAACCCTCTTACAATTTGATAATGTGCTAAACATTCGGCTGTGGATCCAGACTTTGAAATCACAGCGAATAGGGTTTCACGTGGGTCGATTTCATCCAAAACCGCTGCGGTTTGATCGGGATCAACGTTTTCCAAAAAGAATATTCTCAAGTAACCTTTTCTTTCTTGTTTTGAAAGGTAATTCCAATCAGGTGGTGTTAAAGCGTTCACCAAAGCGACCGCACCAAGACTTGATCCACCGATTCCTATCACGACCAAGTTGTTAAAAGAAAGAACCCATTGGTTGATATCCTCAATCGCGTCCATATGGCTTCTGTCAAGTATCACCTTCACAAACCCTGGGCGACTTTTCACCACAGCGTCAACTGCTTTTGCCACCAAAGGCTTACACTCTTCAAATTCTTCCTCTGTTATTCCACCCTTCACATTCGGTTCAAACATAAAGCTGAAATCAAAGCGAAGCATCTCAATTCACCTCTCAATATTTAAGAACAGTTCGAACATCGTAACCTTTCAACCTTTCCCTAGGGTTGAGGTAAGTCAACTCTATGAGAAAACACATAGCTGCCACTTGCCCGCCTAGCTTTTGCACGAGTTTACCAATAGCTTCAGCGGTTCCACCGGTAGCAAGAACGTCGTCCACTATTAGAACTTTTTGACCAGGCTCGATGGCATCCGCGTGTATCTGAAGCTGTGCCGTACCATACTCGAGTTGATACTCAAGCGATACAGTTTCGTAAGGCAGCTTGCCAGGTTTACGAACTGGTACAAAACCTTTTCCCAACTTGTAAGCCAAGGCAGCTCCAAAGATGAACCCACGCGCTTCGGGCGAAACTATGCAATCGAAAGAAACATCTGACAGAATCCTAGCCATCTCGTCCACCGCAAATTTGAAAGCCTGTGGCGATTTTAAAAGGGGTGTTACATCCCTGAAGATGATACCTTTGACGGGAAAATCGGGAATATCCCTTACAAATTTTTTCAAATCCATCCTTCCACCGTCCTTTTTGAGTATCGCACATGAAAATTTTAGCAAACACTTTGAAGCATTTTCAACACAAGAAATTTTGGATGTGAGAGTTTAGGAAAATAAAAAAGCGGTAATAAAATAAAAATCGCGCGGGATTTTCCGCGCGATCATGCTGCTGTTACCCTCTGAACTTTGCCTGCTTTCAGGCATTTGGCACAAACTTTCATCGTCTTGATTGTGCCATCTTCCATTCTCACTCGAACCTTTTGGATGTTCGGTCTAAACATTCTTGGGTTGTGCTTATTCGAATGGCTGATGGTCTTACCTGCCACAGGTCCTTTCCCGCAGATCTCGCATCTTTTTGCCATCTTCGATCCCCTCTCCTGTTTTTTTCCAACCAATATTACCAGAAGATCAAGGAATTTTCAAGTTCCTGGTCTTCAGAGATTAATATATCCAATCTTCTACTGCTCGCGCTGTACGGTCAATGCTTTTTCTTGCTTTATCTGAAAGAATCAAACATGTTTGTTCAAATAGAACCTCCAAAACATGTAACTGTGCTATTTTCGACCTTATGGCCCCGCTTTGAAATGGATTTTCCCTAATCGCAGTCAACAAAATAAAATCTGCATAAGAGGTTAAAGGAGATTTGTTGTAACCAGTAATGGCTATTACACAAGCTCCATTCTGTTTTGCAAGTTTTGCCATGTCCACAACAACGGCGGTAGATCCACTCTGTGAAAAAGCCAGAACACAATCTTTTTCACAACAACTTGATAAATCCATAATCTGAAGATGTGGGTCCATCATGTGTCTTGCATCTATACCAATTCGCATGAATTTATAGTAAGCATCGAGAGCCGTGACACCAGAGGCTCCCACTCCCAACAAATAAAGTCTTCTACAGTTCGCTATTTTTTCGGCGCATTGGTACACTATCTTTTCATTTAATTTAAGCAAATTGGACGTTTCTTCTATGGCTTTAATGTGATTTTCTTTCACAATATTCAAAATATCGTTTGATCTTGCCAATTCTTCCTGTTTTCCCAAACTTTTTGCTAGGGCTATTTTGAAAGCGTGAAAACCGGTGAAACCGAGTTTTTGACAGAACCGGACCACGGTTCCCTCGCCAATACCAAGTGTATCTGCTACTTCCGTTACACTCATATCAATAACATCTTCTGGATGAGTGATAACAAATTCCGCAAGCTTTTTTTCTTTCTTAGTAAAAAGCCTCTGGTTAACTTTTATAATGGTCTGAACATCTTCCATGAAATTGGTCAACCTCCCGAGATTCGACTTTCAGCGTACATAGCTGCACCAATTATACCAGCATCATTTCCAAGAGTTGACAGATCAACTTGTGATGGACTGTAAAGGGACTTTGAAGCGTAGGGTTCTAGGTGTTTCCTGATGATTTCTAACACATTTGATCCTAATTCACAAAAACCTCCACCGATTACTACAAACTCAGGATCAATTGTTAAAAATAATTTGTCTGTCAAAATGACCAGGTCCTTAACCAATCTTTCTACCGCTGAAACAATTTGCAGATCATTCTGATGAAACCTTTCTATGAGTCTGTGCCTGTCCCTTTCTTTCGCATACCTGTGCAGAACCTTCATCGATATGTACTGCTCGGCACAACCTTTTTTTCCGCAGTTGCATTGCCTGCCGTTTGGATGAAGTATAGTGTGCCCAATTTCCCCAGCTTCCCATTTGAAACCCTGAAGAATTTCCCCGTTGACAATTATTCCCCCACCCAACCCCGTGCCAATTGTCAGCAGGACCAGGTTCGACACGTTTCGGATTTTAGCTTCTGCCAAAGCAGCAGCCTTAGCATCATTAATAACGTAGCATGGTATATCATATCTTTTCCTCAGGATTTTTGATAGTTGCAAGCTTGACCAATTAGGAATATTCGGTGACGCATAAAGAACAACACCATCGTCCGAGTCGACTCTACCAGCTGTAGCTATACCAATACATTTGATTTGCTCATACCCAGCTCTAAGGAGTTTCTTTATTACTGAATCCAAACTCTCCATAGGTTGCTTCTTAGCCAGTGGTTGGATAATCCTCGTTTTTATAATCTTTTCTTCGACAATCCCACCTTTGATCATAGTGCCACCAATGTCGATGCCTATAACCTTGTTCATTCCTTTACTCCCCCCGAAAAGGCTTCTACCAAGTACTTCTGAACGTAAAAAGCAAACAGAAATGGTGGAATAACAGCAAGTGTGGTAACTGCAGCGATCCTTCCCCATTGAACTCCCCAAGCGGTAATGAACAAACTTGCTCCAACAGTTAATGTTGTAGAACGTCTGATACTCAGTATTAGGGCAAATAAGAACTCGTTCCATGAGTACACAAAACTAAGTATGAACACTGCTGCAATTGATGAAGAAAGCATTGGAAAAACTATCTTTAAAAGAATTAGCAATTTATTGGCTCCATCTAAATAAGCCGCTTCTTCAATTTCCTTAGGGATATCCTGCATGAAACTTGCCAGCAAAAGCAAAGCCATTGGTGAGTTAACCAGTATGTGTATCAGTATTATGCCCAGTTTTGAATCTACAAGATTCATTTGTTTAAACAAAACATACACAGATGGGGCAAAAACCACCAGTGGAACTGATCTAAGGTTTGCCACAAAACTTATTAACCAACCTGGACCAAGCCCAAGTCTGACGGATGCGTAAGCAGCAGGAAGACAGCACAAAAGTGTTATAGCTGAGGAAAACAAAGCTATCAGCAAACTGTTATTGAGAAACCTCCAGAAGGAAAAAGTGGAACTAGTGAAAATATCTCTATAATGAGCTATAGTGGGATTAAACACCAAAGGTGGTGGTGACTGCGAAATAGTTTTGTTGTCCTTGAGAGAGGTCATCACAACGTTTATCAAAGGTAAGTTGAAAATAAAGATAACGCAAAGGATAATGAGCCAATCAAGAAAACTTCTTTTAGGTTTCATTAAGATCACCACTCTTTTCTCATTACTTTTGACGCAAGGAACAAAGGAAATAGCATCACCAAGAATAATAGAATTCCTGCAGCACTTGATAACCCTTGATTTCCCATTGTAAATGATGTTCTATAGATAAAAATGCTTATTGTTGTAGTGAGGCTGCCAGGTCCACCGCCTGTCAAAACATAGATGGAATCGAAACTTCTGAATGATTCAATGAATCTAAGAAAACCACCAGAAATAAGCGCTGGTTTGATGTATGGAAGAACAATATTTACAACTTTTTGAAATCTTCCTGCGCCATCTATACTTGCTGCTTCTATTAGCTGAATTGGTATTCCCAGTAAGGCAGCGTATATAATCAGAAACAAAAATGGAGTCCACTGCAATAAATCTATTCCAACAAGTGTCCAAAATATGTTGTTAGGATGAAAAAAATCAACACTTATTCCAAATAAAGATCTTACATAACCAGGAATGAGGCCGATAAAATTGTTGAAAAGAATTCTGTTCATAAGGCCAAAAAGAGAAGGAGCAATAAACATAGGACTGATTAGAAAAGTGAATAAAAACTTTGAGCCACGGAATTTCGAATAAAAATAGTAAGCTAACAAGAATCCAAGAGCTAATTCTAAAAATGCTGTAGTTATACCAAAAATGAAACTAAACCTCATGGAATACCAAAAATCTCTTGAAAAAAACAGTTCAATGTAGTTGCTAAAACCAACAAATTTCGCGGCTGCCATGCCTCCGAACAAGACATTTTTAAAACTAATAAAAATTGAAGACGCCAGCAGGTATGCAAAAAAGCCCACTACTAAAGCTATTAATGGTAGATAGAAAAGAAAACCTATTACTTTTCTGCTAAATCTTGGATTCACGAATCTCACCTCTATGTTATGACAAACCCCGCACAATAGTTGTGCGGGGTTTTGCCTTGAAATTTTTGCTCTATTTTTTCAGAAGAGTATCAACTTCTGCTTGAATTTGGTCAAGAGTGCGATCCAAGTCAATTTGTCCAGCCCAGTAAGCAGTCAATTTGTTTGAAATTATTTCGAGTATAGACATTGTCTCCGGAATAGTTGCCTCAACGTAACCATACTTTCTAACGTGCTCTGCTATTACAGGAAATTCTGGACGTTTATGTCCGAGGGATTTGAGCACGGTCTCAACCGGTGGAATACCCCCGTTTTCAGCATACATTTTCATTGCTTGTTCACTTGCTAAGAAAGACAAGAATTTCAAGGCCGCATCTTTTTTCTTGCTGTACTTGCTCAATGCTACACCAAGCGAATGAACATGTGTAGATGGTCTTGGACCGGGAATTGGGGCAAGTGCAACCTTGTCATACACTAAAGGTGACTGAGTTTTATCAGTTAGTATGTTATAAGCAGCAGACCATTGTATCATCATAAATACACTCCCACTCTTAAATGCTTCATTAGCTTCTCCAAACTCATACGTGGTTACACCAGGGGGCACTGTTCCAAGATCATAAAGCGTCTTAAACAACTCAGCTGCTTTCCTTGCTGCTTCAGTTTTTATATTAAATTTACCAGTTGAATCAAACCAAGATCCACCCATTGACCATAACACATCATTCCATATCATTACATTGTAGACAAGATTCTTCATTTGCAACACATTTCCATAAGTGGTTGGTGAATCTGGATTATATTTTTTGGTGAAGAAAATGGCTGTAGCTTTGTAATCATCCCATTCCCATTCGTTTGGTCTCTTTGGTGACAGCTTTTTACCTAAGTATTTTTGAGACAGTTCCTCATATCTCGTCCTCCAAGCTGGTTCGTTCAAAAGCTTTTCCATCAAGTCTTTTCGATAGTATAAAAAGTGATTACTCACATCAAGAGGTAAACCGTAGAGAAATCCCTCGTAAGACATGCTGTCAAGAGCCGATGCAATGAACACATTGGGATCAAGCTGGAAACCCTCCAGAGGAACCAGATGAGGAGCAAGCCTACCGATTATGTAGGTAGCAACAAAAACTATATCTACTTCTGAAGATCTCGCATTAAGTAGAATTTCTTGCTTCTCCCAGAAACCTTCTCTCGAAAAGTTGAGGATTTCAACTTCAATACCAAGTTTCTTTCCTTCGGTGGCATTCCAGTAACTTACCACCTTTTCCATAGCTTCACTTTCTGGCCCTGGCCAGTACACCATAACTATTTTCGTTGCGGAGAACATAAGGATCGCAAATGCAAGGACAAATGCAACTAGAACTTTCCTCATATTTTCATACCCCCCTTACAAGAATGGTTGTGCCCTACGCACAAACCTTTGAATTGTCAGCCACGGTCTTGTTATAGCAGTGCCAATTACGACTGCGTAAGCACCATATTCAAAGGCTTTCTCAACCTCTTCTACCGTTGAGTATCCTCCCTCGGCAATTATTGGTATAAACAGTTTCTTTGAAAGCTTCTTAACTAAATCAAGGTTTGGTATCCTCCATCCCTGGGTGTAAGAGGTGTATCCACAAAGCGTTGTCGCGATGAAATCCGGTTTTAGACTTTGAACCCTTTCTGCATCCAACTCATCGGCGATGTCTGCCACAATTCCAACATTGGGAAATTCTAACCTTATTTGTTCAAACAGTTTATCCAACTCAACGGGTCTTTCATTTCTTGTACAATCTATTGCTACAAGATCTGCCCCTGCTTCAATAACTTGTTTTGCATGCTCAAAAGTTGGTGTTATGAAAGCTTTATAATTTCTATCTTTCACAAGCCCAATAACTGGAATATCCAAGGATTCTTTAATAGCGCGTACATGTTTTGCTTCGTTTGTCCTTATAGCCACAGCACCAGCATATTTCGCAGCCTTTGCCATACTTACAACGAAACACACATCTTCAATTGGATCGCCTGGTTCAAGTTGACAGCTGATTATTATTCCCCTTGGTATTTGTCTCACGTTTCGAACCACCTTTGGAAGTTTTTTCCAATTTTGATTTTATAACTGGAAATTATTTCTGTCAAGTAGTTGAAAATAAGGTGAAAAAATACATATCAAGGCAAAAACTGCTTCTTTTAAAAACAAAACCTACGTTGGGAAGGAAATTTTCGGTTTATTCGAGAATCAACAAATCAGATTTGCAATCAAAACTCGACTCAATTCTGTATCCTTAAGCGTTGTGAACACCTTTGTTTCTCCATCTTTCCTGGAAACATAAAGCAACGAACCGAGCGCATATCCCCAGCCATACACCTTCGTTATCACAGACTGTTCAGAACTAAAGTGATTTGACTCTTCTGCTAAAAGCAGATACTCGCTTGTTATTGTATTTAGTCCCCATATTAACGCAGCTATGTTCAAACTTCTTTTGACGTTGAAAACAGTCGCCGCACCTATCCAGTCCCCTTTCAAATCCAATACACCACCAACTTTTGTGTTTTCTCTCACCGCTCTTAACCCATCTTCAACAAAAAAATCGCTGTCGACAAACTCCAACAAAAATGTCCCTGCTTTCCTCTCAAGAACTTGCATCGGATAAAAATTCCTGCTGATAAGTTTACCATCGCTGAATATCTCCACATAAATGTTGTGAATTGTCTTATCTGGTTTGAATGAAAGCGAAGAAATTTCCTTAATCTCCCAAGGTTGCACTTCGATAGTCTTATCCAAAATCACATCTTTTTCTGTTCTAACCAAGACTCTCGCCTTCAGAACTTTTGAATCACTGTTGATCACACAAAGCGGCGCAGTATAAAAATCCCCTTCGATCAAAAGTGAATTATGATCCGGAATAATCCCTATAACTTTGCTGTTCAAAAACTTCAAATAAGGATAAAAATGCTTTGGCATCCTGTTGTAGTCAAGCAAACCGTTTGCTTCCCAAGCTATGTCTGAAAATTCCGTGATCACATAACCTGATATCTCTGGCTGCATTCTGATCGTTTCAATTTGATACTTCAACCCAAGAAACTGTGTGAGTTGAGCTTGATAGATCAAATCGTCAAGATCGTGGAAGTTTGCTATTCCTTGTAGTGCATAGGCAGGCTGAGTTTGATCAAACGTCAATCCCATAACGGTTACTGGAAACTCAGACCATTTTCCCAGCCAAGTTTTTGGATCAGAAATTCCCCAAATACCAAATTCTGAAACAAGTTTTGGCAATTTCTTATCGATAGGTTCGTAGAAACTCTCAAATTTTCCGCTTGCAAAATCTTTTATCTGTTCTTTCCATTCCTTGTTGTGGTAAGGATACGCCTTATAGAAGTGATAATCATCCACGTCTGAAATAACGTGTTTATTACCTATACACGCACTGTTGTCAACGTAAACTCTTGTAGGATCAAACTTCTTCGCTTTAAAGTAAAATTTCCTAAGCCATTGTCTTTCTTCGGCAATCGACAAATCGATTCCCCAACTCTCGTTGATCAAGGACAGCATCACAAAACTTGGATGATTGGCATGCCTTACCAAAAGGTTTTCCATCAGTTTTTCGAGGTAGTTTTTCGAAGAATCGTTCAGAATCCTTGCATAAGGAAGATCTATCCAAATCAAAAGTCCTATTTCATCGGCTATTTCCAAGTACAGATCATCCGGTATCTTCATGTGAAATCTCAAAAGGTTTAGCCCCATTTCTTTGGCTTTGAGTAATTCCGACACCAAAGAATTTCTGTCAGGCAAACAGTAATGAGTTATAGGATAAAAGTTTTGATCCAAAGCTCCGAAAATGTAAACAGGTTCTCCGTTCAACAAAAGTTTGTCATCTTTGGTTTGAAAGATTCTTATTCCAAACGATGTTTCAAACCGGTCGATGTATCCATCCGTTTCCAATGTTACAACGGCTTTGTACAGATGTGGATCATCAATAGACCACAGATGTGGGTTGACAATCGTAAATTCGAAACAACTGCTCTTCTCTTTGCTTTGGTAAACCTTGTTATGCTTGGAGTCATAGATTTCAAGTTGGAATTCATGGTCCTTCCCGTCGGAAAATTCGACTATGCCTTTTACTCTACCAAAAAGATCCAGTGGATAGAATCTCGCTGAACTTATGTACACTGGCGGCACAACCAACAGCTCTACTTCTTGTACAATTCCGGTTGCGTTGCCATACCAATCTTGCTTGCCCATCACAATGTGTGGTTCGGCTCTCACATCCACATCAGAAACAACAAGTCTGAGCAAATCGTTACCGTCGAATTTTACGTAATTCGAAAGATCAACTTCAAACAAGTCATATCCACCCTCGTGATCCAAAAGCTTTTGACCATTCACAAACACAGATGCTTGAAGATCCACACCGTGAAATCTCAGAATCGCTTTACGCTCATCCATTCCTTTCAGTTCCACAAGCTTTCTCTCATAAACCAACTGCTGGCAACTTGCGTTTGGATAAGATTCCTGAGAGATATCGGATTGATGAGGAACAGACGATATTTCTACAACCTTTTCACCACAGATTAAAGTCCAACCGTCGACAAGTTTGTTTCTCACGTTCACTCCTCCTTCATGCGAATATGCTGAACTTTACCAAATTATAACTAAATGTTGTTAAGGCCGGAATTCCCTCAGTCATTCAGAACCTTTTATGCTATGCACTCTTCAATTTTTTTGGTATCGTATTGGTTGAGGTGATAAGGTTGAGAGATCTTAAAGACATTGAACTTTTCCTTTTGGATATGGATGGAACGTTTTACCTTGGAAACAAGTTGCTTCCAGGTTCCATTGAATTTGTAGATACCCTAAGAAAACAAGGCAAAAATTTTATGTTTTTAACAAACAATTCTTCAAATGATTCTGAAAGTTACGCCGAAAAGCTTAGAAAAATGGGATTGGATGGTAAGATAGAGGTTTTCACATCCGGGGATGCTACTGGGATATTCTTGAAAGAACGTTATGGCACACTCAGGATATTTTTGGTTGGTACAAAAAAGCTTGCAAAAACCTTTGAAAAATACGGTCATAAAATCGTTCAGGAAGATCCAGAAATAGTTGTTTTGGGATACGATACGGAGATAAACTACGAAAAGCTTGCAAAAGCCTGCATTTATTTGAGGAAAAATCTCTTGTATGTTGCAACTCACCCGGATATAAACTGTCCATCTTTGGAAGGTCCACTGCCGGATGCCGGTTCTTACATAGCTTTGATTGAAAAATCCACAGGAAGGCTTCCAGATTACATAGTGGGAAAGCCAAACCCCTTGATGCTCGAAATGGTGATGAAGAAAACAGGTGTTTCAAGGGAAAAAATCGCAATGGTTGGTGACAGGCTGTACACAGATATAGAATTTGCAAGAAGGTCTGGCATTCTGTCCATCCTTGTTCTCACAGGTGAAACAACTTTGGAAGATCTTCGAAATTCAAGCATTAAACCAGACATAGTGGTTGAAAATATAGGTGAACTTGCAAAACTTTTGCAAAAAGAAAGTGGTGAATGAGCTTTGTCGATAAAACATCGGCTTAGGTCCAAAAAAACGGAAGAGTTAGTTGAACTTGTACAAAGTGGTTTCAACGAAGCTTTAGAGCTCATCGTGGAAAGATATTACCCAATGGTTGTGAAAATATCTTCAAAGTACTACGCGCCTTGGGCTCAGTTTGAAGATCTCGTTCAAAATGGATTGGTCGGGTTGATAAAAGCCGCGTATTACTATCAGCCCGACAAGAGCGGATTTTCATCCTTTGCATGGCGAAGCATAGAATCGGAGTTGAAATCCTTTTTAACTTACCTGAATCGCAAGAAGAACAAAATGCTGACTGACGCAGTCAGCGTTGATCAGCTAAACGTTGAGGAATCAGAAGAACCTGGTTACATCTTCGAAGATTCGTCTGTTTCAACCCAAAAGTCTGCCGTTGCAGAAATAATCCTAGAACAAGCAAAACAACACTTGAAGGATTTGGAAAAGGAAATAGTGGAACTATGGGCAAGCGGAGAAAGCTACGAAGAAATAGGAAGAAAACTGAATGTGGAATTCAAAAAGATAGACAACACAATTCAAAAATTCAAAAGGATCGTCAGAGAGAAAATCAGTCCAATTTTGTTCAACCTTTTCTTCGAAGATTAAATCATGCTCCATTGTTTGTCGAGCTCAAACAAATAGTTCAAAACACCGTACTCCTCAAGCTCGTTCAAGAATTCTTGGTTGTCTTTGTTTTCTCTAAAAAGTTTCAAAGCTTCGATTTGCTCGTTCAGCTGTAGGTGACAAACCACAAGCATCGCCAACGATTTAGCCACTTGAAAGTTCATGTTCACCAGCTTCAAAAGCACAAGTTTTGCCATATCGTACCTATCGATTGTCAAAAGCGTACAGGCAAGGTTTAAATAAGCAGGAGCGTAAGAAGAATCAAGTTCTATAGCCTTTTGATAGGCTTCTATCGATTTGGCAATTTGCCCTACCCTTCTGTAAATGTTTCCTAAATTGTTCCAAATTTCAGGATGTCCTGGCTCAATTTCAAGGCATTGTTTGTAAAGCTTTTCTGCCTCTTCAAATTGACCGTCTTGCGACAGTTGAACGGCTTTTTGAAAAATTTCCTCAATACTCATTGGATCATTCCTCTTGTGTAATAAACGGTGTCTGAATAAATTTCATTCCCGATCTTCACAGATACCGTAACAGGGGTTATGTCCGATGGTATAGGACGAGTTCTTCTAAAAGTTGCGGTGTAGTAAGGAAGGCAGATCGGTTTTCTTTGTCTCACTTCACCTGCTCCGCCCGTAAGCAAAATTAAATCATTCGCTTTTTCCATAAGAAAAATTCTCACATTCTTGCCTTTCAACGTGATTAAATCTGCTCTGGAAAGATCTGCAGGTGATTTTTCGAAAAGAACACCGTAAGCTTTTCCCCTTCTAAGATAGGGTAAAGCAGAACTTAAAAAGTCTTTTTGCGGGTTTAACCATTCAATCTGAGTGCAAGCAATTTTAAATTCGTAGTAAACCGCTCCACCGCCTTCTCGAACTTGAAGCAAACCAACCAAGAAAGGAATCGCATCACCAAAAATGTTTTCTACTCTGAAATTCAATCGAATTGTTTCCTCTAGAAAACTCAAACTGTCCACCCTAACGAAAATCGGTTCTTCTCCCTTCATTGGATAAACATCGACAACATGCCTGTGCCAATCAAAAGTGATCAAAAACGGATAGCGATAGTCAAACAAAACAACTCCGTCGCCCAATTTTGATACCGTTTGCAACTGATTCTTGCCAACCAAAACTAATTCGTTGTTTTTGGTTAGAACAATCGGATCACCAGATATGGCGACTTCAAAGCATCTACCACCCAATGCAGGCCTTTCTTCAAGCTTTTTTCCTGAAAAATCAAAAAGAATAAGTTTGTCAGATAAAAGATCCAAGATCCAAATTCCATTGTGGGAAATTTCAACGTCCTGAATAACGAAAAATCCCGGTAGGTTTAAGAACGTCACTTGATCGTCTTCGATGAAAAAAAGTCTGTTCACATCGCTTCCCCAAAGTCTTCCTACCCTGTCAAAACCAGCCAAAAGAGCGTTGGAAAAACCATCGTGGATAACTTTTTCATCCCTAGTTGTTAGATCGATTTTAACAACGGCTTTTCTTCCCGCTGCAAAAATTTCTCCATTTGGAGAAATCTCCAAAGAAACCGGTTCCACCGTTGTTTTTATCACCGTATAGGCACCGTATTTAAACAGAACAATGCGTTGATTTGCCTGGTCTGCGATTATGACAGTATCACCGTACAATACAGCCGCCGTTGGAGAGTAGAAGTACTCTATGCCGTGTGAAAATCCGGATGCTGAGAGTAACTTTTCCAAAACCACAGGCTTTGTAAAAGTGAATTCACGCTGAAGGATGTCGATTTCCTTCAACAGGGATAATACTTCATCTTTTCCTGGACTTATCACCAAGATAGTTTTTAAATCCTCTTGAGCTTTTTGAATTGCTCTCATATCTATGTCTATCTTTGCCATGAAGTACCAAAAATCTGGTATATCGGTGACGTAGATAAGTCCAGATGTGGCCGTTTCCATAAGTTCCTTTGCCCTTTTCACATCTCCCTCATACCAAGCCATAAGGGCTTTTGAAAAATATTCCCTTGCTTGTTCCTCAGTGATGATTCCAAAGGCTGTCACAAAAAGCAAAACCGTCAAAAATACAAAGAACTTCCTCAAGAAGGTCGCCTCTTCTTCAAAAACGCCAAAAGATCGGTTTTTCTCTCTGTACCGTGAAGAAGCCTTTCAACGTTATCCGAATGTCTAACGGTTGAAATGGTGGCGAGTATTAAAAACAGAACACCAAAGTTTGTGTTGAAGAAAAAGCCAACTAAAGAAGCTGTGTAAAGACCTATTATTGAACCTAGCGAAACAAATTTGGTTGTCAAAACAATCAAAAGCCAAACTGCAAGGAAAACAAACCCACATGGGTAACATATTGCGAACATCACACCAGTCGTACTTGCCACACCCTTACCACCTTTGAATTTCAAAAAAATTGGAAAATCGTGTCCCAGAACGGCCGCTATTGCTGCAATTCCAACTACTTTAGGATCCATCCCACTCAGCTTTGAAAAAACAAGCACAGGGATGAAGGCTTTTAGCGCATCCAGTATCATACAGGAAAAACCGATAACTGGCCCTGCCGCTCGCAAAGCGTTTGTTCCGCCAACATTTCCACTTCCCACAGTTCTCACGTCGATCTTTTTAAGCTTTGGCAAAAGATAACTGAATGGGATGGATCCACATAAATAGCAGATTAACCCGGCAAGTAAGTGAATCATAATTATCGCCTCTCCTTAAACGTTAAAATCAACGGAGAGCCTCTAAACTCGTCAACACGGTCTCTTATGAGATTTTCAATGGTTTTTGACACTTGTTGATTCACATGTTCTTTCTTGTTGACAACAACGGTAAACTTTGGAGGCTTTGTACCAACCTGTTCGATGGAGAAAATTTTAAGTTCTCCAAAAACAAGGTTAGGTGAAAGTATAGGTAATTGAGAAACAAGCTTGTTTAAAGCTGCTTTTGAAACCGTCCTGCAATAAGACGAATAAGCTTCGTCAATGGCTTTGAAAAGTTCTTTTATACCATAATATTTCACAGCGCTCGTGAAAACCACATCGTAGCTGTCCAAAAACGGTGCCTCCGCATAAACCCAATTTCTGTATTCTTCCTGAGATACCTTGACCAGATCGCACTTGTTTATTACTATCACAAGTGCTTTGCCCCTTCTTATAGCCAAACCGGCAATTCTTTTGTCTTGCCTGGTCACACCTTCGGTTGCGTCTATGACAAGCAATACTACGTCCGCTCCTTCTATAACGTCTATGGTCCTTGCAACACTGTAGTGCTCCAAACTTTTGTATTCTATTCTGCTTTTTCTTCTAAGACCTGCGGTGTCGATGAAAACATAGCTTTTCCCTTCGAAATTAACAAGTTCATCAACGGGATCTCTTGTGGTACCAGGTATCGATGTTACAGTGGCTCTATCGTCCTTCAGGATGGCGTTGAACAGCGAAGATTTTCCAACATTGGGTTTTCCAACGATAGCAATCTTCGGACATTCAAGATTTTGTTGAATTTTCTCTTCAAACGGTTGTTTTCCTATATATTGAACGATTTTATCCAAAAGGACATCTACGTTGATGCCGTGTTGAGCACTTATGATAACGTAATCTGTAAAGCCAAGTTTCAAAAATTCTCCTAGGTTTGCTTCAACGACTTTTGGATTTTCACTCTTGTTTATGACGAGTATCACCTTTTTACCAAGTTTTCTGAGTTTTTCAGCAACGTATTCGTCTTCGGCTGTTATACCAGCACGCCCATCCACAACGAACAGGATCAAATCGGCCTTTTCGTAGGTTTTGAACGCTCTGTTTCTCATTGAAGAAAGCATTTCGTCCTCGGCGTCTGAGAAAACCCCACAGGTATCGTACAATTCAAAAACGGTCCCGTCGTAATCGACGAGACCTTTCAAAGAATCACGAGTAACGCCCTCGGCGTCTTCAGTTATCGCCTTTCGTTTGCCGATTAATCTGTTAAAAAGGGTGGATTTACCTACGTTTGTCCTTCCTGCTATAACAACTACCGCCATACTCACTTCTTCAACTTGCTGGCAAGGGTGTTTTGAACACTAAGTTCTTGTTCTTTCTTCTTGTATTCCTCGTAAGCTCTTTTTTCCTCTAGTTTCTTCTGGCTAACCAAAATCTTTCGGCGCTCAGGTACCAACCTTAAAACCAACACTTCCAGCTTATCTCCTTCTTTTAAATCACCACTTGCATGTGATGCAGGCATGAACCCTTCCACATTGTAATCCAACAACTTAACAATATACCCTGAATTTACCTTGGATTGAACCACAACATTTACTTCTCTGTTTTCACCAAGTTTGGTCAAAACATCCTGCCATGGGTCTGGGAAAAGTTCTTTTATACTTAACCTCATTCTTCTTTGCTTGTCATCGATTGACAGTATTTTTACTTTGACCTTTTGACCTTCTTTGAAGTGCTGAGTTGGATCGCTGATCTTTTCCCACGAAAGTTCAGATCTTGGAACAAAACCGCTTATTCCATCCTCGAATTCCACTATCAAACCGGTTGGAAGAACCTTTAAAATTGTACCTTCGGCTGTTTCGCCTTCCTTATACCTTTCAAAAATGTTCTCCCATGGATCTCCCTTGGCTCTTTTGTAACTTAGGTCTATTCTCTTGTTCTGCGGATCAACTTCTATGACCTCAACCTGAATCATTTCACCAACTTTGAAGTACTTGCGAAGGTCTACCTTCTTGTTTCCCCAAAAGATTTCCGAAATTCTCACCAAACCATCTATTCCAGGTTCTAAGTTGACAAACAAACCAAATGGTACTATCTTCACTATCGTGCCTTGAACGATTTTTCCCACAGGATACCTTTCTGCTATGTTTTCCCATGGATCTGGTTCCATGGCCTTTAAACTGACGACAATCTTCGAAGAAGCCTCATCCAATTCAACTATTTTCACCTTGACTTTTTCGTTCTTTTTGAGAACATCCGTTGGATCTAATTTCTTGTCGTGTGAAACTTCTGAACGCGGCAAGATCGCGGAGATACAAGAATTGATGTTCAGCAAAGCGTGGCTGTCTGTTACCTTTTCAACGATTCCTTCAACAACGTCTCCAACCTTGTGGGTTGAGAAGAATTCCTTCTTTTGTTTTTCCAAAATGGCTTTTCTCGATACGACTAACCTTTGTCTTCTTTTACCAAATTCGCATTCAACAATCAAGAAATCTAGTTCCTCTTGAGGAATTGGCTCCTCTCTTTTGATCATAGAATGGGATCCTGGAAGAAAAGCTTCAATGCTGTTGTACAACAAAACTCTGTATCCTCCCTGTATTTGATCAACGATCTTTCCTTTAACTGTTTCTCCCTTTTCGTAAGCTTCCAAGATCCTAGATCTGATCATCCTAGCATAAGGCTTTTTTTCGGACAAAGTTATTGATTCTTCTTCGCCGCCAATTTTTAAAACCTGCAGTTTCAATTTTTGACCAACTTTGTAATTTTCCAACGGAAAAACAAGCTCATCAATTGGAACAAAGCCTTCCGATTTTGCCTTACAATCAACGTATATTCCCTCACCAGGACTTATCCTTGTGATGGTCCCCTCAACCGTTTGCCCTGGTCTAACCTCAATCCAATCCAGATACTTTTCAAAATCTTCCATACCCTTAATATCCATGACTTTCCCTCCCACTGAGTAATTTTTCGATAATCTTTTTCACATCTTCGTAGGGTGTTGAAGTACCAGAAACAACACCAATTGTTTTGTAATTTGAAAGATCATTTTGGTCAACTTCATCGGCTCCTTCCACGTGAATTACCTTAGCATATTTTTCGGCAATTGCGACAAGTTTTTTTGTGTTGGAACTGTGCTTACCTCCAACAACGATAACAACATCGCTTTGTTGTGCAATTTGGCGCGTTTCAGCTTCTCTTTCTGCCGAAACGCGACAAATTGTGTTGAACATTCTAAATTCATTCACGTTTGAAATCTCCATCACCTTGGATGCAAATTGCTTATATTCTTCAATCGACATCGTCGTCTGAGAGAGCAAACAAACTTTGCCAGAAAGTTCTATTGGATTTTGCTCGATGAAGGCATCTTTCACATAACCTTTAAGCGCTATCATCTCGGGGTGTTCTTTCTTTCCAAAAGTTAGTATCTTGTAACCTTCTTCACTCATCTTCTTGGCAAGCTGAAAAAGCCTTTGAACGATCGGACAAGTCGTGTCAACAACCTGTCCAAAATGCATTTTTGCAAATTGTAAATCCTCAGGCGGAACACCGTGGGCCCTGACAACTAAAACGGAATCTTTGGCATCATGTGGTACATCACTCAAAGAAATTGTCTCAGCACCTTTTTGTTTTAAATGATTCATCACGTTGTTGTTGTGAACCAAATCTCCCAATAAATAGACTTTTTTGTTTTCCTCAAGAAGTTTTAGAACCAAGTCCAAAGCTCTCTTTACACCAAAGCAAAATCCAACGTTTTTAGCAACCAGAATATTCACATTTGACTCTCCTACTGATTATCTCACAAATTTGATTTAAAACTTCCTCTACGGTTTTGCCAGTTGTATCTATTATGAAAGCGTCTTGGGCAGGCTTCAAAGGAGCAATTGATCTGCTTGAATCTTGCTCATCTCTTTGCATCATCTCCTGAGCAACTTGTTCGTACGTTGCCTGTATACCTTTTTCTTGAAGTTCTTTCAACCTCCTCTTCACCCTTTCTTCAAAAGAAGCTGTAAGAAAGATCTTGACATCGGCATGCGGAAGAACAACTGTCCCAATATCTCTACCATCGACGACAAACGATCCTTTTTCACAAATGGTCCTTTGAATCTTTGTAAGCCTTTCCCTAACAGTTTGAATTTTTGCAAAATCGGATGCAAGCTTTCCAACTTCCGGGCTTCTTATCTCCTCTCCCACTTTTATACCGTTTATGTACAAATCACCATCTTTGTAATCGATCTTCAACTTTTCAAGTTCCTCACTCAAATCTTCGCTGGGTGAATAACCTTTCATTTTCAAATAATAGGCTACAGCCCGGTACATCGCACCCGTGTCCAAGTAATTTATTCTCAATTTTTTTGCCAAAAGTTTCGCAATTGTTGATTTTCCAGAACCTGCAGGCCCATCTATGGCAATCAAAATTTGGTCGATCAAAATTCAGACCTCCTCGACTGTATCTGTTATTTTGAAAACTTTATCAAGCCTGGTCATTTCAAAAACACGTTTTACGTTCTGTCTCAAGGATGCCAATACAAGTTCCTTGTTGAGTGTCCTAGCTACCTTCAGAAGGGCGACCATAGTTCCAAGGCCCGCGCTGTCAACGTATGGAACCTGGGACATATCCAAAATCACGGTCATGGCAGATGTTTTCTCAAGTTCATCTTTGATGGCTTTTTTCACATCTGCGGAATGGTAAGCATCGATATCACCGTTGATCCTGCAAACAAGCTTTGAACCAATTTGTTCGAATTTTACACTTGTGCCAATCACTTCAATCGCCTCCTACAATTTTTATCTTCAATTCTTTCAGTTGCTTTTCGCTCACAACATCTGGAGCCCCAGTCAACAAACACGTTCCGCTTGAAGTCTTTGGAAAAGCTATTACATCCCTTATTGAACTTGCACCGCACATTATGGCAACTAGTCTATCCAATCCCAAAGCGATTCCACCGTGTGGTGGTGTTCCATACTGGAATGCCTCGAGCAAAAATCCAAACTTCAATTTTATTTCGTCTTCGCTAAGCCGCATCAATTGGAAAACTTTCTTTTGAAGTTCTGCATCATGGATTCGTATACTACCAGATCCAACTTCAAACCCGTTTATAACTATATCATAAGATTGAGCTCTGATCTTCGATAAATCTTTGTCGGCATATTTTTCCAAATCTTCCAAATTTGGCATCGTAAATGGATGATGTTGCGCCACAAATCTTTTTTCTTCTTCATTCCATTCAAACATTGGAAAGTCCAAAACCCAAAAGATGTCAAAGCCTTTCTTCAAATGTGAAAAATACAAATCGCCTATCGTTTTTCTCACTTCTCCCAAAGCTTCGTTCACCAAAGAAAGCTGTCCAGCACACATTATGCAAACATCTTGCTCTTTCATATTCAACTCTTTCACAACTAAGTTGTATTCATTCTCAAGATGCTTCAACAAACTTCCTCTGGCAACCTTGTTACCCTCAAAGGAAAACCAAAGTATTCCACCCAGCCCTTTAGTTTTTGCAATTTCTTCCAATTGATCTGCGAGCTTACGTGACATATTGTGGGCAAAACCATTTACAACAAAGCCTTTAACAACTCCATTTGAACTCAGTATGGTTTGCAGAAATTGAAGCTCGGATTTCAAGAAGATATTTGTTAAATCTACAAACTTCATGCCTATTCTTCTATCGGGTTTATCACTTCCATAAAAGTTCATGCATTCGTCGTAGGAAAGTCGGTCGAATTTTTCAGGAAGGTCAACTTTCAAAACCTCCTTGAAAACGTGTTTCAACATACCCTCAACGACTTCTAAGACGTCCTCTCTGGTTACAAAAGACATTTCGATATCTATTTGCGTAAATTCCGGTTGTCTATCCGCACGCAGATCTTCGTCTCTGAAGCATCTTACTATTTGAAAATACCTATCAAGTCCGCTCACCATAAGTATCTGTTTGAAAAGTTGAGGAGATTGGGGCAGAGCGTAGAAGGTGCCAGGCTTCAACCTACAAGGAACCAAAAAGTCCCTTGCTCCCTCAGGTGTGCTTTTGGTCAAAAACGGGGTTTCAACTTCGACAAACCCATGCTTTGAAAGGTAATTTCTTACCGAAAGCGTTACAGCGTGCCTTAACAAAAGTTTTTCCATCATTTCTTTTCTCCTAAGATCTATGTATCGATACTTTAATCGAACTTCTTCGGCGGGAAGAGGCTCTTCGTTCGGATAAAATGGAAGTTCCTTCGTTGGGGAAGAAAGTACTTCTATTTTTTCCGCGAACACTTCTATCTCGCCGGTTTCCAATTCTTTGTTTACGTTTTCCTTAGGTCTTTCTTTAACTATTCCTTCAACCTTTATCACAGCCTCTCTTCTAATTGGAATGGATAAACCCTGCGGAACCACAATTTGAGTTTGCCCATACCGGTCTCTGAGCATTATGAAAGTGACGCCACCCAAGTCGCGGATCCGATCAACCCAACCGGCTAAAATCACCCTTTTTCCAGCATCGGTTAACCTAAGTTCACCACATGTATGAGTTCTCAGCACAATCATTCCTCCCATCTTAGACGTTTAATTATAAATATACCACGCTGTTTAAATTTTAACAATTATCGCGAATTAGATGAAGCTGATTCGATAAGAGATTTGACGTACTCAAGTTCATTTGAATCGTCGATCAATCCATCGAGCTTTGCACAGTAGATTGATTCCAAAATCTCTCCCAATTTTTTGGACGGCTTCAAACCAAATTTATCGATCAAATCCTTACCGCTGATGGTCAACTTAACAGTTGAAACTCTTTCCAAAAATTGCTTGAGGTATTCTTGATCATCAGGTTCAAGGTAAGATGCGATGTAACAAAATCCCTCAGGTGAGATATCGTGTGTAACTTTGTATATGTCTGAAAAGTTCATCCTGAGTTTTATCATCTGCGAAAGTGGAATTATCATTTTTTTAAGCAGTTTAAGCTGTTGAAGAAATTTCAAAGATAAACCGTATCTTTCTTTGATCTCATTTAAAAGTTGCTCATTGTGATATTCAAGAAGAACAAACATTACCGAATAAAATCTATCAACCTGACCAAAGTGCTTCTCAGCCCAGGGTAGAAAATCGAACAATGCACGAAGTTTTTCTTCCATCGTGGCAGTGTAAAAAGTTCCGGGAAAAGTCCTTTTGATTGCGTCAAATTCAGCAAGCCTTTTTATCGCCTTCACCGCCTTAATTTCTTGAACTATTTTTTCAAATTCTTGTCTTATCCTTTGACCACTCACTTTTTCCAAATAACCTTGGTGAATTGCTTCACGCATCAATCTTTCTGTTTCCTCTTCTATTGTGAAATCGAATCTAACCTCAAACCTAACGGCTCTGAGTATCCTCGTTGGATCTTCTATGAAACTGAGTGTGTGCAAGCACCTGATTTTCTTGTTTTGAATGTCCTCCTGCCCACCAAAGAAATCAAGCAAAAGTCCAAAATCTTTGTGGTTTAGCTTTATAGCCATAGCGTTTATTGTAAAATCACGCCTGTAAAGGTCTTTTCTTATGGTGCTGATTTCCACCTGGGGCAGTTCCGTCGGCGCTTCGTAATATTCTATTCTCGCGGTGGCAACATCTACCCTTCTACCGTTGAAAAACAAGGAAGCTGTGAGAAATTTATCGTGCTTAACCAAAGTGGCTTTTAACTTTTCCGCCGCGTGTTCGGCAAACTTCAATCCATCTCTTTCAACTACAAGGTCTATGTCGAAGCTTGGATTGTCCATCAACAAATCCCTGACAAATCCTCCCACAACATAAACGTTCAATCCTACTTCATCACCAAATTGTCCGAAAGTTTTGAGAAGGTTGTATATTTCTCTTGGCAGACAAGAGATCATTTTGTCGTGTACATTGTGGAAAATCTTTTCTGATTGCTGTGTTATTGGCCTTTTTGGTTTGGCTTTAACAGCATCGGAAAAACTCATTCTCATGACGTCTGTCCTTGTTATTATGCCTACGAGAACACCATTCTCTATGACGGGAATCCTTCCTATGTCGTAATCTGCCATTATCTTTCTGACCTTGCTAAGTGGTGTGTCTGCATCGACAACCACAAGCTTCGTTGACATTATTGATTTAACCGGGTTTTTCAAAAGCCCGTGGTTTACAGCTTTGTCAACGGCTTTTTTGGTGACGATTCCCACCAGCTTGTTACCCTCTATAACTGGAAGCCCGTTGTGACCTGTTCTTTCCATAATTTTGTTTACTTCTTCGATCGTCATATCGCTGTACGCAACTCTCACAGGTGAAGACATAACATCACGTGCCAAAGGTCCTTTTTCAACATACTTTTGAATTACTTCAAGAACTAACCTCTTTGCTTCCAAAACATCCGAAAGGTTCACCGTGCAACTTCCAGCTTTTCTGTGACCCCCTCCGCCCAGTTCGGTGAAAAATCCTCCTATGTCAATGTCCTCAGATGAGGTTCTGCCAATTATGTGTATTTTCCTACCAGTTCTGATGATGCAAATTAAAGTCTCCACGCCTTGAAGTTCCCAAAGCTTGGTAACCACTGCACTTAACCCGCCAATGAATTTATCGGTTTCTGCAGTTGCAACGTGAACAACGTTGTGCTTGACATTATGTTGCTCTATGTTTGAAATCAGCTGATCGAGTATGAGCTTCTGTTCGTAGTTCAGATCATACCTTACAAATTCTGCAACTTCTGCCAGATTTGCGTTTTTTTCAAAGAGAAATTTCAAAGCTTCTAAATCCCTTACGGTGGTGCTTGTGTAAAGCAAATTGCCTGTATCTTCGTAAATCGCTATTGCAAACAGTGTTGCATCCATTGAATCAATCGAAATACCTTTATTTTTGATCTCCTCAACAAGAAGAGTAACCGTTGCCCCTATCGATTCAATGTGTTTTTCACCTGAAATCGTTACCTCTTTGATATCCGGATGATGGTCGTATATCACAATCTTTTCAGCTTTATCAACAAGTTGTTGTATTTTAGGTCCAAGCCTTTCTCTGGATGCAGTATCAACTATCACCAAAGATTCAACTTTTTCTTCGCCCAAATCGCTTTCGGTGATGTAAGGGTATCTATCTTCATAGATACGCAGATATTGGGAAACATTTTGTTGGGGCGAACCACTTATCACAACGGTGTGGTCTGGAAAAAGCTTTTTTGCAGCAACACAAGAAGCAAAGCAATCAAAATCTGGGTTTTTGTGACCCACGATGAGCTTCAATTTACTTCCTCCTTATGACGATCTGCTGACCTTGCTTTAAACCTAAAATATCCCTTGCAGACGCTTGATTTGCCGCTATTTCCAAAAATCCGGAGCTATCTATGTGAACCAGGATTGATCCTTTTGGAACATCGCCGTAAGCTTTCGCATAGGTGGCTTTGTACTTTCCATTTATCGTAAGTTCATCGTCTATTTCCCAGCCAAGCCTTTCCACAAATTCACCCGGTATGTTGGTTTCAACGTTTCCAAAACCATCGAAAAAGACAACCTCACCAACGATGGAATCTTCAGATATTTCCGCTGGTTTATAAGGTAAAACCACGAAATTTGGAAGGACACTTCCAACCTCCTCAAAGGGACAGCCTTTCGACAAGTGAGCGGCGACAGCGGCAAAGATATCCCTTCCGTGGAATGTGTAAGAAGAGCCGTAGTGAAGCTTTTTGTTATCCAGTTCTCGAACTTGTTTCACTTTGTAGTAATCTGCTACGAAGGTGAATATACCGTTGTCTGGTCCTATGTAAAAATGATCATTTTTGGTTCTCATGCAGATGGCTTTTCTAGATGTACCAACACCATAGTCAACGACGGCAACAAAAATCGTCCCTTCGGGAAAATCAAAAGAAGCTCTCAAAAGAACATGTGCAGCCATCCTGACATCGTAAGGGTTTATTTCATGAGTGATGTCTATTATTTCAACAGAAGGGTTTATTCTCTTCATAACGGCTTTGGCAACACCTACATAATAACTTTTGTAAGACCAATCGGTTAGAAAGGCTATCACTTTGATCCCCCTCCAAAACGAATTCGATTTCTCCTATATACTACTATAAAGAAAAGTTCGACTGCTAGTATGGAACAAATTAAGCTGAGAAGTATGATATACTTTTTCTGGCAAAAACGCAAAAGCGGGTTTCATTTTTTCATTATTTTCACTATTACTTGATTACTTGTAAGGAGGGATACTTGTTGTTTACGTACATAGTTAGGCGACTTCTTCTTCTGCCTTTGATATTGTTTGGAATTTCTCTGATAGTCTTTGGAATGATACAAAGCTTGGGACCAGATAGACTGCTGGCAGCTTATGTAAACCCTGGCGTGCTAGATAAGCTTACCCCACAACAACTTGAGAAAATTAAGGAGAAGTATGGCTTGAATGATCCTATGATAACTCGGTATTTGAAGTGGCTCAAAAACACTTTAACAGGTGATCTTGGTTGGTCGGTGGTTGGAAAAGAACCTGTTAAGGACGCTATACTAAAAAGACTTCCCTGGACTGTAGAATTGGCTCTGTACTCAATCGTTCCAGTTGTTTTTGTTGGCGTTTGGCTTGGAATAATTGCAGCAGTTAATCGCGACAAATTCATTGATCACTTTGTTAGAATCTTTGCCGTTATTGGTTGGAGTTTTCCGGATTTCGTCTTTGGACTTCTCATACTGATGATCTTTTATAGTTTTCTTGGATGGCTTCCACCAGGAAATCTGAGCTTGTGGGCTGATCAAGTAGTAAAGTCTCCTGAATTTAAGCGCATAACATCGTTGGTAACTATAGATGCTTTGCTGAATGGCCGATTTGATGTATTTTTGGATGCTCTTAGGCACATGATAGGGCCGATTTTGACTTTATCGTGGTTGTGGTGGGCATACCTTTTGAGAATCACTCGTTCCAGCATGCTAGAGGTTCTTACGAAAGAATATATCAGAACCGCCCGTGCGAAAGGTTTGCCAGAGCACGTGGTGATTCACAAACACGCACAAAGAAACGCGATGATTCCCGTCTTAACAGTTGGGGGAGCGATGGTTATACAACTTTTCGCTGGTACGGTAATAGTTGAGATGGTGTTCAACCGCACCGGTATGGGCAGCTTCACAGCTATAGCGGCTACACAACTTGACTATGCCTCTATCATGGCATGTACACTCTTTTATTCTTTGATTCTTGTTCTGGGGAATCTTGTCATAGATATTCTCTATGCAATGGTCGATCCAAGAATACGCCTTGGTTAAGGGGGATGAATTATGAAAACTGAGACAAAAAGAATCTTGAAGCGCTTGCTTAAAAATCCATCCGCGGTCCTCGGATTCTCACTTTTAATTTTCTTTACCATCATAGCAATTCTTGCACCAGTTATATGTCCCCCTCAATCGTACGATCCATATATGATCCCAATCGTTACATGGGATAAAACCCCTATCCCTCCTTCACCTGAACATCCTTTTGGAGTTATCGACGGTAGAGACATATTTTACGGTGTTGTCTGGGGAACTCGAACAGCTTTTAAAGTAGGATTAACTGTTACGTTGATCTCAACTCTTATAGGTTTGGTAATAGGTTCAATCGCAGGTTATTTTGGTGAATGGTTGGATGAGATATTGATGAGAATCACCGATATCTTTTTATCGATTCCATACATTCTTGCAGCCATCGTTGTGACTGCCTTTTTAGGAATGGGGCTTGATAAGGTTATGATTTCTTTGATCATGTTCGGTTGGATGGGCACCGCGAGGTCTGGAAGAAAGGATTCAAACTTGTGCTACTGTACAACACTGGAAACGAAGTCAGAAGAACTGTCGCTGAAATGATCAAAACATATGTTGAAATGATCAACCCGAAGTTCAAAATCGAAGTCCGCGGAGAACAGTGGCCAACATACCTGACTTCCTACAAAAACGGTTATTTACCAGCTTTCATAATAGGTTGGCACGCAGACTATCCTGACCCACACAACTTCATACAAACCTATTATCACTCGGCTGGAACATACGGTTACGCACAGGGTGAAAACTTTAAGAAATTCGTCTCCACACCTACACCTGAGCTTGGTGGAAAAAGCTGTGACGAGCTTATAGAAATAGCTGCAAACGAAGTTGATCCAGAAATCAGGCAAAAGATTTACGAAGATGTCCAAAGATTTGCTATCGACCATGTTCTTGGAATCGCGCTATATGAAGGAATGGGCTTTAGTGTAAGAAGATCCTGGGTTAAAGGTTGGTTCCACAACCCGATGAGGTCTGGAGAAGATTACTACTATCTGTGGAAAGAGGAGTAAAAAGTCATAAACGAAAAACCCGGGCGGCAAGCCCGGGTTTTTTTATTTTCTTCACCTACTTCGATGATTTGGTGAGTATGATTACTTAGATGTTTCAATTTAATAACAAAAGGTTTTTATACCAAATTGCTATATTTTGATGTGGTATACTTAACATTGGAGGTGATCAGAATGGGTATACCGCTTTTGGGGGAAAGATTTCCAGAGGTAGAAGTTGTTACGACGAAAGGAAAAATTAAACTTCCAGATCATTACAAAGGAAAATGGTTTGTTCTCTTCAGCCATCCAGCCGATTTTACACCGGTTTGTACAACTGAATTTGTGGCTTTCCAAAAACGCTACGACGAGTTTAGGAAACTCAACTGTGAATTGATCGGCTTAAGTATCGATCAAGTCTTTTCTCATATCAAATGGACTGAGTGGATCAAGGAGAAACTAGGGGTTCAGATTGAATATCCTGTCATAGCAGATAGCCTTGGAAAGCTCTCTGAAACTCTTGGTTTGATCCATCCTGCCAAAGGTGCAAACACCGTAAGAGCCGTCTTTATAGTTGATCCAAACGGTATCATCAGAGCCTTGTTGTATTATCCACAAGAAGTTGGAAGAAACATCGACGAGATTCTGCGCATCGTAAAAGCCTTCCAAGTTGCAGATGCCAACAAGGTGGCAATTCCAGCGAACTGGCCAAACAACGAATTGATCGGTGACAAAGTAATCATTCCGCCAGCCGCAACTGAAGAAGAAGCACAAAAAAGGTTAAAAGAGTACGAAGGATTCGATTGGTGGTTCGTTTACAAAAAAGTTTGATAGAATATCTTTAGAATTCGAACCTGGGGTTCTCCCCAGGTTCATAGTTTAAAAGGGGGGTTAATGAACATGATCAATCTAAAAGTTGAAAAAGCTTTCAATGAGCAAATTAAGAAAGAACTTGAATCTGCTTATTTGTATTTAGCGATGGCTGGATATTTTGATAGTATGAATCTTGATGGAATGGCTCATTGGATGAAGGTCCAGGCAAAAGAAGAATTTGAGCATGCCATGAAGTTTTACAATCACATAATTGAGCGCGGAGGGAAAGTTGAATTCTATCCGCTTCAACTTCTTTCAAGAAATTGGAACTCTCCGCTTGACGTTTTTGAACATGTGTACGAACATGAACAAAAAGTAACTGAAAGTATAAACAACCTGGTTGAACTTGCGAAAGCTGAAAACGATTATCCAGCACAAGTTTTGTTGCAATGGTTTGTGAATGAACAAGTTGAAGAAGAAGCGAACGCGCTTAAAATTGTGGAAACACTTAAAAAAGTTAAGGATTCACCAATTGGTATCATAATGTTGGATCGTGAACTTGCAAGAAGGGAGTGAAAAACGGTGTTCAACATAGACGAAATCTTCGAAATTGCAGAACAAATTGAAAGGAATGGTGTTCAATTTTACTCCAAAGCTGCTGAAAAATTCCATGATTATTCGAAAAAATCAATCCTTTTAAAACTTGCCGACATGGAAAAAGAACACGAAAAGAGATTTCACGAAATGCGGCTTGAACTTGCAAAAAGGGAGAGCCAAATTTCGCAGTTTCTCGATCCGCAAAACGAAGCCAGACTTTACTTGCATTCCATAGCAAACAGTAAAGTTTTTGATTTAAGAGCCGATCCTCTTGAAAAACTTAGGAAGGTTCAAACTGTTCAAGATCTTTTGAGGATTGCCATAGATCTTGAAAAGGATTCCATAATATTCTACCTTGGCATAAAGGAATTCGTTCCAAGTGAGCTTGGAAAAGATAAAATCGATCTCATCGTCAAAGAAGAAATGGGACATGTGAAGATTTTGACCGACCTTATGGAAAATCTTTGAAAAGAGGTGTTCAAGTTGGTAACCAAAGAACAAGTTTATGAGGCTTTGAAAGACGTTATAGATTTTGAGCTTGGTCTTGACATTGTAAGTCTTGGCCTCGTTTACGATGTGCAAGTTGATCAAGAAGGAAATGTTTCGATAACGATGACGATGACTTCACCGGCTTGTCCACTGGCAGGAATGATACTTGAGCAAGCAGAAGACCGCGTTCGACAAATAGAAGGCGTTAAAGATGTGAAAATAAACCTAACCTTCGATCCACCTTGGACACCTGATAGAATGAGCGAAGAGCTTAGAAAACGCTTTGATTTATGACTTATAGGGATCTTTACCTTAAAATTCGAGATATTTTGAAAAAGGCTTCTGAATCGCCAGGTTCAGAAGCCCTTTTGCTTTTATCCCACGTTATAAATCAATCGAAAGAAAAGCTGCTTGCGAAATTTGAAGAAAAAGTAGACGAAGAGATCGTTGAAAAAGCTTTAAACTTAACCACGATTCGACTCATGGGTATTCCTCTTCAATACATAACACGCAGATGTTATTTCTACGGTTTGGAGTTAGATATAATTCCAGGCGTCTTTATACCACGGATGGAAACGGAAGTTTTGGTAGAAGTGGCACTTGAGGTGATAAAGAAAAAGCAAATAAAGTCAGTTGTAGATATAGGAACAGGTTCTGGTGCAATAATAATCGCAATAAGCAAAAACAGCAACTGCGAATGTTTTGCCACCGATGTGAGCTCTTTAGCACTTCAGATCGCAAGTCAAAACGCTTTAAAGCATTCTTGTAAAATCAACTTTTTATTTGGTCCATTTCTAGAACCTTTGAAAAATCTTCTTGATAAAATCCAATTGATCGTCTCAAATCCTCCTTACGTTGAAACAAAGGCAAAGCTTCAAAGAGAAGTTCTTCAGGAACCTCCCGAAGCTTTGTTCGCTGGAGAAGATGGTATGGATTTTTACAAAGCGTTTTTTTCCCAACCAAAGTTGCTTAAAGGAAAAACGATCATCATGGAGTTCAGCCCCGAGCAAAAACTAAAACTTGAAAAACTTTTATCTCACCTTGGACGTCTTACATTTTTTCAAGATCAGTTCATGAAAGATAGATTTTTCATGCTCGAAATGTTGTAGTACAATAATTCGTGAGCCTAACTACTTTTAAGGGGTGAAGGAACATAAAACGCCTTTTGAAATACGCCAAACCATATTTTTGGATCTTTGTCATAGCCATAATCTTGGTTCTTGTTTCTGCTATTGTTGATTTGCTTCCGCCTCAACTCATTCGAAAGGCGATAGACTCTTTCATAAACAATCCAAATTTAACCCAACTTGAAAGACTGAGCGGATTAACAACTATTTCGATGATGCTTTTGGCTATTTTTGGTTTGCAATTTCTCCTTGGATACACAACAACTTACATCACGGCTTATCTTGGAAACAAAATCGTCTACGATCTAAGAAGTGACTTTTACAAAGTTGTTTTAAACCTTCCTATGTCCTTTTTCGATAAAAATCCATCCGGAAGGATAACTACAAGGATAGTGAACGACACCCAGAATGTTCAAGAATTCTTTTCGACGGTTATAACCGCAATGGTTAAGGATGTGTTCTTGTTGGCTGGCGCCGTTTTCTTCATGTACAGGCTCAGTCAAAGGTTGTTTACAAACGTCAGTTTTATTTTTCCAATGATAGTTGTATCGATGGTTCTGTTCAGATATTTTGATTTAAAAGCCTACAAAGAAGTGAGAACAAACCTTGCAAGGGTCAACGCTTACCTTGCCGAGCATATCGCAGGGATGAGTGTTATAAAACTCTTTCAAGCCGAAAGTTACAAATCCAAAGAATTCGATGGTGTAAATAAAGATTTGTACAAATCGATGATGAAGCAACTTTACGTCTTTGGTATTTTCAGACCACTGATCGATTTTATTCACTACCTTGCTATAAGCACCATCATATGGTTTGGGGCTAGGTACATAATACGGGGAACCATACAGTTTGGAGAACTTTACGCCTTCATAGCCTATGTTGATACCTTCATGAGACCTATAGGAGATTTGTCGGAAAAGTACGATATAATTCAAAACACCGCTGCATCATGCGAGAAGATCTTTACTATGATGGATGAACCTGTTGAAAACCTTGGTAATCCAAACGACACTGATACGATAAAAGCAGGATTTGTAGAATTTGAAAACGTTTGGTTCAGCTACGACAACGAAAGATGGGTTTTGAAGGATATAAGCATATCATTCAAACCAGGTGAATTGACTGCGATCGTCGGAGAAACAGGTGCTGGAAAGACTTCTTTGATGAATTTGATAAACGGTCTCTACGTTCCTCAGAAGGGAAGGATATTGATAGACGGAAAAAATCTCTTTGATTACGATCTGAGAAAGATCAGAAAGCAAATTTCAGCGGTTCCACAGGATGTCATACTGTTTTCAGGAACAATTCTTGACAATATCAGGCTTTTCGATGAAACTTATTCTGAAAAGCAGGTTATCGAAGCTTTGAAAAAAGTTCATGCACTTGAAATAATAAACAAGCTTCCAGACGGTCTTTACACGAAGATAATCGAAAGAGGTTCGACGCTTTCTTCAGGTGAACGGCAGTTGATAGCCCTCGCACGGGCGGTTTTATTCGACGCAAAAATACTCATTTTGGATGAAGCAACCAGCAACATTGACGTTCAAACAGAGTCTTTGATTGAACAAGCAGTTAAAGAGTTGGCAAAGGAGAAAACAGTTATAATGATCGCTCACAGGTTGTCAACAGTCCGAAATGCCGACAGGATAGTTGTAATACACGATGGAAAAATCGCAGAGATCGGTAGTCACAACCAACTTCTTGCCAAACGAGGGGTTTATTACAAACTCTATCAAATCCAGTTTGCTTCATGACTCTGTAACTTCCCCGTATAAACTTCTCAAAGCTAAGTTTGTAGGATCAACAAAGAGGTGATTGCTTTGACAGCGGTACTTCTTCTTTCCATCTACTGGATATTTTTCGTTTCAATCGCCGTTGCAAAACGAAGTCAGCTTAAAACCTACGAAGATTTCACCGTGGCTGGAAGAAGGCAAACCACAACAGCGGTTTGGTTTTCGATTCTTGCCACTTGTATTGGTTCATCGGTTGTTATAGGCTTGCCTTCTTCGGCAGCGAGTACAGGTTGGCCTGCCTTTTGGTGGCTCGCAGTCGGTTCAATAGGTTTGATGCTCCAAGGTTTGTTGTTAACAGAAAAAGTTAGACAAAGCAACGCCACAACGATAATCGAGCTTATTCAAAATTTGACTCATCCATCGATTGCACTTGCCGCCGCCTTTGTCATAGTTATTTCCTGGGTTGGAATAGTGGCTGCGCAGTTCAAAGCGATGGGGGTTATTTTCCAATCACTTGTTGGGATCACCGATCCAAGGCTGTTTACAATGGTTGGAGCAATCGCCACGATTTTTTACACGATGATAGGTGGACAGCTTTCCGTCTTTGCAACCGACAAATGGCAGTTTTTAATTCTCCTTGGAAGCATTTTTGTGCCATTTTTCGCTTGGTTTGGCGACAAATCTTTCCATCAAACAACTTTTGAATTTTTGAACGACAAGTTCACCGTTAGAAACCTTTTGGAATACGTTTTTCTCACAGGAGCAGCTTACTTTGTTGGACCTGATATGTTCTCAAGAGTTCTGTGCGCCAAGGATGCCAAAAAAGCAAAAAACGCAATCTTTTTGTCGGCAATAAGTCTTGTTCCAATTGCGATCGCCATAACCTGGCTTGGTGTAAAGACACCGGAGGTTGCTCCAGGAAGCGGTGCAGTACTTTTGAGAATGATCGAAAAAAAGCTTGGAAAAATAGGACTTTTGATTGGATCTTTCGGGCTTCTATCGGCAGTTATCTCTTCAGCTGACACCACTTTGCTAACTGCTTCAACGATAATTCAAAACGACATTTTGAAAAAGAAGGACTCAAAGGCAATACAGATTTGGATAGCTGTTGTCGGAACATTTTCTTTGCTCATAGCACTTGGAAGGTTAAACATAATTCCGCTTCTTTTGAACGTTTACTCTCTTTATGTACCAGCGATTGTTCCCATCACAACTGTTCTTCTTATGGAAAACAAGAAGGTCGAAAAACCCATTCTTTTGGTACCATTCCTTGTTGGTGTTAGTTTTGGGATTCTTTCTCTGCTTTTCAACAACAAGATGTATTCCATCATCGGCTTTGTCATCAACTTTTTGATAAGCTGGATAACTTTGAAAATGGTTAAGTGATTTTCCCGTTATTAAGACGCTTTGCCACCCAAAACGCAGGGTGGCTTTTAGTTTTTGTTGTTAAAAGAATGTTAAGAGAAAAAAATAAAAAAAGAAGAAAGCTCATCAATGTTTGATTTCTAACTTTTCCCTATCCGCACTCTTTTTTGGGTTGGCAAAATGTTTTATTTTTCAAATTTAATAAAAATTTTCTACCGAAAGATCTAAATCAAAGCTTATTCTTGTAAAGGGAAATTAATGCTAATTCAATTTTTATATGCAAGCTTATTAGTTAGAAAATTAAGAGGTTCATAGATGGATAAGCTTTATTTCAATTACCCTAACCAATGCAAAATTTTGCTTATCACAAAAGAAAAAACAGCTTCAACGGATTTAGATTTTGAAATGCTCAAAGACGCCCTGTCGAGATAGTCTCGAACGTAGAAACAGCATATGGTATTCTGCGGCGCGAGGCTCTTAATTACAGCGCAATTGTTTTAGATGCAAAAAACGGATTGTTGGTTGAAGACCTTAAAGAAGTTGTTGGGAAATTAAAAAATATCTTTCCTTCTTCCATTTATCCACTCATCGTTGTTGTTACAAACGATCAAAATAGAAAATTCTTTCTTAACTTAAGTGTGGATGAAGTCGTAAGCGGTTTTGATCACGTGAAAGAAATTCTCAAAGAACATCAAGAAATTTGCCAAATTCCACAGAATTTTTACTTGGATCTTTTGGTAAAGATAATCAAACACCGTGATATACAGCTTTTTAACCACATGAGAAACGTTAGAAAATATTCTCTGATCTTAGCTCAGCTGTGTGTTGAGGAAGGCTTACTACCAAGGGAAATGCTTGGAAAAATTGGTTTGGCAGCTTTTTTGCACGACATAGGCAAGCTTTTGATACCAGATGCTATTCTTCGAAAATCTGGTAAGTTAACTGAAGAAGAATTTGAAGAAATAAAAAAGCACACCACACTAGGCGCGGAAATTTTTCAAGATTTAGTTAGATCAAACTTTGCAGGAGAGTTAATTTTCACGACATATGAAGTGATCAAGTACCACCATGAAAGATGGGATGGAAAGGGTTATCCATCAAACATGGTGAAAGATCAAATACCAATAGCGGCAAGAATAGTTGCAATTGCAGATGTTTTCGATGCGTTAACTTGCGATAGATACTATCGACCAGCTTATAGCTTTGAGAAAGCCGTGAAAATAATGAAGGAAGATCAGGGACATTTCGATCCAAAGATCTTTTCAATTTTCTTGAAAAACATCGAGTTTTTCAAATAAAACGAAGCGGGCTCATGCCCGCTCCAAAATGCTTTTTAACTTGCTCAGATCTCGTTTGTGCAAATATCTGGCTATGAGAATAAGCAGTACTATTCCCACCGGAAGCAGAACAAACGGAGAAATTTTGAAAAATCCATACACCAAGTATAAAACCAATGCAACAAACGCCGTGGTCAAAGCATACGGAAATTGTGTGTTCACATGGTCCATGTGATCGCTTCCAGCAAAAATCGAAGCAAGAACGGTTGTATCAGAAATTGGGGAACAGTGATCACCAAAAATCGCACCGGCAAAAACCACACCAGCCATAACCGAAGCCGAAAGCATAGCATCGCCCGTAATTTTGTAAGCTATTGGAATTGCTATTGGCGTTAATATCGCCATTGTTCCCCAGCTTGTTCCGGTTGCAAAGGAAATAAACATGCCAACCAAGAAAATAATCGCTGGCACAACCGCAAAGGAAGCTTGCTCACCAACCGTTGAAACCACCGCATCGGCAAGTTTCATATCCTTTGTAACTGCCCCGATTGACCATGCAAGCACCAAGATCGCGCAGGCAAGAAGCATCAACTTGAAACCTTCTAAAATTGTTTTCATTGTCTCTGCCAAATCCATCAATTTGTAAACCAAAGCTATTGCCACGCCGGTTATCGTCATGGCAAAGGCACCCCAAAGTAGCGCCGTTGCTGCGTCGGAATTCCCTAGTATTTCTATAAGACTTTCTCCTCCAACTTTGGC
Source organism: Pseudothermotoga thermarum DSM 5069 (assembly GCF_000217815.1). NCBI lineage: Bacteria > Thermotogati > Thermotogota > Thermotogae > Thermotogales > Thermotogaceae > Pseudothermotoga > Pseudothermotoga thermarum. The sequence goes on along the minus strand of NC_015707.1, from coordinate 300,929 downwards.
ACCGGTGTAATAAAAACCAACAACGGTGACAACAATCAGAGCAAGTATTGGAAGAACAAAAGTTTTTATCATTGGCTTTGTTTCCTTAGGCTTTCCAAGCTCGAAATCCACATTCAACATGGGTGAAGCCCCATCTCTTGAGGTTTTTCCAAACCTCTGTGATCTATATTCTGCTTTCAACATTGCTCCAAAATCCCATCGACCGATCGCTATTATACCTACAAAAGCAATTGTGAAGATACAGTAGAAATTGAATGGAATACTTTTCAAAAAAGCGACAAGCGGGGAAACATCGCTGATACCTGCTTGTTCAAGTCCACTTTGAATCATCGCAAGCTGGTAAGCTATCCAATCGGAGATGAAAAACGTTGCAACTGGCGCTGCCGTTGAATCCAAAATATAAGCAAGCTTTTCCTTGGATATCTTGTGTTCCTCGAATATATCTCTTGTGACATTCCCAACGATTGCGGCGTTTATGTAATCGTTGAAGAAAACAACTATTCCAAGCAACCAAGCCCAAACCTCTGCTGCTCGACGTGTTTTTATCTTATTTCTCGCCCAATCCGCCAAAGCTTTGCTTCCACCAAGTTTCCATATGAAAGCTATTCCGGCTCCCATCATGAGGTTGAAAAGCAAAAGTTTTACGCTCCATTCATCAGCGATGGACTGGACAATCTTTTCCAAAGAATAACCCACGGCGGTTATTGGATTGAAAGAGTTGAGTAAAAGTCCTCCAGTGAATATACCGACAAAAAGCGACAGCAAAACGTTTTTAGTTACAAAGCACAGTACAATCGCCACCAAAGGCGGAACAATCGCCCAAAGAGTACCTTCCACAAACTTCACCTCCTTCAATGGTTTTTAATTATTATCACAACACAAGCAGATCAAAACGGTGACAAAATTGTGAAGATAAAAGCTAAAAAATGATACAATAATTTTTTGGGAGGCGATAGGATGAAAAGGCTACTTTTACTCATCGTCATAACTTGTACAGTTTTAACGCTGTTCGCCTCGACTACCTTGGTTGTTCACTACCACAGGTTTGACGGGGATTACGAAGGATGGAACCTCTGGATATGGCCAGTCGAACCAATTGGGCAAGAAGGAAAAAGCTATCAGTTCACCGAACGTGATGATTTTGGTGTCAAAGCAACGGTTGTTCTGGATATGGATTTGACAAAGGTTGGAATAATCGTTAGACTAGGAGAATGGCTCATGAAAGATGTCGCAAAAGATCGCTTTATAGAAATAGAAAACGGATTTGCAGAAGTTTGGATTTTGCAGGGGGTGGAAGAAATCTACAGGCAAAGACCGGATACTTCTCCAAGGGTATTCTTTGCAAAGCTAAAGGACTTTGACCTTATTGAAGCCTATTCAACTCACAGTGTTGACACCACAAAAGCAGAAAAATTCGTCGTTTTGGTTGACGATCAACCTGTCCCAATAAAGCTTGTTCAAAAAGCAGATCCAACAGATATCCATCAAACAAGGTATTTCCAGATAAAATTAGCTGAACCTTTGAAAGAAGAAGACCTTTGCCGCGATATCTTTTTGAAAATCGAGGGTTTCAAAGAAGCAAGAGTTTACGCTGTTGAAGTTTTGGATAAACTTTACTACGATGGTCCGCTTGGTTGCATATACACTCCAAACTACACAGAGTTCTATGTTTGGTCACCGGTCAGTAAAAGTGTGGAACTACTTTTGTACAAACCTGATGAAAACAATCCATACAGATTACCGAATGAGAACCAACCTGAAAAAGTTGTTTCAATGAAAAGAATAGAAAACGGTGCTTGGTATGCAAAAGTTGATGGAAATTTGGATGGATACTTTTACCGTTACAGATATCACAGCTATGGAAAGGTTCGCGAAGGCGTCGATCCTTACTCAAAAGCTGTTTCGATTGCTGGAAGGTACAGTGTGATAATCGATTTTTCAAAAACCAATCCAGATGGTTGGGAAAAAGACAGTTTTGTAAAACTCGAATCTTACGTTGATGCCATAATATACGAAATTCACATAGCCGATATGACTGGCTCGCCAACTAGCAATGTGGTAAACAAAGCTTCATACCTCGGTTTGACGGAAGAAGAAACTCGCGGTCCAAACGGTGTAACAACAGGACTTGCACATTTGAAGGAACTTGGTGTGACACATGTTCACATACTTCCGATAAACGATTTTTACACTGGCGATGAGTTTAACAGAGATTTCGAAAAACATTACAACTGGGGATACGATCCTTACCTTTACATGACACCTGAGGGAATGTACAGCCTTAACCCAGCTGATCCATACGCAAGGATACGTGAGGTAAAGCAAATGATAAAAGTTCTACACGATAACAACATAGGAGTTATTCTCGATGTTGTTTTCCCACACACATACGGCGTTGGGGAACTTTCACCGCTTGATCAAGCTGTGCCTTATTATTACTATCGAATAGACAGAATGGGACAGCATATGAACGAAAGTGGATGCGGGAATACGACGGCAAGCGAAAGGTTGATGATGAGAAGACTCATATTGGATGCAGTAACTTGGTGGGTCAAAGAATACCACGTGGACGGATTCAGATTTGATCAGATGGGTTTGATCGACAGGGAAACGATGCTGCTAGTTGAGCAAAAACTTAGAGAAATCAACCCAAGTGTGATAATATACGGAGAACCTTGGGGAGGTCTTGGCGTAAGTCCAAGGTTTGGAAAACACAACCTTATGGACGCTAGGATAGCTGTTTTCAACGACGGAATAAGGGATGCCATAAGAGGTTCTGTGTTCGATGTTTCCGTAAAAGGCTTTGCAATGAGTGCTGTTGGCAGAGAAAACAGAATAAAACGAGGTGTTGTTGGAAGCATAAACTACGATGGAAAGTTGATAGTAGACTTTGCGTTTAGCCCAGAACAAACTATAAACTACGTTGAATGCCACGACAATCATACTTTCTGGGACAAAAATGTTCTGGCAGCTCAACTGGACAAAACTAGAAGTTGGACTGAAGAAGAACTGAAAAACGCTCAAAAACTCGCAGCTGCCATAATTTTGACCTCTCAAGGTGTTCCTTTCTTACACGCCGGACAAGATTTCTGCAGAACTAAGAACTTCAACGGAAATTCTTACAACGCACCTTTGTCGCTGAACGCTTTGGATTACGCCAGAAAATCTCAGTTCATCGATGTCTTTGAGTACCACAAAGGGCTTATAGAACTTCGAAAAACTCACCCTGCTTTCAGAATGAGAACGGCTGAGCAGATTAAAAAACACCTAGAATTTCTTGAAGCACCAAGAAAAGTCGTTGCTTTCTTGATAAAAGACCATGCAAACGGTGATGAATGGAAGGATATTTTGGTCATCTACAACGGAAACGTCACAGAAACAACCTTTGAACTCCCCGAAGGGGAATGGAATGTAGTCGTCGACGGTTACAAAGCCGGAGCAGAAGTACTTTATAAAGTTCAAGGAACAATCTTATTGACACCTCTCAGTGCATTTGTAATGTACAGAAATTGAAAGGAAGACGAAAGCTTGCTAGAAATACCCAAGATGACTTTTGTGGAATATTTCAAAGCTCCTTTGGAAAAAGTTTGGAAAACTTTTGTTAACCCAAATGGTTGGGATCCGTGGTTCACCGACGGAATGAAAGTGGAATTGAAAAACGGGGGACAGATTTACTTTAGGTGGAAGAGGTTGACCAACGGAGAAATCGTCGAAGATAAAGGTATAACAATTTTGATAATCGATAAAAAGCTTTGGGAGTTTTGGTGGTACGAATACGAAGATGGTTTTAGATCGCAGGTGAAAATGGTTTTTCAACCAGATGGCGAGAATGGGACTTGGCTAAGGGTGGAAGATAGACTTATAATCAAAAACCAAGATGAACTTCAAATCGCTTATGGATGTGCATACGGTTGGGGACAGATGTTACTCTTGGCTAAAATCTACATCGAAAAGGGTGAAATACTGCTGTAAGGAGGTGGACGAAATGTTCAGCGTTTATCTTCCAACAAGGATTATCTTTGGTGTAGGTTCACTGGAAAAGCTTCCAGAACTTGTTTCAAACCTTGGAAAGAAAGCAATGATAGTCACGGGCAGAAAAAGCACAAAGCAAACAGGACTGCTTGATAGAGTGATAAGCCTTTTGAAAAAGGCAGAAATCGAGGCTGTAGTTTACGATAAAATCCAACCCAATCCCATAAGTGATCACGTGGATGAAGCAGCAAAGATAGCAAGGAGTGAAAATGTTGACTTTGTGATCGGACTGGGCGGAGGCAGCCCCATCGATTCGGCAAAAGCCATAGCCATAACCGCAGCCATGGGCGGAAAGTTTTGGGACTACGTACCAGTTGGAGGCGGAAAGAAACCCGACAAAGCCTTGCCTGTAGTTGCAATTCCAACAACACACGGTACAGGCACCGAGGCTGATCCATTTGCCGTTATAACAAACCCTGAAACGAATGAAAAAGTTGGTATAGGATATGATGTGATCTTTCCAAAAATTTCAATAGTTGATCCGGAGGTTATGGTAACTTTGCCCTCCGATCAAACTGCCTATACTTCCATGGACGCATTTTACCATTCGCTTGAAGCTTTTTTGAACATCGATGCAAATCCGTATTCTGATCTTTTGGCCGTTGATTCCATGAGAAGAATAGTCACTTATCTTCCCGTTGCTTACAAAGACGGGAAAAACCTTGAGGCTAGAACAAACCTTGCTTGGGCTAGCACGGAGGCCGGGATAACTGAAACCTTAACGGGAGTCATCGCCAACCATGCCATAGAACACGGTTTAAGCGGCTTTCACCCAGAGCTTGCGCACGGCCTTGGACTTTGCATAACTGGTCCATACCTTTTGGAATACATGTTCGAAGAAACCTGTGAAAGACTTGCTTATCTTGCAAAAGCCGTTTTCAACGTCGATGTTGTGGACACGAAAAAGGCAGCAAAAACTTTCATAGAAAAACTTTACATGTTCCAAGATATGTTCAACTTGAATCCAAAGCTCTCAACGCTTGGATTTAAGGAAGAAGAACTTCCGCAGATAGCCAAGACTTCTTACAGGACGATGAAGGGTGTTGTTGTAAAAAGTCCTAAAAGGCTTTCTGAAGAGGATTTGTTGGAAATTATCAAACGAGCTTTTTGATTATCATTAACATTCCAGCAACCTAAAGTTGTTAATATATTTGTAGAAACACACTAAGGAACGCAGGAGGTGAGATGATGCCATTCTACAGGTATACTTGTGACAGCTGTGGATATCAAAAAAGCGTTTTTCATGGCATCTCTGAGGCTCCAACTGTTACCTGCGATTCTTGCGGTAAAACTATGAGAAGGACTATTTCAAGAGTTGGCGTGATATTCAAAGGAAGCGGATTTTACATAACAGACAGCAGAAACGAGTCCAAAAAGAACGAATCAAAGAAAGAAGAGGCTGCGTAAGGGGCTTTTTAAGCCCCGTTACAATTTTGAGAGGGGGAAAGCGATGTTTACAAAAAAGATTGATCACGTTGGAATAGCCGTCAAGGATGCCAGTTCAAAACTTTCGTTGTATAGAGATTTTCTTGGGTTAAAGGACATCAAGGTGGAAGAATTGCCGGAAAGAGGTATAAGGGTTTACATGATACATGTTGGTGAAAGCAAAGTAGAGCTTCTTGAACCGATGAATGATCAATCTGAAATAGCCAAATTTTTGCAGAACAAAGGCGAAGGAATTCACCACATAGCTTTCAACGTTGTTGGAATCGATGAAGCAGTTGAACTTGCAAAGCAATTTGGTTTTCAACCGCTTTCAGATTCTCCAAAGCCCGGTGCCGGTGGAACAAAAGTTTTGTTCCTTCATCCTAAAACCACCGGCGGAGTTTTGGTTGAACTTGTTGAAGGTCATCACTGAGGAAAGGGGTTTTAACCATGGAAGAACTGATAAAAAAGCTGAGAGAATTAGAAGCCAAAATCGAAGCTGGTGGGGGCTTGGACAAGATACAAAAACAACATGAACAAGGCAAACTAACTGCTCGAGAGAGAATCAACCTTCTTGTTGATCCTGGTTCTTTCGTTGAGATAGACAAATTTGTAAAACACCGTGGTACTATGTTTGGATTGGACAAAGAAGACCTTCCCGCCGATGGTGTTGTCACTGGAATTGGAAAAATAAATTCACGACCTGTTGCTATATTCTCACAAGATTTTACAGTCAAAGGCGGATCACTCGGTGAAATGCATGCAAAAAAGATAATGAAAATCATGGACTTAGCCATGGAACTTGGAATACCTTTGATAGGTATAAACGACTCAGGTGGAGCAAGGATTCAAGAAGGCGTTGATTCCCTGTTCGGTTACGGCGGTATTTTCTACAGAAACACTTTGGCTTCCGGTTTGATACCGCAAATAACTCTCATCGCAGGTCCTTGCGCTGGAGGAGCGGTTTATTCTCCCGCAATCACTGATTTCGTTGTCATGGTAGACAAAACTGCAAAAATGTTCATAACAGGTCCGGAGGTCATAAAGGCAGTCACAGGAGAGGAAATATCTCAAGAAGAACTTGGAGGAGCTTATGTACACAACGCAAAAAGTGGCAATGCTCATTTTTTAGCCAAGGATGAGTATGAAGCCGCCTTCATAATCAAAAAGCTTTTGTCTTACATACCTCAAAACAATTTAGAAGAACCCGAATACATTCCGGGGAATTATTCGTACGAGGTTCCAGAGACGATAAACAACATTGTCCCAGTCGAACCCACAAAGGCTTACAACGTCAAAGATGTTATAAATTTGATCGTTGACGAAGGAACCTTCTTCGAAGTTCATGAACATTTTGCAAGAAACATAGTTGTTGGATTTGCAAGGATCGCTGGAAGAAGCGTTGGTATAATTGCAAACCAACCTTGCGTTTTAGCCGGTTCGTTGGACATAGATTCTTCAGACAAAGCGGCTAGGTTCATAAGATTTCTTGACTGTTTCAACATTCCAATAATCACCTTCGTAGATACACCAGGTTATTTGCCGGGAGTACAACAAGAGCACGGTGGAATAATCAGACACGGTGCAAAACTGCTTTACGCATACAGCGAGGCAACGGTGCCTAAGATAACTGTTATACTCAGAAAAGCATACGGTGGAGCTTACATAGCGATGGGTAGCAAGCACCTCGGAGCAGATTTTGTTGCCGCGTGGCCAACAGCAGAAATAGCCGTCATGGGACCAGAAGGAGCTGCAAACATAATTTTCAGAAGAGAAATCGAATCTGCGCCAAATCCAGAAGAAAAAAGAAAAGAGCTGGTCGCAAAATATCGCGAAGCGTTTGCAAATCCATACGTTGCCGCTTCGAGAGGATACATCGATGCGGTGATTGAACCTGCAAAAACTAGAGAATGGTTGATAAAGACCTTGGACATTTGCTCGACAAAAGTTAGCTCGCTTCCAAAGAAAAAGCATGGTAACATACCGCTGTGAGGTGAATCTATGTCACCAATTTCATATATGGTAATTGGTGTGATAGTTGTCTTCTTTGGTTTTGCAATTTTGTTTGTCGTGTTCAAAATCATGGAACTTTTGGCAAAAGGAAAGCCAAAGAAAAAAATCCAAGCTGCGCAAAAGGTTGAAGAAAAAGTTGAGGAAAAAAAACAACAATCTGACGATGAAGCCGAAGTGGTTGCAATAGCTGCAGCTTTGAGCGAAGTACTTTCAAAACCAATCACTTTAACTTCACAATTAGAAGGAAAGACAAGAATTTATTCATTTGAAGAAAGATTTATTAGTTGGAGAAAAAGCGGTTGGAAAGGGGTAAGAAAATGGCGCGCAAGTTCAGGGTGGTAGTTAACGGTAAAGAATACATCGTCGAGGTGGAAGAACTTGGGCAAAGTACAGTTGCCCAAGTTGTACAAGAGGTTGTTCAACCCAAAGTTGTTTCACAAACAACAACTTCTCAAAATCAAGTTGTTGAAAAACAGCTGGAAAAACCGGTTGTTTCTCAGCAAGTTCAATCCAGCAAGCCGCAAACTTCCTCGGCTGTTTCAAAAACAGCACACGAAGTTAAATCTCCCATGGCTGGTATCATCCTAAAAGTTACCGTAAGTGAGGGGCAAAAGGTAAGCCGTGGACAAAAGTTAGCAGTACTTGAAGCTATGAAAATGGAAAATGACATAGTTTCAGAGTACGAAGGTGTTGTTGCAAAAATATTGGTCAAAGAGGGCGACACCGTTGAAACTCAGCAAACTTTGATGATAATCGAATAAAAATCGACCAGAGAGGTGATGCCGATGGAGTTGAAAGTAGTTAGCTTTCTGTTGGGGGAAGAAAAGTTTGCACTTGACATCATGGTTATAGACAGCATAGTGGAAGTTGGTAAGATAGTCAAGATACCGGAATCACGTGAATACGTGGAAGGAGTCATGAACCTTAGGGGAAACGTGATACCGGTGATAAATTTGAAAAAGAAATTCAAGATGAAGGACGTGGAAAGAAAACCCTCTGCAAAAATAATCGTCGTAAACCTCGATGACAGACGCGTAGGGCTTTTGGTCGATCAGGTTCATGAAGTTTTGACTTTGACAGACCAACAGATAGAACAACCACCTGCCGACATAAGCGGTACCAAAAGCAACCTTGTACTCGGCATTGCGAAGCTAGGGGAAGAACTTTTGATCATTCTGAATGCAAAGGAAATTCTAAGCACACAAGAACAAATTGAACTTGTTAATCTGACCTCGAAGGCTTAAACCTCACAAACCATATATCAGGTTCGTATCTCCCTTCGTAAACACTGAAAGCTATGTATTTTCCGTCTGGCGAAAAGACGGGATAAAAAGCGTCATGGGGTATGTTCTCCGTGACGCACCATTTTTCTTCCGTCACAAGATCTTTAACCCAAATCGTGTAGTAACCAGTTACATTCGAAGCATACGCAAGATACCTTCCATCTGGGGAAATGGCTGGATCATGCTCGTTAAACTGCGTGTTTTCCACTTCAACAATTTTTCCATCCTTCGTTAAAGCGTATATCCCAAAATTTGAGTTCCTAAGTCCAACAAAGTAAATGATCCCATCGTGAACTACGGGGGAAAAGACCATGTCAAAAGGTTCCGGCAAATTTATGCGAGTTCTTCTTCGACCCAGAGTTGCAGTGAACAAAGCGTTTCCTTGCTCGGTGTCTTGTACGTAGATCACCACATCGTTTGAAAACCAATTTGGGCAATAAGCAGGAGAATTTCCGGCAGAAAGAAGAACGATATTCCTTGAATAATCTTGTAAAGGCATAACATAGATGTTCCAAAACCCATGGAGTGATCCTTGAAAGGCTATCCTTTTGCCATCCGGTGAAAATCTTGGGAAATACTCACTACTTCCAGATATTGGTAAAATAGTCAAAGTTCCTTCTTGCAGGTCGAAAAGGGCAATATCCCGGTTTCCCGCACGTCTGTCGGTTATGAATGCAAAGTACTTACCATCAGGGCTAAAAGTTCCATACTCATCAATCGCTGGGTGATAAGTAAGCGTTAAGTATTCGTCAAATCTATCGTTTTTTAACAACCAAAAGGAAGCTCTTTCCAAAGGTAAATGAACGCACTCTCGAACAAATTCAAAGTAAGGCCTTTCCCCCCTCGGAGTGTAGACGCAACTGTAAAGCCTTTGGCCATTTTCGTCAAACCAGCTGACTTCATAAACATCTTTGGAGCCATCGTAAGTTGCCATTAGACTTTGCTGGTAAATTACTTCTGGCTGTTCATCCAGCCAATTTGAAAAAACAACCTCATCGTTGACTTTTATTTCGGCATAAACTTCTTTAGGTAACAAAGAAACGATGGAACGGCTGATATCTTCAACCAGCTTTTTTGTTTCAACAGAGCCAGAAAGGTTTATCTTCAACCCAACTGAACCAAAAACAACTATGCAGCAAACAATCAACATGCCAACAAGTACTCTAATCATCATACACAAATATACTACCACAAAATCGTGCTAAAGGAAAGTTCAGCGTTGACGATTAATAATAATGAGGAAGATTATTGAAGGTGGAGTGAAATGGTATGAGGATAGAACCAACCGGGGGTATAAACAAGATTGCTAATGTTTCAGAGCAAATCCAACAAAATAACATTACAAAAGCAAATGTTGTCAAAGTTCAACAACATCTGAACGAACAACGTTTAGAACAGGAAAAACAACCAGGAAATCTTGATGCTGAAAATTTGATAAAGGAAATAGAAAAAAAGTTGGAGAAAATCAAGATAATTTTCAGAGGAGAAGCGCAATTCATATACGACCAGGAGTTAAACATTATAATTGTGAAAATTAAGGACAAGGAAACTGGCGAAATCATAAGGCAAATACCAACAGAAGTTGCCATCAGAATAGCCAAAAACCTTCAAGAGTTGATCGGCATGCTGTTTGATGAAAGGGTGTGAAAAACTTGGATATTTCGAACATTGCGAACATCATAAATTACAGATACCAAAACCAAAGCAAAATTCAATTCTCCGGAGTTGTTTCTGGATTGGATACGGCAAGCATCGTTGAAAAGCTTATGGAAATAGAATCCCAACCTGTAATAAGGTTGACAGATAAATATAAAAAGTTGGAGTTGAAGCAAAAGGCTTACCAACAAGTTCGAGAAAAGCTGCAAGGTTTCATTGACTTTCTTTCCACCTTTAGACTCCAATCAACTCTTTTGGCAAAGAATGTTGAAACTAACTCAAAAATTTTGACGATTCGAGCCAGTTCCGTGGCTTTGAATGGAACTTATTATGTAAAGGTTTTATCAACTGCCACAAGAAGCAGCCTTATAAGTGGCAGAACTATTGGGCCTGATGAAATAGATCTTTCTACAACTTTTGGAACATTGAATTACAGATATACACCATTGGATTCTTCATTAACTGTTCAAAAAGGCTCGAGAAACTATACTGTCGAGGTAAAAACCTCTGATACCATAACGGACATCTTAAGCAAATTTGAGGAAATCTTTGGGAAGGGAAATGTTGTTTTTCAGGAAGGAAAGCTGAAAATCATAAGTGATGAAGCCTTTGCCATAAGACAGAACAGCGGAAATTTCTTGAAAGTTTTCAACCTCGAAAACGCCCCAGTCGTTCAAGTTGAAAACAACTACATCATGGAAAGTACCGTCCACGTTGGAGCAATCTCACTGCATCGAACAATTTCTCAAATAGCGTCTTACAGGAGCATATCGGTTGAAAGTGGAGAGCTTGTTATAAACGGTGTGAAAATTTCCTTTACAACCAACATGACTTTAAGTCAGCTGATAAGCACCATAAACAACAGCAATGCCGGTGTTTCAGTGACTTACGATGCAAGTAAAGATAAATTGGTGTTCGTTTCGACAAAAACAGGTGCAACAACGATTTCAATTGACGACAATGGAACGAATCTTTCCCAGCTTCTTGGACTTGACAACGCTGTTTTCAGCGTAGGAAATGTCGCACAAATTCAAATCAGTCGCGATGGTATAAATTGGCAAGATTTGTACTCAGATTCAAACGATTTTTCGTATGAAGGAATTACCATAAGTGTCGCGGAAACATCCAACGAGGTTCAAAAATTCACAGTCAGCACTGACATCAACGGAATGAGAGAAAAAATAAAGGAATTCGTTGAAAAGTGGAACGAAGTGATGAATTATCTTTACACAAAGTTGACGGAAAATGAGGTCAAAGGAAAAAGCGAAGAAGAGATGACCGAGGAAGAAAAGTTACAAGGACTTTTGAAAAACGATCCCCTGGTAAGACGCATCTTTGAAAACATCAGGGCTTTCATATATACAAAAGTGGAAGGCGACATCAAGCTTTTGGCCGAGCTAGGCATATCTACAGGAAGATTCGATTATCAGAATATAAAAATTGGCAAAATAGTTTTGGATGAAGACAAACTCATGGCTAAAGTAGCCGAAGATCCATACAAAGTTTGGCAATTTTTCGGGGAACCAAACAACGGTTTTGCACAAAAATTGCTTTCTTACATCAGAGAAGTTACAAGGACGGCTGGAATGATAGATCGCGTTGCAGGAACAAGTGGTAGCATAAACAGAGAAAAGCGTGCGTTGGCTAAGCAAATTGAAAACTGGATAGAAAGACTTCAAAAAAAGGAGCAAATGCTTTGGAATAGATTCTCAGCCATGGAATCTGTGCTTTCAAAGCTACAGGCACAGGGTGTATGGCTGGCGCAGGTTATCTCAGCTAGATCAAAAAACAGCTGATCAGCCTTTCTTAACAAGTGTTATCAAATACTCATTTGGATTTGAATGATCAAAGCTAAAAACGACTTTGTTTTTCAGTTCATTCGGAAGCTTTTGTTTGATGGTTTCATGATAACCTGAAAACCTTTGATGGAGTGATACCTTTATCTTTGAAAAATCTTCCTTCGATAGAGAAATTAACTCATCCAAAAGTCTTTTGATCACGATATTTGGGGAAGTTACTTTACCGCTACCTTTGCAGATTGGACACGTTGAGAAAAAAACTTGATCCAAAGGTATTTGTTTCCTTTTCCTAGTCATTTCAAAAAGTCCCAGCTTCGTAAAGCCTATCAATTCAACCCTTGCAGAATCTTTTTTCACAGCTTCTTGTAGCTCCTTAACCAATTTATCTCTGTATTCCTTAGATGGAACATCGATGAAATCCACTATGATCATCCCACCGATATTTCTAAGCCTTAATTGACGTGCTATTTCTCTTGCTGCTTCGATGTTTATTCGATGCGCAAGTTCTGCATGATTTTTCTCACCAACAAAACTTGCGGAATTTACATCGAATACAGTCAATGCTTCTGTTATGTCTATTGCAACATAACCTCCGCTTGGAAGAAAGATTTTCCTTTCCAACGCTTGGTTTATGTGGTTGTAGATACCAAACTTTTCAAAAACGTCTCCTTCAACAAGTCGAATCAAAGGCTTTTTAGCCAGATCCTTGCATGCTTGCTTGAACTTTTCGTACATGTCTTGGGAGTTAACTATTATCTCGTCTATTGTTTTGTTCAATCTCTCCCTTATTATGAAATCAGCGGCTGTTGGTTCTGCCATCAAAAGCTTTGGTTTTTTTGCTCTTTTAAACGAAGCCAAAACTTCCTGCCATTTTTGCCTTAGCTGAGAAAGCTCTTCCAATATCAATTCGTCGTTTACGTACTCTGAAGCTGTTCGAATTATCACTCCTTCGGTTTTTCCAAGATTTTCAAAGATTTTCTTCAACCTTTCTCTTTCTACACTATCGGAAATTTTCTTGGATATTCCTCTAATCCTTGACAAAGGGAAGTAAACAACAAAACGTCCCACCAGAGATATTTTGGTGGTTACAAGAGGACCTTTGGTTCCAACGTTTTCGTTTCTAATTTGAACCAATATTTTGCTACCCTCTTTGATGGTGTTACCGTTTAAAACTTCGGATATGTAAAACTTCGAAGGATCGAGCAGTTTCAAAAAAGCGTTTTTGCTTTCACCAATGTTTACAAAAGCAGCATTAAGCCCTGGAACTATTTTTTCAACTTTTCCAACGTACAAGTTTCCCGAGATCGATTGAAGTTCTTCTATGAACAACTCCTGTAAAACGCCTTCTTCAAGAATGGCTCCGTTTACCTTGTCTTCAAATACATTTACTATCAGCTGAACGGCCACAGTGTTTCAACCTCAGTCTACAAATTCTATCAAACCGACCTTTCCGTCTTTTTTCAAATAGAGAAGGTTAAGCTCATTTGTTTCAGAATTTCTGAAAACAAAAAATTGCCGATTCATGGTTTTAAACTGTAGCAAAGCTTCCTCCAAAGACATTATGTTCAATGGAATCCTTTTAGTTTCAGCAATTTCCAAACTTTCCTCGCTTTCAACCTCCAAGATATCCTCAGAATGCTGTGAAACAACCTCTCGTTGTGATGTTGTTCGACCTCGATCTCTCATCGATGATTTAAGCTTCTTTACTCTTTTTTCAAGAGCATCACACAATCTATCTATCGCTGCGTAAATATCTGGATCCTTCTCTTGAACTATTATCGTATTTCCTTTCAAGTTGAGATTTGCTTTCAAAACGTAATTCACGGCATCCTTTTCGGCTTTTATTTCCGCCGAGATCACTTCCTCGTCTGTAAGCACTCTATCAACTTTTTCCAACCGCTTTTCAAGGTAATGTTCTATAGCCGGAGAACTGTCAAAGCCTCTTGTTACAAAGCGATAATTCATGCTTTCTCCTCCTTTGTAAGAATAGTTCCTCTGTGTTCATAATAATCCTTTATGGATTGGAAATATTCAGGATGCAACAGCAAATATCCACACAACGTTATAAACATGAGTACAAACGTGTTTTTATCAACAACTACATTTGAGAAAAAGCTTGATAACTTGTCTGAGCCAGTAATTTTTAAAACAACTTTCATTTCGTTTTGCTCGTGATCCTTTAAAGCCTTAACTAGGAAATGAAAACAAAAGGTTATTCCCAAAAGTACCGCCAAAAATCCAAACGGCAAGAACAGGTTCAAAATCAAACCAGCCGCGGTTATTGATATACCAACGTTAACCATCACCTCGTCGAATTTCAAAAAAACCGACGCGTACTCAGGATAACGCTTAGAAATGCTCGAGAAAAGATTTCTAACAATTGCCCTTATTCTAGCTAAAATGATCAACAAACCTCCAGCTGAAGCCAAGCCCAAGCCTTGGGAAAAACCAAGAAAATGGGAAGCTCCAGTTGAAAAATATGCCGCTACTTTAATTATCGACGCAATTAATGCCAAAAAATTGGAGATTACAAACAAGATTAACAAATAATAGTAAGCGGTTTCCTCCGGAAACTTCTTTGAACTGAAGAAAGAAAGCACTTTGTTATCCACCCTTCACCCTCCCTTTAAAAAATATGATAACAAAATTGACAGGAAAAACAAAATCAACGCGATTGAAATATACCAAATAGTCCGACATGAAAGCTCGGAAAATGATTTTGAGAAAAGAAATATCGAAAGGATCAACAGCGATATACCTCCCACCAAAAGGAAATAAATCATTTCTCACTTTCCCTTCTTAACGTCCACCTCTACCTTTGCGTTTTTATAAAGCTTTTTCTCAAACTCCATCAGCTTCTCCGCACGCTCTCTGGCATCTTTAAAAACGTGTGGATCAAGTTCTTCGGCAGGAACAACAACGCTCGCCACTATGGTAATCTTGCTTTCCCCATCACAACTCATATAACCACCATAGGTGGCAAAAACTTTTTCGCCATTTTCTGTAACACACCTAACGTAATCAACGGCAAGCTGAGCAACGATGGGTGCCCTTCTTGGAAGAATTCCCATGGCACCAACGACTGTTCTCACCAGCACAAAACTTGTCTTACCTTTCCAACAAACCGAAGTTGGCGATAAAATTTCAACCTCTATCATACCACAGTACCTCGCATCAGCTTCTTGGCTTTTTCTACAGCTTCATCAATTGTTCCAACCATGAAGAACGCTTGCTCCGGAAGGTCATCGTACTTACCTTCAAGTATCTCTTTGAAACCTCTAACAGTTTCGGATATTGGAACATACTTTCCAGGAACACCTGTGAACCTCTCGGCAACAAAAAAGGGTTGACTGAGAAATCTTTGTATTTTTCTTGCCCTTTGAACAATGAGTTTATCTTCTTCAGACAACTCTTCCATTCCCAGTATTGCGATTATATCCTGCAAATCTCTGTATCTTTGTAAAACCTCTTGAACTCCTCTTGCAACCTTATAGTGTTCCCAACCCACAACCGCTGGATCCAAAATTTTCGAAGTAGAGTCAAGCGGGTCAACTGCGGGATAAATTCCAAGCTCTGCTATTTTTCTTGAAAGCACGACGAAGGCATCCAAATGCGAAAAGGTTGTTGCTGGAGCTGGGTCAGTTATATCGTCAGCTGGAACGTAGATGGCTTGAACAGAAGTAATGGATCCCCTATGAGTCGATGTTATTCTCTCTTGCAACTCTCCCATGTCAGTCGCAAGTGTTGGTTGATAACCCACTGCGGATGGCATTCTACCCAAAAGTGCAGAAACCTCGCTCCCAGCCTGAACAAACCTGAATATGTTGTCTATGAACAAAAGAACATCTCTTCCTTCCACATCTCTGAAGTATTCTGCAATGGTGAGAGCAGTCAAAGCAACTCGAAACCTTGCTCCAGGAGGTTCATTCATCTGTCCAAAGACCAAAACCGTATTCTCCAAAACTCCTGCTTCCTTCATCTCCAACCACAGTTCATTTCCTTCCCTGGTTCTTTCTCCAACACCTGCAAAAACCGAAAAACCTTTCTGTTCTATCGCTATGTTTCTTATAAGCTCCATCACCAAAACTGTTTTTCCAACGCCGGCTCCTCCGAAGAAACCTATCTTCCCACCCTTTGGGAACGGAGCAAGAAGGTCTATAACCTTTATACCTGTTTCTAAGATTTCAATTTCAGTTTTTTGTTCGGTTATCTTTGGAGCTGGTCTATGAATCGGCCAATAGTCGTCCGCAATTATCTCACCTTTTTCGTCTATTGGTTTGCCGACGACGTTTAAAATTCTTCCGAGCACTCCTCTTCCAACCGGTGCCACAATCGGTCTACCTGTGTCAACAACTTCAAGCCCTCTGACTAAACCATCGGTCGAATCAAGAGCTATTGTTCTCACAATGTTATCTCCAAGAAGTTGTTCCACTTCCAAAACCAGCTTTTCACCCGTTTGTGGATTTATCGTTTCAAGAGCGTTGTATATATCTGGTAATTCCGATTCATCGAACTTAACGTCTACAACTGGGCCTATTATCCTTACTATGTAACCTTTTCCAGGCAAGTTCATCCCTCCTATTCTTCCTTCAGCGCTTCTGCTCCAGTAACGATCTCAATCAGTTCTTGCGTGATAGACGCTTGTCTTGCTTTATTGTACTCCAAGGTCAATTTTCTTATCATTTCTTTGGCGTTTTCTGTGGCATTTCTCATGGCATTTTGCCTTGAATACATTTCGCTCAGCTTGGTTTCGTACAAAAGGTAAAAAAGCTTTGAAACCACGTAAAACTTGGCAAAGCTTGCTGCTAGTTCTTCGCTCATAGGTTCGTACTCGTACCTGTTGACTTTTCCCTCCGTTTTCAAAGGTGTCAACTTTAAAAGGTGAGGCTTTTGAACAAGCTTGTTTATGAATTTAACATAAAGAACATCCACGTTTCCACCAAGGGTTATCAATTCTTCCGTTAAAAGTGATGCAAAACTAAAGGTAGGTATTTCGTACATCCTCTGATAGGCTTTGATCAGCTTCGATGAGCCAGAAAAATGCGCACCAAGTTTTGCCCCAACTGTTATTAAACCATCGTAGTCGTTTAGGACTTTTTCCACCTGGCTTGCCATTTCAGCGTTGAAAGCGCCACACAATCCCATATCGCTTCCAATCGCCACAAGTATCTTTTTTCCAGAACCAACCACAAACGGATGATTGCAAAACTGAAAATCTATTTGTCTATATACCTTTTCGACACCTTCTATGTAATTCTTTGCTTGTCTAAAACCTTCTTCCAGCTTTTTAATTCTCGCTCTGGCGACCATTTCCATGGCTTTTGTTATCTTCATCAAAGACGTCGTTGCTTGTATCTTTCTTTTTATTGCCCTAAGTTTTCCCCTGCTCATTTTTCATGCCATCCTTTCAAAAATTCCTCGATGGCTTTTTTCAACTCATCTTCTATTTCCTTGGTCAGCTGCTTTTCTTCGGCTATTTTTCTCAACAAGTGGGCGTACGAACTTCTCATGTAATCAAGGAAGTCCTTTTCAAACTTTCTAACTGCCTCAACTGGTAGCTCATCGAGGTATCCATTTACCCCAGCGTACAAAACCACAACTTGCTCTTCAACCGGCATCGGGCTGTACTGATCTTGCTTCAAAAGTTCCTGGAGTCTTTGTCCTCTTATGATCTGCGCACGCGTGGCTGGATCAAGCTCAGATGCAAACTGTGCAAAAGTTTCAAGTTCTCTGAACTGTGCAAGTTCTATTCTGAGCATTCCTGCTACTTGTTTCATCGCTTTTATCTGAGCTGCTCCACCAACACGCGACACCGACAAACCCACGTTGATGGCCGGTCTGATACCAGCGTAGAACAACCCAGGCTCTAAGTAAATCTGACCGTCGGTGATGGATATAACGTTGGTTGGAATGTAAGCAGAAACATCGTTTGCCTGAGTTTCAACTATCGGTAGCGCAGTCAAAGAACCCCCACCGTATTCATCGCTGAACCTTGCAGCTCTTTCCAAGAGCCTGGAATGAAGGTAAAAGATATCTCCAGGGTAAGCTTCTCTTCCAGGTGGCCTTCTCAAAAGCAAAGATAATTGCCTGTAAGCTGCGGCATGCTTTGAAAGATCATCGTAAACCACCAACGCGTCCCTGCCGGTGTACATGAAATACTCTCCCATGGCGCATCCTGCGTATGGTGCAAGGTACTGAATTGCTGCTGGATCTGAAGCGGAGGCAAAAACAACTGTTGTGTACTCCATGGCCCCGAATTCTTTCAGTTTTTCGACTATCCTGGCAACTGCCGCTGCTTTTTGACCAATTGCAACGTATATGCAGTAAACTCCTTTGCCTTTCTGGTTTATTATCGTGTCTATTGCAATCGCAGTTTTCCCGGTTTGCCTATCTCCTATTATCAACTCACGCTGACCTCTACCAATAGGAATCATGGCATCTATGGCTTTTATACCAGTTTGAAGCGGTGTGTTAACAGGCTGTCGGTAAATCACACCGGGTGCTTTTATTTCAACCTTTCTTGTATGCTTTGCTTGAATTGGTCCAAGTCCATCCAGTGGTTCTCCAAGTGGGTTGACAACTCTACCAAGCAATTCTTCACCGACAGGAACTTCGATGATTCTTTTAAGCCTTCTGACCTTGTGTCCCTCTTTTATCTTGGAATAATCTCCAAGGAGTATAACACCAACGTTGTCTTCCTCCAGGTTAAATGCCAAACCCTTTACTCCGGTCTCCTCAAACTCAACTAATTCGTTCATCATTACGTTGTTCAATCCATAGACGCGTGCTATACCATCTCCAACTTGAACTACCCATCCTGTTTCCTGAAGGTCTATCTCCTCTTTGAATTCCTTGATTTTTTCTTCCAAAATTTTCGAAATTTCTCCCGGGCTTATTCTCAACTTTTATCACCTCTTTTCCAAAACTCCTTGGATTATTCTCTTTAACCTTCCAGTAACAGAAATATCCAATTTTTTTCCTTCGAACTCCAAAATCGATCCTGCAATCAAACTTTGATCTATTTTCAAATCAAACACTGGTTCGCGTTTGGTATATCTTTGAACAAACGCTTTTAAAACCTTGAGTTCTTCATCACTTGGTTCGTAAGGCATCACAAGCACGACAGGTACTTTCATTTGGAACTCTATCTCCATCAATTCAAAGTATCTGACTATCAACGGAAAGGCCTTCTGCCTTTTCTTCTCAAACAAAATCGTTAAGAAATTCTTAAAAGGTTTGTCAACGGAAAAACCCATTGATTCTAAAACTTTGACAAGTTTTTCACACCTTTTTTCCGCAGAAATGGTTGGATTGTCCAAAGCATCTTTGAGTTTTTTGTAAACTTCGCTTGCGACGACTAAAAGTTTTCGATACTCTTCAACCTTTCCAAGTTCTTGTGCAACCATCAGTAAAGCCCTTGAATACCTTGGTGCGATTTGTACGTACCTCATTTTAAGTTCTCCCTCTGGAGGATGTTGATCAAATATTCTCTTTTGGCTTTCTCATCTAAAACATTTTGAAGTATTTTCATTGCCAAAACAACGGCAATCTCGGTTGCTCTTCTTTCAATTTCCTCCAAAACTTGTTGTTTTTCTTTTTCAATTTGAACCTTTGCAGCGCCTATGATCCTTTCAGCCTCCTCTTTAGCTTGGCTCTTTGCTTGATTTATCATTTGCTCTGCTTTTTGCCTTGCATTCTCAACGATTTGCTCGGCTTGCTTTCTTGCTTCCACCAAGATATTTTCAGCTTCTTTTTTCAAAGCCAAAGCTTCTTGTCTTTCTCTTTCTGCTTGTGCAAGCTCAAATTGAACTTTTTCGCGTCTTTTATCAACCACGTTCATAAGTGGCTTGTAGAGCAATTTGTAAAGTAGGACCAACAATACGCAAAAGTTGATCAATTGAATCAAACTCGTCAAATTAATTTCGACAAAGCCCACTTTCAATCACCTCAAATTGCAAACAAAATCAACAACGTTATCAACAACGAATAAAGCCCCGTTGTTCCACAAACAGCTTGAGCAAGCAACATTCGTATCGTCATCGTCCCAACCAATTCAGGTTGCCTTGCCATAGCTTCCATAGTTCCATCACCAACGTGTCCTGCTCCTATCGCAGGACCTAATGCCCCTGCTCCTATGCAAATACCCGCTCCTAGAAATCTTCCAAGCCACACCAGTGATTCTGTGAACTTTGGGGTGCTTTGAATGAATTTCTCAAGTTCTGCGAAAAAATCAAGAAGCTCTTTCTCCATACTGTCCCTCCTCAGCAGGCAAAACAAAAGGCCACGATGGATTGCAAAGAAGATTTTTTGAACTGCTTCTTCGACTTTTCAAGATAAAATTCGTTTATAGAACGAAAAGTATCAAAATTGAGATCAACAAGGAGTACAAACCTGTTGTTTCACAAACAGCTTGCGAGAGAAGCATTCTCGTTGTTAAAGTACCCATGAGTTCAGGTTGCTTTGCCATGGCCTCCATTGCTCCACGTCCAACGTGACCTTCACCTATACCTGGCCCAATGGCACCAAATCCCATACAAATACCTGCTCCTATGAATTTTCCCATTTGAATTAAAGCTTCAGCAATCGTTGGACCATTTTCCATCAAAAACCCCTCCTTTTAAGATATGGCTGACGCAATATAAGCTATTGCAAGCACAGTAAAAACCAAAGCTTGAATCAAACCGACAAACAAGCCAAAGAATCCCCAAAAAACAATTGGCATGAAAAGATACTTGACCATGTAGCTTAAAAGATAAGTCAACAATGCTCCGCCTGCTATGTTTCCAAAAAGCCTTAAAGAATGGGATATTGGTTTTGAAAGCTCACCAATCACATTCATTGGAAACATGAAAGGAAGAGGTTCAAACCATGACTTCAACCAACCTTTGATTCCTTTCGCTTTTATTCCAAAAATCTGACTTATGAAGAAAACCATGACAGCTAATGTAGCATTTGTGTTTATATCTGCCGTCGGAGAAAACCAGGTATCTGAAAACAAAACAACCTTTATAACTTGACCCTGGGAGTTCGCTTCAACAGTTATACCTGGAATTGCACCACCCAAAATGTTTGAAAACGCAACAAAGATGAATATCGTACAGGCAACGTAAAAAGTTGGTCTGATAAATCTTTGATCTGGTATGGCAGTTTCAACCATATCATAAATGTATTCAAACAAAGCTTCAACAGCGGCTTGTTTCCTATCAGGAATAAGTTTTGGTTTTCTAAGAGAAAAGGCAAACCACGCAAGGAATATCATTATCATCCATGTCATGATCAAAGTTAAAGGATTAATTCGTAAAAAAGCACTTTGTCCAAAAGGAAGTTGAACAATCCATCGATTGGCAACATTTTTAAAGGCTTCAGACATACTTTGTTTGGAAAGTATTATTGCGTTTGGTATTCCTATCGCAAGGTAAACGACAAGAAAGATTGTCAAACCAATCTTTGCTCTTCTCGAGAGCTTTATTTTCACCCGTTCACCTCCAGGATAAAAAGGCCGCAAACTTTTCGTTCATCAATCCAACGAATGCCCCAAAGACACCCGGAATTGATATCAAACTAGCCAATGCTAAAGTTACGCCACTTATAGTATAGCGAATCAAATATCCTGATACAAGCATTGGCTTTCTTTTGACAACACATTTTCTAACATCACGCCAAAGAAGTAGCAGGTTGACTAACGAAGCAAATAAGCCTAAGATAACACATATGGCGGCTTTTCCACCAAAGAAAACTAAGAATAAACCTATTTCAATCAGTCCTAAAAGGATTATCACTTTTATCATCTTTTTTATCGCGCTTGTCATACTTTTCAGCTTCCTTCAGCAAAAATTTAAAGCCGTTGTACAGGCCTGACGCAATCCCCAGGAATATGAAAACAACAAAAAGAACTTTGTTGTTGAAAGTCCACTTATCGATGTAATAACCAAGAACGGTCCCTACCAGGATATTTGAAACAACCGTTACCCCAAATTGAAAGAAGATGGCAAACCTACTCATGTTTTGGCATTATCAAAATGGATCCCTTTGAAGAAATGACAATTTCAGAATCCTCTTCTTCAAATACACCCACTGGTAATCCCACCACAAAGCCTTCAACTGTCACTTTTAACTCTTTACCCGCAACAACCGTGGGAGGACTTATGGTTATCTTCACACCTATTTTTTCCAAATTCACAGCCATAGAACCTGCTATCATGTTACCTATTTCTCCAACCGCACTCATGACAAATTCATCGACAGTTTCGTATGTGTTACCCATCATCTTTGAGACTACCTTTAAAGCGAGCTCTGGTTTAAAGGAATAAATCAAACTTCCTTCAGCGCTTCCAACAAAACCTATTATCGTAACCAAGTTGTATTTTGGTCGAATCTCTTTCAGCACATTTGGTCTACCGACTTTTGGCTTCACTCCAAGCAAAAATTCAAAAGTGCTAACAATTGCATTTAACAACGCATTGATAACTCTTACGTCCATTAACCATTCCTCCTATTCCCAACTTTGACCAACTTCGATTTCCACTTTCAGTGGTACTAGTAATTTTACCACATTTTCCATACTTGTTTTGACGATTTCTTTTACCTTTTCAAGTTCATCCTCTGGGACTTCAAAGACCAGTTCATCGTGAACCTGCAGAATCATCTTTGCCTTGAGATTATTCTCTTTAATTTTTTTATAAACATCTATCATCGCAAGTTTCATTATATCGGCAGCTGTTCCTTGGACAGGTGTGTTAATCGCTATCCTTTCACCTTCTTGCCTTACGTAATTATCTTTCGATCTAAGCTGTGGTACTTCTCTCTTTCTACCAAAAAGTGTTCTAACGTATCCTTTTTCTCTGGCAAAGTTTATCGTTTTTTCAATGTAACTTCTAACTTGTGGATAGAGCTCGAAGTACTCTTTTATGAACCTCTGCGCTTCTTCGTAGCTTAAACCTGTTCTCTGCGCCAAACCATACGGTGACACACCGTAGATGACCGAAAAGTTCACAAGTTTTCCAATCGATCTCATCTGAGGTGTTACCTCTTTTAAATCCACCTTGAAAATCTTTGAAGCAGTCAGAGCATGTATGTCTTCGTCGTTCAAAAACGCTTGAACAAGACGTTCATCCGAGCTTAGATGTGCTAAAACTCTCAATTCTATTTGTGAATAATCGGCGCTCAATATCCACCAACCTTTTTCCTGTGGAACGATTGCCTTTCTTATTTCCTTTCCCTCTTCATGCCTTGTGGGAAGATTTTGAAGATTGGGGTCACTGCTGCTAAGTCTTCCTGTGGCAGTTCCCGTTTGATGAAAACTTGTGTGCACCCTTTTTGTTTTAGGATGAACAAGCTGTGGTAGCACATCTAAATAAGTCGACTTGAGTTTTTGATATTTTCTGTATTCCAAAATCAAAGGCACAATCGGATGTTCATCGATCAAATCTTCCAGTACATCGGCTCTTGTGGAAAATTCCCCGGTGGGTGTTCGCTTTTTTGGCTTTATCTTGAGTTTTTCAAAAAGAATGTACCCTATTTGCTTTGGAGAGTTTATGTTGAAAACTTCTCCAGCCAAGCGGAATATTTCATCCGCCAAT
This sequence comes from Pseudothermotoga thermarum DSM 5069, assembly GCF_000217815.1. NCBI lineage: Bacteria > Thermotogati > Thermotogota > Thermotogae > Thermotogales > Thermotogaceae > Pseudothermotoga > Pseudothermotoga thermarum. The sequence goes on along the minus strand of NC_015707.1, from coordinate 277,142 downwards.
TGATTCATCTTCGTCGCATATTTACTCGACAAAGATCTCAAATAGTCAACATCTATGTAAACACCATTTAGCTCCATCTCAACCAAAACCGGTATCAAGGGTACTTCAATTTTCTCCATAACATCGGTTAAATCTTGTTCGTGAAGTTTGACTATGAAAAGCTCATAAAGCTTTCTTGTAACATCTGCGTCCTCGGCTGAGTATCTAGTTGCGTCCTCCACAGAAACATCGGCAAAAGTAGTTGGACCAAAAAGCGGAGATGAACTTTTCACTATTTCTTCAAAACTTATCATCTTGTAGTTCAAAAACTTTAGGGCAAGTTCATCCAAGCTGAACCTCTTTTCGTCAGGATTTAAAAGGTAAGCGGCGATCATAACATCAAAGTGTGGTGTGACAGGATTTATCCCGTGCATTCTCAAAACACTGTAGTCGTACTTCAAATTCTGTCCAACGACTTTTGCGGATTTATCCTCCAAAATTTCCTTCAGTTTTTCAAAAGCCAATTCTTTCCTGATGTTCGGTCCTTGCTTATGCGCTATCGGAACGTAGTAGCTAACTTTAGATGGAAGGGAAACAGAAAATCCAACTATTTTTGCATCCAAAGGCGATAAAGAATCGGTTTCAAGATCGATGACAAAGTATTGACTCTTCTTTATTTTCTCAACCAATTCCAAAAACTTTTCTTCGCTTGTCACGCTTTGATAAGAACCCTCTTCTTCTTCTTGCGTTTTGTAAATTCCAAGTTCTTTCATTATGCTTGCAAATTCCATTTCTTTCAGAAATTCTGCAAGTTCTTCCTTCTTGAAACCTTGATAAATTAATTCCTCCCAGTTCACCTTCAGATCTAGATCGGTCATCAATGTAACCAATTTTTTGCTTTTTTCGGCATCTTCCCAATTTGAAAGAATCAGTTTTCCGACCTTGCTGTTTGGATCTATCTTTTGCTTTATATTTTCGATGCTTCCATATTTAGTTACCAATTCAACCGCAGTTTTCTCACCTATTCCTTTAACACCTGGAACGTTGTCGACGCTGTCTCCTATCAAAGCCAATAAGTCGACTATTTGAGATGGTTCAACGCCAAATCTTTCCTTAACCTTTTTTGCATCGAAAAGTTCTAGCTCAGAGATGCCTTTAGTAGGCCTGAAAACTTTTATTTTATCATCGACGAGCTGCAATACATCCTTGTCACCCGAGACGATAATCACTTCATCAAAAATATCTCTTCCCTTCTTAGCCAAAGTTGCTATCACATCGTCTGCTTCACATCCTTCGTAAGCCAAAACCTTAACCCCAAGAGCTTCAACGGCCCGTTGAATGTACGGAATCTGCTGGATCATCGCGTCTGGAGCAGGTTTTCTCTGCGCCTTGTACGTTGCAAGAATCTCATGCCTGTAAGTTTTCGTTTTCTTATCCATCACAAAGGCGACGCAATCGCCTATTTTGACGTTTTCCTTCAGAAACTTTATCATCATTCTCATAACGCCGTAAGTGGCATTGGTTGGGATGCCCGTACTTGTGCTCAAAGATTGATCCAAAGCGTAATATGCTCGATAAGTTAAACCTGTACCATCAAAGAGAAACAGTTTTGCCATTTCTCTCCATCTCCCTCAATTCCTCGAGGGCTTCCACTGCTTTTCTCAAATGCGGTATCACAATAGATCCGCCAACAACCAAAGCAACGTTGAAAGCTTCAAAAAGTTCATCATCAGTTGCACCAAGCTGAACAAGCCTTATAAGATGATAAAGTATGCAGTCGTTGCATCTTAAAACCATCGATGCAACTAAACCTAGCATTTCCTTGGTCTTTGCACTCAAAGCTCCGTCCGCATAAACTTGCGAGTCCAAGTTGAAAAATCTTTTGGTGTGCAAATTGCCTTTTTCGTTTATCAACTTGTTCAGCCTTTCGCGGTAATTGACAAATTCTTCTATCATATTTTCACCCTCTTTCTTTTTGCCCCACTTTCAAAGGCTCACCGTGTGGAAAAACAATCCAATCGCAGTTTTTTGACATTTCTCTTATAAATTTCGCCGCATCGTCGTTTCTGTAACCTTTGATCATTTCGTAGTAATCGATCCTGGTCAGACATATATCTCCTGTCACAAAAACCTTCCCCATGTTCTCAGTTTCAATCAAAAACGAAAGGTGATCCGAAGAATGATACGGCGTAAAATAAACATTGACGCAATTAAACAACGTTTCTCCACCCTTTAGAGTTTGAACTTGTTTCCAAGAATATACAACGTTTGAATACAATTTACCAGATAATGGCCCAAAGTCAGCGTACTTTCTTTCCAAAGCTTTTTCGTGAACGTAAACTGTAGCATTTTTGAAGAAAACCGTGTTGAATATGTGATCCATATGAACATGTGTTATCAAAATGTCTGAAACATCTTCTGGTTTGATGTTCTTCTCCATCAAAACCTTTTCCAAAGCTTCATAGGCAGGAAAGCCACCAGGATCAATCAAAATAAGCCTTTTTTCATCGTACAAAAGGCATACTGTTGAATAAGGAGCAAAAACATAAGGGCTTACCCTGATCGTTCCACCTGGTATTAACACTTCAAATTTCACATGCATCACCTCAAAAGATAACTCATCAAAGCCACCACGAGACAATAAACTGAAAACACCTTAAGTTTGTTCGCAAGTACGATTTTTCTTAGAACAAAAAGTGCAACCAATCCTGAAACAAAACTAAGTAAAAGAAGATACAAATCTGCTATTTTGAAAGTTTCGGCTTTCAACAATCCGGCACCAGTTATAGCTGGTATTGCGAGCAAAAAGGAATATCCCAAAGAATCTTTTTTGTCAAAACCAAGGAGTATTGCAGCAGCTATGGTTGCACCGCTTCTTGATACTCCCGGAAAAATTGCAGCAGCTTGAAAGATTCCTATGATCAAAGAGTCCAAAGCTTTCATTTCTTCCATCGTTTTTGAACCATTTTTTGCGCTTGCCAAAGCCAAGAGCAAAGCAGTTATGCAAAAGAATACCGGTAAATATTCCAACTTTTGAAAAGTCTTTTCGATTATTTCATCAAATGCAATTCCAATCAAAGCAGCCGGCAGAGTTGACAAAATCACAAGGAAAATCAACCTTGGTTTCTTTAAAACTCGTAGGATATGTTTTGCTGCAAAAATCAAAATTGCAAGCAGTGTTCCAAGATGAAGCAAAACAGTTAGGGAAACATCGGTTTCTACCTTAAAAAGGTTTCCAAGCAAGACTATATGCCCAGAGCTTGAAACAGGCAAAAACTCGGTAGCACCTTGAACTAAGGCTATTATTGCTTTCAGAAGCCTTCCTCCTTTGCCAGTTTTTCGTACTTTACTCCATACGTTTGTAGGACCTTTTCCACTACTTTTGGATCTTTTATATCGACTTTTATCGAAACTCTTCTATAACCGTTGTCCTTGACAGTGTTAACTGCCAACACATTCATCTTATTTTCCGCCAAAACATCTAGTACCTTTTTCAATTCTCCAGGTTTGTCTTCAAGCTTCAAAAGGATTCTCGTTCCAGGTTCATCCATAGCGGTCATGGCGACAAAAGCATCCAAAATCTCTGATAAAGTCAAAACACCTTTCATAACGAGGTTTTTATCGACAACAGCTAGACAAGTTTCATGTGACTCTCTAAACGTTAAAGCAACCTCTTCGATGTAACTGTCCTCGTAGACGTAATAATCTGGAAAAGCCACAAAGCTGTCAACAGGTGAATCCATTTGTACTTCAGCAATGTTTGCACGGTAAACAAATCCTTGGAAAACATTGTTCTCATCCAAAAGCACGCAATAATCAGTTCTGTTTTTCCTCATAACTGAAAGTGCTTCTTGAACAGTTGCACCTGTTTTTACATGTGGAAAATCAGGATTCATCCAATACTTTGCCAACATATTACCGCCCCTTTCTATGAAATTTTCTACCACAATATTTTATCCCATAGTTAGTAGAAATACATAATAAAGGGTGGTAGAAAACTTTTTTCAAACAACGAAAAAGCAGTTCTAATCAGCAAAATCGTTCAACTAGATAGTGGTAGAAAAAGTGGTAGAAAACTGGTAGATAAGTGGTAGAAAACTTCCAAAAAACTCTTCAAAAGCGAAAAAATAGGTGGTAGAAAACTTCTAATAAACATTTTGAAAGCAAAATCGTTTATTGGTGAAAATCGTCTAACATTTAATCACTGCAAAAATATTGGCTATTCATGAGCATTTAAAGATTTCTACCACTAAAAAATCGTTTATTCATGTGGTGTTTAGAAGTTTTCTACCACTTCACCAAAATATTGACAAAGTTTTCTACCACCACAATATCTTGTATGTCAAGCACTAAAAAAGATCATGTGGTAAAATTTATTGAAAAAGAATTTTCAAAGGTGGTGGTAGCGTGGCAAAGGTTTTCGTTGTCACCTCTGGGAAGGGTGGCGTAGGTAAGACAACCATCACGGCAAATTTAGGTTGTACCCTCGCAAAATTTGGAGAAAAGGTTTGCTTGATAGATGCGGATATCGGTTTGAAAAACTTGGACGTTGTTCTTGGATTAGAAAACCGCGTGGTTTACACCTTACTGGATGTTGTGAATGGAAAAGTTAGTCCCCAGGATGCTCTTGTTAGACATAAACAAATTAGGAATTTGTACTTGCTCGCAGCATCACAAGTTGCAACCAAAGAAATGGTATCGCCGGAGGATATGAAAGCCATCGTGAAAAGTTTGTATCCAAACTTCGATTACATAATAATCGATTCTCCCGCCGGGATAGAAAGAGGTTTTAGAAACGCTGTGGCTCCGGCCGAACAAGCTTTGATCGTAACCACACCGGAAATACCAGCCATATCTGATGCTGACAGAGTGGTCGGTTTGCTTGAAAATTTTGGATTCACCGAAAAAACGATGAAGGTAATTTTGAACCGATTCAAAATAAAAATGGTTAAGGCGGGAGAAATGCTAACTCAAGAGGATGTCAAAGCTACCTTGGCCTTGGACATCATAGGTATTGTGCCCGATTCCGAAGAGGTTATCATAGCTACGAACAAAGGTCTTCCTGTGGTTTTAAACGGTGATTTTGGGATTTCAAAGGTTTTTGAAAACATAGCAAAAAGGATCAAGGGAGAAGACATTCCACTGGAGGAAGACATCGCTCAGATGTCTGAAAAAGGTTTTCTGACCTTTTTCAAAAACCTCTTCGGAAGGAAAAGGGGATGATACAAAATGTGGTTGTTTGGATTGTTCAAAAGAAGAAAGAAGGAAAAAAGCAGAGAAACGGCGTACAAAAGGTTGGAAGCAATTTTACAGCGTCGAAGACCTGTCGCAGTGACAGAAATCGTTCCAAAAAGTGAGTTTGAAGAAAATTCTGAAAAAATCAAGGAGAAAATCATCTCTTGGGTTAGCGATACTTTCAAGGTAGACCCGCAAAAAGTGAAAGTCGATTTTGAAGAGCACAATGGGTATATAGTGATAATAACAAACGTCATGTTCGAATGAGGGTGAAAAACGTGAAAGTTCTGAACGTAAGAACTTCTCAAAGAGACGAATTTGTGGATATAACGAGCATGGTGCAGCGAATAGTTGATGAATCAGGAGTTAAAAGTGGTATTTGTGTTGTTTTTGTTCCCCATACTACTGCCGGTGTAACTATCAACGAAGGTTATGATCAATCTGTGAAATTTGATATATTGAAAAAATTGTCCCAACTTGTTCCTTTGAACGATAACTATAGGCATTCAGAAGGTAACTCAGATTCACACATAAAAGCCTCTTTGATTGGAAGTTCAGTTTGTGTGCCCATCTTCGACGGGAAACTCACCCTTGGAACTTGGCAAAGGATTTTCTTATGCGAATTCGATGGACCTAGAAGTAGAACTGTTTATGTTCAAATTGTTCAAGCTTAAATTTAAAAAAATTCCCCACCCGAGCGGGTGGGGAAAAATTATGTGAGGTCTTGGACAAAATACACTTTTGGAGATGGTATACCGTTAAAGTTTGTTCCATACTCAACGGTGTAAGCCCCTGCGTTGATGAAGTAAACTATGTCATCAAGAGTTATGTTGTAAGGAAGCATGGCATCGTCATAGATTTTGTCCACGCTATCACAAGTTGGTCCTGCAAGAACGAATGGCATCTTCTTTTCTTCTTCCTTTCCCTCGACAACCAGTTCGTACCTGAAATTTTCAATTGTTTCCATCAACCCATGGAAAACCCCCGCGTCCAAGTAAACCCATTCCTCGCTTCCCCTTTGGCACCTTAAGATTACCCTACTTACGAGTATTCCTGCATCTCCAACCATTGATCTTCCAGGTTCGGCAAAAATGGTAAGATTCCTCACATTTGGTAGGTACTCGTTAACTGCTTGCAGAACGGTTTGACCAATTTCCTCAACTGTTGGAATTGGCTTTAAATGTTTCACCGGTATTCCTCCACCGATGTCTAAAATCGACAGTTCAATACCAAAATTTCTTTCCACCCAGTAGAAAATTTTTGCGACATTTTCAATTGCGTTTGACCAACTTTTTGGATTGTAGTTTTGTGAACCAACATGAAAGCTTACACCAACGGGTTTAAGTCTCAGTTTCTGTGCATAACCAAGCAAGTCAACAGCTGTTAGCATATCCGTTCCAAACTTTCTCGACAAGGGCCAATCGCTGTGCTTGTTTTCCACAGCTACTCTGACAACTATCTGTGAACCGGGAGCGTTTTCTGCGATCTTTTCAAGCTCCATTGGACAATCGGCTACAAAAAGCCTTAGACCAATTCTGTAAGCTTCGGCTATATCCTTTTCTCTCTTCATAGGGTTGGCAAAGATCATCCTATCTGGTGTGACTCCAAGCTCGAGCAGTTTCTTTATTTCACCTATGGAAGCAACATCAAAGTTACTTCCAAGGTTTCTGAGCCTTTCAAGAATTCTGACATGGCTGTTGGCTTTGACTGCGTAAAAGATCTTACAGCCTGGTATGGCATTTTGAAGTTTTCTGTAGTTTTGCTCAACGATGTCTAGATCCATGATCAAAAAAGGTGTCTCAAAAGTTTTAGCAGCCTTTCGAACAGCATCTGTTATCTCCACAAAAATCACTCCTTGAACTTCTCAGAAAGCTTTTCACAAATTTTGTTCAAGAAAATCTTATCAAACTCATCAAATGGACTAAGTAGATGGCTGTCGATGTCGAGTTCTCCAACGATCTTTCCATCAACTTTGATTGGCACAACTATTTCTGATTTCACCTTCGGGCTGCACGAAAGATAATTTGTTTCTTTCGAAACGTCTTGAACGACAAACGTCATACCAGTTGCGGCAGCTTGCCCGCAAATACCTTTTCCAAATGGAATTCTCACATGTTCCGTCGGTTCTCCTCTGTAGGGACCTAGAACAAGTTCGTTTGGTTTCTCCTTGTCAACCAGATAAAATCCAACCCAGTTGTAGTAAGAGATGTTTTCATAGAGAACAGAACATATATCCTCCAGGGCTTTTTGAAGGTTGTTTTTGTCAATGATTTTCAGAAGAGTTGGCAACAATTCTTCGAAAATTTTTTCTTTTTCAACAAAGTTTCCAAATTTTTCGCCTTTTCTAAAACCAATTGTTGCTTGATAGGCAACGTGTGGAAGCTGTTCTAAAATTTTCTTGTTTTCGAGTGATACCAAGTCGATCAATATCACCGCTTGTTGTTTTCCTTCAACCACAGTCCAATCTGCTTTTCCCAAAAGTCCTGCAAGGAAGATGGAGAAATCTTCTTTTTCAAGCTGGAAAACGTCTGGTTTATGCGAAACAAGTTGCGAGCAGAGGTACTTGTTTTCACGTTGAATGATTTGCCACTTTTGATACAACTTATCCAAAAACCTTCTTTCAAAGGACAAAAGGATTTGTTTTACGGTTTCTTCATTCAATCCAAACAACTTTTCGTAATTTTCAATCAAAGGTTCATGCCTTTTCTTGTAGATTTTCCAATAGTCAAACCACTGATTTTTATCGTACCTGAGTATCTCAAAAAAATCTTGAGAGATGTTTTCAACTATGTTTCTCATGTTTTCACTCCTTATGACAATTGTCAACGAGTTCTTGAAGTGTGATCGATTTTAACGTCGAAATGATATTGTTCCAAAGTCTTCTCCAAACTAGATTTCTTATTGCGCAACTTTCTGGATCTGAGCAGCATTCCTCATCAAAGTTGCACTTGATTATTTTCTGTGGTTCATCAACAGCCGCCATTATTTCAAAAACACTCATTTCATTTGCTGGTTTTGTCAACTGGTAACCACCTTTTCTTCCACGAGCCGAAACAATCAAATTTGCGCGCCTAAGATCTGATACTATTTTTTCAGCAAATTCCTTCGGCACCTTTGCTTCCTTTAAAATGTTTGTTAGTGAAACTGGATTATTCTGCCCGCAACCTGCAAGGTGCATCATTATTCTAAGTGCGTACTCGCTTTTAACCGTTATGCCCAACCCTTCACACCTCCTTTTTACTCACTTGCTTGTCACAATGTATACATCAACGAAAGAACGCATGTTGGCACGAGCTTGTGCCAAATCGTTCAAATAAATATCAATAATTCTTCCTTTGATCGCCAAGCCGGTGTCTTCAACAACAAAAAAGCCATTGTTGGGTTTGTCTGAAAACTGAGGAATGTAAACCACTGTACCAAGCGGTAAAACAGAAGGATCAGCTGCCAACGTCCACCAATTTTTTGGAATCGTTCCAGCTGTGGTGATCCTAAAAGTGGGATGCTCTGGAAGTTTTCCATCTTCCCACTCGGTGTAATAGGTTGCCTCAAACTGACCAGCGTACTTGAAAATAATTCTGAACGGGTCTTTTGGTTCTCCATCTATCCATATTTCAAAGTGAAAAATACGGTCAACGGTTCCAACAAATTGACCTATTCCTACCCACTGTCCCTGCGAAACTTCCACGGTTGACAAGTTTCCATAAACGGCAAGAATCCCGTTGCCGTGGTCAATTCGAACCCAATAACCATCATCTTTTAGGATATTGACAACCTTTCCTGGCAGAATCGCTCTAACTTTTGTCGGTTGATCCACGTAGATTTCCACGCCAGTTCTAACTCCTCCACCTACGGGTTGTCCAAAGGAAGACAAAACATTTTTTGGATCTACTGGAACATCCAATGGATATCTGAAAAGCGAGGATGGATCATCTATCGGTATCTTGAGTCTTTGACCAACCAGTAAGCGGTTTGGATCTTGAAGTTGATTTAGTTCGACTATTTGCTTGATTTTGTCCGCTCCAAATCCATAGGCGCGAGCAATTGCAGACAAAGTATCGCCGGGTTTTACAACGTAAGTGATGTAACCTTGATCAAGTTTTAAAAATCTATCTCTATCGTACTCTCTGACCAAACCTCTTAGATATTCCAATTCGTTGGTCAACTGTCTTACAAGAGCTGTGGTGTTGGCGATGTAATTTTGAAGATCAGAACTTGTGCCGCTGTAAACAGTTCTTTGTTGAAACTCAAAAAACCTTTTGTCCATTTCCCTGCGAAGATTACTTTCCAACTCCCTTAAACTAACTCTTAATTGGTTGATGTCGCTTTCCAATTTTGAAATGTTTGTAGGAGAGCCGTCGGACATAGCAACTAAGTTTTCTACAGAACTTTCTAGAGCTTTAATTCTTGCTTCAAGTTCAAGCGCCTGGTTTATTTGATTCCTTATCGAAATCAAAGAGTTTGTTAAACTATCAAGTCTTTCTGCTATTTCACGTGCATTAACCTGCTCAAGAAGAATTTGTGTTTCACGCACGAATTTTTCGTAGGCCAATTGTTGTTGCTTTTGAGCAGCCTCAAGGTCCCCAAGTTTGTATATCAATTCTCTAATATCAGATATATTCAAAGCCACCGAAAGTTGACTGAACCTCATTTCAAGTGAGCTAAGTCGCGACAAAATTTTATCCACATCTTCTTGGGAAACTGTTGGGGTTGTTCTTTGAAGATCCAGCATTCTTTTGGCGTAAGCTATTTCCTCGCTCAGCCTGTTGATTTCTTCTTGCAACTTTTGAACTTCTTGTCGGGTTGCGTTTTGATTTCTCTCAATCTGCATGAGTTTGTATTCAAGATCGTCCAATCTTCGGTTTAGCTTTTCCATCACGTCTCTGTCGTATTGCATACATGATGTCAGTATCAATATCAAAAAAGGAAGGATGAAGATCAATGATTTTACTTTCACTTTTCGCTGGCAACCTCCTGCCATTGAGTTCTTGCAAGTTTTACGTACAAAGAATTTGAACCACCATAGGTTTTAATAAGTTGTGAGAACCATTTGATCGCATCCTTTTTGTTTCCAAGTCTCCTGTTTATTTCTCCAAGATAGAATAAAACCATAGCTTGCTGTTCGTCGCTCAAAGCTTCTTTTGTGTAACTTTCAAGGAAAAAATTCAATGCGCTTTTCAAGGCTTTCTTCTCTTCTTCCTCGCTGCCAAATTCTCTGTAAAGCCAAGCAAGCTTTAGGTAAGCTTCAGCTGTTTTTAAAGGTTTTTCCATCAGCATGTAAACTGCCGTCATTATGGTGTAAATCGATATGCCATCTTTGAGCGTTCTGTTTTCGCTCAAGTCAATTTTCACAGCGTTTTTCAACTTAGCTGTGAGCTTTTTGAGCTTTTCGAGTACCTCTGGCTTTACGGGTTTTCCAAAATCTTCTTCAAAAGTAGTGTAAAAGCAATTTGGACAAGTTATTGGTTGAAAAAGGAGGTAGTTAACTCCTTCGTAGGTGGGCTTAAGATCGCTGTCACGATCCTTTATTCTTATCGCATCCGTAAAAACTCTAACAGCTTCAAATGTCGTTCCACAAACAAGACACACTAGAGATTTTTTCCAAAAAGTAGGCAACCAAAACCCTCCAAATCATTTTTACCGGAGAGATTATAGCACCCGTTTTGTTGGAAGATATTTAGCAATTGGATTAATTTCATCTGAATTTTTAACGTATATAGTGGAGGTGTCAACTTAAGCCGGGAAATACGATAAAATAAACAAAAACCAACTCTTCTCACCGAAAGGAGGTTCCCGTGAATATGAAAGTTACAACAACAAATATCACCGAGTACCTATACCAAATTATACCAAACCTTTTTCAAAGACAAAGAGTTCCACATGAGGCGAAAGTATGAACTTGCATTAAGGAAGGCAGCAGCCATAATTGGAGTCAGTCATGAAGCCTTGAGGAAATGGTGGGCAAGAATGAAAGAAGAGATATTTGCTGAGAAGATAGAAGGCAATGCAGTAGTAGCTATAGACGAGATGAAGGTGAACATAAATGAGGTTAAGAGGAAGAAAGTGATCTATGCGTTGGTCAGTAAGACACGAGAGAAAGGCAAAGCAAGGGCCATGGTACTGGGAAGCGAGAAAAAAGAATATGGGATATTGGGAACACGAGCATGAGAGGTTTGGGGAAAGAAGTCTTGTTGAGAGTGTGATAGGGATAAAAAGGTACAGGCTGAGGCGTTTTAACATAAGCAGGTTATGGTACAAGAGGAGGGATGAGGACATAGTGAAGTGGCTATTTCCATTTCTTCTATTAGTACAGTTTTCCTTCTTAAGTTGACAGGTCCATTTTCATACGCTTTCCTTCAACGTTGCCACTTGTAGCGCTTTCTCGAACTCTTTCGTTCCAAACTGCTGTGTGGATACTGTACGTAATGCTTTTCTCTTTGGTTGACAAAAGTTTAGAGAATTGTATCCTTGTTCTGCTCACAAGTGCCTCTGCAGAAATTCTTGCCTTTTTCCCTGAACTGGTATGTTTGATGATATCGACTGCCTTAAGTTGATAGGTCCGTTATTCAAGTAAAGCTTCCACAAACAGTGTTGGATCGAAAGGTTTGAAATCCTCCAAACTTTCTCCAACACCTATGAACTTTATTGGAACGCCGAGCTCTTTCTTTATCGCAAGGGCTATTCCTCCTTTTGCCGTACCATCGAGTTTTGTCAGAATTATACCGGTTATGTTCACCATTTCCTTGAAAACTTTTGCTTGAACAAGACCGTTTTGCCCTGTCGTTGCGTCTATCACAAGCAATACCTCGTGGGGGGCATTTTCAACAACCTTTCCAACAACTCTGTGTATTTTTCGAAGTTCTTCCATAAGGTTCTTTTTTGTATGAAGTCTTCCGGCTGTATCTATTATCACCACATCCTTTTCTTTAGCCTTTGCGTGATTTACCGCATCGAAGGCTACGGCAGCCGGGTCTGCGCCTTCACTGTGTGCTATTACTGTACAATTTATTCTTTTACCCCATTCTTGAAGTTGTTCGATGGCAGCTGCTCTGAAGGTGTCCGCGGCGGCAAGAACCACTGTTTTGCCAAGATTTTGAAAATAGGCGCCAAGTTTTGCCACGCTGGTTGTTTTTCCTGTCCCGTTGACACCCACAACCATTATCACAAAAGGTTTTGCATTCGGAACAACAAGTTGATTTCCATTTGAAAGAATTTCCACAAGCACTTTTTTCAACGTTTCAAGCGCATCTTCTGTGTTTTCTTTTTCAAGCTTTTGAAGAATCTCTTGGGTTGTTTCATAGCCCACGTCTGCCATTATCAGTTTCTCTTCAAGTTGCTCGAGCAATTCTTGATCTATTTTTTTGCCTTTTAAAAGTTTCCCAAGTCCCTCAAAAATACTTTTTCGAGTTTTTTCAAGGCTTGCTTTCAATTTTTCGAAAAATCCCATTTTTTCACTCCCTCTTGTGTGGATCGTAATCATCGAGCATTTTGATAGCCATTTCAACCACTTTTTCCAAATCTGCTGAAACTTTCTCGTGCTTTTTGGAATTTCTCAGCTTTAGTTCCACAGAACCATCGGCAAGACTTTTTCCAACGGTGATTCTCAATGGAAAGCCTATCAAATCGGCATCTTTGAACTTCATGCCAGGTGAAATTTCCCTATCATCGATAATCACATCGATCTTTTCTTTCAGTCTGTTGTACAAGGCCTCAGCAAAACTTTTTTGTTTTTCGTCGTTAACCGAAACGATCGTGATTATCGCCTCAAACGGTGCAACAGAACGTGGCCATATTATCCCGTCTTCGTCGTTCAACTGTTCAACAACGGCTGCCATAGTTCTTGAAACACCCCAACCATAACACCCCATTATGAACGGTTTTAACTCTCCCTTTTCATCCATGTACATAGCGTTCATGGCTTTTGAGTACTTTGTGCCAAGTTTGAAAACATGGCCAAGCTCGATACCTTTGGAACCTGATAGCGGCTTTCCACAAATTGGGCATGGATCGTTCGGTTCAACAACTCTAAGATCTGCAAAGATGTCTACTTTGAAATCTCTTCCAAGGTTTGTATTCACGTAGTGATAATCGGTTTTCATTCCGCCAACAACGACGTTCTTCATGTATTTGACTCCGTAATCTGCGACGATCGTAACGTTGTTCAAACCAACTGGCCCGATGAAGCCTATCGGCACCTTGAAGGCTTCCAAAACTTCTTCTGGCTCAGCTAACCTCAAAGATTGATCTTGCATCTGTACCTTGAGTTTTTCAACATTCAGCTCTTTGTCGCCTTGGATCAAAGCCATGACAAAACCGTTTCTTCCAACAAAAAGCAGTGATTTAACTATCCTGGAAGGTTTTACTCCAAGAAAATCTGCTACCTGCTGAACGGTGCGAACATTTGGTGTATGAACAAGGGTCAAAGGTTTTTCCTCTTCTTCGTACTTTTCGTAATCTCCCTTGTACGGTGCTTGTTCATCATTTGATGCATATCCACAGCTTTCACACTTTAAAAGGTTCGTTTCACCAATTGGTGCAAAACTGACAAATTCGTGTGATTCACTTCCTCCAATCGCACCGGATGCAGCTTCAACAACTGTGTATTTCAAACCTATTCTTTCGATGATTCGACTATAGGCTTGTTTACATGCTTCGTAAGTTTCGTTCAACGATTCATAGCTGTCGTGAAAACTATAACCATCCTTCATTATGAACTCTCTTGCGCGAAGCAAGCCAAACCTCGGCCTAATTTCGTCTCTATACTTCAAACCAATCTGATAGAGAAAAACGGGCAATTGCTTGTAGGATCGAAGTTCGTCTTTCACAAGGAAAGTGACCATTTCCTCGTGTGTTGGACCAAGCGTGAAATCTCTGTTGTGCCTGTCTTTCAATTTCATCATTTCAGGACCATAGTCTTCCCATCTTCCAGTCATCTGCCACAGTTCAGCTGGTTGAATTATGGGCATCAAAATCTCCTGGGCTCCTATTCTGTCCATCTCTTCCCTGATGATTTTTTCTATTTTCGCCAAAGTTCTTTTTCCAAGGGGCAAAAAGTTGTAAACACCAGCCGCAGCTTTTCTTATAAAGCCAGCTCTGTAAAGCAAAGCATGACTTACAACCTCCGCATCACCAGGTGTTTCCTTCAAAGTAGGTGCATAAAGCTTACTAAACCTCACCTGCATACACCTCCACTCGTCTTATTTGGATTATAGCTGTTAAATGTGAAAAAAAGCAAGGGTATAATTTCTTGGAAAGGTGAATAAGATGAGAAAAAATTTGGCAGCCGTTTGTGTTCCATTAATATACATTCAAAAGGAACCTCACATTGTTTTCGTAAAAAGATCAAGAAAACTAAAGCGTCATCCTGGGCAAATTGGTTTCCCAGGAGGATTTGTTGAGAAAGAAGAATCGGCTGAAAAAGCTGCTTTGAGAGAACTTAAAGAAGAGATAGGTGTTCCTCCAAACTATGTTGAAGTTCTAGCAAAATTGAAAATCGTCACAACGACAACTACGAATATAAAAATAGAACCATTTTTGGTTCTTGTGAAAACACGTATTTTCAATTTGAACAAAAGAGAAGTTGATGAAATCTATTTTGTAAGCTTTCAGCTTTTTGAGCAAATCGAACCAGAACAAGTTACTTTGTCAAAAAACCGTTCAACAATTAGGTATCGTTTACCTGGTTTGGTAATTTGGGGTGCAACTGCAAGGATAATCAAAAATTCTTTGGAGGATATAAAGAAAGTTTTAAAGGAGGTCAAAGAAAAATGAGTTTTCTCGTTACAAAGCTTGATGAACCATTGGCGGGTTTGGACAAAATAGGGGTTGATCCTGCTTCCATACCGATTTTTCAAAAAAAAGGGCAATTCATAGGACTTTTGATATACGACGTTCCTGTGATAGCGGCAAATGTGATCAAGCAAGAAATGCTTGCTGCCGGTGGGGACGCAGCTGTTCACAGAAGTGCGATAACTCACAAGATTGAAAAAACAAACGTTTTGACTTTGGGAACGCTTGCGCAACACGATAAAGTCATAAGAAAACTTGCCATGATGCCCTATTGGGGATTAGACCTGATTTCGCAGGCTATGAAAGAATGTCTATATAGTGAGATGCCGAAGGAGATGCCATTACCAAATGGAAAGAAGCTAGTTTTTGATAGAACCCTTATCATGGGAATAGTCAACGTCACCCCAGATTCATTCTACGCTGCAAGCAGAGTTCAAAAAGATCAACTTCTTGACTATGTTGCCAAAATGGTCCAAAACGGTGTTGACATAGTTGACATCGGTGGCGAATCGACAAGACCTGGATCAGATCGAGTACCTCTTGATGAAGAGCTGAACAGGGTTTTGCCTGCCATCGAACTTGTCAAGGCAAATTTTGACGTAATCATCTCCGTCGATACTTACAAATCCAAAGTGGCAGAAGAAGCCTTAAAACTCGGTGTTCACATCGTGAACGACATAAGCGCTTTGCGGTTTGATGGAAAAATGCTGGAGGTTGTTTTGAAATACAAACCTGCAGTTATTTTGATGCACATGAAAGGTGAACCGAAGACCATGCAGCAAAATCCATACTATGAAGATGTTGTTAAAGAAATTCTTGAATTCTTTGTTGAAAGGATAAGTCTGCTAAAAAAGTATGGACTTGATGATAGGGTAATAATAGACCCAGGAATTGGTTTTGGAAAACGTTTTGAGGACAACATAGAGATACTCAAAAGGCTCGATCAATTCAAGTCGTTGAAAGTACCACTCTTGATAGGACATTCGAGAAAATCTTTCATCGGACATGCTTTAGGAGGTATTCCAGCCGAAGAAAGGTTGTTTGGAACCCTTGCTGTAACTGCTTACTGCGTCATGAAGAAAGTAAACATACTGAGAGTTCATGATGTGGCAGAAAACCTTCAGATTGTAAAAATGATAAGTCAATTGATATGAAAAGGGGCTGCGGTTGCAGCCCCTTTTTGTCATTTCCACTTTGATAGATCAAGTTCACCTTCTGTTTTTGCTACAATTGAGGTACCAACCAAATCTCCAGTAACATTTAAACAAGTTCTTCCCATGTCAAGTAAAGCATCAATTCCAAGGATCATCGCGTAAGCTGCTGCAACTCTTGTTCCAGGATCAACTTTGAAGCCAACAGAGTTTAGAACCATAAGCAACATTATCGCTCCAGCACCAGGTACACCAGCTGTGCCTATTGAAGCAAGAGTAGCCGTGATTATAACGGTCAATTGTTGTGTAAAAGTCAAATTTGCACCAACTGCAAAGGCTATGAACAACGTACAAACTCCTTGATAGATAACTGTTCCATCCATGTTTATTGTTGCACCAAGAGGTAATGTGAAAGAAGAAATTCCCCTTGGTATACCAAGTTCATCGGCGTTCTTCAAGGTAATAGGTAGGGTACCACTTGAACTTCTTGTCACAAAAGCAGTTAACATAGCTTCTTTTGCACCTTTGAGAAACCTAGTGAAAGACAAGCCAAAAATTCTCAAAGCAATTCCATAAACCACAAACAAATGCACTGCGAGGGTAATGTAAACCGTCAAAGTCACCATGCCAAGCGGTCCGAAAGCTTTGGCGCCTTGGTTTCCAAACACAACGGCTATCAAAGCAAAAACACCGATCGGTGCATACTCTAAAATACCCCGGACTATTTTGTACATCGTTTCAGCTGCTGCATCGCAGAATTTGAAAATTAACGTTGCACCTTCGCTGAGTCGTTCCTCTTTGCTGTCCCTCAAGTACGAGAGTGATATCCCGAACACAAGTGCAAAGAAGATTATAGGCAAAACATCTCCTTTTGCAAGGGAATCAACAGGGTTGGTTGGTACAATATTCAAAAGTGTTTGAATTAAAGAAGGTTGTGTCAATTGTCTTCCAGGAGCTTCGCCCGGCAGTGTTATACCAAGACCTGGCTTGAAGATATTCGCCATGATCAAACCTATTGAGACAGCAAGAACGGTTGTTATAAGGTAGTAAACCATTATCTTGACTCCAACTTTACCAAGTTTGGAAGGTCTTATACTTGCTGCGCCCGCTACCAACGAGAAAAATATGACTGGTACAACTATCATCCTGAGTAATCTGATGAACAAATCACCTAAGGGAGAGATAACCTGAATCTTCGGTCCAACTATCAGCCCAACAATCGCTCCAAGGATCAAGCCGATGAGAATCCTCACAAGGACGTTTGTACCAAAGTACCAGCCAAAGATTCTGCCTTTGCCTTTTGCCAACTGCTCCACCCCCCAGTTAAGGAATCACAAATAGATTATAGAACATTTGACAAATTATTGTGAAAAAATCCAAGATCTCACTTTACAAACTTTTTTTGATAAACATAATAATTCAACCAGTTTGCAAACAACAAATGTCCATGGCATCTCCAGTTTACTATTGGTTCAAGTTTTGGATCGTCGTTTGGAAAATAATTTTTCGGTATGTCTATATCCATTCCTCTGGCTTTGTCCCTTTCGTATTCTCGCTTTAAAGTCAAAGGATCGTATTCGGGATGACCTGTCACAAAGATGTGTCTTCTGTCCTTTGTTGCGGCTATGTAAATGCCAGCTTCATCGGATTCTGACAGAATCTCTATCTCAGGTATTTTCAACAGATCTTCTTTTCTGATCTCGGTGTGTCTCGAGTGTGGGGCATAAAATACGTCGTCAAACCCCTTGAAGAGATATTCGTTTTTATTTTTGATGGTATGTTTGAACACTCCGAACATCTTTTTCTTGAGCATGTATTTCTGTACCCCGTAACGGTGGTAAAGCGCAGCCTGGGGTGCCCAACAAACGTAATAGGTGGTTCCAACATTCGTTTCACACCAATCCATTATTTGTGTTAATTCTTCCCAGTAATCAACTTCCTCAAAGGGTAAATGCTCTACGGGAGCACCAGTTATTATAAAACCATCGAAAAATTCGCCTTTCACTTCGTCGAAAGTTTTGTAGAATTTTTTTAAGTGTTCAAAAGGTGTATGTTGCGGGATGCGTGTTTTGGTATACAAGAAAGTCACATGACAGATTATAGGTGTATTGCCCAAAACCCTCAAAAATTGGGCTTCTGTTTCCTCTTTATTTGGCATTAAGTTCAATATCCCGATTTTTACAAACGGTCCATCTTTTTCGCTTATTTCACCATAGGAAAAAACTGGTATACCCTCTGACTTGACAACTTTTCCAGAGGAAAGATCGGCTGGGACAACAACAGGCATAACTCACCTCTCCTTAAACTTCGTACAAATCTGTCGAAAGGTATCTCTCACCGGTGTCGGGCAAAATCACCACGATCATTTTTCCTTCGTTTTCGGGTCTAAGTGCCACTTGGGTTGCTGCAAAGGCAGCTGCACCAGAGGATATTCCAACTATCAGCCCTTCAGTTTTTGCAAGCAAGCGAGAGGTTTCAAAAGCTTCCTCGGCCTTCACTTTGATGATTTCATCTATTACTTTTAAATTCAACACATCTGGTATGAAACCTGCTCCGATGCCCTGAATTTTGTGCGGACCAGGTTGACCACCGGAAAGAACAGGCGAATCGTAAGGTTCTACGGCGACAATTTTGACATCAGGCTTGCGCTGTTTGAGAACTTCTCCAACCCCCGTTATCGTTCCGCCGGTACCAACACCTGCGACGAAGATGTCAACCTGTCCATCGGTATCTCTCCATATCTCTTCAGCTGTTGTTCTTCTGTGAATTTCCGGATTGGCGGGATTTTTGAATTGCTGTGGCATAAAGGAATTTGGAATCTGTGTTGCAAGTTCTTCTGCTTTTTTCACTGCCCCTCTCATTCCTTCGGAGCCCGGTGTAAGAACTATTTCAGCACCTAAGGCTTTTAAAAGTTTCCTTCTTTCCACACTCATCGTTTCTGGCATTGTCAAAATCAAGCGGTACCCTTTGATCGCTGCAACCATCGCAAGAGCGATTCCTGTATTACCGCTGGTGGGTTCAATTATTGTTGCACCTGGTTTGAGAATACCTCTTCTTTCGGCATCTTCTATCATGGAAAGGCCTATTCTATCTTTGACGCTACCACCAGGATTAAAATACTCTAACTTTGCAACAAGCCTTGCTTTTATTCCCTTTACCTTGCTGTAGTTGCCGAGTTCAACCAAAGGCGTATTTCCTATCAATTCTGCGAGATTTTTGGCTATTTTCATATACTTCCCTCCTTTGTTATATGTGGTAAATGTAACTTTTGACTTTGAACTTTTCGTATGCATCTAAAAGATCTTTGATGGTTATACTTTTTGCAAATTCTTCAATTTCAGTTTTCACTTTTTGCCACAATTTTCGCGTTATACACTGATTTGCCCTAGGACATTCTTTTAACCCGTTGGTTTTCAAGCAATCGATCAAATTCAAATCGTTTTCTGTGACTCTCAGAATGTCTAAAATCGTTATTTGATCAGCTGGTTTTGGCAAAACATATCCACCTTTCTTACCGCGAATACTTTTCAAAAGCCCTGATTTTTGAAGCTTTAAAAGAATTCTTTGCAAGTACTTTTTTGAAACACGAAGCTTTTTCGACAACTCATTCAAGCTCATTTGATTTTCGCTGGAGCAAGAGCCAAGTAGGACAAAAATTTTGATCGCCAGCTTAGATGTGGATGAAACTTGAAACATCATATCCTCACAGCCTTTCTCAACGCTTGATCCAAATCCCAAATTAAATCGTCCACATCTTCTATTCCTATCGATAGTCTCACCATATTCAAAGTGATGCCAGCTTTCAGCATATCTTCTTCGGAAAGTTGAGAGTGAGTTGTACTTGCCGGATGTATTGCCAAAGATTTTGCATCTCCGACATTGGCAAGGTGCGAAAAGATCTGCAGGCTTTCTATGAACCTCTTACAAGCTTCAACATCACCCTTCAAACCGAAAGTGAAAATTGATCCGGCCCCTTTTGGAAAGTATTTTTTGGCAAGTTCGTAGTACTTGCTGGTTGGTAAGTTGGGATAGTTGACCCATTCGACCGCAGGATGTGAGCTCAAAAACTCGACGATTTTTCGTGTGTTGTACAGGTGCTTTTCCATCCGAAGCGAAAGTGTTTCCAAACCAAGCAAAAGCAAAAACGAATTGAACGGGCTGATGCAAGCCCCGGTGTCTCTCAAAAGTTGTGCTCTAACTTTGACTATGTAAGCAGCTTCTTTGAAAGCTTTCGTGAAAGTCAAACCGTGATAACTTGGGTCTGGTTGTGTAAGTTCGGGAAATCTTCCGCTTGCCTCCCAATCGAACTTGCCAGAGTCAACGATCACTCCACCTAAGCTTGTTCCATGTCCTCCTATGAACTTTGTTGCGGAATGAACGACTATATCTGCACCATGCTCGAATGGCCTAAACAGATACGGTGTGGCGAATGTGTTATCGACTATCAAAGGTATTCCGTGTTCATGCGCGATCTTCGCTATTTTTTCCATGTCAACAAGGTTTGCGTTTGGATTACCTATGGTCTCAACAAAGATTGCCTTTGTCCTTTCGTTAATCGCCTTTTTGAAATTTTCTGGATCATCCGGATCAACAAACCTTACGGTTATTCCAAATTTTTTAAATGTATTGGCAAAAAGGTTGTAAGTTCCTCCATACAAGGTGGATGCAGAAACGATTTCATCTCCGGCTGAAGTTATGTTGAGAATAGCATAAGTTATCGCCGCAGATCCGGAAGCCACAGCTACCGCTCCCACCCCTCCTTCAAGTGCTGCCATTCTTTTTTCAAAAACATCTGTGGTTGGATTCATGATCCTTGTGTATATATTTCCTTCTTCTTCGAGCGCAAAAAGTTTTGCAGCATGTTCAGTGCTCTTGAAAACGTAAGAGGTGGTTTGATAGATTGGCACAGCTCTTGCACCAGTTGTTGGATCTGGAATTTGTCCTGCGTGAACTTGAAGTGTGTCAAAACCAAATTTTCTTTTTTCCACAGCCTTTTCCTCCTTTCATATGTAATACATCAAAGAATTCGGTTCCATAATTTCGGTGTATTCCCTTACCAAATCTTTCAAAGTTATGGAATCTAGCAGGTTCTCAATTCTTAAAGTCAATCTTTGCCACAAAAATTCCTCGATAAATCTGTCGAAATGATCATCTGATTGAGGGGATAGTGCTTTCAAGTTGGATTCAAGTATTTCAAGAATCTTCTTCACAGAAATTTGCAAAGCCTCGTCAACGATCTTATAACCACCGTAAGCTCCTTTAACTGCCCTCACTATTCCGGCTTTTGCAAGAATTTTGAAGATGCTCTCTAAATATTTCTGTGAAATTTTCTGTCTTTCTGCAATACTTGCAAGTGAGACATAACTGCTGTGCGAATGTGCAGCTAAATCTATCAAAGCCCTCAAACCATATCTACTTGTGGTCGATACTTTCAAATCCAATCCCTCGCTTTCTAAATATCCTTTTTCCTATAGGAATATTTCCTTGGCTAAAATTATACCAAAAAGATTTTGACTTGATAGGGATTGTTGATGATTTTTTAAGAGTATGGTAATATATTAGAAAATCAAGGTGTTACAATGTCAAACTGTGGGGGTGTTTTTTATTTACTACAAATGTCCAAAGTGTGGGGCGGTTTACTACTCGGCAGCGAAGCTTTCTGGAGACCAATTGATATGCGAAAAATGTGGCGCAACTGTTGAACCTATTGAGGACTACCAGCAGAAGGAATCAACCGACGAAAAAGAAAAACCTTCAAAATGAGTACCGTTTTTTCAGTTCAACTGCTTGCATAGCGTATGTTATGCTTATTACATTAAAGTCCGATCTATGAGTGTGTTCGAAAAATCAGGAATACACTTATTGTCCCATCAATCAAAGTGTTTCAAATAACCCTCGACAAAAATATACCCTCCTAATAAACAACAACAAAAATATTACCTTTACCCAGTTGTACAGTATCATCTTCACCCATATCCTCTTCTTCGCCATCTGCATGCTCTTTGTACCTTCACATCTGCCATACGCATTCTTTATTGACAATTTAAAACGAGTATGTTAAAATTATGTTCAAGAGATTGGAGGACCTGTCAACTTAAGAAGGAAAACTGCACTAATAGAAGAAATGGAAATAGCCACTTCACTATGTCCTCATCCCTCCTCTTGTACCATAACCTGCTTATGTTAAAACGCCTCTTTTCTCCCTCTGCCAGATGGGGTTCAAAGGGGAGGAGTTGTTGTAGGTGGTGGGAGCTTATGGATTTTAAAACAGAAAAATAAAGCTGAAGAAGAAGCTGCATGGAAGTTGGTAAAATACCTTGCTGAACCTGGGCCACAGATAATTTGGCATCAAGCCACTGGATATTACCCAATCAGAGTTGATGCCATTCAAAAGCTTCAAGTAAGTGGTTATTACGCTGAAAATCCGCATCATCTCACTGCTTTGCTTCAACTTCTAACAAGCGTGCAAAATTATAACACTCAGGGAGCCATAATAGGGGCTTTCCCAGAAGTTAGAGATGCTATAGAAAGCGCTATTGAAAAGATGATATCTGGTACCTTAACACCAAAACAAGCACTTGATGAAGCAGAAAAAGCCGCAAACAAAGCTATAAAAGAATACTTCTAAGACAATCGAGAGCTGGCCGGTTTTCCGCCGGTCAGCTTTTTGGAGGTTTGGAAGATGAGAAAGCATATTACACCTTACCTTTTGCTTTTACCAACTTTTGTGATAATAGTTTTGTTCATATATTATCCTGCTTACGATGCGTTTTATTCGAGTTTCTATAGAATTTCGGTTTTTGGTAATAGAAGGATATTTGTTGGTTTAAAAAATTACTTGGATTTGTTCAGAAATCCAGATTATTTGAACAGTGTGTCATTTTCTCTCATTTATACATTTGTTACTGTTACTGCTTCGCTGTTCTTAGGTTTTTTCCTTGCTTTACTTTTGGATCAAAAAATACCGGGAATAAGGATTTATAGAACCATGATATTCGCTCCTTATGCTATTTCATATGCCATAGCAGGGGCTTTGTGGGGATTCCTTTTGAACCCTGTGGTTGGTCATGTGAACTATTTGATGTTAAGATTTTTTGGTATACAGACTCACTGGCTAATCACAAGACCGTATGCTGCTTATTCGTTGATATTTGCTTCCGTTTGGAAGATACTTCCATTCAACGTAATTTTCTATTTAGCAGCCTTGCAAAGCCTTCCTGGTGAAGTTTTGGAGGCGAGCACAATCGATGGTGCAAGCAGTTGGATTAGAATTTGGAGAATAATCTTTCCACTTGTTTCGCCAATAACTTTTTATCTTGTGATAATGAACATAATTTCGGCTACTTTTCAATCTTTTGCAATAGTTGATGTTATGACCAAAGGTGGTCCCGGGAATTATACGACGACTTTGATCTACAGGCTATATCTTGATGGATTTAGATTTCAAAAACTTGGTCCTGCAAGCGCTCAGAATGTAATTTTGTTTTTAGTTATGATCGTCGTTACGGTCATCTACTTTTTCTATGGTCAAAAGAAGGTTCACTATCAGTGAGGTGTTAAATGATGAAGAAAAGAACTAAAAGAATGATAAGGGTGATCATCCTAGAAATACTTCTTGCATCAATCAGCGTGGTTGTTTTTGCTCCATTTTTTTTGGCGATTGTTATGAGCATACAACCTTCAGAATTCGTTTTTGTATTCCCTCCGCGTTTTTTGCCTAAAGGTTTTCATTGGCAGAACTATGTTCAAGCTTTCAAAGTGGTTCCATTTGGTAGGATGATACTAAATAGTGCAATTGTGGCTGTGTTGATAACATTTGGTAAGCTTGTTACTGGAACGTTTTCAGGTTATGCTTATTCAAATTTCAAATTTAGGGGGGACAAAATTTCTTTCTACATTGTTTTTGCCACTCTTTTCATTCCAGTAGAAATAGTTTTAATTGTGCCCCTGTTCAGAATTGTCAGCAAGTTTGGTTGGGTTAACACCTACTGGGCAATGACGATACCCTTCATGGCAAGCGCTACAAACACCTTTTTGATGCAACAACACTTTAAAACTATTCCAAAGGAATTCGAGGATGCGGCGAAAATAGATGGCGCAAACAGTATGCAGTATTTCTTCAAGATAATGCTACCTTTGTCCCGCCCGATAATCGCTGGGGCAAGTATCATAAACTTCACTTATGCGTGGAACATGTATCTTTGGCCACTCATAGTAGCTATGGAAGATAAGATGAAAACGGTTCAAGTAGCCGTGAACATGATAATGAACGCTGAATCTTCTCAAAATTGGGGAGTTATAATGGCTGCCACTGTTGTGGCGCTTTTACCAACACTTTTGATTTTCTTCGCACTACAGGATTTATTTGTAAAATCTTTAGTGAGTAGTGGTTTGAAAGGCTAAATTAGACCTCTTGTGAATATTCTCTTTCATTGGCATTTTCAGGTGGAAAAGCAAGGGAACCATTCTTTTCACCAAGAAAGGTTGTTGGGTAAAATTTAAGCCGAAACATCCATAACTTTCGAATAATTCTCACAGCGATTCTTACCAATTTCAAAATCAGGCCATTTTGCTGGTACAACATCATGCTCAAGATTTTAACGGTTTGATCTTTGCTCAAAATTTCCCTTGAAAAGCCTTTCGCTGGTTCAGCAAATAGAACTTTCGGATCATTTAAGCCCACGTTGGTCGAACTTTCAACCCTCATGGTTTTCCACCGAGTAAATTATCGACCAATTTTTAAGTTTTTTAAGCAATTACTTGCACAACTTGTGATAACATGTATTTTGAAAAAGCTTCTTTGGCTTTGGAGGTGTGCCTTTTGAAAGGTTATTTTCACTCTTTCAATTTCTTAACCGCTATTTTTTCGGTTTTAGCATACCTTTTGAGCGCTTATGTCAACACCATGGCTGCTAAGATTGGCGCAAGTTATTTCACGATTGGGTTGATAAATTTTTTTGCAGCTTTGGCGTATGTGATTTCAAGCCTTCTGTTCGGCGGATTTGGCGATAGATTTGGTCACAAAAGGTTTCTTAGCTTTTCTTGCTTTGTTTTTTCTGCTTTTCTTTCAATTTCACCTTTGTTGAAAGGAATAGCTGGCTTGTTTGTACTCGCCATCGGTTTTCAATTTTTCTTCGGTAGTCTTTATCCGCAACTTGTGGCGATAGTAACTAAAAACGAAAAATCCTATGGGGTTGATCATGCAAAAACGGTGGGACGTTACAATTTGTCTTGGAGCTTTGGAAACATCATAGGAATGGCTTTTGGACCGTTTTTGGCTGTGAATCTTCCTGTTTTGACTTTCTCTTTTGGTATAGCACTTTGTTTGGTTGTCGGGCTTTTTCTGGGATTTGATTACAAAAAGCATCGTGACACTTTCTACTTCAATCCGTCAAAAACGTTGAAAAAGGCTGAAAGAGCTCCAAGCATTTCCAACGCCAAGCTATATAGAAAAATCTACAGATTGATGCTATTTCTTTGCGGGCTTGTTTACACTTCCATACTCACTTTGTTTCCAAAAGTCATAAGCTCCCATGGTTTACCTTTGGGTTTAACTGGTTTTATAATCGTCGGCGCAAATCTTTCTGTTTTCTCCATGTTTTTGATTTTGTCCATCTATAGGAAATGGGTTGGTAACATCAAGGTATCACTTGCGATGCTGAGCGTTTTACCTATTACAAGCATTCTTTTGCTCCTTCCTAAAAGTGGTGTCTGGATGTTTTTCTTGATATCAATTTTTGGTGGAATGACTTATGCTACCGCCTATACTTTTGCGATTTACTACGGGATGATTTCAGAACATTTTGATCAAGGCAAGCAGGGAGGATTTCACGAGGCAACGATAGGTATGCTGTGGGGTTTTGGTCCTCTTGCAGGAGGGCTGATGATACAGATTTTCAAAAGCGAAGTTGGACTTGGGATAATGGGTTTGATCGTTTTCTTTGTGGTTTCGATCGTACAGTTTAAATTCATGAAACGTGTAAAAGCACAAAGCTTATTTGCTGGTGATTGAGGCATTTTGTATTTTTTTGGTAAAATTTTCTTGAAGGGAAGTGAAAATGTGCAGCTCGGTGACAAAATGCCAAAAGAATTAGTTCAAAAAGTTGTTTCAAGCTCTCTTGAAAAGTTTCCTTTGCTATCCGATATCATGAAAAAACTGAACGAAAATGTGGAAGTTGTGGCAAAAATTTCAAGCAAAAGGCTTCAAGAAACCAAAGATCAGAAAAAACTTTTGCTTTTGACTTTAGTCGATAGATCGGGATCTTTAAGAGCCGTTGATTGGCACAACGCTGAAGAGAATTTTGAAAAACTCAGCGAAGGAGATGTGATACTGGCCAAAGGTAGGATTGTCTATTTTGAAGATCATTTGCAGTTAAACCTTGATAAATCCAAAGATTCAGTTAGAGTTATGCAAGAAGAAGAGTATGATATAGAACGATTCGTTGAAACAACGCCTGAAGATATTGAAAAGCTTCAAAGAAAACTGAAAGAGTTGATAGACGATATTCAAGACAAAGAAATAAGGAATTTGCTAAAAGAGTTATTCGAAAAAGATGAGCAATTCTTCAGTAAGTTCATCAAAGTTCCTGCAGGAGTAAGCGTTCACCATACGTACATTGGTGGACTTCTTGAGCACACCGTAGCGGTTGCAAGTATTTGTAAAAAAATCTGGAGTGTATATGAGAACGCTTTGAACAAAGATTTGCTGATAGCCGGTGCCATCCTTCACGACATAGGAAAAGTTCAAGAATACACGATAACCAAAAAAGGTTTTGAGGTTACCACCGAAGGGGAGCTAAAAAGTCACATTGCACTTGGGGTAGAAATACTTCAAAGCAAAGCCAAAAACGTTCAGATTTCCAAAGGAAAATTGATGCAGCTGGAACACATAATTCTCTCCCATCATGGGGAACTTGAATGGGGTTCTCCGGTGGTTCCAAAAACTGCGGAAGCTTTTGTGATACACATGGTTGAAAACATGGATGCAAAATTGGCGCGCTTTAGAAGCATTTGTCAAAAAGAGAAAAAGAACGGTAACACAAAACTTTGGAGTGAATTTGACAAACACCTTCAAAGAAGAATTTGGTTGGGGGGATTCGATGAGGAAGATTAAGTTTGGAACCTCTGGATGGAGGGCAATAATAAGCGATGAATTTACATTCGAAAATGTAAAAATAGTAACTCAAGCTATCGCGGATTATTTGAAAAAGAACAACGCCAAAGCTGTAATTGTCGCAAGGGATACCAGATTCATGACTGAACATTACGCACAGCTTGTAAGTCAAGTTTTAACTGCAAACGGTATAAAAGTTTACATGCCCCAAGATCCAACTCCAACTCCCGTTGTCTCCTTCACGATAAGACATTACAAACTGGATGGTGGAATAAACATAACAGCTTCCCACAATCCACCTGAGTATTGTGGCATAAAGTTTAACCCATCTGATGGGGCACCGGCACCAACGAGCATCACTCAGCAAATTGAAGAACTAGCTGCAAAGGTTGATCCAAAAAAGATACCAACTATAAGTTTAAAGGAAGCTGCTTCAAAGGATTTGTTCGAGATATTCGATCCAAGGCCTGAATATTTTAAAGCGTTGGCCAAGCACATAGATTTTGAAAGGATAAAGGCTGCCGGTTTAAAAGCTGTTGCAGATCTTTTGTACGGAACTGCGGTGGGTTATTTGGACGAACTTTGCAGAAGATGTTGCGCTGAGCTGGAGATTTTACACGATTTCAGAGACCCGTATTTCGGTGGGGATAGACCCGAGCCAGACGAATCAAGAATGAAAGCCGTTGGAGAGATAGTTAAAAGAAGAGCTTTTGATTGTGGTATAGCAACTGATGGTGATGCCGACAGGTTCGGTGTAGTCGATGAAACTGGAAACTATTTAAAACCAAACGAAGTGATAGCCTTGCTTGCCCATCATCTGTATAAAAACAAACGCAAAAAAGGCCCGGTTGCAAGAACCGTTGCCACATCTCATGCTGTTGATGCCGTTGCTCAAGCTTTTGGGGAGAAATCTTTGGAAACCCCTGTTGGTTTCAAATATCTTGCGGCTCTACTTTTGAATGAAAACGTAGTCATAGCCGGTGAAGAAAGCGGGGGATTGTCCATAGCAAACCATGTGCCAGAAAAGGATGGGATCTTGGCGAATTTATTAGTTCTTGAAATGATGGCCTACGAAGGAAAACCACTTTCAGAACTTAGAAAAGAGTTTGCAAAAACCTATGGGGAGTTTTTCAACACAAGGGTGGATTTGAGTTTTGCAACCGAAGGAGAAAAACAAGACTTTCTTTCAAAGTTTAAACAATTTGATAGATACTTAAAAGATCTCAAGGTAGCTGACAAAGATGAAATCGACGGGGTAAGGTTTTTCTTTGATCAACCTGGAAGTTGGGTTTTAGCAAGGGCTTCTGGAACCGAACCAGTTGTTAGAGTTTACGTTGAGGCAAAGGATCAAAAAACTTTCCAAACTCTCATGAATGTCGTCAGAATGCTCATTCGAACCTGATTAATCCTCTTGACTTTCCCGTCGATGTAGTATACTGTCTTCGTGAAAAATCGAAATGGAGGGACAGGATGAGCAAAAAAGTAATTATCGTGGAATCTCCCGCAAAAGCTCACACAATTCAAGAGATTTTGAACGATGAATACGAGGTTTTGGCTTCAAAGGGTCATGTGAGGGATCTTCCAGAAGATGAATTTGGTGTGAATTTGAAAAAAGATTTTGAGCCAAAATTTGAAATAATCAAGGGGAAGGAAAAAACTATTCAAGAATTGAAGGAAAAGACCAAGGGAAAATCTGTCTTTTTGGCTTCCGATATGGACAGGGAAGGAGAAGCAATCGCTTGGCATCTTTCATTGTTGTTGGGGTTGAAAAACGGTAAAAATAGAATAATTTTCAGCGAAATTACGCCAAAAGCTATCCGTGAAGCATTGAAAAATCCAAGGGAAATCGATATGAAAAAAGTAGAGGCTCAGATAGCAAGGCGAATACTCGATAGAATCGTTGGATACAAAATCAGCCCACTTTTGTGGAGAGCTTTGAAGGCAAATTTAAGTGCTGGCAGAGTTCAATCAGCAGCACTTAGACTTTTGTGTGAAAGAGAATTACAGCGTTATAAATTTGAGCCAAAAAAGTTCTGGAGAGTTGAAGGCTACATAGGTGAAATCAAATTCAAGTTGACTCACATAGACGGCAAAAAAATCGAAATGCAAGATGTGAATGAAAAGCTAGCCAAGCAAATAGAGCAAGCTGTTGTAACCCTAAACGTAACTCGTGTCAGCCGAAGAACTATCAGGAAAAAATCCCCAGATCCTTTCATCACTAGTACCTTACAACAAGAGGCAGCAAATAAACTGGGCTTTTCTGTAAGCAAAACGATGCAGATTGCTCAGCAACTTTATGAAGGCGTAGAAACAAAAGAAGGCCATAAAGCTTTTATTACATACATGCGTACTGATTCAACCAGAATATCAGATTATGCTAGGCAGCAGGCAGAAAAATACATAAAAGAAAACTTTGGAGAAAAATATATTGGTGAGGTCAGACAATTAAAAAAAACTAAAAATGTTCAAGATGCACATGAAGCTATCCGACCTGTGGACGTTTATGTAACCCCAGAACGTGCGAAAAATTTACTTCAATCTGATCAATATAAGCTTTACAAATTGATATGGGATAGATTTTTAGCTTCCCAAATGGCTGATGCGGTGTACGAAGAAACGACAATTTTTCTCGAGAGTGGCCAGTACGGTTTTGAAGCAAAGGTTGAAAGACCAATTTTTGACGGTTTCGAATTAATTTATGGAAAAACTGCTTCGAAGAACGTCAAGATTCCTCAAGGAACAGTCAAAGTTGATCGATGGGAAATCGTCGAAGATGAAACCAAGCCTCCGGCAAGATATACAGAAGCATCAATGGTTCGCGCTCTTGAGGCAAAAGGTATTGGAAGACCAAGTACTTATGCAACGATTATATCAACCCTTTTGGAAAGAAAATACGTCGTAAAAAGAGGAAAGGAGCTTGTACCAACTGTGATAGGTTTTGTTGTCAACAATTACCTTCAAGAAAGATTTCCTTCAGTTGTTGATCTTGAATTCACGGCACGCATGGAAGAAGAACTTGATAAAATCGAACAAGGCAAGAAAAACTACAAAGAGATTTTAAGAGATTTCTACAATGATTTTTCTGATTACCTTAACAAAGCTCAAGAAAGCTGGTTTTCAATAGACTTTAAAACCAACAAACTTTGTGAGTGCGGGGAAAGCTTAACACTTCGAGTGGGTAAATATGGTCTTTACCTTACGTGTAAAAAATGTTCAAAAAGTCAATCGGTGAGATTAGATGAACTAGCTGTTCTTGACAAAGATACGATGTACTTTTATGAAGAAAATTTTGAAAAGAAATTTTGCCCAAGTTGCGGTGAACAGCTTAAACAAGTACGCGGAAAGTACGGTGTTTTTCAAAGATGTGAAAAATGTGGGAAAACTTATGGTTTGTTTGCAGAAGGAGAATGTCCTAAATGCGGTTCTGCTGTTGAAAGAAAAACTAGCAAAAGTAACAAAGTTTACTATAAATGCACAAATCAAGACTGTGATTTCATAAGCTGGCTTGAGCCAGCGAAAGAGAAATGTCCAAACTGTCAAAACCAGCTTTATTATAAAGTAATAGGATCAAGGAAAAGATTGTTCTGCGCAAACTGTAATAAGACGATTTGGAAGCGTAAAAGTTAGATTTCCAACCTCAGTACTAGACAGCTTATAGAATAATTTAGCTATTTTAACCTCTCAATTTTGGGTAGATCAATACTAGCTTCTTAATTGTCTTCGAAAAAGTTTTCTGTGCTTGAGCTTTTTGTCCTTCCATTCGAACTCTTTCAAAAAGGTGGGCGAAAAGAGAAGTACAACAACCAAATAAGCGAAAAAATCCTATCATCTTTGGAAAAAGTTTTTTTTTGCTTGTTTTGCTTCGTCCAAAATGAATTTCATTTTCTTAAAGAGAATCTTCTTACCTTCAAAATTTGCTTTGAAGTAAACATAAAAACATGTAACCAGACAGGCAAAAACATTCCAACCAATCATTCGGTTTAAGTTGATCTTTTTGAAAAACTGAGCGCGTATCTCAAAAGAGCGGAAAATGTCCGAAACAGCTCTTGCATCAAACTTTTTTCTAGTAATGCTATCTGGTCTTATTCTGTAAAAATACAACTTTTGCGTTGTTACCACAACTTTGTTGGCTTTGTAAAAAAGCATTGGAATAATTGCGTTGTCTTCGAACAAGCGCATGGCGGGAAACTCTACATCGTCAAAAAGACTTCTTTTAAACAATTTGTTCCAGACCACTAAAAATCCGCCGAAATTGATCCAGTAAATTTGTCTTAAGGCTTCAAGATTGGTGTATACATAAACTTTTTCCTTGTACCTTTTGTTGGGAACATCCTCCAGCGAAGTTTTGACGTAACCGCACATTGATATATCTGCGTCTTCTTTAAGAATAAGTCCAAGCAAAGTTTCAATGTATTTTTCACTTACCCAATCATCGCTATCCACAAAGGTTATGTATTCTCCTTTGGCATTTTTTATTCCTACGTTTCTTGCAACTCCAGCTCCGCTGTTTTGAATGTGGAAAACTCTTACCCTTGGATCAATTAAAGCATATTCGTCGCATATTTTTCCACTGTTATCCGTTGAACCATCATTAACTAGGAGTACTTCTATATTTTTGTATGTCTGATTCAACAGAGAATCTACGCATTTTTTCAAGTATTTTTCTGTGTTGAACACAGGGACAACAATGCTGACCAACGGTTTCACAGTCTATCCCTCCAAGGTGAATCAGTTATCCATTACATTGGTGTTCCATATATTTATCCGCCAAATTAATGCGAGTCCTACACCGATTGGTAAATAATAATTCATTAAGCGCCATATTAGTATAGCATAGGTACTAACACCTGAACCAAAAATGTTTGAAAAAACGATTTTGCAAAGACCCTCTACACCACCAGTTGACCCAGGAGTTGGGATGTAAATTGCCGTGCTGCTTATTAGTATGTATAAACTCACAAAACCAAAATAATGAATTTGTTGAAAGTTTTTACCGCTCATGTGAACAAGCGGTAAGTAAAGTTGTATTGGGATTAAGAAAATGTACATGATGACACCAAGTAGCATATCAATAATCATCACATACAAATTCTTTGTCCAAAGGACTTTTGTGCTCTCTGTCATTTTGGAAACCCACGCAAGAGTATTCTCAGATATTTTTTTGAACTTCTCATTCCTTGTGGTTTTTGCCAATATATGTAGAATTTTTGCCACGAACTTGGCATTCAGAAATGCTAACAAACACAAGAAAGTAACACCGATAGATATTGCTAATCCTAGGGAAATAATTATCAGCTGTGTCTTGTTTGTAAGGTATTGTATTGCCTTGGGCAAAAAAAGCAAAGCTATGATGAAATTTATTATCAGGTTACTGAACATTCTTGACAGCACCACATTTGTGGCATCTGCGGAATCTACGCCAATTTTGGTAATAAGATGATATATTTGAAAAGGCTGTCCGCCTATTGACATGGGGGTAACAAAAGAAAAGAAAACACCGAAGAAATAGTTTTCCATAGCATCTAAGAACCGGATTCTTTTGACGACTGATTTCAGGACCACGTAGTTTCTTAATCCTCCCATAATGTAATCTACAGCGAGGATCACAGTCATGTGGAATATCAGCTTTTTTGAAAAAGTAGTAAAAGCTGTTTGAAGTTCTTGCCTATCGGAGAACAAAAAAAGTAAACTGAAAATTCCAAAGCCTATGGCAAAAGTCATCAGAATGTTTCTGATCAATTTTTTCAAGCAAAAATACCTCCCAAAAGGTTATAGGCTTTTACCCTTTTGTTCACTCCAAATATCATATGTGTTTCAAGTTTGAGAAAAATTTTTGATGGACTAGTTTTTAATGATATCATATTGTCGAGTAAAATTGAGAAGGAGAATCGCTGAATGACAACTTTTTATTTGTGTAATAAAAAATTCATCTTATTAACAATAAAAGTTCAAAAGGTCAGCAAAAGCTGACCTTTTTTGTTAAATGGGGGTGGACTTTGTGGAAAAGTCTTTTCGTGGAAGAACGCTTGCAGTGATCAGAGACTTTTCCGTTGAAGAACAGCTTTTCTTATACCAAAAGACGAAAGAACTTAAGCAAAAGTGGCTTGCAAAAGAAAGTTTAGAGGAATTTCAAATCAAAGATCCAGTCAACATCTACATAGTTTTCGTTGAACCAAGCACAAGGACTAAAGAATCTTTCATAAACGCGGCAAAATTTCACCGCAACGCCAGGGTAAACATATTTGATGCGGAACATTCTTCTTTCAACAAGAACGAAAGTTATGTCGACACATTCTGTATGCTCACAAGTTATGGAGACTATTCGATATTCATCACGCGAACAAGGTTGGAAGGAGTACCCAGATTGCTTGAAAGAAAAGTTGGAGAGTTTGCACAAAGGCATGGCATAGAAAAACCTGCTTTCATCAATGGTGGCGATGGTAGGCACGAGCATCCAACCCAAGAACTTTTGGATGAATTCACCTTTCTTGAACACAACAATTTTGACAACTCACACATAAGAATTGCGCTAATAGGAGATCTTCTTCATGGTAGGACAATTCATTCGAAGGTTGACGGTCTGAGAGTCTTCAGAAATGTTGAGGTAGACTTAATTGCACCTGAAGAAATTCAAATGCCAGAGCACTATGTTCAAAGGATGATTGAAAATGGTTTTGAAGTCAGAAAATACTGCAGCATTGATGAATATCTTGCAAGTGAAAATGTTGCAAAAATTTGGTACTTCACAAGGCTTCAACTTGAGAGGATGGGTGAAGATATTCTGGAAAAGGAACACATTCTAAGAAAAGCCGTCACCTTCAGAAAGGACATGCTTGACAAAATTCCAGAGGGAACAAAGTTTTACCATCCTCTTCCAAGACCAAAAGTTAATTCAGAAATACCAACCTTTTTGGACAATCTACCTTTGAATGGTTGGGAGACGCAGGCAAGAAACGGATTTTGGGTTAGGATAGTTTTGCTTTCGATGCTTGGAGGGGCGATAACAATGGAATGCGACGATGTTGAATCAAATGAGCAGCAACAGGAAGATGAGTATGAATTCATAATACCAGCTCCTATAACTCACGGTTCAAAAGGGGTGGAAAAAGAAGGAAAACGTGGGATAAAGCCTATCGAGAATGGAACAGTGATAGACCACATCGCCAAAGGAAAAATGCCTGAGGAAATTTTTGCCACAATAGTGAAAATAAGAAAAATTCTAAAACTTTACGACTGTGACAGTGCAGATGGAATCTTCAAATCCGCTGATGGAAATTTCAAAGGTTACATAAGTCTTCCTAACAGATACCTTACGAAGAAGGAGATAAAAAAACTTGCAGCTATAGCACCAAATGTTACGGTGAACATAATAAAAGATTCCACTGTAAAGGAGAAGTATCGAATCAAACTTCCTCCAAGAATATACAATTTTGATGAAATACGCTGCAAAAACGAAAACTGCATAACACATCCAAAGAACGGAGAAAATGTGGGTGCATCCTTTGTAAGAGTTGGTGATAAACTTGTTTGCGAGTACTGTGAAACACCTCATGATTATAGCGAGATATGGACTATTTGACGAGTTGATAAGAATCTTTCTCTGATGGATTAAAAGTGTCAATAAGGAGGAAAAAGGATGAAATTAAGCAGCTTTAAATGGGCACTTGTTACAGGAGCTTCTTCTGGGATAGGAAAAGAATTTGCCATAGAGCTTGCAAAAAGAGGGATAAACATCGTTGCCGTTGCAAGAAACAGAGAGAAATTGCAAGAAACCATCAACCAGTGCAACCAATTAGGAGTTCAAACGATTGAATATTTAGCCGACCTTTCCTGCCCAGAAAATGTGAAGAAGATGGTTGAAGATCTTTCTGACTTGAAAATCGATCTTTTGGTGAACAATGCAGGTTTTGGACTGTATGGAGAATTCATCAAGCTTGAACTTGATGAACTTGAGAAAATGATCGAATTGAATATCAAAGCTTTGACAGCTTTATGTCATTTCTTTGCAAAGAAAATGGTTGAAAAGCAAAAAGGTGGAATAATAAACGTTGCGTCAATTGCAGGGCATCTTTCTGTTCCATATTTCAATGTTTATTCTGCAACCAAAGCCTATGTCTACAATCTTTCAATATCTCTTTGGGCAGAACTGAGAAAGTACAAAGTCCATGTTATGTGTGTTTCACCAGGTCCAACTGATACAATGTTCTTCGAAAGAGCTTTCAAAGGGCAAAATTTTCAAAAATTCAGAAAAATGATGAAACCAAATGAAGTGGTGGTTAAAGCATTGAAGGCTTTTGAAAAAAACAAGGTTGTGTACATACCTGGAATAACAAACAAATTTGTAGCGAACTTTATTGCCAAGCTTTTACCCCACAAATTAATGGCGAAGTTTTTGACCACAAGTTGACCAAATTAAAATGCGGGGAACTCCCCGCATTTTAAACTGTTATTATATTTTGGTAAAACTTTCTTTCAGCAAATTCGAGCTTGCGATGCTTGTTGAAAGAATTTGTTGGAACTAGGTAACCGACGATCCTTGTGAATTCGTCCACTTTTTTACCACGGCATCTTGGGCATACTTCGCCGTAGAAAGCATGTCCTTCGAGACAAACACTTATTTTTGTGTTGAAAGCAAAATAAATAACCCCCATTTTGGCCATCAGGTTGATCATATTCCAAGATTGTTTTTCATCTCTAAATGGTGAATCCAAGTTCACATGTAGTATGGCTCCACCAGAAACCTTTCTGTCAAACAAGCCAGAGTATTTTATTCTGTTCATTACATCAGCATCTGCAGTTAAAGGTAACCATTGATTCGAATAGATCATATATTTTGTTCCATAAATAATTCTATCTTTTTCAGCCAAAACAGCAGCTGCTTTTTCAGCTGGTATTTGTTCAACATTGAAGTTGAAACCGAATTTCTTTAAACCAGCTTTGTTTTGCTCATTTATTGTGTCTAGTATGTGTATTCCAAATTCTTCTCCTTCTTTGGTATAGCTTACCCCATCTGGTCCATAATTGACAAGACCCAAAATTTCTAAAGCTTCGAAGAATCCATTTATTCCAATTGTTCCGTACTGTCTTTCCAGTTTCATCAAACCAAGGTTGTAAAGTGGCAAAACTCCTTGGTTAATTCTATCTACTATCAAACTTCTGATTGCCACTAAAACTTTTTGAACCAATTCAACTTTTTCAATTAATCGTTTTTTGAAAGCTTCTTTATCTTTCGTTTCAAGTGCAATTCTAGGAAGATTTATGGTGACAACCTTGAATGAACCTATATTTAGGTCGCTTCCACCGATAGAGT
This sequence comes from Pseudothermotoga thermarum DSM 5069, assembly GCF_000217815.1. Taxonomy (NCBI): domain Bacteria; kingdom Thermotogati; phylum Thermotogota; class Thermotogae; order Thermotogales; family Thermotogaceae; genus Pseudothermotoga; species Pseudothermotoga thermarum. The sequence continues at coordinate 240,568 of NC_015707.1, read as the reverse complement.
TTGACATACCTTTTAATTCCTCTGGTTGAACTGAAAACTTTATATCTTTTGTTGAACTTGTAAGTCTACAGCAGGAAGCAACAGCATCGATACTGCTGCTTACATAAAAGTTGGTATCAAGCCATTTTAGATTAACTTTGTTGATGAACCTTGCGCTGTCTTCGTCCAAGAATTTTCCATCAATGTACAAAAGTGCGGCAGTTAAAACTGGAAAGGTAAACATTTGCTTTTCCCTTTCTTTTGCTATCCATTGCCAATACTTTTTTTGAAGATCTATTATAAGCTCTATGTTGTCGACTATTCTTTCTCCGTTTGGGTAAGTTTCATTTTCAAATATGGTTTTAATGTAGTTTCTATCCAAATAGGTGAAGTTAGTGTAAGGCGATTGCGTTCCTCTGATAGGTTGATTTACTGAATAAGTGAAGATTTGAAAATGCTGTTCAAGATATTCTTGTTCTTTTCCTTTTGGAATGACACCTGCTTCAATGTCCTTTTTGTAAAAATATGCAAGCCAAACGAAAAAGTCTGGTAAACCAACGGCTCCAGACTGCTGATTGGAAGCAAACATTACAAACTGAATGACATGTTGAATGAAAGAAGAAAGATGTTTAGCAGGGATAGACTTTACTGTATCTATGAAAAACAAACCTTTTTCAACAATTGGCCTAAGAGAATAAGCATAACAATAAGGTGCAAAAGCTGCATGGTGCGCGTCGTGAACGTAGATATCTCCGTACATTTGATACCTCAAAAAAGTCTTTGCATCATTTGGTCCAAAGAGTTCTTTCATTCTTTCGTATATTGCGTAAATTGAGTAAAGCTTTGTCAAAGGTTTTGCTACTTCGTTGAAATAGGTATAAACGTTTGTACTTCTGACATTTGCATTAACATCGATGCTTGAATCAATTATCCCCTTTGTAAAGAAATTTTCCGTAAACAGAACAGGATCAAGTTGCCAGGACAAACCTTCCAGTTCTTTGAAAATTTCAGGTACCTTCTCAAAATCTTCGACAAAATCACTTGAAAACCTCCAAAACATAAGCTTTTCCCCCTTCAAAGGTCATAAAGAATTCTTCTAGCTGCTCTTTTCTCAAGTACATTTGATTTTTAGAAGCAGGAAAACCGTCCTCTTTGAGGGATATTTCAAATCTTCCAAGTACAAATTCGTCAATGCTTTGTATGTAATCCTTCAAAGGTAAAAGATCAATTGGTTCTCTCCAGGTGTACAAAATTGTCAAAACTTTCGAGCCAAAGATCTTTTTCACATCCCTGCTAAGAAGTTTTACGCACTCCCTATTCCTTTCGCTTAAAGGTTCTCCACCAACAAAGGCTAAAGCGACTTTCGAAAAACCATTTAAAAGAAAAGAAAGCTTTTCCACAGAAATTGAGAGAATCTCATCATAATTTATTGCAAATTTTTCGTCAAAATCCCAGGTTTCTGGATTGTGGCATCCAACACACTTTGGAATGGCATCACATCCTTGAAAATAAACACTCACACTTGGATAAACAGGATGATCGTTGAAAAAAACTCTAATTGTGTTGATCAAGAAAATCATAGTGCATCCCCCACAGCAAATGGAATAATACCACATATAGTGGTATTACAGCATATACCACTATATATTGTATATTAAGGATCTAGAAAAGGTCAAGTATCAAATCGGTTAACTTGGGTAACCAACCGGTATCAAATACAACGGGGATAAGTTTCTGTCGAGTTTGAGAATCGATTTAACCTGCTCGTCGTAAAATGCGCCAACGGTTACAGCTCCAAGTCCAAGAGCCACAGCTTGCAGACAAAGATTTTGTGCGGCATGTCCAACCTCGATGTGAACGTACCTTACGCCTCTTTCACCGTATCTGGCAGTTGTTCTTTCATATACAGCAGCTATGACAAAAACAACAGGTGCATCTTTAACCCAGCTTTGATTGAGCGCAGCTTGTGCTAACTGCTCGCGAATATCTCCTTGGAATCTCAAACGAATTGAATGTGTAAATGGATCGTATTGGTAAAAGCCTTCTTCTAAATTTTCAACCGCGTTTTTGCCAACAACCACAAAAATTTCAAGTGGATAAGTGGCACCAGCCGAAGGTGCTGAACGAAACTTCGCGAATGGATCGGTTATACCCTGAGCTGCCCACAAAAGCTGTGAGATTTGAAAAATCGTCAAAAATTGCGTTGAAAAACTTCTCACGGATCTTCTCAAAGATATTGCTTTTTCAAGCGATACGGTTCCATCAATTCTAGGTTCAGGTAGCTTTACAACCTGTGCTAGACAGAGAAAAGCAAAAAGCATCACTAAAAAAGTTAAAATGAAACTTTTTTTCAACATTTTTGTCACCTCCTTTCAAAAGATTTTGATTTTATCTTCTAGCTAAATTTGTTACAAGGTTGTACACAAACCATCCATCGCCAGTCAAGAAGATTTGCGGTTTTGCACTCGCTGCATCCCTTTGTATTCCTATTCCATCGCTGTAGGGTTGGAAAGAAACGATTTTCGAATATGGAATCCTAAAGCTTCTCAAAGATCCATGAAAATATATGTGCTTGTCGGTTACAGCCATAATACCAGTATCAATGTGAACAACCTCGGTTTTCTCCACTGGATAACCTTTAAAACCACCAATTCGATAGTAAATTCCCTTTGCTATCCTGATACTCACTCCTTGCGTTCCACCAACGTATTCGTGCTTAACCCTACTTTCAAAATATTTGACGTTTTGAAAAACCCAAACCAAAGTTTCTCCCTTTTGAAAGTTGAAAGGTAAATGAGTATCTAAAACGACTCTCGTTGGTAATTTTCCCTCCATGATATCCCTCAAAACACCAGCTTGAACAACTTTTGTGTAAAAACCATTGTTATCCAGATCTTTTTGTTCAAGGTTGAAGAACTTGGCAAAGTTGTAAAGTTTCTCTTCCTCTTCTTTTGAAAGGTTCCCATCGCTTAAAAAATGCAAAGCTGCTTGCTCCCAGCCTGCCACCAAAGCATTCTTTATTTTACCAGTTGGAACAAAACCTTGCTGAGCAATTTGATGAAGTTCATTTGTTAAATTTTCCAATGAGCACAAACCCAATGCTGCGTTTTTCGAGGTTTCGACCATCGATCTCCATGCCATTTTGTACCTTTCTTCGCATTCTTTGTGCCGGGTTTTAAACAAACCAGCTGGTTTTCCACAATAAATACAATCTCCCATGGAAATTCCCCCTTTTTTGACAATCAGTTCAACTTGATTATACGAAAGTTAATCGATGGTTTTATTATCATATGCCATATATTGACATTTTGCACATATGTGCAGTAAAATAAATGTGAAACCAAGTAGGTGATGGTTGTGAAGGCAAACTGCGGCTGTTGTCATTGGAATGACTATGGTAAAGATGTTTTGAAAGCGGCAATTTTGGCTGTTGTCAAAAACAATCCTTCCCACGGATATTCATTGTTATCAGACCTTCAAGAGCTTGGTTTTGACATTTCTAAATACCATCCAAGCGTGATATACCGCATTTTGAGAAATCTTGAAGCTGAGGGATTGCTTGAATCCGAATGGCAAACGTTCAAAGCAGGACCAGCTAGACGCGTTTATAAAATCACGCAAAAAGGCGAACTGTTTCTAAAACAATGGGCTGAAAATTCAAAGCATTACATAGTGTTTTTACAAAAGCTAGTCGAATTCGTTCAAAAGGGAGGATGAAAGTATGTGTTGTTGTGGGTGCTGCTGTTTTCATTGTTGCTGTTGCCATTGTTGTTGCTGTAAGCATCATGGAAGAGGACATCATGAACGATCTTGTAGTTGTCATGAAGAGCACTATGAAAGCTGTACATGCGAAGAAGACGTGGATGTCAAATCGCTCAGAGAGTACGTCGATTGGCTAAAACAAGAACTAGAACAGCTTGGGAAAAAGCTTGAGGCATTTGAAAAGAGTCAACAGCAAACTTCATAGCAATCTTTTTACAGACCGCCGGGGATATACCCCGGCTTTTATGAAATTAAAGTACAGCTTTGAAGAATTCAACGAAATTCAAAAAGCATATTCTATCGATTTCTTTTTTTGTAAAGCCGGCTTTTTCAAGAAGCGGGATGATTTGCGGCAGTTTCGTAGCATCTTCAAGATCTTTGGTTGACATTTTTTCGTGCGACTGTTTGTTCAAAAATTCTTCCAAGTAATCGGAAAAATCAAGTCCAAGGCCAACATGATCGACGCCAACGAAGTTTGCCGCGTACTTGATATGTTCCACAAATTTTTCAACTGTTGGATTTTCTCTATCTACTATCCTGGGTAGGGCACTGATTCCAATGATTCCTCCTCTTTTGGCAATCTCTTTTATCTGTTCATCCTTCAAATTTCTCGGTGTTTCGCACAAACTGTAGCAGTTTGAATGAGTTGCTATAAAAGGCTTTTCAGATATTTTAGCCACATCCCAAAAGCTTTTTTCATTCAAATGTGAAACGTCAAGCACCATGCCAAGTTCTTCTATGATTTTAACTGCCTGCTTTCCAAGATTTGTCAAACCTTTGTTTTCATCCTTCGTTCCACACCCTGCGGCAAGATCGTTTTCTTCGTTCCAAGTGAGACTTACAACCCTAAATCCAAGCTCGTAGAGTGTGTAAAGAAAATTCAGATTTTTCCCTATGCCTATCAAACCTTCTACACTTGAAATCAAGAATATCTTTCCTCTTTCGACGGCTTTTTGGATATCTTCGCTTTTTGTAACGATGACAAAATCTTCGCTTTCTTTGCCTATCTTTGTCAGTTCCTTTGACCTTGCTCCTAAAAGCTTGATAAACCTTTCTGAAGGGTTTTTACTGTCTGGTTTTGTCCAAAGGGCCGCGTTTACACCAATTACCTTTCCTTCTTTCAGTTGAGGCAAATGGCAGTTTTCCAAAACGTTTGTTTCTCCTTTTTCCATCCTCATACCAACGTTGTACCAAATATCCGAATGTGCATCGAAAAACCTCATTTTCATCACCCAAGGCAATTTTAGCATTCTGTTGCTATCCAAAAAGTTTAAACGAGGTACAATTACAGTTACCATATTCCCGGTATCAACCGATACTTAACCTTCTCTGCGTACTGCTTATAACCATCTAGCTCCTTTTGCAGAGTGATGTCCTCCAGAGCTGTTCGAACAATTAAAAGCATTATCATAATTGCACCTGGAATCAGCGCCCATAGGGAACCAAGCATTATGAATGTAGCTAAGTTGAAAATGATAGAACCAGCATACCCTGGATGACGTATATAACGATAAGGACCATTTGTGACAGGATAATGCCCACGTTCAGATTGAATACGAACTCCTGGGACAAAAAACGGATTGGAAACAATTGCCCAAGTGGTAAGAAAATTACCAAAAAACATCAAAAACCAAGCTGTTACCCGTATCCAAAGGTTCAACCTTGGAGACCATTGAAAGCGGTAATCTAATCCTGCTACCACGAATGCACTCAAAATTGTAAAGAAATTAAGAAACATAATGAGCTTATCCCATTTTTTTATAGTTGTTTTGTATTTGTTGCGCTCTTTGAGTGAGTCTTCAGGCAATATAAAAACAGTGGACATAGCCATAATTGCACAAGTACCAAGGTAAATCCAAGCCCAACGCCAGGTTAAACTGCCAGCGGAAAAGAACAATAGTACAGCGAAGAAACCTGTTTGTACAGCACTCTGTCCCAATCGTTTTAATACATAATCTTTTCGCATAATGTTCTCATTCCTTCTTCCATTCCTTATATGTAGTATTCAATACAAACAAAGTATTTCTCGTAGTCTGAATTCATTAGTTATGCTGAATCGACATTTGAAACTGATCTAAATTTGAAAGTGCTTTTGTTGAGTAATTCTGTCAATCTTTGGGCAATCAAGGAAATTTCTTCGATTGAAATCGCTATCTCTTTTGCCGCTGAAGATATTTGCTCAGACGATACCGACAAAATTAGCTTTAAATCTCTTGTGTGGTATGCTAAACTTCTACAACCTTAAAGTATCCAAATTTCTTCAATTCCTTCTTAAGTTAAAGTAACAATATTGAGTTTGAAAAGGGTAACTTTTAACTTTCCCGCTTGTTTGCTGAGCTTTTTCTAACTGGAATGCCTTTGATCCTTTTTACAGAAATTTAGCCAGAAAGCACATTTTTTCAATGGATTGTGATGAATGGCTTGATTTCATTATACAACATGTAGGTTATAATCAAAGCATACCAGATCTTTGTTTGAAAGGAGCGCATTGGTTTTGAACAAATCTGAACAAATCAAACAGGCAATAGCTGAAACAAAATTGAAAAGACAATCCCAAAAGCCCGTTGTGTACCAACTAAAACTGCAGAATCTATCAAAGCAAAAGAGAAAGCTTTTGAAGGAAGTCTTCATCCAATCCAAGTGGTTGTGCAACTATCTTGTAGCTGATTTGAACAGGTTGAATGAACCTGCCAACAAGATAGAAGTTGTTGAAGTTAAGGTGAAAGACAAGTTTGAACAAAGACAGTTGAGTCTACTCGGATCACAGATAAAACAGGAGATATCAGACAGGATAAAAGATAACCTTCGTTTACTTGCAAAACTTAAGGCTAATGGTTATGAAGTTGGTGCATTGAAGTTTAAGAGGTATGTTAACTCGATACCGTTGAAACAGTATGGTGTGACGTACGAGCTTGACTTGAAGCGGAACAGGGTGAGGATTCAAAAACTTTGAAGCTTTAGAGTCCTAGGACTTAGGCAAATACCTTTCAACGCAGAGATAGCAAATGCGGTATTGGTTTCAAAGCCATCTGGGTATTATCTACACGTGACGTGTTATCTTCCAAAAGAAGAGCATGTTCCGGTGATAGACAAAGCGATAGGGATAGACTTTGGGGTGAAATCGAAGCTAACGTTTTCGAATGGTATGCAGATAGTCTTTGAGATACATGAAGCAAGAAGGTTGAAAAAGCTGCAAAGAAGGCTAACAAGGAAGAAGAAAGGTTCGAAGAACTATGAAAAAACACTTCGATTGATACGCAAAGAGTATGAGAAGATATCGAATTGGCGTAGTGATGCGATCAACAAAGTGTTTGCTTTTTTGAGGATGTACAAAGTGGTTGTTTATCAAAAGGTATGTGTTGAGTGTGGCTTAAAGATAGACAAGGACGTGAACGCGGCGATGGTGATATTGAAGAAAGGGCTTGGTTTGAGTTTTGAACAAGCTTTATGGTTGGGTCGGCTTGAAGTAACGCCTGTGGAGTGGGAAACCACGGTGAAGCAGGAAGCCCATTCCTTTTAAGGAATGGGAGGAGGTCACATGCAAGGTAGCTTTCATTTTGGTATATCCATCTTCGTATACTGTATTAATGGACAGCGCTGTCTGAGGGAAAACAAACTTTTGAAAGGAGGCTGAGCATGAAACAGCTGCGCATAGTCTATGACACAGGCGAATTAGGCCAAAACGCAAGACCTATTCGAAGAAGAACAGCACTTGTGATATCCGACGAAGCGACAGCTCAAAACTGCGAACAAATAGTTCAACTTCTTGATTCATTGACAAAGTACACAGCCTTAGAAGCACACATGGTCATAGTCGAACAGGTTTATTGATGAAAGGAGGTAAAGGATGAAAAGACTTTTGCTTGACTTTGTAAACACTTTGGATGGGAAAAGAAGGAGGATAGTGATACCTGAGCCGAAGGAAGGTTTGACGGCAGAGTATGTGAGTCAGGTTATGGACCAGCTTATAGAACAAAAGGCCTTACCGGAAGGGTATGTGAAAGACAGGGCTGCGATAGTGGAAACGACGACGGATGAATTTTTCAATCTTCTTTAATTTGAACCTTTGCCCCCGCACACGCGGGGGCTTTTTGCTTTGAATTCGGCAAATTGTATAGAATCTTCTTAGTTGGAGGTGAAAATGTGTCGCAAGGTTGTAAACCTGTTGTAGCGATAACTTGTTCACAGGTTGAAGGTGCGGCAAGGTTACCTGAAGATTATTTTAGAGCCATCGAAAAAGCAAATGGTGTACCGTTCATCGTTCCTGCCATTTCAAGTTTTGATGGTTTAGAAAAAATCAGCGAACTTGCCGATGCAATTCTTTTCAGCGGAGGAGTGGACGTCGATCCACTTCAGTACGGGGAAGAACCAGCAAAAGAGTTAGGTGAAATAACTCCAGAAAGGGATTTTACGGAGATAAATCTCTGCCAGATGTTTTTCAAAAAGAAAAAACCCATCTTTGGTATATGCCGTGGTATCCAACTGATAAACGTTGCACTTGGGGGGAAGCTTTATCAAGATATCAACCATATGCCGAAGGTTTTAAAACATTATCAGCAAGCACCGAGTTGGTATGGAACGCATAAAGTTTTCATCGATGAAGATTCGTGGTTGTTTGAAATCTTCAAAAACAGAGAAATACTGGTGAACAGTTTTCACCATCAAGCGATAAAAGAAGTTGCACCGGTTTTGAAAGTCGTGGCAAGAGCATCAGATGGAATAATTGAAGCCGTTGAAAGCAAAGATAAAGATTTTTTCATCGTTGGGGTTCAATGGCATCCTGAAAGGATGTTTCAAAGAAATGAGCAACAATTCAGATTGTTTGAGACTTTCGTCGAAAAGGTGAAAGAACTTAAAAAGGGGGTGGCTTTGTGAGAATATTCATCTCGGCGGATATGGAGGGAATTTGTGGTGTTGTAAACCTTCAGCATGTTGACCCAGGAACAAAAGATTATGAAAGATTCAGAAAGATGATGACAAGAGAAGTTAACGCTTTCGTTGAAGCAGCTTTTGAATTCGGTGCAACTGAAGTTGTTGTAAACGATTCTCACGCAAACATGGATAACATTTTGATCGAAGAACTACATCCAAAGGCAACTTTGATAAGTGGGAGTCCCAAACCACTTTCTATGATGCAAGGAATCGATGAAACTTTTGACGCAGTGTTCTTCGTTGGTTACCACGCAAGAACTGGAACTGTCGATGCCATAATGGATCACACGTTTGCAGGAAGAGTTTTTTGTGTGAAAGTCAACGGTAAACCTTTGAGCGAAGCTGGGTTGAACGCAAGAGTTGCAGGATTTTTCAGCGTTCCAGTTGTTCTTGTCTCTGGAGACGATAAAACAATCGCTTGTGCTAAAGAAGAGATAAACGAGTTTGTCCCTGTTGTTGTCAAAGAGGCTGTTGGAAGGTATGCTGCAAAGGTTTATCCGTTTGAGGTAGTCAAGGAAAGAATAAAGAATGGTGTAAAACAAGCTCTTATGAATTTGAAAAACCTCAAGCCAACAGTTGAGAAAGAGCCGGTGCATTTGGAGATCACATTTATCAACTCTTCACTCGCTGAACTTCCATGTCTTATTCCCGGTGTTGAAAGAAAAGACGCAAAAACAATCGTTTATACAGCTTCAAATTACCTGGAAGCTTACAAAGTCTTCAGGGCTTGTTTAGCAATCAACGCAGGTTTAAAATAACAAAACAAAGTGAATCGTGCTATAATGATTTTATAGATTTACAAGGAGGTGTTCTTATGAAGAAATTGTTGGGAATTTTGTTGCTTGTTTTGGCAACATTCGCAGTGGCAGCGACTTTCTTGACAATCGCAACAGGTGGTACTGCAGGGGTCTACTATCCACTGGGTGCAGCGCTGGCAGATATTTGGAACAAAAACATCAAAGGAATGAACGCTTCTGTTCAGTCAACAGGGGCATCGGTTGCGAACATCAACTTGCTTAGAAGCAAAGATGTCGATGTGATATTCGTTCAAAACGACGTTGCAGCGTATGCCTACCAAGGAATTGAGTTTTTCAAAGATCAACCATTCCCACAGCTCAGAGGCTTGGCTTGCCTTTATCCCGAGACAGTTCAAATCGTCGCCCTTGCCGATAGGAACATAAACTCTGTTTATGATTTGAAAGGCAAAAGAGTAGCCGTAGGTGCCGCCGGAAGTGGAGTTGAAGTCAACGCAAGACACATTTTGAGCGCCGCTGGTATAACATACGATGATATCAAAGTTTATTATCTAAGTTTTGCAGAGGCTGCGAACAACTTGAAAGATGGAAACATAGATGCCGCATTTCTCACCGCAGGACATCCAACGCCAGCAGTGGTTGACCTTGCAGCCGTTAGAAAGATAACGATTGTTCCGATCGATGATGAACTGATCAAGAAACTTCAGGAAAAGTATCCATTCTACACAAAGGTGGTAATCCCCGCAGGCACTTACAAAGGTGTTGGCGTGGATGTACAAACCCTTGCTGTTAAAGCAATGCTTGCGGTAAGAGAGGAAATGCCAGCGGATTTGGCTTATCAACTGTTGAAAACAATGTATGCAAACTTGCAGAGACTCAGAGAAGCACATGCAAGAGCTGAGTATATTCTGATCGAAACGGCAAAAGAAGGCATGTCAATACCTTTGCACCCGGGTGCGGAGAAATTCTTCAAAGAAATGGGGTTCTAAACAAGCTGGAGCATGTGGCTTTTCATAAAAGCTGTTTTGATTGTAATTTCGTTCTTACCAACCGATGCACAGGTTGTACCAATACTGCAGATACTAAAAGGACAGCGAGTTGTATGGGCAAAAGCAATTTTTGATGGAAAATTTACGATGACCTATGTTCATTCAGTTGAGAAAACACCAGTTTACGAGTTTTACAAAATTGATCGCGATGGTTACCTACACTTGTACGAGGCTAGATATAGTTCCTATGGGGCAGGATTACCTTCTGAACCCGAAGAGGGATTTCGAATTGAAAATAATCAGCTTGTTTTGAAGATCACAAGAAAGTTTGAGAAGATCCCTCTTCGGGTTTCTCACCTTGACGGACATGGTATTCTCTTTAAAGATGGGGTCATTATGTTTAAAGACATAGCGAAAGAAAATGAATTGATAATACTTCGCGCCGTGGTTTTAAAAATACCAAAATGTTTGTCTAAGGGGGAATAGACTTGGACAAAGAAAAGCTAACGAGTGAAGAAGTACAAAAAATTCTTGAAAAGTACGATAAAGAAGCAATTCAGCGAACACCAAAAGGTTTTTTCCTAAAATTGATAATTGCGATCGCTATAACTTTTTCGATCTTTCAACTTTACACAGCAGCTTTTGGTGTACTTGACGCGATGATCCAAAGGTCTGTTCACCTTGCGTTTGGTTTAGCGTTAATTTATTTGCTTTATCCAATGAGCAAAAAATGGAGAAGAGACAAGGTTCATTTAATAGACGTTGCTTTGGCTGCGTTGGCAGTTTTTTGCGTTATGTATGGGGTTGTGAACTACAAAGAATTGGTTCTAAGAGCAGGGATTGTAACAAGAATGGATTTCGTTATGGGATTGATTGGAATACTTCTTGTCCTTGAAGCAGCAAGAAGGGTGGTTGGACTACCAATAACGATAGTAGCAGGGTTTTTCATTGTCTATGCCATCTACGGTCGATACTTTCCAGGTTTGCTTGCCCATAGAGGCGTTTCACTTCAAAGACTTGTTGGACATCTTTTCTACACAACTGAGGGTATTTTCGGCATACCACTTGGGGTTTCTTCTACTTTTGTTTTTCTGTTCATCTTGCTTTCAGCGTTTTTGGAGAAAACTGGTTTAGGACAACTTTTCATAGATCTTGCAAACTCAATAGCTGGGCGTGCGAGTGGAGGACCCGCCAAAGTTGCCGTTTTTTCAAGTGCGTTGATGGGCACGATTTCAGGAAGTTCTGTTGCCAACACCGTCGGTACGGGAAGTTTTACGATACCGATGATGAAAAAAATAGGCTACAAACCAGAGTTTGCTGCTGCAGTTGAAGCTGCAGCTTCAACAGGTGGGCAGCTCATGCCACCAATTATGGGAGCTGCAGCGTTTTTGATGGCCGAATTTACTGGAATATCTTACGGAAAGATAATCATCGCAGCTGCAATACCAGCCATACTCTATTTCTTTGGGGTTTGGATGGGAGTTCACTGGGAAGCCAAAAAATTGGGACTGAAAGGCTTACCAAAAGAAATGGTTCCAAATATCAAAAATGTGCTACTTGAAAGAGGACATTTGCTCATACCGCTTGTGGCTATCATTTACCTTTTGGTGAGTGGATACACGCCTATGAGGGCAGCTTTGGTTGCAATAATTCTTTCGGTGGTTGCGTCCATGTTAAGAAAGAACACGAGGATAAAGTTAATCGATATACCAAAAGCGTTGGAAGCTGGCGCAAGAGGTGCTTTGAGTGTTGTTGCGGCAACTGCTTGCGCAGGGATAATCATAGGTGTTGTGACTCTCACAGGTGTTGGATTAAAACTTGGTACCGCACTTGTTGACTTAGCAAAAGGAAACCTTTTGATAACGCTCTTTTTCACAATGTTGACTTCGCTGATCCTTGGAATGGGTGTTCCAACGACAGCAAACTATGTCATAACATCCACTATAGCTGCGCCTGCTTTGCTCAGGCTTGGTGTACCAATCCTTGCTGCTCACATGTTTGTCTTCTACTTTGGCATCATAGCTGATGTCACGCCACCCGTTGCCCTAGCGGCGATGGCTGGAGCTGGAATAGCAAGAGCAAACCCGTTCAAAACTGGGTTGACTGCTTCGAAGTTGGCGATTGCCGCTTTCTTGGTTCCGTATGCTTTTGTTCTCTCACCTGATCTTCTCATTTTCTATATGAAAGGTCCCATCCACTTGATCTGGGCATTGATAACCTGCGTTGTGGGTTTGTTTGTCCTGTCTGGTGGTCTTGCTGGGTATGTTTTCGACAAACTCGGTATCATTTCCAGAATCTGTTACTCCGTCGGTGGGATACTTTTGGTTGTCCCGGAGATGACAACCGACCTTGTTGGAGCAGGGTTGATTGTCCTGGCGTTTGTCATCGAAAAAGTAAGAACCAAATTTGCAAAAGCATAGTCATTTTTTCAAAGTTGTTTGGGGTACCCTATAGGGTACCCTTTTTTCTTGAAATTCTAAAAACTCAACATTTTTGGTCGATGTTATATACGGTGATATTTGTGCGAATTGATAGCTATCAAGTTGATATGAAAAGCGAGTATTATTTCCAAAGTGTTTATGAGAAGAAAGAACAACTACAACTTTGGCTTAGCAAACGAGAGATCGAACCACAAACTCAGCAAACCTTGGAAAAACCTGTAGCAACAGAGAAACCAAACGCTTCGCTGAAGATAAAACTGGATGAAAAAAACGAGTTGAAGTTGAGGATAATCAAGATGCTTCTTGAAAAGTTCACGGGCAGAAAAGTTAGATTGCTCGTACTCGAACTCAAAGACAAGGAAGATGGTGAAGCCGACGATACAGAGAGAACCACAGCAGTTGCAAGCGTTAACAAGCCAAAGTTGTACGAATACGGTTTCGGGTTGATTTACAACAAAAGTGAAAGTTACAGCGAGCAAGAACAGGTTAGTTTTGAAACAAAGGGTGTTATCACAACAAAAGATGGCAGAAGAATAGAATTCTCTTTGAATTTCCATATGAGCAGATCATTTGCTTACAATGAAAACTTCGAGCTTAGACTCGGAGAAGCTCTCAAAGATCCGCTGGTTCTGAACTTCGAGGGTTCTCACGTGGAATTTTCAGACAAGATTGTCAAGCTGGATATAACTTTGGATGGAATCTTGGACGAGTTCAAGTTCGTCTCGGAAAACTCTGGATTTCTTGTGTTGGATTTGAACAACAACGGCGTTGTGGATGATGGAAGAGAACTTTTTGGACCAACCACCGGGAGCGGTTTCAAAGAACTTGCAGTATACGACTCTGACAAAAACGGATGGATAGACGAAGCTGATCCGATTTTCTTTAAGCTCAAGATATGGTCACTGGATGAAAACGGTGAACCAAAGTTGTTCAACCTTCTTGAAAAGAACGTCGGAGCGATATATTTGGGGTTTGTGAGAACGGGGTTCGATGTATACGACTCAGAGCAATTTGTCGGCAGGCTTCAAAACAGCGGAGTCTTTCTAAGCGAAAATGGTAAACCAGGAACAGTACAACAAGTTGATCTGAGGGTTTGAAAAGGATATCTTGAGAATCTGCCCACAAGGATGTGGGCTTTCTTTTTCTTCTAAGGAAGTGGTAGAATATAGTCAAAACAAGGGGGTGAAAAGATGAAAAGAAAGTTAACCTGGCTCGTCTTGCCTTTGCTGGCTGTTTTCATATTGTCGTCCTGTGCTGTCAATTTGTTTGTAGATTTTGAACTCAACAGACTTCTTCAAAGCGGTACGCCGGAAGAACGTCTGAACACCGCACAGCAAGCTTTGAGCGGGAAAAACTACGATGCTGCGATAACTTTGGCTGGTTCGGTGTTGAACGAGCTTCTGGATTTGGATTTGACACCGGAAGAGCTCGAGAATCTGCTTGAAGAGGAAACGCTCCAGAAATTGATTGATGGTTTGGAAGGTGAGGAACTGAATGAAGATGCATTAGCAGCGCTTGCTGTGCTTGTTGAAGCTGTTGCTGCAAAATCTGGCAAATCAATCGTCGAGGTAGCAGAAGATCTGGAGGATCTCTTAACGGAACTTGGAATTGAGATTCCTGGTTTGAAGAATGGAGAAAATGAAGAAGATTTATGGGAAATAATCAAAGAGAATCTTCCAACAATTGCACAAAAATTCGCCAAGATGTTTGACAACCGAGTGATTTTGAAGTTCCTAACAGTCGGATATCTCACATTAGCTGAAAACGGCGACGAACCAACAAAAAAGTTCTATGCTGCGCTTGCGGCATGGTATGACATCGGATTTATGTTGAACCTGATTCTTGATACGAACGACGATGGAAATATCAGTGATGAGGATTTCATCAAAAACGTGACAGCTGAAAACCTTGATCAACTTTTACAGGAAACCATCAGTGGTTTGTATGAAGACGAAGAAGACTGCGAAGAATTCGTGTGGGCATCGGAAAAACTTGAGGAAATACTCGGAATGGTTGATGCTGAAATTGATCTTCCATCCATCAGTGAGGATGGTCTAAAAGACAAGGAAAACCTTAAAGATCTTTTTGAATATCTCTTGGAAGGTGATCAAACATGAAAAAAATTTTGATCCTTTTGCTTGTTCTTTCAACAATCCTTGCCTTTTCTTACCAATGGGAAGTTTTCCCGGGGTTTTTTAAACCTTTGAAAAACCTTGGGATGGGTGGAACCTACGTTACAACGAGCGAAGGTTTGGGGGCTTTGCTTTTAAACCCAGCGTTGTACAAAGGTGGTTTCGATCTAAACAGTCAAATTGTTATGTCAAACAACGTCACAATTTTACCAAAACTGTTTCCTGTGATAACAAATCCAGCCTCGTTCACCGAATTACTCACAGATTCTGAGTTTCTGAATGCCATGCAAGGGGTACATTCCTATGGCATGAATTTCGCCGTCGGTTATGGTGCAAATTTGCTTGGTTTTACCATAGGTGGAATGGGGGCTCTACAAGCTGATGCGTTCTGGAATCTGTCTCTTCTGAACCCAAGTAACGCTGAGCTCGGGGCTTGGGCAGGCTACTTTGGAGTTCTCGGCGCTTCATTTGAAATTCTCGACGGTTTCAAACTCGGTGCTTCCGTCGGTGGAGGTATGGCAGGATTTTTGATACCCGCCACAGCAACACAGTATCCTGCTAAGATTGATATAACTGCCGAAGATCCCTTTACTGGATTGTTGCCCGATGATCCAAGCAAGATACTCCAGCAAATCAACAAACCTTTCTTCATTGCAAGTGTTGGCGGAATATACGAGCTTGAAGGCTGGAGATTTGGCGCTTCATACTTCATGACGGCGCCGGATATTCTGAACGGTACCGATTTCAGAGGAATCTTTTCCGGAGGTCTTTCATACACATGGCAGTTCCTAACAGTTGCTTTTGAGGTTGAAGACATTCTCAACATGGAAAAAACATGGCTTAGAAAACTCAACGCTGGTGTTGAGACTAATTTCGGATTTATCAAGCTGTTTGGTGGGCTTCATGCAGGTTGGTTAACAGGTGGTTTGAAGCTCGAAATACCGTTTGTCAACATCGGTTTTGTGGCATATGTATATGAATATTCAAATGCCGCAGGCTTGATGGGAGAGCAAAAGTACATTCTCACTTTTGATTCGAAATTCTGAGTTCCAATAGAAACAAACAAAGAGGGCGCAAAAGCGCCCTCTTTTTATTTGAGCTTTTCCAAAAGCGCTTTGTAGGCTCTGTAAGTTTCGTAAAGATCTGCTTTTGAGACCAACTCAAAAGGCGAATGCATTCCAAGCAACGCTGGTCCCATGTCGATTACACATGCACCTTTTTCAGCTAAGAATTTTGCAACCGTTCCACCACCGCCTCGGTCAACTTTGCCAAGGGTTGCAACTTGCCAAACTACGTCAGATTCCTTTAGAACTTTTCTAACTTTACCGACAAATTCAGCGTGTGCTTCGTTTGCACCGGATTTTCCGCCGCTTCCGGTGTACCTCAAAAGTCCAACGCCATAACCAAGTCTTGGAGTGTTTGAAATATCGACGACATCTTTGTACATTGGATCAACAGCAGCACACACATCTGCAGATATCACATAGGTTTTGTTGAAAAGCTCGTCAATTCCAAGTGATGTATCTTGACAACCTTGAAGTTTTAAGATCTTTTTCAAAAATAGCATGTAAAAGCTTGCCTTTGCGCCGGCGTTACCTTCGCTTCCGATTTCCTCTCTATCGAACAGAATAACCCCACAAGATCTCTGCGGATTTTTCAAGCTGATCAAAGCTTTAACTGCGGTAAAAGCACAGATCCTATCGTCTTGCCCGTATGCTCCGATTAAACTTTCATCAAATCCAACACTTCTTGTTTTAAGCGCTGGAACCAATTGGAATTCGCCGCTAACAAAGTCTTCCTCAGTTATGCTGTATCTGTCTTTCAAAAGCTTTAAAATGTACGTTTTCACAGCTTCTTTTTCAACTCCAGCAAGTGGTATTGTTCCCAGTATGATGTTTAATTTTTCTGCGTCAAACTTTTCGCTTACAAGCTGATCTTTTCTGTCAAGATGTGGGAGAAGATCTGCTATGACAAAAACTGGATCGTCCTTACATTGACCGATGTGTATTTCTACAACTTCTCCTGAGTCCTTCACAACGTATCCGTGAAGTTCCAACGGAAGGCTCAACCATTGGTATTTTTTGACGCCACCGTAATAGTGAGTTTTTCCAAGGGCTATCCTTTCATCCTCGAAAATTGGACTTGGTTTCAGATCAAGTCTAGGAGCATCAATATGCGCAGCAACGAGGTTCAAACCATCTTCAATCTTTCCAAGGATGTGAAGGGCTATCAAAGATTTGCCACGGTTGACTGCGTAAACTTTGTCGGTACTGCCGTCGAACTTTTCCAAAGGGACATATCCTGCTTCTTCCAACATGAGTACACATTCTTTTATCGCCATCCTCTCTGTTCTTGCCAAATCCATAAAGCGAGCATATTCTTTTGCAAATGCTTCAATTTCGTCTCTTGAACGAATCAACCAAAGGTTCTTTGGCGAATAACCAAGCACAACCAAACCTCCTTCCTTTGCTTGAGGTTACCACAATAAATGTTAGCATAAGAAACTTTTTTTCATCCAAGCAAAATTTTCAAAATCGAAAACCTCGAAACGTTGGATTGAGCCATCACACCAACTGTTGATTGCGTGAGTAATCTGTTTTTCACAAATTCCATAACCGTTTTTGCCATATCCACGTCGCTTATCGTGCTAAGACTTGAAATGGTGTTGATCATTGTGTTCCCAAGTTCTCTTGCCGCTGCTTCCAACCTGTTTGTGACAGATCCAACGTAAGATCTCACGTTTGAAACCATCTCAAGTGCTTGATCGATCCTTTGAATGGCTTGCTGGGCATTTTGTACGTTTGATATATTCACATTGCTCAATCCAAGGGTTTCCACGGTGATTTTTGGTATTGTTATGCTGATGTTTTGTCCTGCGTTTGGACCGGTTTGAACTTGAAAGTTTTCCACATCTCCTGCAAGGACTTTTATGTTGTTGTAGTTCAGCTGTTGAGAAATCTTGTTTATTTGGTTGGAAAGTTGATCGAACTCCTGCTGCAAAGCTGCTCGTTCAGATTCAGTGAGCGTTGAATTCGCAGCTTGAATTGCTAGTTCTCTCATCCTTTGTAAAGCAATGGTGATTGAGCTAAGACCACCTTCAGCAACGTTGAGCATTCCGATGGCATTGTAAGTAGCATTCATTGCTTCCCTGTAACCAGCAATCTGTGAGCGAAGCTTTTCAGCTATAGTTGCAGAAGCAACGTTTGCCGCAAGTGGTATTCTGCCTGTGGAAAGTTGTGTTGCAAGATTTGTTTGTACATTTTGAAGCTGCCAAAGTCTTTGGATTGCCCACGAATTGGTTATTTGATTTACCCTCATACGAATCACCAACAGTATTTTAACGCAAATTAATTCAAGATTACCAAAAATTTTCCAAATCGCTTTTTGCAGGCCTAAAGATTTTTCCCGTTGCAACGTGTATAATCTTTTTCAGGGGATACACATGATTAAACAACTTTTCAGGCAAAGGATTGAAATGCTCAGAAATTATGCTGCTCAAAAAGGATACGATGGGCTTTTGTTCAGCCGCTGTGAAAACTTTTCGTGGGTTACCTTTGGTGCGAGAAACCGAGTTCTTTTAAACAGTGAAGTTGGCGTAGCCCACGTTCTTTTGATAGAAGATCGAATTTATCTGATGACCAACAACATCGAAAAAAGAAGGATAGAAGAGATCGAGCTTGATGAGGACATTCTTCCGGAAATAGAGCTTGTCGAGTACATTTGGTACAAAAGGCTAGAGGATGTTTTCAAAGCCTTCATAAGTGGAAAGAAAATCCTTTCTGATACTGGTATGCTTGGCACAACCGACGTTTCAAACGAAATAGATCAGATGAGACTTGTTTTGACCGAATATGAACTTGAAAATTACCGAAAACTTGGGAAAGATTGCGACGAAGTTTTTTCAAAGGTTATGCCAACGTTGAAGCCAGAGATGACCGAACTTGAAGTTGCGGCACGGATTTCTCTGGAGCTTATGAGCAAAGACATAGAACCTTTGTTGATACTAGTTTTTGGAGAGGAAAGCTCGATGCTTTACAGGCACAATCTACCAAGAAATGTCAAAGTTGGCAACAAGGTGTTTGTGAGTATCTGCGCAAGAAGAAAAGGATTGATTGTCTCAGCAACAAGGACTGTTTTGTTCAAGCGCGATGAAAAGTGGATTGAACAACACAGAAGAAATTGCTACGTTGAAGCGTGTGCTATAGCAAGATCGAGGCCAGGAAAAAAGCTTTGCGAGGTTTTTGAGGCAATCAGAAAATCGTACGCTGAAGTAGGTGTCCCCTACGAATGGTCTTTACATCATCAAGGAGGTTTGGCAGGATACAAAGCCAGAGAAATCATAGCCAGCGAAATGACAGATTACGTTCTCAGGCCAAACAACGTCGCTGCGTGGAATCCGACGATAACTGGAACCAAATCCGAAGACACCGTAGCGATAACCGAGGAAGGATTTGAAATACTGTCTTATCCAACTAGCAGCGGCTGGCCATGTGTTGAATTCAAAATAGATGGTTTTGTCATCAAAAGGCCGGATATACTTATATTAAGCTAAAGAGGGGGGATTTAGATGGGATTCATTTTCGAGTTATTCTGGATGATCTTGATCCTCAGCTTTTTCATCCCATTTTTGAAAGCGCAAATGGAAAGGTCTCACAGGCTTGCATTGATAAGACAGCTTGAGATCAAAAGAAAAAGCAGAGTTATAACCTTGATTCACAGGCAAGAGTCTATGAGTTTCTTTGGATTAACCTTTGGTAGATACATAACAATTGAGGACTCAGAGGAAATACTGCGGGCTATAAAGTTAACCCCGCCAGATATGCCAATAGATTTGATAATTCACACCCCGGGTGGACTTGTCTTGGCGGCTGAACAGATCGCAAGAGCTTTGTGCAAACATAAAGGTAAAGTTACTGTTTTTGTGCCACATTACGCCATGTCAGGTGGCACTTTAATAGCCTTGGCAGCCGACGAAATTGTGATGGATCCAAATGCTGTTCTTGGACCACTTGATCCTCAAATAGCAGGATATCCTGCCCCATCGATTCTTTCAGTCCTTGAGAAAAAGAATATCAACGAAATAGACGATCAAACGTTGATTCTTGCTGATGTTGCCAAGAAAGCCATGAATCAAGTTAGAGAATTTGTTGAATGTCTCATAAAACCAAAAGTGGGAGAAGAAAAAGCAAAACAAATTGCGGAAATGCTTACAAGTGGTACTTGGACACACGACTACCCAATAACTGTGGATAAGCTCAAAGAAATGGGTTTAAACGTTTCAGAAGAGATGCCACAAGAAATCTATGAGCTTATGGATCTTTACAAGCAAACTGAACAAAGAAGACCTTCGGTGCAATACATACCCGCGCCTTACAAGGGAGCTAGTGAGACAGAACAAAAGTGGACCTTGTAGCGAAAAATTGTCCCCCGGCAAAGCCGGGGAATTTTTCTTCACCAAACTCTTTTGGTCTTAAGCTTGTCCCAAAGGTTTCTTGCAAATTCGGGGGATCGTTGATTTAAAACACTTAGAACTTCCAATACCATTTTGTTGTCCATTTGATCAAGAAGGCTTAGCAAAGCATCTTCTGAAAGACTTCCGTCTTCTATCCATTGAATGATTCTTTCTGAATCTATTATGAAACCTGTTGGAATGACTCTTGCAATTTGTTGCTTTGTCACTTTCCAGCTTGGAAAATTACCCGTATAATCATAATAGGAGATTATCTTCGACCAAATCGGAGCTGCGTGAACCCCTCCGGTCAACTCTGTTCCATCGACAGAAACTGAGAGCAAAATTTTCAAATCTCCGCCAATGAACCAAGCAGTTTTTTCTGAAGTACCCGTTTTCCCGGCAACGGGAACTTTTTGTTTTGCCCGAACACCTGTTCCTTTTTCGACTACCTGTTTCATTATGTCAAGAAGAATCGTTGAAGCCGTCAAAGTGTCAACTTTTCTTGAACGCACTACACCAAGGACTTTCGGGGTCGCTCGGTAGACAACTCTTCCCAGAGGATCTTCCACTCTTTCAACGACGTACGGTTTGACGACCACTCCGCCGTTGAAAATTGCCGCATAACATTTTAAAATTTCCTCAGGAGATGTTTCAAGTGTTCCAAGAGAAATAGTCAGATCCGACGGGTAATAACCATTTAACTTTAACTCATCCTGCAGAAATTTCACAACGTTCTCCATACCAAGTTGCATGAACAAATTGACAGATGGAATATTTCTCGATTCTATCAAAGCTTGGGATAGTGTAACTGTGCCTTTGTATTGCTTGTCAAAATTTTCTGGAGTCCAATCGCCAATTTTTATAGGAAGGTCGAACAATTTGCTGTCTGGCTGCCAACCTTCCAAAAGTGCAAGATAATAATAAAGTGGTTTAATGGCAGAACCTATTTGTCTTTGGCCCTCCGGATAGGTCAGGCCGATTCCTCTATAAACATAGATCGCGCCAGTTATTGGGTTAATTGCTTCTATAGCTGTTTTATCATCATAGCCAAAAGAGGCCATCATCAATTTTCTATCCAAAGTCGTGTAGATTTTGTATCCTTGCCTTAGTTCACTCAAGCCATAGCCAATTTCCTTGAGTTCTCTGACTACTCTCCAGAAAACTTCTTCATCAACACTAGTATTGACGGATTTTGCAAAGGTCATTTCTTTGAGCTCTTCTATGACTTTTCTTGACTCTTGTTGATCAAGATAACCTTCTCTGACCATCGCGTTTATAACAGTTGTGGCTACCTTTTTACTCACCTCAGGATTTTTGAATGGATTGTAATTGCCTGGCGATCTAACAGTTGCTACAAGTACCGCAGCTTCTTGTAAATTTATCTGCGAAAGGTCCTTGCCAAAATAATATTTTGAGGCGCTTGCAAAACCGTACAAACCATTCCCAAGATATACAGAATTTAAGTACATCTCGAGTATCTCGTCTTTAGTCCTTATTCTTTCAAGCCAAAGGGCTATGAAAGTTTCTCTTATTTTTCGGCTCCACGATCTTTCTGGAGAAAGATACAAAGTTCTTGCAAGTTGTTGCGTTATTGTGCTTCCACCTTCTGCTATTGTTCCGCGGTTTATATTTCTAACTATTGCCCTAGCTATTCCAAATATGTCGACACCGAAATGTTCGTAAAAATGCTTATCTTCAGAAGCCAGTAAAGCATTGATTAAATGCGGAGGAATCTCGTCCAAGTTTTTCCAAAAAGATCTTGAAAGAACCATTGGCGCGCCATCGGAGTAGTAAATTATCAACCCTGTCGGTAGGCGAGATTCAGGTGAATCAAGCCCTTTTGTCGATTCTCTATAAAGAAAAGTAAGCATAAAAAGAGAAAGACAGATTCCTAAAAATAAAGCTATTTTTCTCACAAGCTGTATCCCTCTACTTCAAGAAGAAACTTTTTCCATTTTATGCCAGAACTAAAACCACCCAAAGAATTTTTCGCCACAACCCGATGGCATGGGAAATAGATTGGCAATGGATTTCTACCAACTGCTTGACCAATCGCGCGCGCAGAAGTGTTCAATTTCTTTGCAAGCTCACCATAAGAGATCACAGTTCCATATGGGATTTCCCTTAAAGCTTGCCAAACTTTCTTTTGAAAGTCCGTACCCTTTGGATCGACGGGAAAATCGGGGATTTTTCTTTTGCCGGCAAGATATTCGAGTATTTGATCTTTAATTTCTTTCTGTATCTTACCATTTGTTTTGTCTTGATTTTGAAATTCTATCGAAACTACTTTTCCGTTTTCTTCAGCCACACAGATGTATCCAAGTCTTACCTTTATACATTCACAAGTCATCAAAAGCCCACCTTCCCTGCGACATAGTATAGTATATCGCAAGGAAGGCAAGCTGAAAGAACCTTTTAAAGTTCTTCCTGAATGAACTTTTTTATTTCCTCTCTTGTTGCAACCTTACCAAAGGACTTGACTTTGTTGTTGATAACAAGCCCAGGTGTCATCATCACGTTGTACTCTGCTATCTTGTTGACGTCGGTGACTTTTTCGATTTTCGCTTCAACGCCAAGTTCTTTGATTGCTTCTAAAACATTCGCTTCAAGAGCTTTGCACTTTGCACAACCCTTACCAAGGATCTTGATTTCCACACCAAACACCTCCTATTGGAGAAATCCAAATACTATCCCTGAAATCGTTGAGAAAATGATCACCAAAGTCACGTAAGCAAAAGTCTTCTTTGTTCCAAGAACACTTCCCACCACGAGCATGCTCGGAAGGCTCAAAGCAGGTCCAGCCAAAAGTAACGCCAAAGCAGGTCCTTGGTTCATCCCACTTCCAAGAAGCGTTTGGACTATTGGAACTTCTGTTAACGTTGCAAAGTACATGAAGGCTCCAACAACGGAGGCAAAAAGGTTTGACAGAAGTGAATTACTTCCCACAAGCATTGAAACAAATCTTGCAGGAATTATTCCAAGATCTTTTCCTGGTCTTCCAAGCAAAAATCCAGCGATCCAAACTCCTATAAAAAGCAACGGAACTATCTGCTTTGCAAAATCCCATGTTGAGGAAATCCAAGAAACTCTTTCGTCTTTTTCGAACCATTTGAATGTGATCAAAACAACCAAGACAGTCAAAGCACCAACCAAGTACCATTTGATTGCGTAAACAACAGAAAAAGCCCCACCAATGCTGGTTGGTTTGCTCCAGGTAGCAAAGATCAGAATTGCAATCAAATTTAAAAAGAAGATCAAGTTTTGCAGCATGCTTCGTTTCTCAGCTTCTGCATCCAGATTGACCATCACCCGGTTCATACGCTCTGTTTCCTCTTTTTTAAAAAGTATTTCCATTATCAAACCGATGAATATTGAAAGCACGACAGCTCCTATAGCCCTTGCGACGCCTATTTTCCAACCAAGTATTCTTGCGGTCAAAACGATCGCAAGCAAATTGATCGCTGGTCCTGAGTAAAGGAAAGTCACAGCAGGACCAATTCCCGCACCTTTTTTGTATATTCCTGTGAAAAGCGGAAGAACTGTGCAAGAGCAAACTGCAAGTATAACTCCAGAAACCGATGCCACAAGGTAAGAGATCCATTTTTTCGATTTATCCGTAAAGTACTTTATAACAGCCTTCTGGGTGACAAAGGTTGAAATTGCACCGGCTATGAAGAAGGCAGGTACAAGACAGAAAAGCACATGTTCTCTGACATATTCTTGAAACAAATGGAAAGCTTCCATCGTGGCGGATGCAACACGGTAGTTTGAAAACGGGAGAAAGTAAAAGACGACAAAGATGAACACAAGAAGGAAAAAACCTCTTCAATTCACTCGTATTACCAACTCCTTTCAATCTTGATTCGCCATGAAAGTCGTTTTTTGTTGGTCAAACTCGCCGCTTTTGATTCGCTCAACGAGTTTTTTCACCTTTTGTTCTATTTCATCCCTTATTCTTCTGTATTCTTCTATCGGCTTTCCAGCAGGATCGTCCAACCCCCAATCTTCCATGTGCTTTGAAGGTATGTAGGGACAAACCACACCACAACCCATGGTTATGACTATGTCCATCTTTTCTGGAAGTTCACTGATTGGCTTACTTCTTTGATTTGAAATATCTATTCCAACTTCTTTCATCACTTCTATCGCAACAGGGTCAATTTTTCCTGAAACTTCAGTTCCAGCCGAGTAAACTTCCATGATATCACCACCATAGTGCTTTGCAAAACCTTCAGCCATCTGGGAGCGGCAGGAATTTTTCACACATATGAAAGCAACCTTCTTTTTCATCTTTCTCCCTCCTTGTGGTAAATCAACTTTTTCACAACATCTTTTCTTTCACGAATATCTTTGCAGGTGAAGCTGGATTTGTACTTTCTCAAAGTTTCCAAATCTTTGCAGAAGGGTTGCTCGGTTTCAAATCTTTGTCGAAGAAATTCCAGCAAAATGTCATTTTCCTCGAGAAATCTTTCAGAAATCTTGTAAAACATCCACTGACCAGACTTTTCTGCCTCGATGATTCCAACGTCTTTCAGCTTGTTCAAATGTCTCGAGGTGTTCGACTGTGTCATGCCAAGGATTGTCTGAAGTTCACAAACGCACAGTTTTTCTCTAAGTAGCAAATTCAATATCCTCAGTCTATTCAGATCGCTCAAGACTTTGAAAAGCTCTACAATATCCACCAAGACCACCACACTTATTATATTCTTATATGATCATACGATCATACATTATTCGTAACAGATCGTTTAAAAACAGCTAAAAAAAGTCAAGCATAACCTCCTTCATACTGTTCCATGATGATCCTGTAAAATCTTAATAAGGTGAGGCCTATGAGAAAAAGGTTTAGAGAATACGGTTTAACATTTGGAAAGCTTCAAACAAGTGAAAGAAATCTTATAAGCGATGTAGCTGGGATAAAAGTTGGTCATGTGACTTTGATCAACGATACACCAACGATCGTGAGAACCGGCGTCACTGCGGTCGTTCCACAGCAGGTTTTTGAGAAACCTTTGCCTGCAGCTTGCGCTGTTTTGAACGGTTTTGGAAAGTCCCTTGGGTTGATGCAGATAGAAGAACTCGGTGAAATAGAAACACCGATAATTTTGACCAACACACTTGCCGTTGGATATGCCTTTCAGGGACTAGTGGAATACATGTCGAAGAAGAAAAGATTTCGCACGTTGAACCCCGTGGTTTGTGAGTGTAACGACGGTTTTTTGAACGATATACTTTATCCTGCAATCAAATCACACCACGTTTTTGAGGCGATAGAAGCTGCAAAAGAAGAATTTGAACTGGGCTGCGTTGGCGCAGGAACTGGTATGATAACTTTTGGATTTAAAGGTGGAATAGGAAGCAGTTCAAGGAAGCTTTTCGACGGATACACCATGGGAGCTTTGGTTTTGGCGAATTTTGGAGCTTTTGAAGATTTGATTATACTTGGAAAGAAAGCTAGTGATTATGTAAAAAGCGGGATAAAGAAGTCCAGTGAAGGATCGATAATAATAATCTTGGCGACCGATGTACCTTTGGATTCAAGGCAATTGAAAAGGATAGCAAGACATTCTTTCCTTGCGCTTGGCATGCTGGGATCGGCAGGTTATCATGGAAGTGGAGATGTTTGCATAGCCTTTTCCACTCAAAGAGGATCGATTGAGGAAAAAGGAAAAACATTCGATCTGCTTTTCAGAGCTGCCGTTGAATGCACCTATGAAGCGATATGCGATGCTTTGTTCTGTGCTGAAACGATGAAAGGACTTTCGGGAACAGTTGAAGAAATGCCTGTTGAATGGTTGTTAGGGTAGGAGGTGTGAGATTTGAAAGATACAAACTTTATAAGAAACATATGCACAATAGCTCACATAGACCATGGGAAAACGACTTTTGTCGATAGAATTTTGGAGTTAACAAAAGCCGTTGATTTGAGGCAAATGCACGAACAATTCCTCGACCAGATGGATATAGAAAGGGAAAGGGGAATAACCATTAAGGCTTCCCCGGTGAAGGTTATTTACAACTACACCGGGCAAGAGTACGAGATAAACATAATAGATACGCCTGGACATGTGGATTTTTCTTACGAAGTAAGCCGCAGCATGGCTGCATGTGAGGGAGCCGTTTTGATCGTCGATGCTTCGCAAGGTGTGGAAGCTCAAACTGTTGCGCACGCTTACCTGGCTGTGGACAACGATTTGGATATCATACCAGTAATAAACAAAATCGATCTTCCGAACGCAAACATAGAAGAGACTGCAACCGAAATAATCAGTCTTCTTGGGGTTAAGAAAGATGAGATCCTGAAAATCAGCGCAAAAACCGGCCAAGGTGTCAAGGAAGTTTTGGATGCGATAATCGAAAGAGTTAGACCTCCAAAAGGCGATCCAAATAAACCGCTTAAAGCTTTGATCTTCGACGCAAAGTACGACAAATACCGTGGAATAGTTGTCTATGTGAGAATCTTCGATGGAACGGTTAAAGTTGGCGACAAAATTTTGATAATGTCCACAAACCAGCAGTACGAGGTAAGCGAAGTAGGTATCTTCACACCGGATATGAAACCCACCGATGTTCTTGGACCAGGTGAAGTTGGTTACATAATCGCAGGAATCAAAGAAATTGGGCATGCGAAGGTTGGTGACACGATAACGAGTGCCACAAATCCGGTGGCTGAACCGCTACCTGGTTATAGAGAAATAAAACCAATGGTCTTTGCCAGCATCTTTCCAGGTTTACCAGAGTACTTTGAAGAGTTGAAAAAAGCTCTTGAAAAGCTAAAACTCAACGATTGGGCTTTAACCTTTGAACCAACTCGCTCTCCTGCACTTGGCTTTGGTTTTAGGTGTGGTTTTTTGGGACTTCTTCACATGGACGTCGTTAGAGAAAGACTTGAGAGGGAATTTGAAATCGCAGTTATATTGACTGCACCTAACGTTGAATACAAGGTTGTTTTGAGAAACGGTGAAACAATTTTTGTGAACGATCCTGCAAAATTCCCGGACGAAGGAGAAATTGAAAAAGTGTACGAACCTTTCGTCAAACTTTCAATCATAACACCAACGGATTACGTTGGAGACATATACACGATACTGCAGAACGAAAGAAGGGCGACCTTGCTTCACACAGAGAACGCCGGTAAAAACAGAGTCGTGATGTATTTCAAAGCGCCGCTGGCTGAGATAATAACCGATTTCTTCGACAGGTTGAAAGCCGTAAGTCGTGGATACGCTTCGATGGACTACGAATTTTTGGGATACGAAGAATCAGATGTCGTCAAGATAACAATTTTGGTCAACAAAGAACCAGTAGATGCCCTTTCCACGGTTGTTCACAAGAGCAAAGCCTATCAAGTTGCAAAAAAGCTAGTGGAAAAACTTTCAGAGCTGATACCACGTCATCAGTTTGAAATACCAATTCAGGCAAAAGCCTTTGGTAGAATCATCGCGAGAGCCGATATAAAAGCGCTTAGAAAAGACGTTCTTGCAAAATGCTACGGTGGAGATGTGACAAGGAAGATGAAGCTTCTTGAAAAGCAAAAAGAAGGCAAAAAGAGGCTGAGAGAAATAGGAAAGGTTACAATCCCACAGGAAGCCTTCCTGGCAATCTTGAGGATAGACGAAGAAAAGGATTGAAGTAGTCGCTTGGAATTTTTGCCGAACTTTTAAACGTAGGGTAACCAAGTCGGTCCTTGCCTGACTTATAATCATTTTTGCCTGCCAAAAAGAAAAAGAAACCGAGGTGTGAAATTGATCATCTTCGGT
This sequence comes from Pseudothermotoga thermarum DSM 5069, assembly GCF_000217815.1. NCBI lineage: Bacteria > Thermotogati > Thermotogota > Thermotogae > Thermotogales > Thermotogaceae > Pseudothermotoga > Pseudothermotoga thermarum. The sequence continues at coordinate 212,366 of NC_015707.1, read as the reverse complement.
GTTGATCCTGGTTTTGGGATTCTTGGCTATGGGGTTTTGAAGGTCGAAGGAAACATCGTTGAACACGTGGCTCACGGTGTAATTGAAACAGAGAAAGATCTTCAAATGTCTCTGCGATTGAAAATCCTTTATGAGAATTTGGTCAAGTTGTTTGAAAAGTACAAACCAAAGGAATTGGCTGTTGAGAAATTGTTTTTCTTTAGAAATGTAACAACTGCCATATCGGTTGGGGAAGCCAGGGGTGTAGTTTTGCTTTTGGCTGCTCAAAAGAATATCGAAGTCTTCGAATACACGCCCCACGAAGTTAAAAAGGCCATAACAGGCAGCGGAAAAGCAACGAAGAAAGATGTACAAAGGATGGTTAAGATGTTTTTGAACTTGAAGGAAATACCAAAGCCAGACGATGCCGCTGATGCTTTGGCTATAGCTTGGTGTCATGCACTTGCAAGGAACATACGGAGGTTGGGTGTATGAAAACCACGTTGATCGAAAATTTGAACTTGAACGTGAGAGAGTTTGCAAAAAATGTTGGGATTGAAATTGAATCCGATGGCACTATAGAGTCAGCTTATTTTGATTGGACAACCAACACGTTGGTTTTAAAAGCCAACGGTTTGGGCGCCGAAGTTGATCTTTTGCAGTCTTGGCTTAGGCAATTTTTAGAAACTGACGTTAAGCTGATTCGAACCGATGCTTTGATAAGCCTTGACGATATAGCAAAAGAATTAAACGGAACCTTTCCATACATACAAAGCGTTTTGCTCCACGGAGATAAAGTCGTGATGAAAGTTACCTCGGAATTTGGTAAAGAAAGAGTGGAAAGCAAAAAGCCTCTTATAAGAAGCTACATCCGGCAAAAACTGAGTATTGAAGATATAGAAATTGTGGTTGAAGAACCGAAGATAGAAACAAAAATAGAAACTGTAAAACCCAATCTACAAATTGTTGGAAGTTCAACCAGGGTTGAGAAAGAAAAAGTTGAAATAAAAGAAAGCGACTTTTTGACACCTTCAACGATAACCACTCAGCAGGGAACAGTCAAAGTAAAAGGTCAAATCTTTAAGATGGAGATTAGAGGTGGAAAGAAAAAAGTTCTGGCAGTCTGTATCACCGATAAAAAAGACTCCTTGCTTTGTTTGGCGTTCAACAGCGTTGCTGAAAAAATGCAAGCAGAACTTTCAGAAAAAGATTGCGTCATTTTAGAGGGAGACTTGAAATTTGAAGAAGACGAACCGATTCTGTACGTTAAGGAATACAAAAAGGCAGAACCTTGGATCAGGATGGATGAATCAGAAGTTAAAAGGGTTGAATTACACGCTCACAGCAAGTTTAGCGATCTTGACAGCGTTCTTGATATAAGCAGCTACGTTGAACGTGCAAAACTTTGGGGATGGAAAGCCATCGCCATAACTGACCATGGAGTTGTTCAGGCGATACCGCAGTTCTACGAAGCTTGTAAAAATGCTGGAATAAAACCTATCTTCGGTGTAGAAGCTTACGTCGTAAACGATTCGGAACCCATAATGTACAACCCAAGAGATTTCGATATATCCAAAGCCACTTACGTGGTTGTTGACCTGGAAACCACAGGTTTGCACCCTATGTTTTCGGAGATCATAGAAATTGGTGCTGTGAAGATTGAAGAAGGCCAAATAACCGACGAATTTCACACTTTGGTCAAACCAAAAGAAAAACTAAGCGATTTCACTTCGTACTTAACTGGTATAAAACAAGAAGACCTCGAAAACATGCCAACAATAGAAGAAGTTCTTCCGAAGTTTTTGGATTTCTGCAAAGATTCCATTTTGGTTGCCCACAACGCTTCTTTTGATTATCGCTTTTTGCGTTATTGGATAAGAAAACTCACAGGTCAAGATTGGAACGTTACTTTTGTGGACACGCTTGCACTTTCAAAAAGGTTGGTAAAGCTTTCTGGCTACAACCTTGAAAAATTGGCAGCTCACTTCAAGATGGGGTCTTTCTCGCACCACAGGGCTTTGGAGGACGCAAAAGTTACTGCGAAAATTTTCCTTGAACTTTTGAAGCTTGTGGAGAAAAAATCTTTCAAGACTTTCTCCGAAATTGAAATAAGTCAAAAGGAAATAGTTGTAAGACAGTCAAAACCATTCCACGCAACGATACTGGTTCAAAACAAAGAAGGTCTTAAAAACCTTTACAAACTCATATCTGATGCACACATTAAATATTTCCACAGTGTGCCAAGAATTCCAAAGAGTGACCTTCAAGCTCTGAGGGCTGGACTACTTATCGGAAGCGCCTGTGTTTCTGGGGAAGTGATTCAGGAACTTTTGTCCGGTGCTGATATGTCAGAGATAGAGCAAACCATTTCCTTTTACGATTTCATCGAAATAATGCCGTTGGATCTTTTACCTGAAGACAACGATCTTGGACTAACCCGTGAAAGACTCAAAGAAGTGTACTTGAAACTCTTTGAAATAGCTGAAAAGATGAACATACCTATCGTCATGACTGGAGATGTTCATTTCCTTGATCCTGAGGATTCAAAAGTCAGAGACGCTTTGGAAGCACCACAGAAAGACAAATTAACTCAACAACCTGCTGCTTACCTTCGCACAACCAACGAGATGATGCAAGCTGCTATGGAAATCTTCCAGGATGAAAGCAAAGCGAGGAAAGTTGTGATCGATTATCCAAATCAGATTGCCGACAGTATAGAAATGGTCGTACCTCTTGAGAAAAAACTTCACCCACCAAAAATTGAAGAGGCTGATGAACAAATAAAAACTCTTGCAATTCAGAGAGCCAAAGAACTTTACGGTGAACCTTTACCTGAACTTATCCAAAAAAGACTTGAAAAAGAGTTGAACGCAATCATAAACCACGGTTATGCGGTCTTGTATTTGATAGCCAAAAAAATGGTTGACAAATCTCTCAGCGATGGATACGTAGTTGGTTCAAGAGGATCGGTTGGATCTTCTTTGGTTGCATATCTGCTTGGTATCACCGAGGTTAACCCACTTCCACCACATTATTTCTGCAATCAATGCAAATACGTCGAATTTGTTGAAAACTCATCCTATGGAAGTGGATATGATCTTCCAAGGAAAAAGTGTCCAAAATGCGGCAATGAACTTTCACGAAATGGTCAAGACATACCGTTTGAAACCTTTATGGGGTTTGAGGGTGATAAGGTTCCTGACATAGATTTGAACTTTTCTGGAGAATACCAAGATGAAGCACATCGATTCATAGAAACACTCTTTGGAAAATCCCACGTTTATCGTGCAGGTACCATAAACACCATAGCTTCGAAAACTGCGTACGGTTTTGTCAAAAATTACGAAGAAAAAATCAATCAAAAACTTAGAAAAGCCGAAGTGGAAAGATTAGTCAACGAACTGATGGGAGTAAAAAGAACCACAGGACAACATCCAGGCGGTTTGATAATCGTTCCGAAAGAGTACGAGGTATATGACTTTACACCAATACAATATCCTGCAAACGTTAAAACGGCAGAAACTTTCACAACGCACTTTGACTATGAGGCAATCCATGAGGATCTTGTGAAAATCGACGCACTTGGACATGATGACCCCACTTTCATAAGGCTTCTAAAAGAGTTCACTGGAATCGACCCAATGACGATTCCAATGGATGATCCTGACACTTTGAAAATTTTCTCTTCACTTGAGCCTTTGAAAATCGATCCAAAGGAACTTGGTATGGATGTTGGAACCCTTGGAATACCAGAATTTGGTACACAGTTTGTACGCGGAATGCTCTCGGAAACAAGACCGAAAACCTTTGCTGAACTTGTTAGGATCTCTGGTTTGTCACACGGTACAGACGTTTGGTTGAACAACGCAAAAGATTGGATTGAACAAGGAAAAGCAACACTTTCGGAAGTTATTTCTTGTAGAGACGACATAATGAATTATTTGATCAAAAAAGGAATGGAAGCTTCCAAGGCTTTCAAGATAATGGAAAACGTACGAAAAGGAAAAGGGCTGAGCGAGGAAGAGGAAAAGAATCTTCGAGAACTCAAAGTTCCAGAATGGTTCATAGAATCCTGTAAAAGGATCAAATACCTTTTCCCGAAAGCTCACGCAGCAGCATACGTCAGCATGGCTTTCAGAATAGCTTACTTTAAGGTGCACTATCCTCTTGCATTCTACGCGGCGTACTTTACTTTGAAAGGAGACGAGTTTGACATCGACGCGGCTTTGGGTGGTATAAAAGTTGTCAGAGAAAGGCTTCAGGAAAAGGCAAAATCTACAAAGAAAGATGTGCGTGAAAAATCCGAAGAAACAAACCTTGAGGTCATGCTCGAAATGTTCTTGAGAGGTATATCCTTCCTACCTGTGAACATCAAAAAATCTCATTCCAAGTTGTTCTTGATAGAAGATGGCAAACTTAGAATACCGTTTAACAAGCTGCCAGGCCTTGGTAACAACGTCGCAGAATCCATCGTAAAAGCAAGAGAAGAAAAACCATTCACTTCCATAGAAGACCTGATTGCAAGAACTAAAGTTAACAAAGCTCATTTGGAAGTCATAAGAAAGTACGTCGAGCTTGAAAATCTACCGGAGAAAGAACAAATGGGACTCTTCTAGTTTTAAAGCAATTTTTGGTACAACGCAGGGCAAAGCTCTGCGTTTTTTTATTTCGTTTTTCCACTTGCAAATAGCTCAGGATAGGTTACACCTTCTTGTCTTCTTGGTGTCATAAATGGTACAAAAGTTTAAAAGATTTTTCCGTTCGATTGACTCCATCCTATGTTTTCTTTATAATCTTAGCCAAAATATCACAAGAGCTCGAAGGGGGGATAATGTGACTGAAGGAAACTCGAAGAAGGTGGTGTGGGTTGATACCACCCTTAGAGACGGAGAACAAACCGCAGGAATTGTTTTTGCCCGTGAGGAAAAGATCATGATTGCAAAGCTTCTAGATGAGCTTGGTGTTGACCAAATTGAAGTAGGCATACCCGCCATGGGTGAAGAAGAAGCGGAAACAGTATGTGAAATAGCAAGATTGGGGTTAAAAGCTAGCGTGATGGCCTGGAACAGAGCTGTTATAGAAGATATCGCAAAATCAATAAAATGCGGAGTAGATGCAGTTGCTATTTCAATAGCTGTTTCAGATTTACACATTGAATACAAACTTAGATCAACAAGAGAAAAGGTCATCGAACAAATGGTAAAGGCAGTCGAATTTGCCAAAAAAGAGGGTATGTATGTATCAGTTAATGGAGAGGATGCTTCTAGAGCTGATTTTGATTACTTGGTTCAGTTCATTATGGCGGCGAAAGAAGCTGGCGCGGATCGTTTTAGATATTGTGACACAGTTGGCATTCTTGACCCAATAACAACTTACGAGATAATTAAAAAACTCAAAGAACAAACTTCTATGGATATAGAAATCCATGCCCACAACGATCTTGGAATGGCAACTGCAAATACCGTTGCTGCCATAATGGGTGGAGCAACTCATGCAAGTGTATCTGTAAATGGCTTGGGTGAAAGGGCTGGTAATGCCGCTTTAGAAGAAGTCGCAATGGCTGTGAAATATACTTTGAAAATTGATCACGGCTTAAAGCAAGAAATGTTCAAAGAAATTTCTGATTATGTTGCAAAAGCAAGCGGGAGACCAGTGCCATCTTGGAAACCTATAGTTGGTGAAAACATCTTTGCCCATGAGTCTGGAATCCACGTTGACGGCGCATTAAAGCATCCAAAAACTTATGAGATATTTAGCCCAGAAGAAGTTGGACTTCAAAGAAAAATAATCATTGGAAAACATTCTGGAACAGCTGCCTTGGTGTATGTCCTGGAGAAGTACGGTATCAAAGTTGGCAAAGATGATGTAAGGGATCTTTTGACCAAAGTTCGTAAGGCATCTATTTCGATGAAGAGAGCATTGAGTGAAAAAGAATTTCTGTTTCTTTACCATCAGTGGATTGCAGAAAAAGAGCAAGCTAAGAGGTGATTCAATTTGGGTTACAACATAACTCAAAAAATACTTTTAGAACATTTGGTCGAAGGAGAGCTAAAACCTGGAGAAGAAATTGCCATAAAAATAGATCAAACTTTGACGCAAGATGCCACTGGTACCATGGTTTATCTTCAACTGGAAGCAATGGGTATAAGTAAGGTGAAAACGAAAAAATCTGTCGCCTACGTAGACCACAATACCCTTCAAGTTGGTTTTGAGAATGCTGACGATCACAAGTTCATCGCTACAGCTGCAAAGAAATATGGGGTGTATTATTCCAAGGCAGGAAACGGCATTTGCCACCAGGTTCATTTAGAAAGGTTTGCTGTACCCGGTCAAACTCTCTTAGGTTCAGATAGTCACACACCAACAGCTGGTGGTTTAGGATGCCTTGCTATAGGTGCTGGAGGATTGGATGTGGCGGCTGCAATGGCTGGCTATCCATATTATTTGAAAATGCCTCGAATAGTAAACGTTGAGCTAAGAGGGAAACTAAAACCTTGGGTCACGGCGAAGGACGTTATTTTTGAACTTTTAAGAAGATTAACCGTTAAAGGTGGGGTTGGAAAAATTTTCGAGTACACCGGTGAGGGTGTTAAAACCCTCTCAATACCTGAAAGGGCAACGATCGCCAACATGGGAGCTGAACTTGGTGCAACTACCTCCATTTTTCCCAGCGATGATGTTACCTATGAATTTTTGAAAGCACAAGGAAGAGAAAAAGATTTCGTAAGAATAGAACCTGATGAGGATGCTCAGTATGACGAAAAAATTGTGATAGATCTTTCCAAGTTGGAACCATTAGTTGCGATGCCTCACAGCCCAGATAATGTTCATCCTATAAGCGAGGTTAAGGGCATAAAAGTCGATCAAGTGATAATTGGAAGTTGTACAAACTCTTCTTTCAAGGACATGGCGCTGGTGGCAAAGATATTGAAAGGGAAAACAATTCATCCTGATGTAAGCTTTGCAGTGGTGCCTGGTTCGCGACAAGTGTTAATGATGATGATCCAAACAGGAATTCTTTCTGACATAGTTTCAGCGGGTGCACGTATTCTGGAATGTGCCTGCGGGCCTTGCATAGGTATGGGACAAGCACCAGGTTCTGGCGCGATATCTGTTAGAACTTTCAACCGCAATTTCAAGGGAAGATGTGGAACACCAGATGCACAGGTAATCCTTGCAAGTCCAGCAGTAGCAGCAATAACCGCAGTTAACGGTGTGTTATCTGATCCACGCGAACTTGGGGAGATGCCTGAAATAGCGGAACCAAAACAATATTACATCAACGACAATATGATCATTCCCCCTGCAACCGATGAAAAAGTTGAGGTTTTTTACGGGCCCAATATCAAACCAATTCCCGTTGCCAACAAGATAGGTGAATCGATACAAGGTCAGGTTCTGATAAAGGTTTCGGATAACATCAGTACTGATGACATAATACCTGGAACCGCAAAACTTTTACCGTTAAGGTCAAACATACCCGCTCTCTCAGAATATTGTTTTGTGAACATAGATAAGGACTTTGTCAAAAGGGCAAAAGCAGCCGGTGGCGGAATAATTGTTGCTGGGGAAAACTACGGCCAAGGTTCAAGCAGAGAACACGCAGCTTTGGTGCCGCTTTATTTGGGTATAAAGGCTGTCATTGCCAAATCATTTGCAAGGATACACAAGGACAATTTGGTCAACTACGGAATTCTTCCTGCCATCTTTGAAAACCATGACGATTACGAAAAAATTGAACAGGAAGATGTGTTGTTGATAGAAAATGTCAAACAACTTTTGAAAAGTGGCAAAGGTATCGTGAAAAATCTGACTAAGCAGGTTGAAATCCCCATTTACATCGACCTTACCAAAAGACAGGTAGAACTCTTATTTGAAGGCGGTTTGCTCAACTACATAAAGAAGAAGCTTGAAAGAGGGTGAAGAAATGAAAAGAGTAACCCTCATTCCAGGTGATGGTATTGGTCCTGAAGTTGTCAATGCAGCGATACGCGTTATCGAAGCAAGCGGTGCACAAATAGAATGGGAAGTGGTGGAAGCTGGCATTTCCGCTTTACAAAAAGGGAAACCGGTTTTATCGGATGAAGTTATAGCATTGATAAAAAAGAACGGTGTGTGCTTAAAAGGCCCAACTGAAACACCAATTGGATCAGGTCATAGAAGCGTTAACGTAACTTTAAGGCAAGAACTTGGACTTTTTGCCAATCTTCGGCCTGTCAAATCCATCAATGGAGTCAAAACAAGATATGAGAATGTAGATCTTGTGGTGATAAGAGAAAATACAGAGGATTTGTACGTAGGTCTTGAGCAAAAGATAGGGAATATCGCTGCGATAAGTATAAAACTCATAACTACCGAGGCATCAACGAGGATTGCAAGATTTGCCTTTGATTTTGCCAAAAAAGAAGGCAGAAAAAAAGTCACAGTTGTTCATAAAGCAAATATAATGAAACTTTCCGATGGCCTTTTCCTGGAATGTGTACGGAATGTCGCAAAGGAGTATCCTGAGATAGCCTACGAAGAAGTCATTGTGGATAACATGTGCATGCAACTTGTGAAAAATCCAGAAAGATACGATGTAATACTTTGTCCCAACCTTTATGGTGATATCATTTCCGACCTGTGTGCCGGTTTAGTTGGAGGATTAGGTTTGGCCCCCAGTGCAAACATAGGAGATAGCGTAGCTGTATTCGAAGCAGTTCACGGCAGCGCACCGGATATCGCTGGAAAAGGAATTGCAAATCCAACTGCAATGATACTTTCCGCAGTCATGATGTTGAAATACATCGGAGAAGTCGAAAAAGCAAAAAGAATTGAAAAAGCCGTTTTGGAAGTTTTGCAAGAAGGAAAGAACTTGACACCAGATTTAGGTGGAACTGCTACAACTGAGCAATTCTGCGAAAATGTGATTGAAAAATTGAAAGAATTTTAAAAAAGTTTTGGAGTGGTAATATGGGGAAAAGGAAATTAACCGTTGCTCAAGCGATGGTGGAAGTTCTTAAAAGAGAAGGTGTAGAAATAATTTTTGGCCTACCCGGTGGGGCGATTTATCCCTTCTACGATGCTTTGTGCGATTCTGGCATAAAACACGTTTTGGTACGGCAAGAACAAGCTGCAGCGCATGAAGCCAATGGCTACGCACGCGTAACCGGTAAGGTAGGTGTTTGTGCCGCAACATCTGGACCAGGTGCAACCAACCTTATAACTGGTATAGCAACTGCATACATGGATTCTGTTCCACTAGTTGTCATAACTGGTCAGGTGAAAAGGAGTTTGATCGGCAAAGATTCATTTCAAGAGGTAGACATCGTTGGAGCAACACTGCCATTCACCAAGCATAGCTATCTAGTTAAAGATCCAAACAGCATAATCAGAATTTTGAGAGAAGCTTTCTACATCGCTTCCACAGGAAGACGCGGGCCAGTGCTTATAGATGTTCCGGTGGATGTTCAACTAGAGCAAATTGAATTTGAATTTCCAGAAAAAATAAATATTCGAGGATACAAACCACATAAAGAACCAGACAAACATTTAATAGAAAAGTGCGTTGAAGCAATAGAATCTGCCAAAAAGCCCATTATCTGTGCCGGTGGAGGCGTGATTTGGGCCAAAGCTTCAGACGAGCTTTTAACGCTGATTGAAAGGCTAAAGATTCCTGTGGTTTGTACGCTGATGGGTGTCGGTGCCATACCGACAAATCATCCCTACTACCTTGGAATAGTGGGACTGTTTGGACACAACGAAGCCAACATGGCTTTGAAACAAGCCGATTTGCTTGTCATAGTTGGAGCAAGATTCAGCGATAGAACTTTGGTGGGTATGAAGATAAGCGACGAAACAAGGATTGTTCATATAGATATAGATCCAGCAGAAATAGACAAAAACGTTGAAAGCGAAATTGGAATAGTTGGGGATGCCAAAATAGTCCTTGCTGAAATGAACAAGAAGATTTCGGCCAAACGAAACCATTTCTGGGCGGAGGAATTTGCAATCAAAGACTATGTTTTTCAAGATGAAAAACTTCATCCACAAGACGTCTTGAAGGAAATTTCAAGAGTTTACAACGGTGACTACATAATTACAACAGACGTTGGACAACACCAAATTTGGGCTGCTCACAACGTCTACATAAAGGAACCAGGAACTTTCATCACCTCCGGTGGTCTTGGAACGATGGGATTTGGGGTTCCAGCTGCAATTGGTGCGAAATTCGGTAGGCCAGATAAAGAAGTCATAGCCATAACAAGTGATGGCAGTTTCCAAATGCTTTTCCAGGAACTTGCAACTATAAAAAGAGAACAATTACCAATAAAAATAGTGCTATTCAACAATTCACGACTTGGGATGGTTTACGAGCTTCAAAAACAAAGATGCAACGCACGTTTTAGCGCCACCATTCTCGATGCCAATCCGGATTTTACAATTCTGGCAAAAGCCTATGGAATTGAAGCACAGCGTATCACCAAAAAAGATGAAATCAAGCTTGCCGTTGAAAAGATGAAAAACCTAAAAGCGCCGTTTTTGTTGGAAGTAATTGTTGATCCTGACGAACCTTCGATTCCTTCAAGACCAAATATTTGGCTGTAGAAGATTTTTGTTTTTCAAGGAAGGTGAATTAAAGTGAGACATATCCTTTCCGTGTTAGTTGAAAACCATCCTGGAGTGCTTTCAAAGGTTGCAGGACTTTTCACAAGAAGAGGTTTTAACATCGACAGCCTAACCGTTGGTACAACGACGGATCCAACGATTTCCAGAATGACAATTGTTGTAAAGGGTGATGAGTACGTTGTAGAGCAAATAACCAAACAACTAAGTAAACTGATCGATGTCATAGCTGTAAAGAAATTGAATCCGCAGGAAACTGTGGAAAGAGAACTTGCTTTGATAAAAATTAAAGCTGATCACAAAACAAGGTCGGATGTCATACAAATTTCAGAAATATTTAGAGCAAACATTGTAGACGTGTCAAATCAAACTTTAACGATAGAGGTTTTTGGCGATCAGGACAAAATAAACGCGATGATTGAGCTTCTAAAACAATACGAAATCGTTGAAATGGCTAGAACTGGTCCCATCGCGTTGGAAAGGGGAACAAAAATAATCACAAGTGAGGAGGGATAGGATGGCACGGATATTTTACGACAACGATTGTAACCTCGAACTTTTGAAGGACAAAATAATCGCAATTATTGGTTTTGGAAGCCAGGGGCATGCTCATGCGCTAAATTTGAAAGATTCTGGATTGAACGTTGTGGTGGGGCTTTACCACGGCAGCAAGTCCTGGGTTAAGGCAGAAGGTATGGGGTTTAAAGTTATGACCGCAGACGAAGCCGCCAAAGTTGCCGATTTAATCATGATACTTGTCAGTGACGATAAACAACCTCCTCTTTACAAGCAAAGCATTGAACCAAATTTGACCGAGGGAAAGGTTCTTGCCTTTGCCCACGGATTCAACATCCACTTTGGGCAGATAGTTCCCCCACCATATGTGGACGTTATAATGGTTGCTCCAAAGGGACCAGGCACCATGGTTAGAAGTCAATTTTTGGAAGGAAAAGGTGTGCCATCGCTGGTGGCGGTTCACCAGGATTACTCTGGAAAAGCGTTGGATATTGCCCTTGCTTACGCAAAAGGTATTGGAGCATCAAGAGCAGGAGTAATCCTTACAACTTTCAGGGAAGAAACGGAAACGGATTTGTTTGGTGAACAGGTTGTCCTGTGTGGTGGTATCAGTGAACTGATTAAAGCAGGGTTTGACACGTTAGTTGAAGCTGGATATCAGCCTGAAGTAGCGTACTTCGAGTGTTTGCACGAATTGAAATTGATAGTTGATTTGATTTGGAAAGGTGGACTTACTCTCATGAGACAATCCGTTTCTGACACCGCAGAATATGGAGATTACATGAGTGGCAAAAGGATCATAAACGAGGAAACCAGAAAAGAGATGAAAAAAATTCTACAAGAGATTCAGGATGGAACTTTCGCAAAACAATGGATTTTGGAAAACATGGCTGGAAGACCACAATTCAACGCAATTAGAAAAAGAGAACAAGAACTTCTCATTGAAAAAGTTGGTAGAGAGCTTAGAAAAATGATGCCTTGGATGAAGTCATCCTCTTGACAAATACCATTCGAGAATTTAAGAGGGGGTAGAACCAGTGAATAGCCATGAAGTTACGCAAGGTATTGAAAGAGCTCCTCACAGATCTTTGTTTTACGCTATGGGTTATTTACCCGAAGATTTGAAGAAGCCTCTTATAGCTGTGGTCAATGCTTATAACGAGATTATACCGGGGCATATTCACCTTAGAGACATTGCACAAGCAGTAAAACTTGGTATTAGCGCGGCCGGGGGTGTTCCAATTGAATTCCCTGTCATAGGTATATGCGATGGAATAGCCATGAACCATAGTGGTATGAAATATCCCTTGGCAAGCAGAGAACTAATAGCAGATAGCATTGAAGCGATGGTCATGGCTCACAAGTTTGATGGGATGGTTTTGATAGGAAACTGCGACAAAATAGTTCCAGGAATGCTAATGGCTGCTGCTAGACTCAATATACCTGCGATTTATGTAAGTGGAGGTCCTATGCTGGCTGGAAATTACAGAGGAAGGAAGGTTGATCTTATAAGTGTTTTTGAAGCTGTTGGTGCTTACAAAAGTGGAAAGATAAGCGAAGAAGAACTGATGGAGATGGAACTACTTGCCTGTCCAACTTGTGGAAGTTGTGCGGGGATGTTCACTGCCAACACCATGAACTGCTTGGCAGAAGCTTTGGGAATAGCGCTTCCTGGAAATGGGACAATACCTGCACCTTATGGAAGAAGAAAACAACTTGCAAAGCTCGCTGGTATGCAAATAGTAGAGCTTGTCAAGCGAAACATAAGACCAAGGGATATCCTAACGCTAAATGCTTTCAGAAATGCAATAGCTCTTGATATGGCTCTAGGTGGCTCGACAAACAGTGTATTACATCTTATGGCAATAGCACACTCCGCTGGTGTAAAGCTTGAACTGGACGAATTTGATAGGATAAGCCGGAAGGTGCCAAACATTGTAAGACTTAGTCCAGCAGGACCTTACGCTATAGAAGATCTGGATAGAGCTGGTGGAATTTCTGCTATTTTGAATATGCTTGCAAAAGCATGGCTAATTGATCCGACGACTTTAACTGTAACTGGAAAAACTCTTGGAGAGAATATCTCAAATGCAAAAGTTTTGGACTATTCAGTTATTCGACCGTTGGACAATCCTTATAGTCCAGAAGGTGGAATAGCTATTTTGAGAGGAAATCTGGCGCCAGAAGGTGCTGTAGTTAAGATTTCAGCGGTGAGTGAAGAAATGATGCGTCATACTGGCCCAGCAAAGGTTTTCGATTCTGAAGAGGAAGCTTTCGCAGCAATAATGAATGGGAAGATCCAAAAGGGAGATGTAGTTGTGATTCGATACGAAGGTCCAAAAGGTGGTCCTGGGATGAGAGAAATGCTAAGCCCAACGTCAGCGATAGTTGGAATGGGTCTTGATAAATCTGTTGCACTTTTGACAGATGGAAGATTTTCAGGTGGCACAAGAGGTCCCTGTATAGGACACATTTCTCCTGAAGCTGCAGAGGGGGGACCGATAGCAATTTTGAAAGACGGTGATATCATAGAAATAGATTTAATCAATCGAACTTTGAATGTGAAGCTTAGCGAGCAAGAAATCAAAGACCGCCTTTCAAAATGGAAAAAACCGCAACCGAAGGCTCCAGAAGGCACATACCTGGCGCGTTACAGCAAGTTAGTTACATCTGCAAGTAAAGGAGCTGTACTTGAAGGGTAAAAATACCATTATTGGGAGGTATGTAAAGTGAGAAAAGTTTTGTTTGTGCTCTTAACCGCTTGCCTTTTGTTCGTTTCATCAGCTTTGTTTGCTTCTGTTTCAGAAATTAAGCTTCGCCTTGCACATGTTGTCAACGAAAAGGATATTTTCCACGTAGCAGCAGTCAAGTTCAAAGAGCTTGTTGAGGAGAGGACAAATGGTCGAGTCCAGATTGATATATATCCCAATGCAGTTTTGGGAGACGAAAGGACCCTTCTTGAAGGAATGCAGCTTGGAACAATCGACATGGGAGTCATAACAAATGGACCTGTGGCGAACTTTTTGCCCGAAATCGCAGTTTTCGAATTGCCATTCTTGTTTGCGAATGCGCAGGAAGCTTATGCAGTCTTAGATGGTCCAGTTGGCAAGGACCTATTAAAATCGCTTGAAAAAGTCAATTTGAAAGGTTTAGCCTATGCAGAAAGAGGTTTTAGAAATATCACAAACTCCAAACGCCCTGTTAGGACTCCGGCAGATTTGAAAGGGCTTAAGATACGCGTTATGGAAAATCCTGTTTATATTGATACTTTCAAAGCCTTAGGAGCCAACGTGATTCCAATGGCATGGACTGAGGCACTTACAGCATTGCAGCAGGGAACAATAGATGGTCAGGAGAATCCAATTGTTGTTATACACTCTTTCAAATTGTATGAGACTCAAAAATACCTGTCTCTAACAAGACATACTTATGCTCCAGCGCTCATTATCATGAGTTTGAAGGTCTTCAAGAGTTTACCATCCGACATACAAAAGATTTTCGAAGAGTGCGCGCAACAAGCTGCTGAATATGCGAGAAAAGTCAACGGTGAAAACGAAGAAAGACTTTTGAAAGAACTAATAGATTTTGGTATGCAGGTTACTCAACCAGACCTCAACGCCTTTAGAGAAGCCGTGAAATCTGTTTACGATAAATACAGTGCAAGATTTGGAAAATATCTGAAAGAAATTCAAAAACAGTTGGAGGAACTTCGCAGTAATAAGTAAAGCATCTCTGCTTGAATTTTGGGGCTAATCCTGCAAGGGTTAGCCTCATCACAACATAAAGAGGAGAGATAGCTGTGAGTTTTTCCAAGTTATTTAAAACGCTCAGTGATATTTTGGATAAAGTGATCGGTGGTATAGTTTTTACTTGCATCGTTGGTATGATTGTTATAGTTACTTTGCAAATAATATCAAGGGTCTTTTTCCGAGCTATCGTTGGAACAGAAGAGTTATCCAGGTATCTTTTGGTTTGGGCTTCTTTTCTTGGCGCTACTATGGCTTACAAACGAGGTATGCATACTTCTGTGCAATTTTTGCTGGAAAAATCTTCTAAACTGACAAGAAAAACTCTTTTGATTGTTGGTATTTTGCTTTGTATGTTCTTTTTTGCTGCCTCGTTTCTTGCTGCCTTCAAATTGATATCTCTTCAAATATTTCAAATTTCCCCAGCTCTCAAACTACCAATGCGATTTGTTTATTTAGCACTTCCAATAAGTTTTTCGGTGATGCTAATTCACAGTGTTTCACTTTTACTTGAGAATTTGTCAAAAAAGGATCTAAGGGGGCAATAATTGTGGCATGGATATTGTTTGCATTGCTCTTTGTGTTCCTTTTTATTGGTTTACCAGTAGCAGTGGCTATCGGACTTTCTGCTCTTTTTGTTCTGTTAAAGAATGGTGTACCTATCGCGATAGTTGCTCAAAGAATGTTTGCTGCAACAGACAGTTTTCCCTTGATTGCCGTTCCTTTTTTCATACTTGTAGGGGATCTGCTTTCGCAGGGAAAAATATCCGAAAGGTTGATTGAACTTGCCGATTCCGTGTTTGGATTTCTTAAAGGTGGCCTTTCTGTAGCAGCCGTTTTTTCATCGATGTTCATAGCAGCTATCTCAGGTTCTGGAGCTGCAACCACCGCTGCCGTGGGTACATCTTTGATTCCTGAATTGAAAAAAAGAGGATATGATACTGCTTCCTCCGCCGCATTGACAGCCGCAGCCGGAACGATAGGAGTTGTCATACCTCCATCAGTTCCCATGGTTTTGTACGCTGTTGTCGCGAACGAATCAGTTGCAAAGCTTTTTCTGAACGGATTTTTGCCAGGTGTCGGAATGGGTTTGATACTGATTTTCATTGCACTGAGAGAAGCTCATAAGAGGAACTATCCCAAAGGTAAGGCTTTTTCTTTAAAAAACATCTGGTTAACTTTCAAGAAAGCCTTCTTTGGTCTTCTTGCACCGATAATCATTCTCGGTGGAATTTTTTCGGGGTTCTTCACGCCTTCTGAAGCGGCAGTTGTAGCCGTTGATTACACGCTTATCTTGATTCTTTTTGTTTACAGAACGATGAAACCGAAAGAGCTGATCAAACTGATAATAAGATCAGCGATGACGATGTCGATAGTTATGTTTCTGATAGCCGTAGCCGGTGTTTTCGGATGGGTGCTGGCAAATTGGAACATTCCTTCGACTATTGCGAATGCCATTTTGTCTTTGTCAGACAATCGGTATGTGATAATGCTTCTCATCGCCGTGATCATTTTAATTGCCGGAGTTTTCATGGAAACAGCTTCTGCTATATTGATACTGACACCGGTTTTTTTGCCAGTTGTTAAGCAATGTGGTGTCAATTTGATTCACTTTGGAATTATTGAAACGGTAGGATTTGCAATCGGCATGGTAACGCCTCCTGTGGCTATAAACTTATACGTCGCTACTTCCATAACTGGTTTATCCATGGAAAAAATCTCAAAATCGGTTGTGCCGTATCTGTTTGGGCTTATACTGGTCTTCTTGCTGGTGGTTTACCTTCCTCTTTTTGTACCAGGGCTAATAATGTGATCTTTACTGCTTATCTTAACGCATTGAAGGACACAGAACTCAGCCGAGCTTTGATTACAAATTTGGTTTGTTGATGAGTCAATCTTAATAAATTTTTTTCCTAACTTTATCTGCTACTGCAAAGGACTCTTTTGCACCATCGTGTGATTCTAAGAGCTTATCCTATACAAAGTAGCATTCTGATGGCATCATGATATTATCTTGTCAGGGGTGTTCATTTGAAAGCTGTTGAGGTAATTGATCTTGTGAAATACTATGATTCTTTCCAAGCTTTGAGAGGGGTTAGCTTCCAGGTTCAAGAAGGCGAGATCTTTGGTTTGATAGGTCCAAACGGCGCAGGAAAAACCACAACTCTTAGGATACTTGCAACATTACTCAAACCGTCATCTGGTACTGTGAAAATTTTCGGATACGACGTTGTAAAAGAGGCAGATTCCGTCAGGCAATGCATCAGCTACCTTCCTGAGGATGCAGGAGCTTACAAAGAGCTCACAGGTTTGGATTATTTGAAATTCATAGCAAGGTTCTTCGCAAAAAGCGAATCTGAATTCAAACAGATGGTTGAAAAAGGAGTGCAAATGGCAAACCTTGGTGAAAAAATCAAAGCCAAAGTTGCAACCTACAGCAAGGGTATGACAAGAAGACTTTTGATAGCAAGAGCTTTGATGGTTAACCCAAAGCTTGCCATATTAGATGAGCCAACTTCCGGTTTGGATGTTCTCAACGCACAGGACGTTAGAAAAATGATAAAAGATTACGCAAAGAACGGAGGAACGGTTCTATTATCCTCTCACAACATGCTTGAAGTTGATTTTTTGTGTGATCGAATTGCCTTGGTAAACAACGGTCAGATAGTGAAATCGGGCACACCAAATCAACTTAAGGAAGAATACAAAGCTTCCAACATTGAGGAAGTCTTCATCGAGGTGGTACGATGTTCTGGAACTTGCTGAAAAAAGAGTTGAAAGAGGTTTTAACCATATCCGGTATTGTTAGCATAGTTGCTCTGTCTGTGGTTTACGCTTTCATAGGTAAAACCATTGGCAATATTGAAGAGCAAGTTACCAAAAAGCCTACGATAGCTATCGTCAATTTGGACGAAGGTTATTATGCCAAGGCGGTGGAAGAGGCTCTAAGCAATGCTGCACATGTTGTTTATCTTGGAAAAGACTACGAAGAAGCGCTTCAGGCTGTGAAGCAAAACAATGGGGCAGCCGTTTTAGTGATCGAAGAAAATTTTTCTAACGACATTCTTTCATACAAGCAAGGGAAAATAAAAATCGTTTCTTATATCAGAGGTTTGGGGATAATGGACACGGTATCGTCTGCGGTTATCAGTGGACTTGTAGAAAGCATTAAGAAACAGCTCACCTATTCCATGGCAATTCAACATGGTGTATCTGATCCAGCGTTTCTACTCGAGCCGATAGCTCAAGAACCTGTGGTGATATTTCAGGACAGAGTCTACGAAAAAATCTCTCCATCGCAACTTGTAAACATTGCATCTTCTCAGTCAACGACGACGTCGGTTATCGTGATGATGCTCATAATCATGGCTGGAACAACCGTTATTTCATCGATGGGCTTGGAAAAAGAGAACAAGACCTTGGAAACTTTGATGACGATGCCTGTCAAGCGTGGGTATATCGTCTTTGCAAAGATTTTGGCCGGTGCAATATCAGGTGTCATAATGGCTGGTATATACATGATAGGTTTTTCATCCTACATGCGTGCTGTTTCGATGTCTATCCCGCAGGAGCTTGGATTAAGTGTTACACCCTTTGAATACGGCTTGGTCGGTCTGTCGTTGTTTTCTGCTTTAATATGCGGAATAGCATTGGGTATGCTGCTTGGAATTCTTTCAAAGGATTACAAAAGCGCTCAAACAATGACTTTTCCGCTGGTTGCCCTTGCTTTGGTGAGTATGTTTTTGACGATGTTCAAAGATTTTGGCACTCTCAGTACACCGTTAAAAGTCGCCGTGTTTGCAATACCTTTTACGCATCCGATGCTTTCTTTAAGAAACATGCTTTTCGATAACTATTCATTCACGATGCTTGGGATTCTTTACAACACGATACTGGCAGTGTTTTTGATGAGCGTGATTATCAAAATCTTCAACAGCGACAAGTTGATCACTGGAGTGATATCAAAAAAGCGACCAAAAGTTTTACAATGATATTTTTTGCTTTGGGATTCACTGCACTGCGTGTTGTAGTTTTTCTTTCACCTTTGGATCAAGTACTCCTAATATTCTTGCGGCTAGCAAAGCCGCATTTCTTGCTCCGTTGATTGGCACCGTTCCAACGGGAATTCCAGCTGGCATTTGGACTATTGATAAAAGCGAATCTAATCCTTCTAAACTTTTAGTTTTGATAGGCACTCCAATCACCGGAAGGTGTGTCAAGGAAGCAACCATTCCAGGAAGATGTGCAGATCCACCCGCACCAGCGATGATGACTTTCAACCCCCTAGCTTCGGCTGTTTTGGCATACTCGTACATGAGATCAGGAGTTCTGTGTGCAGATACGATTTTTATTTCATACTCTATCCCAAATTCTTCCAGAACTTCGGCGGCTTCTTTCATAACGGGAAAATCAGAGTGGCTTCCCATAATTATTCCCACCTTTGGTCGGCGAATTGGTTTGTCATCCATGTTCATGGATTAATCCCCCTTTCAAAGAGGTTTAATCTTCAAGTGTGAAAGTGTTTCAAGTGCTTTGCGCTCCGCTTTTTCTACGTTTTCGTCTAAAACCGTTATGTGGCCAAGTTTTCGCAGTCTGCTAGTTGTGGATTTTCCATACAGATGAAGATAAACTTTCTCCATGGACAATATTTTTTCAAGTCCTTCGACAGTGTATTTACCAAAAACTTCGTCGTTTCCAAGAATGTTCACCATTACGCAAGGTGAGATCAACTGTGTAGAACCAAGTGGCATTCCAGTGAGTATTCTGACAAGCTGTTCAAATTGGGACGTCACGCAGGCTTCTATCGTGTAATGACCTGAGTTGTGAGGTCTTGGGGCGATTTCGTTTATAAAGACTTGACCATTTGAATCCAAGAACAATTCTATGCAAAAGATACCGCAATCGTTCAACACTTCGACAACTTTGCGTGCGATTTGTTCTACTTTGGACTTTATCGACGAATCTATTTGCGCTGGTACTTTTGTTATTCTCAGAATATTTTCTTCGTGGATATTTTCCACCACAGGATAAAATTTTACTTCACCTTCAAAATTCCTGGCAACCAAAATTGACAGCTCTTTGACAAAGTGGATGTATTTTTCAAGCATCAGATCTTTTCCTGCAAGTTTTTCATACGCCAAATCAACGTCGGATTCACTTTTTATGACAAAATTGCCTTTACCATCGTATCCACCTTGGCGAGCTTTTAACACAACGGGCAAGCCGAATTCGCCTATTCTTTTGACCAAATCTTCCTTGCTTTCTATCTTGCAAAAAGGTGGAACAGGCAAATTTGCATTGTACAAGGTCATTTTCTGCAAGTATTTGTCTTTTATGATTTTCAGCGTTTTACTCGAAGGAATGACTGTGTGATTTTCAATTTCAAGTTCATGAAGTGCTTCAGCATCTATGTGCTCAAATTCATAGGTTATGACATCACTTTGCTCAGCCAGTTTTCGCAGAGCCGTTTTGTCCGAAAAAGGTGCGACAATTTGAAAGTCTGCAACTTGTCCTGCGGGGGAGTTTTCAGTGGGATCAAGAACCACCACGGAATATCCCATTCTTTTTGCTTCCATGGCAAGCATTCTTCCAAGCTGTCCCCCGCCGACAACTCCTATCCACGCAGGTGGATGAAGAACCCTTTTGCCTTGCAGGTTGCACCACCTCACATTGAGTTTAACTTGATCTTTTCAAAATTGAATCTAATCT
Source organism: Pseudothermotoga thermarum DSM 5069 (assembly GCF_000217815.1). NCBI lineage: Bacteria > Thermotogati > Thermotogota > Thermotogae > Thermotogales > Thermotogaceae > Pseudothermotoga > Pseudothermotoga thermarum. The sequence continues at coordinate 191,811 of NC_015707.1, read as the reverse complement.
TTTGTAACGAGTTGTTTAATGACGATGTTGCAACGTTATTTGGGTTTTCTAAAAAGCGTGGACTTGAAAACGTGAATTTGATAGGATTTATATATACGTGTCGAATATTGTTTGGTGGAGGAAAAGTCATGCAGAACAAGAATCAAAAGGTTGAAAAACTTCTTTTTCAAAGAATAACAAAACTGATTTTGCTAATCTTGATTATCCTGTTGATCGGGACCTTCTACTACCATTACACCGAGAATTTGCCGATAATTGATTCGTTTTTCTTCACGATAATCAGTGTTTCCACGGTTGGATACACACTCCCGAAAGAGAATTTTTCCAACGCATCGAAGATATTCACGTCCGTTCTGATAGTTTCTGGAATAAGTGCTTTCACATACGGATTGTCCAACATTGCGGCGATATTTTTTGAAGAAAGTGCCAGAAGTTATTTCAAAAGGAGGCGAATGAAAAGGATGATAGAAAAACTGACCGATCACATAATCGTAGTTGATATCACGAAAGCGACAAAGTATTTGGTTTATGAGCTTCTCAGGCATGATGTTGACGTGGTGATCGTTGGGGAAGACGAAGAGGAAATAAGGAAAATAGTAGAACAGCTTCCAGAAAAAGAAAGGCACGGTAGGTATTACTACGTTCTTGGGGACGGCAGAGATGAAAACACCTTACTGGAGGCAGGATTGAAAAGAGCCAAAACCCTTGTGGCAGCGTATGGGGATGATACGTTGAACGTTTTTGTGACTCTAACTGCCAAGTCAATAAATCCGAACATCAAGGTAATCTCTGGAGCAACCGATATCGAGGATGTGAAAAAGCTCTACTATGCTGGTGCCGATGTGGTGATAGCCACTTCCGAGATAGCCGGCTTTGAACTAGCAAAATCTGCCCTTGAGAAAACTGGAAGGATGGTTTTCAGCTTCGAGGCCTTTGGAAAGAAGACGTTGAAAATCGAATACCTAAAGGTTGAGAAAAATTTCAAGTGCATCGGGCAAAAGGTTTCAGAGTGCGATTTGTTTAAAAAGTATGAGATCACCGTTATTGCAATAGAAAGTGAAGGAAAGCTGATACTCAAAGATGACGATAAAAATAACCACGTTCTAAAGGAAAACGATGTTTTGATCGTCGCAGGTCTTGCAGATATGATTGAGAATTTCTTCAACGAACTGGCTGTTTAAAAAATTCGTGGTAGAATCAATTTTCGGAGTGATTTTTTGCTTATAAAAGTTCTCGACGGTCATGAAACGATTGGTGGTAACAAAATTCTTGTTGCAGATAAATCTAACAAAGGGTTTTTACTGGATTTTGGCTTGAATTTTACCCTTTGGTCTTTGTTCTTTGAAGAGTTCGTTCAGCCAAGAACCGGCAGAATTTTGGCTGATCTTAGCAAGCTTGAACTGATACCAAAGCTCGATATTTACAGAGAGGATCTAAACCCACCTTGTTTTGATGATTCAATTGACGTGAAATTTCTTTTCATCAGCCACGCGCATGCGGATCACTGTGGAATGATTGGATTGATAAAACCAGACATTCCACTTTTGATGACCAACGAAACTTTGGCTATCATGAAGGCAAATTCTGATTTAAAGCAAGATTTGATCGCAGAACTTTATCCCAGAAAACGCGTTAAACCCAGTGATCCTTTGATTCGATCGGATCTGACCGAAATAACCCGCAGCAAGTCGGAAAAATTTCAAAAAAGAAAGGTTTGCATAATAGGTTCTTTGAACACGAAAGATCAACTTGAAGAAAGATTTATTTTCACAGATCCATCAGACTTGTGGGACGATCGGCTGATCGTCCAACGTGCTTACCATTCAGTCATAGGCGCTGCTGGATTGATAGTCAAAGTTGACGGGCTTTGGGTCGCGTACACAGGAGATTTCAGACTAGGTCCAAGAACAAAAGAAGAGGAAAGCTTTTGGTTTGAGCATTTTGGACCAACCAGGTTAGAGCTTGCCAAAAGGACCAGCTTGTTCTTCGATGTTCTTCGCGATAAAAAACCTTTGCTGTTGATAACCGAAGGCACAAGGGTGGCTCGAAAGACAGACAGCGAAACCACGGAAAAGGATGTTTACGAAAAAGCTTTGGAACTTGTTGGTAAAACAAATAAACTCGTCATAGCAGATTTTCCCGTAAGGCATCTGGAAAGACTTTTGACTTTTCTTTTGATCGCTTGCAAAACGGAAAGGTATCTGGTCTTGATGCCAAAAGATTACGCATATTTGATCATGATGGAGCAGATAGAACCGGCTTGGAAGCTTTCCGAAGAAGAAAGGAAGCAAATCAAAGTTTACCACGTTGCGAAGGTTCAGTTTTCAAGCTTTGAGGAACAGGTTTTGAAGCAAGCCATAGAAGAAGGTATTTTGATTGGTCCTGATCAAATAGAATCAAATCCGTCAAAATACATTGTCTGCGCAGGTTATTGGGAAATCCCCATGCTGCTCGATCTTGATCCAAGCGCCCTTGAAGGTTCGATCTACATACACTCAACGAGTGAAGCTTACACCGAAGAGCAATTGATAGATACCAAAAGGCTTGGAAATTGGTTGAAGAAATTTTTCATACAACCGTTTGGGATTAGATTTGAAGACGGCGAAGCCGTTTTCACAAAAGAATTTCACGCGTCGGGGCACATATCTGCCGAAGATCTTGAAGAATTCATAAATTCCCTTGAACCTGATTACATCTTGCCTGTTCATACAGAAGAAAAAGAATGGTTCGTTGAAAGATGGGGAAAAGAAAAGATCATATTGAAAAACATGTGGTATACTTAGGTGTATGTGGAGGTGAACAACTTGAAAAAGTTTTACATAACCACACCGATATACTACGTTAATTCAGAACCGCACGTTGGAAGTGCCTATACGACTATAATTGCCGATATCATTGCTCGGTATAAAAGAATGATGGGGTATGATGTTTTCTTTTTAACAGGAACCGATGAACATGGTCAAAAAATTTTACAGGCTGCTACGAACGCAGGTAAAGATCCACAAACTTTTTGTGATGAACTTGCAGAAAAGTTCGTGCAACTTTGGAAAAAGTTGAAGATAACGAACGATGGATTCATAAGGACAACCGATCCAAGGCATATGGAAGTGGTGCAGTACTTTGTCAAAAAGATGAAGGAAAACGGAGATATTTACAAAGGAGAGTACAAAGGCTGGTACTGCGTACCGTGTGAAAGCTATTGGAGCGAAGATGAAATTGGAGAAGAAAAATTGTGTCCATCGTGCGGAAGAGAACTGAAATTTGTCCGAGAGGAGAACTATTTCTTTAAGCTTTCAAAATACAGAGATGCTCTCTTGAAACACTTTGAGGAAAATCCAGATTTTGTGCAACCTGATTTTAGAAGAAACGAGATGCTGAAGATTTTAGAAGGCGGGTTAAAGGATTTAAGCATAACCAGAACCACTTTCAAGTGGGGCGTTCCGATGCCAGACGATCCAGACCACGTCATCTACGTTTGGGTTGATGCGTTGATAAACTATGTCTCTGCCATAGGTTATCCGTACGATATGGAAAAATTCAACAGGTACTGGCCAGCCGACCTTCACCTAATAGGAAAGGAAATCAATCGCTTCCATTCGATAATATGGCCAGCAATGCTGATGTCAGTTGGCCTTCCTTTGCCGAAGGTGATATACGCACACGGTTGGTTGACCGTGGATGGCCAAAAGATCTCAAAATCTTTGGGAAATGCCATAGATCCAAAGTACTTTGTTGACAAATACGGAAACGACGTTTTGAGATTTTACCTTCTGCGCGACATAACCTTTGGAAAAGATGGGGATTTTTCTGAAAGGAACTTGGTTGAAAGACTCAACAGCGATTTGGCAAACGATTACGGAAACCTTCTGCATAGGACTCTTGCAATGGTTGAAAAACATTTCAACGGAAAGCTTCCTTCACCTTCGAAATACGATGAAATCGATGAAAGATTCAAACAACAAGTTCTCAACGGTGTTGAAGAATACATAAACAACATGGAAAGCTACGCTTTGACCCAGGCTGTGGAAAGCGTTATGAGAATCCTTGCCGCAGCCAACAAATACTTCGATGAAAAAAGGCCTTGGGTACTTGCAAAAGAAGGAAAACTAGATGAACTTTCCACAGTTCTTTACAACGTCTGCGAAGCCGTTTTGAAGGTTGCAACGATGTTTTATCCGATCATGCCTGATTCTTCTTCGGAGGTTTTCAAGAGGCTTGGGTACGATGGCCCAATCAACGAATCTGTTTTGAAAAATTGGGCGGTTTTAAAACCTGGTTCAAGCGTTTACAAAGGAGCACCGCTTTTTGAGAAAAAAGAATACGTTCCAACGGTTCAAAAGGAGGAGAATAAAATGGAGAATGTTCAAAACCTAATAGACATCGACCAGTTCAAAAAAGTCGAACTTAGAACCGCGAAGGTTATTTCAGCGGAAAGAGTTCCAAAATCCGAGAAGCTTTTAAAACTCGTTGTCGACGTCGGTGAGCTTGGAACCAGACAAATCGTTGCTGGAATTGCCAAGTACTATGCGCCGGAGGATTTGATTGGTAAAACCATCATCATCGTGGCAAACCTTAAGCCTGCCAAGCTCATGGGTATAGAATCTCAAGGCATGCTTCTTGCTGCAAAGTTCAACGATACTTTGAGAATACTGACAGTTGATGGAGAGATAGCTCCTGGCGCAACAGTTTCATAGGAGGGAAACATGGTGACAGAGCTTTTGACAAGACCAATAGAAGAAGAACTTGTTGAGCTTTACATGAATTATTCGATGAGCGTCATAATAGGACGCGCAATACCTGATGTTCGTGACGGTCTAAAGCCAGTACAAAGGCGCATTCTCTATGCCATGTACGAACTTGGTTTGACTCACAATGCACAAACCAAAAAATCTGCAAGAATCGTTGGAGAGGTCATAGGTAAATACCATCCACACGGAGATGCGGCTGTTTACGATGCTCTTGTGAGAATGGCTCAACCCTTTGTGATGAGATATCCTTTGGTCATCGGGCAAGGTAACTTTGGTTCCATAGACAGAGATCCTCCTGCGGCAATGCGATACACCGAAGCCAAGCTTTCACAGCTGGCTGAAGAAATGCTCGAAGATCTTGACAAAGAAACAGTTCCGATGACCAAAAACTTCGATGACACTTTGGAAGAACCAACAGTTCTACCTGCTAAAGTGCCAAACCTTCTTTTGAACGGTGCAAGTGGTATAGCCGTTGGCATGGCGACGAACATACCGCCGCACAACCTTGCAGAGGTTGTCGAAGCGATTAGATATGTTATCAAAAATCCAAATGCGACCATTTCGAAGCTACTTCAGTTCATAAAGGGACCAGATTTTCCAACCGGAGGAATAGTCGTAAACGCAAAAGAGCTTCCTGAAGTCTACGCCACGGGAAAAGGCAGAATAATAATACGTGCAAAAACGCATTTTGAAGAGGACAAGAAATTCAACAAAATCGTCATAACCGAAATACCGTACACTGTGAGCAAGGCAAGTCTGGTTGAAGAAATAGCAAATTACGCAACCAAAGAACCAAAGCTTATGATCAAAAACGTGAGGGACGAGTCGGACAAAACTGGTCTGAGAATAGTCATAGAGCTTGCAAAGAACGCAGACAAACAGGTTGTTTTGAACAACCTTTTCAAAAACACAAAGCTTGAAGACAGCTTCAACGTTCAAATGCTTGTCATAGATGCGAAAAAACCGAAGCTGATGAACCTTCAACAACTCATCAAAGCCTTTATAAACCACAGATTTGAAGTTATCAGAAAAAGGGCTGAGTATCAGTTCAAAGTTTATTCGAAAAGGGCACACATCATAGAAGGATTGATAAAAGCCGCGCGCGCAATAGGAGTTGTCGTAGACATAGTTCGAACGAGCAAAGACAGCCAAGAAGCCATCAAAAACTTGATCGAAACGTTGTCGATCACCGAAGAGCAAGCAAAAGCGATCTTGGACATGAGGCTTGGAAGACTTACCAGCCTTGAGGTTGAAAAACTTCAAAGCGAATATTCTCAGCTCATCAAAAACATCGAAGAGGCTAAAGAAATAATAACAAAAGACGAAAAAGTCTACGAAGTCATGGACAAAGAACTCGAAGAGATCGAGAGGAAATACAAAGATGAGAGAAGAACGCAGATAATGGATCTTTCAGAAGAGCTTGATCACAGTCCAGAAAGCTATGTCGTGGACGAGGAAATCGTGCTGACTTTGACACAAAAGGGGTATCTCAAGGCAACCAGCTTGAGGGATTACCGAACGCAAAGACGCGGTGGTAAAGGTGTCATTGGAGTCAAAACATCTGAAGACGATGAAATAACAATGGTTTGCAGTACAAGAAGTTTGGCCCAAACCTTGTTCATCTCATCGAAAGGAAAAGCCTTCGTTTTGAAAAACTACGAAATAGAAGTAACCGGTCGTGACAGCAAAGGCAAGCCTATCAGAGCGTATTTAAACCTCGAAGAAGATGAGATTGTTGTGACGATGCTTCCTTTCGACGAATGGAAGGGAGATCTTGTGCTGGTGACAAAGCAGGGAAAAATCAAAAGAACCCCGTTGAAAGAATTCGAAAATGCCGCAAGTCGCGGTATCAAAGCCATAACTTTTGAGGACAACGATTGTGTCGTCGCAGCAAAACTTTGTTACAGCGATTCCGAACAAGTTTTGATGGCCACGAAAAACGGCATGGCAATCAGATTTTCTATGTCCGAAGTTAGACCGATGGGCAGAGCAGCCATGGGAGTCAAAGGTATAGAATTGAGGGAGAACGATGAAGTTGTTGGAATGGTAAGTATTCCAAACGAAAACTGTGAAATCTTAACTGTAACAACAAAGGGTTTTGGAAAAAGAACGCCTGTTGCTGAATATAGGCTTCAAAATCGTGGTGGAATTGGCATCAAGACTTTGTCGGAAGTTGAAAAAGTCGGTACCTTGGCAGGAGTAGACGTCGTCACCGATCCGCAATCTGAGGTTTTGCTCATGACGAAAAATGGTCAGTCGATCAGGCTCAGCGTTTCTGCGATCAGTGTCCTTGGAAGGACTGCCAAGGGTGTGAAAATATTGGAACTAGACGGCGACGATGAGGTTTCGCACTTTGCGGTGATCGAAAAATGTACAGAGAACTAGACCACACGGCAGATGTGAGATATGAAATAGTTTGCGATTCTTTAAAATGCATATTTTCAGATTTAATAGAGATATTCAAAGATCACTACAGTCCAGTTTTTCTGGATGAATGTACAGTTGTCGAATACGACATAAACAAATCGATCGAAGACTTGGTCTTCGACGTGGTCAACGACTGGATATACATGATCGATGCAAAGAAGCTTTTTCCAAAAGAATGCGAAGTACAACAGAAACTTCTTGTTCGATTTTGCAAGGTTCAAAAAATTCACGGGACGGAGTTTAAAGCGTTGACTTACCATGGTTTGCAGATTGTTGAAGAGAAAAATATTCTAAAATTAAAGGTGGTGTTTGACACATGAGTAAAGAGCTTACCGAGAGGCAGAAAGAGGTTTTGGAGTTCATAGAAAACTACATAAACAAACATGGCTATCCACCGAGCATAAGGGATATTGCAAAAGCTTTTCGCATAACCCCAAGAGGCGCCATGCTTCATGTTGTGGCTTTGGAGAAAAAAGGTTACATAACCCGTTCGAAAAAGGCAAGAGCCATCAAGATAAAGTACAGAACTGAAGCGATAAGACTTCCCATCGCTGGGGAAATAGTCGCCGGGAACGTCATAGAAAATATTGAAGATTCAACGGAGACGGTAGATGTACCCTTGAACATGGCAAAATCGATCTTTGAGTATTTTGTTCTGAAAGCTAGAGATGAAAGCATGATGAGCGAGCATATCGTCAACGGCGATTATCTCATTTTGAGAAAACAGTATACTGTAAACAACGGCGACATTGCAGTAGTTCTTTTGAACAATACACAAAGAATGTTGAGAAAGGTATACATAAAAGACGGCAAACTTGTCTTGATGCCAATAAATTCACACATGCAACCAATGGAATTACCGGCTGACAAGGTCGAAATTCTCGGCAAAGTTGTGGGAGTGATAAGAATCTATGGGCAATGAGCTTTTCACGGTAAAAAACGTGAAGGATTTGTGGATCATAAAACCTACAGGTATCCTTGATCTGTACAACTCGTCGGATTTCAAGGAGAAGGTCAAAAACGAGTACATAAACCAAGGGAAGGTTAATTTGATAATAGATCTTTCAAGCGTTGAGTACATGGACAGTTCCGCCTTGGGAGTGTTGGTTGGACTTCAAAGATCTTGCAGGCTGAACGGAGGGACTTTGGTACTCTGTGGTTTAAACGACAACTTGATGAGAATTTTTCAAATAACTTCTCTTGTGTCTGTTTTTAGAATCTTTCCCAACGTTGAAGACGCGATAAAAGCCTTGCTTGAGGAGGGAAAAAGTTGAAAATAGCACTTGGCGCAGACCATGCCGGTTTCAGGTTGAAAGAAAGTGTTAAGAGCTATTTGATTTCAAAAGGCTACAAAGTCATCGACGAAGGCACTTACAGTGAGGAATCGGTGGATTATCCAGATTTTGCAAAAAAAGTTGCCGAGGATTTGAAAAACAACGTTGCGGATTTTGGGATTTTGGTCTGTGGAACCGGTATTGGAATGAGTATAGCCGCCAACAGAATAAAAGGCATAAGAGCCGCGCTGTGCCTTTTCCCAGAGATGGCAAAACTTGCCAGATCTCACAACAACGCAAATGTTTTGGTTTTACCTGGAAGACTTATAGGACCTGAGTTGGCGAATTGGATAGTCGAGGCTTTTTTAACAGAGGGGTTTCAAGGAGGAAGACACGAAAAACGAATTCAAAAATTGGAGGAATTGGGCTGATGAAAATAGTCTACGATCCCGCGCACGTATCGCACTATCCAACAAAAGAGATAGATAAAGGAAGGTTCATCGAAAATCCCGAAAAGCCTGAAAGAATAAACCAAATAAAAGACGCTTTGATAATGAAGGGCTTTGACAACTTCGTCCCGCCCTCGAAGTTTCCTATAAACTACATCTATCTTGTTCACGATGAAGAATACGTTTCCTGGCTCAAAGCCAAATGTGAATCTTTGTCGGAGGACGAAGAGTACATCACGGAAGTTTTCGGTTACGACAAATGCTTCGACACAGGTACACCCATAAAGAGAAACACCTTTGAGGTTGCCAAAAGGGCTGTTGACGCTGCTTTAACCGCGGCAAGATTGATCGATTCAAACAACGTTGTGTACGCTTTGATCAGACCACCTGGACATCATGCAACCAGAGGTTACTGTGGAGGTTACTGCTACTTCAACAACGCTGCAATTTGTGCAATGTATTTTTTAAAAAGGGGAGCCGAGAGGGTAGCAATACTCGATTTGGATTTTCACCATGGAAATGGTACACAAGAAATTTTCTACGATACCGACATGGTTTACTACATATCCATCCATGGGGATCCAAAGTACTTTTATCCGTGGATTACCGGAAGGGAAAGTGAGGTTGGCGAAGGACCAGGTGAAGGATTCAACTTGAATCTACCGCTTCCTCCAAAAGCCGATTGGAGCGAGTATTCTGCAGCCCTTGCCTATGCGGTGAACGAAATCAGAGATTATTACCCCGATGTTTTGATAGTCTCTCTTGGATTCGACACACACAAAGACGATCCAGTCGGAGATTTCTTGCTAACAGATCAAGATTACTCAAAGATGGCAAAGCAACTTTCAAAGTTGAAGATCCCAATGCTCGTCATTCAAGAGGGAGGATATAACCCGCAAGCAAATGCGGCAAGTGCCGTGAATTTCTTCTCTGCTTTGGAATGATCACAATTTCTCGTGAAGGTCCATGGTCCTTTCATGGAGCAATTTGTAAAGTTGATAAAGTCTTTCGTAATCCGGTTGTCTTTGAGCCACCGGATAGAATTTTTTTTCTATTTTAACCGACTTTTTGCTAAGCTCTGCAATATCCTCACCGGTTAGTGCGCTTAAACAGCTTATCGCACATCCCAAAAGTTCTGAATCGTGAATCTTTGGAACTTCTATTTGCCTGTTTAAAACATCTGCTTTCACTTGGTTCCAAAGATCGTTCAGAGCTTGTCCACCAGTTACCCTTATCGCTTTAACTTTGCATCCAGATTCTTCCATCAATTCCATGATTTGTCTTATCGAAAAAGCCACACCTTCGATCACTGCCACCAAAAGCGTTTTCCAATCGTTTTCAAGTGTTAAGCCAAACAAAACTCCTTTCATCTTTGGATTCCAGTATGGGCTTCTCTCTCCATTTAAATGTGGAAGAAAAATCAGATTCGTTGGTCTTTTGACCGTCAAAAGTTTTGAAAGTTCCACCAACCTTGCCCTTGTGATGTTTTTGGACATCCATTCGTAAGCAGCACCGGTCGTGTTCATCACACCGCTGACTTTCCACAGATCACCGAACATGAACGGTGTAACTATCAATCCTTTGTTTTCTGGTTTTACAAGACTGCACAACGTTACGCCTTGTGAAGTTCCACCCCTGTCGCACAAATATCCATCTTCCACAGTTGCAGTTCCAATCAAAGCCATTGCAAAATCCGGTGCCCCTGCGACCACCTTCACCGTGTGATCCAACCCAAGCGATTTGGCAACATTTTTTTCCAGCTGTGAAACTATCTGTCCTGTTGGAACAAATTCTGGTAGTAAAAACTTTTCGTGTAGACGAAATTTCTCAAGATCTTCCTGATACCACGGTAAATATCCTCGCCTCGGAAAACTTGCGTTGATTAATCTACCTGTGAGTTTAAAGACAATATAATCACTTGGTTGAAGTAAAAAAACTTCTTCTTGCAAAAGATCGTTCAAAACCAAAAGGTGCGACAAACCTACGGCTGTTTGTTCGTCGATTCCCTGAGATGTTATTTGTTCAAGTTTTTCCATGCCCCTTTTGTCCATCCATGTTATCGCGTTTCCAACGGTCGAACCTGATTTTGAAACCAAAACCGTCGTTGGACCTTGACCAGTTACGCAAATCGCAACAACTTTTTTCCTCAACTGTTGATCGGCTTTGTGAAAGCACTGAACAACTGTTGCCCACCATTTTTCAGGTTTCACTTCGCTGACGCCGTCTTTCGGCGTTGAAAAACACCTTTGTTGACAAAAGAAAACCTTTTCACCGTTTTCATCGAAAAAGGCAAGTTTTACATTTGTTGTTCCGATATCGACAGCAGCAAAAAGCTCAGACGACACCTTTATCTCCCCTTCTTTGGCGCTTGAAGAAAAGCACTTGTTCAAAGTGTTTGTATTTTTGAACCATTTTCTCCTTTTCCAACTCCATCAAAGTTATGAACAAGGTGTCTACGATGAAAAGTTGAAGATATTTTGTCAAAATTCCACCTTCCGAAAGAAGTTCGTTTTGAACATACGATGGAATCAATATGTCGCAGTTTTCGGCAATTTTTGAACCAGGTGGAGCAATTGCCACGACAGTTGCTTTGGCTTTTTTTGCAAACATCATTGCATCCAGCATATCCGTCGAAGAATAGCTGCTGGATATCGCAACCACGCAAGAGTTCTCAGGAAGATTAGAGGTGGAAATACTCTGGAGAAAGGGGTTGTCAAAGAAGTTAACTTGAAAACCAAGTTGTTTCAATTTCAAAAAAAGATCCTTTCCGGCTATGGAGTCAAAACCGTATGAAAGAATTTCAACCACATTGCTTTTCAATATCGCTTTTGCCGCTTTTTCTATCGATTCTTTCTCTATCAATTGAAAGGATTCTGAGATGTTTTCAAAGACAAAGGGCAAAAAATTCTTTGCAACCGAAGATAGTTTTTCTTCATCGAGCTTCAGAGAGTGGAAAAGTTGAAGTTCTTGGGCAAGCGCTATTTTCAACTCTCTAAATCCAGAGTAACCAAGCTTTTTGGCAAAGTCAAAAACAGTTGAGGGAGAAACATTTGCCGCTTTTGCGAGCTCAACTATGTTCATCTTCAAAACCAAGTCTGGATTTTGTATGAAAAACGTCGCTATGTTTCTCAAACTTTCGCTCAAATTTGGCAGTTGATCGCGTATAACCTGAAAAAGGCTTTTTTGTCCTGTCATTTCGATCCACTTCCTTTTGAATAAATTATCAAAACAAGCAGTGTGAAGAAAAACGGGAAGGAAAGTAAGAACTCCTGCGGAAGATGAGACAAAACTTGAAGAAAGTTCGTCAGTGCCGAGGCGAATCCAAATACAACGGCTGCCACAAAAAGCTTCCAAGCACTGTCCTTGGCTATTATAACTGCCACAAGTGAAATCCAACCTCTACCGTTGGTCATGCCCGTTACAAAAGCTTTGATCGGCAAAGACAAAGAAGCACCAGCAAGTGCGCACAAGATTCCACAGATCGTGTACACCCAGATCAAGTTACTTTCTGGATTTATTCCAAACCTTCTTGCCAGCTCAAAACCTTTTCCCACCACTTTCATGCGGTATCCAAAGTTTGTCTTTTTCAAAATTATCCAACACATTATCGTACAGAGTACGGCAGCAGCTTCGAATACCCCAAAACCATCGAAAAATTCCAAAATCGGAATACCTTTCAACTTCAAAGTCGGAACATCCGGCAATTTCTCAAAGAATATTGTACCTTTTGTTCCAAAAATTTGAGCGGCAAGAAAAACCGTCAAACCTGCTGCCATAAGGTTGGTCGCCAAACCGACAACGAAAAGGTTGGTTTTCAACTTCAAGTGAAGAAAAATCATCAACAAGGAAAAGCCTACACAAACCAAGCAGCTGAGAAGTATTCCAACCAAAAGACTCGATGTGTTCTGAGCAAAAAGAAGTGTCAAGAAAGCAGAAAGAAGCATCAAACCTTCCAAACCTATGTTCAAAGTGTTTGTCACGTTTGTGAAGAGCCCACCAAGTCCGGCAAGAACAATCGGCACCGATGCGGTGAAAGTCATCTTTAAAAGCTCCATCATTTTGAAACTCTCCTTTTCAAACTCGCCAAAGCCTCCGCGGTAACAAGGTAAAATACACTGGCTTGAACCAGTCTTGCTATCTCCGGTGTAACGTCGGCAAATATCGAGGCAATTTGGGCTCCCGTTTCAAGATAAGAGAAAAACAGCGCACTGAAAATCACAAAAAACGGTTTGTTTTTGGCAAGAAGCGCAACCGCTATACCGTTCCAACCATAGCCAAACGAAAAACCTCTTATCATCCTTCCATGCACAGCCAGTACATCCACCATTCCACCGAGTGCAGCCAGGCCCCCACTCAACGCAAAGGCAATCCACCACGTTTTTTCAACATCTATTCCGGCATATCTTGAAAAAACAACGTTTCCTCCGACCAACCGCATTTGATAGCCAAGCACACTCTTTTCAAAAACCATTTGAAGCCAGATGGCAAGAAGAATTGCCACCAAAAATCCAACGTGAACGTTAAGCCCTGGGATCGTCAAAACTTCAACGTGAAGATACTTTGTTGCAGACAGAGCAGCCATTGGATCTCTCAGATAAGTGTTCAAAAGAAAGTTTGTCACGTGTATCAAGCCGTTACTTACTAAAAAAGTCGTTATGAGTTCATCGATGTTGAGTTTTATCTTCAAAAAGGCCGACAGGCTGGCAACAGCAGATCCAACGATGAAAGCAACTAAAAGTGCGAAAAAAACTGCTTGGAAACCCTTTAAATGTAGCGCCACAAAGGTGCCTGCAAGCGTTGCAAAGTAAAGTTGCCCTTCCAATCCTATGTTGAAAACACCGGCAGAAAATGAACAGAAGGCGGCAAGTCCTGTGAAAATCAAGGGAACTGCTCCAACTAAAATTTGCGATAGAAAGTAAAAGTTTCGAAGAGGAAGTAAGAAAAAAGATTCTATGGCAATAATTGGTGCCTTGCTGACTGTCCAAAGCACAACCATTCCAAAAAAGATGGCCAAAAGCAGCGTGATCAAATTCGTTAGATAAGTTCTCAAGGCTTTCCCCCGCTTTTTGTCGTGGTATTTAAAAGAGTCGTGAAAAGATCTTTTTTGGTCAGGTTCTTGTTTTCAAGTTCTCCAACGATTTTACCCTGATGGATGAAAAGAAATCTATCGCATATCTTTATCATCTCATCGTAATCAGAAGAGGCGATCATAACTGCACTATTTGAGCTTTTCAATTCCTCCAAAATCTTGTAAAACCTCCAACTTGATCTCACATCCAAACCAGCCGTTGGTTCATGGGCCAAAAGAAGCTTTGGTTTGACATAGCATTCTCTTGCTATCACAAGTCTTTGAAGATTTCCTCCAGATAAAACTTTGGCAGGCAACTTGAGCGAGTTGATTTTGACATCGAAGAAGTTTACGACATTTTTTGCAAAGTTTTCGCACTCACTTTGAACTAACCAACCATTTTTCTCAAAATCCTCGTACTTGGTGGCTATAACATTGTCAAAGATTGAATTTTTGAGCGAAAGACCTTCCTCCATTCTATTTTCTGGAATGTAGGATATGCCAAGTTTTCGAATCTTCGACGTTGAAAGATTCTCTATTTGCACATCCTGAAAAATGATTTTACCCGAAGAAACCTTTCTTAAACCCATAATGGTTTCAAAAAGTTCTTTTTGACCACTACCGGTAAAACCAACCAAGCCAACTATCTCGCCAAAATGAATTGAGAAGGAAACATCTTTCAGCTTTTCGTTGAAAAGCTTTTCCACTTTTAAAAGCAAAGGACCTTTTTGTGAAACTCTTTGAATATGCACTGGTTCGTATTCTCCCACCATGGCGTTGATCAATTGCTCTTTTGTCAAAAGCTTTACATCTTCTGAAAGTACACTGAATCCTCCCCTTAGAACTGTCACTTTGTCGGCAACGGCAAGAACATCGTCAACGTTGTGGGTTATCAAGATTATGGTGTGGTTTGATTGTTTCAGTTTTCTGATAAGTTCGTAAAACTTAAGACTGTCTTCCTCCGAAAGGTAAGCTGTTGGCTCATCCAGCACGATTACTTTAGCACCACGGTACAAAGCCTTGAGAATCTCGACTTTTTGCTTTTCCGCAAGTGACAGTTTTCCCACACGTTCGTCTACATCGATGTAAAGCCCTGTTTTTCGCATTGTTTCAAGCAAAATATGCCTGGATTTTTTGTCGTTCCAGAAAAATCTCGTTGGTTCTTGCCCAACCACGATGTTTTCAAGGACGGTCAATTCATCGACCAACGACACGTTTTGATGAACCATGGTTATCCCCATTTTAAAGGCATCCTTTGGACTTTTCGCTGAAAAATCTTTACCGAAAACCCTAATGATACCTCTGTCTGGTCTTTCAAGACCAAGTAAGATTCTCATCAAAGTCGTCTTGCCAGCACCATTTTCACCAAGAAGAGCGTGTACGGTGCCTTCTTCAACAAAGAGTGAGGCGCCGCAAAGCGCCCTCACTCCAGAAGAATAAAAAGTCTTGTGAACATCCAGCATTTCAACGGCGTAAGTTTTCATGGTAAGGCAGAAATCTTTCCTTCAACAAGATCTTGGTAAACCCTGATCATCTCCTTTTGTATGTATTCCGGCACGAATTTTTTGTAGTTTTCATCGTCGAAAGTAAAGCTTATTGCGCCTTCCTTAACCCCCCAGATTTCTACAGTTCCATACGGCAAACTGTTCAAGTATGCTCTTTTCAAAACATCGTAAACGGCTCGATCAATCTTTTTCAAAGCGCAGGCCAAAATTGTTCCAGGTGCAACGGATATATAATTCGCATCAACGCCTATCACGTATTTACCCATTTGCTTTGCCGTTTGTATCGCACCCATTCCACTTCCACCACATATCAACAATATCACATCAACACCCTGAGAAAATTGAGCTCGTGCAAGTTCTGCCCCCTTGGCAGGATCAGCCCAACTTCCAACGACCGAGAAGACAACCTCTATCCTTTCATCAACCATTTTTGCCGCTCTTTCGTAGGCTGGTTTCATCTTGTTAACCATAGCTGGATAAATGTCCCCTGCTATCAAACCTACTTTCAAATCCGGATTTGCGCCTGGCATATCGCTTTTTGTCACCAAACCGGCAAAGTATCCTGCAAGAAAGGTCATTTCTTCATCCTTGAACGCAAGCGAAAAAACATTTGGAAGAGTTGGTGCAACCCCATCCACAAGGACGAACTTTTGTTTCGGATAAAGTTTTGCAGCTTTTTCAACACTCTTTGGCATACCCTCGGTGAACGTAACTATAACGTCGTATTTGCCCGTTGCCGCCAAACTGAGCAAAGTAGGCTCCCACCTTGCCATGTTATATCCACCTTCGACAACTTGCAGCTCAAAGCCAAATTCCTGCGAAGCTTTCTTGGCACCTTCGACGGCAAGCTCGTAAATGGCGTTACCTGCAACTTCCCCTGTGATCAACAAAGCCGCACGGAATGCAAAGGTACTGATGGCAAAAAGAAGGACAGCAAAAACCGTCAGTTTTTTCACAACACCACCTCCTGTATAATGAAATGTGTAGGAATACTAGGATTTCGAAATTTTTTCGATACCATCCGAAATTATTTTATAAAAATCTTCCTCCAAATCAAGTGGCGTTTTTTCAAAAAGTGTGTTATCATTGTTTTACAACAGCAAATATTCCCACAAAATTTTGGTTTTTGTGATATCCTATTGTTTGCGTTAATTGTCGCCCACAAAGTTTGTGGGGAAAGTTTAGTCTGAAAGGAGTTGAGTTTGTATGAACAGAGAGGATTTTGAAGTCTTTGTCCTGACCGACGAAGATGGACAAGAGCATCACTTCGTCATCCTTGCGGAAATCGACGATGGCATGAAAAAGTATTGGATCTGCGAAGAAATCATGGTTGACGAAGACGGAAACATCCAAGATTTTGGAGAAATTTACCCGTTTGCAGTCAGAGAGGATGAAAATGGTGGAATTTTCGTAGATTCAATAGAATCTGAGGAAGAATTCGAAAAAGTTTCCAAAGCTTGGAATGAGCTACTAGAAAAAGACGAAGAACTACAAAGCATGTTGTTCCTCAATGAACATGATCATGAACATCACGAGGACGAAGAGGAGGAGTAATGAAGCTTGCGAGCGGACCTATCGCAGGCTATTTACTCCGATTTGAAGAAGAAAATTGAGCTTGGTTTCTACAAAAAAGGTGAAAAACTTCCCGAAGAAGAAAAACTTGCTCAATCCTATGGAGTTGGAAGGCAAGCGGTAAGAAAAGCTATGAAGCAGCTTGCTGACGAAGGTATCGTGCGCAGGATCAAAGGGCGCGGTACCTTCGTTGTTTTTGAACCAAAAAAGGTTCTGCTTGGTTTTATGAGCAACTTGTGGCATTTCAAATTGCTGAAGAGTTATTTGAGCGACGTTCAAAAATTGGAAGACAAAATGTTCGACGAAGAAATTCCCATTGCAACCTTTGAAATTCTTTGGTTGAGCGACGAAAAACCCGTTTGCTTTGAAAAATGTCATGTAGATCCAGTTGCTTGTCCAAACGTTTTAAAGCTTTTAAACCAAAAGCAATTGACACAGCATCCAACTGATTTTCTCTCGCAGTCAGACAAAATAGCGGTAATCAACGAAAAAATCTCAATTGAGAAGATCAACAAGAATATTTGCAAATCCCTTCAGATTGCAGAAGAAACGATTGGAATAAAAAGAACTCTCGTTTTTTCAGATTACTCTGGCAAAGTTGTTGCAATCAGCTTGTTGTACTATCATCCTGAAGCTACAATTGAGCAAGTTCATCATCTTTGAAACCAAAAAACAAGCGGGGCAGTTAGCCCCGCTTTAACTGCATTTTGACCATCCACAAACTTTACAAGAAACACATCCTTCGCTTCTTATCAAGGAATTTTTCGACAGACAACTTGGACAATAAGTGTTTCCATCAAGATCAACATAGTATCCCTCTTGCCATTCAAGTTTGTTTGCAAGAACGAATTTTTCAACTTCTTCCGGTGATTTCATCGTTCCGTCGATGTGTATAATCTGGTGCTCAACGGGTTGTTTCAAGTTCCAAAGCGTTGCAAAATCTTCTATTGCCTTTTTAATCTCAAGTCCAACGTTTCTTACGTATTCCCCTTTCACCTTCAAAAGCTGTTCTATTATCTCTTCCACGGATACACCAGCTCTCAAAGCAGTTGAAGCAAGCCTTCCAATTGCTTCAGCTGTTTCTGTGCCGTTTGAAAGAAAGATTTCTATGGCTTCGCCGGTATCGTCGAACGAAACGGTTATGTAGGTTGTCCCAGCAGAAGTTTTGTACTTTCTAGTCACGCTTCTCAAAGTTTCTTTCCTTGGTCTGGCTCTCAAGCGTTTTTTCTCGTCGAGTATGAAGAACTGAACTTTTGGAGCTTCCTTTGTTTTCAAATCCTTTGCCGAGGTTAAAACCTGGGTTTGAAGTGATCCATCCCTGTAGACCGTCAGCCCACGTATCTTGTGCTTCAAAGCCTCAACGTATATCTCCAAAACATCGTCCACTGTTGCGCTGTTTGGCACGTTTATCGTCTTGGATATGTTGTTGTCCACGTAGCTTTGGAAAGCTTCTTGCATGAGAAGATGATCCAAAGGATCTATGTCGTGCGCGACGACAAAAATCTTTTTCAACCTTTCATCGATGTCTATGTTCCTCAAAGAACCTTCTTCGATCAGTCTATCTCTTATCCTTAAAAGCTCATTTTCTGGAAGCTTTTTTGCAAGAACTTCGTTCACGTAGAAAAGAGGTTCTCTTTCGTTGGTGCTAAGTTTGTTGACATACCTCACATAAGCAAGCAAGAAGTTCGGTTCTAGACCACTTGAAGTGTCCGCGATGTTTGAGATCGACCCAGTCGGTGCTATGGCCAAAACAGCAACATTTCTTTTGTATTTCTTTGCAATCGTGTTGAAATGTTCGCGTATTTCATCGTCGTAATCGCTCACATCCATCGAAAACGGAATAAATCCGTTTGGATATCTGCTGTACTCAAAAAGCGGGAAATTGCCTTTTTCCTGTCCCAACCTTGAAGACTCTTCATGCGCATGAAGAGCCATGAAAGCCATCAAATTCTTTGCCAAAGAACGAGCTTGCTCGCTGTTGTAAGGGATCTCCATTTTGTAAAGCATGTCGGCAAATCCCATTATTCCAAGCCCAAGCCTTCTTGATTCCTTTACAGCTTGGGTTATCTTGTCTATTGGAAAAACGTTGACGTCTATGACGTTATCCAAAAAACGAACGGCCGTTCTTATCACCTTTGCAAAGCTTTCCCAATCGAATACACCCTTATCGTCGCACAGTTTTGCCAAATCTATCGAGCCCAGATTGCAGGCTTCGTATGCACTCAAACCTATCTCACCGCATGGGTTTGTGGATATGATCTCTCTGTACGGATAAAGTGCGTAGTATTTGTTCATTTCGCCTAGAAAGACCATACCGGGATCTCCAGTTTCCCAAGCGTTCTGCGCCATTTTCTTGAAAATTTCGCGAACCTTAACCTTCGTCGGATGATGCCACTTTGGATGTTTTAACTCTATTTCCTCGTCATTCTCGTACATTCTTAAAATTTCCAGCCTGTCCATCGGTATTCCAACAGAGATGTTGAAGAACTTCAAAACCCTTTCACCGTCGTTTCCCTTCTTGGCATCGATGAACTCCATTATGTCTGGATGGTCGATGTTCAAAATGCCCATCAAAGCGCCTCTTCGTCTGTAACCTTGCTCAACGATTGAAACAGCTGTGTTGAAAACGTGCATGAAGCTAACAGGTCCGCTTGCCTTGCCATGCGTTCCGGCCACAAAGCTTCCCTTAGGCCTTAGTGCGCTGAAATTGCTTCCTATTCCTCCTCCAGCTTTTGTGATGAGCGCAAATTCTTTGACAGCGTTGAAAATGCCTTCTATGCTGTCCTCAACTGGTACGACGAAACACGCTGAAAGCATGTGTAAGTGGTTTCTTGAATCGAGAATTTTTTGGTAATCTTCTAGTTTCATCTGCTCAAGTGGCTTGTACAAAAGTTCGTAATCTGCTCCTATGCCGGCGTTGAACAGCGTAGGACTGTTTGGCAAAAAGATCCTGCTCGCCAAAAGGTCAAAGAAGTCTGACTCAACTTGCCTTACAAAATCAAGCTTTTCTGCAGCTGTCATTTTCTCAAGTCTTGGGTTGTTTATCAGCTCGGCAGCTGCAACAACACGTGCAACCCTACGACAGACATCGAACCACGAATTTTCAACGAATTCCCCCGAAGGTTTTTTGAAGAAATAACGTTCCTTCAATATCTTGAGTGCGTTTTCCGACAAAGGCTTTTGCTTGTACCTTTCGATCAACTGTCTGTACATAAAAATCAAAACCCCCTTCCGGGGGTAAATTATACTATATATTGTGTTACTATCTATTGTATACCACGGGAAATGAAGTGGACCAAGGTCTTGAAAAAGACGGTTATGTCCACGTACTCAACGGGTATAGAACAGGTCAACGTAACCGGAGCAAAACATATTATACCCTTTATACCAAGTTTTTCCAAACGTTCTGCAAGTGGATTGGCGGCATCGGCTGGAACGGCTAAAACCGCTATTTCAGGCTTGTTCTTTTTGACAAATTCGTCAAGTTCATCCAAACTTCTAACAGTTAACTCTGGTGTGATTTGAGTACCTATCTTTCTTTTGTCAACATCAAAGACTGCCACAACTTTGAAATTGTCTTTTTCAATTTGCTTGTACCTTGCTATGGCCTTTCCGATGTTTCCAGCCCCAAGGATTATCACCGACCACTGTTTGTTCAAACCAAGTATTTCCTTGATTTTTTCCTTAAGTTCTTTGACGTTGTATCCAACACCACGACGTCCAAAAGTTCCAAAATAAGAAAGGTCCTTCCTAACCTGTGAATCTTTTATTTTCAACATTTTTGACAATTCTTTTGACGAAACTTTCTCAACGTTCTTTTGTTCCAGTCTTTCCAAACATCGATAGTAAACAGCTAGTCTTCGTATCGTTGGTTTTGGAATTTCCTGCAACTTTCCTCCCCCCTCATTTGTTATTCTTTTCACGAATAGATTATACACGAAAATATGCCATAATTATGTTGTTGGCAGTGTTGTTCAAGGAGGAGAAATATATGGCCAAAGTTGAAATTTTGCAGATAGAAAAAATAGTTCACGGTGCGAAGGGAATTGGAAGGCTTTCAAACGGAAAAGTTGTTTTGGTTGAAAACGCCTACCCTGGAGAACTTGTTAAGGTTCAGATAATCGAAGAAAAAAGCGACGTGGCTTTTGGACAACTTGTTGAGGTGATAAGGCAATCAAAGGAGAGAGTTAAGCCGCGTTGCAAGTACTTTGGCATCTGCGGTGGATGCCACATGATGGATGTAAATTACAAATACCAGTTGCAGTTGAAAAAAGAAATGGTTGAAGATCTGATAAAAAGAATTGCAAAGTTAGATATACCGGTTGCCGAAACGGTCGCAAGTGATCTTGAATTCGAATACCGCAACAAGATGGAGTTTGATTTCTTTTACGCAGGAAAAACATCTCTTGGGGTGAACAAAAGAAGGTCTAACGAATTGGTCGCCATCGATGAATGTCCAATATCGCCAAAGATATTCTCGAAGCTTTTAAAAGAAGTTCCGCAAATAGTTGACCTGCATCGCGTGAGCATATACGACAGACAAACTGGTCAGGGAAAGTTGAAACATTTGGTTTTAAGACATTCCCATTCCAACGATGAAACGATGGTGATATTTGTGACAAAAACCCAAGGTTTTGCCGAACTCAAAGAGCTGAAAAACTCCCTTTTGAAGAAAGTTCCACAGATAACTTCGATAATTCACGTCATGAACTCTTCAGACAGTGTGGTCTTAAGGGGACCTTACAAAACAGCTTACGGTGAAGGTGTCTTAACAGTGGAGTTCGACTATGAAAAGTTGCAAATTCCTCCAACTGCTTTCTTTCAAAACAACTACTTCGTTGCGAAAAAAATGGTGGATTATGTTTCAAAAATTTTGGAATTGAAAGGCAACGAGCTTATCCTTGACCTTTACGCTGGAGTTGGAACCTTTTCTATAAGACTTGCCATGCTTTCAAGATACGTTGTGGCTGTGGAAAACTCCCGCATAGCTGTAAAAGCCGGAAGAGCGAATGCAAACATAAACCGCTTGAAAAACATAAGGTTTGAAGAAGCCGACGTTTTGGAGTTTTTGAAAAACTTCGAAAAAAAGCCAGACGTGATAGTCTTAGATCCACCACGAACAGGTGCGGACAAAAAGGTGGTTGGAGAAATACTCAGGCTTGAACCGGAAAAGGTCGTTTACATTTCCTGCGAACCTTCAACGTTTGCTAGAGACCTTTCCTTCTTCATCGAAAAGTACAATGTTCTATCCATCCAACCCTTCGATATGTTCCCGCAGACATACCACGTGGAATGCGTGGCTTTCATGAAAAGAAAACAGTGAGCAGGTTGCCTCTTTCTTTTGCGACAATGGTTTTATAATTTTTTATAAAAAAAGGAGGTATAACGATGAAAACAATTCCAGAGTTTGTTTTAAAGGATGCTTATGGAAAAGAATTTAGCTACAAAAACCTATTCGGCGATTATTGGGTGATCTATTTCTATCCAAAGGCAGGTACGCCTGGCTGCAGCATGGAAGCAATTGATTTTACCTCACACATTGAAGAATTCGAAGGAAAAGTTGTGGGAATTTCGCCAGACAAGCAGCCTGCGCTTTGTAGGTTCATCGATTCGAGAAAGCTGAAAGTAATACTTTTGAGCGATCCAGACAAAGCCGTTGCGGGGAAATTCGGTGTGGTGGAAAATGGAAAAATAGTTCGTTCAACCTTCATCGTTGATCCACTTGGAAGGATAAGAAAATCTTGGTTAAAGGTCAAAGTACCAGGCCATGTGAAAGAAGTTCTTGAAGAGTTCAAAAGGATAAAGCAAGAGGACAAACAGATAAGCCCAGATATCTTGGCAAGAAGAGCTTACAGAGGTTTGAGAAGTGATCCAATACCAAAGGAAGATCTAATTAGATTGATAGAAGCGGCTCACCTTGCACCTTCTTGTTTTAACAACCAACCTTGGAGGTACATTATTGTGACCGACAAACAAACGCTTGAAAAACTTTGGGAGAGTTTGACAAGTGGAAACTATTGGATGAAAAACGCACCGGCAATGATAGTTGTCTACACAAAGGAGGATTTTGACTGTAAACTCAGCGATAATCGAAATTATGCACTTTTTGACACAGGACTTTCCGTAGGCTTTTTGATGGTACAAGCCACGAGAATGAATTTGGTGGCTCACCCCGTTGCAGGGTACGATCCATTGAAAGTCAAGGAAATCTTTGGTATCGACGGCATTGTGATAACTTTGATAGCAGTTGGGAAACGAGGCAATTTTGACAGTTTAAACGAGAAACATTTGGAGCGTGAGTTTGGAGAAAGACAAAGAGAGCCATTTGAGAAGATTTTAAAAATTTTTTAGAATCATCTTCTTATTTTTCAAACTTTTCTCGATTTTTCTGTAACTATTGTTTGTTTTGGCAATTGAAGAATAACCGCGTTAATGAAAGATGAAAAATTGTTTTTATTTGTTAAACATCTTTTGCGGTAAAAATATTTTAAAGATTTTTAGCTAAGACAAAATTTTTCTGCCAGATAGGACAATCCGCCTATGGTGGGCTTATGAGAATATCTGAAGAAATAGCTTGACAAAAGTGGAAAGTTCATGTATATTAATACACAGGAAAAGTGTATTTTTTCACAAATTGCAAACAACATTTTTAAAGGGGGGATAACAGGTGAAAAAGGTTTTTGCGGCAGTTCTAGTAATGATCTTTGTCTTCGCAGCTATTGCAAGTGCCACAGTCATCAAGCTTCCAGATCCAGCTTTTGATGGAACAATGTCTCTTGAACGAGCTCTTTATCTGAGAAGGTCTATCAGAGACTACACTGATCAGCCTCTAACACTTCAACAACTTGCTCAACTTTTGTGGGCAACATATGGAATCTCTGAACCTGAGCAAAAGCTTAGAACAGCGCCTTCTGGAAGAAGGGCTTACCCACTGGAAGTTTTCGTTATGGTTTCTGAAAACGGTGTAGTGGGTCTTGAAGCTGGTGTCTATCAATATGATGCAATTGAGCATTCTTTGAAGCAGATTCTCAAAGGCGATGTACGCGCTCAACTTGCTCGCACAGGATCCGCTGCAATAGGAGTAGCCCCAATAAGCGTTATTATAGCTGCAGACATGGAGAAAGCAGCACAGGTGCTTGGTAATCCTGATGTTGCTCCAAAATACGTGTACTTAGAAGTCGGTCACGCTGCACAGAACCTTTATCTGCAGGCAACAGCTCTTGGACTTGGTTGTGTGGTAACAGCTGGATTCAGAGCAGAACAAGCCCAAGCTGTACTCAAGATACCTGAAAAATACACACTCATCTACATAACACCAGTAGGTTATCCAAAACAATAACGAAGTTTATAGATACAAAAATGCGGGGGGATGCATCCCCCGCATTTTTATCAACAAGGTGTTTATCACCTTTGAAATCTTTCTCTAACCTTGTAAATCTCGTCGGTTAAATCCTCGCAAATGATTCTTTTGTGTACTCCATCGACCAAGTAGAAACCTTTCTCGATGATTTTCCCTATCACCGTCGCTTTTATGGAATGTTTTTCAAGCGTTTCGACAAGCTTATCCGGCTCGAAAGTGCATATCAACATTGATCCACTGGAAATAAGTTTTAAAGGATTGATATCAAGAAATTCGCATACAGCTTTGGTTTCATAAAGAACTGGAATTTTCTCTTGATAAACTTCAAACCCAACTTTCGACGCTTTTGCAACTTCACAAAGTGCCCCGATTAAGCCTCCTTCGGTTATGTCGTGCATTGCAGAAACGTTCAATTGAGAAGCTATCAACCCTTCTTCGACAACACTTATTTGCTCTAAAAGTTTCTTACAGTTTTCTATGAAATCCTTTGAAAATTTCTTTGAAAGTATTTCTTCAAAATCGTAAGCCAATATAGCTGTTCCTTCCAACGCAACGTGTTTTGTAACGACTATCCAATCACCTGGTTTGGCATTTGAAGATTTCACAAGTCTGCCTTTTTCAACACTGCCAATCGCTGTTGTACAGATCAAAGGTTTGCGAACGACATCGGTGACTTCTGTATGTCCTCCAACAACTTCTATTTGAAGTTTTTTGCAAGCTTTGTCGATTTGTTCCATAAGTTCGACAAAATCTTTCTCTTCAAGTTCCGGTGGTAAAAGTATCGTCGTCAAAATGGCAACAGGTTTTGCACCGCAAGCTGCAAGGTCGTTGCATGCCACGTGAACTGCAAGATAACCACTTTTTGCATCGGCGCAAGTTATAGGATCGGTCGTAACAACAGCTAGATTTTGTCCAAGGTCTATGGCAGCACAGTCTTCACCGTATTCGGCGTGCAGAACAACCTCGTTTCTTCTAAAACCGGTATGTTTAAATATCACTTCTTTCAAAAGCTTTTCAGAAACTTTTCCAAGTTTCATAGGCTGTCCCTTTAAATTTCATCGAAATCGGTAAACTCTTTTTCTAGTCCTTGTTGTAACTTTTGCATCATAATCATTTCCATTTGAAAATCTTTGTAGAGCATTCTTGAAATGTGCATCAGGTAAAGAATATCCATCACATAGCGGTTTAGGTTACCGATTTTACTTTGGTAATTTTTTTCATCAGAATTAGAAACTATTTTGACAACGTATGGAAAACCATATCCATACTCCAAAACAAGGTTGACCTCACATTCGTTTTCATCCACAAGTCCATGAAAGTTTTCTCTGGATTTCAAAATATCATTCAAACCAGCGATAAATTCACTTGAGAAATTTCCCTTGATCTCGACAATCACTTTTATTGGCAATTGAACAACACTTTCAATGGATGAAAGTTGTGAGATAAAGCTTAAAATTGATCTTTCATAAACTTCTTTTTCAGTTAAGTTGGCCATAAAAAGTCTGTTTCCTCCCTTAAAACGATTTGATGTTTCACGTTGAATTTTAACATCAATCATATTCTACATCGATTTTTGTTTGATGCTTGATTTGCTGTTTGATTGCCTTTGTTCTTGACTGCGCCGTTAGTGATGTTTTAGACTAGAAGTGCTATTTGGCTGTAGAGGGATTGGACATGAAGCTGAGCGAAAAAGATTACAAGTGGAACTTTTTCGTCAACTCGATAGACATGGCTTTTTTCAACGTGGGAATGACCATGGCATCTATATCCACGTTGCTTCCTTTGTACATAAAAAACCTTGGTGGAACGAACTTTGAAATCGGTCTTGTTCCTGCCATAGCAAATCTTGGATGGGGCTTGCCGGCTTTGATCGGTGCCAGGTATGCAGAAAGATATCCTAGAAAGCTTGATCTTGTTCTTCGTGTTACCGCTGGTGAAAGGCTGCCGTACTTTTTCATGGCTCTGACCAGCTTTTTCATAGCTGGCTTGAACCAAAAGCTTGCCATTTATTTGGTACTCCTTTTGCTTGCCGTTGCAACCTTTTCGATGGGTTTTTTGGGACCCCCGTGGATGAGCATGATCGAAAAGGTTATAGATCCCAAACAACGTGGCACCGTGTTTGCCATGGGAAGCGGTCTTGGTGCCATAGCCAGCATAGGAGGATCTGCAATCGCAAGGTATTTGTTGCAAAGGTATGGATTTCCGTATAACTTTGGATACTGCTTTCTCTATGCTTCGCTGGCTTTTGGCCTTTCTTTCATTTTCCTTTGTTTGAACAGAGAACCACCCGATGAAGTAAAAATCGAATCGCATAAAAGATTTTCAGAATACATTGCGGCTATCAAAGATATCTTGAGAGATACAAATTATCGAAACTACATAATAGAAAGAGCTATCACCGTTTTTGGTCTAAGTTCAAATGCTTTTGTGGCAGTTTACATAACCGGGAAACTCTCCATACCCGACTACAGGGCGGCAGAATTCACAGCCGTTCTTATGGTTTCTCAGGCCGTATCTTCTTTTTTGTTGGGACCTCTTGGTGACAAAAACGGACACAAAATCAGTCTTGCAATCGGTAAAGTTGCCCAAATAGCAGCGACGATAATCTTGTTGTTCCACACCAATTTGTTTCTTGCTTACTTTGTATTTGTCTTTCTTGGAATAGTCAACAGTTCAGGAAATGTCAGCAGCTTGGCTTTGACAATAGATTTGGTTTCCGGCAAAAGAAAGGAACTGTATGTGGGAATTCAAAACTTTATCCTTTCACCTGTTTCGTTCGTTGCACCTTTGATTTGCGGATTTGTGGCCGATCGATTTGGCTACGAACTTTTGTTCGTGTTCTCGTTGATTTTAACCACAGCCTCACTTGCGTTTCTTGCAGTATTCGTAGTTGATCCAAGAAGATCTTTGAAATAACCATAGCACAAGGGTTTGCAAGGTCGTTTAAACTATTTTCCCGGTTATCTTGACATAACCTTCTTTTTGAACCAAAAGCCCGTTTGTCAAAAATTTTTCGAAGATGTCGTACGCGGTGGATCGTGCAAAACCTTTTGATGTCAGCAAACTGACAAATTCCTCACGAGTTCCAGAAAAACCTTTCAACACGTTTAAAGCTTTTCTTTGAAGTTCGGTTAGAGAAAGCATTCGCAAAAATTCCTCTGACACTTCTTTAATAGTTTCTATTACACTGTCATAAGTTAGTTTCTTGTCTTTGATATGTTTAATCACAACCTTTTGGGTTATCCAAAGTGCATCCCTTGGATTTCCATCGGAAAAATTCGCAAGAACGTCCAATATGGATGTATCTTCAAGCCATTCTAGATCTTTGTCAAACCTTCTTATCAGCATTTCTTTGATGTGATGTTCTTGCAAATCTTTGATAAGTACCACGTCTTTTATAACGTTCTCAAGATTTCCCACTCCGTTCATCCTCAACCTGTCTTGTATGTACTCTTTGTAAATGCTTTGGGGTAAAGTAACTATGGTAACCACGTCTTCTTGAAGAAGTTCAAACTTCAAAGAATCCAAAATTTTTATCACTTCTTCTTTCTTTTCTTTGTCCAGCTCGTCGATCAACAGAACTACCTTTCCAAACTCTTTTTTAGCCTGGATCAAAATCTTTCTCAGATATTCGTGCGCTTTGAAAATGTTGAAACGCGGGGTGGTCGTTTTTCCACTGTCAAGGTTTGCAGAACCTACAAGCGAAACTCCTAGGCTAAAGCCCCTCACCGTCGACACTTCTTTGGTAATCCATTCTTTTATTTGTTTTGCAAGTTTTTCCAAACCTTTGGTTTTCAAAAAATTTTCAGCAAGAGAGTAAAGCATGTTGTACAAAATTGAATCTGAACTTTCACGGTAAACCAAAGATATGGGAACTATTTTTTCCTCTTTGGAAGACACCATGTTGAGCAGTGTGGTCTTTCCAGAGCCAGTTCTTCCACAAAGTCCAAAGATGCCAAAAGAGTGATATTCAACTATTTCCTTCAGCAAATTCATCTCACTTTCCCTGTTGACGAACAAATCCGTTTCTTTTCTGCTCAATGGCTTGTCGCTCAGTCTTTTCAAAAGCTCAACTTTGCTCATCTTTTCATCTCCTTTTAGTCATTTGCTTCAATTATACCGCAGATTCTAATTTCGACACTAATGACAAAAGCGACAAAGTTTGGACGGGGGTAAGGAAAAGATTAAGTGACATGTTCCAAGTTCGAACGGCAAATGAAATGTTGTCGATTTCCAATTTTACCGATCGTAATCGGTAAATTTGGCCATATTTACCGATTTATATTTGCATACTCGTGACAAAACGTCTTTGCACAAGGTTACTTCAAAATACACCATTCGAGGACCAAGACAGGTTGGAAAAACTACCTTCTTGAAACTTTACATCAAAAAATTGCTTGAAAGCGGTATTCCACCGTCAAGAATTTTGTTTTTAACCTGCGATGATTTGAAGGATAGATTTGAGTTAATAGAAGTGATAAAGAACTTCTTTCAACTGTACGGAAAAAGCGGCGGGATATCTTACATGTTCATCGACGAGATAACGATGATTCAAGATTGGCAGAGCGGCATAAAGTACCTTGTGGATATCGGACTTTTGGAAGATTGCTTGGTGGTTCTAACCGGATCGTCTGCGTATGATTTAAAGATCTCAAGCGAACGACTTCCAGGAAGAAAGGGTTACAACAGAGATTTGTTTTTTTTACCCAAAGGTATGGACACGTTGTTGAGTACTTTCTGAAATACACGACAACTGGGGCTTTCCAAAAGCGATAGCCGATTTTCTCAAAGAGGGACGCATCGGTGAGGTCACAAAGATTGCATTTCAAGATTTCTTGATAGGTGACGCACAAAAGTATTTGGGTTCTCGAACAAGTGTTTTGGAAATCTTCAAAAAGTTACCAGACATCGTAGGGCAAAGGTTTTCATGGAATTCTTTAAAAGATGTTTTTTCTGGAAGGATACAGAGTGAAGAAACTATTCAAAAGTATTTTGAATACCTTGGTTATAGCTTTATTCTTGCAAACGTCTTCTACGTGGACATATCAAGCAAGACGGTGAGGATGAAGAAACAGAAAAAACTTACCCGATTGATAGGATGATAGCAGAAGTCGTGATGGAAATCAGCGGTAAGACCATTGAAATGCCGAAAATTATGGAAGCGTTGATCTTAAGACATTTGTTGAAAGAAAGCGATACTATTAGTGGACTGAACCTGTACAGCGGACCGTACTTTTGGTATTCGGACAAGGGCAAAGAAATTGACTTTGTATGCGAAACAGATAACTTGCTGATACCCATAGAGCTGAAGTATCAAAACACGATAAACAAATCCGATTATTCCACGGTGAGGCACGTTTTTGGAAAAGGGATAGTCATAACAAAAGACATTATATTCAAGGACGACAACATCATTGGAATCCCGGCTTGGCTGTTTTTGGCTGTTGTTGATATGCAGCCTTTTCTTGGAGGACAATTACCTGTAATGCTCCCCGAATTTTTAGACAGTCTTTTACGCACTTTCGCTAAACTCATAGCTCTCATAATACTCCCTCGGACTCTTGTATCCCAAACTGCTGTGTGGATAACTCCCGTTGTAAAATCCTTCAAACTCCTCCGTCTTCTTCACCAATTCCATATAACTCATCTCCCCCTCTGCCCATACCACCTCCTCCTTGTACGTCCTAAAATACCGCTCCGTTAGTGCGTTCCCTTTCGGATTGTTGTAGCTCGTAAATACCTGCTTTATCCCTAAAACCCCGCACTCCTCCGCCTCCATTCTGTATGACTGTTTTTTTAATGTCTCTATTACTATGGCTTGCTTACCTATGATCTGCTCAAGCTCTTGGATCTTCTTCTCAAGTTGTTGAACTTGGTTGGCATTCTCTGGGCTTTCCAATGCACTTCTACCAGCTTCCAAAAACCTGTCTCTCCATTTGTAATACTGCGCTTGGCTAATCCCATGGGAGTTCGGATAATTTTGTGTCTGGTGGTAAGATTATTGTACAATAAGGAGGTGTCAAGTATGTCGAACAAATTTCTGGAGGACAGGGAATACTTTGAACAAGTCAAGAAAAGGTCTTTAGAGATGTTGCTTAAGGAATATGCGGATGATTCTGATCAAAAGCAAAGGGAAACACTTGCAGATTTGTTTGAAAGGCTTTTGAACACGATAATGCTTTCAGAGAGAAAGATATATCTTGAGACTGAGGAAGGGGACAAAGGGAACGGGAAGTATGAAAGGGATCTTTACAGCACGTATGGAATTTTGGAACTTGAAGTACCGAGGACGAGGAAAGGCGGTTTTAGGCCACATTTATTGAAGGAAAAGTACAAGAGGCTGGACGAATCGTATGTTAAGTTATTGGAATCGATGATAGCGAGTGGGTTTTCGGAGTCTGAGATAATGAGTGTTTTGAAGAGGTTAGGGTTACCATACTCGGAGAAGGAGCTTGAGAGGATAAAGGAAGGGTTGAAGGAAGAATTGAGATGGTTCAAGGAGAGGGAGCTACCGAGTGAGGCATTTGCGCTAATAATAGATGGTTACCACAGTGAGATAAGGGAAGAAGGGAAAGTAAGGTATGGGGTATGTTACATAGTATTGGGGATAGACATGGAGGGGAAGAAGGACATATACGGTTTGTACACGTATTTGGGTAAGGAGAGCAGGGTGGAATGGGGGAAGGTATTTGAGGATTTGGTGAGACGTGGCTTGAAGAGGGTGATGGTAGTAGTAAGCGACGATTTAAGTGGCTTAGGGGAGATAATAAGGATGGTATATCCATTAGCGGATCACCAGCTTTGTGTGAAGCATTTGAAGAGGAATGCGGATAGGCAAATGAAGCGAGAGGATGCGAAGGGGTTCAAGGAAGGGTTGGACGAATTGAAGAAACTCAGCTATGAAGAGGCATTAGGGAAGATGGGGAAGCTGCTTGAGAAGTACAAAGAGGAGTATCCGAGTTTTGTGAGATATTTGGAGGGTAAGAAAGAGAAATACGTGGCATATACGAAATATCCTGAGGAATTGAGGGGATACATATACACGACGAATGCGGTGGAGAGCATAAACAGCAAGATAGAGCGAGTAAGGATTAAAAGTGGGGGATATTTTGGGAGTGTTGAGCTATTGGAGTTAAGCGTATATTTGCACAGGAAGAACCTGAGGGAGACAAAATGGAGGAACGGGATAATGAGGGTAAAGGGATGTATGTATGAGCTGAACCAGATGTTTCAACTGAGGTATTTTGTCCAGACACAAAATTCACCCTAAGTCTCTGCTTTGCCTTTCTCTCGTGTCTTACTGACCAACGCATAGATCACTTTCTTCCTCTTAACCTCATTTATGTTCACCTTCATCTTGTCTATAGCTACTACTGCATTGCCTTCTATCTTCTCAGCAAATATCTCTTCTTTCATTCTTGCCCACCATTTCCTCAAGGCTTCATGACTGACTCCAATTATGGCTGCTGCCTTCCTTAATGCAAGTTCATACTTTCGCCTCATGTGGAACTCTTTGTCTTTGAAAAAGGTTTGGTATAATTTGGTATAGGTACTCGGTGATATTTGTTGTTGTAACTTTCATCTTTACGGAAACCTCCTTTCGGTGAGAAGAGTTGGTTTTTGTTTATTTTATCGTATTTCCCGGCTTAAGTTGACACCTCCAGGTTTTTTCATTGAATCAGTCTTAACAAGCTCTTCAAGTTTTTCAACGTGTGTGTACATTGTACTTAAAATGTCAACAACTTTTCCTTGCTGATCTGGCTCGTAGTGAACAGGGCGTGTTGGATCCAGGCTTTTACAAAGTTTAGCCATTTGTTCGTGATTTCTTCCAAAACCCGATTCATTTCCAAGCGACCACATTATGACAGATGGATGATTTTTGTCCCTTTGAACCATTCTTTCAACACGATCAAGATAGGCTTTTTCCCATGTTGGATCGTCGCTTAACTTGTTTATTTTTCCCACTAACGCAAAACCATGGCATTCAAGATCTGCTTCATCTATAACGTATAAACCATATAGATCACAAAGATCGTAAAAAAGCGGATGGTTGGGATAGTGAGAGGTTCTAACTGCATTTATGTTGTGCTTTTTCATCATCACAACATCTTCAATCATCCATTCGATTGGAACAGCTCGACCAAGATCAGGATGAAAGTCGTGACGATTAACACCCTTCAACTTTATAGGTACACCGTTTAGAAGCATTAAACCATCTTTGATCTCAATTTTTCTAAAGCCAATTCTAATTGGTATGATTTCCAAAACTTGTCCAGTTTGGCTTTTTACAATCACAACAAGAGTGTACAAATTTGGAGTTTCGGCGGTCCATTTCTTTGGATTTTCCACATCAACGGAAATTTCAAATTCCTTTTGCTCTGCATCCAAAATAAATTCATCCCAGATCACAGGCTTGATAACTTCTTTCATTTGTTCGTCAACAAGTTTATATTCAACCTGATAACAAATCTTTTTACCTATGGGATTTTTCCAAAGTGTTTTGACTTTCAGCTTTGCATCTTTATATTCCTCATCTAAATCAGTCTGCACAAATATATCATATAAATGCCCTTTTGGCCTTGCTAAAAGATAAACATCTCTGAAAATACCACTCAACCACCACATATCCTGATCTTCAAGGAAGGTTCCTGCTGACCACTGGAAAACTCTAACTGCTATCGTATTTTCACCAAAACGTACAAAATCGGTTATATCAAATTCCGCAGGAAGTCTACTTCCCGTGCTGTAACCCACTATCTGTCCGTTGATCCACACATCGAAGGCGCTGTCAACTCCTTCGAATCTCAACCAAATGTTTTTGTCCTTCCAGTCCTCTGGGATGAAAAACTTCCTTCTGTACAAACCCGTTGGATTTTCGGCCGGAACCTTTGGAGGGTTCAATGGAATTACGTAAAGAAAACTTGTGTAATGAGGTTTACCAAAACCTTGCATTTGCCAGCATCCAGGAACTTTGATTTGATCCCAATTTGAATCATCAAAATCTTCTTTTGGGAAATCCTCTGGTGTATCATACGGCGTGTTCAAAAGCTTAAATTTCCAAGCTCCATTTAAGAATTGAACCAGCCTGGAACAGCCAGGCTGGAAGTTTAAAGCAATACTAAGATCATGATATGGTATGTAATAAGACCTACTTGGCATCCTGTTAATGTGTAATATATCGATCCTTTCCCAGTGGTTCATGTTGCTATCAAAAAGTAGCTGCATATCCTTCACCTGTTATTCAAGCTTTCTTGTTGTTGACATTAGTTCTTTCAACGATGAATAAAGTTCTCTGTAGTATTTTATTCCTTCCTCATAGACTTTTGTCCATTCTTCAACTGGTAAGAATGTGCTTTCAACTTGGTTCCATTTTTCGATGGGCGCACCATCTGCCATTCCTGCTAGCATTGCAGCCCCTGTTGAAGCTCCTTCGTTCTTTGTCAGCCGTTCAAGTTTAACATTCAAAATACTTGCAATGATTTTAATCCAAAGTTCGCTTCTTGAACCTCCTCCGGTGATCTTCGCAACTTTTGGTGTACTGACTAGATCTTGTATAGCATCTCTACAATCCCTCAAAGCAAAACCAACGCCCTCCAAAATTGCTCTGGTCAAAGCTTTTCTATCCGTGTTTCCGGAAAGGCCGAAAAATACTCCTCGCGCATCAGGATTTTTATGCGGGGTTCTTTCACCACTGAGATACGGTAAGAAAAAGATTCCGTTATGGCAGGGTTTGGTGTTCTCGAGCTCCTCTATCAACGATCCTACATCTTGATTATTCACCAACCGTGCAAACCAATCGAGAGAAAAAGTAGCAGACAGCACCACGCCCATATGATAGAACATATCGTTGATCACATGTCTAAAGGTATGAACTCTTCCGGTTAAATCTGGAACATAACTTTTGTTGGTTAATATTACCGTTCCGCTTGTGCCAACACTTATAACCATCACATTCTCAATGAAGGCGTTCATTCCAAGTGCAGCACAGGCGTTGTCTGCCCCTCCTGCAACGACGAGGGGCCGAGTTTTAAACCCGATCTCCCTCGTCACACCCCCCACCACTTCCCCCACCACGGCCTGAGACGGAACAACCTGTGGGGGTTGTATATGCGAGTCTGAAAAAACCTTTAAGGCTTCTTCGTCCCATTTGTTTTCTTTGACATTGAACAGGGATGTACCTGACGCATCGCTTGGTTCAGTACAAATTTTACCAGTTAATTTCCATGCTATGAAATCTTTTGGAAGCATAAATGTACTTGCTTTTTTGTAAACCTCAGGTTCGTTGTTTTTAACCCAAAGAAGCTTCGGAGCGGTGAATCCAGTGAGTATTGGATTTCCAAGTCTTTCAATAACGACTTTTTCTCCGCCTAATTGATCAGTTAAAATTTTGGTTTCCAGGTAACAGCGCTGGTCATTCCAAAGAATTGCAGGTCTTAAAACATTCCCAGCTTTATCAACTAGAACAAGAGAATGCATTTGACCTGTTAGGCCTATAATTTTGGGTTCAATTTTGGTTTTTGCCAATTTTGACAGTAAAACTTTGACAGCTGCCCACCAGTCCTCTGGATTTTGCTCATACCACCCAGGTTTTGGTGAACTGATTGGAAGTTCTTGCGATTGGCGAAAAACTATGTTCCCTTCCCAATCAAAAACTATAAGTTTTACCGAAGTTGTACCAACATCTATTCCAGCGTACATCTTCTCATCCCCTCAACATTTTACGGTTGTAAGGATGTAATAATTCAACATCATTTCAAGTTCTTCCTGCCTTCCAGAAGCAGGTACCCCAACTTCTTTGTCCAAAACGTATTGCTCAAGTTCTTCAAAGTTCGTTTGGTTGTTTCTTATTTTCAAACCTATTCCCTCGTTGTAACTTGCATATCTTTCTTCTATGATTTTATCTATCTTTCCATCTTTGATAATCCTATGGGCAATTTTAAATCCTAGTGCAAAGGTGTCCATGGCAACGATGTGCCCAAGTACAAGATCACGTAAGGTGTACGATGCCCTTCTTGGTTTTGCATCAAAGTTCAAACCACCTGTTGTAAATCCTCCCGCTTTTATTACTTCGTACATTGCCAAAGTTGTTTCGTAGATATTTGTTGGATATTGATCAGTATCCCACCCCAGCATTAGATCACCTTGATTCGCATCGATACTACAGAATTTACCATTTATTCTAGCATATCTTAGTTCATGCGCAAAAGTATGACCTGCCAAGGTTGCATGGTTTGCTTCAATGTTGAATTTGAAGTAAGGATCCAAACCATAAGTTTTCAAAAATGCCAAACAGTGTGCTGCATCGAAATCATACTGATGCTTTGTCGGTTCCATTGGTTTTGGTTCAATCATGAATTGGCCGTTGAAACCTATCTTTTTCGCATAGTCAACAGCCATACTCAAAAACCTTGCAAGATTGTCAAGCTCGAGTTTCATGTCGGTGTTCAAAAGAGTTTCATAGCCTTCCCTTCCGCCCCAGAATACGTAACCTTGGCCTCCAAGTTCTTTGGTGATCTCAAGTGCCTTTTTAACCTGCGCAGCAGCGTAGGCAAAAACATCCGCGCAAGGTGATGTGGCAGCACCTTGGCAGTACCTAGGGTTAGAAAACAAGTTTGCAGTTCCCCACAAAAGTTTCAAATTGGTTCCTTTAAGCCTTTCTTTTAAATAATTCACAACTTTGTCAAGCATCTGATTGGTTTCACGTAGTGTTTTTCCCTCTGGAGCTATGTCGCGATCATGAAAACAGAAATATTCGATACCAAGCTTTTCACAAAATTCAATAAGCGCGTCTATTCTTGCGAAAGCTCTGTCCATTGGGTCACTGAAACGATTCCAAGGCCTATCAAAAGTGCCATCGCCAAACATGTCACTGCCTGCACCAACAAAGGTATGCCAGAAGGCAACGGAAAATTTAAGATGATCTTTCAAAGATTTACCATCGATGATCTCGTTTGGATTATAATACTTAAAACTCAAAGGATTTGTACTTGTTGGACCTTCGTACTCAATTTTTGGAAATTCCTTGAAGAATTTCATGTTCACCTCTCCTTTCTTTTTTTATTCAAAATTCATCGGCAATTTGTCAAAATATCTAAATTTATAAATTGTTTTGTGATGATAAACTTGTCCAGGTAACAACAAAGCGGATGGAAAATTTTCATGATTTGGTGCATCTGGAAAGTTTTGAGTTTCTAAACATAAACCAGCATATCTGTTGTAGATTCGACCATGCTTGCCACGAACATTTGACAGGTAATTACCAGTGTAAAGTTGCAAACCAGGTTGTGTAGTATAAACTTCCATGCAGATTCCGGTGCTTTCCTCAAATAAAGCAGCTGCAAATCGCAATTCGCCCACTTTGCCTTTGATGACAAAGTTATGATCGTACCCTAAAAAACCTTCTTGAAGTATTTGCGATATACCATCTGAAATTTTTCTCGGTTTTCTAAAATCAAGTGCGGTTCCTTCAACAGGTTTTATTTCACCTGTTGGGATCAGATTTTCATCAACAGGCGTGTAGAAATCACCATTGATAACCAAATAGTGATCCAAAATAGTGTCTTTTGCCGATAGGTTGAAATAAGAATGTTGCGTCATATTGACAACTGTTGGTTTGTCAGTGGTCGCGAAGTATTCCACAACAAGCTGCAAATCGGCAAGAGTGTAAGTCACAGTAACATCAAGATTTCCTGGGAAACCCTCTTCACCATCTGAGCTTTTATATTTCAAAACTAACACCGCTTGTTTGGAATTTGTTTCCTCAAAAGCAGCATCAAAAACAGCACTGTGAAAACCATTTAATCCGCCGTGAAGTGTATTGGGCCTATCACCATCGTTCAAAGGCAGTTGATAAATTTTATTGTCAATTTGAAACCTTCCATTTGCTATTCTGTTTGCATACCTTCCAATAATACTGCCAAAGAAGTAGCTTGAATTAAATTTTTCATATTCTTCTAAAGTATCGAAGCCCAAGACTACATCGATCAATTTGCCATTTTTATCTGGAATCCAAAGTTCTTTGATCGTTCCACCATAATTTAGAATTTTGCATACCAAACCACTTTCAGAGCTTAAGGTATACTGATAAACAGATTTACCTTTGGACGATAGACCAAACAAATTTTTCTGAATCAGCTTGTTTTGGAATATTTTCAACATTTTCACCTCCAAAAATTATGGATAAATTTTGCGACCTTTTTCGTCTTTTATACCTGTTCTTCGATAAAAGTACGTGTTTATAACATCGCGCCATTCAATTGCATGCTCTAATTGAAGTTGCAATTTTTTCTTT
The DNA here is from genome assembly GCF_000217815.1 of Pseudothermotoga thermarum DSM 5069. Classification (NCBI taxonomy): domain Bacteria; kingdom Thermotogati; phylum Thermotogota; class Thermotogae; order Thermotogales; family Thermotogaceae; genus Pseudothermotoga; species Pseudothermotoga thermarum. The sequence goes on along the minus strand of NC_015707.1, from coordinate 154,117 downwards.
ACTCTTGAAAATCTTACCGCATCGATCTTACCTTCGAGTTCATCCCACAACTTGATAAATTCTTGCACCTTTTCAACACCCTCAAAGTGTAAGTCGTAGATGTTTTGCAGCAACGTTTTTCCATTTTTCATCTTGAAATTGTATGGAACTCTGTGGAAAAACAGCAATAGCTCTTCAGGACATTTGTGGATGTCATCGTAAATACTTCGCCATGGTTCGTGGTACTGCAAGGTAAAACCGGTCCCTCTGGAAGTTCTATCAACCCCTATTGCCTCCCAATTGGCTCGATGATAGGTACCCCAATGTGAGTACTCATACCCTTCCGGATTTGGACCGTAGTGATGTCCTGGATTTACCATCCATCCAAGACCAAAGGGTGTTGTATAACTTTCATAAACTTCTCTTGAGTTCAAAAGCATATAACTGATATTTCTAACCACTAACTCATCATCTCCAAAGGTGAGTTTTATCCATTCTTCCACGATTTTCTTCACATCTTCATCTGGATCCCAAGCAAGCTTCCCAAAGGTCCAAAGATTTGCTTGGGCAAGATCGTGACTTGTCCAGTTTGGATCATCACCTATATTGGCCACCCCTGCTATTCCATTGTTTTTTCTACCATAAAGTGTACCATCAATTATTCTTTTCACGAAGGAATTATTTCCCTTTGAAAAAGTATCAAAATCCAATATTTCTTTCCACATCGTTCCAAGGTAGCAAAGATGAATTTGCTGACCTGTATACTCTTGAGTTATTTGAAGCTCTAATATTTGATTGGTTTTTTCCATGCCACCAAAGAGAGGGGAAACAGGCTCTCTTATTTGAAAATCCATTGGACCATATTTTATTTGAATTGCAACATTATCAGCAAACTGACCATCCAATGGTTTGAAAATATCGTAAGCCGCTTTAGCTCTATCAATTTTGTAGTCTCTCCAATCTTGCTGACAGTTGTAAACAAATGCTCTCCATATAACCAAACCGCCAAACGGTTCGAGTGCTTCCGCTAACATGTTTGCTCCGTCAGCTTGAGTTCTTCCATACATATGCGGTCCGGGGTTGAATTCGGAATCAGCTTTTATGAGAAATCCACCAAAATTCGGTATATAATCGTAAATTTGTTTGACTTTCTCTTTCCACCACTTCTTTACTCTTTCGTCAAGCGGGTCAGCTGTATCAAGACCTCCAAGATGAATGGGTGAAGCAAAACTGACGCTTAAAAACAGCTTTATGCCATAACGTTGAAACAGTTGTGCAAGCTGCGATAATCTTTTCAAGTAAGCTGGTTCTATCAGTTTTAAAGCAGCATGACGAACATTCACGTTGTTTATCACAACAGAATTTATCCCAATTGAGGCAATTAAACGAGTGTAATCTTTAGTCCTTTGGTTCAGCAAAATCTTGTTGTTTGAAAAGAATATAGATTTTCCAGCGTATCCACGTTCAATTGTGCCGTCCAAATTGTCCCAATGATTGAGAAAGCGAAGTTTGATCTTTGGATTGGAAACAACGTTCAGTTTTCTCAAATCTTCACCAACTCTAACTCTGTTGATGAACTCAAACGTACCATAGAGTACACCAGCAGCCGATATGCCTGTAATGATGACAAATTCGGCGTCTTGCTTTTTTACGTACTTCAACACAAATCCTTCTTCAGACAACTGTTCATCAAGATTCACTTCAACTGGTAAGTCGGAAAGTTTGCCGATCAAAACATGTCTACCTTGCTTTGGAAAAACTTTGAAAAACCTGGGACGAAATCCAAGAAAATCAGTTACAAAGATTGCAAGCTCCTCTTTGACCACTTGAAACTCGTCTGTCGGATCAAAAAGGCAAATGTAGGAAAACCATTTGGAAAGCTCATTTTTATCAACATCGCAGTGCTTTTTGTAATCCAACCAGCACATTTCATAACCGTTTGGCATCATAACATGCCTCCAGAAAACCGGGGGCTTTTTGCCCCCGGAGTTTTTGTCATTTCTGTTTTATGAAGAACTGCATTGGCATTGCGTTGATGTAAGTTCTAAGGATGTCGTCAGACACAATCTTTGCAGGAACATTTTTAAAGTTGTTCTTAACCACAACTGGTGCTATGTCCTCTCCAACTGTTCCAATCATCCAAATGTTTTCCCTGTGAATCTTCGTTATTTCAGCCATGATCTGTTTGAACTTTGCTGGGTCAGTCTCCTTTTTGGCCTGTTCCCATAGATCGACAAGTTTTATGACATCCTCAGGTGGTACAGCTGCATCGGCAGGTGGTTGTTCACCTTTCTTGTAAGCATCAATCCAGCTTCCCCATGCAGCCCACCATGCAGCCGCGTAGGTTGTGCTGCCTGGTATAACCCAAACAGGTTCAGCTTGCGGTATAACTGCTCTATCCATTGACCAAACTTGAGCGTCATAATCGCCTGAACCTATTTTTGATTCATAAAGACTTCTTTCTAAGCTCTGAACCTCTACTTTGATTCCTATCTTTTTCCAATGCTCCTTAACCATTGTCCAAACGTCAACATCAACCTGTCTTGTAACCTGTATTGTGAATTGCAACGGTTTTCCATCCGGTCTGAGTCTGTATTCTTTCTTTGCATCCCACTTCAACCCAAGTTCATCAAGCAGTTGATTCGCCTTCTTCACATCATACTCAGCATATGCCTTCTCCCAAAGAGGATCATAATACGCCGACCCACTGACAAACGACGCTTGCCTCGGCTTCGCCATACCATTGAACAACACTTCGCTTATCTCTTCCCTGTCTATCGCCAACGACAAAGCTTGCCTGAACTTCTTGTTGTTGAATAACTCCCTCAAAACTGGATCTTGATGATTCGGATTGAACATCAATTGGCTGACAGAACCATTTGCGGTTATCCAATTAAGCACCCTGTAGTCGCCCTTCTTTTCGTTTTCTTTCAGCAGCGTGTAGTTACCTGCACCAGCTCCAAGCATACCAATGTGCCTGTGCTGCATATCGATTTCACCGGCTATGGCTTTCAAGAGAATCATTTCATCGCTCATCACATACTCGTGCCTCACATAGTCAATGTACGGAAGTTGATTCCCTTCAATGTCAACTGCCCAAAAGTACGGGTTTCTCTCCATTATGAAGAACTGTCCAGATGGATCAGACGCCGCTTTCCACGTCCAAAGAACTGGTAACTCCAAATTCCTTATCGGATCGTTCTTCAAATTGAACAAGTTCACCCATGTGTCTTGCTTTTCCTGTGCCATGACCTTCTCTATCTCAGACATCGGCGTGTACTTCGGATGGAACTGCTTCAGATAATGCTTGGGCGCACCTGTAAAGCCTGTGCTATAGGCAACTTGTAGCATGAACAAAGCGTTTGGCGCTGCAAACTCAAATTTGATTGTGTAATCGTCTATCTTTTCTACTTTGACAGTTTGACCACCATGTCTGTACCATGCAGGCTTTGTTGGTGTTATATCGTCGTTACCGACAAGATCTTCAACCCAGAAGATGATGTCATCAACTGTGTAAGGATGACCATCTGACCATTTCACACCTTTTCTAAGATGGAAAATGAAGATCCTTCCGTTCTCAAGTATTTCCCAAGACTTGGCAAGACCTGGTAAGAATTCTCCACCATCAGCGCTCCAGTAAACAAGGTGAGGTTCTGCAAGCTTGAAAATCCCCCATCTGTCACCTAGACCTTTCCAGACTCTTCTCCAAGTTCCTCCAAACTGTCCAACTTCTTCTTCCGGCACGATCACAAGCGGTTCTTCTGGTAACCTTTGCTCAACAGGTGGAAGCTTCCCTTGCTTTACAAGTTCTGTCAGCATCGGTGACTCTTTGTACTGTGTGATCCTCTTGCCAGTAGCCTTGTAGTATTCCTCTGGCGTGGCGTAAACACTCCAACCGAAACTCAAGACCACCAAAACAGCCAAGGCTAAAATCAGCAACAACTTAACCCTCATACCAACACCTCCCCCTCAAAGTGTTTTAACAGACATTCCCTTCAAGGCAAGCTTTTCAGCAAAATGGCACGCAACAAAATGTGGTTCTTCGGCTGTGCCAAGGTTTTCAAACTTTGGTGATTCTTCTTGACAAACCTTCTGCGCAAAAGGACATCTTGGATGAAAGTAACATCCACTTGGTGGATTCATGGGATTTGGTACCTCGCCTTCGATAGGTCGAAGATTTTCTGCTCGAAAACTAGGATCAGGCTTTGGAACAGAATTAAGCAAGCTTTCTGTATAAGGATGTTTTGGATTTTCAAAAAGTTCTTCTGTGCGGGCAAATTCAACTATCTTTCCAAGATACATCACTGCAATACGATCTGCTATGTGGTACACCACTCCTAAATCGTGTGAGATGAAAAGATAAGTTAAACCAAACTTTTCTTGTAACTCAGCAAGCAAATTAAGTATCTGCGATCTTATTGATACATCTAAAGCTGCTACAGGTTCATCGCAGATAACAAGTTTTGGATTCAAAGCCAAAGCACGGGCTATAACTATTCTCTGCCTTTGACCACCGCTGAAAGCATGCGGATATCGAACCATGTAGTCTGGATGAAGTCCAACAGCTTTCATTAACTCTGCTACTCTGTCTTCTATTTCCTTACCGCTGGCTACTTTGTTCACCACCAATGGTTCAGCTATTATATCCCTTACCTTCATCCTTGGATTGAGAGAGGTATAAGGATTTTGAAAAACCATTTGCATATACCTTCTGTAAGGCTTCAACTCTTTCTTGGATAGTTTGGCCAGATCAACCTCTTTCCCATCCACTCGAAGAATGATCTGACCTTCTGTTGGATCAATTGCACGAAGAATGCACTTGGCTGTTGTTGTCTTTCCACACCCAGATTCGCCAACCAAAGCCAAAGTTTCGCCCTCTTTTATGTCAAAGCTGATATCATCTACAGCCCTTACATAACCAACAACTTTTTTGAAAAAGCCACGCATCACTGGAAAATATTTCTTCAGATTCTTTACTTCAAGCAATGAATTTTTCACGATCTCACTCCCTTGTACAAAAAGCATTGAACCACATGTCCGGGTTTTACTTCAACAAGCTGCGGTTCTTCTACATCGCACAATCCTTTTATAAATTGCGGACATCTTGGATGAAAACGACAACCTGAAGGTAAATTGTACGGATCAGGTACGTTGCCTTTGATTGTCTCCAACTTCGATTTGCGCGCTCCAAGTCCTGGGATGGAAGCAAGCAAAGCTTTGGTGTATGGATGAAGTGGATTGGAAAAGATTTCATAAACTGCAGAACATTCGACAATCTTACCTAAGTACATCACAGCAACTCTATCTGCCATCTGAGCTATTACTCCCATATCGTGGGTGATCAAGATTATGGAAGTTCCATATTCCTTTTGCAGTTGTTTCATCAAATAAAGTATCTGAGCTTGGATAGTCACATCTAACGCCGTCGTAGGCTCATCTGCTATCAATATCTTTGGATTCATAACCAAAGCAGCAGCAATCATACATCTTTGAAGCATCCCACCAGAAAGTTCAAAAGGATATGCATCGAAGATCTTCTCAGGATTTGGCAGCCTGAGTTTTTTCAACATTTCTATCGTCATTTGCCTTGCTTTAGATTTTGTCACATCCTTGTGCAATAAAATTGCTTCCATTATCTGTTCTCCAACAGTGTAAACAGGAGAGAAAGAAGCTGCAGGTTCTTGAAATATCATCGTTATATCCTTTCCCCTTATCTTCCTCAATTCATCACTTTCTTGATCAAATTCCACCAAATTCAACGTATTTGAACCGTTTGGAGAAAAAAGTATTTCTCCTTCTAAGATCCTTGCGGTTTTTGGAAGTATACGCATTATCGATAAAGCAGTTACACTCTTTCCACAACCGGATTCTCCAACCAGCCCAAAAATTTCTCCTTCTTTTACCTCAAAAGAAATTCCATCAACTGCTTTAACAGTTCCTTCGTCAAGTTCGAAATAAGTTTTTAAGTTCTTTACTTTCAAAACTTTCTGCGTTTCCATAAAACCAACCTCTCCTTATACCTTGTAAGGATCTGCTGCATCCCGCAATCCATCGCCAACAAAGTTAAAGCAAAGCACAGTCACTATCACGAACAAAGCAGGTATCAAAAGCCATGGATATAGAGCTAGTGTTCGGATGTTTTGTGCTTCCTGCAAAAGAACGCCCCAACTGATGGCTGGTGGACGTAAACCTAAACCAAGGAAACTCAAACCAGTTTCACCAAGAATCATCCCAGGTATCGCCAAAGTCACAGAAGCGATCAAATGACTTGTTAAAGCTGGAAGCATATGTTTGAAAATTATTCTAAACTCACTTGCACCCGCAATCCTCGCCGCTACAACGTAATCTTCCTCTTTAAGAGCTAGGAATTTGCTTCTAACAACCCTTGCCAAACCAGTCCATCCAACCAAAGAAAGGATAACCGTTATAGCAAAATAAACTCTTACCTGGGACCAATGTCTTGGCAAAGCCGCTGCCAACGCCATCCAAAGTGGTATAGTTGGTATGCTGATGATGATCTCGATAATTCTTTGAATGACGTTGTCCACCATACCACCATAATAACCAGAAATGCCCCCGACTATTATTCCCAAAATCATACTGATTGCAACACCCACCAAACCAATTGTCGTGGATATTCTTGCACCGTGGAGTATCCTTGAAAACATATCTCGACCCATTCTGTCAGTTCCAAACAAGAAAATTGTTCCTTCTTCAACCCCAAAGAAGTGAACATCTACCTTCCAAATGCCAAGAAATTTGTATGGATCCCCTTTAACGAAAAATTTTATCGACAAAGGCTTTGTTTTGTCTTCTGTATAGATTCTCCTCAAAGTTACAGGATCTCTTTCTATCTTATAGGCGTACACAAAAGGCCTTACTAACTTACCATCTCTGAAGATATGAACTTTTTGTGGAGGTGCATAAACATATCTTGCGAACGTTTTATTAGGATCATAAGGTGCAAAAAATTCACAGAAAATTCCTAAAACATAAAGTACAAACAGAATTATCAAACCAGTCACTGCTAATTTGTTCTTTTTGAACCGCCACCACATCAGTTTCCATTCTGGAGCAAGATATAATTCTTCTGATCTTTCTTCAAGATCTTTTCTTGCCACGCTTTTTCACCTCATTCCAAGCGTATTCTTGGATCTAACCAGGCTAAAAGAATATCTGAAATTACTGTACCTATAACGGTGAAAATGCTTAAGAACATCACCAAGCTTCCTGCTAAATACATATCTTGCGACATCAAAGCATCCAAAAGAATTGTTCCAACCGTTGGTAGATTCAAAACAATTCCAGTTACAACAGCACCTGAAACAATACCTGGTAAAGCCCAACCAGCGGTACTGGCAAAGGGTATCACGGCTACTCTAAGTGGATATTTCCAAACTAATTCTTTTTCTGGAACACCCCTTGCTCTTGCAGCCGTAACGTAGGGCTTTTCAAGCTCGTCCAGCAGGTTTGCTCGAAGCGTTCGTATCAACCCTGCCATACTTCCCGTACCTATGACAATTACAGGTATCCATATGTGCTTTAACAAATCCACAAACTTTTCCCAACTCCACGGAGCGTTAACATACTCTGGGGAGAACAATCCTCCAAGAGTCACACCAAATGTGGTGAAGGCAAACCAAAGTAAAATCAATGCCAAAAGAAAGTTTGGAGTTGCAAGCCCAATATAACCAAGAACGGTGAACGTATAATCACCTATTGAATATTGATGCGTACCTGAGTAAACACCTATGAGAAAACCTGTAACCCAAGCAAAAACTGTTGACAACACAGATATGAGAACGGTGTACCAAATCTTTGGTCCAATCAAATCTGCCACAGGTTTTTCCCACATGAAAGAATAACCAAAATCACCTTTGAATAAACCTGTAAACCACTTGAAAAACCTGACTAGCAAGGGTTTGTCCAAGCCATATCTTTGCCTCAAAATTTCTAGTTCTGCTTCATCTATAGGTTCACCGCTGCCTCTTAAATTTGCTACATAAGTCGTGAGATAATCACCTGGCGGCAGTTCGATGATTATAAAAGATATCACTGCAATTGCGAACAAAGTAGGTATCGCCGCAAGAATTCTTCTTCCAATGAATCTAAGCATTATCAGCCCCCCAAGTTATTAACAGATTTTGTTAAGGATATTTACGTTTAGTTCATAAGTATTTATACTGGTGATAATCAGAATAGTCAAAGGCCATAATTCCCAATTAATTAAAAAGATTCCCAATTATCGGCAGATCAACCTTGGTCAGCTTTTTCTAGCTTTGTGTAGCTTGTTATTGCTTCAGAAATCTTTCTTTTTCTTTGCATGAAATTTTGTTCCTTCTGGGAATGATTATTTAAACATTTAAACAAAAAAGACGACCCCGCAAGATGGGGGTCATTTAAGCATTTCCATGAAATACATGAAGATCTTATCGTTCAAATAAGGTATGTTTTCATGACCATAATCAGGATAGATAAGCATTTTCTTTTTACTTTTGATCTTATTGTAAATCGCAAATTGTGTTGATGGAGGACAAATAGTGTCCATCAAACCTGTCACCATCAAAACCTCTGCTTTAATCCATTTTGCAAGATGCTGAACATCTATATATCCAAGCTTCATGAAAATCTCATCTTCTCTTTCATGAAGCGGATCTTTGAATCTAAAGTACATTCGAATTTCCTCATAAGCATCCTTTGCAAGATCCATTTCCCAAACTCTCTTGTAATCACTTAAAAATGGATAAACTGAGACTACTCGTGAAACATAGGGAGATAAAGCTGCACACGCCAACGCTAAACCGCCACCTTGCGAAAATCCAAAGGTTGCTATTCTTTCTTTATCAACTTCTGGAAAATTAACAAGAATTTTGACAAGTTCGGCTGCATCCAGAAACACATGCCTAAAAAGCAAATTGTCTTTATCTCCGTCAAGCCCTCTTATGATGTGACCAAAAACAGTGTTCCCTTTATGACCACCAACATCTTCTGACAATCCGTTCTGCCCGCGTACATCCATAGCCGCAACTATAAACCCTGCTGCAACTAATGCAAATTTATCGGACCAGTCCCCTGCTTCACGTTGATAACCGTGGAATCGCACTACAACAGGGCAAGGTTTGTCGATTTTCTTTGGCTTAATAAATTGTGCTCTGATCCTTGCCCCTCGAACCCCGGTGTAAAAAAGATTATAACATTCAGCATAAGGTGCTTCAATAGATTTTTCTTTTATAAGTTCAATTTTTGGATCTATGCTATTCATTTCTTCCAACGCTCGTTGCCAATATTCATCGAAATCTGGCGGGCAAGGATTCGTCCCCATGTAAGTTTTCAGTTTTTCAAATGGCATTTCAAAGACCATATTTACCAACCTCCTGAAATGTCTTTCATCCAACCATTTTGTTTTCAATGAATCCTATTTTTTCTATTTCTATCCTTACAACATCGCCACTTTTGAGAAACTTTGGAGGAGTAAATCCTGCTCCAACACCAGCTGGTGTTCCTGTTGCAATCACATCTCCAGGTAACAAGGTCATACCCTGTGAAAGGATACTTATTAGCTTAGATATGGAGAAAATCATGTGTTTTGTGTTCGAATTTTGTCTAAGCTCCCCATTGACAAAACTTTTTATATCAAGTTCTACAGGCCATCCTATTTCGTCTTTTGTTACAATCCATGGTCCCATTGGGCAAAAGCTATCCAAGCTTTTTCCTTTAAACCACTGCTCGTGGTTCTTTTGAAGATCCCTTGCGGTGAGATCGTTTATTATCGTATAACCGAATATGTATTCATAAACTCTATCCTCAGGTATGTTCCTTCCTGGTTTACCTATGACAACGGCTAGCTCTGCCTCATAATCAACTTGAGATGTAACCTCGGGATGAATGTAAACATCATCATAAGGTCCTGTAACGGCTGTTGTTGCCTTAGTGAAAAATTGAGGATGCTTAATCTCAAGGTCTTTCTTGGACAATTCTCTTACGTGATCTTGATAATTTCTTCCCACACAAAATACATTTCTCACAGGTTTTGGAAATGGAGCAAAAAATTTTACTTCTTGAAATTTGATCCAACTGCCTTTGTCTTCTGGAATCTTGATTTTAGAAAGATCACCATGGCTGATTGCCAAAAACTCAAGAAGAGTCGACGGATAAGCTCCTTCAAACAGTCTTTCCGCTGGACAGACCAACTGATTTTCAGCATCGACAATACCCCAAAGCTTTTTGCCTTTCCATTCAAAGCTGGCAAAGCGCATACACAGCCCTCCTTGAAAAAATTTAAATTTTCGGTTTTAACTATTAGTTTAGCATATTCATCAATTTCATAAAAGATGATATCATCAATTTGATGTCGGTTGAACCATCAGGAGGGATATGTGTGAAAATCTCCATAATTGGTGCGGGAAGTGTTAGATTTGCCCTGCAGTTGGTTGGAGACATAGCGCAAACTGAAGAACTTTCAAACGATAAAACTGAGGTTTGCCTTATGGATATCGATGAAGAAAGGCTTAACACCTCTTTTGTCCTTGCCAAAAAATACGCTTGTGAGCTTGGTTCGACGATAAACATTCAAAAAACCCTGTCACTTGATGTAGCTGTTGATGGCGCAGATTTCATAATCAACACTGCTTATCCTTATGACAGAAGATATCTCAAAGACGGTTACGAACGTTGGGACCGTGTAACAGAAATAGGAGAGAAACATGGATATTATAGAGGTATAGACAGTCGCGAGTTCAACATGGTCTCAACCTATTCTTACGTTTTGGCTTCTTATCCAGATGTGATGCTGGCCTTGGAAATAGCTCGAAAGATGGAAAAATTGGCACCCAACGCATGGTTGATGCAAACTGCAAATCCTGTTTTCGACATCACTCAAATTGTTACGAGACTTACAAACGTCAAAATTGTAGGTTTTTGTCATGGTGTGGCTGGAGTCTACGCAGTATTCGAAGCCCTTGAACTTGACCCAACTAAAGTGGATTGGCAGGTAGCAGGTGTAAATCACGGCATATGGTTAAACAGATTTCTGTACGAAGGAAAAAACGCATATGAACTTTTCGATGAATGGATCAAAAAGAAATCAAAAAACTGGGAACCAAAAAATCCTTGGGATACGCAACTTTCACCAGCTGCAATAGATATGTACAAGTTTTATGGAATGCTTCCGATAGGTGACACCGTCAGGAATGGCTCGTGGAAATATCATTACAACCTTGAGACAAAGAAAAAATGGTATGGAAAATTTGGTGCTATAGATAACGAAGTGGAAAGACCAAGATTTCACGACGCAATGAGAGAGGCAAGAAAGAAAATGATCGAGCTTGCAAAGGAAGTTGAGAAAGATCCAAAAATAGAACTTACCAAAATTTGGCCACAGGTTTTTAGAAAAGGAACATTAAGTGGTGAACAACATATACCTTTTATATGTGCCATCACATATGATAAAAAAACTAGATTAGTTCTAAACGTTCTGAACAATTCCTCAATAGAAAAACTTCCGAAAGATCTCATAGTAGAAGTTCCAGTTTGGGTTGATAAAAATGGTTTGCGAGCTGAAAAAATTGATCCCCCTTTGACAGATAGGATTGTGTATTTTTATTTGTATCCAAAAATAATAGCGATGGAATTTGCCTATGAAGCCATAGTTTCAAGAGATAAAAATGTGTTAATTGAAGCGTTGATAAGAGATCCAAGAACGAAATCGTATGAACAAGCTGTTGCAGTTCTAGACGAAATCATGGAACAACCGTTCAACGAAGAAATGAGAAAATATTTCAATTGGTGATAAAAGGAGGGGGTATTGGAATGAGACTGAACAAGTCTTCCTTGAAGAATGCAGATTTTTGGGAAAAAGTTGGTGTAAAAGTACCAAAGTTCGATGTTGAAAAAACTAAAGAGAATACGATGAAAGAACCAACCTGGCTTCATTTTGGGGCTGGCAACATCTTCAGAGGTTTTATAGCTGGACTTGCGCAAAATCTTTTGGAGCAAGAATTATCCAACAAAGGTGTGATTGCTGCCGAACTCTTTGATTATGAAATAATCGACAGAATTTTTGTTCCATATGATAATTTGGCAATAGCAGTTACCTTGAAAAATGACGGTTCTATGGATAAAGAAATCATAGCAAGCATCACAGAAGCTTTAAAGGCAAATCCAGCTACAAAGGATTGGAGCAGGTTAACAGAAATCTTCCAAAATCCATCCTTGCAAGTCGTTTCCTTCACTATCACCGAAAAAGGGTACAATTTGAAAGATGCAGCTGGAAACTTTTACAAACAAGTTGCCGAAGATATGAACAATGGGCCGAGCAAACCGCAATCTTCCATGGGAAAGGTTCTAGCGCTGCTGTACGAAAGATTTAGAGCAGGTAAGTATAAACTTGCGCTTTTGAGTTTGGACAATTTTGCAAGAAATGGGGAAAAACTTTTCTCATCTTTAAGGGAAATTGCAGAAGGCTGGGTACAAAAGAAATTAGTTGAAAAAGAATTTTTGGATTATTTGTCCAACGAAATTGCTTTTCCTTGGTCGATGATAGATAAAATCGTGCCTGGCCCTTCTAAAATCGTTGAGGAACATCTTAAAAGTTTGGGAATTGAGGGCATGGAACCAATACTGACAGAAAAAAATACTCACATTGCACCGTTTGTGAACATGGAAGAAACACAGTATTTGCTGATAGAAGATATGTTCCCAAATGGAAGACCTATTTTTGAAAAATCTGGAAAAAATGTCTTTGTAACCGATAGGGAAACCGTTGAAAAGGCAGAAAGGATGAAAGTTACAGCATGCTTAAATCCATTGCACACAGCAATTTCAATCTACGGTCATTTGTTGGGTTACAAAACAATTGCAGAATGTATGAAAGATCCTTTGATATTCAAACTGGCAAAAGGTGTGGGAGAAGAAGGGCTTGTGGTTACACCAGATCCAGGGGTGATATCTCCAAGAAAGTTTTTAGAAGAGGTTTTAAACCAACGATTGTCAAATCCACACATACCGGATACACCACAGAGGATTTTGATAGATACCTCTCAAAAGGTTCCCATAAGATTTGGAGAAACCATAAAATCTTACGCAACAAGAAAAGATTTGAATCCAAGGCAACTTAGGTGCATACCACTTGCGATAGCAGGGTGGTTGAGATATTTGATGGGAATCGACGATAATGGAAATCCGTTGACTTTAAGTCCCGATCCATTGTTGGACGATTTGAGAAAATATGTCTGTAAAGTTTCATTTGGTCATCCGGAAACGGTTGGAGATAATTTGAAAGATGTGTTAAGCAACGAAAGATTGTTTGCAGTTAATCTTTACCAAGTAGGAATTGGTGAAAAAATTGAAGAAATGTTTAAATCCTTGATAGCTGGTACTGGAGCTGTAAAAGCTACTTTGGAAAAATATTTTGGAGGGTGAAAAAACAATGCACGTGGTTTTTAGATGGTTTGGAGAGAAATTTGATACGGTGACATTAGAACAAATAAGACAAATCCCAGGTGTTGAAGGAGTTGTTGGAGCACTTTTTGACATACCGGTTGGAGAAGTGTGGCCCTTTGAAAAGATTGTTGAGCTGAAGCACAAAGTGGAACAAGCTGGTTTGAAGCTTGAAGTAATTGAAAGCGTCAACGTTCATGAAGACATCAAACTTGGCTTACCAACGAGGGACAAATACATCGAAAATTACTGCCAAACGTTGATCAACCTTTCAAAGATAGGAATTAAAGTTGTAGTATATAATTTCATGCCAGTTTTCGATTGGGTAAGGACAAATCTGCACAAAACATTACCTGATGGCTCAAAGGTTATGGAATACGATCATAAATTCATAGCAGGGCGCGGGCCAAAAGAACTTGTGGAAGAAGTTAAAAGTGGCTCGCAAGGTTTTATCTTGGCTGGTTGGGAATGGTCAAGACTTGAAAAACTAGCTGAAGTGATGAAGATGTACGAAAATGTCGATGAAGAAAAGTTGTTTCAAAACTTGGTTTATTTTCTGAAAAACGTGATACCAGTTTGTGAAAAAGTTGGAATCAAGTTGGCTATTCATCCAGATGACCCACCGTGGTCTGTTTTTGGACTACCAAGAATCGTCACTTGTAAGGAAAACATTGAAAGAATACTCAAAGCGGTGGATAGTCCATACAATGGTTTGACTTTTTGTGTGGGTTCGCTCGGTGTGAGAAAGGACAACAATTTGGTAGATATGATAAAGTACTTTGGTAGCATGGGACGAATACACTTTGTACATCTAAGAAATGTCAAAATCGTTGGGGAAAAAGTGTTTTACGAAACAGCTCATCCATCCTTTTGCGGTTCTTATGATATGTTTGAAATAATCAAAGCGCTGTATGAGATTAAATTCGATGGATACATCCGTCCAGATCACGGACGAACGATATGGAACGAAAAATCGATACCAGGTTATGGATTGTATGACAGAGCGCTTGGAATAACTTACATAATTGGACTGTGGGAAGCTGTAGATAAAATGTGCACAAAATACGTTAAATGCTGATTTTAAGCACCCCAACCGGGGTGCTTTGTTTGTGATATGTTAATTATTTTCGGGAAAGAAAAAACGAGAAATTCAAAGAAAAAAGTAGATTTTGGAAGATTTAGGCAGTATCTCTAGGAAAATTTCAGAATTATTTTGTCAGCTCAACCATAATTCCAGATAATCAGGCTTGCTTAGCTTGGAGTGGACATCTATAATTGTAAACGATCCTTAAAATTAAAAGGGGGTGTATCAAGGTGAGGAAACTGCTAGTAGCTCTTTTGATCATTTCTTACACACTGTTAGCACTTGCCCAATTAGATGTTCCACGCCATGAAACTTTCATCACCAACCAACTGACCGGCCGTGTTGGAACACCTGGTAACTTTAACTTGTGGGTCGGTTGGAAATGGTTTGACAGAGGATTGCACAACTTGTTGCTTGAGCCTCTTTGGTGTGTCGAATACGCAACTGGTGAAATCATCAACGCACTAGCGGCAGAGCCACCAATTTATAACGAAGATTTCACGCAACTCACGATCAAGCTCAGAAAAGGCGTGTATTGGAGCGATGGGGTGCCATTCACGGCAGATGATGTGGTTTACTCAATTGAACTTTCTAAAAATACGCCTGGTTTTGCATACAACTCGCAAATGCAAGAAGTTAAGAGCGTTAGAAAAGTGGATGACTACACCGTTGTTGTAGAGCTTAACAAGCCGAACTCAAGATTCCATACTTACTTTCTTGACAGATGGGGTGGATTTAGACCTCTTCCAAAACATGTATTTGAGAAAGTAGCAGATCCACTGACTTTTGAATTCAACCCACCAGTTGGAACAGGACCATATGTACTTCATAGTTATGACGCTGGAGGTTACTGGACAATCTGGGTAAGAAGAGAAGACTGGCAAAGAACACCAACAGGAATGCTTTATGGTATGCCACAACCCAAGTATGTGGCATTTGTGACATACGGAGATCCAGCCAAACAAGTGCTTGCAATGGTTCGACACCAGCTTGACGCAGCAGACCTTACAATGGAAACTCTTAGAGCAGTCCTTATGAAAAATACAACTGCAAGAGCTTGGAGAAAAGATTATCCATGGACTGTCAACATAGACCCATGCATCACAGGTATAACATTCAACAACATGGTAGAACCATTCAACAACAAAGAAGTTAGATGGGCTTTAACTCTTGCCATTGATATAGTTGAATATGCTGCCAATGCATTCGACGGTGCCGTTACGTTGAGCCCAATACATATACCATTAACCAAAGCTTATATGGACTGGTACTTCAACAAATTAGAGCCTTGGTTGAAAGAATTTGAATTGGATCTTGGTGGTGGACAGAAGTTCAAGCCATATGATCCAACAGCTGGTCAAAGACTGGCAGAGTATGCGAGAAAGAGAGGTTATCCAGTACCAAAAGATCCAAACGAAATTAAATACATCTTTGGTCCTGGTTGGTGGAAGTACGCACCCGATGTTGCTGAAAAGCTTTTGATCAAGAACGGATTCAAGAGAGATCCAAGAACACGTGGTTGGCTGTTACCAAATGGTGAACCTTGGAAGATAACGGTTTACTGCACCAACACTAACCCAGCTCATCCAGCGTACAGGAACGCATTTGCAGTTGCACAAGAATGGAGAAAATTCGGTATAGATGTGGATGTTGTGGTTTTCGATCAACCAACCGTTGTGCAGCAAGGTAATTTCCAAGTGAGTTCGGACTGGCCAGCAGCAGAACCATGGGGTGGTCACCCTGATCTTTACAGAGTCTTGAATCCATTCCACTCACAATACATGGTACCAATTGGTGAAAACGCAGCTTGGGGTAACTATGCAAGATGGATGAACCCGAAGATGGATGAAATCGTCGAAAAACTTAAGGTAACCGACTGGAATGATACAGAAAATATCATAAAACTTGGTATTGAAGGCTTGAAATTGCTGGTAGAAGAAATGCCGTCGATCCCGACCTTCAACTATCCAGGAGTCATAGCTTGGGACGAATATTACTGGACAAATTATCCTGGAGCCGAGAATATGTACGCACAACCATACCATCACTGGCCGAACTTCAAGTACATGTTGCCGTTCCTCAAACCAACTGGAAAGAAATGATGAAAGTTGTAAAAAAACAAGCAAAACCGGGGGGTCTGTCCCCCCGGTTTTGTTAGAATTGCTATTGACAAGCACAAATAACTGGGGAGGGCTCAAGATTGAATTTCGTCAAAAGATATCTTTTACCAAGATTAATAATCTACTTTTTAGTAATTTTCATTGGAATAACCATGGTTTTTGTTATACCACGTTTTCTCCCAACTGATCCTGTATTACAAACAATTGCTCGAATAAGAGCTCAAGGAGCTTATATGGATCCAGAAGCCATGCAAAAAACCATTGAAACTCTTCAAGAACTTTATGGGCTAAAAGGAAGCATTTGGGAGCAATATATTAAATTCTGGAATAGATTTCTCCGCGGCGATTTTGGACCTTCTTACTTTCAATTTCCAACACCTGTAATAGTTTTGATAAAACAATCTTTGCCATGGACAATTGCTTTACTTTTAACTACAACGCTGCTTTCTTGGATATTGGGAAATGTTTTAGGCGGATTTGCAGGTTATTTTTCAAATCGCAAATGGGGTAGAGTTCTTGATTACATAGCTATGATTATAAGACCAATGCCATATTACATTCTTGCTCTTGGACTTTTGATACTTTTAGCTTACATCTTTCCAGTCTTTCCTTTGGGTGGGGGTTATCGAATTGGTATGCGGTTAACTTTCAATTTGGATACGATTGTAACTCTTTTAAAACACGCATTTTTGCCAGCTTTATCGTTGCTTTTGATCGGTATCTTTGTTTGGTTTCAAGCTATGAAATTGGTGGTTCAGAGTGTCAAAACGGATGATTTTGTAAAATATGCTGAAGCTGGGGGAATAAAACCGGCAACAATCGCTCGGAAATATGTGATAAAAAATGCAATGTTGCCCCAAATAACAGGATTGGCACTTTCGCTTGGTCAGATTTTCAGTGGTGCTTTAATCACAGAAATGGTCTTTTCCTATCCGGGACTAGGAACACTTTTGTACAATGCTATATTCACGGGTGACTATAACCTTTTGATGGGGATAACAACGATGTCAATTTTGGTGGTTACAACCAGCATTTTGGTTATAGATCTTCTTTACCCATTATTCGATCCAAGAGTTAGATACAAATAATGAAGGAGTGAGACTATGAAAGTTTTGAAAGACTTGTTGAGAGATGGAAAGTTTGCATTCGGATTTTTTGTATTGGTAGTATTGGTTTTCTTGGCTATCTTATCTTTCTTTTCACCTTATGATCCTTACAGGTGGAATGTTGTTCCAAGAGACCTTCCTCCAAGATGGCCTCACATTCTTGGAACAAGTTCTAGAGGTCAAGATGTGTTCTGGGAACTTTGTTTTGCTGTGAGAAATTCTTTAGTTATGTCCTTAATAGCAGGTGTATTTTCCAGAATTATAGCTATCCTAGTTGGAATGATAGCTGGCTATAAAGGTGGAAAAACCGATAGATTGTTGATGTTCCTCAGTGACTCGTTCTTGGTGTTGCCTCTTTTCTTGATAATCGTTTTGATAGGTTCGATGGCAAAAGCACGATTAAGTTTGGTTTCGTTGGGGCTTTTGTTAGGTGTTTTTGGTTGGGCTTGGGACGCTCGAGTTATTAGGTCTCAGGTTTTAAGCTTACGGGAAAGAGATTTCACATACACTGCTCTTCTCAGCGGTTCAAAAACTTTGTCTTTGGTTTTCAAGGAATATATGCCATTTTTAACACCTTTGATATTCGCCACTTTCATAGGGAACGTTTCTTGGGCAATAGGCATGGAGATAACTCTCGCAATACTTGGCGTTTTCAGAGTTGAAATTCCAAGTCTTGGAACAATGCTTCAATGGGCTTTGAATTATCAAGCTTTGCTGCTTGGATATTGGTGGTGGATAGGAACACCCGTTGTAACCTCAATCATGCTTTTCATAGCTTTGTATTTGCTTTCCATAAGCATAAGTGAATACCTTGATCCACGCATGAGAATACAAAGAATAGGTAAAAGCACGAGGTGATAGGATGCAAACAGTGATTGAAACACAGGATTTGAAAAGCTACTATATTCTCGATGTTTTTGGGAAGGAAAAAGTGGTAAAAGCTGTTGACGGTGTGAACATAAAAATACACCAGAACGAAATATATGGTATAGCCGGAGAAAGTGGGTGTGGAAAAACGACTCTTTTAAGAGCTATATTTGGTATTATTGATCCTCCACTTAGGCTAATTGGCGGAAAAGTTTTGTACCACCACGATGGACAGGTATACGATTTATACGCTTTAGATCCAACTGAAAGGCGCAGCTTAAGGTGGAAATTTGTCTCATACGTCCCACAGGGTTCAATGAGTGTTTTGAATCCCGTGGTAAAAATAAAAGAAACTTTTAAGGACTTTTTGAACAGTCATCTGAAAGGCAGAACGAAAGAGGAATATTACGAGCTTGCCAAAGAGCATTTGAAAGGGTTGGGACTTCCACCGACGATCTTAGAGGCATATCCTCATCAGTTGTCAGGTGGGATGCGTCAAAGGGTCACGATAGCGCTTGCAACTCTTTTAAAACCTAAGGTTATCATTGCTGATGAACCAACAACCGCTCTTGATGTGGTGACACAAAGAGGGGTTATTCAACTTCTCAAAGATATCCAATCCACTTACATGAACACAATTGTGTTAGTAACCCATGACATGGGAGTTCACGCAAGTTTGTCCACTAGAATAGCCGTTATGTACGCTGGAAAGATCATAGAAGAAGCACCAACTTCCAAACTTTTCAAAAATCCCAAGCATCCTTACACAAAATTCTTGATAAATTCTCTTCCAAGGTTTGGAGACAAATCAAGAAGGACAAGTGCCCCAGGAAGTCCTCCATCGCTTGCTGCATTGCCACCAGGTTGCAGTTTCCACCCGAGGTGTCCTTATTGTTTTGAAAAATGCAAAGTTGAGGTTCCTCCTTTGAGAGAATACGAACCAGACCACAAAGTTGCATGCTGGTTAATGGAGGAAAGGATAGCATGAGGGAACTACTTGAGGTGAAGGGGTTAACAAAGATTTACTCACTTGGAAGTATTTTTTCCAGAATTAAGATAACAGCCGTTGAGGATGTTAACTTTGAAGTCATGCAGCCTGAGATATTCACGCTTGCCGGGGAAAGTGGTTGTGGGAAAACAACTACTGCTAAGATAATTCTTGGTTTTGAAGAACAAACCTCAGGAATGGTTTTTTACAGAGGCAAACCGATAAACGAGTTAAGAAAAAAAGATAAAATCCAAATGTTGAGAGAAATTCAAGCTGTTTTTCAAAATCCATTTTCGACTTTCAATCCTTTGAGAACTGTTGACAGCTACTTTTACGAAACGTTGCTAAACTTGAAAATTGTGTCAAGCAAAAAGGAAGCAGAAAAGAAAATCGAAGAAAAATTGGCTGCCGTTGGTATTTCGTTCGAAGAGTTCACTCAACGTTATCCAAACGAATTTTCCGGTGGCCAACTGCAAAGATTATCCATAGCAAGGGCTTTGTTGACCGATCCGTCATTAATCGTTGCGGATGAACCAGTTTCAATGGTTGATGCTTCTTTAAGAATGTCCATTGTTAACTTGTTCAAAGATTTAAAGGAAAAATACTCAGTCAGCGTTATCTACATAACACACGACTTGACAACAGCTTATTACGTGAGTGATAGAATTGCAATCATGTTCAGAGGAAATATAGTAGAAATGGGGCCAGCAGAGGAAGTGCTTTCTAATCCAAAACATCCTTACACTCAACTTTTGAGAGAATCTGTTCCAGAACCAGATCCAGAGAAAAGATGGGGCACTAAAGTTGTGCTTGCCGACACAGAACATGAAGAATACTTGAGAATCGGTTGCAAGTTCGCTGGAAGGTGTCCTTCTGCTATGGAAAAATGTAAGAAAAATAACCCGCCGTACTTTAAGGTCAACGATGTGCTTGTAAAATGTTTTCTTTATAAATGAATTGAACTTTAAAGAGGGGGTTGGAAAATGGATCTTTACAAGAATCCAAATGTACCAGCAAAGGTAAGGGCAAAAGATCTTCTGTCAAAGATGACCTTGGAAGAAAAAATAGCCCAACTTGGTTCGGTATGGAGTTACGAGTTGCTCACAGAAGATGGAAAATTTTCAGTAGAAAAAGCGAAAGAAATTCTAAAGCATGGTATAGGACAGATCACACGTCCTGGTGGCGCAACGAATTTTGAGCCTCCCGAAGTGGCAAAATTGGTAAATGAAATTCAAAAATTTTTGGTTGAGAACACGCGTTTGGGAATACCAGCGATAATGCACGAAGAGTGCCTTGCAGGATACATGGGACTTGGAGCAACAATCTTTCCACAACCAATTGGAATGGCCAGCACATGGGATCCAGAATTGGTTGAAAAAATCACATCAGCTATAAGGGAAGATCTAAGAAAACTTGGTATCACTCAAGGTCTTGCCCCAGTACTTGATGTTGCCAGAGATCCAAGATGGGGTAGAACTGAAGAAACGTTTGGTGAATCTCCATACCTTGTTGCAAAAATGGGTGTGGCATACGTAAAGGGATTGCAAGGAAGTGATATCACAAAAGGTGTGGTAGCAACAGGGAAACACTTTGCTGGTTACAGTGCTTCGGAAGGTGGTAAGAACTGGGCACCAACCAACATACCTCCAAGGGAGTTAAGAGAAGTTTTTCTCTATCCGTTCGAGGCAGCTGTTAAAGAGGCAGGTTTGTTATCTATAATGAATTCCTATAGTGAAATAGATGGGATTCCATGTGCCAGCAATAGAGAACTTCTGACTGATATTTTAAGAAGAACGTGGGGATTTGAAGGAATAGTTGTTTCAGACTATTTTGCTGTGGATATGTTGGCCGCTTATCATAGGATGGCAAAGAATAAAGCCGAAGCTGCAAAATATGCGTTAGAAGCAGGCATAGATATTGAGCTTCCAAAAACAGACTGTTATCTACATTTGAAATCCCTGGTTGAAAATGGCATCATCTCAGAAAAACTGTTGGATGAAGCAGTTCTTAGGGTATTAACTTTGAAATTCCTATTGGGACTGTTCGAAAATCCATACGCAGAAGGTGGTAGTCTCAACGATCATAATGATATAGCTTTGGAAGCTTCAAGAAAGTCAATAGTTCTTTTAAAAAACAATGGAATATTGCCGTTAAAAAACGATGTTAAGATAGCGCTAGTTGGACCAACCGCAAATGATGTGAGAAATTTACTTGGAGATTACTCTTACCTAGTACATATAAAGACACTTCTTGAAAATGTCAACGCTACCACTTTCAACGCGCCAAAGTTTAACTTGAAAAAAGTGGAAGAACTTGTTGAAGCTCACTTGAAGAAAATTCCAAGCATACTTGCAGAGTTTGCAAAAAGAGCTAAAGAGATCTATTACGCAAAGGGATGTGACATCACTGATCCATCAAGAGAGGGATTTGCAGAAGCCTTAGAAGCAGCGAAAAAAGCCGATGTTGTGGTTGCGGTGGTTGGCGATCGCTCAGGTTTAACGATTGAATGCACAAGTGGTGAATCCAGGGATATGGCCAACTTGAAGCTGCCAGGGGTTCAAGAAGAGTTCATTTTGGAGCTGACAAAAGTTGGCAAACCCATTGTTGTTGTTTTGGTCACAGGAAGACCATACTCTCTGAAAGCTTTTGTGAACAAAGTAAACGCAATCGTTCAGCTTTGGCTGCCCGGTGAGACAGGTGCACAAGCCCTTGCGGAGGTAATATTTGGTCAAGTTAACCCAAGCGGTAAACTTCCGATAAGCTTCCCTGCGAGTGCAGGTCAAATACCTGTGTTTCACTATGTCAAACCATCCGGAGGACGGTCCTGCTGGCATGGAAACTACGTCGATGAGGACGTTAAACCTTTGTTCCCGTTTGGTCACGGGCTTTCTTACACAACATTTTCATATACAAACTTAAGGATTGAACAACAAGAAATTCCAATCGCTGGTTCGGTAAAACTCAAAGTAGATGTTCAAAATACAGGGGAAATCTACGGCGAAGAAGTTGTACAACTTTACATTTCAAGAGAGCATGCAAGTGTTACAAGGCCTGTGAAGGAACTAAAGGGATTTGCAAGGGTAAAATTACAACCAAAGGAAACAAAAACGGTTGTTTTTGAAATTCACACAGATGTGCTTGCTTACTACGATAGAGATATGAAACTTGTTGTAGAACCTGGTGAATACAAGGTTCTAATTGGAAGTTCTGCAGAGGATATCAGATGTCAAGGAAACTTCAAAGTCGTTGGAGAAAAAAGATTGGTTCAAGACAACAGAGTTTTCTTCACAAATACAAAGATCGAGTAATTTGTTATGTGCACATAAACCAAAGCGGGGAGTTACTTCCCCGCTTAAATTTTATCAAGAGACCGAATAGCTCACGACTTTATCCAAATACCTTTCTATTGCGTACACAGCCGCCCCAACCAAGTTGCTTGAAGGTTCGGTGAAAATGGTCGGGCGAATCTTTAGATCTTTAACTGCCATCTTAAGAGCTCTTTCTTTTACTATCTCTTCAACCTTGGAAAAGTACCAATCAGGGGCGGAAGAAAGAGAACCACCAATTATAACCACTTCTGGATTTACCCCGTTCACAATGTTTACTATACCGATTGCCACGTTGTACGCGTGTTCCATAAGCACAGATTTGGCTTTCTCATCACCTTGCTTTGTTAAGCTCAAAAGTTCTTCAAATTTGTCGATGTGATTGTTACCGTTTAACAGTCCATACCTTTGGTTTGCCCATCTAATGCTTGCAAAAAGTTCCCAACAACCTTTGTTTCCACAATGGCAAAGTTGCTGCGAATCGATTGAAACTATCATATGACCGAATTCTCCTGCCGAAAAGTTGTTACCTCTGACAACCTTCCCATCGATCATTACGCCTGTACCAACACCTTCTCGTACTATTACAAACACCGCATTCTCAACGTTCAAAAGATCCGTGGCATATCTTGCTTCAGCCATCATCGACAAATTTGCCTCGTTGTCGGCAAGGATTTCAAAATCTCCGCTGAACAGCTCCGTAATCTTTACGTTGTACCATTCCAAATTCGGAGCCAAAATGATTTCCTTGGTTTCACAGTTGACTATGCCAGGAACGGAAAAAGAAACGATGTCAAAGTTGTAGACATTTCTCATGGTGTTGACTTTTTCAAGTGCAAAATTGAAAAACTCTTCTACAGAGCGCGGTGTTTTGAAATGTGAAACCACATCTATTTTTCCATTCAAAAACGCTATACCCAAAGACGTTTTGGTAACTCCAATGTCGAAAACAGCAGCGACAGGTTTTTCGCTCAAACTGAGAACTTCTCCCTTACGTCCTGGTTCGTTTTTTTCCTCAAATTGGATGACCGAAACTATTCCGTCTTCCATTAGTTCTCGAATCAATCTGGTAACTGCACTGGGTGCCAAACCTGATTCACGTGCCAAATTTGCCCTTGTTTTGGGACCAGTAGTTATAAGCAACTCTATTAAATTTCTTTTATTACCGGCCTTCATGGAAATGTGGTTGTGCTTCATCCGATCACCTTTCTTTTCTGCTTAAAACTTTTTATCGCTAACAATTTTACAACAAAATATTCTAGAAGCAATAGTGCTTTTTGCTACTCTTTAACTGCTCCCCTGGTCAAACCGCTCACCAAAAATCTTTGCATCGATAAGAACAAGATCACCATTGGTGTCATACCAAGCAAAGCGGCGGCTGTGAACAAACCCCATTCGGTTTCATATGGACCTACTGCGAAGGTTTGCAATCCCAAGGCATAGGTGTAGTTCCTAACGTTTTGCAAAACTATTCTTGCGACGACGAACTCGTTGAATGTTCCTATGAAAACAAGCAAAAATACCACGACCAAAATAGGCCTTGAAAGCGGGAGAATTATCTTGTAAAAGCTTTGAAATCTTGTGGCTCCATCGACAATTGCAGCTTCTTCAAGAGAAGGTGGTATTGTGTCGTAAAAACCCTTCATCAAGTACATGTTGTAAGCGATGCCAGTTAAGTAAGAAAAGATCAGACCGCCAAGCGTGTCGATCCCCAAGAAAGGAACGTATTTTCCAAGAAAGTTGAGCAGGTTGTATATCGCTATCATGAAAATTACGGCTGGGAACATTTGAATCAAAAGGAATGCGAGCAAACCATACCTTCTTCCAAAAAATCTCATTCTGCTGAACGGATAAGCTGCCACAGCACAAACAGCGGTTGTTATCAAACCGACAACGGTGGCAACGATAACAGAATTCAAAACCCAATTCAAGAAGTAATGCTTTGGCTTTTGCTTCCATATGTTGTCGATCCTGTAAAGTTGCTTGTCGATATTTTTATAATCAGCTTTTAGCGAATTCGTTGGATCCAAATCCATCAAATTGCCGGATCTTCTGGTGACAACTGCCATATCTGCCTTCACTTTGCTGACAAAATCAGTTTTAACAAGGTCAAAAAACCTGTTTAAAACATCTGATCTGACAAAAACACCGGCGAAAGAAATCGCCAACAAACCATCGTAGGTTTTCTTAAAATCATCGATCAAGGTACGTGAATTTGAAAGAACTTCATTCAAATTCTTAGAGACATTTTCAAATCTTCTGATAAAATCTCTATACTCCTCTATCCATCTCAAATTCTTTACAACCTTCGATAGTTGTAACGAAATTTGATCCTTTGCCTCGTATGAGTTTGCAAAGTTTCTGAGAAATGTTAAGACAGCAGAATACCTTGTCAAATCGGCTGAAGATAACGATCTTATGTTCTTGATCGTGTTGATCCTGTCTTCAAGCTGGTTCACGAAAATTTTAAGTTCGGCAACCGTTCTACAGTGTTTCATAGAATCGTCTAAATTTTTCAGCAAAATTTCTACGCTATTCTTGTTTGCCATTTCATTTTCAATCTCACGTTGAAGATCAACAAGTTGGTCGTTTATACTCTTCAAAATGACGATTTTCTCTCCAGTCTGCAGGAAAACTTCTTCTAGCTGTGAAAGCACTCTTTCAAGCCTTGGCTTTAAATCTTCAAATATGTTCACAACTTGAAGGTATTGAGATTTTCTCACAATGGATTCGTCGCGCTTTAAAAGCTCAGTCAAAGATTTTTCCAAGCTTGCCAAAGCTATTTCCAACTGCTTGTAATCGCTGTAAGTTTGAACCAAGTCTAGAAGAAATGAAACCTGTGAAAGAAGTTGTTGAGTTTCCAAAAGCATTTTTGAATCGTCAATCGAAAAAGGAGATAAGATCTTTGTAGAATCAACCATCGTTTTCAATCTAAGCAAGCTATCGAAAGACTGGGAAAGAGATGTTAGCTGAGGAAGAACAACTTCGTTTATGAACAGATTTGCCGTGATAACCTCGTTTTGCACACTCACTATCTTATTTCTAATTTGCGTTGCGGCAAAATTCAGCTCAGAAATTCTTCTTTCGTGGTATCTAAGTTTTTCAAGATGAGAACCGATGATCTTTTCGTACACTTCGTTCAACTTCGCCAAAGCGTCTTTGAAAGTATCTGCATCGTTTATTTGACGACCTACGTAAGCCTCAAGATCCTTTTTTAAAGCGGCAAAAACTAAAGAACCGAACTTTTCATTCTGAAGTTTTTCGTAAAGCGCCACCGCGTACAAATCATCGATTGGAAGCTTTGGCAAATTGTTTTGAACCACTGCTTTGAGTTCTTCAAGATCTTTAACTATATTTTCTTTGATTTTTTCAGCGTTTTGCTGCATTTTTGTCGTTATGTTCGAATAAGATTGTCTTGCAAGCTCAAAACGTTTGTCAGTTTCGTCAAGATAAAGTTCCAGCTTTTGGATGTACTTTTCTACCAATTCCCTTGCGCGTTGTTGGGAGATTTTGTCGTATGGTTTGACTTTTGAAACGATGTTCTGCAATTCTTGAATGAGTACAGGTATGTTCTTTTCTGGCATCAAGAGATCCACGTAATTTTGCAGTGTCACCCGAGAGGTGAAAAGTTTTGTCGAAAATGCCGCTTCGTCTCTTCTTATCGAAGTAGAAACGACCCAAACGACGGGGAAGAGTATTATCGCTATCAAAAAAATCAATATGGCATGGGTGAGAAAGGTTATCCTTTTTTGGACCATTATCTTCCCACCTCTTCGAATGCACCAGAAAATTTAAAGTTGAAGAAACTTATCGTTCCAACAAGGAAAAAGATCAATATCGATATGGCGCTCGCAAAGCCGAAGTCTTGACCGGTACCAGCTTGGAAAGCGAGTTTATAAACGTAAGACATAAGTATGTCGGTATAACCAGTGGGTGTAACTGAACCAGGGATCGGTGGGCCACCCGCGGTAATCAAGAATATGATGGTGAAGTTGTTGAAGCTGAAAGCAAAACTGCTCACCAAAAGTGGCCCGATAACCGTCATCAAAAGCGGGAAGGTGATGGCTGTAAACCTCTTGAACTTGCCAGCACCATCGATCGATGCTGCTTCGTAAAGTTCGTGTGGTATCGACTGCAAAGCCCCAAGGGAAATGGTCATCATGTACGGAAAGGTCAGCCAAATGTTCACAAGTAAAACGCCCACTCTGGCCCAGAATGGATCGTTAAACCATCGAATGGGTCCCAGTTTAAACAACGGCAGAAGGAATTTGTTAAAAAGCCCATAGGTTTCGTTCAAAAGCCCGTTTCTCCAAACCAGTGCCGATATGAAAGCCGGAATAGCCCATGGAATTATCAAAAGGGTTCTGTAAAGATTCCTTGCTCTCAGCCTTGGATCGTTCAAAACAAGGGCAAAAGGCAAACCAACGGCTAGCGATAACACAACACTCAAAGCAGCCCAAGTGAATGTCCATGCAAAAATGCTCAAGAAAGGGCCTGTAACCCTTTTGTCCGTGATTATTCTAAGAAAATTCTTCCAACCAACGTAATCTATGAAACCAACCAAGAAAACCTCTTCGCCTTTTTCGTTTATATCGTAAAAAGCCCCATCTTTTTCGATCACTTTTCGATTGGTCAGGTTGTTGACTAGAACCATTTTCAATCTCGTTCTGCCATTTTCATAAACTTCTTCGTATGCCAATCTGTATAGTCTTTCCACTTGAACAAATCCCCACGTGCCATCGGGAAGGATCCTCAAGGTATATTTTTTACCAGTTGATGGTTCAACAAAATCGCTGTTCCAAAGGTAAACTTGCGCTATACGGCTTTTAAAGTAAGAAGCGTTTACGTCCAAGAGTGGATCGTCTGGGGTGTAAAACAACCTGTAAGATTTCCCAACGGTTACAAGCAACTTGATATCCTCAAACGTCGCTGGCCAAGGAATGATTCTAAAACTTTGACCTTGGTAAAGGAAAGATTCTGTCTCAATCTTTTGCAAAACCCCTTCGTTCAAAAGTATTTCTCTTCCCTTTCTTTTGACTGGTGTTGGTTTTGAAGCAACAAAAATTTTTTCATCGATTTTGAAAAGTATCAAAAAATCATCTGTGGGATTTATACCATCGTAAACTACAAATACTTTGTAAGAGATTTTTTCACCGCTTTCAACAACATAGGTGTATTTTGAACTGTACAAAAGTCTTTCTACTGCTTCTTCTTTTGGCATGAAATGACCTGTTCCATAGTTCGTAAAGGCTGTTTTCACCGTGAAGTAAATTGGATACAAAACAAGGATGAAGAGCAATATCAAAGCAGGAATGATGTAACGATACGGATAACCTTTCGGATTGAAGATGAAGAAATCTATCAGAAATATCAAAATTGCAAAAGTTATTCCGAGCTCATAGTACCTGTTTTGAATCAAAAAAACTGCCATCCAAAAAAAAGCAACGTTGAGTATTAAGAATAAAAACCAAAGGAAGGCTTTGATAAACTTTTTCATCCCATTGCCTCCTTTTTGAATTAGGCAAAACCCGGGGAAGCCCCCGGGTTTGGTTTTTCACTGTGTTTGAGCTTTGATTCTTTCTACAGCTGTTTTTGCAGCTTCAGCAGGCGTTGCTCGACCGTTGACAACCAAATTCAAAGCGTCGTCCATAGCTCCCCAGACAAATCCCATCTGTGGAACATTTGGCATTGGAATACCATTTGCCGCGCTGTGTGTAAACGCAACAACATCTGGATTGTCTTTCACAAGCTCAAGAACATCTTTCCTTGCTGGAAGTCTTGGATCTGCAAGGTAAATGCGGTACATGGTATCCTTTTTGGCAATGTAGTTTATCAAGAATTCTTTTGCAAGAGCCAAGTTTGGAGATTTCGTGTTGACCATGAAGCCCTGAACACCAACGAATGGTCTGGCGACAAGCCCTGGTGCAAGATCTGGAATAAGTGCGACACCGTAATCGATACCTGCATCGGCATAAGCTTTTATCGCCCACGGGCCGTTGATTATCATAGCGGCTCTGCCTTCTCTGAACATCGAGTCCATTATTTCATAGTTATCGCCTGGTGTGATGATGCCTTCATCGACGAACCTTTTGAGCAATTCCAAACCCTTTATTGCTCCTTCGTTTGCAAGACCGATGTCTTTTACATCAAGACCAGCTGGTGTGCTCTTGAAGACGTATCCTCCATATCCAAAAATGAATGGAACTACGAAGTAGAAAGTAGTCGCTGGGATAATGAATCCTCTAACTTCTCCACCAAATTCTTTGTCAATCTGCTTTGCAATCGCGATCAATTCATCTATCGTTTTTGGAGGTTGCGGCACGTAGTCTTTGTTGTAGATCAACGCTATTGCCTCAAGAGCGTACGGAAGACCATAGAGTTTTCCACCGTAGGAGAACGCTTCCAAACCCGTTTCAAAGAATTGGTTGATTTCTGCAAAGCTTGAGATTGGTTCAAGCAAACCGTTGGCAACCAGTTCACTTACCCAGTCGTGTGCACCGACGATGATATCCGCACCTTGACCTTGAGGAGCTGCTGTCAAGAATTTAGGTTTGATGTCTCCAAATGGAACATACTGAACCTCCACTTCAACCCCGTACCTTGCTTTGAACTCCTGACCAAGAGCTTGTAGGATGTCGACCTGCTTTTCCGAACACCATATGACGAGTTTTTGCTGAGCAAAAATCAAGGTTACAAGAGCCACAAGAAGTATTACCGCAAATTTCCTCACAAAACCCACCTCCTTTTAGATGTGTTAACAAATCCACTGATATTTTAGCTTTTTTATTACCAGATTGTCAACATGCGATGAGTCTGTTCGAGAGGTGTCAACTTAGGCTGGGAAATACGATAAAATAAACAAAAACCAACTCTTCTCACCAAAAGAAGGTTCCCGTAAAGATGAAAGTTACAACAACTAATATCACCCAGTACCTATACCAAACCTTTTTCAAAGACAAAAAGTTCCACATGAGGCGAAAGTATGAACTTGCATTAAGGAAGGCAGCAGCCATAATTGGAGTCAGTCATGAAGCCTTGAGGAAATGGTGGACAAGGAGGTTTGGAAAGAAAAGTCTTGTTGAGAGCGTGATAGGGATAACAAGATACAGGATGAGGACATAGTGAAGTGGTTATTTCCATTTCTCTTATTGGTGCAATGTATCCCTCACCAAAAACAGCACAAGTTCCGCCCTCTCAAGTAATTTCTCCAGTAACTCCACACTCATCCTGTAAAGCGCATTCCCTATCACACATCGAGTCTTTATTTCCTCGTCGATGTATGCAGACCCCATCATCACCCCTACAACTTTCGCTTCCCCTTTTTCTTCCTTCCCCTCATCCAACTCAGCCTTTGCTTGTCGTACTATCCAAATCCTGTTCCATCAACTACTTATCTGCTCAAGCTTATCGCCTACCAATAACTTCTCAATAACCTTCTCATAACCTGGAAAACCTATAGTGAAGCGTTGAAATCGCCGGCATCTTATTTTTGAATATCTCTTCAAGATAAAAAACCGTGTCTCTAAACGACCTTCTCTCAGAGTATTCTCTTGGTCTGCCACGTTTCTTCTTACAACAAGTCTCTTTCAGCTCATCCTCAATAAGTTGCAGTAAACTCTTAATCATCTTCACGGATAATCTTTTCAGTGAATATTTCTTAGTCATACAGAGTCTTCCTTCGGTGAAGTGTTTTTAAGGATTATATCTCATCTTCGGAATAATCAGACCCTTTTTTTGAACACACTCACATGCGATTATACTCGTTGCGTTTTTATCTGATTTAAAATACAACAAAGGGAGTGATATTATGCCAAAAACAATCAAATGCGGATGTGGCAAGGACCATGAGGTGCCTGATGTAAAGATTGTCTGGAAGGTCAACTCAGCCAAGAATATTGTTGAGTTTTTCAAAGACTCTCTTCTTGTTGCAGACAAAAGTACTGCAAAGTTAGTAAAACCGTCTGAGGATTTTTTTGTTTTCGAACAAAGCAGAATTTTGGCAAGCATGGAAAATGTGGAGAAACTTCTAAAAGTGGCAAAAGATTATCCTTCGTTGGTTTCAATCGGTTCTGGTTCGATCACCGATGTCGTTAGATACGCCGCATACCTTTTGAAAAAACCATTTTCAGCCTTTCCAACTGCACCATCGGTGGATGGTTACACATCTTCCGTTGCGCCCTTACTTGTTAACAACATAAAGAAGACTTTACCTGCCAAAACACCAACGGTTATTTTAATTGACCTAGAAATTTTGAAAAATGCGCCAATCGATCTTTTGAAAGCAGGTATAGGTGATATCGCGGCAAAAGTTACGGCACGACTCGATTGGATGGTGGCAAACAAGCTTTTAGATGAAGGCATTTGCGATTTTACCTGGGAAAATCTCAAGGATTATTTGGTGGATGTTCTGAAAAATCCAAACCGGATATTGGATAGAGATGAAATTTCGATCAAAAGTCTTATGGAAGGTCTTTTAGTTTCTGGACTGAACATAGCAACGGTAGGACATTCTCGACCTGCATCCGGTGCAGAACATGTGATATCGCACTTTATAGAGATGTACCACGAATTTCACGGTGAATATCCACCATTCCATGGAATCACGGTTGCAATGGGAACTTTCATAACGCTGAAAGCATACGAAGTTTTGATGAACAACGTAAAGCTTCAACAAAAAAGAATCCCATTGGACTACAAAAAGGAAAAACTGAAAACGCTTTTCAACACCGAGATAGCAGATGAATTCTGTAAAATTTATGAAACAAAAAGAAGAGCAGAAAAAATAAATCTAAGAGAAATTGTAAAAACAATTAAGCCAGTTTACCAAGAATATTCAAAATCTGCGTTCGAAGCACTTTCACAGATTAGTGTACACGAGTTTTTCAACAGATATGATAAAGATTTTCTCAAGCAAGTTATTATTCTAACGAACATGACGCGCGATCGATACAACATTTTAGATGTGCTTGATCAATTGGATCTTCTAGAAAGCTTCGCGGAATGGGTTATTGAAGAACAGCTGAATTTTTAAGCTAAAAGTGTTTTTGGTATAACCGCTTTTGCTGTTTTGTTTGGATCTACAAGTTGACTTATCCTTATATCCACAGCCAAACTCGCCAGCATATAGGCTTCGAGTGTGGACATGTTGAGCTTTTGACTAAGAAATCTTACAGCCTGGTGCGTTGCTTCTTTGACAGCCTCATCCAGCGTTGGAAGGGAAACTATGATGCAGAAAGAATCTTTTGTTTCAACGATTGGCCATTCGATCTTTTCAGCGGTTACATCGATTTTCACCGTGACC
Organism: Pseudothermotoga thermarum DSM 5069; assembly: GCF_000217815.1. Taxonomy (NCBI): domain Bacteria; kingdom Thermotogati; phylum Thermotogota; class Thermotogae; order Thermotogales; family Thermotogaceae; genus Pseudothermotoga; species Pseudothermotoga thermarum. The sequence goes on along the minus strand of NC_015707.1, from coordinate 121,909 downwards.
TTTGCGTTAACTTCACATGCCGAAACGCACACTTCTCCATCTGCCATCAAAGCGTGAACGTCTCCAAGCGCAAGGAGTGCTCCCTCTTGAAAAATTGGAAGATAAAGAATGTTTCCTTTTGATATTTCTTTTGTATCCATGTTTCCACCATGTTTGTGTGCGGTGCCGGTTGGAAATTCTTCGTTTTCCGGTGCAACACCAATGACGCCAACCATGGGGTTGATCAAAAGTTTTTTACCCGCAAAGTCTACAAAGTCATTTTCTATTTTCAAAATCTTTGCGACAAAGCCTTTTGCGACATCTTGCAAAACTCCGAATCCCTCTTCGGCTACTATGACACCTTGGTTGTCGATTTCTATGTCCAAGATCTTCACAACCAAAGTCATGCCAGGTTTTGCCCCTTCAACGTACACAGGCCCGGTGGCCGGGTTGACCTTTGAAAAATCAAGCTGCACGACATCACTTTCTTTTTGAATCTGTCCTCCGAGGGCATCCAAAGTTTCAAAAACCACCACTTCCTGAGGTTTCGCAGATAAAACGGCTTTCATGCTCGGTGAAAAAGCGTGTATCAAATTTTTCTTATCGACTATCTTCACTTTGATCCTCCCCTTTGTACTTCTCTTCTCCCCAGAGTTCCATCAAACGCTTTTTTATTTTGACTTCTTTTCCAATTTCCTTAGGAATGTATATCTTCACCTTTTTTAATTCATCCGGAAGATAGTTTCTTTTTACGAATCCACCCGCCTCGTGGGGATAAATGTAACCCTCACCATAACCAGCTTCTTTCATCAACTTTGTCACAGGATTTCTCAAAAACAGCGGAACTTGCACATTTGCTGTTTGTTTGACGATCCTTTTTGCACGTTCTACAGCAAGGTAAACAGAATTACTCTTTGGAGCGGCGGCAAGGTAAATTGCAGCTTGCGCAAGGTTAAGTACGCATTCTGGAAGCCCCACGTATTCGACAGCTTGTGCGGCAGCTATGGCGACCAATAGTGCCATTGGATCAGCCAAACCTATATCCTCACTTGCAAGGATTACCATTCTTCTTGCTATGAACCTCGGATCTTCACCAGATTCAATCATTCTGATCATGTAATAAAGCGCGGCATCTGGATCGCTGCCGCGCAAGCTTTTTATAAAAGCAGATGCAAAATCGTAGTGATCTTCCTTTGAATAACTCGCAGCTTTTGAACCAATCAATTTTTGAAGGTTTTCAACATCTACAACGGATAAATTGAAAATCCTGGCGTTTTCCACAGCCATCTCAAGGGTGTTTAAAGCAAAACGTGCATCTCCTTGGGACATCTGGGCAATTGCCTTCAAAGCGTTGTCAATAACGGTTATGTTGTAGCTTGAAATTTTTTCATCTACAAGCAAAGCCCTTTTCATTATCTGAACAAGTTCATCGTTCGAAAGTGGTTTAAGAAAGATGACCCTACATCTTGATAAAAGCGGGGGTATTATTTCGAAGGACGGATTTTCCGTGGTGGCTCCCACAAGAATTATTGTGCCATCTTCAACTTTGGATAAAAGAACATCCTGTTGGGATTTGTTGAGTCTGTGTATTTCGTCGATGAAAAGTACTGTTTGCTTGCCGTATTTTTTCATCTCTTGAGCCCTGGTCAAAATCTGCTTTATTTCGTTCGCACCATGAAATGCTCCGCTGAGCATGTAGAACTCCGCATTGACATATTTTCTTATCAACTCACCTATGGAGCTTTTACCACAACCAGGAGGACCGTAAAGTATGCAAGAGAATATTGTTCCCTTTTCAAGGGCCTTGCGAAGTATTCCATCTTTTCCCATCACATGGCTTTGTCCCACCAAATCGTCTAGGTCCTTTGGCCTAACGCGCTCTGCAAGGGGAGCATCACTTGGCCTTTGATCCACCTATAGCTATCCCCTCGCTCATAAAGATTTGAAATATTCAATGGTCAAAGCCAAGCCTTCTTCCAAGTTTGTCTGCGGGCTCCAACCAAGTTCGTTTTTTGCCTTCGTCGGATCAAGAATACTTTTTCTCAAATCACCTTTGCGCGGAGGAGCATAGACAGGTTGTTTTTGATATCCAGTAAGTCTTGCCAGCATTTTGAACAACTGGTTGACGGTCGTACCAATCCCAGTGCCTATGTTGTAAACACCGCTGACGCCATCCTTCATGGCCAAAAGGTTTGCCTGAACAACATCCTTGACGTAAACGTAGTCTCTAACGTATTCCCCATCACCGAAGATGATAACGTCTTCATTCTTCAGCATCCTGGCTGTAAAAATCGCCACCACACCGGCTTCACCGTTTGGATCCTGCCTGGGACCGTAGACGTTACCGTACCTTAAGGAAACATAGTCCAAGTTGTACTCCCGTTTGAAAAATTCCAAGTACATTTCGGCAGATCTTTTGGCTATTCCATAAGGAGAAATCGGTCTAGGTTCAACTGTTTCTGGGGTTGGAATAGGAACATCTTCACCGTAGATCGCTCCACCAGTTGATGAAAAGATGAACTTTTTAACGCCATACTTGGCAGATTTTTCAAGTAAAACAATCGTTCCCAAAATGTTAGTCTGTGCATCGGTGGATGGTTCTTTAACAGAAACGCTAACGCTTGCCTGTGCGGCAAGGTGGAAAACATAGTCAAACTTGTGAAGTTGGAAAACCCTTTCCATCATCTCAGAGTCTTGAATACTTTGTTGATAAAAAAGTGCGGCTCTATTGAGGTTATCTATCTTTCCAGCAGATAGGTTATCAACCACGACAACTTTATGACCTTGTTGAAGCAAGACATCAACAAGGTGTGAACCTATAAAGCCAGCTCCACCTGTAACCAAAACGTTTGCCATTTTCATTCACCCTCTTCTTCCTCTTCTTTTTCACCTCTTTCAATTGCGGCCAAGTCATCCAAAACCTCTTGTGGAAGTTCTGGCGCGTTGACAAGTTCCCTGCTTTCCTTTATGAATTTCTCAAGTTCTTCTGCCTTCGACTTGTCAAAGTTTATGATGATTCTGTAAAATTCTTTAACTCTTTCTCTTGTTCTAGCGGTCAGATAGTGTGAAAGGTGACGAGCAATTTTCTCGGCAGCATCCATTGAAACGCCCAAAACATAGTGGAAGAAGTTCTTAATCCTTTTTTGAAGAACAAGCATTGTTTGGGCTTTTCTTTTTCCCTTTGGAGTGAGTGTTATTAACCCATATTTTTCGTAATCAACGTATCCGAGATCTGCCAATCTTCTAACCGCGTTTGTAACGCTCGGAAAGGTTACCCCTACTTTTCTTGCCACCGTACTTATTCGTGCCGCAGGTTGTTTTTGCTGAATTTCGTAAATAACCACCAAGTAGTCTTCCAAAGTTGGTGTTAAAACTTTTTTCCTACCCCTTGGCATACCTATTACCTCCTTTTGCAACTATCGTAAAACATTCTCACCTTTTTTATATCCTGCCATGTTAAATCTTTTGGAGATCCCTTTTCCTTGGATGGATTTCTCAAAAGATAGCTTGGATGAAACATCGGAAAGAGAATTTTACCACCTTTCCATTCGATCTCTTTTCCCCTGTATTCTGTGATCGAAACGTTTTGACCAAGAAAAAAAGAAAGCGCGGTACTTCCAAGCGGTACTATGTAAACAGGATCGACTATCATTATTTGGGCGTACAGAAAATGTCCACACGCCTTTTGTTCTTCTGCAGTTGGCACTCTGTTCTCAGGTGGCCTACATTTTACAACGTTACATATGTAAACATCTTCACGTCTAAGCTGAACAGATTCCAATATCTTTGTTAGAAGCTGACCTGCTTTTCCAACAAAAGGTCTCCCAGTTTTGTCTTCTTCCTCGCCAGGCCCCTCTCCGACGAACATTATCGGCGCAAAAAGACTGCCTTCTCCAACGACAACGTTTGTCCTTTTTTCCCACAAAGGACATGCTGTACATTTTTCAACACGCTCAGAGACTATTTTCATCAGTTCTTCTCTGGTCATAGAAAATCCCCCTGAAGTCGTCCAAAAAACTATGTTTTAAATCAATAAGCTTCTTAATTATTATACCATGCTTTCAATGTCTTCATTAATTAGTCAGAAAAAACGGGGAAGAAGTTCAAAAAAATACCTTGACAAGTCGTGATTTGTCAACTTTCGATTGCTTTTTCTATTCTTTCAATTAAATCGTCCACGTTGTGTTGGTTGTAAAGCCTGCCAGCATCACGATTCGGAAAATCCCTCAAAACTTTCTGATAAATTTTCTGCATCATGTCTTTTCTACAGTAAACCCAAAGTCCCCAAGGAAGTTTGCCAACGAAAACGGCTATGTCCAAGGGATACATCAACGTATCAATGATGATCAAAAATTCATCATCATCGTCACATTCAACAAAGGCAATTTTTGGTTTTGAAAAGATTTTCATGTTGTTCAAATGTCTTACAAAACTTTGCCAATTTTTGATTTTCCCGGAAAATACAACGGTGAAAACTTCTTCAAGTGGTCTTTTTTTCAAAAACTTTGAAAGATAAAAAAGCTCTTCCTCTTTTGCTGTTTTTAAAAAACCGGTGTCAGTGACAAGAGCAACTGCAAAGACAAAAAGTACATCATCCTCAAGCTTTCCTTCGGATAAATCGTAAAGGTTCATGACATTGGCAGTTCTAGGTTTAACGTATGAAAAGACTGAGCTTTTCAGGAAGTCTTCATCTTCAACTTTGTGATGGTCGAAAACACTGTAGTTGAAAACAAAAAACGGTAGCTTTTTCGAATCGCACGTGTCGTAAACGTGAAAACCAACCACCACAGGAGGAATTACGTTTTTCACCTTTAGCTTTTTCATCAAATTTTGAACTGTTGAGTCTGGTTCTGGTATGTAAAGCCCTCCACCGAAGACTTTATATCCCCAGTAAGCACTAGCAAACCCATCGGCGTCTGCTCTAAGATGAGTAACATGCAAAATTGGCATATTACCAAAGCGTTGTTTGATTCGGATTCACCTTCTTTCTACCAATTTTTCTAAGTCTTTCGGTACTAACAACCTTTAAACGATCTTCCAGTTCGCTTTTCGATGCTATCACGTCCAAAACTTCTCTGGCTCTTTGGACTATTTCTGCAGGAATTCCAGCTATCGCGGCAACATCTATCCCATAACTTTTATCCGCAACTCCGTCCACCACCTTGTGTAAGAAGATAACTTGAGAACCTTGCTCCATAACTTGTATGGTTTTGTTGACGATCCCATCGTAAAGGTTGGCAAGTTCAGTCAATTCGGTGAAATGAGTTGCAAAGATACATTTGCATTTGATCTTTGTGTGAAGGTATTCCGATATGGCCCAGGCTATGCTTATTCCATCGAAAGTGCTCGTGCCACGACCAACTTCGTCTAAAAGAACTAAGCTGTCTTTGGTTGCTTGATAAATTATCTTTGCTATTTCGTTCATCTCGGTTAAGAAGGTACTTTTACCACCTATTATGTCGTCGCGAACACCCATTTTCACAAAGATTCTGTCAAAGATCGGCAGAACAGCTTCTTCGGCGGGAACAAAACTGCCAATTTGAGCCATCAAAGCGATCAGTCCAACTTGTCTAACGAAAGTGGATTTTCCACTCATGTTCGGACCTGTTAAGATCACGAAGCTTTCCTGGTTGGACAAAGTTAGATCGTTTGGTACAAAATTTTCGGTGAATTTTTCGGCAATTGGATGCCTGCTTTTTACAAGAACAAGTTTTCCATCGTTGCTGAATTTTGGTCTGGTGTACTTGTTTAGGTTTGCAGCATAGGCTAGACTTTGCAGAGCATCTATGTTGGCTATGAAATCGGCGATGGCTATTATTTTATCAACTTTTTCAAGGGCTTTTTGACAAAGAGAATCAAAGAGCTCTTTTTCTTTCTTTTCTAGAAGTTCTTTTGCGTGAAGCATTTTCTCCTCAAATTGCTTTAGCTCTTCTGTTACGAACCTTTCAGCATTCACAAGAGTTTGGCGGCGAATGTAATGAGGAGGAACTTTTGACAAATGAGACTTTGTAACTTCTATGTAGTAACCAAAAACACTGTTGTATCCAACCCTTAAGTTCGGTATATTCGTCAAAACCCTTTCCCTTTGTTCGTATTCTGCAAGAAATTTTTCGGAGTTGTAAACTAAGTCTTTGAGTTCATCGAATTCTTTGTCGTAACCTTGACGAATCACCTTTCCTTCTCCTATTACGTTCGACGGCTCATCTTCCAACGCCTTTGCCAGTTCTTCACACAAATCTGTCAAGCAGTCCAAATTCTCCGCTTCAAGAAAGGCATCGTTTGTCAAAAGAAGCTGCTGTATTTGCGGACAAACTTCAAGGGTGGTTCTAAGGGCTACTAAATCTTTTGGGGTTGCTTTGCCATAACGCAATCTGCTGGCAATTCTGTGAAGATCTTTGACAGTGTGAAGATATTCTCTCAATTCACTTAAAAGTATTTGATCCTCAACGAAAGCCTGCACTTTGTCCAAACGACTTGTTATTTCCTTCTGGTCTCTCAAAGGTTGAAGAATCCAACTTTTCAAAAGTCTAGATCCCATAGAGGTTTTGGTGTAATTCAAAACATCGAAAAGACTCTTTCCCTTCGGCTCTATCAAGTTCAAGTGTTCAACGGTTGTTGAATCCAAAATGACGAACCTTTCATCCCTGATGATCTTTGGGGGCTTGAGCATGAGGTTTTCCACCATCATGGTGTAGCGAAGATATCTAACCAGGGCAGCAAAGGCTTTTAAATTTTCTTTAAGTTCCAAATGATCTATCGTCACTACGTTGAAAACTTTTGCCACATCCTGTTCCATTCCATGCGGATTCAAATGCCAATCTTGAAGAGGTTCTACAAGGACGTTGAAAACACTTTGGAAGGTCGATTTGAGCGAAGGATCACAAAGTATTTGAGTTGCCTTGATAGAATTGAGAAAATCGAAAACCGATTCTAGATCGTTAAAACAAGCAACCAAACTATCGCCGGTTGAAACATCAACGGCAGCAACATGGTATTTTTCTTGATCCTTCAAAACGACAGCCAAATAGTTGTTTGAATCGCTTTCAAGTAGCTCATCTTCAACCAACGTTCCAGGCGTGACAATTCTTGTGACCTGTCGTTTGACCAAACCTTTTGCAGTTGCTGGATCTTCCATTTGTTCACATATGGCAACTTTGTACCCAAGTTGTACAAGTCTTTTCAAATAACTGTTCAAAGCATGATAAGGAACACCGGCCATCGGTGCTCCTTGACGTTGGGTTAAAACAAGATCCAAAGCCTTTGAAACCGTGTAGGCATCTTCAAAAAAGGCTTCATAAAAATCTCCCAAGCGAAACAGAAGTATTGCGTCTTTGTATTGAGACTTTATCTGCAAATACTGTTGCATCATTGGAGTGAGCTTCAAATCAGATCACCTTCTTGGGTTCAATCACCTTATCTATCAAACCGTAGTTAAGAGCTTCGTAAGCATCCATGAAAAAGTCTCGATCTGTGTCCTTTTCAATCCGTTCAATTGGCTGCCCCGTCTTTTCGCTCAGTATTTTGTTTATAAGGTTCTTTATCCTCAAAAGTTCTTTGGTTATGATCTCAACATCCTTGACAGGTCCCTCGGCACCGCCCAACGGTTGATGAAGCATTATCCTGGCATTTGGTAAAGCGTAACGCTTGCCTTTGGTTCCACTTGCCAAAAGGACTGCAGCCATAGACGCGGCTTGACCAATGCATATCGTCACAACATCACACTTGACGTATTGCATTGTATCGTAAATTGCCAGCCCTGCCGTGACAGAGCCACCAGGGCTGTTTATGTAAAGATGGATATCCTTATCTGGATCTTCTGCTTCAAGGAAAAGAAGTTGTGCAACCACTAAGTTTGCCGTGTGATCATCGATTGGATATCCTAAAAACACTATCCTGTCTTTGAGAAGCCTTGAGTATATATCGTAAGCTCTTTCGTATCGTCCAGTTGTCTCTATGACGATGGGTACATATTGGTCACGCTCTATTCTGTTCATCCTCCTTCGCCTCCTTTTCGGCCTCTTGTGGATGAACCTCCATTATCTTCGCTTTGCTTAAGATCAATTCTCCAACTTTTGACCTTAAAATGTGCCAGCGAACATCTTCTTTCAGGTCCTCACGGTTTTTCAAAAGGGATTTAGCCCTCTCAACCGATATACCCCAACTCAAAGCAAGGTTTTCAGCCTGTGTGAGTATTTCATCTTCGCTCACAGTGATGTTGTTTTGCTCGGCTGCTTTTTCAATTGCGTAAGTTTGTTTTAGATCGGAAATGTAGAACTTTCTCAAAGCTTCTTTCAATTTTTCGTCATTCCCATATTCCTTAATAAGTCTTTCGTACTCTGCGCGATCTTTCTTGATTTTTTCATACGCCGCCTGAACAAGTTCGTCTAAGGTGCGGTCAGAGATTTCAAGTTGGGCTGTATCAACAAGAGTATCAATGGCTTGGTTTATCAAAAATTCTTTTACATCACGCTCGTAAAGGTCGCTTCCCTCTTTTTCTATGCTCTTTTTCAACTGTTCAAGCGTTTCATATTCTGCGCTGACCATCTTTGCCAGTTCATCGGAGATTTCCGGTAAAGTTCTTTTGTTGACTTGAACAATCTCTATTTTGTAGTGATAAACGTTTCCAGAACCAAAATCTTTGTCGAATTCGACAACTTCGCCGGCTTTTTTACCAGCAACTTCAGTTACGATCGGTCTATCGTCGTCTTTATAAAGGATGTACTCGGTTTCCTTCTGATCTACCAAAACTTTCCCATCTTTTGTGATGGTCAACTTTACCCTAACCAAATCGTCGTATTCAGCTGGTCCTTCTTTCGGCTCAACGATTGCATGAAGTTGTTGAAGCTCTTTCAACCTTTGCTCAACGTAGCTGGAAACTATGTAATCTTTTTCAGGTTTTTTAAGCTCTATTTCTTCAAAGGGTTTTAGGATGACTTCTGGTACACGATGCACCTCGACGCTTAATTTTGCCGTATCGCTTGACAAGTCAAAATCCGCAAGGATAGGTGGTAAAACAACTCGTTCGTTTGAAAGATCTTTTAAAACCTCCTGCCATAAAGCTTCAACCATTTCAACCTTGATCGTTTCAGGATATCTAATTTCGATCAACCTCTGTGGGGCTTTACTCTTTCTAAAACCTGGAATTTCTACGCGCGCTGCGACATTTTTTATAGCTATCTGTCGAATTTTGTCAACCTCGTCTTTTTGGAAAACGTAATCGAATACCACCAAGTTTTTGTCCTGCAGTTTTGCTGTTTTTTCCACGTTGTATAACCTCCTTGTTTTTTTGTCATAAAGTATTATATTACATCAAAAAAGCGCCTCTTAAAAGAGGCGCTTTTCGAGTTAAATTGGCTGGGAGGGGAGGATTCGAACCTCCACCGGCGGATCCAGAGTCCGCTGTCCTACCGTTAGACGACCTCCCAATTACCTTTAAAATTATATCACTTGAGAAAATGAAAGGTCAAGGTTTTCTTCAATGTTTTCAGTTTTTGAAAAAATGATATAATTACAAAAAGGAGGTTAAGTCTATGGAATATTCTTTTGCGATTTTTGGAGAAGCAGGGCAAGGAATTCAATTCGTTGAAAGTTTAGTACCGATAATTGCCAAAAAAGCTGGTTTCCATGTTTTCTCCTACAAAGAGTATATGTCAAGGATCAGGGGTGGTAGCAATTCCACTCTCATAAGAATATCGGATGAAAACGTCAAAGCCTTCAAATCAAGCGTGGATTTTGTTTTCATCCTTTCTGACCCTAAAAAACATATTTCTAGACTCAGAGATTTGTACAAGAATTTCAAATCCATCTTTGTTGACGAAACTTTCCTTTCTATGTTAAAAGAAGAAAAAAACGTTATTGGACTACCAATTTTAGCTTGTGCGACTCAAGCCGGCAATAAAATTTTCCAAAACACAGTTGTCGTGGGAACAATTTGCTCAATGCTCGACATACCAAAGCAAGTTACAGAACAGGTACTCCGAGATAGGCTGGTTGGAAAAGATGAAGAAGTTTTAAGTGGTAATTTAAAAGCTTTGCAGCTTGGATACGAGTTGGGTAAAGGATTAAAAACAAAGTTTAGCTTAGAAAAACTCCAAGAAGATGATATTGTAAAATCAAGCTTTTTACTTGCGGGTTTTGAAGGCGTAGCACTTGGAGCTTTGTACGCTGGATGTAATTTCATATCATCATATCCTATGTCACCTTCCACACCTGTTTTGACTGCTTTGGCAGAATATTCCAAGAAGTTCGACATCATCGTTGAACAAGCAGAGGACGAAATTGCTGCGATAAACATGGCTTTGGGTGCATGGTATGCCGGCGCTAGAGCCATGGTTACAACTTCAGGTGGTGGCTTTGCACTGATGGTGGAAGCGCTCAGTTTAGCTGGAGCAATAGAAAGTCCCTTGGTTGTTCATCTTGCGCAAAGACCTGGACCTGCGACTGGCATGCCCACCAGGACAGAACAAGGTGATCTTCTTTTTGCAATTTACGCAGGTCACGGGGAGTTTCCAAGGGTAATTTACACACCAGGTGATACGGAAGAAGCATTTGAACTGACTTACAAAGCTTTTGACGTCGCTGACAGATATCAAATACCGGTTTTAATACTTACAGATCAGTACTTGATCGATTCAATCTATGACGTACCCGATTTGCCAAACTTTAACGAGCTTAATAACCATATTGTTAAAACTGATCAAGACTATAAGAGGTATCAATTAACTGATTCTGGTATTTCTTTAAGAGGCATACCTGGGTATGGAGATGGGTTAGTCTGCGTTGACAGCGATGAACATGATGAATATGGGAGAATAACGGAAGATTTTGAAATGCGTAGAAAAATGGTTCGAAAAAGATGGAAAAAGCTTGAAAATTTTTCAGATCAAATTCCCTTAAGGCTTTATGGTCCAAAAGATTACAAATATTTGTGCGTTTGCTTTGGTTCGACAAAAAACGCAGCAATTGAAGCTGCTAAAAAGTTTGAAAACTTAGCTGTACTCCACTTTGTCCAAATTTTTCCATTCCCAAAGGAATTTGTTGAATACGCAAAGAAAGCTGAGAAAATGATAGTTGTAGAAGGAAATTTCACAAGACAACTCTCCAAGTTGATAAAACAGGAAACCGGTTTTGATAGATTTGAAACTTACACCAAGTACAATGGTCTACCGTTTTCAGTTGAAGAGATTTTGGACGTATTCAAAAACACTTTCAGGGGGTAGATATTGTGAGATACAACGTTAAAGATGTTGACATCGCTTGGTGTCCAGGATGTGGAAATTACTCGATACATAACATCCTTAAAAAAGCCTTGGAAGAGCTCGATATCGCCCCAGTTAACCTTGTGCTGGTTTCGGGAATTGGGCAAGCAGCAAAAGCCCCACAATATTTAAGGTGCAACTACTTCAACGGTTTACATGGAAGAAGCCTTCCAGTTGCGACCGCCATAAAAGTCTGTAACCCCCAGCTCACAGTGATTGTTGAAAGTGGAGATGGGTGTATGTACGGTGAAGGTGGAAATCATTTCATACATGCAATTAGGAGAAACCCGGATATTACAGTACTTGTACACAACAACATGGTTTACGGTTTGACAAAAGGGCAAGCTTCTCCAACAAGTCAAAGAGGTTTCATGACACCCGTGCAACCTTTCGGTTCACTGTTGGAACCATTCAATCCAATTGCCGTCGCCATAGCTTTAAGAGCATCTTTTGTCGCAAGGGCATTTTGTGGAGACTTTGAGCAAACAAAGGAAATAATCAAAGTTGCTATAAAGCATAAAGGTTTCGCTTTGGTAGATATTTTTCAACCATGTGTCACGTTCAACAAGTTGAACACGTACGAATGGTTCAAAAAGAACACGTACTATTTGGTTGACCATGACCCAAAGAATATCGTTAAAGCCTTTGAGAAGGCAATGCAAAAAGAACCATATCCGCTTGGCATTTTCTATATCGAAGAAAAACCAACCTTTGAAGAACTCCAACCAGTTTATACCAAGTCATCCAAACCAATTGTTTTTAGAAAGCATATAAAAGAGGAAATACTTGGTTTTATCGAGAGAAAAAGGAGGTAAGAGTTATGAACGTGGGCGACTTTGCTCCAAATTTTTCGTTGAAAGATCAAGATGGTCAAGTCGTCGAATTGGCAAGTTTAAGAGGTAAAAAAGTTTTGTTGTCTTTTCATCCTCTAGCTTGGACAAGTGTTTGCGCAAAACAAATGCTTTCCTTGGAACAATGGTTTGAAGAATTTGAAAAATTCAACGTCGTTCCACTTGGCTTAAGTGTTGACCCAATACCAAGTAAAAAAGCTTGGGCAGATAATCTTGGTATATCAAAGCTGAAGCTCTTGTCGGATTTTTGGCCACACGGAAATGTGGCAAAGCTGTTTGGAATTTTCAGAGAAAAGGATGGGTTTTCGGAAAGAGCGAACATATTGATTGATGAAAAGGGAAAAATTGTCTTTTTCAAGGTTTATCCAATAAAGGAACTTCCAAACTTGGACGAAATCTTTGCTTTTTTGAAAAGCTCTGAATAACAAGCTGAGCAAAATCAATAACCTAGGAAAAGTATGACCTTTTCAAGCTCCACTGACCCGGGAGGTGGGTATTGATTTTTCACGATGCCTGTACCAACTATTTCTATTTCCTCGACGTTCAGCTGCTTTAAGATGAACAAAGCGTCCTTAACGGTTAAACCTCTTAAATCTGGCATTAAACCTTCTTGAAAGCTTATCACTTGTTCCCTTGAAAGCTTAGTTATTCTTTGAACAATTTTTGCAAAAATTGGCGCCGCCACTTCACCAGCTAAATATGCATTTGCCGAAGGTTCATCCAACCAAACCAAAATGGTATATTGCGGATCTTCATACGGAAAAAAACCTGCAAAAATTGAATAATACTTATCCTCACCAGCGGCAACTTTTTGGGCAGTGCCAGTCTTTCCAGCTATGCCGACGTTTGGAACTTTTGCTCTAACACCGGTACCACGTTCTACAACTTGATGAAGAATCTGAACGATTTTGTCACAAACTTCTGGGCTTAAAACTTTTCTTTTTTCTGTTTCAAAATCCTCAATTATTGTTGGAGCAACGTAAACTCCTCGGTTGGCAATCGTGTTGAAAGCTGCGGCAAATTGAAGCGGAGTTGTTCCAATGCTTTGACCTATCGAAATCATGGCAAAGTCTATTTTTGACCAACTCTCTGGCTTTCTCAGTACTCCTGAGATTTCTCCGGCAAGCTGAACCTTGGTTGGTTTTCCAAAACCAAATTTTTCAAGCCACTGGTAGTAGTTGTAATCTCCTAGTTTTTCTTTGATTTGCCTTGCTAAAAGGATCGTTGCACTGTTACAGGATTCAACAAGTGCTTCGGTCAGATCAACTTTACCGTGAACGTACAAATCTCGAACGACAATATCCACATCATCAATGGGCTTTATCTTTCCTTCACATTGAAAAATTGTTTGTAAATCTACAATTTTTTCTTCAAGAGCTATTGCATAAACAATTGGTTTTATTGCAGACCCTGGCTCAAAGTATCCCATGATTGCATCGTTCCATTCTCTTGTGGTAACCATAGCACGAATTTTACCTGTTTTTGTTTCTAAGATTATTACTCCACCAGATACTGCTCTGTTTTTTTGAACAGCATTTTTAATTTCTTCGTAAGCTATTTTCTGTAGGTCCAAATCTATGGTTAAGCTGATATCTTTACCATTTCGCGGTGAGGCAATCGTCTCAATCACCAAAGTTGTGGTTAAGAAACCTTTATACCTGATTCTGATCTTTCCATCTTTTTGCCTTGCCAAAGTTGAGTTCAAAGCTTCTTCAACTCCTCCAAATCCCTTTCCATCAATAACTTTTCCAAGAATTTTTCCCATCCCATAGTCTTCAAAGCGCTTTCTAACAGTTTCATATTCAATTGAAACGAAAGGTATCAACTCCGTTGGAACTTTTGAAAGTAATTCATCACGTTCCTTAGCTTGGCCAAGTTTTACAAACCTCTTAGAATTTGAAAGCAACTGTTCGGGAGAGTATGGTAAAGAAAAATTAGCAATCAAAAGTTTTAAATGTGGCATCAATCGCTCTTTGAAACGCGATTTGAGAAAATCGACATCAAGATAAGCACTGTAAACAATCTCGTCGTATGCACAAAGTCTTCCATACACATCGAAAATCTTACCTCTGGTGGATGGAACTTTGAAGGTCAACGAATAAACAGCAGGTAACCCTAAACCTTGCAGAATAAGGTTTGATATTCCTACCCCCACAAAAACACAGGAAAGGAAAAATATGAATTTTACCCGCGTACCTGTTGGGTTATTCGCCATCTTTCACTCTGACAATTTCATGTTTTGAAAGCAAAAGAGCTTGAAGTTCTTCAAGTTGCTTTAACTGCAGCTGCATCTCGTTGATGCGCGATTCAAGTACCCTGTTTTCTTGGGCTAACTTTGCAGATTCAATAACGAGTTTGACAGTTGGTATTCCCATGGCTAGAACCACGGTAACGAACAGAAGAAGGAGCATAAACTTTGGAAGACTTAAAACAAGGGTACGCGTGCCGGCTTTAACGCTCCGCTTAACTTGTGACTTAACTAAAGCCAATCCTTAACCTCCTTTCAAATTCGCTCCGCTACCCTTAACTTTGCACTACGCGACTTTGGATTATTCTTTATTTCTTCAGTACTTGGAACCATTGGTTTTTTAGTTAAAACTCTCAACCTTGAATCGGTCTTAAACGCCTGTTTAACCAACCTATCCTCCAACGAATGAAAGGAAATTACCGCTATTCTTCCCCCCACTTGCAAAAGTTCTGGCGCAAATGAAAGAAATCTTTTTAAATTTTCAAGCTCGTTGTTCACTGCTATTCTTATCGCTTGAAAAACTTTTGTGGCAAAATGTCTTTTTCTATTGCGTTTTGCTTCCGGCGGCAAGGCTTTCGCTATAACTTTTACAAGTTCACTCGTTGAAGATATTGGTCTGTTTTTAACTATAAAACTCGCTATACGTCGTGCGTATCTTTTTTCTTCGCCGTACTCAAAAATAATTCTTCTAAGTTCGTCTTCATCCCATTTGTTCACAACGTCGTACGCTGTTAAAGATTGGTTTTTGTTCATTCGCATGTCCAACGGTCCATCCATCAAGAAAGAAAAACCACGTTCACTTTTGACAAGTTGTAGTGTTGACACACCTAGGTCCATCAAAATTCCTACGACTTTATCTATTTTTAAAGTCTTTAGAACATCTACTGCGTCAACGTAAGAACAATTGAAAAGATATACTCTACCTTGCTTTTCGTACTCCGCTAACCTTTGCTTCGCTATTGCTAAAGCTTCTTCGTCAACGTCCAAACCAACAACTACACTTTCTTGAAAATTTTTCAACAAAGCCTCAGCATGACCACCTAGTCCAACAGTACAATCTAAAAAAATTCCATTTAAGCCTTTAAAGCTCTGGAGAACTTCGTTTACCATAACTGGAACGTGTATCGTTTCCATAACGTATTCGCTCCGCTGAATATTCTGGTAAAATTATATTTCATCAGTTTAAAAATATCCAAACCAGAAATACCAGAAAGAAAAAGTTTTCAAAAGCGTATAAATAGTCTAAAAACGCGCATAACGTTGTAAGTAATCTTGTGTTTACATGTTTAATGTAACTGTTCCCTTGGTCTCAACAAAAAATAAAGCCCCGGAAAAACCGGGGCTTTTTAAAACGGTATTTCAACTTTGAGGTTTGGAACCATAAAGTGGATACCAGGGCCGACGATGTTGCCAAGTGTTGCTGCTGCTATGTTTTTCCAAAAGCCTGCCCATGTTAAGGTATCTGGGCCAAAGTTTGAAACACTTTTTATGAACAACCCAATTGGAATCAAAGACATGTTCGCAACACTATGTTCAAATCCCATCGTAACAAATCCCATTATCGGGAAGAAAATGCCAAGGATTTTACCCTCAACACTGTCTGCTGCGAGGGAAAGTATAACTGCTAGGTCAACCAAAATGTTACACAAAATAGCCCTGAAGAAAATCTCTCCAAAAGACAAAGTTACTTTTGTGTTTGCAACTGATACGGCGAATTTTCCAAGATCGTTTACAAAATTGGCATTTCCCTAAATATGAGTTTGAACGTACATCCAAGCTATGAGAATAGAACCAACCAAGTTTGCAAGGTAAACTACCCCCCAGTTCCTCAGCATCTTACCAAGCGTGATCTTTTTGGCATAAAGAGAGGTGAGCATGAGAACGTTGCCGGTGAAAAGCTCCGCACCAGCTATGACGATTAACATCAGTCCTAGACTGAACACAGCTCCTCCTAAAAACCTTTTCAAGCCAAATGGTTCGACTTGTGTTGAGACTGTGAGCATGAGTATCCCTCCAAAACCGATGTACATACCTGCAAGGATTCCCAATAAGACCATTTGTAGGATCGAAAGGTTAGCCTTCTTGACCGACACTTCCTCTACAATCACCTTTTGTACTTCCGCTGGGGTTTTCATCCTTCCACCTCCTCAACCCTTTCAGGATGTGTGTAAACGTTCATTCTTCCCTCTCTCACAAAACCAATTAAAGTCAAATTCAGTTTTTCAGCCAATTGAATCGCACTTGCCATAGCAGGTGCTTTTGAAGCAAGAACTTCTACGCCAGCGTGAACGGCTTTCACCACCATGTCGTACGGCAACCTTCCGCTTGAAAGAAGGATCTTACCAGTTGGATCAACATTGTTTTTAACCATCCATCCCACGACTTTATCCACAGCGTTGTGCCTTCCTATGTCTTGAAATTTCACCAATGGTTCTCCAGCACTATCGTACAGACCAGCAAGGTGAACCGCTCCGGTTTTCTTGTGAAGCTCATCGTTCAAAAGGTGATCCATAGCTTTCAAAACTGCTGAAGTTCTAATTTTGGTTTTGAAAGGTAATTCTTCGAGTGAAAAATTCTGAAATTCCTGAAGTTCTTTTATCGCGTTCATACAAGGGGTAAATTTGACAAGCATCGGACTTTTGAAAAGTTTAAATTCGTGAAGGTTCAAATTGGCATTCACTCCATCGAAGGAAAAGGACCACTTCACAGGCCTTATTCCTTTGAAGACCATATATCCAAGCACAAACTCTTCTACATCCTCTGCTAAACAGTGGGTTTCAAAAAGAAATTCACCGTTCAAATGAACTCTTATCAGTGAATCGTCGATTACCAAATCTTCAAAGCATTCACAAAATCCTTCGGTAAAGCATTTGAAAATTTTTACCTTCATATTACCTCCAGCAATTTCAAATCGGCTTTGGTATTGATATTTATAAAACTTTTCTGCCACCCTTTTATATCCTTGAAATCTTCCTCAGTGAGAAATACAACTCTTGCATACTTGAAGGCTGTTTTGAAAGAACAGTCCTCAAGAAGACTTTTGCGCAGATGCTTTTCCATCCTTTTTGAATAAATCGCATGAAGTGGGTGAAACCCATCAGAAAGCATTGGCACAACTGCGTCAACATCGTTGTTGAAGAACTTCAACATCCTTTTGACAACCTCAGGCATAACGCACGGCATATCACAACCGATTAGAAAGACATCTTCATCGAGAAGTTCAAGGGCGGTCAGAAGACCTCCGACCGGCCCTTTGAAATATTTGTCAACAACATAAGGGAGTTTTGGATGGGGTTTGCCGACCAAAATAACTTTTTCAAAAACTTCACACAGCTTGTTAAAGACAACTTCAACCATCGTCAAGTTGCCTATGGAAAAGTTGCTTTTGTCCTCGCCAAATCTAGTTGATCTCCCGCCGTTCAAAATCACC
Organism: Pseudothermotoga thermarum DSM 5069; assembly: GCF_000217815.1. Taxonomy (NCBI): domain Bacteria; kingdom Thermotogati; phylum Thermotogota; class Thermotogae; order Thermotogales; family Thermotogaceae; genus Pseudothermotoga; species Pseudothermotoga thermarum. The sequence goes on along the minus strand of NC_015707.1, from coordinate 104,143 downwards.
GCTATCATGCTTTTTCTATCCTCACGGCACTCACTTTAAAGTTTGGAATTTTTGCAACCGGATCCAGTGGATCTGCCAAAGTAAGTTCGTTGATTGGTGTTTCGAAGAAATGGAATGTGCTGAAAACAGTTCTTTCAGGGACTTTTTCAGTAACTTTTGCCTTGCTTTTGACTCTTCCACGCCTTGAAACAACATAGATTTCGTCGCCATCCTTTATCCCAAGTTCTTGTGCGTCTTTTGGATTTATCTCCACATAGGGTTCATTTATGTACTTGGCAATGGTGCTTCTTCTTGTCATCGTTCCAGTATGGAAATGGAAGAGCAACCTACCAGTTGTAAGGAAGAATGGGTATTCTTTGTCTGGAAGTTCTGGAGATTCTCGGTATTCGACGGCGAAAAACTTTGCAAGTCCATCTGGTGTGCTGAATCTTGAGACATGAAGTATCGATGTACCAGGGTCTTCCAAGGTTCTGCAAGGCCATTGCAAACCTTTTTCCTCTTATTCTTGCATACGTTATACCTCCATATATCGGCGTTAAGGAACGGATTTCTTCCATGATTTCCTCTGGAGATTTATAGTTCATTGGATATCCCATTCTGTTAGAAAGTTCCATGATAACCTGCCAGTCTGGTTTACTTTCACCTATTGGATCAAAGGCTTTTCTAACTCTTTGTACTCTTCTTTCTGTGTTTGTGAAAGTTCCATCTTTTTCCAAAAACGATGCAACAGGGAATATGACATGGGCATGTTTGTGGAGGTGTCAACTTAAGCTGGGGAATAAGATAAAATAAACGGGAACCAACCTTCTCACCGAAAGGAGGTTCCCGTAAAGATGAAAGTTACAACAACAAATATCACCGAGTACCTATACCAAATTATACCAAACCTTTTTCAAAGACAAAGAGTTCCACATGAGGCGAAAGTATGAACTTGCATTAAGGAAGGCAGCAGCCATAATTGGAGTCAGTCATGAAGCCTTGAGGAAATGGTGGACAAGGATGAATGCTGAGAAGATAGAAGGCAATGCAGTAGTAGCTATAGACAAGATGAAGGTGAACATAAATGAGGTTAAGAGGAAGAAAGTGATCTATGCGTTGGTCAGTAAGACACGAGAGAAAGGCAAAGCAAGGGCCATGGTACTGGGAAGCGAGAAAAAAGAATATGGGATATTGGGAACACGAGCATGAGAGGTTTGGGGAAAGAAGTCTTGTTGAGAGCGTGATAGGGATAACAAGGTACAGGCTGAGGCGTTTTAACATAAGCAGGTTATGGTACAAAAGGAGGGATGAGGACATAGTGAAGTGGCTATTTCCATTTCTTCTATTAGTGCAGTTTTCCTTCTTAAGTTGACAGGTCCTCTTATGAAAAATTATACAACTTTTGTCTCTTCTTCTTCTTTTAACGCGTTTCTCAATTTTCGAAAGGGTTGTAAAACTCTGTTCAATATTCCCTGAACATATGCTATGAAAACACCGTAATTCACTATTGGTACACCGGCTTCCTTAACTTGTCTAATTCTTCGCATCATTTCTCTGCGGTTGAGCATGCAAGCTCCGCAGTGAATCACGAGGGAGTATTCTTTTAAATTTTCTGGAAAATCTCCACCACTCGCAATGTCTATGTGTAGATTTTTTCCTGTCTTTTGTTTTAGCCATCGTGGGATTTTCACCTGTGCTATGTCATCATCCAAACGATGATGCGTGCAAGCTTCGGCAATCAAAACTTTATCGCCATCTTTTAACTTTTCAACTGCTTGAGTTCCTTTGACAAGCTCTTCAAGATCTCCTTTATACCTTGCGAAGAGTATGGAAAAGGAAGTTAAAGGTATATCCAAAGGGGTATCAGCCGCAACTTTGTGAAAAACCTGCGAATCGGTTATGACAAGACGAGGTTTGACTTTGAGCGCATCCAAAGTTTCTTTAAGTCTATCTTCTTGTGTGACAACCGCCATCCCACCCGCGTCGATGATCTCTCTTATCGTCTGTTGCTGTGGTAATATCAACCTTCCTTTTGGTGCGGATTTATCAATTGGGACAACCAAAACTACAAAATCTCCACGAGAGATCAAATCTTTTACTATAAAAACTTGGTCTTCATCGGCTTTGGCAGTTTGCATGAGTATTTCTTTGAGCTTTTCTATACCTTCCCCAGTGGCAGCAGAAACTTGAACAACAGGTATTTCCCACTTGGCGTTGTAAAATGAGAGCATATCAGAAGAAATTGTCTTTAAATCGCATTTATTAAAGACAGCTATCGCTGGAATTTTCTGCTTTTTGATGGCACTCAAAATTTCTTCTTCAGGCTCTCCAACACCTTCTGTGTTATCGATGAGCAATATAGCAACATCAGTTTTTCCAAGAACTTCCCAAGTTTTCTTCTTTCGCAGTTCTCCAAGTTCTCCTTCATCATCAATGCCAGCTGTGTCTATGAAAACAACTGGCCCAAGCGGTAGTAATTCCATGGCTTTGTAAACGGGATCAGTTGTTGTACCCTTAACAGGTGAAACAAGAGCAACGTTTTGACCTGTGATTGCATTTATCAAACTAGATTTTCCTGCGTTTCTTCTTCCAAAGATCGCTATGTGCAATCTTTCAGAACGAGGAGTTTTGTTCAAGCTCACAGTTTTTTCACCCCTTTTTCAAAGTGCAATCACTACTTCTTTTTTGCGATAACCGTAGTCGTCACTTACAATTAAGCCAGCGCGCTTAATGATCTGCTTGACGCAGTTTGCACACGCTGTGTCGTTTTCAAACACACATATTTTTCCTGGGTAAAGTGAATAATTTGGTCTGTAAGGATTTGGGGTCATGTTTGGCATTATCACGTTGGCACCCCATTTTAAACCAAGTTCCCTTCCAAAGGGATTAATCGTTCCAAGCGCAGTTGTCGCTGGTATGTTAGCAGTAGGTACAGCAATTCTTGCAAGCGCGATCATCTTCAAGCAAGTTTTCAGATCGCCGCCTTTTTCGTTTGCCAAAGGAGTATCTGGATGTGGAATAAAAGGCCCAATTCCTATCATATCAGCATCCAATTCCTTCACAAAAGCTATATCAAGCGCAAGATCGTACGGTGTTTGCCCAGGAAGACCAACCATCGAACCCGCACCAGTTTCGTAGCCAAGTTTTTTCAAATAAAACAAATGTGATTTTCTGATCTCAAAAGAGTCGTTTGGATGCAAAGCTGCATAAAGCTGGGGATTGGCAGTTTCATGACGCATCAAATATCTGTCTGCGCCTAGTTCTTTCCAAACTTTGTACTCTTCAAAGGAACGCTCTCCCAAACTTAAAGTGATGGCTACATTCAGTTTTTTTATTTCTCTAATCAAATATGAGATATCATCGGTTGTGTAGCTAAAATCCTCTCCAGACTGAAGGACCACAGTTTTTATTCCAAAACTTGCTATCAGTTTCGCCCTATCGATTATCTCCTGAAGGCTCATTCTATATCTTGTAAGTTTCTTGTTGTCCCTTCTAAGACCGCAGTAAAGACAATTTTGAACACAATAGTTTGAAAACTCTATTATTCCTCTTATATGAACCTGTTTGCCAACGTACTTTTCCCTGACTTCATTTGCAAATTCAAAAAGCTCCTGATCATACTTGTCCGTCGAAAGAATATGTGCAACATATTCCACATCTATTTTTTCAAAGTTGAATATCCTATCCTTTTCGAGCACTTTTAATCACCTCAACTATTTGTTTTTGAGTTTGTTCGTCGTTTAAGTTTTGGGAAAAAACAACGTATTTTTCATCTTCGTAAATTATGCGAGTTTCGCAGTAATGCTCCTCTCCGTACTTTGCTATACAAGAAAGCCTTTTGCCAACTTTTTCACATATCCATATCTTACAGTTCTTTTCGATTACAACGCGAGGAAGAAGCTTGTTCAGTGTATCAAAATCTAACATCCCTTTCACCAGCTTCAATTCTCTTAAGATATTTTTTAGCAATCTCTTTGTTTATTTCAAGTTTTTCGATTTCATCTGCAATAAGCTTTTCTCCAATTTCTCTTGTTTCAGCCGATGCGTAATCGAGCAGATATTCTTTGAGAGTGAACAAAGCATTTGGTGTACAGAACTTTCTTACAAAACCAGGAACTGCAAACTCCATAAAGTGTTGCCCTGTTCTTCCCATGCGATAGCAAGCGGTGCAGAAAGATGGTATGTAACCTTCTTTCAAAAGTTCCTGGATAATTTCCTCCAAACTTCTGGTGTCGTAAAGGGTAAACTGACTTTTTTTGAGAGTTTCTGGATCGGATTTTGAGTAGGAACCTATTCCTATGCTTGAACCACCATCAATTTGAGAAACTCCAAGTTTTAAAACCTCTCTTCTAAGCTGCGCTGGTTCTCTAGCTGTGAGTATCATACCTGTGTAGGGAACGGCGAGCCTTATTATAGCAACTACCTTTTTAAAATCCTCATCACTTACAGCGTACTTTGATTTGAAATCCACACCTATAGCGGGTTTTAACCTTGGAAACGATATCGTGTGTGGACCAACTCCAAATCTTTCCTCAAGATGAATCGTGTGGTAAATAAGTCCCATTACTTCGAACTTCCAGTCGTAAAGTCCAAATAACGCGCCTATCCCTACATCATCAATTCCTGCGAGCATTGCGCGGTCCAAGGCATACAAACGCCAGTTATAATTCGATTTTGGTCCTTTTGGATGTAGCTTCCTATAAACCTCTGGATGGTAAGTTTCCTGGAAAATCTGAAAAGTCCCAATTCCAGCGGAGCGAATTATCTTATAACCTTCTATTGTTTGAGGAGCTGCGTTGACGTTGACCCTTCGAATTTCGCCATGACCAACCTTTGTTTCATAGACAGTCCTAATCGTTTCAGCTATGAATTGAGGGCTGTATTTGGGATGTTCTCCATAGACTACTATGAGTCTTTTGTGCCCTTTACTTACAAGAGCTTCGACTTCCTTTCTAAGTTCGTCAAAAGTCAACGTTTTTCTTTGAACTTCTCTGTTGGAGTTTCTAAAACCACAGTAAACGCAATCATTTATGCAATCGTTACCAATGTACAACGGTGCGAAAAGAACGATTCTTTTACCATAGATTTCCTCTTTCAACTTCCTAGCTGCTTCGAATATTTCTTCCCAAAGTTCTTTATCTTGAACATTCAGAAGGGTAGCAACTTCTGAAGGTGATAGTCTATTTTTTTCCAAAGACTTCTGGATAATGGCTCGAACTTTTTCTTTCTCAGGAACTGCTTTTTCAAGTTCTTCACATATTTTCTGCGGGTCGATAAAACTTTTGGCTTCTAGCCTTTCTTTTAAAAATACATACATTTTACAATCCCTCCTCATTTAACCAAAGTACTTTTCACTTTAACTTTTGGAATCTTACCAAGTTTTCCCGCAAAACTTCCAACCTCGTCATTGGTTGCTTTTACCACGACGAAAATCACCGCAAAACCTTCCTCTTCAACAGGATAACCAACCCTTAGCTTGATCAAGTTTGCATATTGATGCAACAATTCGTTGACTTGATTGTATGCGCTTTCTCGATCCAGTACAACGATGTTGATCATGTAATAGCGCTTTTCCACAATTATCCCTCCAAATAAAAACCCCTTCCTCGACATCGAGGAAGGGGAATAGTTGGCATAAACAACGAAAGGCATTACACACATTTTCCCCGTCCTCGATGTCAGACCATACGGTCCTCCATCTCAGACTCCTTGTTAATTATATCACAAACTGATAAGGTTTGCAAATTTGCAAGTTAAGGATTTTATTACTTCAATAATCACAACAAACGATTTTGTGAATGAATTGTTAAGAGATTGACATTGGCACATTTTGGGTGTAGTATATATTGTGAAAAATATCACGTGAAAATCTTCACGATAATTTTCAACGGTTCAAAAGTCGGTGATGGAAATGGTAATCAAAGTATGCATGGGAAGTTCGTGTCACATGAAAGGAGCTTATAAGATTGTCGAAAAGCTGAAAAAGTTTCCAAATATCAAACTGTACGGGGCTCTGTGCATGGGCAACTGCTCAAACGGTGTCAACGTTGAAATCAACGGAAAACTTTACTCCAACATAACCGAGGAGAACATTGAAGAATTGATCATGAAGATTATGGAAACGGAAAAGAGTGAGAACAATGGTTGATAGTCAATACATCGTTTCCGTTGATGCCAACTGCCAGTATTGCTATAAATGCCTGAGAAACTGTTTTGTAAAATCCATAAAGTTCGAAAACGAAAAATCAAAAGTGTTGGCTGAAGATTGCATTCTCTGCGGAGATTGCATAGAAATATGCCCCCAGAAAGCCAAGACTTACAGAAAAGATATTGAGAAATTAACCTCAATTCTCAATCGACCTTTTATGGTTTCAATAGCACCATCCTTTTATGCTCATTTCGATCAACCCTTCAAGGTTATATCCTTTTTAAAGTCATTAGGAGCAACTTACGTCGGTGAAACAGCTGTGGGAGCAGAAATTGTTTCAATGAAGTATGGGGAAATCTTCGAAAAATCCTCTGGACCAACCATATCCACCGCTTGCCCTGTCGTTGTTTACTATGTGGAAAGATATCAACCAGAAATTATCCCATACCTTGCAAACGTTGTATCACCAGCTGCGGCTCACCTTGAGTTCATGAAATCTTACTTTGGCAAATTTCCATCTGTGTTCATCGGTCCCTGCATAGCGAAAAAGAAAGAGTTAGAAGGTGTATACGACGTGGTTCTCACTTTCGAGGAACTTGATGAGTACATAAAAATCTCAAAGGTCAATCTTTCCAGCTTTAAAGACGTTTTACCTGATCCACCGTACGCTGAGAAAGCTGCCTTTTATCCTATCACAGATGGCATAAACTTCAGCACCAACAGAAAGTTTGAGGATAGCATTTCGATTTCAGGAGTTCGAAACGTCGCAGAATTTCTGAAGAATCTTGATATTTCCACAAAGATTTTCGTAGAACTTTCTGCATGCGACAACAGTTGTATAAACGGTCCTGCCATCAGAAAGGATTTGAGCGTTGTCCAGAAAAAATCAAGGATATTGAAAATAAGAAACGAGTTGAAAAGTACGAGAAAAAGAATAATTCAAATAGATTCAAATCTTAAACTTTCAAGAGAGTTTAAGGATCGATCCAAGAAAACCACTTACAGCGAGGAAGCCATCAAAGAAGTGTTAATTTCAATGGGAAAGACTGATCCATCCAAGGAACTCAACTGCAGTGCTTGTGGGTACAACACCTGTCGAGAAAAAGCCGTAGCGGTTTTGGAAGGCAAAGCTGAAAAAGAGATGTGTCTACCATACCTTGTGGAAAAAGTTTCAAGCGCGAGCAACAAACTTGTCGAAGAATCACCGAACATAATATTTATTCACAAAGATGGAAAGATACTTTACAAAAACAAAATGGCAAGGAAATACTTTCTGAACTTTTCAGAGAATCAAATCATGGAATTTATAAGCGAAATCGAAAGAAAACGTTTGGACAAAATAAACTTGGAGCTCTTTGGAAAACACTTCACGTTCTATTGCAAAACCTTCGAACTTCCTGAAGAAAGTGGAAATGTGATCGTTTTGGTCGACGTCACAAGGGAAAACAAACAAAAAGAAGAAATCTCGAGGATAAAAAACGAATCGATCAAAAGAATCGAGGAAGTGCTTGAAAAACAAATGTTGCTTGCGCAGGAAATAGCAAGTTTGCTTGGTGAATCGATAGCGGAAGCAAAAAGTAGATTCGAACAGTTCAAAAAGATCATGGAGGAATCCGATGATAACCTGTGAGATTCACTACGCTCAGAAAAACAAGTCTGGAGAACTTGTCTGCGGTGATGCAGTTTATTACAAACACGATGAAAACAAAATGGTTGTCAGCGTATCAGATGGTCTTGGAAGCGGTGTGAAGGCAAACATTCTTGCAACTTTGACTGCATCGATTGCCACCACAATGGTGTTCAACGACGTCGGCATAGAAGATGCCTTTAAATCAATTCTCAAAACCTTACCTGTGTGTAAAGTGCGTGGTATAAGCTATGCAACACTGGCTACGTGCAAGATTGAATACGCAAAGAAAAAATGTTTCATCTTTGAATACGAATTTCCGGTTGTTCTAGTTTACAAAGGCGTGGAACTTTTGGATATTCCGAAAAAGAGTTTTTACATTGAAGGCAAAAAGCTTCAATCGAGTGAATTTGATGTGGATACAGATTTTTCGATCTTTTTGATGACCGACGGTATCACTCAAGCTGGAATGGGCACAGATAGATTCCCACTCGGATTTGGATTGGAGAACGTCAAAAAGGAGCTGGACAATCTTTTGAAGAACAAAGTCGATCACAAAAGCATAGCAGAGCATTTTGTCAAGCTTGTCGAAAAACTCGATAGAGGAACCAAAGGAGATGATGCAACAGTTGTGGCTTTGAAAATCAGAGAAAAAAGGATAGTTACGATAATGGTCGGTCCTCCAGAAAAAAAGGAAAACGATGTTTTAGTGGTCAACAAACTGATCAACTCTCCCGGAAAAAAGATCGTCTGCGGTGGTACGACTGGAAAAATCGTTGAAAGGGTTTTGGGAAAGCCGATAGAAATCGACATCCAAACAATATACGAAGACTCACCTCCGGTTGGAAAAATGGAAGGGATAGATCTTGTGACCGAGGGAATAATAACTCTTACACAGGTTTTCAGATATTTTGAAAATCAAACAAAAGACATTGGTTACGCTGCAAGGCTTATTGTTCAAGAACTTGAAAATGCCGATGTAATAAACTTTTTGGTCGGCCGTGCTATAAACCCGGCTCATCAAAATCCTCTTTTTGCGCACGATATATCGCTGAAATTCAGATTGATAAACGATCTGGCGCAAAGATTAAGAGAACTAGGTAAAATCGTCAACATTGAATACTACTGACCTTGTGGAGGTGCTACGATGGCTTTGACGAGAAATTTCGAAAAGGTAGAAGAGATCATCCAAAGGCATGGACGCAAAAAGGAAAACCTTGTAAAGATTCTTCTCGATGTTCAAAAAGAGTACAGGCACATTCCAAAGGACGTGGTCAACTACATCGGTGTGGCTCTTGGTGTACCACCCGCGAAGATCTACGGAGTTGCAACTTTTTATGCTCAATTTTCGCTTAAACCAAAAGGAAAGTACACCATATTAGTCTGCGACGGAACAGCGTGTCATATGGAAGGCTCTATGTCCGTTCTCAAAGCACTTGAAGAAGAACTTGGAATAAAGCCAGGAGAGGTAACGCAGGACCTTAAATTCAGCGTTGACAAAGTCGGTTGTCTTGGAGCTTGTGCACTCGCACCGGCAATGGTTATAAACGGAGAGGTTTATGGAAACCTAAACGCTGAAAAAACAAAAGAAATAATAAGAAAATACAAAGAAAGGAAGGATGATGAAAATGTTTAAGAGTCCTGCCGAACTTCTTGCTAGGATTGAGGAACTTAAAAGAATAAGGGAAGAAAAACTTCAAAGACCATCTGTCTACGTCTGCGTTGGTACAGGTTGTACTGCAAACGGTTCTAGAAAGGTCTACGAAAAATTCCTTCAAGTTATAGGGGAAAAGAACCTCAACGTAAAGGTCGTTAAAGATGAACACGAGGATGTCAGAAAAACTGGCTGCTGCGGGCTATGCTCACTTGGTCCACTTGTGAAGATAATGCCCGAAGGATACGTGTATTCTCGTGTGAAAGTGGAAGACGTCGAAGAGATCGTCGAAAAAACCCTTGTTAACAAAGAAATAGTTGAAAGACTTTTGATCACCGATCCGATAACTGGAAAAAAGGTACAAAGACTGGAGGATGCCACGTTCTTTAAAAACCAAACATTCTACATAATGGAAGCTATAGGAACAAGTGAATGCGAAAGTATCGAGGACTACATGGCAAGGGGTGGATATTCCTCGCTTGCCAAAGTGCTCTCTTCCATGAGCAGAGAAAATGTAATCGATACAATAAAGAAAAGTGGTTTGAGAGGTAGGGGTGGCGGAGGTTTTCCGACTGGCTTAAAGTGGGAATACGTTTACAACGCCAAAGGAGAAAAGAAATTCATCGTGTGCAACGCCGACGAAGGCGATCCAGGAGCATTCATGAACAGAACCCTTCTTGAAAGAGATCCGCACCTTGTCCTTGAAGGCATGATCATAGCAGCTTACGCAGTCGGTGCTCAAAAGGGCTACGCATACATAAGGGCAGAGTATCCAATAGCCGTTCAAATGTTCAACAAAGCCATTGAAGATGCACGAAGGCTCGGGCTTCTTGGTGAAAACATTCTTGGTACAGGTTTTTCATTTGACCTTGAAGTGAAAGAAGGTGCTGGAGCCTTTGTCTGTGGTGAAGAAACAGCTTTGCTTGCATCTGTTGAAGGTAAAAGAGGCGTTCCAAGACCAAGACCTCCATATCCTGCAATTTCAGGTTTGCGGGGTTATCCAACGTTGATAAACAACGTTGAAACCTATGGAAATGTTCCAAGGATAATAAGAGATGGTGTTGAAAAATACAGAAGAAACGGGGTTGAAAATTCACCTGGAACCAAGATGTTCTCAGTAACTGGTCCTTTGAAGCTCACGGGAATCATCGAGGTTCCATTTGGAACGACCTTAAGACACATCGTACACAACATATGCGGTGGAACATCCAACGGTCTCAGGCTCAAAGCTGTACAAATCGGAGGACCATCCGGTGCTTGTCTACCGGAAGAATTCTTCGATCTACCCCTGGATTACGACACTTTGAAATCCGTTGATGCCATGGTTGGTTCGGGTGGTATCGTAGCCATAACAGAAGATAGATGTATGGTCGAGGTTGCAAGGTTCTTCCTAGATTTCACAAGAAGAGAATCCTGTGGTAAATGCGTACCTTGCCGTGAAGGTACAATGCAGGCTTACCAAATTCTTGAGAAATTCACACAGGGAAAGGCCGGTTACAAAGATCTGGAAAACTTAAGCGTTCTTGCGAGGGTGATCAAAACCGCTTCGCTTTGTGGGCTTGGAAAAACAGCTCCAAATCCAATTTTGAGCACTTTGAAGTACTTCAAAGACGAATACATTGCACACATCGAAGGAAAATGTCCAAGCGGAATGTGTGTGGCTTTCCGAAAATACGTCATCAAGCCAGAGCTTTGCAAAAGCTGCGGTCTATGCGCAAGATCTTGCCCACAAGGTGCAATAAGTGGCGAAAGAGGAAAGCCTTATGTAATCGATCAAGAAAAGTGCATCAAATGTGGAGTATGCGTCACGAAATGCAAATTCAAAGCTATAGAATTGGTTAGCTGACCTGGAGGTGTTTATCGATGAAAATAATTGTCAATGGAAAAGAAATAACTGTCAACAACAACGCAAGAAACTTATTGGAAGCTTTGAGAGAAGTTGGAATTGAAATACCAAATTTGTGCTATCTTTCTGAAGCTTCGATCTTTGGCGCCTGCAGAATGTGCTTGGTTGAAGTGGATGGCAACATAGTCACGGCTTGTACAACTCCTTTGAAAGAGGGAATGGTTGTAAAAACTCACACTCCCGAAATTTATGAACTAAGAAGAGCCATACTTGAACTTTTGCTTGCCTCGCACAACAGAGATTGTACAACTTGTGAAAGAAACGGAAATTGCAAACTTCAAAAGTACGCTGAAGAATTTGGCATAAGAGAAGTTAGGTTTGAAAAACTTTCTAAAAACAACATCATCGATTATTCTTCACCGATAATCAGAGACAACTCAAAGTGCATACTGTGCGGCGACTGTGTGAGAGCATGCGAAGAAATTCAAGGAGTTGCTGCAATTGATTTTGCCTACAGAGGTTTTGAAGCACAAGTTGTCCCAGCTTTTGAAGAAAAGCTTGCAAACACCGAGTGTGTTTTTTGCGGGCAGTGCGCAGCCTACTGTCCAACAGGAGCTTTGACGTTCAGAAATGACGTTGAAAAAGTCTACAAAGCACTCAAAGAAGGTAAATACGTAATTGGCATGATAGCACCAGCCGTAAGGTCAGCCATTCAAGAAGAATTTGATCTCGGCGATGATTACGTGACAGCGGGCAGATTGGTATCGATCCTTAAAATGGTCGGATTCAAAAAGGTGTTTGATGTGTCCTTTGCGGCAGACCTTGTTGCCTACGAGGAAGCACACGAGTTTCTTGAAAGAATTGAAAAAGGCGAGAAACTTCCGCTGTTTACGTCTTGTTGCCCCGCTTGGGTGAAATTTGCCGAGCAATTTTACCCAGAGTACTTGAGTCACATTTCAAGTGTGAAATCGCCGCAGCAAGCTCTTGGAACAGTCATCAAGAAATACTATGCAAAAGAAATCGGTGTAAGACTGGAAGATATCTGCTTGGTTTCCATAATGCCATGTACAGCCAAAAAATTCGAAGCGGAGAGAGAAGAACACGCAGGTATAGTTGACGTTGTTCTTACAACAAGAGAACTTGCGCTTTTCATAAAGTCAACTGGGATAAACATCAAAACAGTTGAACCGATGCCGTTCGATAGACCATACGGCTTGTCCTCCCAGGGTGGAATAAGCTTTGGAAAAGTCGGTGGCGTTCTTGGAAGTGTCGTGAGTGTTATCGAAAGCAAAGGAATCGTCAAAAACGTCACGCAGCAACAACTCGAAAAATTCGTAGCTTTGACAACCGTTGAACTCAACGATGGCAGAAAAATCTATGGAATAGCTGTCTCGGGCCTTGGAAACACAAAGAAAGTTATTGAAAAGATCAAAAACGAAGAACTAAAAGCGGATATAGTGGAAGTTATGGCTTGCAGCTACGGTTGTATAGGCGGCGGTGGACAACCTTATCCAAACGATTCAAGGGTAAGAGAACACAGAGCAAAATTGCACAAAGCCATAGTGGGTACCGATGTTTTGATATCCCCAACGGAGAACTATCACATGCTAGAACTTTACAACAAATATTTCGAAAAACCGCTAAGTCACGAAGCACATGAAACGCTGCACACAACTTACAGACATAGAAAAAGGGTAACGGAAACGGAAATAGACATATTACCGCTTCCACTGGAAGAAGATGAAAAAATATCGGTTAAAGTTTGTCTTGGAACTTCTTGTTACATGAAAGGTTCTTACGATCTTTTGAACACTCTCATATCTTTGGCAGACAAAGAAGAGTGGGCGAAAAACCTTGAAATCAAAGGAACATTCTGTTTCGAAAACTGCGGAAAAGCTCCAAATGTGATGGTAGAAGATATTCTCATCGGTGAAGCCAACCTGAACAAAGTCATCGAAGCTGTAAAACAAATTGCCAAAACCAAAAAGCAAACGGTGTGAAGTAAAATGAGGTTTGTAAAGTCACCGGGGGTTCCCCGGTGACTTTGTTGAAAAATCTGAGAGGTGTTGCTATGATTTACATACCATACGTCGTTTTGGAAAGACTTAAAGAATATCGAAAAATATTGCTCAATTTAGACTGTGAATACGTTACATCAGAAGAGATAGCAAAGCTTGCAGGCGTCAGCAGCGATCTTGTAAGACGCGATTTCATGTATTTGAAGATAAATGGGCAAAAGAAAAAAGGATACAACAGAATTGCTCTTCTTACAGAGTTGGACGAAACTTTTGCTGTGAAAAGAAACCTGAACATAATAGTCGTTGGAGGAAACAGATTAGGTCAAGCTCTTGTTACTTATGATGGTTTTTCATCCTGTGGTGTGAGAGTGGTTGCTATATTTGACAACAATCCTGAAAATGCTGGAAAATTCGTTGAAGATCTAGTGATTTTGAGCTTAGAACCAGATATACTAAGGAGGGTTATTAAACGATTTTCCGTTTCAATTGCTGCGGTGTGCGTCTTGCCGAAGGATGCCCAAAGAGTAGTCGATTTACTCGTTGAAAATGGAATAGTCGGTATATGGAACTTTACGCCCGTTAAACTAGCTGTACCGGAGAACGTAATAGTTGTCGATGCAGATTTGACAAGTTCTTTGCTGATGTTGAAAAGACTGGTTGATACTAAGGTTTTCCAAAAATCAGAAGCATCGAATGCGTATACTTCACAAGAGTGATTGATTTTCGTACTTTGCTATGATTGAACAGATTCGTTGTTCCACGTCGAGAAAATTGGTATCTTTTTCTACCTCTATTTCATCCACAATCGTTGCAGGTGATCCGGCAAGAACGTATATCTTCCTTGCAAGGGTAACGGATTCTCTAACATCATGAGTAACGATGATATAGGTAACATCAAGTTTTTTGAAAATATCCGAAAGTTCTTCAACAAGACTCACCTTTGTCAAAAGGTCCAAACTTTGAAATGGTTCGTCCAGCAGTAAAAGCTGCGGTTGATAAACCAAAGCCCTGGCAAGATTAACTCTTTGTCTCATTCCCCCGCTGAGTTGGTGTGGCTTATAAAAGGCAAAATCCTTTAGCTTGACTAAATCAAGGACTTCCCTTATTTTCACCTCATCTTCGCAGACAAAAGCCAGGTTTTCGTAAACTGTTTTCCAGGCTATCAAGCGGTCTTCTTGAAAAACGTATCCAAGCTTCGAATAGTTTCTCTCTATGTATCCAGTCGTCGGAGTTTCAAGACCGGCTATTAACCTTAAAAGAGTAGTCTTGCCGCAACCGGATTTTCCGACCACGGCAATAGCATCTTTACTGCGTATGGTCAAATTGACGTTTTCAAGTACCTTTAATTTTCCAAAACTCTTTGAAACATTTATCAAACTAACCACTTTTTCCATACAACTTTTTCTCCCAAAGCCATGAGAAAACAAATTCCAACCCAAGTCCCACAAAAACTGCGCTCAAAGTTAATGCAAAAACCCTCGGAGTGTTGATGAAAAACTTCGCTTCTTGGATTCGAACACCAAGTCCAGTTCCACCGAGTAAGTACTCTGCAACAATGGCAGATTTCCACATTGTACCTATGCTGACGTTGATTGCCGATACCAAGAAAGGCACTAACGAGCCCATGTAGATCGTTTTGAAAACCTTCCTTTTTGGAACATTGTAAACTTTCGCCATTTCCACCAGCTTTACATCGATTGTTCTTACTCCTTCAGCAACGTTGAACATAATCTGCGGCAACAGTGTCATGAAAACGATAAAAACAACGCTGCGCCATCCAATTCCCCATAGAAACAATACCGTCGAAAGCCAAGAAACGATTGGAACTGACCTTAAAACCATGGCAAGTGGTTTGAACATAAGGTTGAACCAGTTGAAAATTCCCATCAGAAAACCCAAAAGTGTGCCAACCAGTAAAGCCAACGAAAGACTTAAAATTGCCTTCGCAAAAGTATTGAACAGCAAAACAAAAAGCTCCCCGGTTTTTGCAAGTTCCCACATTTCTTTAAAAACAAGATCTGGTCCTGGAAAAATAAACGGGGAGCGTATCAAAAAATTTGAAATTGCAAACCAAGCAATTAAAACTACTGCTAACCCTAGAAGAAACCACTTAATACGCAAAAAAGTCGTCATCGGGAAGTTTACCAAGAACAGATGGTTCTATCTCTGTTACTATCTTAAGATAAGTCAAAACAGCTTGTTTTGATTCCTTTGCAGAACGATATTCATATTTTGTCCTTGACAAAGACTGTAAAAGGACGTCTTGTCCAATACCACCAAGGTATTTAGCTGAAAGTTGACAAGCTTCATTCTTGTTTTCAAGCGCATATTTCAAAGAACTTGATATAGCTTGCAAAATCTTCACTGCTTGCGAAGGCTCAACTTTTGTACTGATGAAAATTCCAGTTATCGGAACTTCTTCGCTTAGCTCTGTCATTTCGAACCAAAGTTTCTGCAAATCAAAAGCTATCTGTGCACCTGCTGATTTTAAAGCCATTGTCACAAAAGGTTCTGGTAACACTGCTATTGAGGCTTTCCCTGCACTCATCAAAGGAACTATTTCCGTTTGAGCAAGGTATTTTATCGATACGTTTTGCAAGTTATACTTACTAATGAGCATGCGAATCAATATATCACCTGTTTGACCTTTTCCTTGCGGTGTGTAGATTTCTTTGCTTGAAAGCTGATCTACAGATGACAAAGGTTCCTTGCTAACGATGTAAAATCCTCCCCAAAGGAAAACCCCACCAAGTTTTAAGCCTAAACCTTTTGAGTACAAAGAAGCTCCTATTGAAACCGGAAGAACCACAACATCAGCTGTTCCGGCAATCAACTGTGCGTTCACTTGATCAAGGCTTCTCCAAAAATCAATTTTCAAAGGAATTTCACTTGTAATTTTTCCTTCAAGCAACCCAACAAAGGCAAATACTGTAGGTCCAACTGGTATCAAAACATTCGCAGCTATTATAGTTATTGAAGTTATAACTATCAAAGTCAGCACAAAAAACTTTTTCATTTACGTCACCTCCTTATTTTTACTTTAAAGAAGGCGAGACATAAGTCTCGCCTTCTAAACGAACGAATATTTTTGCCTTAAACGTGTTCTAAAACTTCGACTTTGCCTTTCTTTTTTGATCTATCCATGTAAGTGGTATGGAGCGTTTCATGCGCCACATGGCTCAAAGGATGTTCTAAGAACTCTTGATAAAGTTTCTTTATCGAAGGATTTTCGTGTGACTTTCTGATTACACTCAGCTCGTCGATGGTATATATTGCTTTCATCCTTTTGACCAGCACATCTTTGTCCAAGCTCTTTGGTTGTCCTCCTCCACCGATGCATCCACCTGAACATGCCATAATTTCAACAAAGTCGTAATATACCTCTCCGGCAACAATTTTGTCCAAAAGTCTTCTTACGTTCAAACCACCGTGGGCTACAGCAACCTTAAGTTTCTTGCCATTGAAGTCAATGGTTGCTTCTTTTATTCCTTCAAGACCTCGAACGCTTTCAAACTCAATTTTTCCAAGAGGTTTGCCAAGCCCAAGCTCGTACGCGGTTCTTAGTGCTGCTTCCATAACTCCACCTGTCACGCCAAAAATAGCACCAGCACCGGTGGATTCTCCAAGTGGATCGTCGTAATTCTCATCGGGCAAGGTTGCAAATGGTATCTTCTTGATTTTAATCAACTTTGCAAGTTCTCTTGTCGTCAAAACAACATCAACTGCGGGTACACCGTTAATCATGTGCTGTGGTCTGATTATATCGTCTTTCTTTGCCGTGCAAGGCATTATTGAAACCAAAAAGATGTTCTTTGGATCAACGTTTATTTTCTTTGCAAAATATGTCTTTACAACGGCTCCAAGCATTTGATGCGGTGATTTTGCACTCGAGACATTAGGTATGAATTGCGGATACAATTTTTCCATCATGTTTATCCAAGCAGGACAGCAGGAGGTAAACATTGGAAATGGTCCACCATTTTTGAGTCTTTCCAAAAATTCAGAACCTTCTTCCATTATGGTAAGGTCAGCGGCAAAGTTTGTATCAAACACGTAGTCAAAACCAAGTCTTCTTAAGGCAGCAACCATTTTCCCAGTTGAAATGCTTCCTGGTTCTAGCCCGAACTCTTCACCAAGTGCAACCCTTGTAGCTGGAGCAGTTTGAACAATAAGAACCTTGTCATGCTTTTCAAGTTCTTCCAAGACTTTTCTAACCTGGCTATTTTCCGTGATGGCTCCAACTGGACAGAAGACAGAGCATTGGCCGCAGGCTATACAGTCCGTATCATAGACTGGCATTTCAAAAGCAGTTTGCGGCAGACTTTCAAAACCTCTGTCAACCATCGAATAAATATCCATACCTTGAAGCTCTGAACATGCTCTGACGCATCGTCCACAAACAATGCATTTTTCAAGATCTCTGATAATAGCTGGAGAGCTATCATCGTAAACCTTGCTCAATGGTTGTTCGCCACCAAAGATGTCTTTTATGTTGTAACGATAAATCAAGTCCTGAAATTCGCATCTTCCGTTAACTTCACACGTCATGCAGTCTTTTGGATGTCTTGATAAAAGCAAAGAAAGGTTGAATTTAACAGCTCTTTCAACTCTTTCGCTTCTTGTGATAATCCTCATACCATCAGCTACTTTTGTTGCACAAGCTGGCTGAAGGTTCCTGCTTCCTTCGACCTCTACTACACACACTCGACAAGCACCAGTTGGTTCAAGCCTTGGATGGTTGCACAACGTTGGTACATAAACGCCTGCAAGATTGCAAGCTTCCAATACCGTAGAGTTTGCTGGAACTTCGTACTGCTTTCCGTTTATAAACACTTTTACTGTCATAACCAGCAGCCCTCCTCTTTGTCTAAGATTTCACAAACATTATACCACAACTCAACCGCCAGATGAAATCGCATGCAGATAACCCATCGAGGTTGCGTATTGAATTGATCTTGTCCAACCAGAGCAATCTCCCACGACATGAAGACCGCTTACCAAGTTGTTGTTGAATTTGTTTGAGTAAAACTTAACCTCAACGGCATATATCAAGTTGTCCCAGTAAGCAACACCTGGTATGACTTTGTCCAAGTTCTCGACGAAATCAATTATCGATTCTCGAATCTTTGCAGGGAAAACCAAGTTTGCATCACCCAAAATATAACTTCTCTCGTCCAAAGTTGGCCGAACCCTGCCAAGTCGCTTTGTCCTTCGGTATTCTTTGAAATCTCCATAAGTTTGCAGAAGAACCTTTCTGTCGTCACCAGCTAGAATATTTGCCAATTTTGCCAGGTTTTTTCCATAGCCTGTGGGATCTTTGAAAGGTTCGGTGAACCTTGTTGTCACAAGAACTGCAAAGTTGGTGTTTTCGGTTTTATCGAAAGTATCAGAAAAACCGTTGACAGTTGTGAAATCCTCGTACTTCTCAAGTGTAACTTTTCCTGCTGGATTTTGGCAGAAAAGTCGGCACAGATAACCTGTTCTGGTTTTGTATCTAACCTTTATCTCGTACATATCCCAATATTTCTCCATAACGTGATTTGGAAGTTCGTACCTCACCCCTATGTCGACGTAAAAATTCTCGCTGACAAGGTGGGGATATTTCTTTTTGATTCTATCCATAAGCTCGTGTCCACTTCTACCAACGGCTATGACAAGCTCGTCAAAATAAAACTCTTCACCTTTTTCCGTCACCACTTTGAAAGGTGTTCCAATTTCAATGTCTATCACTTTTGAGGAAAATCTGAATTCAACATTTTTGAAGGATGAAAAGTACTCGTAAATGCTTTGATTGGTTTGTTTTAGAATATCTGTACCTAGGTGAAAGAAGTAAGCTTTGACAGGTTCAAAACCTTGATGGTAAAAGCGCCGATAAACTTCTTCGTCGGCGAAAGATTCACCGAATTCAATCTTTTTACCATCCTTTTCAAAAGATCGCAGGTACTCTATGAAATTTCCCTCGTTTTTAATTGTTGGTTTAAAACCAGAGTGCAAAAGGTAAAATTCAACCATCTTGGCTTGAATGTCCAAAGGCACATCGATTTCCCCACCCATGCTTCGAGAAATGAATATCTTACCATCCATTCTTACCCCAGAGATTGTGTTGTGCATCTGATCCTTTCCTTTTTCAAAAATCACTATTTGATATTTTTCCATCTTGCCACTGTCCACCAAACCTTTTAAAAAACCAATCGCACTTGCTCCAAATCCGATGATTCCAAGTTTTTGCAAAACCATCCACCTCCTTGTTTCTAGAAGTATCAAGAATTATAATACTCCACTTAAGTGTGTAATGACCTACTTGCAAAACTTCAGAAAGTCCTGCTTGACAGAGATTATATTCACGTATAAAATATGGTAAAAAGTTGCTATTAGAGGTGGAGTTATGTTTGAAAAGTACCTTGATAAAGGTGTTTCTGCAACCAAATTGAACACAATAATAATTATTAAGAAGCGCAACCGCCCGCCTGTCGAGTGGTGGTTGCGCTTTTTTGCATAAACGCAACCACACGTTCGACAGAAGCGGGCTAGTAAAAAACTAGCCCGCTTTTTTTAAGAAATCAATTGATCCTGGTGAAACCAGGAGAAAAACAAAAAAGTTTTTAGGAGGTGGATTTATGTTTGAGGGTGTCTGTACTGCAATCGTGACGCCATTTAAAAACGGGGAGGTGGATTATCAAGCGTACGAAGCTTTGGTCAAATGGCAGCTTGAAAGTGGAGTTAAAGCCATAGTTGTGGCTGGGACCACCGGTGAAGGTTCCACTTTGACGGAAGAAGAAAGAAGTCAACTAACAAGGTTGACAAAACAGCTTTGCGAAGGTAAAGCAAAAGTTATAGTTGGAACAGGTTCAAATGACACAAGAAAAGCTTTGCATCTTTCACTTCTTGCACAAAAAGATGGGGCGGACGGCGTTTTGGTGGTAACTCCATACTACAACCGCCCGACCCAAGAAGGACTTTACCAACATTACAAGTTCCTTGCAGAAAGACTTTCCATCCCAATAATAATTTACAACGTTCCGACTCGAACTGGTGTTAACATTTTGCCTGAAACCGTCGTAAGACTTGCCAGGGATTTTCCCAACATCGTCGGCATTAAAGAAGCTAATCCAGATGTAAACCAAGCGGATGAAATAATCAAGCTTTCAAGAAGAAATGGACTGAACCTGATGGTTTGGTCGGGAAACGACGATCGAACTTTGCACATGATGGCAGCCGGCGCTCACGGTGTGATATCAGTTGTTTCCAACGTTTTACCCAGAGAAACAGTGGAAATGGTAGAAGCAGCCTTGAAAGGAGATCTCAAAAGAGCTCAAAGGTTGCATTATCAACTTTTGGATGTTGTAAAACTGCTGTTCATCGAAACAAATCCAATACCTGTCAAAGCTATGCTCTATGTCATGGGAAAGATTGAAAACGAGCTTCGCCTGCCATTAGTTCCGGCAAGTGAAGCAACCATGGAAAAAATCAGAAAATGCGTCGAAAAAATGAGAAGTGAGGTATTGGTATGAGGTATGGTCTAGTTGGATACAAGGGTAAAATGGGTAAAGAATTGCAACAAGTTTTCTTGGAAGATGGACATGAACTTGTGGTCAAAGTAGACGTAAACGAAAGGGAAATAACAGCAAGACCAGATGTCATTTTGGACTTTTCTTCTCCTAGTGCTTTGCAGACAACGATTTCGCTCGCAAAAGAGTTCAACTGTGCAGTGGTTGTTGGCACAACAGGTCTAAGCCAACAACAACTTCAGGAATTGAAAATGCTTGGTGAAATAGTCCCAGTTGTGTACTCAGCAAACTTTTCCATTGGGATAGATTTGGTCAAAAGGATACTTGCTTTCATAAAGGATCAACTTGAAGGTTGGGACATATGGATTTTAGAAGCTCACCACAACCAAAAGAAAGATGCTCCTTCTGGAACTGCATTGGCACTCAAAAATATTATAGGCAAAGATGTTCCAACGCTTTCAATAAGGGCTGGGGGAATACCGGGAGATCACACCGTTATACTTGCAAACTCTGGGGAAGTTGTTGAAATCCACCACAGGGCAATTTCGCGAAGAACATTTGCACTTGGGGCGTTGAAAGCAGCCAAGTTCGCAGTCAACGCGTCAAGAGGTTTCTACAGCTTCTCAGAGGTTCTGGATCAAATTCACAAATGATAATCAATCAAAGGCCAAGGCGATCCTTCAAACGGTCGCCTTGGCCATGCTTAAAGCTTTTTCAAGTCTTTCAATCACTTTTTGTTTTCCAAGAACCGAAAGCGTTTCAAACAACCCTGGAGTTACCAGTTTACCGGTCACTGCTCCTCGAAGCAGTTGAAAGGTTTTGTTCTTTGAAGCTATTTGAAGTTCAGCAAGTTGTCGACAAGCTTTTTCTGTGCCCTCAACACTCCAATTTTCAAGTTGTTGGAAAGTAAGCAACGCAGCTTTCAGCAATCGTTCAGCATAAGGAGAATTCAAATATTCATTCACAAATTCTTGTTGATACTCAAAATCATCGAAAAAGAACGAATAAGACATTTCGTAAAGTTGAGAAAGCGTGTTCACCTTTTCTCTGCAGATCCTTATGACTTTCAAAGCGTACTGCTTGTCACACGTAGGGATCCTTTTCTGCGTATATTTAATCCACTCAACAAATTCATTCCAAAGTTCTTCGGTGTCCATCATTCTCATGTGCTTGCCGTTGACCCACTCCAACTTTTGCGGATCAAAAATCACACCTTTGTTTGAAATTTTGTACGGATCAAAGGAAGATATCTTCTCTTTCACGTTGAAGATCTCCTCTTCAACGCTCCAACCTAAAAGCGCAAGATAATTCATCAATCCCCTGCTCAAAATTCCTATAGTTCTAAAGTGTTCTACAGCAGTTGCACCGTGTCTTTTGCTAAGTGGAGTTCTATCAAAACCCAATATCAATGGAATGTGCATGAATTGAGGTGGTTGCCAACCAAACGCTTCGTAGATCATGAGTTGTTTGGGAGTATTCGAAACGTGGTCTTCGCCTCTAAAAACATGACTTATTTTCATCAAATGATCGTCTATAACCACGGCATAGTTGTAAGTTGGAAAACCGTCGGATTTTATCATTACAAAATCTTCTATTGTGGAATTGTCAAACTCTATTTCGCCTTTCAAAAGATCGTTGAACCTCGTCTTTCCAGGCAAGACTTTGAAGGAAATCGTCACATCATGACCGTTTTCAACATATTCTTTCGGATAATCGTACGTTGTAAGAATTGGTTTTTTGTTGTCAAGCTTGTCGTAAACTGTGTAGTAAGCCCTTTGTTTTTCAATCAAAATCTGTGCGTAATTTTTGTAAATTCCAAGGGCTGTTCTTTCGCTCTGCCTGTAGGGGCCAAATTCACCACCAACATCTGGTCCTTCATCCCAGTCAATACCACACCACCTTAAAGCTTCCATTATCGCTAATTCGTACTCTTTGGAAGATCTTTGCAAATCGGTATCTTCCATCCTAAGGATGAATTTTCCTCCCATTTTTCTTGCATACAGCCAGTTAAACAAAGCCGTTCTTGCTCCGCCAACGTGTAGATAACCAGTTGGACTTGGTGCAAATCTCAGGCGTATCTCACTCATTTTTCATCCTCCCGATCTCGTTGATTATATCGATTACCTCCTGAACATCGCGAGCTATCCTAACTTCCACGTTTTTCCTGTTGTCCAAATACTTTCCTTCGATAAGGACTGATGCAAACCTGTCGGTCCAACCACCTGTGCCAACGAACAAGATCACGGGTTTGAATTTTGCATAGGCAAGCAAAATTTCTATAGCCGTTCCAACTTCTCCTCCAACTGAAACCACCACATCACTCGATTCTATCAAAACGATAGACCTTGTCACGTTGTCAAAAGGAGTTTTCACTCTGAAGGTTAAATAATCGTTTCCATATTCAAAAGCTGGGAGAACCCCTATCACCGTTCCGCCAGCCTCTTTTACAGCCTTTGAAACAAGTTCCATAACACCGTCTCTTCCCCCGTTCAGTATCACATGGCCTTCTTTGGCAAGCCTTCTTCCAAGTTCCAAAACCTTCTCTGCCAGCTCTTTAACAGGAGATTTGTCAATATCTCCTGAGTATCCGACGACTGCAACGTTCATGTTCCCAAGTAAACCTCCTTCACAATGTCACTACTCAAGGTACTTTCTGGATCACCTTCTGCAATTATCTTGCCTTTGTGGATAACGTACAATCGATCAACAACTTGTGCAAGGGCATCTACAGTGTGATCGGTGATGATTATACCTATGTTTTTCTCTTTAAGATTTCTTATCATTCTTTGGATATCTTTAACGGTTTTTGGATCGATTCCAACAAAAGGCTCATCCAACAGCAAAAAAACAGGATTGAGAGCCATCATTCTTGCAAGCTCTAACTTTCTCTTCTCTCCACCAGATAAATCCATAGCGTATTGGTCTTTCAACTCAATTATTCCAAATTCGCTAAGTAAAGCTTCGACCATCTTGTTTATCTCAAAACGATTTTTATTTTGAAATCTCAACACCAGCTCAACATTTTCCCAAACTTTTAAACCGTTGAAAACAGATGTTTCTTGCTGCAAATAAGTTATACCCAACCTAGCCCTTTTGTAAATCGGCAGGTGCGTTATGTCCATTTCATCGAGAAAGATTTTTCCACTCGTTGGTACAACTTCTCCCAGTATCATCTTGAAAATAGTTGTTTTACCGGCACCGTTGGGGCCAAGAAGTCCCACAACTTCGCCTTGATGTACAACAAGTGATGCGTTGTTAACCACAATCTTTCTGCCGTATTTTTTGATTAAATTAACACATCGAATCTCTCTCATTGAGCGTTCAAAAAGCCTATCAACTGATTCGTGATGTCGTACGCATCGTCTCCATAAACCAAAGCGGCTTTGTTCAATATGTAATCGTATCCCATCATTTTCGCGTATTTATCTATTTTCTGAGCGATCTCTTCAAGTATTTGTTTCATCTTAGGCTCGTACTCTGACTGTAAAATCTGCTCATACTGTTGCTTTCGGGCTAAAATTTCAGCTTGCTTTCGTTCAAGCTCAGCTTGCGATGCCCCGCGGTTTCTCATTTCTTCAAGTTCCTTGCTCATCTCATCCAGCTTTGACTGATAATAACTCACATCTGCCGAATACCTTCTGTTCAGTTCCACCATTTTGGTATACTCTTGTGTTATTCTGTTGACATCGACAAAGACTATCCTTGGGCCACTTTGGGTGGCACCGTAAAGGAGTAAAACTAAAAGTGCGATCAAAACGATTGTGAGAAGTAAATTCAACTTTTTCACGCACATACCTCCTTAGAATGTTATGAAATCTTTGATTTTTTCCAACGTCTTTGGACCTATCCCCGGAACTTTCAACAAATCTTCTGGTTTTTTGAAAGGACCGTTCTCTTGTCTATACTTGATTATCTGACTTGCCTTGACTTCACCGATGCCTGGAAGTTCGCAAAGTTGTTCAAGTGTAGCAATGTTGACATTTATTCTTCTTTTTTCTTCCATTTTAACGAAAACCGTTCCTTCAATCTTCACAAAATTTGCCAATCTTTCCACAGTTTTCTTCCCTATACCAGAAACTTTTGCCAGATCTGGTAAACTTTCAAACGGTCCATACTTTTGTCTGTATTCAACTATCGCCCTGGCTTTGGTAGGACCTATTCCAGGTAACACCAAAAGCTCTTCGTAGGAAGCCTTGTTTATGTCAATTGGAAATTCAACGAAAGATCTCGACTGTGTTTCAAGCGTTGGTTGAGCCTTTCTTTCCGCCTTTTCAAACGCTAAACCTAATAGGATAAACAATCCAACAAGGCTCAAGAAAATTATTCTTTTCTCGGTCAAAGAAAAGTTCACGGCGATATTCGCCCCACATACCCTGGCCTTGTTGAACCGGCAAGTTTCATTACTTCGTTCCAATTCAGCTTTGAATTGTAAGTTTCAGCGGAACTCAAGTCTGCAAACACTCCCAAAACAAGCGAATACCAAGTTCTTCCTTCCCTTTGAAATTTCATCAAGTATGCCGAATAACCAGCGCTTCTAAAAGCTATAACTCTTTGCAATGCCGCTTCGAAATTTGTGGTTGAAAAGACCAACACACCGTACAAGGTTCTAAATGGAGACAAGTCGGAATATTTGTAATCGCCTAGAACACATACAGTGTAAGTTTTGTCATCGTATTGATGAATCAAAAAAGGTAAGTTGGAGCCTCTTATAATCTTTAAGGCATCTTCAGGTTCTACGACGTATACAGAAACAACCGCGCCACGCTCGACTACTTCAACAGATTCTACGAGTAATTTTTTGTAATCAAAAACCTCCACTTTGTATACAGGTGCTTGAACTGTCTCGATTTTCTCGGCAGTCTTAAGTTCAGCTGAAGGAGTTTCTACACGCGGCGGGGGAAGTTCTATGACCTCTACTTTGACATTTCGACGCGTTTGAACAAGTATGAAAGTAGCCAAGCTAAAAGCTACAAAGCCTACGCTTAAAACGATTATGAGTATGGCAAGAATGCGAGCCTGAATATCCGTCAATTTAATTTGATTCCTCGCCACCTTTACACTCCCTTCTGTGAATATTCGATCAAAAGTTCAACGGTATGTTCCACATCGTCTAAACACACCGTTTCACTTGGGGTGTGAACATACCTTGTTGGAATAGAAACTGTCGCCGCCGGAATGCCTGCCCTTGTTCTCTGCAAAGCTGCTGCATTTGTTCCACCAAAGATTAACACTTCCATTTGGTAAGGTATCTTCGAAGCCTCCGCGGTTTCGATCAATTTTTCGACTATTTTCCTGTTGCTTATGGAAGCACGATCTTTGATCTTTATCGCTGGCCCCTTGCCCAAAGCCATAGAATGTCTCTTGGTTGCTTTCGGATAATCGGCAGAATCTGTGACGTCCACGGCTATACAGACATCTGGATTAAGAGAATAAGCCGCTACAGATGCTCCAACAAGACCAACCTCTTCTTGTACGCTGAAAGACCCTATAACAGTGTTTTGCACCTTCTTAAGCCTTCTAAAGACTTCTACTATCACTGCACAACCAATTCTATCATCCATGGCTTTTGAAACAAGAAGGTTTCCATTCTGGAAGAAATAAGAATCGTAAACTCCAAAAGAACCAATTGGTACTTTTGACTTCGCTTCCTCATAGCTTTTTGCACCGATGTCAACAAACATATTGTCAAAGTTTAAATTCGAAAAATTCTTCTTGCGTTCCTCTACAGTTTCACCTTCCACGTAGACTATTCCAACTGCGTTTGGAAATCTTATCCTCTGTCCAACATACGGATGTGGTGGAACACCTCCAACCGTTTCAACGCGTAAAAAACCTTTTTCGTCGATGTTTGTAACAACTAGTCCAATTTCATCGGCATGCGCATCCAACAAAACTTTTTTACCGCTTGAACCTGTTTTCCAGACAAGCAAGTTACCAAGGTTATCGAACTTGTAACCGTCGATGTAACCGTCAAGTTCACTCAATATGAGATTTAAAACTTCTTCTTCCCTTCCACTTGGCCCATAAGCTTCTGTAAGTTTTTTCACAAGATCTATCATTTTGCGAATTCCTCCCCTTCCTGAAGTATTTTTTGAACCAATAAAACTGTATTTTCATAATCCTTTAAATCTATCATGCAAATCGGGCTGTGAATGTATCTGGCAGGTACTGAAATTACACCCGAAGGAACACCATAGGCAGTTGTGGCAAACCTTCTGGCATCAGTTCCACCAGCAGTCCTTCGTTTTTCTTGATGTTTTATACCGTACTTTCTTGCAACTGACAGAATGGCTTCGTAGATTTTTCTGCTCACCACATAACCTCTGTGCATGAAAGTTATGGCAGGTCCATCTCCCAAGTGCGTTGCCCATTGATAACTTGGAAGTTCTGGATCATCACCTGCAGTTGTACCTTCAATCACTATTGCGATATCTGGAAAGATCTGTTCCACCACAACTGCGCTACCACGAAGCCCAGTTTCCTCTTGAACCAAAAAGGCAAAGTAAACGTCGTCTTCATACCTTTCTTTTTTATCGATTATATCCATGAGAACGGAGCAACCAACCCTGTCGTCGAAAGCCTTTCCTGTGGCTCTGTCGTTCTCCTGAAGATATTTTGTTGCGAAAGCCACATAATCACCGATTTTCACCAGTTTGGATGCTTCATCTTTTGACTTTGCACCAATGTAAATTCTGAGCTGTTCATAAGTTGGTGGATTGAGCAATTGTTCTTTTTTCTGTAAATGTATCGCTTTGTAGCCTATCACCCCATTGATTTTTCCCTCTATTCGAACCTTTTTGCCTATCACAACCTGTGGTTCAACTCCTCCAACGGGTGCAAAAGACAAAGTTCCATCTTCTTCAATGTTTGTGACCATGAATCCAACTTCATCCATATGCGCCGCAAGTAGAATTTTTCTTCTTGATTTCGTACCCTTCTTTAAAGCTATCAAATTTCCAAGAACATCGATTTTAAACTCATCGACTTTGTCTTTGATTTGACTTGCTATGTAATCTCTTACAGCCTTTTCGTTACCGGAAACACCATCGAGTTCCGACAATTCTTTCAAGTACAAAACCCTCACCCCTTTAAATTGTCGTTGCAAGTGCCAAAAGTCTCGCTGTTTCTTCCACATCTTTTGGGTCAACAACTTCCACTGGTGTGTGCATGTACATCAACGGTATTGAAACAAGCATGGTTTTAACACCTGTTTTTGTCAGCTGTATTTCATCTGTATCAGTTCCGGATCTACCTGGCGATGGTTCTATTTGAATTCGCACACCGTTCTTTTCAGCAAGCTCGCGAATGGCGCTGAAAAATTCTCTATCCACCGTAGGGCCAACGCAGAGGGCTGGTCCTTCTGAAAGCTTTATAGTTGGGAACTGTGGTACCTTTTCGTTGGCATGAGTGACGTCAACCACTATGGCCTTTTGAAGTTCTAGCTCGTAAGCAATTGAAACCGCCCCAGGTCCTGCAACTTCTTCTTGACTGGAGAATATGAAATAAACATCCGATTTGTTTTTAATCCTTTGAAGCATTTCGGCAGCCAGTATCAAGGCGGCGCAGCCCGCACGATCGTCCAAAGCCTTCGCGGACAGTTTACCGTTTAGTTCAACTGGTTCACTTTCCACAACGCAAACATTCCCTACTTTTACATGAGTCGCCAAAGGGCTGCAGGAAAGATCAACAAAAATTTTGTCGTAGCTTGGAACGGATTTTCTGTGCTCCTCTTTTTGCAAATGTGGAGGCAAAACGCCCACAACACCCGTTGCTATTCCTTTTGAAGTAAAAATCTTTATCCTTTGGGCAAAAAGAACCTTTGGATCAACACCACCAATCGTTTCAAGCCTTGCAAACCCATCAGGCTCGACCTTCGTTATCACAAAACCCACTTCATCCACATGCGCAAATATTCCAAGTTTTTCCTTTCCTTCTCCTTTTTTAAAGGCAACCAATGTACCAACTTTGTTTCTCCAAACTTCGTCAACAAAAGGTTTTATCTTTTCTTCGATGAGCGAAATCACTTCATCTTCATAACCTGAAGGTCCATCGACTTTTGTCAGTTCCATCAACAACATCTTTGTATCCAAACACGATCACTCCCCTAGCCAAATTTTACATCTTTAACTTTATCGATGACAACCCGATTGTCTTTAACGTAAGCAACAACTGGTTCGTCATAGCTTCCAACTTCTCTTAGAATGTGTCCTGCAATCTGAATCAACGTAGGTTGCATCGACAAAACAGCTATTATGGCTTGCTCGCCTTCGTTCAAACCAGCCCTGAGAATTCCTTTCACATGTCCGAAAACCGCTATTGATCCCCCTGCCATTATTTCGGCACCAGCGTGGACGTTTCCCACGACGATCACATCACCAGGATGAACGAGTGCTTGTCCACTTCTTAAATTCTTCTTTACAACTTTCGTTCCAGATTTTGTGTCACCTTCTTCAACCATTTTCATTCTGCCGCTCACGTTGACATTTTCACCAACTGCTGAGCCTACGAGGATCTGAGAAATTTCCAAACCGCTGTTTCGTATCGCAGCTACGATCTTTGGCATATCCGGCGCATGCTTTTCGCTGTTTTCGATCATCAACATGATCTTATCGCCTTTTGCAAAAAAACCACTCATTTGTGATATTCTCACGCCAAGTTGCTCTAAAACTTCCTCCAAACTTTCGTAATCCCTAACCAAAAGAATCAAACCCTCTTTTGTCATCTTGAAATCTATCAGATCTCGCAACCCTCTCACCCCCGAAAAAGGGTCATTAAGATTTTACCATTCTCGCAAGTTTTTTTGACAATTTATCGTATAATTTCAACTGGGAATGAAATCGATGACTGTGTTCAAATTCAGGCTTGAAAAGATTCTTCAATTGAAACTTTTGCAGGAAAATCAAATAAAACAATTGCTTTCAGGTATAAAAGCAAAACTTCGAGCTGTTGAGGAAGAAATTTCCTCAATGGAAGAAGAAATTTCAAAAATTCAACAAGATGTTGTTGAAAATTGCAAGCAAGGTATGACCGGATACCAACTTCAACAATGGAAATTGATGATCGATTTAATGAGTTTGATTTTGGAAGAAAAAAGGAAAGAACTTCAGAAAATCAAAGAGGAAGAAGAAAGGCTCAAAGAAGAATTTTTGAATACCATGAGAGAAAGGAAAATCTTGGAAAAATTGAAACTTAGAAGGTTCCAAGCTTTTGTTCAAAAACTTGATAGAATCAACAGACTTTACCTCGACGAAGTGGCCTTGAGAAGATATCTGTATGGAGGTGAAAAAACTGGATCCTAAGTTTTACCCGATTTCAACTTTGGCTTACATAGGAGATGCCGTTTGCTCTTTGTACTGTCGAATCGAGAACGTAAAGTACGTGAACGTATCAACGATACATCAAAAAGTAACACAGCAAGTTTCTAGAGATGGTCAAGCTAAAGGTTTTGAGCGAATTTTGGACTTGCTTTCAGAAGATGAACTAAGCGTTGCAAAAAGGGCTTTCAACAGCAAAGCTGCCAAAAGGCACGGAAACGATCTTTTCTACAGAAAAAGCACAGCTTTCGAAGCGGTTATAGGTTATTTGTACTTGGCAGGAAAAACGGAGAGAATGTACTATCTTTTGAAAATAGCTTTTGGAGAGATGGACGATGATAGTCTACGGCAAGAGCGTGCTGGATGAAGTTTTGAGAACAAGATATCCAGTTAGAAAGATATATCTTTCCGAAGAAAAGGCGAAGAAGTTTGCTCTGCTTGAACAACAGCTGAAGAAGCTCGGCTATCCTTACGAGTACACATCCAAAAAGAATCTTGAAAAATTGTGTCAAGAGGAAAAGAACCAAGGAATAGCGATAGATTTAGATTTCAAATACAGCGATGAATCAGCTTTGACCGGAAATTTGATAGTTATGCTCGATCATATCACAGATCCTCACAATTTTGGTGCCATAATAAGAACAGCCGTCGGAGCCGGTGTAAACGCCATAGTTATACCTAAAGACAGATCCGTTAAAGTCACACCAGCCGTTGTGAAGGTTTCGGCCGGAACAGTTCTAAGAATGCCGATAGTCATCGTCACCAACCTTGTTCAAACAATTGAAAAGCTTAAGAAAAAAGGCTACTGGATCTACGGTGCCGATGTAGGTGGTAAAAACCTGTACGAAGAAAAGTTTACAGCACCGATTTGCGTAGTCTTTGGTAACGAAGGGGAAGGGCTCAGCAGATTGGTTAAAGAAAGTTGCGATCAATTGATCGCGATACCCATGAAATCGTCGATAGATTCTTTGAACGTAGCGGTAAGCGCAGGAATAATACTTTTCGAGATAGCAAGACAAATAGGTTGATCATTTGGTGTGTCTGTGAGCTATCTTCGAAGCCGCGAACGCCCAAGGTTTTAATTTGAAATTGTATCCCATTCCTTTCACATAACCAACCAAAGTGGAAATAATTTCTTTGCTTTCACCATCTTGTCCTGCGTCTATGTGTATCTCCGCATGATTGAGCCCTAGTGATTGCTTTACAAAGTTAGCCATTTCTATGCTCAAATGAACTTCTTCAAACAATCTTGAATAAATGTCGTGGTACTTTTTTTCCCTTTTGAGTTTGTAAAAGTAAATACCCCCAACTCCAACCTTGTACACAACCAAAGCTGTTGCAAAGACAACAAAATCTTGATTTCCATCGCTATCTGTTCCAATAAAAATCTTAAATGGTTCTCCTCCAACAAAGCCATCGATGATCTTTTTCATTTGTTCTAAATCAACAGTGCCGTACGTAGGACTTTTTAATAAGAACCTATCACCTCCTGAAGATTATCAGTGGGATCAAAAGTTCTTCCAAACTCAAAGCACCATGCTTTGACTTTAAACTTTCCTCTCTTCCAGTCAACTTAAAATAAAATGAATAATTTCCCTTTGCTATAAGGACCACATCGCCTATTCTATCCAAAGCTTCTTGTTTGATTTCACCAAAGCCAAAAAGTCCAAGTTCAACAGCTTGTTGTTTGGTGTAAAAACTCGCCTTGTCGTTGTATTCGCTTTGAAGATATTCTATCACCTCTTCTGGGTGTTTTGTATATATGTGCATCATACGCATTTCTCCACCTGGTGCCATCCAAAAATGTCTTGCCACGGGATCTTTCCAAGACCACCAAATTTCGTTTTGCCAAGGAGTCACTATCTGACCGTGATCCCCCATTATGATAAGCATAGTATCACCTTTTAAAAGAGGAAAAACCTCTTTATCACACATCTTCAAAAGCCAATAAAGCTCTGTCTCAAAAGCTTTCGAATCAGCTCCTTTTTTGTGACCAATAGAATCGAGCAAACCCCAATATACAAAACCAAAAACATTTCCGTCGATCTCTATTATTTCCGCCAACTCTTGAATCAAATCCCCAAAGCTTTGATAGCTTTTAACAGAGGCGCCGGCGTGTGTAAGGTTTGAAAACCCAGAGCCTCTTATCGTTTTGGATGTCAAAACAAAGCATCTTGTTCCAACTCTTGTCAATTTCTCAAAAATTGTCTCACTGAACATCAAAGACTTTGGTGGAACACTTGAAGGGAGTTTTCCCAAAGTTGGCGAGGAAAGTTCTATCATGTTAACCAAACCGCCGACTTCTTTGAGGTACAAAACATACCCAAGCATACCGTGTTCTATGGGTGTACAACCGGTTAAAAGAGAAGACAGGGAACTACTTGTGGTTGTTGGAAAAACCGAAGTAGCTTTCAAGATATTCACATTATTCAAGATAATTTCTTTGCTTGCTACTTTTTCAAGACTGTGATAACCAAGTGCGTCTATGAGAAATATCAAAATTTTTTTCACACCATCAAGTATACCGGGCAAAAACTCCTCAAATGGATACGCTGGATGCAAAGTTTCACACCCAAAGTGCTTCAATATAGCGTTTGAAACGTTCACCAAAGAATAGCGCTGATAACTCGGTTTGTAATGCACAGAATC
Organism: Pseudothermotoga thermarum DSM 5069; assembly: GCF_000217815.1. Lineage (NCBI taxonomy): Bacteria > Thermotogati > Thermotogota > Thermotogae > Thermotogales > Thermotogaceae > Pseudothermotoga > Pseudothermotoga thermarum. The sequence continues at coordinate 71,400 of NC_015707.1, read as the reverse complement.
GAGTAATTCAAGTTCCACCCGATCACCTCTTCGATAAAAGTATAACAAGTGCTTTTGAATTCTTTCAAAATGATTTCTTGACATATATTTAATGTCTGCGATATAATTTGAATGAAATGCATTTATTCATAAACTCTATAAAATTGTGGGGTGGTTTTGTGAGAGAAATGACAAAAAAATTCCTTGAAGATGCCTTTGCTGGTGAAAGCATGGCACACATGAAATATTTAATCTTTGCAGAAGAAGCAGAGAAAAAAGGTTTAACCAATTTGGCAAAACTTTTCAAAGCAATTGCTTACGCTGAATTTGTGCATGCCAGAAACCACTACACCGTTCTTGGAAAAGTCGGTGGAATGCCTGATAACATTCAACAGTGTATAAACGGTGAAAACTTTGAGGTCAACGAGATGTACCCAGTTTACAAGGAAACTGCTAAAATGCAAAATGAAAATGATGCGGTTAGAAGCACTCATTACGCTTTGGAAGCAGAGAAGATACACGAAGTAATGTACAGAAAGGCAAAACAACTTGTCGAGGAAGGAAAGGATTATCCAGAGGTTAAGATTTACATATGCAGCATTTGTGGTCATACAGTTGAAGGTTCTGCGCCTGAAAAATGTCCTGTTTGTGGCTCATCCAGGGAAAAGTACGTTGAATTTTGAAATTCAAACATAAAATTTTGGTATAATCTGATTACAAACCACTAAAAAATCTAGAAGGAGAGATTGGCATGCAAAAGTACAGATGTATCATCTGCGGGTATGTTTACGATCCAGCACAAGGTGATCCAGACGGTGATATAGAACCAGGAACACCATTTGAAGAACTTCCAGAAGATTGGGTTTGCCCAGTGTGCGGCGCTTCGAAAGAAGACTTTGAACCAGTTGAAGAATAACTCAAAAACGGGGGATAGGGGGATACGAAGTTATAATCCTACACCCCTCATCCTCCTCTTTTGTTTTGACTAATTTTTCGTTTGAAATCTTTACAACCTTTGCAGGTATTCCTACCGCAGTTGCAAATGGTGGAACATCTTGCAATACAACGGCGTTTGCTCCTATTTTTGCATAATCTCCAACCACAATCGGTCCAAGTATCTTTGCCCCAGCTCCTATTACAACGCCTTTACCTATGGTAGGATGTCTTTTTATGCATTTTTCGTTACCACGAGCACCAAGTGTTACTCCATGGTATATAACGACGTCATCTCCCACTTCTGCTGTCTCACCTATAACAACACCCATACCATGGTCTATAAAAACCCTTCTTCCAATTTTGGCACCTGGATGTATCTCTATTCCTGTGAAAAAGCGAACCAATTGCGATATAAGTCTTGCAAGAAAATAAAACCTATGGTTGTAAAGTTTGTGTGCAACTCTATGCCAAAGGATTGCGTGAAAACTAGGATACAAAAAAACTTCTAAAGTACTCTTCACACACGGATCTTTTTGCTTTATATTTTCTATCTCCTCTTTCAAGTAAGAGAAAAACCTTTTCATAGTCCTATCCCTCCAAAATTAGACTATTTTTCTCCGTTTTTTCATTTTGATTATACATTCTAAAGGACAAAAATGAAAGGTCAGAGCTATAACATAAGATTAAATCAAGGTAAAATCATAATGCCAAAATCATTTTGCTACAATAATATGATGGAGGTGGCACTTTTGGATGTTCTACAAACAATAAGGGAAAAGTACAACACATTCACAAAAACTGAGAAAAAAATAGCGGATATTATCCTTCAAAATCCAAGGAAGATTTTGGAATCTTCTATAAGCGATTTAGCAAAGATGGCAGGAGCAAAAAGTGAAGCTTCGGTTGTTAAGTTCTATAGAAAAATAAACCTTAAAAGTTTTCAGCAGTTCAAAGTGCTTTTAGCTCAAGAACTTTCACGAGCCCCGCTTGAAATAGTCTATGAAGATGTAAGCGAAAAGGACGATATACAAACAATCACCGAGAAAATCTTTAAAGCAACTGTTCGAGCGATACTTGATACTTTGAATACGATAAACTTTTCCGAAATAGAAAAAGCAGCGAGGTTAGTTGAAAGAGCTTCAAGAATAATGTTCTTTGGTTTTGCAGCATCGGCTGCCGTCGCTCATGATGCCTTTCACAAGTTTTCAAGGATAGGTAAGGATTGTATTTTTTCATCAGATGAACACATTATGGTGACCTTACTGGCTGTTTCTAAACCAGATGATTTAGTTGTTGCCATTTCCCATACAGGCGAATCGAAAGGTATAGTGGAAGTAGCAAGAAAGGCAAAAGAGCTTAAGATACCAGTTATCGCCATAACTGGAAACGATAAATCAAGTCTTGCAAAACTTTCAACGGTAGTACTTAAAACAAACGCGAAAGAAACAAAGATCAGAACAGATGCAATGACGTCTAGAATTGTTCAACTTGTCATTTTGGATACGATCTATACAGCTGTTGCTGCAAAAAATCCACAGTTTGTCGAGAACCTCAAAAAGACAAAGCTTGCGGTGTCAGAGTTGAAGTATTGATACTTTAAGTCACCGCTGTTTTCTCATTCAGAAGGAGCTTTGTTGTATTGGAATTGGGCGATAAATCTAAAATTGTTTTGAAGTTTGAAGTATAAGTCCTTATAAATCTCGTAAAGCTCCAAATAGATTTTTTTGTTTTCCTCAATTGGTTCGAAACTATCGACTATTTTGACGGCCTTGGAAAGAATCTCATCATAATTCTTTATAGCGCCAACTCCTTTCATAGCCATTATCGCTGCTCCAAAGGAAGAAGCTTCCTCAACGTTTATACGATGAATGGTTTTTCCAAGTACATCGGCACAAACTTGTGTCCAAAGATCTGACTTCATCAACCCACCGGTTGCTATGATCTGCTTTGGTTCACCTGCCACATCGCAAAGTGCTTCGTATATGCTCTTCATTCTGAAGGCAACACCTTCAACAATGGCTTTTGCAATATGTCCTCTATCATGGTGCAACGCCAAGCCAAAAACAATTCCTCTTGCAGCTGAATTCCAGTAAGGTCCCCTTTCACCTGTCAAAAACGGAAGAAAGATCAACCCTAAAGAACCTGCTGGAATTTTTGAAGCCCATTTTTCCATGAGTTTGTACGGGTCGGTTTTTTCGTCTATCAAGTCGGCGTAGAAATTTTTCACATACCAACTCATCACTATTCCGGCGTTGTTAATTGCCGAACCAGGTAACCAGTTTTCTTCATCGAGGATGTAACACCACGTTCTTCTTTGAGGATCAATTATTGGTCTTTTTGAAATTTTTCTAACAGCACCACTTGTGGCAACCATGAAAGTGAGTTTATCCTCATCCATGGAGTTTGAACCAAGAGTGGAAAGAGCCCCATCTCCTGCTCCGATGACAACAGGAATACCTTGTTTCAAGCCTGTTATGTCGCTGCATTCTTTCGTAATGTATCCGACAACTGTTGATGGAACAACCGTTTGGTTCATTTTCGATATATCTACGTTCAATTCGTCGAAAACCGACTTTTCCCAATTTTTTGTGTGAATGTTGAACAAACCAGTCCCCGAGGCAACTGAGATATCAACAACCATGGACTTGGTCAAATGCCACAGCACGTATTCTTTGATGCTGATTATTTTGCCTGCTCTTTCAAGCAGATCTGGCCTTTCTTGCCTTAACCAGATGAGCTTTGCCAACGGATACATCTCATGATAAACACAACCAGTGAGAGGATAAAGATTTTCGAAAACTTCTTGATAGTTCTTCAAAACACAAGTTGCCCTTGAGTCTGCCCAAATTAGAAGATTTGTGAGTTTTTGCGTGTTTGCATCAACCAAAAGTGTGCTGTGAAACATGCTGCTTAGACCGACGGCTTCAACTTGGTAACTCTGATCGATACCATGCAGACACTGTTTGATGGAGTTAAAAGCCGCTTTCACTATTTCATCGGGGTCTTGTTCAACCCAGCCAGGTCTGGGTTGAATGACCCCGTAGTTTTGTCTTCCGATAGAGATCAGATTCCCATCTTTATCAAAAGCACAGCACTTTGCACCAGTGGTTCCTACATCGAGTCCAAGAAAAACAGAATTCACTTCATTCACCTCTATAATGACTGAAATTTGACGATCGCTACAAGATTTTATAATTTTTCAAAATATACTTCAAGCTAAGCGGTTGTTGCTCCTCCGTCGATCACAATGTAACTACCCGTCATGAAAGCAGCTTCGTCGCATGCAGCAAAGAGTATTGCAAAGGCTATTTCCTCTTCCTTTGCCAACCTTCCAATTGGTTGACGCGCCATCATTTCCCTTAACGTTGCTTCTGGATCTGGGGAAGCCTTAACTCTTTCTGCAAGTCCTTGAGAATAAGTTGTACCAGGGCAAACAGCGTTGACTCTTATGTTGTATTTTACGTAATCAATTGCCATGGATTTTGTAAGACCAAGTAAGGCAGCTTTAGAGACGCTGTAGATACATCTATCTGCGATTCCTTTTAAAGCTGCAACAGAGGACACGTTTACTATGACTCCACCACCTTGTTTTTTCATCTCCTGAACTGCGTACTTGGAAAGCATTATTGGTCCTTTTACGTTTATAGCCATTGTTCTTTCAAACACCTCATCCGTTGCATCTTCTACCTTTCCAGAGGGTACAATTCCGGCGTTGTTAACAAGAATATCCAAACGTCCAAAGGTTTTGACCGTTTCTTCAACAATTCTTTTTGCATCTGCAGTGTTGGATACGTCACCATATATGAAAACAGCTGTTCCACCTTGTTGTTTTATCATTTCAACAGTTTCAATTCCTTTTTCTTGCGAGATATCGTTGACTACAACTTTTGCTCCTCTTTCTGCGAACATGATAGCAGCTTTTCTTCCTATACCACTTCCAGCTCCAGTTATAAGAACCACTTTACCTGTGAAATTCATAACACCTATTCCTCCTTCTTTTTTATTTAAAAAGCAAGTTTGGAATCAACAAAGAGATTTGCGGGAAGAATATCACTGCAGAGATTACAACTACAGCTGCTATAAAGAAGGGCCAAGAAGCTTTTGTGTATTCCTCCATGGTTGCGCCTAGAACAGAACATCCAGCGTACATTGAAGCACCAACCGGAGGAGTTTGATTACCCATCGCCGCCGAAAGGATGAAAACAAGCCCAAAGTGAACCGGGTCAATTCCAAGCCGACGAGCAACTGGAAGTAAAACGGATGTTGTCATCAAAATCAAAGCCGTCGCATCAATGAACAAACCGGCAAAAATCAGGAACAAAACAATAATTATCATTAGAACAGTTGGATTTGTACTTATTCCAAGCATCATATTTGCCAGTTTCTCTGGTATTCTTTCCCAGATCATTCCGTAATCAAAAATAGCCGACAGCATTATTATTGCCATCACACTTCCAATATCACCTATTGAATCGCTCAGAGTTTTTGTGAAAAACGTTTTTACATCCAATTCTCTGTAGATCAAAAATCCAACTATTAAACCATATATGACTGCAAACGAACCAACCTCAGACGGGGTGAAAACCCCAAGCCTAAGTCCAAAGATGAGCATCACTGGAAAGACAAGTGCCCAAATACTTCTCAAAAAAGCAGAGAATACTTCAAAGGCAGATGCTCTTTTTGGTCTTTCAGGCTGCAGTCCCAAATGTTTAGCGGAAATTGATATCGCAATCATGAAAGCAACCATTAAAAGTAAGCCAGGCAGAATACCTGCAGCAAATAATCTACCGATGGAGACTCCACCTATCGTACCGTAAAGTATATAGGCAATCCCAGGCGGAATTATCGGCGTAATAAGTGATGTCCACACGTTAACCGCTACAGCAAACCCTTTTGGATAACCTCTTTTTATCATTTCAGGCCCAAGCATTCTGGTTTCCATAGCAGCGTCAGCAATACTTGATCCAGAAACACCGCCCATCAAAGTTGAAAGAACCGCGGAAACCTGCCCAAGTCCTCCTCGCTTATGCCCAATCAATGCCGAAGCAAAGTCCAAAAGGCGCTTTGTCACCCCAGCATAGTTCATTACATTTCCAGCAAGGATAAACATGGGAATAGCCAAAAGGACAAAATTTTGCGTTTGAGAAAGTGCTCTTTGAATTGGTATAGTAATCGGAAGATTTGGATGTTGAAAGAACCACAAAAAACCAGATATGCCAATTGCAAAAGCAACAGGCATACCCATCAACAAAAAAGTGGCAAAGGCTATGAAAACTATCAGCATGTTCTTTCATCTCCTTTGTTTCTACTTTTGAGTTCATTTATTATCTTTTCAATCGTGGTCCTTAAGATCAAACACCCTCCGACAGGTACGCTCAAAGTTACCCAGGAATAACTAACAGCAGGCATTCCTAGAAACCTGCGAAAACGCATCGTGTACGTAAGTTGAGAACCCCAGATTACAAGATAAACCATAAATGCTGATATTATTAAGTAGTTCACAATTCTAATCACTTTTTGAGCCTTCTTTGGCAAGCGTCTGACAAGAAGATCAACTGCCATCATTTTATTCTCTCTCCAAGCCACATCTATAGCAAAAAAGCATGCCCACGCAAACATGAATGTACTCATATCGACTGCCCAGTTTATTGGATTTTTTAAAAATCGGGCAACACCAGAAACAAAGACTAGGATAATCATTGAAGTTATCAAAATCTTTGCGGCGTTCTTTTCAAACAACAGAAGATAATCTTTGCGATTCACCTGCTTTTCACCCCTTTTCAAATTCAAAGGGACCCGACCTCTTGAGGTCGGGGCCCAACGAAAAATCACAAGTTACTGTCCTCTGATTTCTTTTATCAACTGGTTCCTAGCTTCAAGAAGGCCAAGCACACGATAGCATTGTTCTGCTGCTTCCATAAAGGCTTTCTTATCGACGTCCGTGATTATTTGTATACCTTTTTCTTGAACAAGCTGTTTGTAATACGCATCAAGCTCCTTCATGATTTTCAACGAAGTTTCGATTCCTGCTTTATCGCATTCTTCAACGAGTATTTTCTGATATTCTGGTGGCAAGCTGTTGAACCATTTTGCGCTTACAACCTCAAAGTTTATCAACAAAATATGGCCAGTTTCAGAACCATATTTCAAAACTTCGTACAATTTTCCACTGTAGATGTTTTCGTAAACAAGTTCCGCTCCATCGACAGCCTTTGTTTGAATTCCAGTGTAGATTTCTCCAAAGTTGAGTGCAACCGGCTGTGCCCCAAGAGCCCTTATGGATTCCTGCCAAATTGGTGCTGCAGGTGTCCTTATCCTCAGACCACGCAAGTCCTCAGGCTTTCTGATCGGTTTGTTTGTGAAGAAATGCCTGTAACCTTGAACCCACATGAATGATAAGACTTTGAAACCGTATTTTTCTTCAAGTTCTTTGAGCCATTTTTGCATCGTTGGAGAATTCTTGATTTTCTGCAAAACTTCCATGACTTCTTCTGGAGTCTTTGCACCCATGAAGTCGATAAAGTAAGCGGCATTCATAACGGCAATCTCTCGCACATACATCCCCATTCTTGCAGAATCTGTGTTCTGACCAATGTTAGCACCAGCACGAATTTGTTCGAGGATATCCTCTTCTACACCGAGCTGAGCACTGTGGTAAACTTCAATCTTCAAATCTCCGTTTGTTCTTTCCTCAACAGCTTTTGCCCACTTTAAAAATCCTTCGTGATAAGGAGATGTCGGCGACAAAACGTGGTTGAATTTAAGCACGTATCTAGGCGCAGCTAGCATAACAGAGGTAATCAAAAGAATCAACACAACGGTTACAAACCCTTTGGACCTCATCATAACACCTCCCCATTAGTATAATCAAACAACCATATTTTCTGGCACCTCACCGTTGAAAACTTGAACTATACTTTTTGCCGCGGCCATTCCCATTCTGTAGTTAGCCTCAACGGTGTAAGCGCCTATGTGAGGTGTCAGAACAACGTTCTCAAGTTTCAGCAAAGGGCTGTTAACCGGTGGTTCTTGTGAAAAAACATCAAGTCCTGCGGCAAAAATACGATTGTTCTTTAAAGCCTCGTAAAGCGCCTCTTCGTCGATAACCTCACCCCTTGATGTATTCACAAGTATAGCGGTTTTTTTCATGAGTTCAAGCTCCTTTTTGCCAATCATGTGCTGAGTTTTCTCGTTAAGAGGAACATGGACTGTTACAACGTCAGATTCTTTTAGCAATTCTTCCAAAGAAACATAAATTACACCAAGTTCCTTTATGGCTATTTCGTTTTGAACTAAGTCATAGCCGAGTATCCTCATCCCAAAACCTTTTGCTCTTCTTGCAACAGCTAATCCAATTTGACCAGTTCCAATTATCCCTATGGTTTTTCCATATATTTCATATCCCACAAATCTATCCCAGCGCCCTTGTCTTGTTGTTTGGTCGGCTTTTGGAACTTGCCTTGCCGCTGCCAAAATCAAAGCCCATGTCAAATCGGCTACAGCTTCATTGTTCGACCCAGGTGCATTGGTAACAATTATTCCTCTTTCTTTTGCCGCCTTAAGATCTATGTTATCCACCCCTACACCGTGTTTTGCTATAACTTTGAGGTCTGGTAGAGATTCTATCACTTTCCTTGTGATTGGATCAGTTCCAACAATTATTCCGTGTATCGGTGAGACCTTCAATAACTCAATTATCAACTCTTCCTCTTTCATAGGTCTTCCAAGTGGATTCCAAAATATCTCTACACCATGTTTTTCAAGGTATTCCTTTGGTTCCTTACTGTATTTTGAGAAAGAAAGCGCAGTTACAAAAACTCTTTTGGATGACAACTTTAAGCCTCCTTTCAAATGAGTAAATAATATTTTTTCAATTACCATATGTAACTCTCTATTTCGAAAAAATTTTATCAGAAAAAAGCAGACTCTTGGTGTTATTTTATGTTACTTAAAAGTAACGTAGACATGACGAATTCATCACACAGCAATCAACGATAAAAAAACGATGTGAGTTAGCTTTTTGTGTTAAGATTTTTGCACAGCTTTTATAAATGTGGATAAAAGTTGTCCAATTTTCTCAAGTTGTTTTATCATAACCGTTGGGGTGGATATGTTGGAGAAAAAGAGTATAACCTTCAAAGTGCTGGGAATGACATGTGTAAATTGTGCAAACATTGTCGAAAAAGCTTTAAGGCAAATTCCGAAGGTAAAGTTTGCCGCCGTTAATCTTTCAACTTCTACTGCATTCATAGTATCGGAAGAAGATATACCTTTCGATGTTATAAGGACAACCGTTGAAAGCGTTGGATATGAAGCGGTACTTGATTATAATTCATCTGAGGAAGAAAAACGATATCTTCAAGCTAAAAAATATTTGATTTTAAGCTGGATTTTAACACTTCCGCTGTTGATTTTAATGATCATTCATATGTTTTCCTACGATCATTTTTGGCATCGTTATCTGTTGGTTTTTGAAGTATCAGTTTCTGCTGCGATTGTGTTTCTAATTGGAAGGAAAGTTTTTAAAAGTGCAGTTATAGCAATCACCCACAAGCATACAAACATGGATTCTTTGATTGCCATTGGATCTACAGCTGCATGGCTAACGGGATTTCTAAAGTTGTTTGATTTGAAAATAGAATCTTTTGCCAGCATAGGTGCTATGATAATGACCTTTCATTTAACTGGTAAGTTCATAGAATCGCGTTTGAGGGACAAAGCGCTGAAGCAAGTTCAATCTCTTTTAAAGTTAAAAGCAAAGCAGGCGATTGTTCTCAACGATAACGAGGAAATAATCATGCCTATAGAAGCTGTGAAAGAAAATTATATCGTTCTTGTTAAGCCGGGAGATTTAATACCAGTTGATGGTGTTGTGGTGGAAGGACAATCTTGGGTTGATCAGTCACTCATAAATGGTGAACCTATTCCGGTTTTCAAAAAAGAAAATGACGAAGTTGTAAGTGGAACGGTTAATCTATCTGGTGTGTTAAAAGTTAGGGCAACCAAAGTCGGAAAAGATTCTTTTCTTGAACAAATATTGCAATTGGTTCAACTTGCACAAGGCTCAAAGATACCTATTCAAGCCACAGTTGATAAAATAACCAATGCATTTGTACCGTTCGTGCTTGTTCTTTCAGTTTTTTCCTTTGTCTTTTGGCTGTTTGCTTTCGACAAATTGAAACCGTTTTTGATCAATTTAAGCCAAGTTATACCGTGGATGGTTCACATTGAAAACGCCTTAAACTTTGCTATTTTTGCTGCCATATCGACTTTACTAATTGCTTGCCCGTGTGCTCTTGGATTGGCAACACCAATGGCTTTGCTTATAGGTACAACGGTGGCGGCAAAAAAGGGTATACTCGTAAAAAATGCCGAAGCTGTACAAACAAGTAAAGATGTAAAAGTAGTTCTTTTTGACAAAACAGGAACTTTGACTGAAGGCAAACTTTTGGTGTTAAAACACAACTTGTCATCGGAAGATCTTCTTGCAGTTGCATCCATAGAAAGATTTTCCAACCATCCTATAGCCAAGGCTATATCGTCTTTGGTTGAAAATTATGTTGAAGTTTTTGATTTTGTTGAAGTACCTTCAAAAGGTGTATATGGCGTTGTCAACGGTTCAAGGTATTTCATTGGAAAACCAGTGGATGAATATGATTTTAAAAACCAACTGGAAATAGTTGTAGAGGTTAGAAAAAACGATGAAAAAATAGGAATAATTGTCCTGGGTGATAGGATAAGGAAAGACGCAAGGACAGCCATTGAAAAACTGAAAGAACTTGGAATGAGAACAGTTTTAGTAAGCGGTGATAAAAAGGAAAATGTTGAATACGTTGCAAAACTTGTTGGCATAGAAGACTTTTACGCTGAAGTAAAGCCAGATGAAAAACTTTCAATTGTGAGAAATTATCAAACAAAATTCGGAAAAGTTGCCATGGTGGGAGATGGCATAAATGATGCTGCCTCTGTAAAAGGTGCCGATGTCGGTATCGCGTTAGCTACAGGTACGGATATTACTATAACAAGCGCCGACGTGATAATAATGAGGGAAAACTTGCAGAACATTCCAGAATTTATCAAAATGTCAAAAAAAATGTTTTCCACCATCAAGTGGAATTTAATTTGGGCTTTCGGTTACAATATTTTGGCCTTGCCAATTGCAGCCATGGGACTGCTTCATCCACTTGTAGCAGAACTTGCCATGATAGCAAGTTCAATCACCGTAACTGTTAACTCTCTCGCCCTCCAGCGACGGATATAATTACCACTTTTTGGGTAGTTGAAAAGTTTATTTTTGGTGGTATAATGTCATTGAATTTCGAAATATGGTAAATCGAAAAGAAAGAGGTGATAGAAAAAATGAAACCTGAAATTCATCCTGAAATGAGACTTGTAACGGTTAAGTGTGCGTGTGGTGCGGAACACAAATTTTATACAACACGTCAAAGTGTACGTATAGACGTGTGTTCAAATTGTCACCCGTTGTACAAAGGTGCAACTGGTGCATCCTTGGTGATTGACTCTGAAGGAAGAATTGAAAAGTTCCGCAGAAAGTACCAAGGTAAAGGATATTAATGCCATAAATTTTTTGAGGAGGGGCATTTTTGTGACGAAAGTCGGAGATATTGTCAAGAGTAAAGTAACCCAGATAACAAAGTACGGAGCCATGGTCACACTTGAAAACGGAGAACCAGGATTCATCCACATTTCCAAAATCTCAAATCAGTACGTTAAAAACGTGGCGGACTTTCTAAAGGAAGGACAGGAAGTAGAAGCAAGGGTTATAGGAAAAACAAAGGACGGCAAATGGGAACTTTCTTTGAAGGATCAAAAGGTGGATGAAGATCAACAAAAAGCTGCAGCTAAGGCTGAGTTTGAAAGGAAACTCGCAAAATTTTTGAGAGACAGCGAAAAGAAGTTTGCAGAGTACAAAAAGAGAGCAGAGAAGAAGGGTGGGAGGTTCTAGCGTAAGTCTTTAAGATTTTCTGGAAAATCCTCAGTTGATCTTACTACTATCACCTTTGTACCAACGTTTATAAAGGCATCTATGGTTTCTATATCCTGATTGAACATGCGAATACAACCATGGGAGATCCTCTTACCGATCTCCCATGGTTTTGTTGTTCCATGTATTCCATAAGTTGGATTCGAGAGTTGGAAGAAACGCGTTCCAAGACCGTTTATTGGAGACCTTGGGGGAATGTATTCTCCATACCAATAAAGAGCTGGATCAATTTCCTTCTTCATTATCCAATACACTCCAGGCGGAGTGGCATCACTTTTACCAACGGCGATTGGGAAGGTCTTTACGAGTCTATTGTTATAATAGAGAGCAAGTTTTGATGTTTGCGTATTTATAACCAAAGTGGTTAAAGATTCCAAAAACTTAACTCTAGCTATTTTGAGTACTGTCCCGGCAACTATGCGATTACCATCCGGTAGATTGTTGGCTATTTCAAGATCAGCTATCCTTACCCCATACCTGTTGGCTATTTCCCAGAGAGTTTCTCCTCTTTGAACAACGTGTTGGTACGGTGCCACAGGTTCTATCACATAAGGTTCTGTGCCTCCTCGCAAAATGTTGACTGCATGATTGAGTATGAAAAGCTCTTGTACAAAGGTTTTCTCCACACCAAATGGGAGCAAAAAATTTACCTGCAACTTATCAATGCCATCTTTAAGTTTGTCGGTCGTGTAAAGATAAAGATAGCCTGCGTGATAAAACTTTCTAAAAGAGACATTTTGAAGTTTGCAGCCTTTGAAAGTCCAACCATCAGGAATTTTTACGACAACGTAGGTTCTCCCACTTTCCAAATCAGAAAATACATAGATGTCTGGTTCTGCCCTAAAAACAGATAAATCGATTTTTTCAGGATCAGAGCCTGACATTGTAAATCCAAGAGAGTTTTTGCCAAAAACTTCAAGCAAGATCCAACTTGTTCTTGACACGTCGAAAACATATCGATCGCTTTCAACATGTTTTGGCAACCTGTGACCAGTTTGGGTTAAAAGGTATATTTTCAAAGGCTTAGAAGGGGTGTACAAAGTTTGTGCGGAAAGACATATCAAATCGTTTTCAAACCACTCAACGATTACTTTATGATCTATTCCAAAACAAAGAAAGCTCGTCAAGAATAGCAAAAGCAATATTTTCCTTATCATCGGGGCCTACCCGCTTTGAAGTTCCATCGGATTTGAATATCACAACCAAGTTTTTCTCACTTCCCATTGCACTCACGTCGTTGGCAACTATCATGTCCAAGTTTTTCGACACAAGCTTGGTTTTTGCATATTCTTCAAGGTTTGAAGTCTCAACGGCGAAACCCACAAGTATTCTTTTACCCTTGCGTTTTCCAAGCTCAGAAAGGATATCCTTTGTCTTTTCCAACGTTAAAACAAGCGTATCTGAACCTTTCTTTATTTTTTCTGTGCTAACAAAAGATGGTTTGTAATCCGCAACGGCTGCGGCCATTATCACGGCATCAGCTTTGTCAAATCTTTTCACAACTTCTTCGTACATTTGATCGCTGCTTTTCACTTTCACAAATTCTTCGACAAAGTACGGCGGTTTTAAACAACTTGGACCAGAGATTAAAGTAACTTTTGCACCCATTCTGGTAGCGACTTTGGCTAGCTCGTACCCCATCTTGCCACTCGAACGATTTGAGATAATTCTCACTGGGTCTATTGGTTCCCAAGTTGGTCCAGCGGTTATAAGAAGTTTCATTCCCGAAAGCTTTTTCTCCGTAGCAAGTATCTTTATGGCTTCTTCAACGACCTCGTTTTCAGGATATCTTCCTTTACCGTATTCTCCACAAGCGAGATGACCTTCGGAAGGTTCTAAAACCCACCATCCAAGTTCTCTTAAAGTTTGTATATTTCTTTGTGTGACAGGATTTTCATACATTCGAACGTTCATGGCCGGTACCACAAGCTTGGACTTTCCAGCATAAGCCAGGCATACCATAGTCAGCAAATTATCCGCTATACCGTTTGCTATCTTGGCGATGGTGTTTGCAGTTGCAGGGGCTACGACAAGAACATCTGGCCATTTTGACAATTCAGTGTGTGGAATCCAACCGTTTTTGATATCAAAGGCATCCTTGTCGGTGTAAACTGGACAATTACCCACTGCGGAAAAAAGGTCTTTGGAAACCAACTTTTCAGCACTTTGAGTCATGACGACGACTAATTCATTGCCAGCTTTCCTCAGTGAGCTAACCAATCCAACTACTTTGTACAAAGCCACACAACCAGTTACACCTAAGAGGATCTTCATTCTCAACGGACCTCTGGTACAAGTATCCTCAAAATTTCTTCGTTCTTTATCCTTACATAACCTTCTTGAAGCTCTTTGAAAGCTATTGAAACCGGGTTGTTGTCGTTGGTTTTAACGTAAGGTTTGGCGTACTCTTTTAAAGCTTCAGCCCTTTTTGCGACCGCGATTGGCACAGCGTATTTGTAAGGTATTTTCTTGGAAAGATAATCGTAGTTAAGCACCGCATCGCGCATCGGCTTTACCTCCTTCTTCGAATATTCTGTACTCTCCCAATCTTTCTATAAATCTTTCAACTTTCAGCTGCTCTGCAACAATGATAGAACAAAGCTGGTCAATTGATTCGTTCAAATTCACATTGACTATTATGTACTGAAATTTTGGAATGTAAGATAACTCTTTTTTGGCATCTTCCAAACGTCTTTGTAAATCAATTTCATTTTCTGTTCCACGCTTTATCAATCTCTGCTTAAGTTCATCAAAAGATGGAGGCGCTATGAAGATGTAAACGGCATCCTTCACTTTTTTCATGACGGTCATAGCACCTTGAACGTCTATGTCAAGCAGAACGTTAAAACCTTTCTGCAAATTTTCTTCAACGAATTTTTTCGGTGTACCATAGTAGTTTCCATGCACAACTGCCCACTCCAAAAACTCGTCGCGTTCGATCATACTTTTAAAAGTGGATTCATCCACAAAGAAGTAATCCTTTCCCTCTATTTCGTTCGGTCTTTTTTTCCTCGTCGTGTAAGACACAGAGAAAACCAAGTTGCGGACTCGTTTAAGTGTACCTTCTATTATGCTAGTCTTTCCAACCCCTGATGGTCCACTGATCACGTAAAGGATGCCTTTCACGTTTTTACCTCACTTTGCTCAGACTTTCCTCTATTTCAAGCATAGATTGCTTAAAGCGTTGCGCTATAGTTTCAGGTTGAATGGCGCTCAATATTATGTGATTGCTGTCAGTTATCAAGATGGCTCTGGTCTTGCGACCGTAAGTTGCGTCAATTAACTTTCCCTCTTCCTTAGCTTCCTCTTTCAACCTTTTCAAAGGTGCAGATTCTGGATTCACTATGGCTATAACCCTATCACCAGAGATGACGTTTCCAAAGCCTATGTTTATCAAACCGTACATTCACACTGCACCTCCCCAATCATTCAAGGTTTTGAACCTGCTCTCTAAATTGAGAAATCAAAACTTTACAGTTCAAAGCTACATTGACTATATCGCTGTCTTGTGTTTTTGCCAAAACGGTGGTTATTTCACGATTCATTTCCTGAGCTAAAAAATCCAAATGGTTACCAGCGGGTTCCTGCGACATCAAAAGTTGCCTTGCCCTTTCGACATGACTGGAAAGCCTTGTCAACTCTTCGCGTATATCAACCTTTTGAACATAAAGAGCCACTGCGTTCTCAATCAAAACTTCGCTGACAGGAACTGTTTCGCTCAAAAGTGACTTGACATTTTCAACCAGTTTTTCTTTGACCAAAGGTTTTATTCTTTCAAATCTCTCCTTGATTTCGGCAATATTTTGCGTCAAACTTTGAGTTATCTCAATCAAGTCTTTCGCAAGTTTGTTTCCCTCAGTTTCTCTTTCTTTGTTTAGAGCTATCAAAGTTTCATCTAAAAGTTGCTTTACATCCCTTGCAACTGCTTCCTGCTGATCCTGCGGTAGTTCAAATCTAACTATATCTTTGAATTTCAAAAGGTCTTCAAGCTTGACCGGCTCAGGTATGCCAAGACTAAGAACTAATTGTTCTAGTGCATCATAGTAGCTTTTTGCAAGAGCTAGATCTACTTTTACAGCATCAGGGGGAGTCAAAAATTCAACTGTAACTTTCGCAGAAACCTTTCCCCTTTTTACATGACTTTGAACAACTTGAACAAGTTCATGCTCAAACGGAAATAAAAACTGAGGTAAAGACATTTCCACCGTCAAATATTTCGAATTCAAGGACTTTACTTCGCATGTTATTCGCCAATTGTCGTATGTTCTTTGCAGCTTTGCGTACCCTGTCATGCTTTTAGGCAAAATAATCCACCCTTTGCTAATTATAGCATGAAATAGTTAACTATCAACAAATATACCGGGTTTTTCTCCCTAAATCTCGTTCTTTCTTGCTTTTTCTCAGAAAGTCGAGCCGAATCTAAAGAAAGTTTTCAAGTTGTCCCAGGTCCAATTTCCATCAAAATGGTATGCAACACCAAAACCAAGTGCACCGAACATGGGTACAACGATATCAAGTTCTGGACCGGCTGTAATGTTTATATCCAAATCAGTCAAAGATTTCCCAGTACCACCAACATCTGCAAATCCAACAAGGTATATTGGAACAGTTTGAGATTTCAAATCGTATCTTATTTCAACGCTAGCCAAAGCACCGGCTTTTGCCTTGCTACTACCCATTCCTCTGACGGCGTTCATACCGTAGAAGAGTATGTATTCTCCATAGATTGCGTCGGGTATACCGGCATTCTTAAAATCATTTTCTTTCCTGTAACTTTCAAAAAGCAGCGTGGTGCCGTAGACTCTAAAGCCAAGCGCAAGGTTGTCGTTGAACAGAGGTATAAAATACCTCGCATCGAGAGTGGCTTTCCAGTAACTTCTGTCGTCAAGTGGATCGAATAAACCTGCCTTTTGCAAGCCTATCGATAGATATTGTCCTTTGGTTGCGAACAAAACGTTATTTCTTGTGTCGTATGAATAGTTAGCCGAAAGGATCAGCGTTTGTTCTTGAATGTTGCCTGAGGATGGATAATAAGTTCTCCATTCGTAGGCCGGACCAAAACCGAAACTATGACCATCCAACCTAAGTGTTGAAATGTTTCCACCTATTTTGAAGATGTCAAAAGATACCGTTGAACTGTCAAAACCATAATCTCTTTGGTATACAACATTGGCATCAAGTATTGCCGGGATGTCAAAAGGCCTTCTGATCGAAAACGAAAAATCTATTTTTGTGGAATAAAAACCAAGTTCACCGTTGAAAGAAAAACTTTCACCGTAACCAAAGGGATTTATCGTCGAAAGGCTCACTTGTCCAGCAAAGCCTTCGTACCATGGACGATCTTTGAGTGGAGTCCATGCAACTCCACCACTTAGGTTGAACTTCTTTTCCTTTTCCTTTACGTCAATAACAACAACGGCAGACCTTGGATCATTCTCCACAACTGGATAAACCGAGGCCGATTCGAAAAATTGTGTTCGGTTGAGAGCAGATATCGTGTCGTAAAAATCTTGTTTTGTCAAAGGCTCACCTTTTTCAAAGGTTATAAGATCCTTGATCACATAGGGTTTTGTCAAAGTCAACCCCTCGAAACGAACATCGGCAACGAATTTTTCAAAAACTTCAAATTCCAAAATATTGCCTAAATCTTTGGCTTGAACCGAAACGCCCGCAAACCCTTTTTCGTTATAAAAATCAACAATCGTTTGCATCGCTTTTAAAATATCGGCGTTGGAATAAGTTTCCCCTTCTTTTAACTGAGTAACGTTCAAAAGTTGCAAAGAAGATATCTGAGAATTTCCAGTGAAGCGAATTTGCTCAAAACTTTTCGGTTTATCAATTATTTTTCTTTGAACAACGTTTATCCTCATGCGAACCACACGTTCCTTTACACCGGGAATATCCATAGGCTCAAAATCAATTGACGTTTCCGGTGCAAAGTAAACGTACTTGGAAAGAACGGACATTATTTCCATTATGGTTGTCTTTTTTGGATAACATCTTTTTATATCCTTCAAAAACACCCTTAGAATACCTGGGGTTGTGTAGTAGTCCTTCAAGGTATCAACTTTCATTTCCTTCCTGATCTTTGAAAAGTCTATTCCCTCTGTTTCGCCTTCAAAGTAAATTTCCCAAAGTGCATGTTCAACTATCTTCAGAATATACACATCTTTATCCAGCTCGCCACCAACTTCTATCAAAAAGTATCCCTCAGAATCGTATAGAGATTTTATCTTTTCAAGCGATTCACGAATTTTGTTTATGTTCAACGCCTTACCTTTTTCGATTGTGACAGCTTCTTCAAGATCCTTTTTCTTTATCAAACCAGGTCCGACGATCTCAATCCTCCAGTCCGATATCTTTGGATTTTCCTCAACCTTCACAATCAAAACATAAAAGTTACCGTTGAAAACCAAGTTCGGCGTGAGGGAGGAAAAATATCCGGTTTCGAATATCTTTCGAAGCATTTCCTGCACGCCTTTTTCGTTGAGCTCGACGTTTAGATAATCAGAAACAAGTTGTTTTAAATAACTTTCTTCAATAGTTATCAAACCCTCGAACCTTACATCCCCAATGGTTATTCCAAAAATCACAATAGTCAGTAACAAACACAAAGTAATAGTAAGATGACGCTTCATCCTCTCACCCCTTTTTCAAAGATGCTTCAAGTTCTTCTATAAGGTCGAAAACAACTTTCATAACGATGGGAGAACTTAAATCACCAAACTTTTGTTTCAATTCAGAACTTGAAAGCTGATAACCTTCCTCATCTTTGAATCTTTTCACAACCAATTCTACATCATTTGCCATCAAAAGCAACGTTGATATGGTTCCAGCAAGATCGCCAACATCTTGACAGTCAACATGACGGGTGTTGAAAGTCGCTTCCACAATTGTTCCAACACCCTTTTGACTTTGGATGGACACCTTTCCACCTGTAAGCTCTGCCGCATATTTTAAAAACGGAAGTCCCAAACCAACCTTTCTTATCCTATGATCTCTGGTCGTGTAAAAAGGATCGAAAACTTTTTGAAGTTCTTCTTCATCCATTCCTCTACCGTTGTCTTCAACTTTAAAATAGAAGGTGCCACTACTGTTTTCAATTATGGTTAAGACGATTCTCGTTGCTCCAGCGTTAAAAGAATTTTGAACGATATCCATTATATGATCTGCTATCGTTCTAAGTCCCATATAGACTTCAACCTTCCTTCAGGTGACCTCATCGCGTTTATAATTTCTTTTGTCGTGAGAACACCAACATCGATGTAACTGAATCTGCAGCCTATTTGATCTGGCATATGCGCATCGGAGCTACTTATAACCTCATAACCTCGTTTTTTTGCAGCCAGCCAACCTTCCTTTGATCTTGCTTCAACTATCTTCACCCTGTCATCTTCTGGAAAAACACCCAGCTGGTATAATACCCCAAACTGTCTTTCAACATGTGCATAAACCGCTATTCCATCGAGTGAACAAATCAACCCCACCAGTTCATCTAGCGAAATTAAAAGCGGGGCACCTAAGAAAACATCATCGATCATATCCGTGAACTCTTCGTTTTCTCCTAAAACCAATTGATAACCAACCAACTCTGGATCGTATGGAAACTTTATCAACCGTTCTCTAACCACTTCGCAGAGCTTTTTCACTTTGTCGATATCTTCAAAATAACCAAGCACGTGCACTTCTTCCTTTGAGCAAAGCTCTACAGCTGGTAAAACCAAGGTTTCTTTCAGCTTTTTTTGAAACACCTCTAAATTTTCAAAAGAATTGTGATCCGTTATGGCGATTATGTCCAGTTTTTTTTCCAGGCAAGCTTTTTCCACGACACTTGGAACCATCGTTATATCGGCGCACGGCGAAAGGCAAGAATGTATATGTAAATCAGCTTTGAAATTCATGGTTTGACACCCATTTGGTAAAGCTCTCCAACCACTTCAAAAGGACTTTTGGAAGTCCTTAAAAGACACAACCCTTCCTGCTGGGCTTTCGCCAAAGTTTCATGCGAATACTGATGGTTGTTGCATAGCAGTATCGCTTTTATTCCACTTATGGTTGCAACAGCCACAATGTTTACGTGGGATTGAACAGTAACCCAAATTGAATTTGGTTTTGCGGTGGCCATAACATCACTCAGAAGATCTCCAACGCACCCGTATGTGATTTCTTGCTCGCAATCACCACAGCAAACTTGAAGCCCAAGTTTTTTGACAATTTCAGAGATTTTCACCCTGATCCCCCTTTCTCACAAATTCCATTTCCACGATGGTACCAGCACCAACCTTCGACATAACCACCATTTTGTCAGAACATTTTTTCATATTTGCCATTCCCATACCTGCACCAAAGCCAAGTTCGCGCACGTAATCGGGCGCAGTTGAATATCCTTCCTTCATGGCAAGCTCTATGTCCTCAATTCCTTTGCCATAATCTTCCACTCGAACGTAAATCGTATCAGGTCTCACAAAGCAATATATTACTCCCGTGCTCCCGCTGTGTATCACAACATTTGTTTCTGCTTCATAAGTGGCGATGGCAACTCTTCGAGCCGTTTGCTCATCAACACCCTTGGAAAGCAAAAATTGTCTAAGCTTTGAAGCACCTATACCAGCCAAATTTATGTCAAAGTAATCTATCACGAAGACAAAATCTGCACCCGTTTTGTTCAATGTTTCACCGGTGATCAACGATCTATCGTAGTATTCCTTGCTCTCCAAAACTTCTCTTCTTCTCTCATCGTGAAGGTAAACCAGGCCCAATTTTGTAAGAATTGCGGTGATGATGTCCATCTTGGTCACAATGCCAACCAATCTCATTTCCTCATCCACCACAGGATATCGACCGTACGTGTATTTTTCAAAAACTTCTATCGCATCCCTGAGGGTATCGGTGTTTTTCAGATAAACAACGTTTCTTGTCATTCTTTCCTCCACTTTGTCGTTGATGTACCCACCTTCAAGAGCTTTTATGATGTCCTCAATGCTCACTATTCCTATCAATCTTCGGTTGTCATCGATCACCGGCAAACCTGATATTCTCTTTATTCTCATTATCTCCTTAACTTGTTTCAATGTTCTGTCAGGTTTAATGGAGATAACATTCGTAGTCATTATCTCAGTTATTGGCATGTCCAAAAAGAAACTTTGGACTTTTTCTAATACCTTCTCCATTCCTTTACACTTCCCAGATTGGTTTTAGTCTTTTGCAATACAATCTCCCGCAGGCTTCAAACATGGTCATCTTGGTTACCGCAAGAACTATTCCACAAGCTTGAGCCAATTTGATCGTTTCCTCAGGAACGACATCTCTTCTTGTTATCACCACTGCTTTCAAACCAACGACATCCGCCGTACGCACAACTTGTGGGGTAGAAAGGCCTGTTAAAAGCAACATGTTTGGCCTAGCTATGGCAAGAACATCGCTCATCAAATCTGAAGCGGCCACATATTCGAATTCAAGTTGATCAACAAGATGAGGATTGGCAAGAACTGTTGCCTTTAACTCTTGCAATATCTCACTTAACTTCATACTTCCCCCTCCTTCAACAAATCCCCAGTGTAACGATGCTTGATGAATGCTTCGTACGTCCAAGGGCAAATTTGCTTGAATATAGTTGCCACAGCTTTTGCATACTGCTGCATTTCAAATTGCGCATGTGAGTCGGCTCTTAAGGACAAAAAGTTGAACAAACTTCTCGCGTTGACAGACCATATGAACTCGGTGTAAAGCGATAAAGGTAAAACTATCCTTGCTAATTCCCTTGGTACCTTAAGATCCAAAAGTTTTCTGTAGACATCGTACGCTTGGTTGAAAGCATCCTCAAATATTCTACAGATTTCCCCGTTTTGCTGATCGCTTAACTTAAGCCTTGGATCGTCAGCTTTTGGAATGTAAAATTCCTCGCCAAATTGAGTGTAACGACCACTTAATTCGTTGTAAGAAGCTATTCTATGTCTCATCCATTGTCTTGCCACAAAAATTGGGCATTTAATATGAAAGGTGAAAACTATGTGCTCAAAGGGGGATTCGTGACCGTTTTTTAAAAGATGTTCGATCAAACGCTTGTCTCTTTCTTCATCCATGACGTCTTTTCCAAAGGATATTCTCGCGGCTCTGACTGCAGTCAAATCGTTGCCCAAATGATCTATGAGTTTTACAAAGCCTTTATCCAAGACTTGTATCGTCATTCGAAAAATCCTCCTTTTCCGAAATCACACACGCATAAGCGTTGTGTGTGTGAATCGATTCAAAGCTTTCCACTTCAACTTTATACCATTCGATTCTTTTATCCGATTTTAACCTTAAAGCTATTTCTCGAGCCAAATCCTCGACAAATCTTGGATTATCATAGGCATGTTCGGTCAAAAACTTTTCGTCTGGTCTCTTCAAAACGGTGAATACAGGTGCACTCGCTGATTCCTCGGCAATCTGGATGAGTTCTTCAAACCAGATCAATCTTTTCGACTTTACGTGTACCCACGCGACCGCTCGCTGGTTATGAGCCCCTCTATCGCTGATCTCTTTCGAACAAGGACAAAGCGTCATAACAGGAACACCAACGGAAAATGTGAAGTCACAGCCTTCTTCCGTCTTTTGCCCAAATATGCGGCATGTATAGCTTACAAATCCTTCCGCGTTTGTAACTGGTGCTTTTTTGGTCATGAAGTATGGGAACTCGATTTCAACCACTGCAGTTTTGGCTTTTAGCTTTTTTCTCAACTCTTCAAGCAATTCACCCAACACCCTTGGATCTATGCCTAAGTGATATTTGTTTAAAACTTCCACGAATCTACTCATGTGAGTACCTCTGAATTGAACAGGAAGATCAACGTACATGTTTATCGTTGCAACGGTGTCTTGAAAACCTTTTTGCCGGTCCATAACCGTTATCGGATAAAGTAAACCTTTGATGCCAACCCTTTGAAGGTAGATGTTTCTGCGATCGGGTTGAGATTGTACGTCTTTCACGAATCAGCCACCTCTGTATGTAACAAAGCAATCTTCCGTTTCCCAAACGATCACTTCGTACAATTTGCAATTTGAGAAGGTTAAAGATTCCTCGAGCATTTGCCAAATCCACTTGGCTATGTTTTCAGCGGTTGGTTGTGGGATTATTTCGTTCAAATAAGAATGATCTAAAACCTTTAAGACTTTTTCTTGAACAATCGTTTTCAACTGCACAAAATCAACTACCATCCCCTCTTCGTTGGGAATGCCAATCAAGGTCACACGAAGCTTGTAAGTATGCCCATGTAGTGCCTCACACTTCCCATGGTACTTTTCAAGCTTATGGGCGGCGTCAAATTTAAAATCCCTTGAAATGAGGTACATTCTCAATCAAGCTCCTTATACTTGTTTGTTTTCCTTTTTGATTGTATCACGTGATCTTGCAATGCTAAAATATCAACGAGGTGAAAACTATGGATTTAAATGAAAGGCTAAACAAGGTCAAAGAGCGAGAAAAAAGGATTACAGAAAACATGTCAAAGATCAAGTATAAGATAGCAGTTTTAAGTGGAAAAGGTGGGGTTGGAAAAACAACAATTTCCGTGAATCTTGCCGTTGGTTTGATGGAGGAAGGTTTTCTGGTTGGACTTTTGGATTTGGATTTGCATGGACCAAACATAGTTAGAATGCTTGGAATAAAGGAAAATCCAACGATAGAAAACAGTTTGATAAAACCTCCAACATATTTGAAGAACATGAAAGTTATGTCAATGGCTATGTTACTGGAAGAAAGTCAACCTTTGGCTTGGAGAGGTCCCATGAAACACAGTGTGATACAGCAATTTCTTGCCGATACAGACTGGGGAGAACTTGATTTTCTGATCTTCGATTTACCTCCAGGAACAGGCGACGAAGCATTGAGTCTTTTTCAGTTGGTCAAGATGGATGGAATTGTGCTTGTGACAACTCCGCAAAAAGTTGCCATTGACGATGTTTCAAGAGCAATGAATTTCGCCATAGAGATGAATCAAAAAGTTCTTGGTTTGATAATCAATATGTCCTATTTGATCTGTCCACAATGTAAAACCAAAATAGACCTGTTTGGCGAAAATGCTGCGAAAGATTTTGCAGAACTTGTTGGAATCGATGTTCTTGGCGAGATACCAATGGATCCAGCGATAGCAAAGTTAGCCGACGCAGGTAAACCAGTGGTTAGCTTTCTACGAGGATCGGAAGTAGAAAAAAGCTTTAGAGCAGTTATTGGAACTATGCTTGAAAAACTTGGCAAAGTTTCAACAGGAGGATGAAAATGAAGGGAAAACGATTGGGACTGTACTTCACTCTTCTGTATTCGGCAATTTTTCTAATAATTGGTGTGATTTTTAGAAACTTTTTCAACGCTTTTTTGTTGACTTTCATTGGGACAATGATAGTCGATGGACTGGCAAACATAATACAAAGATTCACAAAACTACCAAAATTGCCGGCAAAAATAGTTGCTTTGACTCTTTACTTTGGGGTTATCTTGTGGGGATTGATAATGTTGATACCTAAAGCTTTCATAGAATTTTCGGGATTTTACGAATTGATCGCAAATACAATTGAAAGCCGGGCATGGGAAGATTACATAAAAGGCAACGAAGCTCTTTTGAAAATGTTGAATGATATCGTTGACTTTCTCAAACCAAGTTTCTCTGAACTTTTGAACTACGTAGTAAAAACTTTGGCGAGGCAATTTCCAGACATGCTCGTTGTGGCTTTCTTTTCAATCCTAGGTACGGTGTACGCATCGATTTATTTGGAAAATTTGATAGCAGTTATACCATACCTTTATCCAAAAGGTTGTAGAAAGGATGTAACCGAATTCGTTGAGGAACTGATGAGAAACACAAGAAGATTTATAAGTGTTATTGCACTCAACGCAATGATAATTGGTGTTTCGTTTGCCGTTTTCTTCAGTATAATGAAACTTCCATATGCACCGCTTCTGGCTTTTTGGGGGTTTGTAACCAACTTTATACCAATAGTTGGAACGGTTTTCGAGATCATTCCGGTTCTGATTTTTTCTCTGTCGCTTGGACTGGGAAAAATATTTTGGATAGTCGTTTTTCTTGTCATCATCCATACCTTTGTTTTTGTGCTTTTCTTTGAACTCATGAAAGGGTACACAAGACTCAACCCAGTTCTTTTGATATTCTCCATTTTGCTTGCCGGTCAAGTCTTTGGAATGGTTGGTACCTTCTTCGGTGCACCGGCAGCTTTGTTTGCAACAGTATTCTTTGATAAATTCGTTGCACCGGAATTCGAGAGGGAATAAAGCATGAGATACCTTGTGGTAATTTTGCTGACTTTTGCGGTGCTTATAGTTTTCGCCATAGATAGACCGGGCAAAGATCCCGAGGAAAGCTGGAACGAGCTTATAAATTTGATCAAGTTGGATCCCAATTCTACGCTTATAACCATCGAAGGACCAAGAATAGCTGCAAAAAGAAAGCTTGCACAGATTGAATGGTTGAAAGAAGCAGTTGTAGCTGAGGATTTTGAAAAATTCTTGATGAACTTGGCGCACGTCACAATCAATCCTCCGCTGGATTTAACCAAAGAGGTGACTTTGGTATTTCCGCAAATTCAAGTCCTTATAGATGAATTTGAAAAAGGAAATTTTGAGAATTTCGATAAAATAAAAACACTCTGGAAGGTTGGATTCAAACTTTCGGCGCCAAGACTATTTGGAAAATGGCTAGTTGAATCTTTCCTAGAAAACCCTCAATTGCTGGATTGGAACACCGTCCGCTTTCTTCAGGAAATGAAAAACAAGGAAGAAATTGCAGATGAAATTGTTCAAACCGCTTTGAAATACTCGCAAACAGAATCGTACTATCCACATCTTTACAGAATTTTTGAAGTTACAAGAAATATGGTTTTCAAAGAACCAACCTTTTTTGAGAGACAACTTTCTTTGTACATTAATTTGCTCAACCAAATTATTCGTATGGATGTAAAACGCCTAACCAAAGCAGAAATTGAGGAAATACTCAAACAGTTTGACAGCATAGAAATAAAAAAGGATGAACTGAGAAACAAATTGGCATTCTTGATCGTTTCGGCAAAACAGGCGAAGATACCCCTTGATGGTGTAAAAACAAAAGATAGTTATCTTTCTACTTTGATTGGAAAAAGTGATCAACTTGACAGTAAGAAAGCCAACTATTGGCTTGTTTTGACGATACTTGGTGGTATTTTATTTTTAATTTCATTTGATAGAATCAGATTGGAAATACTTTTGTTTTTACGTGCCAAAAAGGCTGCGATAAAAACATGTCAAAGAATTCTTTCAAAAGATCCTTTGAATTTTCAAATAAGGCTAAAACTAGCGGCACTTTATGAAAAAGTTGGCGATGTGGAACGGGCAATCTCAGAGTACAAAGCCATAAAAGATTTGATGAAAATGGCTAAGCAACAAAAAACCTAAGTTTTTTCTTCGATCAACGAGTTGCTTTTCACCGATGTTCTGACTTTTTCTGCCTTCTTCTCCCATTTTCCAGAAAGATAGTAAAGTATTTTAGTTGTGCTTCTAAAAACTATGTCACTTATCATACCAATCCAACCACCGAGAAGCCCCAGGTTGAAATGAGAAACCAGCACAAAAGCCAAAGGTAATCTGACCAACCACATTGCTATAGTTGTGAAGATGAAGGGAACAGATGTATTAGCTGTACCTCTCAAAGCCCCATTTGCTAAAAAGTCCAAAGCCAAGAAAAATTGGAACATTCCTATCAACCTAACCGGAAGTTTTGCAAGTTGTACTATCTCTGGTTCTTTTGTAAAAAGCAAAATCAAAGGTTCAGGAAACAACAAAATGAACACACCTACGCTGACTTGGAAAATCGTTATGATGATCCAACCTTGCCTAACAACACCGGCAACTTTTGTTAAGTCACCTTTACCGTTGTACATGCCAACAAGTGTTGTCACGGCAACGGATATACCAAGCCCAGGCATGAAAGACAAAGATTCTATGTTGATACCTATCCTGTGTCCTGCGTAAGCCATTGGACCAGCTATGAACAAGATGTTGGTGAAAATTATTAAACCGGCGGAGAAAGATAGGCTTTCAAAAGAAGTTGGTAGTCCAACTGAAAGAATGTTCTTGATTATTTTAAGATTAAACAATCGAACGTACTTTGGCTTGACGTTCAATCTTTCGCTTTTCATAATTGCAATAAACAACAATATAGAACCGAAGAACCTTGAGATTATCGTTGCAAGCGCTGCTCCTTTTACACCCAAAGCCGGAAAACCAAACTTTCCAAAGATCATTGCATAATCAAGGAAAACGTTCAAAAGGTTGGACATTGCCACCACAAACATAGGAGTTTTTGTATCCCCTGCTCCCTTTAAAGACGCCGACAAAACTGCCATAAGAAACATTCCAAGTATTCCATAGAGGATAACCTGTAGATAATCAACTGCTGATTGATAAACTATTTGATCGCTTTTTGGGAATATCGACAAAAGGTATTTTGAAAACGGTGCAAGACACATCAACAAAACGCCCCAGCCGAAAGCAAGGTACAAACTGTTCCAAACCACATTTCCAACCATTCTGTAATTTTTAGCTCCCACAGAATTCGCCACAAGAACCGTCACACCCGTTGAAACTGCCACTATGAAAACTTGTAAAACGAAGAAAAGCTGGTTGGCCAAACCTGCGCCAGTCATCGCTTGCCAAGAAAGATGACCCAAAAAAGCTGTATCGACTATTCCCAAAAGCATATGCAGAGCATTTTCAGCCATTGCCGGAAGCCCAAGGGACAAAAGTTCTTTTCCCACACGTTTTGCTTCAATCTTTGAAAGGTACGGTTTGATCAAAGAGTATCTCACAAAATCTTCCCTCCATGTTTGTTCGCAAACATAACTTTCTTTCATACCTTAGTATACCTTATACTTCTCTTGGAGAGGTGAAAAAACCATTGCGAGGTTACTACACCTCGAATGAACAAATTTTTCCACTTAAAATCGAGAAGAGTCAAAATACGAAAAATTTGGTAATACACACAGGTGGCGACGATGTTGTTACAAAATTTTTGAAAGAGCAAGCTGTTTTCATAACGCCGTACGAAGAATTGTTGAGATGCGCGGATCAAAGTTCTTTACGCATCTTGATGAGCCCGACAAAACTTTTGTTTGATGCTTCATGCTTTGATCGAGTCTTTTGCTTTTTTTGTTTCTTTTATCTTCCAAAATACCAAGCAATTTTTGAAAATGCGAACAAGGTTTTAAAAAGATGGGGAATACTTCACATCTGGGATGTGGAGATACCGAAAAAGTTTGGTAACTACAGCTTTTTCGTCGTTCCAACACTTGTGGACACCGGGATTGAGCTTGTCAAGATGGTTCACATTACAAGGTGGAAAAGAGAACAAGACATTTTGTACTTAAAGAAAATCGCGCGTGAAACTGGATTTAAAGTCTTGGAGGAACAAAAATTTGATAAGGTGTTCTACTTAAAACTGACAAAAATAGCCGATCTTAAAAAGCAGTGAGTTTTTGTACAAGAGTCTTCAACCTGTCCAGAGTTTCTTCGAAAGTGGATTTTTCGTATATATCTTGCTTTAGAAAATCGTTAACTTCGTCGATCATCTTTATAGCCTCATCTATTTTTGGGTTCGAACCTGGCTTGTAAGCTCCAACATCGATCAAATCTTTCGCCTCGTTGTAGACAGCAAGAAGGCTTCTGAGTTTTCGGCTAGCCATCAAATGTTGTTCATCGACTATATCGTTCATCAATCTGCTGATGCTTGCCAAAACATCGATCGCAGGATAATGATTCAGCTCTGCCAGTTTTCTTGAAAGCATTATATGGCCGTCGACAACGCTCCTAACAGTATCAGAAATCGGTTCGTTGAAATCGTCCGCTTCGACCAACACGGTGTATATAGCCGTAATGCTTCCCTTGTCGGAATTACCTGCGCGTTCCAAAATTGCCGGTATACCAGCGAAAACACTCGGTGTATAGCCTCTTGCGGTGGGAGGTTCACCTATGGCAAGTCCAACTTCTCTTTAAGCCATTGCCCAACGAGTTAACGAATCAACCATCAAAAGCACGTCGTAACCCAGATCTCTGTAAAATTCGGCAATACTTGTAGCAGTGTAAAGTGCCTTTACTTTCATCAAAGCAGGTTGATCCGACGTTGAAACAACTAAAATTGATTTTTTCAACCCTTCCTCACCCAGATCTCTTTCTATGAATTCTCTAACTTCTCTACCTCTTTCGCCGATCAAGGCTATCACATTCACATCTGCAACGGTGTTCCTGGCTATCATCCCAAGCAAGGTACTTTTTCCAACGCCACTTCCTGCAAAAATTCCCATCCTTTGTCCTTTACCTATGGTGATAAAACCATCTATTGCTCTAACCCCAACCGAAAGTGGTTCTGTAATTCTTGAACGATGCAAAGGATGAGGTGCATAGTTTATCAAAGGATAACGTTTTTTTCCAAAGAAAGGTTTTCCGTCTATCGGTCTTCCAAGTCCATCGAAGATTCTTCCCGTCATATCCTCTGAAACTGCCACTTCTAATCTTCTACCAGTTTTGTAGACAAAGGTTCCATGTTTGGCACCAGAAATATCTTCCAGCGGCATCAGCAAAACCTTGCCATCTTTAAAACCAACTACTTCGCACAAAGGGTTTTTTTCACCAAGGGCAAGCTTGCAAACTTCACCAAGGAAGGCATCAGGACCGATTGATTCAACGGTTAAACCGATTACCCTGGATATTTTTCCGTCCATTTTTAAAAAATCCTCGTGTAATATTCTTTCCTTTAAGGCTTTTAAAATCCCTTGAAGGTCATTCAACTCCCAAGACCTCCTCGATGATTTGCTCAACCATCTGCTTAGTTTTTTCTCTTGTTCCATTTATTATTCCCACTTCCGTTTCAACGATTATTTCACCTGGTTTAAGCTGAGAAGACCTTGTGACTTCGACACCAGAATCCTCCAGTTGCTCTACAAGTTGCAAGTGGTTTTCGAAATCTTCCAGGCTCATGGTTACTTTAACCGATTTCATTGCCACGATTTTTCTCAGTATTTCAGCGATCTTTTTTTCAAGATTTACTTTGTCGATTTCCCTGTAAGTTATTTTCTCTACCAGCAAAGCTATCACTTCGCTGAGATCCTTTGATATGTTTTCCAAAGCTGAATTTAAATTTTGCTCAAATTTGGAAATGATATTCAAAGCTTCTTGATACTTTTGTTTCAGTTGATTCTGCATTTGTTGAGCTTTTATCTGGGCTTCTTGCAATATTCTCTGTGATTGTGCGTTCGCTTCTTCAATTATTCTTTGAGCTTGTTCATGCGCAGACAATATGATCTTTTCTGCCTGTTTTTTTGCCTCGGCTAAAAATTGTTCAAAATCGATTTTTTCTTCTTCTTCAACTTTTGCTTTTTCTTCTTTGCTTTTGCTGATTATGTAAGGAGCATCTATGAAAAGTTGGCGCTTTTTGATTATCACATTATCAACTCCTCGCCTCCGCCTCTTGCTATAACTATTTCGCCAGCTTCTTCAAGTCTTCTTATGACATTTATAATTTTCTGCTGAGCTTCTTCAACATCTTTAACTCTAACAGGTCCCATGTATTCAAGTTCATCCTGCAAAAGTTGTGCAGCACGCTTGGATATATTCTTGAAGATTTTTTCCTTCACTTCCTCGGATGCTCCCTTCAAAGCAAGCGCCAAATCACGGGTTTCAACTTCTCTTAAAACCAGCTGTACCGACCTATCATCGAGCTTGACAATGTCTTCGAACACGAACATCCTTCTTCTGATCTCTTCCGCAAGTTCAGGAGAATCGTAGCTGAGCTTTTCCATGATCTTTCTCTCTGAACTTCTGTCTAGACTGTTCATGATGTTTGCCGCAGTCTCCACACCACCAACTTTGCTGAACGTCTGACTGACAAAACCTGTCAGCTTTTTCTCAAGGTTTTTCTCTATTTCACGTATAACATCGGGAGAAGTTCTTTCAAGCATAGCGATACGCTTTATTACCTCGACTTGAAGGTCCTCTGGTAAAGAGGACAATATTCTACCTGCGTAAGCAGGATCTAGATAGCTCAATATCAGAGCAATGGTTTGTGGATGTTCGTTCTGCAAAAAGTTCACAAGTTGCACAGGATCGGCTTGGGAAAGAAAATCGAAGGGTTTCACCTGAAGATTTGAAATCAACCTTTCTATTATTTTCATGGCTTTTTCAGGTCCGAAGGCTTTTATGAGGATCTGCTTGGCATACTCAATGCCACCTTGTGAAATCATCTCCCTTGCCTTCGCAAGTTCTTGGAATTCTGAAAGAACCGCTCGTTTTTCTTCATCGGTAACCTTTCCAAGGTTTGCCAACTCAACCGTTAGTTGTTCAACTTCGTTTTCTTCCAAATGCTTCAAAACTCTAGCAGCTTTATCAGGTCCAAGCAGAAGTAAAATTATAGCAGCTTTTCTTCTACCAAGAGATTGTTTTTTCTCCGGCATATCAGGTTCCCCTTTCCAAAAGCCACAGCCTTATTATCGCGGCTATCTCTTCCGGCGATTCAACGTACATCTTGTCCAACATTTCTTTCAACTCAAGCAAAGCTTGCTGCTCTGGGGTAAGAACTTCCTTTTTCGCCTCCGCTTCCAAAACCTTTTTCAATTCTTCTTCTATTCTCATCTTTCTTTCTTCGATCAATCTTCTTGCTTTGACTCTTCTAATCTGCAGTATCAAAAGATAAACCATCATGAACCCTAAAACTATCAACAAACTTATTCCTACCATTCTCATGACGTATCTTCTTCTTCTTTCCATTTCCACAAGACTTCTTTGGTACTCTTCTTCAAAGCTTCTATCAAAAGGCAAAAAAGCAACCGAGATTGAAAGCTTTGGATCGTTCGCTGTAGCACCTATACCCTTCTCAATCAAGTTTGAAACCACATCCGCCCATCTTTTCATTTCGTTTTCTTCAAGTTTTCCTAAAGTAGGAGAATTTGAATCAACTATCACCGACAAGGTTATTGCTTCGATTTCGCCTTCTTTGTTTTGAACAACGCTTTCAACAATTTTGTTAACCTCGTAATTTGTTATAGTATGCGTCCTTTCGTACGTTGAAGTTGCTTGTGGGGTTAAACTTGGATAAGTCGGTGGTATGTTGGAATCCGTTCCAACAGGTCCTGCCGTCGGTGGCATGTTGACGCTTTTTTCTGTTTCCTGCTCTTGACTGATTATTATACCTCCCTGCCTTGTCACGGGTTGAAAAATTGTTGATTGTCGTTCTATCTTTTGCCAATCCAACTTTACGTCCGGTATCACTTCAACCCTTCCAACCCCAAAGACCGTTTCCAAAGTTTGCTTTATTTTTTTACTGTAATAGTTTTCAAGGTTCATTTTCAATTCAGCTCTTGTGCTTGCAAGAAGTGTATCTTGCGCTGTGATTACACGATCACTCAAAACCCGAGAATTCTGGTCTATTACTCGTACGTTTTCAAGTTTAAGGCCTTCAACGGCTCCGGCAACGAGCTCCATGATCCCCTTGATTTGGTTTTGAGAAAGTTCCACCCCAGGTTCAAGAACCACCAGAACCGAAGCTCTTGGTTCAGCCATTTCACCCCTGACGTAGTATGTGTACTTTGGAAGCGTTAGATGTACACGCGCTGCTTTAACTCCTCTTATAGTCATGATACTTCTTTCAAGTTCACCTTGAAGTGCCACTTGATAACGCACCTGTTTGTCAAAGCTTGTTGCATCAAAAGCCTGTTGGTCCAAAATTTCAAAGCCCTTGGTTGTGGCTCCAAGAACACCCATTGAGGCTAATCTCATCCTAAGCTCGTAAACGTTGTATTTACTCGGTACAAGAATTCTACCGCCAGGCTCAACTTTGTAAGCAATACCCATGTTCTGAAGCTGCTGAACAATATATCCAGCTTGTTCGTCGGTTAAACCGCTGACAAGCATGGTATAGGTTGGTCTTCCAACAAGTATCAACATTACAATAAGAACACTCACGGCAGATATCGCTATACCAGCAACTAAAATTTTGCTCGGTCTAGGCATTTGTTGCCATTTTCCATAGAGATTTTTAAAAAAGTCGAGAAACTTTCTTAAAAAATCCATTCTGCTCACCTCATAAAGACTATTTCAAAATTCCCAACCACAAGCCATGTCTATGGTTGTAACCAAACTTTACGAAAAACTCCCAAAGCTTCAAGTACCACGACAATGAAAAGCTTCCTTGGGTCAAATAGAATTCTACACCAAATCTTTTCGGGTGTTCAAAGGATGCCCCAATTAAAAAGTCTAAATTTTCCTCTCCGAATATCAAAGCAAAGTTGTGTGTTAACCTTGGATAAATCATCAAACGATGCACAAAACCTTCTTCATACCCTATCTGAGCAGCAACATCAACTATACCAAAAAATGAAAAACCGCTGTTTAAACCTGCTGACAGTCCGTCACCAACTTTTACATACGGTTCAACGTAGAAAATATCTCTAAGAAAAACTGGTTTTAAAGCAAGCCTTTCTGCTTCACTTAAAACTTTTTCGGCATACCTTAAACCGCTCGACGAAGGTCCATACCTTTTGACCTTAGTTGGTCCTTCGTAATAAGCAGCAAGGGCAACTTTGGTGTCACTGAATTGATCGGTCAACTTGTTCAAATAAAGATCTGCTCCGCGAATTGCTTCAAAAACGTTGAAAGCATTTCTAACCCCAAGTTCTTTAGCCGTTTCAGACATTATCTGTGCGATCCCCATAGCCCCAACGTTGGAAAGAGCGTGGATGAAAAAGTTTGATTCAACGGAAAGCAAACCTTTGAGTACTGTTTTGCCTTCTTTTGGAAGGAGAACATCGACTGGTAAGGTATTGTAAAAAAACGGTTGAGACATAGACAACTTAATGCCATCTTTGTATAATTCTATGGTAAAATGTGGTGTCGACGATGTGAGGTAAAACAAAGGACCTGCGACACAAAGGCATGCAAACAGCACAAAAGTAATCACAAAGAATCTCATTTCAACTAAACACGCTCCTAAAAAATTATACGATAATAATGGGGTGATTTCTTTGAATTGGGTTATAGAAGTTGAGGAACTTTTAAGAAAAAAACGTATCTTTTTGGAGGGAACCTATGAAGCAGAATTTCTTGATTTGCCATTTGCCAAGTGCAAGGTTTTGGAATCGATAAAAGTGAAAATGGTTGCGGTGATTACAAAGGATGGCATAGCAGTGGGTGGATATGCGAAAACTGTCGTAGAACATCCATGCGATCGATGCTTGAAGATGGTAAAACTCCCGATCAATGGAACAATTGAGGCTTTGTACAAACCGATATCAGAAGCGCCAAAAACAAAGGAAGAGCAATTGGAATCTCTAAGAAACGTGATATACTATTCTTCGGACAAGATAGATCTATCGGAGAGAATAATTGAAGCCATCGTGGTGGATGTACCGGCAAAAGTTTTGTGCAAACCAGATTGCAAAGGCTTGTGTCCTAGGTGTGGAGCAGATTTAAACGAGGAAAAAGACCACCGTTGTCAAGAAGAAGATATTGATCCAAGACTTATGAAACTTTTGAAAATAAAAGCTCAGATACAAAAGGAGGGTTAAAGCAAATGGCAAACCCAAAGCAGAAAAGATCAAGATCCAGAACCCACGCAAAGAGGGCTAAGACTTACAGAGCCATAAGCGTTCCTATCAGCAAATGTCCAAACTGCGGTCAACCAAAGATGCCACACAGAGTTTGCCTTAGCTGCGGTTATTACGCAGGAAAACAGATCTTGGAGATTGGCGAGTGAAAAATGGTACGCATCGCGCTTGATTTGATGAGTGGTGACAGGGCACCTGAAGAAATTCTAGAGGGTGCCCTTTTGTCAAAAAATCTCTGCCAACTTGTTGTAATAGGCACAAAAAGTGTGCTTGAAAAAATCGATGGCGTGGAAAAGATAGAAGTCGAAGATTTCCTACCGATGGATGTCAAACCAATGGAAATACTTCACCGCAAGACTTCCTCGATGTACGTCGGCTTAAAATTGGTGAAAGAGAAATTGGTCGATGCCTTTGTATGCGCTGGCAACACTGGAGCATTGCTTGCTGGTGCAACTTTTGTTGTTGGTAGGATGGAAGGTGTTGAAAGGCCAGCCTTGGCAGTACCAGTTCCTTCAACAAATGGTTTTGCGATATTGATCGACGCGGGAGCAAACGCCAGGGTTAGACCAGAACATCTACTGGATTTCGCGATTATGGGTCTTGCGTACGCAAAGGTACTTGGAAAAGACAAACCTAAGCTTGGACTTTTAAACGTTGGAGAAGAAGAAAACAAAGGTGATGAAGTGACAAAGGAAGCTTATAAACTTTTGAAGGAACTTTTTCCAGACTTTTTCATCGGTAACGTCGAAGGTCACGACATAAACGCTGGGAAAGTTGATGTAGTTGTAGCCGATGGATTTTCTGGAAATGTGGCGATGAAAACAATGGAAGGCACCGCGAAGATGATATTGCAAACTTTGAAGGAGAAGATAGAAAATTCTGGTATCATTGCAAAACTGGGTGCCTTGTTGATGAAAAAAGTTTTCCTTCAGCTTAAAACAACGCTTGATCCAAGAACTTACGGTGGGGCTTTTATCCTTGGGATAGATGGAATTGTTGTTAAAGCACACGGTTCGTCCGATCGTGTTGCAATCAAAAACGCGATAGAAGTTGCCGTAAGAGGTTGCAAAATGAAACTTGTTGAAAACATAAAGGAGGAAATAAAGCGTGTGCGGAATAGTGGGGCTTGTGGGGGAAATAAAGATAGCCGATCTGATAGAAGCACTTGAAAAACTAGAGTACAGAGGGTATGATTCTGCTGGTTTGGCTTTTTTGAACAATGGCAAAGTGCAGGTCGAAAAGACAAAAGGAA
This sequence comes from Pseudothermotoga thermarum DSM 5069, assembly GCF_000217815.1. Lineage (NCBI taxonomy): Bacteria > Thermotogati > Thermotogota > Thermotogae > Thermotogales > Thermotogaceae > Pseudothermotoga > Pseudothermotoga thermarum. The sequence continues at coordinate 35,614 of NC_015707.1, read as the reverse complement.
AAGTGGCTGATTTAAAAAACCTAGTCTTGGATCGAATAGAACAAAGGATAAACGTCGGCATAGCTCACACGCGCTGGGCTACACACGGAGAACCGAACGACATCAACGCTCATCCACACTTAGACTGCTCTGAAAAGATAGTTGTTGTTCACAACGGAATCATAGAAAATTTCAGATATCTGAAGAATCGCTTGATAGAACTTGGACATAGATTTTTTTCCGAAACCGACACAGAAGTTATACCACATTTGATAGAGGAACACTACAAAGGAGATTTATTCGAAGCCATTAGGAAGACTGTTCTCAAGCTAGAGGGTAGTTTTGCGATAGCGGTCATGCATGCCGATCACCCAAACATGATAGTCGGTGCGAGAAAAGGCAGTCCGCTAATTGCCTGTGAGCATGGTTTGGCTTCAGATGTTCCTCCGCTTTTGAAGTACACAAAGTATATGGTTCCGCTGAACGATGAAGAAATCGTTGTCATATCAGAAGATGGAATGAAAGTGTTCGGATTCGACGGAGTTGAAAGGGAAAAAAGGGCGATTGAAATCACCTGGTCTTACGAGGATGCACAAAAATCTGGTTTTAAACATTTCATGTTGAAAGAAATCTTCGAAGAACCAATGTGTTTAGTCTCTGTGATGACTGGTCGTATAAAAAACGGCAAAGTTCATTTTGAGGAACTGGAAGGTTTGAAAGAAAGATTAAAGAATATCAACTTTGTAAAAGTAGTAGCATGCGGGACAAGTTATCATGCCGCGCTATCTTTCAAGTACTTTTTGGAAAATCTAAGTGACGTGAATGTTGACGCTGAAATCTCGTCTGAATTTAGGTATAAAAGGCAACATTTAAAGCCGAACGACGTTGTTATTGCCATATCACAATCTGGGGAAACCGCCGATACTCTGGAATCAGTAAGACTGGCTAAACGTCAAGGAGCAACCGTTGTTGCCATAACAAACGTCGTTGGTTCCACGTTGAGTAGAGAATCTGACTTTACACTCTATTTGAACGCCGGACCTGAAATCAGCGTTGCCGCAACCAAATCCTATGTTTCGCAGATCACTTTGCTTTACTTGCTTGCCTTAAAGATTATGGAAATCAAGGGAATCTGGGATGAAAAACACGAGGGTTTGATCGACAGGTTGCTCAGAATGCCAGAGATCTTTGAAAAGTTTCTCGATCAAGTTGACAACATTCATCAAATTGCGGCAAAATACAAGGATTTCAAGCATTTCATGTACATCGGCAGGGGATATGGGTATCCAACGGCGTTGGAAGGAGCTTTGAAGTTAAAGGAAATAAGCTATATACATGCCACGGCTTATCCTGCCGGTGAACTAAAACACGGACCGATAGCTATGCTTGGACCTGATTTTCCGGTTTTTGCAGTGGCACCAAACGATTTTCTGTTTTCAAAAACGAAGAGCAACATAATCGAATGTCGTTCAAGAAAAGCAAGAATAGTTTTGCTCACCAACGAAGGCAACGAGGAAGCTTTTGAACTGGCAGATGACGTGATCTTTGTTAGCAATTCAATAGACGAACTTTATCCAATTTTGATGACGCCGGCTATACAGCTTTTTGCCTATTACGTTGCCGATGAACTCGGGCTCGATCCTGATAAGCCTAGAAATCTTGCAAAAAGTGTGACAGTGGAATGATGGAGGGATCTGATGAGGGATGTGTTGGAAGAACTGAGACTTTTGCTGAAACTCATGCGTGAAAAAGAGGCAATAGATCCCGTTGTACTTGACATGAGAAAGACACCTTTGCCGACCGATTACTTCGTCATCGTCACTGCAAACTCCCAGATTCACATGGGAGCATTAAGAGACGCTATCGTTGAATTCTTCGAGAGCAACGGACACCCACTGATTTACTTTGACAAAGGAACAAACTACGATTGGCTTTTGATAGACGCAGGAGATATAGTTGTCCACGTTTTCACACAACGCGGAAGGGAATTTTACGATTTGGAGGGACTTTGGGAAACAACAGCGGTCAGGTTGGACTAAGCCTGACCGCTGCAACCAAGAACGTTTCTCATTTTGTGCTTTACAACTTCTTTAATGGCTTCTCTTGCCGGACCTAAGTACTTTCTCGGGTCGAATTCCTCGGGTTTAGTTGCCAAAACTTCGCGAATAGTGGCTGTGAATGCCAATCTTAAATCGGTGTCTATGTTCACCTTGCAGATACCCATTATTGTAGCCTTTCTTATCATTTCTTCTGGAACACCTTGCGCACCCACTATTTTGGCACCATACTTGTTGGCTTTTTCGACAAGATCTTGTAGAACGCTGGATGCACCATGAAGAACTAGTGGAAAACCAGGTAAGCGTTTTGCAATTTCTTGCAACCTTTCAAAATCAAGCCTTGGTTCACCTTTGAATTTGTAAGCACCATGGCTTGTTCCTATGGATATAGCAAGCGAATCTACCCCTGTTCTTTCAACAAATTCAACGGCTTTATCAGGGTCTGTAAAAACTGCCTCTCTTTCGTCAACGACAACGTGTTCTTCTACTCCGACAAGTCTTCCAAGCTCTCCTTCAACGACAACTCCGCGTGGATGAGCATACTCAACGACTTGCCTGGTGAGTTTCACGTTTTCTTCGAAAGGCAAATGCGATCCATCGATCATAACCGAGTTGAAACCCGCATCTATGACGGCTTTACAAAGTTCAAACGAATCTCCGTGGTCAAGGTGTACTGCAATCGGAATATCAGGTGCATCCTCAAGCGCAGCTTCGATGAGTTTTATCAGATAAATTTGCTTTGCGTACTTTCTTGCGCCGGCGGATATTTGAAGTATCACAGGGGCTCTTTCTTCCTTTGCAGCTTCTATAACACCTTGGAGTATCTCCATGTTGTTGACGTTGAAAGCGCCTATGGCATACTTGCCGTAGGCTTTCTTGAACATCTCCTTCGGACTGACCAGTGGCATTTTTGAGACCTCCCAATTGTTTGGATTGAAGCTGGCGGAGGCGGTGGGACTCGAACCCACAAGGGAGCTTCGCTCCCACCGGTTTTCAAGACCGGCTCCTTAGCCAATTCGGACACGCCTCCGAATTTATATATTACTACAAAAAGAGAAAAATCTCAAGGGTTACCACGGGATGGAAAGCTTTCCAAGTATACAAGCACGTTTAGCTCCTGTAACGGTGGTGATACTCGTGTTCAAACCACCAATAAAATCGTTTGCAAGTAAAGCAATTGCCAAGGCTTCCCTTGCTTTAGCAAAAGTTTTGCTTGGTATTAAGACTTTGTAGCCAAAACTTTTAAGATCGTCCATCATAACTTTGTTCAATGCTCCTCCGCCGAAAACGTAAATTCGATCAACTTTGCCAATGTAACGTTTAATGTTTTCATGGATACACCACGAAGTAAAATATGTGAGAGTTCTCAGCACGTTTAAATCTTTAAGTGGTAAATCGTGGATGAACTCCTTGTTGTACCATTCCCTTCCGGTAGTTTTTGGAGGATTCCTTTCCAAGTATGTTTTATCTTTCTCAATGAGTTTAAAAAGGATTTTTTCATCCAGTTTTCCCTGAGAAGCAAGTTTGCCTCCATCATCGTACTCTAATCCAAAGCTTTCTTTCACGTAGATGTCTATCAAACAATTTCCAGGTCCAGTGTCGAAGGCTATAACTGGATTCTCCGTGTAAGTTACGTTGGCTATCCCACCGATGTTCAAAACGACCGAATTTGGTTTTCTAAAAAACACCCAATCAAAGTAAGCCGTGATCGGTGCTCCCTGACCACCGAGCGCAACGTCTTTGGTTCGAAAAGAATGCACAACAGGTATATTCGTCTCAACAGCTAAGACATCGGCTTCACCGATTTGAAGTGTGGCACCTTGCTCGGGCATGTGGTAAACAGTTTGACCGTGATAGCCTATCAAATCAACGTTTTTGCAGAAAGGTTTGATCATTTGCGAGTGAATTTTTCCTATCTCGAAGTTCATCAAGCAAATGTCTTTAACGCTGGACTTTGCAGGATCGTACAGGTCAACGATTTTCTTCCTAAAATCGGCTGAATAGGGGATCGAATGGAACTTTACCAATTGGAAACTGGAATTTCTTCCAAATCCGGTGAACTTAGCAATGACTATGTCCAAACCATCTGCGGATGTGCCAGACATCAACCCCATTATCGTTCTTTCTTTTTGATTTGCAAGCTTTAAAAGATCGACCCAGAACATTCAATTCCTCCAAACACCACGTTGTGCAAAAGTATTCTAATTCTCATTATTTCCTCTTCATGCCTTTTTATGAAACCCTTGTTCGTCAAGAATATGACGAACAAACCATCCTCGCGGCACCAAATGGTTGTACCCGTAAAACCACTGTGACCAAACCCTTTTTCTGTAAGCAAATCTCCGCAGCTACCACCGCTTTCTGGACACATCCATCCAAGGTGTCTTTTGCCATTCTCGGCTTGAACAATCTTTTGCGTGAACAACTTCACAACGTTCTTTGGAACAATTTGACCTTCAAGCAAAGATGACATGAACTTGTAAAGATCCACAACGTTGCTGAACAGACCAGCGTTTCCACTGACTCCTCCAAGGTAGTAAGCAAGTTCATCATCTGGTAAACCAACCAGCCTTTTACCTTCCCTCTCCGATGTAGGCGCTATGTTTTCACCAAAACCAGGTGAAAACCTTGTACTTTTCATTCCCAAAGGTTCAAAAATCGAGTAAACAAATTGATCAAAGCTTTGTGAAGTTATTTTCTCTACAATAGCCATCAACGTTATGAAATTCAGGCAAGAGTAAATTATCCTTTTTCCAGGCTGCTCCACTGGCTGAATCTTTATAAGTTCCTCAAGAAGCGCCTTACCTTTAAAGCATTTCCACAAATCCGAATAAGGTGGCATTCCCGATGTGTGAGAAAGAAGCTGTTGAATGGTTATATCTCTCTTTGGGCCTTCCACAGAAAGAAATCTTCCCACGGTGTCGTTAAGGTGAAGGTACCCTTCGACAAAAAGCTTCATAACAGCGGTAGTTGTGGCAACAACTTTCGTCAAACTCGCCAAATCGTATATGGTTTCAAGATTTGTGGGTTTTACGCCGTCCAAAGTTCCATACGCTTTTTGGTATACGATTTGACCAGGCTTTGCAACCAAAACCGTCGCGCCAGGGTATATTTTAGAAATTCCACTTTCTACGATTCTATCAATTGTCTTTTCAATATCCATTCTTTACAACCCCCATAAAAAGCAGGCAACTTTATGTTTTTCGTCGCCAACAAGTGTTGGTTTCTCTTTTTCACACCTTTCAATTTTGACTGGACAACGTGTGACAAACGGGCAACCTTTTGGAGGATCCACTGGACTCGGTGGTTCGCCAAAGAGCTTTACCGTGGAAGTTTTTCTGACTTCTGGATCCCAGCTGGGTGTTGAATCCATCAAAGCCTTTGTGTAAGGATGCAATGGATTTTCGAAAACTTCTTTGGAATCCCCGCATTCAACGACGTTTCCAAGGTACATAACCATCAACCGGTCGCTCATGTGATACACTACGTCCAAATTGTGTGAAATGAAAAGGTAAGAAATTTTGTACTCCTCTCTCAACTGTTGAAGTAAGTTGATTATTTGACTTTGAACAGAAACGTCCAAAGCCGATGTTGGTTCGTCGCAAACTATGATCTTTGGCTTGAGCGCTATCGCCCTTGCTATGGCTATCCTTTGCCTCTGTCCCCCTGAAAACTCATGAGGATATCTTATGAGATATTCCTTATACAGTCCGACTTTTTCAATCAAAAACTCTATGTACTCATCCTGTTCTTTTTTGGATTCAAAAATGTTGTGAGCTTCCAAAGGTTCAGCTACTATTTCGCGTATTGTCATACGCGGATCAAGAGAACCAAAGGGATCTTGAAAGATGATCTGAACGTTTCTTCGAAACTCTTTCAAAAGATTTTTTGGTACTTTTTTGGTGACATCTTTGTCTTTGAAATAGATTGAACCAGAAGTTGGTTCAAGGATTTTGGCAACTATTCTTCCAAAGGTCGTTTTTCCGCATCCTGATTCTCCAACCACTCCAACAACTTCGTTTTCCATTAGTTGCAAATCTATCTCTTCGAGAGCCCTTACCCATCCAACTATTTGTAAAAAAACTCCTCCTCTTATTGGAAAATACTTTTTCACTTTTTCAAGCCTTAATATGCAACTCATCTTGCATCCCTGCCTGCATATAACCAGCATGCAACAGAACTTCCGTTCAAATTCACTTCTGGTGGTAATTTCTTCTTACAAATATCCATGGCGTAAGCACACCTTGGATGAAACCTACAACCATCCGGAAGATTCGTGGCAAGCGGAACATTTCCCGGTATGAATGGCAACAACTTGCCTTTGTATTCCTTTTTCACGCGGGAGTGTAACAATCCCTTTGTGTAAGGATGCTTTGGATCTTTGAAAAGCTCTTTAACCGAGGCTTTTTCAACTATCTTTCCAGCGTACATGACGTGAACTCTGTCGGCAACTTCTGCAACAACTCCAAAATCATGCGTTATGAATATGACCGACATGTTGTACATCTGTTGGAGTTCTTTCAGCAGATTGAGTATTTGAGCTTGTATGGTTACGTCCAAAGCAGTGGTTGGCTCGTCGGCTATAACGATATCAGGATTTGTCAAAAGTGCTATTGCTATCATTATCCTTTGAAGCATACCACCGCTCATTTCGTGAGGATATTCATCAAACCGTTTTTCAGCAAGGGGAATGTGAACTTTTTTCAACATTTCTATGCATATTCTCTTTGCCTCATCTTCGTCTACATCAAGATGTGTCATTGCGACTTCCATCATTTGTTTGCCGATGGTGTAAAGTGGGTCAAAAGATGCGATGGGTTCTTGAAAGATCATAGATATCCTTTTACCTCTTATTTTTCTGTATTCTTCATCTGGTAATCCGACTAGCTCTTTACCATCGAGCTTTATGCTTCCCTCTACTTTCGCAGGGGGACATTTCACCAATCCCATTATCGTTAAAGCGGTGACGCTCTTTCCACACCCTGATTCTCCAACTAAAGCCAGGGTTTCTCCTCTCTTAAGTTCAAAGGATATTCCGTCAACAGCTTTAACTAGTCCATCTGGACTGTTGAAGTAAACTTTGAGATCACTTATTTGCAGAATCATACCTTCTCAACCGCCCTATATGGATCGAGTGCATCTCTCAATCCATCTCCAACAAAGTTGAAAGCCAAAACGGCTAACATTATGAATATTCCAGGCGTCAAAAGCCAGGGACTTGTCGCTATCACAGACAAAGACTGAGCTTGAGAAAGTAAAAGTCCCCAGCTTGTCATTGGTTCCTTTATACCTAAACCTAAAAAACTTATGGTGCTTTCACCAAGAATCATTCCAGGTATTGAAAGAGTTGAGACAACTATCAAATAGCTCATTATGTTAGGAATCAAATGCTTCCTTATGATTTTGAAATCCGAAACTCCTGCAGCTTTGGCAGCGAGCACAAATTCTTTCTCTCTAAGACTCAGCACCATACCCCTTACAACCCTTGCCACTCCCATCCATCCTATGAACGAAAGTACGATGACTATGCCAAAATAAACCCAGGTACTCGGCCAATGCGGCGGGACTAAAACCGAAAGGGCAAGCCAAAGAGGTATCCTTGGGAATGACCTGAGCAATTCGATGAATCTTTGAATCAGTACGTCTACCCAACCACCGTAGTAACCCGAAATAGCCCCAACGATTGCTCCTATCACCACGCTTATCAAAGTACCCACAAGTCCTACGGTCATCGATACACGACCACCAACTAAAATCCTTGAGAAAAGATCCCTACCAAACCTATCGGCGCCAAAGATCAAGATCATCGCTTCTCTTGGATCGGCTTCTATTCCAAATAGGTGAATATCAGTTTCAAAAAGACCCCAAAATTTGTACTTTTCACCACGGACAAAAAACTTCACAGGGTATATTCTGGACTTATCGATTTCGTATTTGATCGCAAAAGTTACAGGATCTCTGGTTCTTTTTAAACCGTAAACAAATGGTCTTGTTAATTTTCCTTCATGAATTATCCTTATTCTGGTTGGTGGAGCATATGTGAAATTTCGGTGCGATTCCATGAAATTGTATGGTGCTATGAACTCTGCAAAAATAACCAGCAAATAGAGTATCACCAAAATCCAGAGTCCAAAAACTCCCAATTTATGCTTTTTGAACTGGTTAATCACGCGTTTTGTTCTTTCCGTCATCCAATCACCTCAGCTGATGCTTATTCTTGGATCAAGCAGCGCAAGCCCTATATCAGCAAGAAGGTTTCCTATCTGGGTTATCAAAGCTATGAACATCAAAAAGCCAAGAACAAGGTATTGATCATGGTTGAGTAATGCGTTGTAAAAGAAGGGACCTATCGTTGGCAAGTTCAGAATAATCGATACGATTATTGTTCCGCTGAAAACGTTTGGCAGCTGCATTCCTGCTATGCTCACAAACGGGTTTAAAGCATTCTTGATTATGTGTCGCTTAACCACCTTTTCTTCAAGCCCTCTTGCCCTTAAAGCCGTTACGAATGGAGAACCAATTATGTCAAGCATATTCCCACGCATTAACCTCATCAAACCACCAAAATCTATACCAACAACAATTATTGGAAGCCAAATATGCTTCAAAAGATCTACAAATTTCGCCCAACTCCATGGTGCACCTATGTACTGCGGGGAAAACAAACCACCTATAGCTTTCCCACCAAAACTTAAAGCGATGTAAATCAACACAAGGGCAAAGAAAAAGTCTGGTATCGATATTCCTATTAGCCCTATAACTGAAATGGTGTAATCAACAGGCGTATGCGCCTTGTTCGCAGCTATTATGCCCAGTGGTATCGACACGAGCCATTGAAAAATAATCGTGAGCAAAGTGATACCAACCGTCCAACCCAACCTTTCCCAAATCAAATCAAAAACAGGTCGCTGGTAAGCAAAGGAATAACCAAAATCTCCTTTGGTTATTATGTTTTTTATCCACATGAAGTACCTGTAAGTAGCCGGTTTGTCTAAACCAAGTTCTCTTCTCAAGGTTTCAATCATCTGTGGACTGATTCGTGGGTTGTCCAAATACTGCGATATGAAATCACCAGGTTGAAGCTCTGTTATTACAAAGCAAATTATTGATATGATGAACATCATTGGAATCATGATCAAAATTCTCCTGACGATAAAAGCCCACATCTGATGATAAGCCTCCTAAAAAGGCTTCCCCCGAAGGGGAAGCCTTTTGTCTTTTGAGAATTTACAGGATTATTTTCTGTAGCTTGTCCAAACCGTGAAGTAAAGCGTTCCATCCTCAGTGACACCTGCATTGCCTAAACTTTTGTGAATTGCAACGGTTGGAACGCCTTTGCAAACGAAGATAACCGGCAAATATATGTGGTAGAGCTCTTGAACCTCATCGTATATTGCCTTTCTCTTGACTGGATCCATCTCAACTTGACCTTTTTCGAAAAGTTCCCATATGCGTTTTTCCCAATCGAACATCTTTTCAAAGACCGGGCTTGGAGGATCGGTGTCTTTGTTCATCGTTGAATAATGCCAGTAGTAAAGTTGAGTACCTGGTTGCCAGATGGCTTTCCTAAGCTGCAAGTCGGGTTGGTTACCAAAAGCCCTTATACCGGCTTGGAAGTTGCCCGCACCAAACATTTGACCAACCAGCGATGAATCGAGAATCTGAAGGTTAACCTTTATACCGATCTTTTTCAGATCTTCAGCGAATATATATGCTACGTCCTGATATTCCTTTGGAGAGTTTGCAACAAGCAAGTTGAATTCAACTCTTCTACCGTTCGGGAACAACCTGTATCCTTCTTTATCTCTCTTTGTCAAACCGATTTTATCAAGAAGCTCATTGGCTTTCTTCAGATCGTATGGTCTTAAAAGTTCTTCAACCTTGGGATTGTAGAAAGCTTTGTTGGAAGGAAGTATCAATCCCGCGTCTGGTATTGCCAAACCACCAAAGACTTCTTCTATGATTCTTTCTCTATCAAGCGCATATTCCATGGCTTCACGAAATTCCAGTTTAGCAAACAGTTCTTTTAGATCTGGATCATCAACGTCGAAGTTGAAGGAAATGTGAATAGGACTTGGTGTAGCACCAGTTGGTTGGGGAGCATAAACTTTGAATGGTGCTTTTCCTTCAAGTTCCATTTGTTTAAGCATTGGATAATCTTTTCCGGATATACCCATGTAATCTATTTCTCCTGCTATGAGCTTAGCCAATCTCATTTCGGCATCTCTTATAATCAAGTACTCGACCCTGTCAAAATATGGAAGCCTGTTTCCAAATCTGTCAACCTTCCAGAAATACGGGTTTCTCTCGAGAACTACCTTTTGATCTGTAACAACTTGGACAAGTTTGTAAGGACCGTTCACGACAATTTCTTTCGGATCAGTGTTTGAAAGCCAAATCTTGTTGACAGAAGCTGGATCGCTTTTGTCAATGAGAGGTTCTAACTTATGCTTCGGGTAAATGTAAACGTGGGAGGTTACTCTGAAGAAAGCACCATAAGGTACTGGAAGAATAGCCTTAACCACTTTGTCGCTTACCTTTTCCCAGACAACAGGTTTTTGCTGGCCGGTTTCATCGGGCAATGTAAAACGATCGATGGAATTTCCCCTTGCGTATTTGTTCATGACAAAGTACTGGAATGTGAATATTACGTCATCTGCCGTTATAGGTGTTCCGTCGGACCAGTAAGCTTCTCTGAGGTAGAATGTTACTTCTTTTCCATCCGGTGAAACTTCCCACGACTTTGCAAGAGCTGGGACAATCTCAAAAGTCATAGGATGTTCTTGAACAAGTGGTGCAAACATCGGACCCATGGTCAAACTGTAGGTTGCGCTGTCAAGGGTTCCATACATCAAGAACGACTCAGGAGTTGAGCTGAGTACAAGTCTCAAAGTGCCACCAACTTTTGGATTTGGATCAGGTGTTAACCTTGAATCTTCAACCATGTACTCTGTGGCAGCGAGCAACATGACTGCCGCTAAAACAATTAACAGGAAAACTACAAATTTCCTCATCCAAACACCTCCCCTTATTTGTGGAGAAAGTTCACATTTATATAATCCGATATGTAACGTATTTTGTCAAACACCGGGATAACGCAAAAAACAAAGAAAGGATAAGAAAAACGAAGATAACATGAGAAAATGGAAATTAATAAATGACCATTGACCATGGTACAATAAAACTGGAAAATACCCAGGATATTATAATGTTTGATTCAGTATGTTATGACATTATATCTTATTCTGTAGAACATCGTTACAATTGAGGTGATATGAAGTGAAAATCCTTGGTATCGATGGAGGAGGAACGAAACTTAGAGCCGCGTTGAGCAATGATTTTCAAATCGTTAAAAAATTGACTTTGGAAAGTGGAGTGAATCTATCTGCAGTAGGCGAAAACAAGTTAGATGAAATCTTCAAAAAGGTTAAAGATTGGTCGGGAGAGGTTGATCTCATTCAAGCTGGCTTTTCTGGTGCTGGAAGTGAAGAAAGAAAATCTTTGATAATTCGCGTGTTGAAAAGGTATTTTCCACAGGCGGAGATGAGAATTTTAACTGACGCCGAAGCAACGTTGCTGGCTTGTTATTCAAAAGAACCTGTGGTGGTTGTGATAGCGGGAACAGGATCGATAGTAATGGGTATAACAAAAGATCGAAAGATTGTCAGAACAGGTGGTTGGGGACATCTATTCGATGATGAAGGAAGCGCGTTCAGCATAGCGTGTCAAATAATAAGAAAATCTCTTGAATTTCGAGATGGCTTGAGAAAGTACGACCCTGCGTTTGACAAGTTACTTGAACACTTTAAAGTTCAACGAATAGAAGATTTGGTGGATTTACAAAAACAAGAGGATTTCAAGGAAAAGATAGCCTCATTCGCCAAAGTTATGCCGCTTACAGAATTGGTCGTAAAAACGATTGATAAAGAAATCCAAGCATTGGTTAGAAAAACAAAGAAAATCGTTCGTTTGACAAAATCAAAAACGATCTATCTTCACGGTGGTATGTTCAACGTGAGCTACTACGAAGAAAGTTTTAAAAAGCATTTCAAAGAGATCACATTTGCAAAGCTTGAAAAAAGCTTGGAGGAAATTCTCGCAATAAAGTTGATTTAATTACGAATATCGACTTTCAAAAGAAGAACGTCCCATTTGAACGGATCCGAGTTGTCAATCCAACCGACAATGATAAGTTCGTTATCAGACATTATTGCGTATTTGCAACCATCAGGGTTCTCTATGTTTGAATAAAACTCGCTCAAAACATTTCCTTTTTCATCAATTCTAACTGCATAAACATCTTCTTCTTTTGTAAATTCGTTTTTTGCAAATCCAATCAATATAAATTCATCATTCTGCTCCAAAACTTTGTTGAACTGTTCCCATCCTTTTGTCCCAATAGTTTTTAACCAAATCAAGTTACCGGAAAAATCTATCTTCATAATCAAACCATCGGCATCGTCTGCTTGTTCGTTCCAGTTAACCCCAACCATAAGAAAACCATCCGCAAGTTGCACCACATCAAAGGCTTTTTGAAGAAACGGATATCCGTAAATTCTTTCAAAGATTTTGTTTCCGTCTAAGTCCATTTTCAGAACATAAACATCTTCGTCTTCAGAAAAAGATTCAGAAAAACCAACGACAAGATAACCATCCTCTACCTCTAAAACTGCATAAGCTTCGTCCAAAGAACTTCCTCCAAACGTTTTCTGCCAAATTAGATTTAAATCTTGGTCTACCTTTATAACATAAACATCTGTTTCACCACTTCCAAACGACGAAGTTCGACCGACAAAAAGCAGAGTACCATCAAAACATACAGTTCCAGCGAGAATCTCATCGCGTTTTCTCCCACCAAAGGACTTTTCAAGCACTTTTTGTCCGTTTCTATCAAGTTTCACAATCCAAGCATCGTAATTGCTTTCAATTGAAAAGGTTGTTCCACCAAGAAAATAATGGCCATCTATCTCCAACGCCACGCTGAATTCATCATCGTATCTTGAGCCAAGCAGTTTTTCGAAAAGTATCCTTCCATCCCTAAAAAATTTGGCCACAAAACCATCGTAAGAACGGTTTTGGGAAACAGCCCATCCGGTAACCAAATAACTCCCATCACTGGTTAGAAGAACATGGTTTGCACAATCGTGGTACACCCTGTTCAAAGATCTCTGTAGAAGAATAGGACTTTGAATGGCAAAAGCACATAAAGTTGCAAGAATCACCAATGAAGCGAAGATGGTTTTCACAATAACCCTCCCCCCTTGGTGTATCGGCAGAGAAAATTATACCATCACAAAATAAAAAATGGTCGGGGCGACTGGACTTGAACCAGCGACCTCCTGCTCCCAAGGCAGGCGCGCTAGCCGTCTGCGCTACGCCCCGACACACTTTCTTCTATATGACCAGAAAATATAATATCACAAACTTTTGGTTTATCAAGTACCCAGCTTACAGGATTTTCTTTTCTACTACTAAACAACGTTGACAAAACGTGATAGTGAATGCTATTATATAGACGTCTTATTGTTAGACGTAAAACAAAGGGGATGATCTTTTGAAAGCTCGGGAAATAATGAACAAGCTTTTTTTGATTCAAAAGATTCATTTTCGATTGCTCAGAAAAAAGCTTGAAAACCTTTTGGTTCATCCTGGGCAAATACCGATTCTGATGATACTTTCAAAGAAAGAGGGAATAACCCAAAGACAAATTGCAGAAAAGCTGGACCTAAGACCTGCAACAATTGCGATAATGCTGAGAAGGATGGAAAAAGCGAATTTGATTTACCGAGTTCAGGATGCGAAGGATAGAAGAGTTCAACGTGTTTTTCTCAGCGAGCGTGGAAGAGAATTGATAGATCAAATTCGTCAGCAATTACAAGATTCAGAGCAAAAAGCTTTCGAGAATTTCTCTCAAGAAGAGTTGACAATGCTTAACAACCTTTTGGATAAAATGTTGAACAACCTAAAAAACCAGCTGGGAGGATACAACTATGATAAAGATTTTTGCATATCTTAAGAATTATAAATGGCTTGCTATCCTAACAATTGCCCTTGTTGTGTTTGAATCCTTCGTAACTCTGTACCTTCCAGACCTTATGTCCAAAATCGTCGACAGAGGAATTGTAACTGGCAACGTGAAGTACATTTGGCAAGTTGGCGGAAAGATGTTGCTTTTCTCCGGTCTTGGCATCGCTGCAATGATCTTGGCAAGCTACACCTCCGCAACGGTTTCAACGGGTGTGGGAAAAGATCTAAGAGAAGATTTGTTCAGAAAAGTTCAGAGTTTTTCCCTCGCTGAAATGGACAAATTCAGCACAGCTTCTTTGATAACCAGAACCACAAACGACGTTGCCCAAATTCAACAAGTTGTTTTTATGATGCTTAGAATGGTCATAAGAGCCCCAACTTTGGCAATCGGTGGAGTGGTGATGGCTTTAAACAAAAGCCCAAGTTTGACAAAGGTTCTTTTGATCACAGTTCCTTTAACCTTGGGAGTTTTTTACGTCATTTACAAAATCGCCGTCCCGATGTTTCAAAAACTTCAGGAAAAAATCGACAAGCTTAGCTTGATAATCAGAGAAAGGGTAACCGGGGTAAGGGTGATAAGGGCCTTTGACAGAGACGAGTACGAGAAAGAAAGGTTTGAGAAAGCCAACGTCGATCTTACCAACACATCGCTGAAGATAAACAGACTCATGGCGTTTTCCTTTCCTTTGATCAACATCATAATGAACTTTACCATTGTCGCGATAATTTGGTTTGGAGCAAAACAAATAGATCTTGGAAAACTTCAAGTTGGATCGATGATGGCAGTCATACAATACGTCATGCAAATAATGTTTGCTTTGATCTTTATCTCGTCAATTTTCATCTTCATGTCAAGAGCTTCGGTTTCAGCAAAAAGAATCTTTGAAGTTTTGGAAACAGAACCATCAATTTTAGATCCAAAGGACCAAATTGTTCCGGAAATCAAAGGTGTAATAGAGTTCGAAAATGTCAGTTTCACATACCCAGGTGCAAGAGAACCGGTTTTAAAGAACATTTCTTTCAAAGCCGAACCAGGAAAGATAACGGCTATAATAGGCAGCACAGGCTCTGGAAAAACTACCATCCTCAACTTGATAATGAGATTTTACAATATCACAGAAGGTTCGATAAAACTCGACGGAGTTGACATAAGAAAGATACCGCTAAACGTTTTGAGGAGTTCTATTGGTTATGCTCCACAAAGACCGATAATCTTCGCAACAACCATAGCTGAAAACATAAGATTTGGAAGAAACATTACAGATGAGGATCTTCTCGAGGCGGCTGATACTGCAAAAGTGCTTGAATTCGCTTCGAAAATGCCAGAGGGTTTAAACACAGAGATTGCCCAAGGTGGTACAAACATTTCCGGTGGACAGAAACAAAGAATTTCAATCGCAAGAGCCATCGTTTCAAAACCAAAGATCTATTTGTTCGATGACACCTTTTCAGCTTTGGATTTTAAAACTGACGCAAGGATAAGAAGAAAGCTGCTTAACAAATTGAAAGATGCGACGGTGATAATCGTTGCACAAAGGGTTGCAACGATCATGCATGCCGACCAAATCATCGTTTTGAAGGATGGAGAAATAAAGGGAATAGGGAAGCACGAAGAACTTTTAAAGCACAACCAAGTCTATCGGGAAATAGTTTTGTCGCAGATCTCAGAGGAAGAAGCTTTCGGGGGTGTGAACAATGACGCGTGACAAAAAGCCTGAGTCGATCGATAGATTTTCAAGACAAATGCCCATGCGCGGACCAAGACCTGGTGGACCATTGATTTTGCAAAAGGAAAAACCAAAACGTCCCATTGAAACGACAAAAAGGTTGATCAAATATTTAAAACCTCATCTTCTTTGGATTCTAATAGCTTTGGCTGCGACTATAGCTGCAACGATTTTGACAATAATAGCGCCGAAAATTCTTGGAAGGGCCACGACGGAGATTTTCAGAGGGATTATGGCAAAAAGCCTTCGATTGCCAAATGCACGGATAAATTTTGAGTACATATCGAAAATTTTGGTGAAAGTAAGTATTTTTTATCTTTTGAGCGCTTTGCTACATTTTGTTCAACAATTTTTGATGGCAGATGTTTCACAAAAAATAGTTAAAAAGATGAGAAGCGAAATTTCGCAAAAATTGACAAAACTTCCCCTGAAGTTTTACGATTCAAAAACGCACGGTGAAATAATCAGCAGGGCGACAAACGACGTGGATTTGATAAGCAACACTTTGCAGCAAAATTTGGTTCAGTTCATTTCCGCGGTGGTTTCAATCGTTGGTGTGATCATCATGATGTTGACCATAAGTCCTCTTTTGACGTTGGTCACTGTTTTAACGCTTCCTGCAAGTATATTGGTGACATTTTTCATCACAAAGTATTCTCAAAAGTTCTTCTCACAGCAGCAAAAGCTGCTCGGAAAGTTAACGGGACATGTTGAGGAAACCTACGGAGGGCATATCGTAGTCAAAGCTTACTGTAAAGAAAAAGATGCCATTGAAAAATTTGACAAGATAAACACAGAGCTTTTTCGAGCGAGCCAAAGAGCACAATCTCTTTCCGGTATGATAATGCCTTTGATGAACTTCATAGGAAACGTAGGCTACGTAATTGTCTCGGTTTTTGGAGGAATTTTGGTTACAAAAAGAGTTATAACGATAGGTGATGTACAAGCGTTCATACAATATTCACGGCAATTCACTCAACCTATAGTTCAGATATCAAACATTGCAAATTTGATTCAATCCACCATTGCAGCAGCAGAAAGAGTCTTTGAAATCTTAGACGAACAGGAAGAACAACCCGACAAACCAAATGCCATAAGACTTGAAAAGGTCAAGGGTGATGTAAAATTCGAGAGAGTTTATTTTAGCTATCTTCCTGAAAAACCTTTAATTGAGAATTTGAACATAGAAGTTAAAAGCGGCCAAAAAATAGCAATAGTCGGTCCAACCGGTGCAGGGAAAACCACTCTTGTTAACTTGCTGATGAGATTTTACGAAATACAATCTGGAAGAATAACCATCGATGGTATCGATATAAGGGACATAGTCAAATCAAACCTTAGAAGAATCTTTGGTATGGTCTTGCAAGATACTTGGCTTTTCAACGGAACCATTAAAGAAAACATAGCCTACGGCAAACCGAATGCAACGGACGAGGAAATCATCCAGGCAGCCAAGGCGGCTCAAGCTCACCATTTCATCATGGCCCTTCCGGATGGCTACGATACTGTTATCAACGAAGAAGCCAGCAACATATCGCAGGGTGAAAAGCAGCTTATAACCATCGCAAGAGCCTTTTTGGTAAATCCAGACATACTGATTTTAGACGAAGCAACCAGCAACGTGGACACGCTGACTGAAATATACATTCAAAAGGCTATGCAACAGCTTATGAAAGGCAAAACCAGCTTCATCATAGCCCACAGGCTTTCCACTATCAAAAACGCAGACTTGATACTCGTAATGAACGAAGGAAAGATAATTGAAACCGGTACTCACAAAGAATTGATGGAAAAAGGTGGATTTTACGCGGAACTCTACAAAAGCCAATTTCTCGGAGCTTTCGTTGAATCTTAGTGCTAAGTGTTACGGTTTATTTTCTTGAGAGTTAAGAAACAGCAAAAACAAGTTTTTTGATGAATTCTACAGCATTTTCATTCAAAAGTTTATCGAAAAAGCTCTTAGGAACAGCAAAAGTTTAAATTCCCTGATTTTTTGAAATGTATATTTATTAATGGACTGCAGTCCGAGGCGGAAAACCAAGGAAAACTTGGGTGCGTTTGGCGTGCCTATTCAAATCGTTCAATTCTATAATTTCTCAGATTTCTAACTTTTGCCGCTTCAAGAATCTTTTTAACTCGGTTGACTTTTTCTGTCGGAAAGGTAGAAAGGTCTTTGCCAGTTTCAATAGCCACAAGTATTTGATCAAGCTCTTGGTAGCTCATTCCAAGTGCAAATTCGTCGTCGATACCCGGTATCAAATCGGGGCTAGGTGCTTTGGCGATGATTTTTTCAGGTACATCAAGTTTTTTTGCAAGATCAAAAACCTGAGTCTTGTAAAGGTGAGCTATGGGGCTTATGTCCCCACAGTCGTCTCCCCACTTGACGTACAAACCAGTCAAATACTCTGTTTTGTTTTCAGTGCTTGCAACGGCATATCCGCGCTGCTCAGCCTCAAAGTACAACAAACACATTCTCACACGATGCTTAATCCTGTAAAAAGCAAGTCCTTTGAGAAATTGATCGTTCCCTTTGCTGAGCAAATCGTCGATGAAAGGATCTTGAGAAAGTTTTCTCCATTTGTTAAGAACATACCTTTCTTGAAAACTTCTTGGAAAAAGCCTCGCAGGTGGAAAAAGTTTGTAAACTCCGATTTTCCTCAAAATCGGCGTTATGGATTTTACCTTAAACGGGATTTTGAGCCACTCACAAACAAGCTTTGCATCTTTCACAGTGTCCTTCGAAGAATCCCTTTCAGGCATTATCAACCCAAAGACCTTTTCACTTCCTATGGCTTTGACGCACAAAGCGGCAGTTACGGCAGAGTCCAAACCCCCGCTGATTCCAACCACAATTCCTTTGTAACCGTATTTTTCAACAAAATCGAAAATAAAATTGCATATTTCCTTGATATCTTCCACAGTATTTCACCATTTTAAGTTTAACAAAAAAAGAAGGGCAGTTTTCACTGCCCTTCTTTTATTATCACACCGTATTCGTCAGCATCAACCACCAACGTTTGACCTTCTTTGAATTCTCCCGAGATTATCTTATCTGCAAGCAACGATTCCACTTCTTGTTCTATAACCCTTCTCAACGGCCTTGCGCCAAGAGCTGGAACATATCCTTTTTGTGCAAGGTATTCTTTCAACTTGTCTGTGAATATCACATCGCGCTTTTGTTCTTTGACTCTTTCTCTCAACCTTTCAAGCTGAAGTTCTACAATTGCTTTCATGTGTTCCATCGTCAAAGGTTTGAATATTACAGCCGCATCTATTCTGTTTATGAACTCGGGCTTGAAGTACTTGCGCATTTCTTCTTCTATCACAGGTGTTAAATCTTTGACACCCTCTTCAAGCATTTCCAATATATATTCGCTTGCAATGTTGCTGGTCATGATTATTATGGTGTTCTTGAAATCAACCACCGTTCCGTTCGCGCTGGTTAATCTCCCATCGTCGAATACCTGAAGCAACACGTTGAATATCTCTGGGTGTGCTTTCTCTATCTCGTCAAGCAAGATTATGCTGTAAGGCTTTCTTCTAACCTGCTCCGTCAACTGTCCACCTTCTTCATAACCAACGTAGCCAGGTGGTGCACCTATCAACCTGCTGACGGTGTGTTTCTCAGTGTACTCGCTCATGTCTATCCTGATCAGCGCATTTTCACTTCCAAACAAAACTTCCGCAAGAGCTTTCGCAAGCTCGGTTTTTCCAACACCCGTTGGACCAAGGAACAAGAAGACTCCAGCAGGCCTTTTTGGATCTTTCAAACCTGCACGAGCTTTTCTTATAGTTTGCGCAACGATTCTAACTGCATCTTCTTGATCAACAATTCGTTTGTGCAGCAGTTCCTCGAGTTTCATCAATTTTTCCTTCTCAGATTCGATCAACCTTGTAACTGGTATTCCAGTCCAAAGCTGTACGATTTTTGCAACGGCTTCTTCATCAACGACTTTGCCATTTCCCTGAAGTTTAACTGCCGATGCGGCTTCGTCGATCAAATCAATTGCCTTGTCAGGTAAGAATCTATCGGTTATGTACCTTGCGCTAAGTTTAGCGGCGGCAACGATGGCTTCATCGGTTATCGTTACCCCGTGGTGTTTTTCAAACTCTTGTTTGATACCGCGCAACATCTCTGTGGTTTCTTCAACAGAAGGTTCCTCAACCAAAACTGGTTGGAATCTTCTTGCAAGTGCTTTGTCTTTTTCAATGTACTTTCTGTACTCAGCCATAGTTGTGGCGCCGATCACTTGAATTTCTCCACGTGAAAGTTCAGGTTTTAAAAGGTTTGCTGCATCAACCGCACCTTCGGCAGCTCCAGCTCCAACAACTGTGTGAAGTTCGTCGATGAACAAAATGTATTGTCTTGCGTTGGCTTTCAACGCGTCGACTAGTTTTTTCATTCTTTCCTCGAATTCCCCTCTGAATTTAGTTCCGGCTATAATTCTTCCCATGTCAAGTCTGAGGATTTTCTTACCCTTCAAAAACGCCGGAACATTTCCTGCCACAATCTTTTGTGCTAAACCTTCAACTATGGCCGTTTTTCCAACCCCAGGGTCACCAACCAACACAGGGTTGTTTTTGAATTTTCTTCCAAGAATTTGTATTACTCGGTTTATTTCCTTCTCACGGCCTATTACCGGAAGCAATTTTCCTTCTTTTGCAAGACGCGTTAGATCTTCGGTGAATTTGAACAAAACATCAACGTTTTCATCTTCGGCGGTTTTCCCACTGGTTCTCAAATCCCTTATGGCTTCGTAGACCTTATCCGGCGTTACTCCGTATCTGGTCAAGAGCCTGTAAGTCATCGAAGTTGGTGTCAGTATCATTCCGAGCAGAAGGTGATCGGTTCCAACCTTTTCATCTCCCATCCTTCTTGCTTCTCTTTTTGCTTCTTCCAAAACATGCCTTGCATCGGGAGTTATGTAAACCTGTGAGACTGCTCCTGGTTGGTAGAAGGAAGTTCCCCTCATACCATACCTGGAGACAAAGGAAGTTGTTTCATCTCTCAAAGCGTCTATGTTGACACCTATTTTTCTCAAAATATCAACGGCTGCGTTGTCACCATCTTCCAAAATGGCTAGTAGTATGTGCTCAGAAGACATTTGATTCTGAGAGAACCTGTTAAGTATATCTTGAACCGAACTGAGTACCCTTTGAGCGCTTTCTGTGTAATCTTTGAAGTCTATCATTCCTTATCACCTCCTTATAGGTTAGAAATATTAAGGGGCGGTTGCCCGCCCCTTTGGTCTTATTCGACTTCCACGTCCACCACTTTAGCCTTCTTTTCTTCTTTCTTTGGTATGCTGATTGTCAAGACTCCATTCTCGTATCTTGCTTTGATCTTTTCAGCGTCTACGTAGTCGGGCAGGCGAATGGCTCTTTCGAATTTTCCATAGGATCTTTCAACAACATGGTAGTTTCTATCGGATTTCTCGCGTTCAAGTTTCTTTTCGCCGCAGATTCTCAAGACTCCATCTTCGACTTTTACTTTGATGTCTTTTTTGTCCATACCTGGGACTTCGACTTCGATCATCAGTTCTTTGTCTGTTTCGTAGACGTCGATTTCTGGGACGAATCCCACTTCAAAAGTTCTTCTAGTCACAGGCGCGAAGAAGTCTTCAAACAATCTGTCAATCTCCCTCTGAAGCTGTCTGAGTGGTTTGAAGAAGTCTTCTCTTCTTTCCAACAACATACACATCCCTCCTTTCTCAGAAGTTTTTCATCGAGTCTTTATTGTGAACCAGATTGTTCTCTTCGAACGCTTTCGTACAGATATTGACCGATCTTTATGCTTTCACGTTGCAGTTCGTCGAAGAGCAGTTTGACCCTTGGTATGTCGTCTTTGTTGATGGCATCTCTTAGATCGTTGACCAGTCTTTCAAGGTTGTCTTTGAGATCTTGTGGTAACTTGTCACCATGTTCTTTCAACTGCTTGCTGACAGTGTATGCAAGATCGTCTGCTCTGTTTTTGAGTTCGACTTCTTCTCTCTTTCTTCTATCCTGTTCTTCGTATTTCTTCGCTTCTTCCATCATGCGTCTTATTTCTTCTTCGCTGAGTTTGTGTCTACCTGTGACGACCATCGATTGTTCTTTACCAGATGCCAAGTCTTTTGCCGAAACGTGAACTATTCCATCGCTGTCTATGTCAAAGGTAACCTCAATCTGTGGAACTCCTCTTGGAGCCGGTGGAATTCCAACGAGTCTAAAGCTTCCAAGGAAGATGTTGTCTTTTGCCATAGCTCTTTCACCTTGGTAGACTCTGATTTCAACCTCTGTCTGGAAGTCTTCAGCCGTCGTGAAGATCTTGCTTTTTCTGACTGGTATAGTTGTATTCCTCGGTATTATTGGTTCCATCAAACCGCCTTTAACTTCCACACCAAGCGTAAGCGGTGTAACGTCGACAAGAACAACGTCTTTGTGCTTTGATGTACCAGCGATTATCGCAGCTTCTATTGCCGCACCTATCGCAACTGCTTCGTCTGGGTTGACCGTTTTGTTCGGTTCTTTTCCAAAGATTTCGTAAATGAGCTTGTGAACGTACGGTGAACGAGTCATTCCACCAACCAGGATGATTTCGTCTATGTCTTTTGGCGACAGTTTTGCGTCGTTTAAAGCTCTCATTATTGGTTCCCTTGTCGCTTCGAACAGGTCTTTGACCAAAGATTCGTACAATGCCCTGGTGAGCCTCATTTCAAGGTGAAGTGGCCCAGAAGCAGTTGCAGTTATGTATGGCAAGCTTATATCGGTTTCAAGTTTTGTTGAAAGTTCTATCTTGGCTTTTTCAGCTGCATCCCTCATTCTCTGCAGAGCCTGCTTGTCTTGCCTGAGATCTATTCCATATTGTTTCTTGAACTCCTCAGCCATCCAGTCGATGATCCTTTGGTCAAAGTCGTCTCCACCAAGGTGGTTGTTACCAGCTGTCGCTATAACTTGTATGACTCCATCTCCTATTTCAAGTATCGAAACGTCGAATGTTCCACCACCAAGGTCATAAACCAAAACTTTTTGCTCTTTCTTTTTGTCCAAACCATAAGCTAGGGCAGCAGCTGTCGGCTCGTTGATGATCCTAAGAACCTCAAAACCAGCTATTTGTCCAGCTTCCTTTGTTGCCTGTCTTTGCGCGTCGTTGAAGTAAGCAGGACAGGTTATGACGGCTTTTCTGATGACTCCGCCAAGGTACTGTTCTGCGTCTTTTTTCATCTTTTTGAGAATCAAGGCGCTTATCTCTTGCGGTGTATAGGCTTTACCATCGATTACCACCTTGTAATCGGTTCCCATTTTCCTTTTTATCGATTTAATTGTTCTTTCAGCGTTCAAGATCATCTGTCTTTTGGCAGGTTCGCCAACGAGTATTTCACCGGTTTTTGTGAAAGCTACTATCGATGGTGTTAATCTGCTACCTTCGGCGTTTGGTATGACTTCTACTGTTCCATCTGGTTTCATCCAAGCTATAACGGAGTTGGTTGTACCCAAATCGATACCAACAACAAATTCTCTTTCGCTCATAAAATCACCTCCTTGTCGATTTCCGGTATAGATTATAAGCACCCCCATATACCATGTCAAGGGGTTTTTGTGATTTTTGCTAATTCAATCTTTCATTTATTTATGCACATTTTTGGTATGTTAATTCTGTATAAACTAAATCGTATAGCACTCGTAATATTTGACTGACACATAATTTTTTGCAAAGAACAGCCGAGCACTTGGTATAATTTGAGTACAAGACAAGGGGGGATGGCTATGAAACTCGTGTGGTTTGGTCATGCGTGTTTTCTCATTGACACTGGTAATGTCAAAATTCTGACCGATCCTTTCGACAGCTCCGTTGGTTATAAAGTGCCAACGATTGCTGTAGATCTGATAACTGAAAGTCATCAACATTTCGACCACAACGCGCATCATTTGATCAAGGGAAACTTTCAATTGATCAAGGAGCCTGGTGTATACGAATTTAAGGATGTCAAGATCAAAGGCATAAGAACATTCCACGATGCAGAAAAAGGAAGCAAAAGAGGTCAAAACATAATTTTTGTCTTTGAAATCAACGGAATAAGGATCGGACACTTTGGAGATCTGGGACACGTTCCGACCCAAGAGCAAATCAGAGAAATAGGTCAATTGGACATCGCTTTGATACCGGTTGGGGGGACCTTTACAATAGGTCCAAAGGAAGCGAAGCAAACCATGGATTTGCTAAACCCACATGTTGTCGTTCCGATGCATTACAAAACAAAGTATCTGAAATTTGACATAGCAGGCGTTGAAGATTTTACAAAACTGTGCGAAAATGTTAAGTACCTGGAGAGCAATGAACTTACGATCGATGAAAGTATCAAATCCGAGCAAAAAGCAGTTTTTGTTCTTAAACTGTGAAAGGAGGCATTCGGTGCAACTAAAAGTTTTGTACGACGAATTAACGGTAAGACAAAAGATCAAACAAATGGCAAAAGAAATAGAAAACTATTACAAAGACAAGACTGATACAATTTACGCCATCTGTGTTTTAAAAGGCTCAATCCACTTTTTCAGCGAGCTTGTTTTAAACATCAATATGAACGTGGATTATTCCTTCGTTCATGTGTCCAGCTATGCTGGAACAGAATCCACAGGGAAAATAAGGGTTAAGTCCTGGGTCGAGGAATCTCTGGAAAACAAGTATGTCCTGGTTGTCGAGGACATAGTGGACACAGGAAACACGCTAAGGTATATCTTGAACTATTTAAAAAAGCAAAGGCCCGCGGAATTGAAAATAGCCGCACTTGTTGAGAAAAAGAAGTACGATCATGGAATTCCAATTGATTTTGTTGGTTTTACCGTGGGAGATGTGTTCTTGGTTGGTTACGGTTTGGATTACGAAGAAAAATATCGAAACTTGCCTTACATAGGTTATCTAGAGTGAGAAAAGGATCCTTTGTCATAGCCGCTTTGTTGGTTTTGCTCATATCAATGATAATCTTGAGCCACGTTGGCCAACTTGTTCGAATGCGGACCAACGGTTTTTCATTTCCCCAAAAGGAGATAGTGATCAACTATGCGCCCTCTTCTGGTGGAGGAATTCCTTGAAGAATTTGAGACAGTCATCAAGAAAGTGCAAAACAAAGAACTTTCGGTAAAAGACCTTGAAAATTTTATCGGCAGTAAACTCAACTTAATCCACGATCCGCTGCTTGAACTTGAACCTGTTGCACAAGAAAGATTCAACCAAATGATAGATTATGCCAAGCCAATTGCATCACTTCCTCCAGAAAGAGCGGCAGTGCGCTTAAAAAACCTTTTAAGCATGGTGGAAAAGTATAGAAATTGGTTTTTAATAAATTGCCCGGTTTTTGAAGAAACAAAAGACCCAGACACACCAATCAAGTACGCAAAGCAAGTTGGTCCAAAGCGTGAGAAACTACTTGCAAAACTTGAAATAAAAACATTGAAAGATCTAGTCTGGTATGTTCCAAGAGACTACGAAGACAGAAGAAAAATAGTTCCAATAAAGGATATAAGAGGAGACGAAAAAGTCACAACCTTGGCAAAAATAATAAACGTTGAGACAAAACAAACCTTTTCAATGCCGATAACAGTCGCAGTTGCAGCCGACGGGATAAACCAGGTGCTTTTGAAATGGTTTAACCAAGAATATATGCAAAAGGTTCTTGAGACGTTGAAAGGAAAGGAAGTTTACATAACCGGCGTTGTAAAAAGGGGGACCTTTGGCAGCCTTGAATTCACCAACCCAGAAGTTGAACCTAAAGGAGATACACAGGTTCTTGAGATACTTCCTGTTTATTCTTTAACCGAAGGTTTGAGCCAAAAACAGATGAGAAACATAGTTAAAGAAAACATAACGTCGATCAAGATCAAGGAAACCTTACCAGAATGGCTCATCCAAGAAAGAAAGCTTCTGGACATCAAAACTGCCCTTTATGGGATTCATTTTCCAAAGAGCATGTACCACCTTAAAAAATCGATAGAAAGGTTGGCTTACGAAGAACTTTTGATATTGCAACTCGCGTTTTTACTTTCCAAACAAACAATTGAGAGAATCGGAGGAATCAGCAAAAACATCAAAGGTGAACTTGCAGAAAAGTTCATCGCTTCTTTGCCTTTTAAGCTCACCAACGCACAGATAAAAGCCCACCAAGAGATCAGAGAAGATATGCAATCAGAGAAACCAATGAGTAGGTTACTGCAAGGAGACGTTGGTTCAGGTAAAACTGTGGTGGCACAACTTGCCGTCATCGACAACTTTGAAGCTGGATACCAAGCGGCAATTATGGCTCCAACTTCGATACTCGCAATCCAACATTACAGAAGGATGGCTCCGGCATTCGAAAAACTTGGTATTAAAACTGCCCTTCTTTTGGGTGAAACAAGTCCAAGAGAGAAAGAAAAGATAAAAAGTTTCTTGAAAACCGGTCAGATAGATGTGATAATTGGCACTCACACACTCATCCAAGAAGACGTTGAATTTGCCAACTTAGGACTTGTGATAATCGATGAGCAACATCGGTTTGGTGTTAGACAAAGGGAAGCTTTGATAAGTAAAGGCAAAGTTGTTGATGTTCTCGTCATGACTGCAACTCCTATTCCAAGAACCCTTGCAATGACCATCTACGGTGATCTTGACATATCGATAATAGACGAGCTTCCACCGGGAAGAAAATTGCCAAAGACCATTTTAATCTCAGCGAGCAAGATAGATCAAGTTTATGATTTTGTCAAAAATGAGGTAAAAAACGGTGGGCAAGCTTACATTGTTTATCCTTTGATAGACGAATCCGACAAAGTGCAAGCAAAAGCCGCAACGCAAATGTTTGAACACCTTGCCTACGA
Source organism: Pseudothermotoga thermarum DSM 5069 (assembly GCF_000217815.1). Lineage (NCBI taxonomy): Bacteria > Thermotogati > Thermotogota > Thermotogae > Thermotogales > Thermotogaceae > Pseudothermotoga > Pseudothermotoga thermarum. The sequence continues at coordinate 8,994 of NC_015707.1, read as the reverse complement.
AGTGTTCAAAGATTTCAAAGTTGGTCTTTTACATGGAAGAATGTCCCAGATTGAAAAGGATCGAATCATGGAAAGTTTTGCAAACAGAGAAATAGAAATTCTGGTTTCTACAACGGTTATAGAAGTTGGAATAGACGTTCCAGGAGCCACGGTGATGGTAATTGAAAACCCTGAAAGGTTTGGATTAGCACAACTTCACCAGCTTCGTGGTAGAGTTGGCAGAAGCGAAAAACAAGGATACTGTTTTCTTGTGGTTGGAAATGTGGACGAAGAAACTTTGGAAAGGCTAAGATATTTTGCAATGAGCAAAGATGGATTTGAAGTTGCCGAATACGATTTGAAACTGAGAGGACCAGGAGAATTTTTGGGACTTCGCCAACATGGACTGCCTGATCTGAGGATAGCCGATTTAACCAGGGATAGAGATCTTTTAATCCTAGCGAGAAAAGATGCAGAAAAACTTCTAACTAAAAGAGAAGAAAACAAAGAGCTCTTTGAAAGGGTTGAAAGACTCTACGGAGAAAGGCTAAAACTGGTCAAAGTTTGATTTAAAAACTGGTGGGTGCGGCAGGAATCGAACCTGCGACCTCTTCCTCGTGAGGGAAGCGCTCTCCCCCTGAGCTACGCACCCATCACACCAAGCATTTTACCATTCCATAAACCCTTTTGCAAGTCCTACCACCTAAGAAATCATGACACTTTTCATTTTAAGAAATGGGTGTATAATGTAAATTGAAGATGAACCAAAGTTTGCAAAGGAGTGGTTGGTATGGAGAGAGTGATTGACTTAATTGTCAAAGACCGAGTAGTTGAAGTCACCACGGATACCCCCTTTGTAATAATGCTCAGAGATTTGATGTATGAAGGCGACTGGTCCACAATGAAAGAAGATTTGTCGAAAAAAGAACAAATTGTAAAGGAAATAGAAAATTGCCAATTTTTGGAAAAGAACGTTGGTATACTGTGTAGTTTTGTTTACGATCCTGTTTGCTTTGAGGAACTCTTAGAATGGCTGGAAGAAAAGAATATCCATCCAAAAGATTTTGTTCATGCTTCCTTGAATGGTTTGTACGATTTAGCGATATCCTATGCCGACAAAGATATGCATGATGTTGCCTTTAAAGTTATAAAGTACATCCTTGAAGTGGACAAAAACTATGCTCCAGCCTATGAACTTTGGGGATCATTGCTTCTTGAAAAGGGAGAATTCCAAGAGGGAATAAAATACCTAGATAAAGCTATAGAAATCGATCCGTGGCTAGTAGAAGCTTATTCATCCTTGGGTGAAGCTTATTACAACCTTGGTGATTACGCAAAAGCCGCTTTCTATTGGGAAAGAGAAATCGAATATGCTCCCAACAACAAATTCACTTATTTCATGGTTGCAGATGCCTATAGAAAGTTGAACAGGTACGACAAGGTCTGTGAAATTTTGGAAAAGTTCCTTGAAAACGATCCAAACAGTATAGTAGCGATGTACGAACTAGCCGAGGCTTACAAAAAACTCGGTGATATCGAAAGAAGCAAACAACTTGAAGAAAGGATTCTAAAATCACAACCGACTCACGGTGGAGATTTGGAGATTTGGAGCCTTGTTCAACTGAGACACGGCAACTACGAACTTGTTCAAAGAGAACTTGAAAAGGTATTACAGCAATCCCCAAGTAAGGTTCATTTGAAATTGATCTTGGCAATATCTTATCTGAAACAAAACAAAATCGAACAAGCCAGAAGCTTGATCAACGAAATGAAAGATCAACATGCGTGGTACTTGTACGGTAAGCAGGAACTTTTCAAAGAATTTTTAACAGAGGAGGAAATGCAAGTTTGTGGCATATCCTAACCTTTGTTGTAGGAGCAGCCATTGGAAGCTTTCTAAACGTTGTGATATACAGATTGCCAAGGAAAAATGAAGGGTTGAGCCTAACTAATCCGCCACGTTCAATTTGTCCAAACTGTAAAACTGTTATACGTTGGTACGACAATATTCCTTTGGTCAGTTTTATCGCGCTGAAAGGAAAGTGTAGAAGTTGTGGAAAACCGATAAGTAAACGCTATTTTTTCGTGGAATTGTTCAATGGATTGGGTTATTTGATAAACTTTATGGTTTTTCAGAAAAATTTTTTGGAATTCATAGCCATGTGTACGATGATTTCATGCGTTCTTGTGATAGTCTTCATAGACCTTGACTTCATGCTGATACCAGACGCAACGTTGATACTAATCGCTTTGGCGTCCTTTTTGATGTGGTTGAATTCTTCTCAAAAAATGTTGAATCTACTTGCGGGCGGCTTTGTTTCCGCCCTATTTGCTTTGTTGTTTGTGCTTTACAAGGGTGGCATAGGTAGCGGTGATATCATTCTTGCTGGAACGATGAGTATCGCTGTTGGACTTTTGGCAAGTTTTTACGCTTTGATGTTTGCTTCGATGGCAGCTTTGATTTTCGCTGCTGCAAAGAACAAAGGAAAATTGGATCGAAAGCAAAAAATACCTTTTGGAAGTTTTCTTGGCCCAGCTTTTTATATAACCATACTGTTTCAAAGGACTTTGCCATGGATAAAAACAACTTGATTTTGGCAAAAGCAGTTTTGTTATTTTTGATCGTTCTAGGTATTGTTTCGCTTTACAGTGGTTTTCCAATAAAATATTACTCGGTGGTAAAAGAAAACGCCGATTTCTTCGACCCTCTTTTCATCATGGCAGTGATAAAAGCCGAAAGCAATTTCAACCATTTGGCAGTTTCAAAAGCTGGAGCAGTTGGTCTTATGCAAATCATGCCTCAAACCGCAGAATGGTTGAGCAACAAGTACAACCTTTCAAACGATCTTTTGAACCCAGTTGTAAACATAACACTTGGAATACAGTATTTAAAATATCTGCACGATCTTTACGATGGCGATATGAACCTTGTTTTGAGAGCGTACAACGCAGGTCCAAGAAGGATAAAAGAGGACCCAAAAGTTGGGGAAACTTATGTTAGAAAAGTTAAAGTCTACCATTTCGTTTACAAAGTACTTTATTTTTGGTTGAGGTGACCTAAAGAATGAAGGTCCTAACAGCCCATCAGATGAAAGAAATAGATCGCCTAACATCTGAGCGTTTTTTGATCTCTCCAGAAATCCTCATGGAACGAGCAGGACTTTCCGTTGTTCTTGCACTTCAATCGGAATTAAAAGATCTGTCGAAAAAATCTTTTCTAGTTCTATGCGGACATGGTAACAACGGAGGAGATGGATTGGTTGTGGCAAGAATACTTCACCAGTACACAGACGAAGTTGTAACAGTCGTAGTTGGGGACAAGACAAAAATGTCAAGCGAAACTTTGGCAAATTTCAAAAGGTTAAAAGCAATCGGTGGAATCATCAAATTCTTGAACGAAGATCTTTCCTTGGATGAACTAGTTCAAATGGTGAAAAACTACGACGTTGTTATCGATGCTTTGCTTGGAATAGGAATAAAAGGATCGGTTCAGGGTATCCTTGCACAAGTTATAGACGTTGTTAATCTTTATGCAAGATATGTGGTATCCGTTGATCTTCCTTCGGGTTTGGACACAGATACCGGTAAAGTACTTGGGAAAGCGATCAAAGCAGATTTAACCGTTACCTTTGGTTTGCCAAAGCTATGTCACATCCTCTTTCCAGGAAGGGAACTAACGGGGATTTTGAAGGTTGCAGACATAGGCATTCCCAAAATTTTGTTGAACGCCGATGAAATAAAGAGAAATATCGTGACAAAAGATTTGGTGCTTTCAAGTTTACCAAAAAGGATAAAGGATAGTCACAAAGGATCTTACGGAAAAGTTTTGGTGATAGCTGGTTCAAAAAACTATCCTGGAGCTGCAGTTTTGACAAGCATAGCTGCTTACAGAGTTGGCTCGGGGTACGTTCAGCTTGTAACATGCAAACCTGCTGATGAAATTGCTTTGGTAAGAGAACCTTCCTTGATTGTCAGAGGTTTTGAACAAGAATTTTTCACACCTTCTTGCCTGCCAACGGTTTTTGAAGTGGCAAAGAATTCGAAAGTTGTTGTCCTTGGTCCTGGACTGACACAATCCGATCAAACGCGGGAGTTTGTCTTGCAACTTTTGAAAGAGTTGGATTTACCTATGATAATCGATGCAGATGGGCTGAACAACATAGCTGAAAATCTCGATGTACTTTTCCAACGCAAAGGTCCAACTTTGCTGACTCCACATTTTGGTGAATTTGCCAGACTTGTTAAACTGCCCATCGAAGCTGTAAAATACAATTACAGCTTGGTTGAGGAGTTTTCAAAGAAATACGGAGTGATAACTTTACTAAAAGGCGCAACCACCATAATATCAAACGGTGAAAGTACTTATTTCAACCTTATGGGTAACACTTCTCTTGCAAAAGCTGGAAGTGGAGATGTGTTGGCGGGCATGATAGGTGGACTAGCAGCACAAGGTTTGGACTTGTTGTCAGCGGCTTTTTGTGGAGCATATCTTCACGGTTTAGCGGCGGAAATGTACAATTTAAAAGAGGGAACTATGTTGACAAGCGAGCTTCTTGATTTAATACCGAAAGCAATGGAGGAGGTGTGCAAAGTTGGATAACGTACTGGAAAGAATCGTGAGGGATTTAATCAGGGAGGGGTACCTGAGTAGAGCTAGGACTCTTTTGAGTTTGTTTGCCGGAGAATATCCGCATTTGGAACTTGAACTTGAGGCAGCCTCCGGAAACTGGAAAGCCGTTATGAGACTTTACGAAACTTTAGACGAAGAGAGGAAGAAAGAGTACCAAACACTCTACAAAACGGCAAAAGACCGATTTAAGGAGAATTATTCGGAAGATGTCATCGATGCTTTGCAAGAGACAGAGCGCAACAACTTTGAAGGAGCAATTGCCGTTTTAGAGTCGTTGTCCAAGCTTTATCCAGAATTGGTAGAGGTTGTGGCGTTGAAATTGGAAATTGCCAGGAAGAAAAAAGATCGCGAAAGAGTTAGAACCTTTGAAGAAACACTTAGAAAACTTGATCCTTCTCATCCCGCATTGGTAAAGCGGGAAAAAATCATTAAAGCAACGATTTTGGAGTACATCATACTTGTCGCAGTTCTTGTGAGCGTAGCTTTGTCGCTTGTAGGACTTTTTAGACCACAATTTGACGAGAAAAAATTTGCAGCACTCGAAAACAAGATAGCAGCCATTGACTCAAGATGCGAAGATTTGGATCAGAAATTGACCTTGACGTTCAACGAGCTTGGTGAAGTGAAATCGCAATTAGGCAATTTAGCTTTGTTGCAAAGCGAGCTGCAAAATACTCAAAAACTTCTTGCCAAGTCTTTCGAGGATTTGAAAGGACTTTTTGAAAAGCAAAACCAAGAACTTTTGGGAAAAGTATCTTCCTTTGTGCGAGCAACTTCAGCTTCAACCTTTCCTTCAAGTGGTTTGAGCATTGATGCTTTGAGATCCCTTTGGTTGACTGGCTATAGGTTATACCGCGAAAGAAAATACGATGATGCTTTCAACTTGCTCTCAGCGGTTTTGGAGGCTTTGAAAGATAAGGATGCCTATTTTAAAGACGATGTGGCTTACTACATGGCTTTGGTTGCCTATGAGGCGAAAGATTTTGACTTAGCCAAAAGGCTTTTTGAAGATTTCATTTCAAATTTTCCAAACAGCGTTTACGTACCACATGCACAGTACTTTTTGAAAACCATCAAATAGTCTAAAAACTATGGCAGTTCAGCATCTTGCGTACCATATAAGAGCAGAGTACCTTGATCTTCCGATCGATTGGGGTCAGATTTTCAAAAAACAAGGAAATTTGATCGTTGAAATAGGTTTTGGAAATGGTGAGTTTTTGCTGAGGAAGGCAAAAGAACAGCCTTTTGATCTTTTTGTTGGTTTTGAGACCTCTCTCACCAGTTTGGTTAAAATACAAAAAAGACTTTTTGCAGAAGGAATTGACAACGTACGCGTTTGCCTCGTGGATGGTCGGTTTGGGCTAAGGGAATTTTTCAACGACTTAACCGTTTCCACAGTTTACATGAACTTCCCATGTCCTTGGCCTAAAAAGTCCCATCAGTCAAGAAGGTTTACCGTTGCTGGCTTTGCGGACACGCTGGTTGCGGTGTTGAAGCTAGGTGGAATTTTCTCCATGACTTCCGACGTGCTTTGGTACGTTGAAGACATGAGAAATGTTCTGCTTGAAACAGGGTGTTTTGAACAACGGCTGTTTCAAACCAACAAACAAATCGTCGTTGGCACAAGGTACGAGAGGAAATGGATAAACGAAGGTAGGGAAACTTACACGCTTGTGATGGAAAAAATAAAGCACAAAACCATCGACAGACTGACTTGGGGGGAACAGGATATGCCACACGTTCATTTGAAAGATGCCAAGGAAGAAAAAATACCGTTTTTGTCAGACCAAGTTTTCAAATCTCCAAAAGGTGTGTTCGTCGTTAAAGGAGTGTACAAAAAACAATCGGAAGAAGAATACCTTCTTAGAATAGTCAGCAACGAGGAAAATTTCCAGCAAAGATATTTCATCTCTATAAGAAAAGAAAAAGATGGATGGCTTGTAAAACTTGACCCAGATGCCTTTGCCTACAGAACACCTGTGGTGAAATACTCAGTACAAAAAATAGCAGAGGTGATTTCCACTTGAAATTTGGAATCCTTGGAGCAGGAAGCTGGGGAACAGCTTTTGCAAAGCTTTTGGCTGAAAATGGTCAGCAAGTGATGCTTTGGGCAAGAAGAAAAGAACTCGCAGAACAGTTGATCTGTGAACGTGAAAACAAAGATTATCTTCCAGGTGTAAAGTTACCCTCGCAAATTTTGACAACAACCGACATTGAAGAATTAGAGAATTTCTGTGAAGTTTTAGTCATAGCTGTTCCAGTGAAATACGTTGAAACCACTCTTTCAAAATTGAAAAAAGGCTCAAAAATCGTGCTAAACCTTTCAAAAGGTATCGATGAAAAAATGAGAACAGTTGGCAAGATCGTTTCAGAACTAAACTGCTTTGAAACCTATGCAGTTTTGTCTGGGCCATGTCATGCCATCGAAGTGTCACACAGACTTCCAACCAGTGTTGTCGTTGCAAGCGAAGATCAGAGTGTTGCTGAGCTTTTGCAAAAAGTCATAAGCAACAGTTATTTTAGAGTTTACACCAGTAAAGATGTGGCTGGTGTTGAGATCAGCGGAGCAATGAAAAATGTGATCGCGATAGCTGCAGGTGTAATAGATGGTCTTGGCGGCTGGCACAACGCAAAAGCATCGTTGATAGCCCGTGGAATCCACGAAATCGCAAAATTTGGACTTGCCTATGGAGCCAAAGATCCTTTGACGTTCATGGGACTTGCTGGAATAGGTGATCTTGTGGTAACCTGCACAAGTCCATACAGTCGCAACAGATACGTTGGCGAGATGATTGGAAAGGGAAAAAGACTGGATGAAGTTCTAGCAAACATGAAAATGGTTGCAGAGGGCGTTAACACCGTAAAACCGTTGCTGCAGCTTTCAAAAACTTTAGACGTTGAAACACCTATTTGTGGTAAGGTCTACGAAGTTTTGTTTGAAGGAAAAGATCCAAAGGCTGCAATAGAAGAATTGATGAAAAGACCACTTAAACCGGAGATGGCTTTTCAAACGATTTGTCCGTAGGCTTTCACAGAAATCATTTTGGATATCTTCTCAACTTTCGACTTGATTTCTTGATTTTGACTTTCAAGAAGTTCTTTCACTTTTTCAATCGCATGGGAAACAGTTGGATGCGATTTGTTGAAAAGCTCGGCAACTTGTCTAAGTGATAATCCCAAAACGTTTTTTGCAACATAAATCCCAATTTGACGTGCGATGATGATGTCCTTCCTCCTAGAGTTTCCCAAAAGTTCCTGTGGACTGACACTAAATTCTTCGCATAAAGCGTAAATCAATTTGTCCGAAAGATTTAAGTTTCTTCCAACAGGATTTATATCCAACAGCTGTTTTGCAGTTTCACAATTTACCTGTTCACCTGTGATTTGCTGGTGCATCAAAAGCTTGACGATGCTACCACGTAGACGTCTCAAATTATCAGAGAAGTACCTAGCAACCAAACGCAAAACTTCCTCGTCCAGTTGTCCTCCCTCAATTTCAACCATCTTTCTGGCTATTTTGAAACTTGTCTCCTCATCTGGTTTTTCAAGTTTTGCAACAACACCCATTTGAAACCTGGAAATCAACCTGTCCTGAAAACCGTTCAAATCGCTTGGATCTCGATCGGAACAAATCACAATTTGCTTACCTGCGTTGTAAAGGTCGTTGAAGGTGTGAAACAACTCCATCTGAATTCCCATCTTGCCCGTGAGAAATTGAATATCGTCAAGAAGTAGAACGTCGATTTTTGTTCTAAACTTTTCTCTGAATTCTTGAACTTTCCCTTTCTTTATCGAATCAACAAGTTCGTTGAGAAATCTTTCGCTTGTTAAATAGATCACCCTTAGATCAGGCTGGTATTTGAACAGATAATGTCCTATAGCTTGAATCAAATGCGTTTTACCAAGTCCAACTCCACCGTACAGAAAGAGTGGATTGTACTTGCCAGGATTTTTTGCAACTTCCAAACATGCGCTGTACGCAAACATGTTGTTTGGACCAACGACAAAGTTCTCAAAAGTGAGAATTGGGTTAAGTGGTGTTAAAATCAAAGGACGTTTTTTAACGACTGGTTCGTCGTTGTCATCGATATCCTGTTGAATCGACGTGTATTCTATCCTGTATTCAACGGGTTTATCGAAAACTTCTCTAAGCGTTTTTGCAATCAGTTGACCGTATTTTTTCTCCAGCCAATCTTTGATGAAAAGGTTTCCAACCTGGAAAACCACAACGTTATCTTGAATATCCTTTACGTCGAACGTGCTGAACCAACTTTCCCATACCCGTCGATTCAACTTCGCTTTGAGAGCCTCTATGATTTTCTCTTTCATGGGAAGATACCCCTTTTGAAACAAAAGAAAACAAACGAATCTATACGCAAATAATA